>JAJXZT010000072.1 GCA_021779935.1 Acidobacteriota bacterium
TCCGCCGTCCGCGCGGCCAGGACATCTATGCCGCCTGCGGCCAGCTCAAGCGCACTACCGAACTAGTCCGACTCTGACCGCGTCTTTCGTTTTTCCTTTCTACTTTTCCCTTTTTCCTTTCTACTTTATTTGTGTTCTGTCTTCGCGATTACCGCCTCCCCGACTTCGAGCATCTTTACCGGCTCGACCAGCAATGCTTTCCACCGGGCATTGCCTACTCCCGCGCCGAACTCTCCAGCTACGTCGCGCGCAAGGGTTCCTTCACGATTGTTGCTGAATTCGTCGCAGACGAAACTTCATCGGGGGAGGGAAGCCCCGCGGCTGCCGCCAAGCCCCCGGAAGCGAAGCCCGCGATTGCCGGCTTCATCACCGTTGAAATGCATCCCAAGGGCTACGGTCACATCATCACCATCGACACGCGCGCGGAATTTCGCCGTCAGCATCTCGGATCGATGCTCATCGAAGCCGCTGAAAAGCATGTGAGTGATCTTGGAGGGTTTATGACCATACTGGAAGTGGCGGTCAATAACGCAGCGGCCATCGCCTTCTACAAGCGCCACCGTTACGTCACTGTCAAGACACTGCCGCGCTACTACAACGGCGAGCTCGACGCGCTCCTTCTCTCCCGCCGCCTTTGACCTGGGACAGCTCCGTCCCAGCGGGCGCCCCACGTTCGCGCCCTGCTGTTGGGCGATAACGTGGGGAGAAGTCTGCGCGGGTGTCCCACCCTGAGCATCACGAAGGGTGGGATCGACGCCCTTTTCCCTCTTGTTTTTTTACCTTCAGACCTTCCAACCTTCTGACGGCCTTTCTAGAACCGGAACACTATTCCTGCCTGTGCCACCACGCTATGCTGATGTCCGCTATCCCGTATGGCGGCCAGGCTCGGCGTTCCCGAGATGAAGTCTCGCAGTTCTCCACGCAAACTGATGTATGGTGCTACCTTCACGTCCACTCCGCCGCCCACGTCAAACACCGCTTTATTCGACGAACTGCTGCCGGCTACTGGAGTCTTGTCCGTGCTGAAGTGCGCCACGCCCGCTCCCGCCAGCACGTAGGGTGAGATCGGCATCGATCCAAGGAATTTCAGCTTCAGTCCTGGAGTGAAGAAGAGCGAGCGATATCCATTTCTCACCAGCGTTGTCGGTTCCGTGAATCCACTCTTCGTCGCCACCACCAGCGGCAATTCCACGTAGAGCCCCATTCCCGGCCCATGCAGCCATCTTCCTGCAAAGCTCACGCCGAACACCGGGCTCTTGTCTGCATTCACGTAGTTGTCATTCGGGAAATTTCCTCCCGCTGTAATGGCCAGTTCGGAGTTCTGTGCCATCATTCCAATCGCCGCCAACATCGCTGCTGCCACTATGAATCCTCGCATCATCGTCTTCTTCTTCACATTTCCTCCTTCTTGGGAAGCCCCGTTTTCCGGCCTCCCCTGTTATTCGCGATTTCAATTCCTTCCAGTAACGCACATCGTCTCAGACTTCGACGCGCTCCTTCGCGTTACGCGTCGTTACTACTCTGAGCCTGCCGTCCGAAGTGGGCCAACAATCACCGCTACGTGCCACATTTCGTTGCTCCCACCCAGCCCTGTTGGCTACAATCCCGCAGACTTTCCGAGGGCGTGTTTTATGGGTCTGCAATCAAAATGCCACCTTTTTTCGGCTCGAACTGGCAGATTTTCCGCCTCGCCGGTATCCTTGTCCCTGTCTTTCTATTTTGCTAACTGACGTACTCATAACGGTTTACACTGGTCTGCAACTTTGCGGCCACCAACGTCATCAAAAGTTGAGTATTACTGACTCAAGGAGTCCTATGGCAAACAAAGCGCGCAATATTGACCGCACCAGTCCAGAATTACGGGACGATGCCACCGAAGCGCGAACCCTTCCGGTTCTTCCGGTCCGGGATACTGTTCTTTTTCCGCACGCCGTCCTGCCGCTTACTGTCGGACGTGAAAGCTCCGTACAGCTCATCAATTCGCTCGGTGAAGACAAGACCATCGTCGTAATCGCGCAGCGTGAAGCGCGCATCGATGCGCCGCAGCCCACGGATCTCTACACCGTCGGCTCGCTTGCCGTCGTCCACAAAGTCGTCAAGATGCCCAACCAGAGCCTCTTCGTTTTTGCCGAAGGCCTGGAGCGTGTCCGCGTCGAGGAGTACACGCAGCTTTCACCCTACATGCGGGCCACTGTCGGCAGCATCAGCGAGATTCTTCCGCCCAAGACGGCGGAGACCGAGGCCTTGCAGCGCAACATTCTCACGCTCTTCCAGCAGATCGTCGGCGGTTCGCCCACGCTCTCCGATGAGCTCGCCACCGTTGCCGCCAACATCGATGAGCCCGGTCGTCTCGTTGACTTCATTGCTTCGTCGCTGCCTTCTCTTTCCACGCGCGACAAGCAGGACGTCCTCGAAACTCCCGACGTTCACATTCGCCTTGAGAAGATCAACCAGCACCTCGCCAAGGAACTCGAAGTCCAGCAGCTTCGCAACAAGATTCAGAGCGAAGTCCAGGATCGCGTTCAGCAGACGCAGCGCGAGTACTACCTCCGCGAGCAGATGAAGGCCATCCAGAAGGAACTCGGCGAACAGGACGAGACGCAGCGCGACGTTGACGACTTCAAGGAAAAGATCGAGCAGTCCGGCATGCCCGATGAGGTCAAGAAGGAAGCGCTCAAGGAACTCAACCGCCTCGCGCGCATGTCGCCCATGGCGGCCGACTATTCCGTCACCCGCAATTACCTTGAGTGGCTTGTCATTCTGCCCTGGACCAAGTCCAGCGGCACCGAGGTCGACATCAACAAGGCCAAGGAGGTTCTCGACGAGGATCACTACGATCTCAAGAAGGTCAAGGATCGCATTCTCGATTACCTTTCCGTCCGTCGCCTCAATCCCAAGATGAAGGGCCCGATCCTTTGCTTCTTCGGACCTCCAGGCGTTGGCAAAACTTCGCTCGGCAAGTCCATCGCCCGTGCCCTCGGACGCAAGTTCGTGCGTATCTCTCTTGGCGGCGTCCACGACGAAGCCGAAATCCGCGGCCATCGTCGCACTTACATCGGCGCGCTTCCCGGACAGATCATCCAGGGCATTCGCCGTGCCGAGAGCAACGATCCCGTCTTCATGCTCGATGAGATCGACAAGGTTGGTCGCGATTTCCGCGGCGATCCGTCCTCTGCGCTTCTCGAAGCGCTCGACCCTGAGCAGAACTACACGTTCCGCGACAACTATCTTGACGTGGCGTTCGACTTGTCCAAGGTGCTCTTCATCACCACGGCCAATCAGCTCGACACCATCCCCGATCCCTTGCGCGACCGCATGGAGATCATCGACCTCCACGGTTACACCGAGGAAGACAAGGCGCACATCGCCTTCCAGTACCTCATCCGTCGCCAGACCGAGGAGAACGGCCTCCAGCCGGATCAAATCGAGTTCTCCGGCGATTCCGTGCGCTTCATCATTCGCCACTACACGCGCGAAGCTGGCGTCCGCAGTCTTGAGCGCCAGATCGGCACCATCTGCCGCAAGCAGGCGCGCCGCATCGCCGAAGGCAAAATCGAAAAGCTGGTTGTCACTCGCGAAGTCGTGCAGGAGATGCTCGGCGGCATCAAGGTCCGTGTCGACACTGAAATCGCCGAGCGCACCAAGCGTCCCGGCGTCGTCGTCGGACTCGCCTGGACTCCCACCGGCGGCGACATTCTTTTCGTCGAAGTCAGCAAGATGAAAGGGAAGGGCGAGTTCAAGATTACCGGCCAGATTCAGGACGTGATGCGCGAATCGATGCAGGCTGCGTTGAGTTGGGTCCGCTCCAATGCCATCTCGCTCGGCATCGATGAGGATTTTCTCTCCAAGTACGACTTGCACATGCACGTTCCCGAGGGCGCCATTCCCAAGGATGGCCCATCTGCCGGCGTGACGATCTGCACCGCGCTCGTCTCGTTGCTCACGGATAAGCAGGTGCGTCCGCTGCTCGCCATGACTGGTGAAATCACGCTCAGTGGCGACGTGCTGCCTATCGGCGGCGTCAAGGAAAAGTTCCTCGCCGCCAAGCGCGCCGGCGTCAAGGACATCATCTTTCCCGCCGACAACAAGCAGAATGTCGACGAGGATGTCCTGCCCGAGCAACTCGATGGCGTCACCGTTCACTACGTCAAGACGATCCAGGAAGTGCTGGCCATCGCCCTGCCGTCTTCCCCGGAAGAGCAGAAGAAGTGCGCCGAAACCCGCGAGCAGGTCCTCGCTCGCTGATCGGCGGAAGTTTTGTGTGCCCCACGTTTGCGCCCTGCTTTTGGGGCGATAACGTGGGGCTTTTGTTTTTGCCCTTCTTTTTGAAGCTCTCATCCCGACCCCGTTGCTGAGTCAGTATCCATGCATTTGCCTTTGCTTTTGTTGTTGCTTTACCTAATACCTAACACCCAGCACCTGACACCTTTCCCTGCATCTCCCGCCGCCCATTCCGCCTCTAATCTTTCATGACTGACAAGATCCAAAAGACTGAAGAGGAGTGGCGCCGCGAGCTCACTCCCGAGCAATATCGTGTTCTGCGCGAGAAGGGCACCGAGTCTCCGTTCACCGGCGAGTATGTCGATACCGACACTCCGGGCGTCTATCTCTGTGCTGCTTGCGGACAGGAATTGTTTTTGTCTTTTACGAAGTTTCACTCCGGCTGTGGATGGCCGAGTTTTTTTGCCCCGTCAAAATCTGAGACCGTCGATGAGCACGAGGACACCAGCTTCGGCATGCGTCGTGTCGAAGTCACCTGTTCGCGCTGCGGCTCTCACCTCGGACACGTTTTTCCCGACGGCCCGCGTCCCACCGGTCTCCGCTATTGCATCAACTCCGTCTCTCTGAAACTGGAGCCGAAGTAGCTCGCTTGCGGGCGGACGTTCGCTTCCTTGCGAACGTCTATCTTTCTGTTCCTTTCTACTTTCCCCTTTTCCCTTTTTACCTTCCAAGGCTAAGGGCCGCTGTTTTTGGCAGCGGCCCTTGTGGTTAATCGTGTTCTTTCCGAATCTTCTTGCGCGCACGTTTCCGCGCTAAAGCTTGCTTCAACCGGAGCTTCTCGCCTGGCTTCAGGTAGTAGGAGTGACGTTTTACTTCCTTGATAATGTCTTCCGTCTGAACCTTGCGTTTGAACCGGCGCAGGGCATTCTCCAACGACTCGCCCTCTTGCAGCCGAACTTCTGCCAAAACAATCACCTCCAACCTAGCCCACGGCGGACCTCTTTTATCTTACGCTATTCTTCCATTTTCCGCCCTGTCGTTACCTGCATCCGCGAACAAATCCTTCGTTTGTGCCGTCGCCCGCTTCGCTCCTGCTGTTCCTAACATTTGTACCGCCGCGTTCCCTCACGTATGATAGAGGAGGCGTCACGGATGCCGCTTGAAGTGTTGCGACTCCTCGTTCACTTCAGCTTCCGTTGCGAGCCGTATCCTTTCGTCCGATCGAAAGTCTCGGCAGAGTAGGAAATCTTTATGAAACCAGCCGTTAGTCCGTACGTCCTCTCGTTCCAGACGGAACCTTTCCACAGGAAAACGCGCTATCACTGGATGATCTGCCTCGCCGATGCTCCCGACCAACTCTTGTCCTGGGGACACGCTCCAACCAAGGAGCTGGCGGAAGAGGCTGCGCGGAACGAAGTGGCCAATCTCACTTCCGGACAGACCGAGGGCGGCCGCGTCATCAGCACCATCAAGGCATTTACCAACCGCTGCTGATTACCGCTGCGCGTTCGTCCTTTGCCGGTTGCAGCAAATTCATCAAGCGTATATCCCGTGGTAGAGCCGGGCTTCAGCCCGGCGTTGTTGCGCTCATAGATGCGGGGCTTCAGCCCCTGGGGTACTCCAACATTGGCCCCGCTCTAAATATCCTTCAGTTGTTCTTCGCTCATTCCGAAGTAGTGCCCCAGCTCGTGAATCACCGTCAGTCTTATCTGCTCGCGGACCTCTGCATCGTTTGCGCACACGGCTTCTATGTTCTTCTGGTAGAGCACCACGTAATCGGGCCCGGTCACCATGCCGAACGTGCTTTTCTCCGTCATCGGCACTCCGTGAAAAATTCCTAGCAGCAGCGTCCTCGGCTTGCCGGGAATAACCGGTGACTGGTTGGCAGGGAAGTCCTCCACCAGCACGGCCACATTGCGAATCCGCCGCCGAAACTCTTTCGGCAGCGAGTCCAGCGCCTCCGCCACCGCCTTTTCGAACTCTTCCCGCTCCATCCCGTGTTGCCTCTTTTCAGATTCTACGGGAATCCCCCCGGGGTGGAATCAGAGATCGGGTGGCCCATTCAAGCCGCTTTTGCCTGAGTGGGTAGTTGACTTTGCTTTTGTTTTTGATTTGTCATGCTGAGCGCAGCGAAGCATTTGTGCCCTACCCTTGTCGCGTTGTTTGCGACAGGGTGGGGTAGTCCGACGGCCCATTCAAGCCGCTTTTGCCCGAGTGGGGTCGTTGACTTTGCTTTTGTTTTGATTTGTCATGCTGAGCGCAGCGAAGCATTTGTGCCCTACCCTTGTCGCGTTGTTTGCGACAGGGTGGGGTAGTCCGGTGGATTTGTCCCCGCACCTCGAATATCATGCGCCCCGTTTCCCGGATCGTGTACACTTTCGCCGACACATCATGGCCCTGAATCAGCTCTATTACGGCGACAACCTCAAGGTCCTCCGCGACTACATCCGCGACGAATCCGTAGACCTCATCTATCTCGATCCGCCCTTCAACAGCCGTCAGGACTACAACGTCCTTTTCAAGGAAAAGGACAGGACAGAGTCGGCAGCACAAATCACCGCCTTTGAGGACACTTGGGAGTGGTCAGTAGAGTCTCAGAGAGTCTGTGAGCAAATTATCGAGCGTGGTGGCAAGGTATCGGAAGTCATTCAGGCCTTCCGCACCTTCCTCGGTCATAGCGACATGATGGCCTACCTCGCCATGATGGCCCCGCGCCTCATCGAACTCCACCGTGTCCTCAAGCCAACCGGATCGATCTACCTCCACTGTGATCCGACCGCCAGCCATTACCTGAAAATGCTGATGGATGCGGTGTTCGGGCCGTCGCAGTTTCGCAGCAACATTATTTGGAAGCGCACTAGCAGCCACAGTAATGCATCCCGCAGGTACGGCGCCGTCAATGACGACCTTCTCTTTTACGTGAAGACCGACGCGTACACTTTCAATGTTCAATACGTCCCGTACTCACAAGAATATTTGGATGGCTTCTATAGGCACGTAGACGAGAACGGACGACGATACCGTATTAGCGATCTCAGAAATCCAAGTGTTAGGCCAAATCTCCAATACGAATACAAGGGCTACAAGCCACATCCAAATGGGTGGGCGGTGTCCAAAGAAAAGATGGAGGAATACGACAAACAAGGCCGACTTTGCTACCCAAAGTCAAAGGATGGGCGAATCCAACTGAAGCGTTATCTGGATGAGATGCCGGGGATGCACGTATCAAACATCTGGGATGACATTCCGGCAATCCATGCCCAAGCCGCCGAGCGCCTCGGCTACCCCACACAGAAGCCCGAAGCCCTTCTCGAACGCATCATCAACGCCAGTTCAAACGAAGGCGACATCGTTCTCGACCCCTTCTGCGGCTGTGGCACCGCTGTCGTCGCCGCGCAGAATCTCAAGCGTCAGTGGATCGGCATTGACATCACCCATCTCGCCATCGGACTCATCAAGAAGCGTCTTCAGGACAAGTTCGGCGACGCCATCAAAGGCGCCTACGAAATTCACGGCGAACCCACCGACCTGTCGTCCGCCCGCCGCCTTGCCGAAGAAGACAAATTCCAGTTCGAGGCTTGGGCGCTCTCGCTCGTCGGCGCGCGCCACGCCGGACAGGTTCGTCGCGGAGCCGATCACGGCATCGACGGTCGCCTCTACTTCCACGACGACAAGAGCGGCAAGACCAAGCAGATTGTGATTAGCGTAAAGGCCGGAGCCAACGTGCAGGTCGCCCACATCCGCGACTTGCGCGGCGTCATCGAACGGGAAAAGGCTGCCATCGGTGTGCTCATTACTCTCGAAGAACCGACCAAGCCCATGACGAAGGAAGCCGCCGAAGCCGGTTTCTATAAGTCCCCCAGCTTTGACCGCGAATTCCCGCGCCTCCAGATCATCACCATCGAACAATTACTGAGCGGTTCCGAAATCCAGCATCCCCGCATGTTGGAGGTCACGTTCAAGCAAGCTCCCAAGGCAAAATCCGCCAAGGAGGAAAACCTCGCCCTTCCCTTGGAGTAACCGTTATTTTGAAGTCGTCATCGTGAGTCGTGTGGTTGCGACTCAGGATCTATACATTTCTCTTTCCTCCGCGAACCTCCGCGCCCTCTGCGTTTAATTCTTTGTCTTTCCTCCGTGTTCCTTCGTGACCTCCGTGGTAATCCTTCTTGCCTTTGCTGACGACCGACGACCATCGGCCGACGGCCATCCCATCACTTGTCAATAGGACGCGGGTCACACATTTCTTGTAGCTATATGATTCCACGGCAAATAGAGTTTCAAATTCGATGTCACCTTTTACCCCCTCCAACTGCCATACTGGATATAGAGGGGCTTGGTGCCGCATTCCGGTGCCAGGCCCCTCTGCTTTTGAGCTAACACCTTTAGAATCTAATATCTACAGGGAATTCCCCTAAATATTAGATTCTAAAGTATTTAAAAATATAGGGGGGGGTATGTCGAACCAACAATCCGAAAAATCTCAAGTCAATCTCTGTCGCCATGTCTTTGCCAACGGCGAAATCTGCAGGGCCATTGCCGTCCGGAGGGGCGAGTACTGTCACTGGCATCTTGAAGCCATGTTGCGAAAGGAGGCTGGTGAAAAGCATGTGCGATGGTCAGAGTCCATTCATGGACTCACCTTGCCACTCATCGAGGATCCACACGCACTCCAGCAAGCCATCGTTGACACGCTCAATGCCATCGTCGAGGGCCGCCTTGGATCGCAAAAAGGCAAGCTCATGCTCTATGGTCTCCAGCTTGCGCTCTCTAATGTTCATTACCTTCAGCGCCTCGAGCCTGTCGGGAAGAAAACGCTCAGTAGTTGTCCCATCTGGTCCCATGGATTCTGCAAAAAACGACGCAGCGGCGAGACCGAGGCAGGCGCCTGTGATCCTTGTGAATTTCTCGAGGCTCGATCGAAAAACCTTCTTGCCGGGGACGCACCTGCCACGGACGCTGCTCCCTCCAGGCGCAAGTGATATCTTTTCTCTATGCGGGTGCGTGTCGTCTTCTTTGGAATACTCAAGGATCTCGCCGGCTGTGCCGCGCAGGAGCTCGAACTTCCTGCCAACGCCACGGCCGCCGATGCCTGGACCTTTCTCGCGCGCCAGCACGTCACCTTCGAGCGCTTTGCCGGTTCCGTTGCGATTGCCGTCAACCACCACTACTCTTCCGGCGACACGGTGTTGAAACAGTCAGATGAGATCGCGCTGCTTCCGCCCGTGAGCGGGGGGCTTGGCTCCACGGGGGACGGCATGGTTCCCGGTTCCGTCGTACAGCTGCCTCTGGAAACGGCGCATTGCCGGCTGCAACGCGATCTCATTCGCGCTGATCGTGTCGTCGATCCCATGAAGCGTGGAGAAGATGGCGCCGTCTGCGTCTTCGACGGTGTCGTGCGCAACAACACGCGCGGCCGTCGCACGCTCTACCTCGAATACGAGGCTTATGCGGAAATGGCCATCGCGCAGATGGAGCAGTTGGCCGTCGATGCGCTCGCCCGGTTCTCCGTTCGCAGCGTGCGTCTCGTGCATCGCGTCGGACGCCTGGAGATTGGCGACACCAGCGTGCTCATCATCGTTGCTTCGGCCCATCGCGCCGCCGCCTTCGACGCCTGTCGCTGGCTCATCGACACCCTCAAGCGCACGGTGCCGGTCTGGAAGAAGGAATACTTCGAGGATGGCGCGGTCTGGGCCGATGGCGAACCCTTTCCGCCGGAGATTCCGACGGCAGGGAAGTAGCGTGTTTCTTTGAGATATCGTTACGCGGAGTCGAACGGGTAATAACGTGGAATCGGTGACTTCAAGAACCTCGGTTGGAATCCTGCTCTCTCTCGTGCTTCTGCTTGGGCTGAGCGTCGCGGCGCAGAACAATCCTGTTCCGCGTCCGCCCAACGATCGCCAAAAGCCCGCGCAGACTGCCGTTCCGCATCCGCCCGAGTCCCCGCAGGAATCGCAGGAAGCTCCCGCGGCAACCTTCAAGGTCAACGTCAAGCTCGTCAACGTTCTCGCCACCGTCACGGACGCCGACGGCGCGCCCATCGGTGGTTTAAATAAGGATGACTTCCAGGTTTACGAAGACGATGTCCCGCAGAAAATCGCCGTCTTCGATCGCGAGACTGGAATGCCGCTCTCCATCATCATGGGCATTGACACCAGTCTGAGCACGCGCAAGGATCTTCCGCTCGAACTCGACTCCGCGCGTCGCTTTGCCAACACCATTCTGCGTCCCGTCGATGCGCTCGCCATCTACCGGTTCAGCGATACCGTCGAGGAAGTGCAGCCTTTCACGTCGAACCTTCAGGACATCGACCGCAGTCTGCGTCGCGTTCGTTCCGGAACTTCGACCGCGCTCTACGACGCCATCTATCTTGCCTCGCGCGCGCTCTATAAGCGGCAAGGAAGAAAGGTCCTCGTCCTTATCACCGATGGCGGAGATACGGCGAGTTCCGTCAACTATCAGGATGCGCTTCGCGCCGCGCAAACCGCGCAGGCCATCATCTACTCCATCATCATGGTGCCCATCGAGGCCAGTGCTGGACGCGACCTTGGCGGCGAACACGCTCTCATTCAGCTCTCTCACGATACCGGCGGAAAGTATTACTACGCCACTTCGCTCTCCGAACTCGAGTCGGCCTTCCATCAGATCTCCGACGAGCTCCGCACGCAGTATCTTCTCGGCTATTATCCCAGCCGAACCGGCTACGACTTCCGCCACATAAGGGTGGAAATCGTTCCCCATCCCGGCGATCCTTCTTCCACTCCCGGACTCAAGGTGCGCAGCCGTTCCGGCTACTACACCAGCAAGCTTGAGTAGCCGTTCGGTGCCCTTATAGCTACAGGAATAACACCTTTCGGTTGGTATATCTTAATACGATATATTCATCACTTTTAGGTAGTTCTACAAATTTAGGGATAACCGATTTTGGATAATCCAAATTCACGGAAGTGAAATATTTGGTGTAACAACTAAACTCCGCAGAATCAATGGCCCGCGATTGTCGCAGGTTTGGTATTCCGAATGCTCTAGTAATACCGCGATGCCTGCTCAAAGGTGTCTCAACCTAGACCGGACTTAACCGGCGGAGATTTTGACAAACTGCAACAACTGCCGCAAATTGCGGATTCATCGCCGTTCCTCCTGCCACCGAACTCAGGGGCTGATCGCATCTTTGGAAGATAGCAAGTGGAGTACCACCAAGGTATTAATCGTGCGCTTGGGCGCTTGCCACTTCCGAACAACCGATTAACCCGCGTCCCGTAATTCATTACGCGGATATTCCAGCGGCATTTCTCGCTGCCGCTGATTCACGAGGTACGTATGAGTAAATTCCGGAACCTTACAATTAGGTTCTCAGCTATTGTTGCCCTTTTCCTGCTGGCCTTTACTGTCCAGCTTGCAGCGCAGTCGACCGTGTCCGGTGGCATTGCTGGAACAGTCACCGATCCAACTGGCGCCGTCGTTCCCAACGCCAAAGTCACTCTCAAGAGCGTCGATTCTGGGCAATCGCAGGCCACAACGACAAATGCCACTGGCGCGTACCGCTTTGCTCTTCTGAAGCCGGGCCGCTACACCGTGTCGGCAACAGAGAAGGGTTTCCGTACCACTACGGCCACGGCCGCTGTCTCGATTGGGCAGTCGACGCGTGCGGACATTAAGCTTTCGGTCGGCGAGTCCTCGCAGACCGTCGAAGTCTCCGCGCAGACTCCGATGGTGCAGACCGATAGCGGTAACACGCAGACGAGCTACAACACCCAGCAGATCGATGCGCTTCCCAACCCGGGCGGCGATATTACCTACGTGGCTTCCACCACACCTGGCATCGCGCTTAATACCTCGTCCGGTGGCGGATACGGCAACTTTACGTCGAATGGCATTCCCGCCACTTCGAATAGCTTCACCGTCAACGGCACGGATGAAATGGATCCGTATCTGAACCTCAATAACTCGGGCGCCAGCAACCTCACGCTGGGAGCCAACGAGTTATCGGATGCCACGGTCACCACGAACGGCTATTCCGGTGAATATGGCCGTAACGCCGGTGCGCAGATCAACTACACTACCAAGTCCGGCACCAACAAGTTCCACGGCAATGCCAGTTACGATTACACCGGCGCGTCCATGATGGCTCGCGACTGGTTCGCCAACGGTGGCGCTGGCACGCAGGTCTACCAACCGAATCCGAATGCGCAGGATCAGCAGTGGGCAGCCTCCATCGGCGGTCCCATCGTTAAGAACAAAACGTTCTTCTTTGTGGACACCGAGGGCCTGCACTACAAACTGCCGACCAGCGCCCAGGTAGATATCCCTAGCCCGTACTATCAGCAAGGTACGCTCACTGGCGATCCGGCTTTCCTTGCCGCTGTCGGCGGCACGCCGCTGCCGGCTGCCGAAGTTCCGTTCTACCAGAGCATGTTCAACCTCTATAACAACGCTCCGGGCGCTTCCGGGGCCGTGCCAGTTGCTGGCAATCCCTACATCAATACCTTCCGCTCGCTCGGCACGAACGTCGCGCATGAGTGGCTTCTGATCGGCCGTATTGACCAGCAGTTCTCTCAGAACGACAAGGTGTTCTTCCGTTACAAGACCGATCATGGCCTCCAGCCGACCTACACGGATCCCATTAACTCGGCGTTCAACGCGGAGAGCGTTCAGCCCTCTTATGAAGGTCAGTTGAACTGGTCGCACATCTTCACTCCGAATATGGTCAACCAGTTCCTCGCCTCTGGCTCTTACTACAGCGCGATCTTCCGCTCTGTGGACCAGGCCAAGGCGACGGCTTTGTTCCCGTACAACAGCATTTTCAACGCTGACTTCACGGGTCTTGGCGGTGAAAACTTCGTATTTCCTCAGGGCCGCAACGTCACCCAGTACCAGATGGTGGATGACCTGTCGTGGACGAAGGGAGCTCATGCTTTGAAGTTCGGCGTCAATTTCCGCCGCAACGATGTCTCCGACTATTCGTACAGCGAGACCTATGTCACGCCGGTGGTCGCCGAGCTTGGCCTTGGCAGCTTCGCCAGCGGTGTTTGGGACTACTACAGCCAGAACTTCCCGTCGCGGCTGAGCCAGCCCTTCTCGCTCTTCAGTATCGGCTTGTACGCGCAAGACACGTGGACGGTTTCTCCGAAACTGGTGCTCACGCTTGCCCTCCGCGCCGATCACAACGGCAACCCGAAGTGCATTACCAACTGCTTCGCCGAACTGACAACCACGTTCGACAAGCTCTCGCACGACGCCAGTGTTCCTTACAATCAAGCCATCCAGAACGGTCTTAACAGCGCCTTCCGCGGCATCGAATCCATTGTTTGGCAGCCGCGCTTCGGATTCGCCTACACGCCGTTCGGCAACTCCAACACCGCGATCCGTGGCGGATTCGGGATGTTCTCCGACCTCTTCCCCGGTACGATGGCGGAGTACTTCTCCAGCAACCTGCCCCAGGTCGCATCGTTCAACGTCTTTGGCGGTTATGCGGCTCCTAACTATCCAGGCAGCGCGCAGAGCGACGCGGCAGCGGCGAACGCCGCGTTCCAGCAGCAATTCGCCAATGGCGGCACTCTTGCCTCCATTACGAATGCTCTGAATGCGCAGAACGTTCCGTTCTTCCCACCTTCAATAAACGTCATGGCGAACAACGTCACCAACCCCAAGTACCTGAAGTGGAACTTTGAGGTTGAGCACGCGATCGGTACTCGCAACTCGGTTACCCTTGACTATGAGGGGAACCACGGGTATGACCTCTTCATCGAAAACGGTGGTCTCAACGCTTACACCACGAATAACATGCCGGGATTCCCGACTGCCGCTCCCGATCCGCGTTTTGGAACGGTCTTGCAGTACGGCAACACCGGACGTTCAAACTACAACGGGCTGACTGCGTCGTTCACACGCCGCTACTCCACCCTGACACTGAATACCAGCTATACTTGGAGCCACTCGCTTGACGATGTCTCCGGAGTTGCTGGCGAGTACTACAGCTACCACAACTCGATCACAACACAAATCAACCCCTATAACCTCGCTGCGAGCTATGGCAATTCGGACTACGATATTCGCCACTACTTCCAGGCGACGTATACGTACATTCCGAAGCATCGCTTCAGCAATGCCATCCTGAACAACGTTCTGAGCGGCTGGTTGATGTCCCAGACATTCTTCGTCCGTTCGGGCCTCCCGTTCTCGGTGTTTGACAGCTCGGTTCCCAATTCAGATGTGCTCAACTACACCGGCACCCTGCTGGCGAACTACAGCGGTGGTGGATCGTCTTGCAACTCGCCGTACCATGCTTGTCTGACCGCCGCCGACTTCACTTCGCCGTCGACGGCTGGCCTGGTTACCAATCAGCGCCGCAATCAGTTCCGCGGTCCGGGCTACTTTGACTCGGATCTGAACCTGACGAAGAGCTTCCACCTGCGTGAAGGCACGTACTTCACGCTGGGCGCGCAGGCGTTCAACGTCTTCAATCATCCGAACTTCGGCGCCCCGGTTGCTGACTTGGCGAGTTCGCAGTTCGGCACCATTCAAAATACGGTTTCTCCGCCGACCAGTCCGTTCGGTGCGTTTGCCGGTGTCGCTTCCGGCCGTATCGTGCAGATTCAGGCGAAGTTCAACTTCTAGCTTCATGTTGTCCACTGGCGGCGGGCCGAAAGGTTCGCCGCGTTTTTTTGCCCAGAAAATCGGCATTCCACACGTCCACATGTAGAATGAACACCATGGCCTATCGCGCGCCGCAACCACCGACCAAAAAGGGCAGGACGCCTCCTCCCGAAGAAACGTTTGAAGAAGCTTCCTATCTGCGAAGTCTCGGCGAAACTCAGCAACCCGTCAGCGTGAAGCTGGTCGGCGGTGAGATCGTGCAGGGCTGGATCGAGTACTACGACCGCTACATGATTCGCCTTACGCGCGAAGGCGGTCCCAATCTTTTCATCTTCAAGCACGAGATCATGTACGTCTCGGACGGTCCGCTGGCGGCTCCGCCTCCCAAGCGCACTGTTCGGGCCAGCAAGACGGCAAGCGGCTTGCGAAAGTCCGCCGCTCCTTCTGCCGGGTAGGCGAGTTCATGGCTGCTCCGGAATTCACGCCCCGCATCGCAACCGTTGCCCGCGAAGCTGGCGCACTGCTGATGACGTATTTCGATCGTCGCATCGGCTTCGAATACAAGGGCGATGTCGATCTTGTCACCGAAGCTGACCGCGCTTCGGAGAAGATGATCGTCTCCCGCCTCCGCGAGTTGTGGCCCGGCTTCGACATCGTCGGAGAAGAGGGCACGCGCCAGGAAAACGGCAGCGACTGGCGTTGGTACGTCGATCCGCTCGATGGCACCACCAACTTCGCGCACGGTTACCCGGTCTTCTGCGTCTCCATTGGGCTTGAGTACAAGGGCGCGTTGCACGCCGGAATTCTCTACGATCCGACACGCGATGAGTTATTCAGCGCGGAAAGAGATTGCGGCGCGACGCTCAACGGCAAACCAATTCACGTCTCCACGACAAAAACATTGTCGGAATCGATTCTTGCCACTGGCTTTCCAAGCCACAAGCGGCACAAGAATCCGAACATCCACTTCTACCACCAGATCACCCTGCGCTCGCATGGCGTCCGTCGCGCAGGGTCTGCCGCGCTCGACCTTGCCAACGTCGCCGCCGGACGTTACGACGGTTTCTGGGAGTTCAATCTGAATCCCTGGGACACTTCCGCAGGTGTGCTGATTGTGCAGGAGGCAGGAGGAACCGTAACCCGCTTCGATGGTTCTCCGTTCCGCATTGACAGCAGGGAAATCCTCGCTTCCAACACGGTCATTCATGCGGAACTGATGCACAACTTTGCGGAGATCTTTGCCGGTCGCGGCCTCGAAGAAATTCCGAGTCCGGTGGATTACGCGAAGGGCCGCGAGAAGTAAGCACGGCCTGTCGCTTGCCGTGGCGATTTTTCCCCGACCGCTAAGCCTGGCTTGTCCGAGCGAATAGCTGTCGTACCTTAGGAGCATCGCTCTCCATCAGCAGCACCATCAGCCGATCTCCTCCCCGCAGTACGGTCGATCCTTGTGGCACTACGAAGCGTTCCTTGCGGCTTACCAGCACCACCAGTGTATTTTCCGGAAGCTGCAGGTCCATGATCTTGCGATTTTCCGCTGCGGAGCCTGCTTCCACCGTGATCTCCGCCATGTGCGAATCAATCGACTCGTCTGGATTGAACAGTAGTGGAAACGCGCGTTGGCGGCTGGCAACCGCTGTCAGATTCCAGTACCGGGCCAGCGCGGCCAGTGTCGTTCCTTGCAGCAGGAGAGAAGTGAGCGCCACGAAAAACACAATATTGAAGATCAGGTGCGAATCCTTGATCCCCGCCAGCAGCGGGAACGTTGCTAGAATGATCGGCGCCGCGCCGCGCAGCCCCGCCCACGCGATGAAGAGTTTTTCGCGCACTGAGTATGTTGAGGTAGGCAGTGCCACGAATACGCTCACCGGTCGCGCCACCAGCATCAGGAAAAATGCGATCAACATTCCGGAGATTGCGACGCGCGGCAGCTCAGACGGGAATACTTGCAGTCCCAGAACCAGGAACATGGCAATCTGCATCAGCCACGCAACACCCTCGTGGAAGAGTCGTAGCGTTGTTCGATGGGTTAATCTTCCCGCTCCTACCATGATGCCAGCGACGTAGACCCCGACAAAACCGCTTCCGCGCATTGTTGCGATTGCCGCAAACGCAAAAACCGCCATGGCGACCGTGAAGACCGGGTAGAGCCCTTCCCACTCCAGTCGTATTCGGTTCACAGCGACAACGATGAGCCGTCCTATCACGTATCCAGCCGCCGCTCCCAATAGAAGTTGTACAACCACCATGAGGGCGGTGCTCCCCAGCGTCGTCTCCGGGTGACTCATCAGGCGGATGAGCGCAATTGTCAGCAGAACTGCCATCGGATCGTTACTGCCCGACTCCAGTTCGATCAATTCTCCAAGATTTCGCTTCAGGTAGAGGCGTCGCGAACGCAGCACGTTGAACACTGCCGCGGCATCGGTTGAAGAGATGATGGCTCCGATCAGCAACCCTTCCTCAACCGGGAGGTGCAGTAGCCAGGAACTGAAGAGTCCTACTACTACTGCGCTGACCGCGACCCCCACCGTTGCCAGGCTAATCCCTTGCCATAGCACTGGGCGCACCAGGGAAAAATTCGTCTCGAATCCCGCCGAGAACAGAATGAGAGCCAGCGCCGTGATGCCAAGAAACTGCGTTGCCCACGGGTAATCGAAGTAGATGCCGCCTGGGCCGTCTGATCCGGCCAGCATTCCTATGATGGCGAACAGCAGGAGCGCGGGAACGCCGAAGCGCGAGGAGATTTTGCTCGCAATCACACTGAGCAGGAAAAGAAGCGAGATGACCAGCAGGATGGCTTCCGTGGTTGGCATGAAGACGCGTCCCTGCCGACAACATACCCCACTCCGGCGCTACGGTGAAGCCGTAATGTACGTGCCGTTCAGGTACGGATTCTGGCATCACAGGCTCCCGTGAGGCCCGTTACATACATTTTGGGTGCTCGTGGATTACGAGGTTTTGATAGAATTTGAAGTTCCAGAGATCCTCAGGATCGTGCCCGGTGGTGAGGCGCGACTGCATCCGGAGACAAGAGAGAGTTATGGCCTACGTAATCGCAGAACCCTGTATTGGCACCAAGGACACGGCTTGCGTCGATGCCTGTCCGGTTGATTGCATCCACCCGAAGAAGGATGAAGGAGCGTTTGGGACCGAAGAAATGTTGTATATCGACCCAGTGGAGTGCATCGACTGTGGCGCCTGTGTCCCTGTGTGCCCGGTTTCCGCCATTTTTGCCCTCGATGATCTGCCGGAAAAATGGGCTCATTTCACCGAGCGCAACGCAAAATATTACGGCCGGTGATCCATCGGCACTGGTTTTCGTGGGCGCGTCCTCTCGGGCGCGCTTTGTATTTTCATCTGAATATTCGCTCGTCTCGCCGCTGATCTCCGCGGATGTGTTTTGTCCGCTTCCATCCTTGCGCTTCGTCCAGTAGAATCAAGGTTTCAGAGCATTGTGTCATCGGCTCTGGAAAGGGTTGGACCGTCGCGGGAAGAGCCCGCTTTGTTCCTTCGCAGGGGAAGACATGCCGCTGAAGCAGTCGGAGGCGATTGTGCTGCGCACGTATCCGCTGCGCGAAGCGGATCTGCTGGTCACGTTCTTCACCCGTCAGGAAGGCAAGGTCAAAGGTGTCGCCAGGTCGGCGAAGAAGTCACGCCGCCGTTTTGGCGGAGCGCTCGAACCGCTCACCTGTGTCCGTGTCTATTGGGAGGACCGTGAGCGACAGGAGCTTGCGAGAATCGATTCCTGCGACGTGCTGCAGTCGCCGCTCTCCAGCGAGGTGGATTATCCGCGCGCTATTGCGCTCGGCCACATCGCGGAAATGCTTGACGAAGTGATGCCGGACCGCGAAGCCAGCGACACGGTTTTTCGCCTTGCGTGGTCCGTCTTGCAAAACCTGAAGGCCGGTCAGGTGTGGTTGCCGGTCACGTACTTCGACCTCTGGATGGTCCGTTTGCTGGGCTTCCTGCCTTCGCTGGAGGGATGCGTTGTCTGCGGGCGTTCCCTGGGTGAAGAGCTCGCGTGGTTTCATGCGCTGTCCGACGGCCTTACCTGCCACGACCACCGGCGCATTGCCTCGTCGGAAATGGCCGTGAGTTCGCGGAAGATTGCCGCTGCCATGTTTCGCGCGCCGCTCGATAAGTTTATCGGCGATCCCTGGCCGCGTGCCGTAGCCGCCGACCTGAGAAAGTTTTTGATGCAGATCCTTGATCGGCATCTCGATAAGCGCCTCGTTACATCGGCGCAGTTGGATAAATTGGAATAAAGCCAAGAGCCAATGGCTGAGAGCTAATAGCTGGCCCATGTCTTCTTCTAAGAACAAACCGCTTACTTTCCAGGAACTCATCCTCAAGTTACAGGAATTCTGGGCCGGTCGCGGCTGTGTGTTGCAGCAGCCGCACGATGTAGAGGTCGGCGCTGGCACCATGTCGCCGGAAACCTTCCTGCGCGTGCTCGGTCCGCGGCCTCATCGCGTCGGCTATGTGCAGCCATCGCGCCGCCCGGCTGACGGACGCTACGGCGAGAATCCGAATCGTCTCTACAAGCACACGCAGTACCAGGTCATCCTCAAGCCGCCGCCGGATAACGTGCAGGAACTCTATCTCGAATCGCTTGCTGCCATCGGCATTGACCTGCGCAAGCACGACATCAAGTTCGAGGAAGACAACTGGGAGTCGCCCACGCTCGGCGCATGGGGCATTGGCTGGCAGGTCATGCTCGACGGACTTGAGATTACCCAGTTCACTTATTTCCAGCAGTGCGGCGGCATCGATCTCGACCCCATCTCCGCCGAACTGACTTACGGCCTTGAGCGCATCGCCGCATTCCTCCAGGACGTCGATTCCATCTACGACATCGTTTGGGTCTATGGGCCCGATGGCCAGCCGGTCACCTACGGCGACATTCGTCAGCTTGATGAGGAGCAATTCTCGATTTACAACTTTGAGAAGGCCGACGTCGCAAAGCTCTGGCAGCACCTCAACGACTACGAAGCCGAGTGCCAGGCGTTAGTCGATGAATACATTCGCAAGACTGCGGAGCCGAAGAAGCCGAAGAAAGGCCAGGAGACTGCGCATGCTGAAAACGTCGAGCGCTTTGCCGATGTCAAGTCTCGCCGTCGCTTCCCGGTGCTTCCGGCTTTTGATCTTTGTCTCAAGTGCTCGCACCTGTTCAATTTGCTGGACGCGCGTGGCGCCATCAGTGTGACCGAGCGTGTCGGTGTCATCGCACGCATTCGCGCCCTCGCCGTTGCTGTTGCCAGGGCTTATGCCGATCAACAGCGGGTGATTGCCGAAGACAGGGAAGCGGCGCCGGAGAAAGCGACTGCCGCCGCAGTGGGTACATCTTAAGTGTTGTTTGCCGCGATTCTGTGATGACAATCACACGCGCGAGGCGCCGCGAGGCCCCACAATAGAAGGAACGAATCGAACGAATGGCTGACTTCCTCCTTGAAATCGGAACCGAAGAAATTCCAGCGCGCATGATTGCCGGCGCCAGCGACGAACTGTCCCGTCGCGTGGGTGAGTTACTCAGCCGCGAACGCCTCGTCGCCACCATACAGGTCGAGAATTTTTCCACTCCACGCCGCATTGCTGTCCTCGCGCGCGGAGTCAGTCTCTCGCAGCCGGACATGGAAGAGCAGGTCATGGGACCCGCTTTGAAAATCGCATTCAAGGACGGCCAACCGACTCCCGCCGCGCATGCTTTTGCCAAAAAAGTGAATCTCGACGTTGACAGGCTTGAACAGGTCAACACGCCCAAGGGCGACTACCTCGCCGCGAAGGTCACGAAACAGGGGCGCCCTGCGAAAGATCTCCTCGCCGAATTTTTGCCGAAAGAAATAACATCCATCTATTGGGCAAAGAATATGTACTGGCGTGGCGGCAAGCCCGAGCGTTTTGTCCGCCCCGTTCGCTGGATCGTCGCCAAGCTCGATGGTGAAGTCGTACCCGTTGAGTTCGGAGGCATCGCCGCGGGCGACACTTCGCGAGGCCACCGCATTCTCTCCGGCAATGCAGTCACCATTGGCCGCCCGGACGACTACTCCAGGGCTCTCGCATCCGTCTCCGTCGTTGCCACTCCCGCCGAGCGCGAGCACATTATTCGTAAGGCGCTCGATGCCGCCACGCGCACCGTTCCTGGCGCTCGCTGGCGTGAAGACAAGGCGCTGCTTGAAACCGTTGTTCACCTTACCGAATTTCCCTCGGTCATTCTAGGCAGCTTTGAACCCGAGTACCTCGATCTTCCGGAAGAGGTGCTGGTCACGGTAATGCGCGATCACCAGAAGTACTTCGCTGTTGAAGATGCCAATGGAAAACTCGCGCCGCACTTCCTCGCCGTGCTCAATACTTCGGGCGATCCCGATGGACTCATTCGCCACGGTAATGAGCGCGTGTTACGCGCCCGGTTCAACGACGCCCGTTTCTTCTGGGAGACCGATCAGAAACATTCGTTGAAAGAGCGCGTTGCATGGTTGAAGTCCGTGACCTTCCAGAAGGACCTCGGCAGCTATCACGCCAAGACCTTGCGCACGCAGAAACTCGCCAGCCTGATCGCGGAAGTTCTTCTGCAGGCCGAAGTCAAGACGCGCGCCGGAGTCATTCACAAGGCTGCGTTGCTTGCGAAAACGGATCTCACGACGGAGTTGGTCAAGGAATTTACCGAGTTGCAGGGAATCATCGGCGGCCTTTATACAAAGGCCCAGGCTGCGCAGTTGGATGTCAGCCAGGACGTTGCCGACGCCATCGGTGAAACTGTCTACGATCAGTACAAGCCTGAATCGATGGATGACGATCTTCCGCGCAGTGTCGAAGGCGCCGTGTTGGCCATTGCCGACAAGGCCGACACCATCGCCGGCATGTTTGCCATCGGTCTCCAGCCCACGGGGTCCAAGGACCCCTTCGCGCTCCGGCGTGCCGCCAATGGAATCGTTCGCATCATCGCCGAGCATAAACTTCCGCTCAACCTTGCCAGCTTGATGAGCGACGCGCTCGCCGAATACAAGGGCAGTGACGCCGAAAGGAACTTCACGGCCACTTTCGCCGGAGATGTTGCGGCCTTCTTCCGCGAGAGGTTGGAGTTCTACCTGCGCGACGTAAAGGGCTACGCGTATGACGTGGTCAACGCCGTGCTCGCCGCCGATGCCGGCAACATCGTGGATGCGCTTGCGCGTGCCGAAGCCGTTGCCAAGGTTCGTGGTTCGGAAGACTTCGCCGCAATTTCAGCGTCGTTCAAGCGCATCAAGAACATCCTCCGCCAGGCGAGTGAGGGCGGTAAATTGAAGGAAGGCGGTGTTGCAAGCGATTCGGTGGAGAGCGATGAACCCGCGGAGCGCGCATTGGCCGTCGCGACCCTCCAGTCCGGAGAGAGAGTTCGCCACTTCCGCGAGGCGAAGCAGTACGACGAAGCGCTGGCTGAGATCGCGACGATTCGCAAACCGCTGGACACCTTCTTCGATAAGGTGATGGTGATGGTGGATGACGAAAGCGTGCGTGACCGCCGGTTGGCGCTGCTGGTGACGCTGCTTGAAAGTTTCAGTCGCATCGCCGACTTCAGCGAGATCGTCACCGAGCGCAAGAGTTCTTAACGCAGCAACGTGTTATCGCAGCAGTGGCAGTTGGCAGCACAAGCCAGAAGAAATCGGTAGTTTCCGATGAGCACAACCTTAGCATCGATAGAGAGCGAAAAGATGGAAACCAAATCTGCAATCAAGTACGTGTATTTCTTCGGCGGCGGGTCCGCTGAAGGCAATGGCAAGATGAAAGATGTTCTCGGCGGAAAAGGCGCCGGTCTTGCTGAGATGACCAATGCCGGCCTTCCGGTTCCCCCGGGCTTCACCATTCAGACGGAATCCTGCCGCGAATATATGAAGGGCGTTGTTTCCCCGGAAATGAATAAGCAGATGGAAGTGTCGCTGGCTCGCCTGGAAGAGTTGCAGGGCCAGAAGCTGGGTGCGGGCGACAATCCGCTGCTCGTCTCCGTCCGTTCCGGCGCCAAGTTCTCCATGCCGGGCATGATGGATACCATCCTCAACCTCGGCCTCAATGATCAGTCGGTGGAAGCCCTTGCCAAGCGCACCAACAATCCGCGCTTCGCCTACGACAGCTATCGCCGCCTCATCCAGATGTTCGGCAACGTCGTGCTCGACATCGAAAAGTCGCACTTCGAGGAAGTCTTCGACGGAAAGAAAAAGCAGAAGAAGGCGAAGCTCGATACCGAACTCGATGCCAAGGCATTGCTGGAAGTAATCGCCGAGTACAAGAAGGTCGTCAAGAAGCACGCCAAGATTGACTTTCCGCAGAACCCGCATGAGCAGCTCGTCATGGCGCGTGACGCCGTTTTCCGGTCATGGCAAAACGATCGCGCCAAGCACTATCGCCGCATGAATAACATCGACGACATGCTCGGTACGGCCGTCAACGTCCAGGCGATGGTCTTCGGCAATCTCGGCGACACCAGCGGAACTGGCGTGGGCTTCACACGCAATCCCGCCACCGGCAAGAAAGAGTTCTACGGCGAGTTCCTGATGAACGCGCAAGGCGAAGACGTGGTTTCCGGCGTGCGCACCCCCGTGCCCATCACCCGCCTCTCGGAAGTCCTGCCCGATGTCTACAACCAGTTGCGTGACATCACTTCGCGCATGGAAAAGCACTACCGCGACATGCAGGACTTCGAATTCACCATTCAGGATGGACGCCTCTACATGCTCCAGACGCGCAACGGTAAGCGCACCGGTCTGGCAGCTGTTCGCGTCGCCATCGACATGGTGGAGGAAGGCCTGATCACGAAGGAAGAAGCCATCTTCCGCGTCGAAGCCAACCAGCTTTATGACTTCCTCGTCCCGCGTCTCGATGAGAAGGGCGCGAAGATCGAGGTACTTGCCACCGGCCTGCCGGCTTCTCCCGGCGCCGCCGTTGGACAGATCGTTTTCACCGCCGACGAAGCCGTCACCATGTTGCAGAAGGGCAAGATGAAGAACATCATTCTTGTCCGCGGCGAAACCACGCCGGAAGATATTCACGGCATGGAAATCGCGGCTGGCATTCTTACCTCTCGCGGCGGCATGACTTCGCACGCTGCGGTCGTCACTCGCGGTATGGGCAAGTGCTGTGTTGCCGGCGCTGGCGATATCACGGTCGACGAGAAGAAGAAGGAAATGCGCGTCAAGGGTCAGACCTTCAAGGAAGGCGACTGGCTCTCGCTCGACGGCACCACCGGTCGCGTCATCAAGGGCAGGCTCAATACTCTGCCCGCTTCTCCCGATGATCCCGACCTCGTCAAATTCATGGCGTGGGCCGATCCTTTCCGTCGGCTCAAGGTCCGTGCCAACGCCGACATTCCGCGCGACGCCAAGCAGGCCCGCGCATTCGGCGCTGAAGGCATTGGCCTCTGCCGCACCGAGCACATGTTCTTCGCCGAGGACCGTCTGCCGCGCATGCGCACGATGATTCTGGCTGAGAACGAGAAGGACCGTCGCGCCGCGCTCAAGAAGCTGTTGCCGATGCAGCGCGCCGACTTTGTCGGTCTCTTCAAGGCGATGGACGGATTCGGCGTCACCATCCGCACGCTCGATCCTCCGCTCCACGAGTTCCTGCCGAAGCGTGAAGACCTGCTGGTCGAAATCGCCAAGCTGGAAATCACCAAGCCGAAGTCGCCCAAGTTGAAGGAACTTCACAAGCTGCTTGCCCGTGTGGAAGAGCTGCACGAAGTGAACCCGATGCTCGGCCACCGTGGCTGCCGTCTCGGCATTACCTATCCGGAGATCACCGAGATGCAGGTGCGCGCCATCATCGAGGCCGCCGTTGCGGTTTCCAAGCAGGGCATCAAGGTGCTTCCGGAAATCATGATTCCGCTCACCAGCGGCTTGAAGGAAATGAAGAACCAGGCGGACATCGTTCATCGCGTTGCCGCCGAAGTCTTCAAGGAGAAGGGCGCAAAGGTCGAGTACATGGTGGGCACCATGATCGAGTTGCCGCGCGCTGCGCTGGTTGCCGATCAGATCGCCAAGGAAGCCCAGTTCTTCAGCTTTGGCACCAACGACCTCACGCAAACCACCTTCGGCTTCTCGCGTGACGACATCAACAAGTTCCTGCCCGCGTACCTCAAGGAAGGCATCTTCAAGCAGGATCCTTTCGCGGTGCTCGATCAGGAAGGCGTTGGACAGCTCGTCGAAATGGCCGTCAAGAAGGGCCGCGCAACGCGTCCGGATCTCAAGGTCGGCATCTGCGGCGAACACGGCGGCGAGCCCGAGTCGGTGAAGTTCTGTCACCGCACCGGTCTCAACTACGTCTCCTGCTCTCCCTTCCGTGTCCTCACTGCTCGCCTTGCGGCGGCGCAGGCTGCGGCGGAAGAGAAGAGCGGCATGACCGCCGGACAGTCGAAGTAGTTTTTTGCAATCGCATAACAAGGGCCAGCTCAGTAACGGGCTGGCCTTATTTTTTACCGCAAGGGTTGCTCCCTCAAAAGGAGCATGGGATCGCTGTTCACAAAACTGTTACCATAACCTGCTTCACTAATTTCTTCTAAAGGCCTCATCGAGCTATCCGTGGCAACCATCGCTTCAACCTTGGATGAAACGTTCACCGCCGTTGCTCCCGCGCGTGTAGGGGCCGGACGCTTCTATCATCCCGAGCTCGACATCCTCCGCTTCTTTGCTTTCTTCATGGTGTTTCTCCACCACGCTCTTCCGCACGAGGTCCCTTTCTGGACGCACCTCGGCGTACCTTTGCCCATCGCGCGTCTTCTCGCCGGCGTGGGAGCCATGGGAGCCTTCGGTGTCAGCGTCTTCTTTCTTCTCAGCGCCTATCTCATCACCGAGCTTCTCCTGCGCGAGAAAGCGCGCTTCGGACGCCTTGATGTAAAGTCGTTTTACAAACGCCGCATCCTGCGCATCTGGCCGCTGTACTTCGGCTTCCTCGGATTTGCCTGGGCCTTGCAGTGGATCATCCCCGGCCAGCACATCGGATGGCGCGCCGGTCTGTCGTTTACGCTGCTTGCCGGCAACTGGTGGATCGTCTTTCAAGGTTTTCCGTCGTCCATCATCTTCCCTCTCTGGAGCGTCTCCATCGAAGAGCAGTTTTATCTCCTCTGGCCGGCCGTTGTGCGGCGCATCGGAGAACGCGGCATGATCGTCGCCGCGGGTCTGTTGCTCGTCGTCGCCAATGTCGCGCGTGTTTACCTCGGCATGCATCACCGCTGGGAGACACCCATCTGGAGCAATACATTCGTACAACTCGATCCAATCGCCCTCGGAATTCTCACCGCCGTTCTTCTTCGCGGTGAAGCTCCGCGTTTCTCGCGTCATCTTCGCGTACTGCTCGTCATCACCGGAATCGCCAGCCTCGCACTCGCCGCCAACTATTTCGAAATCAAGGGCGACCCGCTGACTACCGCTCGCATTATGATTGGCTATCCCATGGTTGCGTTTGGCGCCCTCGCGATCCTGCTTGCCGTCCTTTCCCGCGAAGCCATCCTCGGCAAAAGTTTTCTCGTCTACTTCGGACGCATTTCATACGGCCTTTACGTCTTCCACGTCCTCGGCCTGATGATCTCGGACTACACCGTGCACAACCAGACGGCCTCGCTCGCGCGCTACGCGCTTCGGGTCGGAGTTGCATTCACTCTGACGATCATCCTTGCCTCGCTCTCGTTCCGCTTCCTTGAGACTCCGTTCCTCAACATCAAGCAGCGCTACACCCACGTACAGTCGCGCCCCGGCGGATAAGGTGCTTCCTCGACTAAAAGTGAAAAGCCCAGCCATTTGGCCGGGCCATTTTTATGGATTGGATTTCTCTACTGTACGCGCTGTAACCGTGCGATCAGCTTCTGCGCCAGGTTGTCTTCGCTCTCTGACCAGAGCACGCGCCCCGTCAGGTTCACGTTTTTTTCAATCTTCTGTGTGAAGTCGATCAGCTTGGCAACGTTCCAACGCACTTTGTCTTCGTCGTCCTCTGCCAGTTCCATCTCTTCGTAGAGGAAAGGGAAGTCCAACCCGAAATCAATCTCGATGTGGCCGGAATCGGTATAAATGCCTTCGTCGAAACGCTTGCCGTGCGCGATGAAGGCCACCTTCTCTGGATGCTTGTGCCACTCCGCGCCGCGCTCGTCGGGCATCCATAGGTCCCAGTACGCCTCGAAGCTGATCGCGAAATCTTCATGCGCAAACTCGGCGACCGCCTCTGCGGCTTCCCCCGGGCCGGCTGGCGGCGTAAATCTCCGTTCCAGCACGGACGCCTCCGACCAATTCAGCGGCTGCACCGCAACATACGTCACTCCCGGTTCGATCGCGGAAAAAGTAAACTGGCGCATTACGGCCACCATTTTCGGCAGAATCTCTTCCGCGTCGAAAGTCGGGAACCACAAACTCAGGTAAAGGTTATCGGCCATGGAATCAGGGCGACGTGCATCGCCTCAAGTCATTGTAAATCCTCGGAGATCATATCTTCTCAGCGTGCCAATTCCGCGCAACTCGTGCTTTTGACACCCCGAGAGGTGCTTGGTAGTATGGATTGTCCGGTGCACGTCAAGGATCCCACCTGTAGCGTCCCCGTCGTCTAGCCCGGCCTAGGACATCGCCCTTTCACGGCGGTAACGCGGGTTCGAATCCCGCCGGGGACGCCAAATCTTTTCAGTAGCTTACAAAGAATTCCCAAAAACACGTGGTACACAGGTTGGTACACACAACTTTGGAGCACGCCTGTTTTCGCCTCCATCTGGTACACAACTTGGTACACAACACCGTGGAGTGAATGGAAGTCGATGGATGACTTCCACTCCACTTCGCGTTCTCGTGATTCCCTCGCATCACTAATCCGTCCCCGTTTGTTTCTCCGCCGCACTTGCTGCTTTCCGCTGCGAGTCTGCGACCAGTTCTACTACCTTGCTCTGAGCACTCCGCTTTTTCTCGCTGATTGCCTGAGCGTAGACGTTCATCGTCACTGCCATCGATGCATGTCTTAGCAACTCCTGCACGACTTTTGGATCGTCGTTGTGGGCCTGGAGCAGGGAAGCATAGGTCCTGCGCATCGTATGCCAAGTAACGTGTTTGCCCGGCACAACGCGAGCAGCCACCGGCTGAATGTGATCGCGCATCATGGCGGACATCCAGAGAGGCTGCTTGCCCTGTTTTACAGGACTGGCAAACACGTAGTCGGTATCTTTTGCGTACGGCGTTTCCTGTCGCCACGCCAACAAATCACGAACCAATAGAGGCGAGAGTGGAATGGGTTTCTCGGAGGCTTCCGTCTTGAGTTTTCCAACGTGCTGCTTCACGATCGACCTTTTCGGATGCAAGATCCCTTTCGCAAAATCAACATCGCCCCAGATGAAACCCTGAAGTTCACCTCTGCGTGCCCCGGTGCCGAAGTCAAGAAAAACCGCAATGCGCTCGCGAACTTCAAGCGCGTTCAGCAACGCCGCCAACTCTCCGACCTCGAGGATGTCAGGCGTGTGTTCGCGCTTTCCGCTCTGGCGCACGGGCGAGATCGGATTGCGCTCCATCCACTCATAACGAATTGCGTGCTGGTAGATGAGGTGCATTAGATCGCGAATCTTCTTCTTCGTCCCGTTTGCTGCCTTCTTGCCTTCAGGGTGCTTCCTGTTTGGATCAAGGCGCAAGCCGCGGAGCCAATCCTCCACGGCAATCGCCTTGATATCGCCCAGCGCGAAGGCGCCCCACTTCGTCCCGATCCATTTCCGGAGATAGTAGCGGTAATTGTCCTTCGTGGAATACGCGCGACCCTCTCCATCAAGATCGTCTGACTTCGGCAGCTCCTTCGTGGAAAAATGCTCGACCAACTCCTCGAACGTGCGCGGGCAGGGCGCATCAATCGAGCGGTCGAGGTTGATGTTGAGCTTCAATTGCTCCACTCGTTCCCATGCTGCGCTCTCCGAGCGGAACGCCTTCGTCGTACCAATCACAAGTTTGCGTGGCCGCCGGATGCCGTCCGGTCCGGTCTCCCGCCAGCGGTAGATCCAGACCTCACGGCCTCCACTGCGCCGCACGCGTTTCAGACTGCCATTCTGATGGTGTGTCTTCCTCATTGAATCCGGTCTCCATGAGGACGACACGGACGGCGACACAAGTCTACGGTTGAACGCAGCGCGGCGTCTACCTCCGACAACTTGTAACGCCAATTGTTGCGGGTCTTCTTCCCACCGGGAGGCGGATAGCCGGGGATCTTTCCCTCGCGCGTCCAGCGCAAGATTGTGCGGCGGTCATACCCGGTGAATTTGGCCACGACATTAGCGTCAACATAGGGCTCAAGAGAAAAATAGTTGAATTGAGGAACCAGAGCCATGTGACTAGACATAGTGGCACCTCGACTCAGTTGCCATGCGGAGCCACGTATCGAGTTCCGCCGGGTAAAATTCCCAGACATAACGCCGTCCACGAGCGCTGCGGTGCGCAGGGATTTCTCCTTTGCGTGCCATACGCACAACGGTCTTGTAGTGCAGACCGACGTAAGCGGCGGCTTCGCGTGTATTGAGCGGAAGCTCGTAGCCCAATTCATGTGCGCGACGGCGTTCAAGGAAACGCCGGAGTTCACGCGAGGTGGGCGGAACGTGGGTGGATGACTGCTGGTCCGGATGCTGGTTGACGACGGACGGCGAAAACGCCGAGACGTCTACGTTATCGTACTGTGTATTACCGTGGTTGAACGACATCAGGTTGGGGTTTCTCCCTCAGGAATTGGCTCAGCAACGAGAACGCGTCACCTTCCGCGCCTCGTCGCCGGGCCTCGCTTAAGGCCCGCATCCACGCGTACGTGGACAGCGAGTCTTTTTGCGTTTTTCCCAACCGTTCTGCTTCCATACTCTTCTCCTCTGCCGCCAACTTGCGGCCGATTGCTAGTCCGTTCAGATAATCTCCCGCATATTGCGGATCGTCCATGAGCAGTGCAACGCCCGCTGCCCGCAGAACAGATTCGCCGTCCGGGTACTCGCGCATGCAATTTCGCCACGTGCGGTTCAGATACAAAACGCCCCCTGGCGTGAGCGAGAAGTCCCGGCGTCTACGCGCGCCCGACTCTGCACGCGCGATGAGACGAAGGCTCTCCAGGCGTTGCAGTGCAGAGCGAATCCCTCCCGGTTGCAATCCCGCTCCCTGCTGAAACGCGTAAAGCGATGTCAGTTCTGCCTTTTGAATCAGTGCCAGCAGAAAGTACTCCATGGCGCTCAGCGTAATCTCTGTTTCGTTAGTTTCGTCAAACATGTCAATATAGTTACAACCATGTTATAGGTATGTCAAGGTGAAAATTAAAACTTTTGTGGTTTGGAGTGTCAGGAACACGTTGAGGTGTTTCAAAAGGCTCGTAAAACCTTAGAAACCAGCAGGATGGGCCTTCTGCCGAGGCTAGTCAACATCCTTTCGTAGGCACGAGCGGCACACATAAGCAATCGGTAACGTCGTCGGCCAGACCATACTGAGACATCGGACAGTGACCACCGCTGCGTACACCTTCACCCAGATCTTTTCCCGCTTGAACACCGTCCGATACTCGGCCAGGCATTTGCCCAGCTCGTACCGGTCAGCGAGGTACTGCGCGACGACTCCCACCACCAGCGGATGCTGCTTCCGTTCCGCCTCTGCCTCCTGACCTTTCAAACCGGACGTCGGCTGCTCCAGCAGATTGGGCAAATTGTCCAATCTGAAGTTGCGCCTAGAACCCATGGTTCGCTCCCGCGCCAGGTTGACGAAAACCATGGAATATAACCGGCGTAGGAATAGCTTTCAGTTACTACAGCACTAATTGATTCTCGTGTGTTCCCGTTTGGGACCGGGTGGATAAACATACGGCCGTCGGATCGAGACCAGAGGATTCGCATACCACCTTCGATTCTGCACAGCTACTAACGGCCACCAAAACATCTCGCCAAGAACAGTCCGCTCTGTTCCGCAGGCATTTCATAAACTGGTTGCACATCACAGACTTACGCGTTAAAAGGGGAGTGCCTTCCGAAGGCTTCGCTTAAGACTTCCGCCAGAGGCATGTGCCAGCGAAGGCACGCGGACGTGGGATCATAAGGTCAATGGCTCTTAAAAAATCACATCTTTATTCTTCTCTCTGGAGCAGCTGCGACGAGCTGCGGGGCGGCATGGACGCCTCGCAGTACAAGGACTACGTCCTGACGCTGCTGTTTATGAAGTACGTTTCCGACAAAGACAAAAATGCCGGCAAGTCTGGTTCGGTGATCGAAGTTCCCAAGGGCGGCAGCTTTGCCGACATGGTGAAGCTCAAGGGCGACAAGGAAATCGGCGAGAAGATCGACAAGATCATCGGCAAGCTCGCCGAGGCGAACGACCTGCGCGGTGTCATCGATGTTGCCGTCTTCAACGACGACGACAAACTCGGCAAGGGCAAGGAGATGGTGGACCGGCTGTCGAAGCTGGTTGCCATCTTTGAAGGTCTGGACTTCAGTTCCAACCGCGCCGAGGGCGACGACCTGCTGGGCGACGCGTATGAGTACCTGATGCGGCACTTCGCCACGGAGTCCGGCAAAAGCAAGGGGCAGTTCTACACGCCGGCTGAAGTCTCGCGCATCATGGCCAAGGTCATCGGCATCGGCCCGAAGACGCGCCAGGACCAGACAATTTATGACCCAACATGCGGCTCGGGATCATTGCTGCTGAAGGCTGTGGATGAGGCTCCGCGAGGTCTTTCCGTCTACGGACAGGAAAACGACGTGGCTACCTGGGCGCTGGCCCGCATGAATATGTTCCTGCACAACTGTCCGTCGCACGTCCTCTGGCGAGGGAACACACTGTCAGCACCGTATTTCCGGGATGATTCCGGCCGGTTAAAGACCTTTGATTTCGCGGTTGCCAACCCACCGTTTTCTGCCAAAGCGTGGACGAACGGACTCGATCCCGCGCACGATGAATTCCACCGCTTCGAGTACGGCATTCCGCCGGCGAAGAATGGCGACTATGCCTTCCTGCTGCATCTCATCAAGTCGCTCAAGAGTAGCGGCAAGGGAGCCATCATTCTTCCTCACGGCGTCCTGTTCCGCGGCAACAAGGAAGGCGACATCCGCCGCAACCTTATCCGGCACGGGCTGATCAAAGGCATCATCGGGCTGCCGCCCAACCTTTTTTATGGAACGGGTATTTCAGCCTGCATTGTCGTCGTCGACAAGGAGAACGCGCACGTCCGCACCGGCATCTTCATGATCGACGCCAGCAAGGGCTTCCTCAAGGACGGCAACAAGAACCGGCTGCGGGAGCAGGACATCCACAAGATCGTCGATGTCTTCAACCGCCAGCTTGAGTTGCCGCGCTACTCGCGCATGGTGCCCGTCTCGGAGATCTCCAATGCGGCCAACGACTACAACCTCAACATCCCGCGCTACATTGATTCCTCCGAACCCGAGGACCTGCACGATCTCGACGCGCACCTGCGCGGAGGCATTCCCAACCGGGACGTGGACTTGCTTGAGGAGTACTGGCAGGTGTTTCCTTCGCTGCGCCGGGTACTGTTCGAGAAGGGCGACCGCGCCGGATACAGCCGCGCCCGGGTCGCGTCGCAGCAGGTGAAGGCCACGATCCTGAAGCATCCGGAGTTTGCCGCCTATTCACAGAAGGTGCGGGTGGTCTTCGACGCATGGCGGGCGGCGCACGATCCCATGCTGCGGAAGTTGAAGCAGGAGACGAAACCCAAGGCGGTGATCCGGACGCTGTCGGAGGACCTGCTGGAACGGTTTGACGGCCTGCCGCTGCTGCACAACTACGACACATATCAACGGCTGATGGATTACTGGGCCGACGTGATGCAGGACGACGTGTATCTCATTGCCGCCGATGGCTGGCTCGCGGCGGCCAGGCCGAGAGCGGCCGTCGAGGGCAAGGACAAGAACATCCGCGAGATACCCGACCTCACCGTGCATAAGAAGAAGTACAAGATGGACCTGATTCCGCCGGCGCTGATCGTGGCACGCTACTTCGCCAAGGAGCAGGCGGAGGTGGATGCGCTGGAGGCGAAGCGCGAGGCCGCCGAGCGAGAGCTGGAAGAGTTCACGGAGGAGCACAGCGGCGAAGAGGGCCTGCTGGAAGAGGCAAAGACCGAGAAGGGCACGCTCACACGGGCCAGCGTCAGCGCACGGTTAAAGGAGATTCGGAAGGAAGCGGAGAGCGACGACGAGAAACAGGCACTCACCCGCTGCCTGGGGCTGATGGACGCGGAATCCGAGGCTGACCACGCCGTGAAGGAGGCGCAGGAGGCGCTCGACGCGGCGGTGCTGGCCCGATATGGCAAACTCACCGAGGCGGAGATCAAGACACTGGTGGTGGATGACAAGTGGTTCGCTTCAATCTGGACGGCCATCGATGGCGAGGTGCAACGACTGACACAGGCCTTGGCCGGACGCGTCAAGGAATTGGAGGAGCGCTACGCGGAGACTTTGCCGGAGCTGGAACAATCAGTGGATGAGCTGAGCAAGAAGGTGGAAGGGCACTTAATAAAGATGGGGCTGGTAGTAAGGTGATTCCGATGACTGTGGTGCAACACTCCGTACACATCCGCTCAGATGGCAGCGTCGATGAAACATCATCCCTGCCAGCCGACTGGGCGGTGACACCGATTGCCGAGATTTGCAGCACCTCTTCTGGGACAACGCCTCCCCGCAATATGTACGACCGATACTATCGTGATGGTACTGTCGCATGGGTGAAAACCCTGGACTTGAACAATTCAGATGTCTCAACGACAGACGAATATGTTACGCAAATTTCCCTAGACGAAACGGCGCTCCGGGTATACCCGCCGGGAACAGTTCTAGTCGCCATGTATGGAGGCTTCAACCAAATTGGCCGAACCGGGCTATTGCGAATTCCAGCAACAGTGAATCAGGCGATCACAGCAATTCAGCCAAATCCGAATCGATTGTCATCTGAGTTCCTGTTGGCGACCTTAAATTACCGTGTGGGTCATTGGAGGTCTGTCGCAAGTAGCAGCAGGAAAGATCCGAATATCACCAGTCAAGACATTCGCGACTTCAACTTGACTCACCCCAAGCAGATTGAGGAGCAGCGGGCGATTGCGGAGGCGTTGTCGGATGTGGATGCGCTAATTGGTGCGCTGGACAAGCTCATCGCCAAGAAGCGCGCGATCAAGCTGGCCACCATGCAACAACTCCTCACCGGCAGGAAGCGGCTGCAAGGCTTCAGCAAGCGGTGGGTGCGAAAGGAAATTAAGGAGTTCGCTCCTCTTCAGCGTGGGTTCGACTTGCCGACGTACAAGATTTCTGCCGGTCCTTATCCTGTCATTTACTCAAACGGTATTCTCAATCACCACTCTCAGTTCATGGTAAAGGGGCCAGGTATAGTAACAGGCAGATCCGGAACGATCGGTAAAGTAATATTCGTCGAACAGGATTTTTGGCCTCACAACACCACCCTCTGGGTCACTTCGTTCAAAGCGAACAATCCGCTTTTTGTGTACTACCTGTACTCGACAGTAGGATTCGAGAGATTTGCCACAGGTTCGGGAGTGCCTACGTTCAATCGCAATGACGCACATTCGTATGAATTGCTCGTGCCGGCCGACCAGGACGAGCAAGCTGCAATTGCTTCCGTTCTCTCCGACATGGATGCCGAGATCGCCGCGCTGGAATGCCGTCGCGACAAGACCAAATTCATCAAGCAGGGCATGATGCAGGAACTACTGACTGGAAGGATTCGATTGATATGACCCCCACAAGGAGTTACTACCGCGTAATGCTGGGCGAAAAGAGCCGTTTCGCGGAAGAGTGCTTCGCAGGAAATTTCATCGGTACCGACTTCGATATCCGCCAGGATCTCGCCAACGACTTGCCGGACGACCTCCGCAGCTTCAACCGGAAGTTCATCCCTATCTACCTGACCGTTCAACCGCAGAAAAACAAGATCAGCGCCGGGCTGGCCTGCGGCGCCCTGTGGACGGTCTCAAAGGGGATCAAGCAGGGAGACCTGGTGCTTTGTCCCGACGGCAACGGGCGGTATCGCGTGGGCGAAGTAAGCGGGCCCTACAGTTACGAACCGGGCAAGATCCTTCCCCATCGCCGTCCGGTGCATTGGCTGGATATGAGCGTTGAGCGCAGCGCCATGAGCGAAGCGTTGCAGCACTCGACGGGTTCGATTGGGACGGTGAGCAACATCTCGCAATATGCGGAAGAGATCAATCACCTGATTGGCGGAGCCACGGCGCCCAAGCTGATTGCCACCGACGAAGCGGTGGAAGACCCCTCGGCGTTCGCAATGGAGGAACACCTGGAATCGTTCCTTGTGGCGAACTGGCAGCATACGGAGCTGGGCAAGGAGTACGACATCTATGAAGAAGACGGCGAGAAAGCCCAGCAGTATCCGACCGACACCGGACGGATCGACATCCTGGCGATCAGCAAGGACAAGAAGCGCCTGCTGGTGGTGGAGCTGAAGAAAGGCAAAGCCGCCGATGTGGCCGTGGGCCAGACGCTGCGCTACATGGGCTATGTGAAAGAAGAACTGGCGGAACAGGACCAGAGCGTGCACGGATTGGTGATCGCGCTGGAAGACGACCAGAGAATCCGCCGCGCGCTTTCCATGGTGCCGAACATCCAGTTCTACCGGTATCAAGTGAACTTCCGGCTGGTGAAGAACTGATATGAGCCTCGTGGGAGAACTCGAACGCGCCACGCAGAACCGGCTGGTTCGGCTGTTTCGCGATCAGCTCCACTACCGCTATCTCGGCAACTGGGAAGAGCGCGAGGGCAACACCAACGTCGAGGAAGATCTGCTGCGCGAATGGCTGAAGCGCCGGGGACAAGACGAGAAGATCATCGGCAAGGTGCTGCACGAGCTGGGCAAGGCGAAGGCGCTGGGTGGCAGCAAGAATCTCTACGACGCGAACCGCGAAGTGTACGAGATGCTGCGCTACGGCGTGAAGGTTAAGCCGGAGGCCGGCGAGCGCACCATCACGGTCTGGCTGGTCGACTGGAAACAGCCGGTGGAGAACGATTTCGCCATCGCCGAAGAGGTCACGGTCGGCGGCGTCCACGACAAGCGTCCGGACCTCGTACTCTACATCAACGGCATTGCCGTGGGCGTGCTGGAGCTGAAGCGGTCCATTGTCTCGGTCGCGGAGGGCATCCGCCAGAACCTCGACAATCAGAAAAAAGAGTTCATACAACCGTTCTATGCCACGGTCCAGCTCGTGCTGGCCGGCAACGATACGGAGGGGCTGCGCTATGGCGTGATTGAAACGCCGGAGAAGTACTACCTGACATGGAAAGAGGCGGCAGAGATTGAGAACCCGCTGGACCGCGCGGTGATGCAGCTCTGCCGGACAGAGCGACTGCTGGAGATTATCCACGACTTCATGGTTTTTGACGCCGGGACGAAGAAGACCTGCCGGCACAATCAGTACTTCGGTGTACGCGCGGCGCAGGAGCACGTGCGGCGGCGCGAAGGCGGCGTGATCTGGCATACGCAGGGCAGCGGCAAGAGCCTGACGATGGTGTGGCTGGCAAAGTGGATTCGAGAGCACGTGACGGATGCGCACGTGCTGCTGATTACGGACCGCATGGAACTGGACGACCAGATCGAAAAGGTCTTCACGGGAGTGAACGAGAAGATCTACCGGACAAAGAGCGGCAAGGATCTGGTGGATGTGTTGAACGACGCAAAGGAGTGGCTGGTGTGCTCGCTTGTCCACAAGTTCGGCGCCTCGGAAGACCCCGACGTGGAGAGCTACGTGGAGGACATCACGCGATCGCTGCCGCGGAACTTCCGTCCGAAGGGCAACCTCTTCGTCTTTGTGGACGAGTGCCACCGCACACAATCTGGCAAGCTGCACGACGCGATGAAGGCGATTCTGCCGGATGCGATGTTCATCGGCTTTACGGGGACTCCGCTGCTAAAGAAAGACAAGAAGAAGAGTATTGAAGTCTTTGGCCCGTACATTCACACCTACAAATACGACGAAGCCGTGCACGACAAGGTGGTGTTGGACCTGCGCTATGAAGCGCGCGACATCGACCAGCACCTTACGTCGCGGGAAAAGATTGACCAGTGGTTCGAACTGAAGACGCAGGGTCTGACCGATGTAGCCAAAGCACAACTGAAGCAGCGCTGGGGCACGATGCAGAAGGTGCAAAGCTCGGAGCCGCGCCTGAAGATGATCGTGGATGACATCCTGGTGGACATGGAGACGCGCGACCGGCTGAAGAGCGGGCACGGGAACGCCATGCTGGTGTCGAGCAGCATTTACAACGCATGCCGGTTTTTCGAGATGTTCCAGAGGACAGACCTGGCGGGAAAGTGCGCCATCATCACCTCGTACAAACCGGCACCGGCGGACATCAAGGGAGAGGCCACAGGCGAAGGACTGACGGAAAGGCTGCGGCAGTACGAGATCTACCGCAAGATGCTGGCCGACCACTTCGACGAGCCGGAAGATACGGCGATGTATAAGGTCGAAAAGTTCGAGCAAGACGTAAAACGCCGATTTATCAACGAACCGGGCCAGATGAAGCTGCTGATCGTGGTGGACAAACTGCTCACTGGGTTCGACGCACCACCCGCGACCTATCTGTACATTGACAAGAAGATGGAGAATCACGGGCTGTTCCAGGCGATCTGCCGCGTGAACCGGTTGGACAGCGAAGACAAGGAGTACGGGCACATTGTCGATTACAAAGACCTCTTCAAGTCGCTGGAGAAATCGATACACGATTACACGGGCGAGGCCTTTGAGGGATACGACGCCGACGATGTAAAGGGCTTGCTGACGGATCGGCTGACCAAGGCCAGACAACGACTGGAGGAACTGCGCGAGTCGGTGAAGGCGCTCTGTGAGCCGGTGGAGGCTCCACGGGATTCACTGGCGTACCAACATTACTTCTGTGCGAAGAACAGCGGCGACGGTGACGAGCTGGCCGATAACGAGCAGAAACGTGTTGCCCTGTATGAAACCGTCGGCGCATTGGTGCGAGCCTACGCCGACCTGGCCAACGAGATGGGTGCCGCCGGCTACCCCCAGCAGGAAGCGAAGACCATCAAGGAAGAGGTGGATCACTTCGAGAAGGTCCGTGAGGAGATCAAGCTGGCCAGCGGCGACTACATCGACATGAAGGTATACGAACCCGCAATGAGGCACCTGCTGGATACGTACATCCGCGCCGATGAGAGCAAGAAGCTCTCGGCCTTCGATGATCTGACGCTCGTCCAGTTAATCGTGGAGCAGGGCGAGAGGGCCATCAAGCAACTGCCGGAAGGACTGCGAGAATTCGAGCCGATGGCGGAGGCGATCGAGAACAACGTCCGGAAGCTGATCATCGACGAGATGCCGGTGAACCCGAAGTACTTCGAGACTATGTCGCAATTGCTCGACGCGCTGATCAAAGAGCGCAAGACGCAAGCGCTGCATTACACGGCATACCTGGAGAAAGTGGCGCAGCTGGCGAAGAAGGTGCAGTACCCCGAGACTTCCGCAACGTATCCTGCGGAGATCAACACAGGCGCTCTCAGAGCCTTGTACGACAACCTGGACCGTGACGAGAACCTGGCAGTCCGCCTTGATGAGGAAATCCGCAAAGTAAAAAAAGCAGACTTCCGTGGCAACAAGTTCAAGGAACGAGAAATCCGAATTGCGATTCGGTCTGTGCTTGGCGACGACGATGAACTGGTCAAGCGGATCTTTGCCATCGCAGAGAAGCAACGTGAGTACTAAGAGTCGCAGAATCGAAGTGCGCGGGATCACGGTCGAAATTGTCCGGAAGGATATCAAGAACCTGCACCTTGGCGTTTACCCTCCGAACGGACGAGTGCGAGTCGCCGCTCCGCGCCGTCTGACGGACGAAGCGATTCGTCTGGCCGTAATCTCACGCCTTGGTTGGATTCGTCGTCAGCAAGCGAAGTTTGAGAACCAGGAACGGCAATCGAAGCGCGAAATGGTGAGCGGCGAAAGCCACTATGTTGAGGGGCGAAGATATCGGCTTCAGGTTGTGGAGAAACCGGGAGCACCAGCGATCAAACTCAAGTCAGGCCGAATTATGTTGCAAGTACCTGCCGAAGCCGACCGTGATCGCAGGGAGAAGGTACTCAACGACTGGTACCGCGCACGTCTTCGTCACCGTGTAGCGGAGTCGATTGAGAAGTGGGAGCAGGTAACAGGGCTCAAAGTCCGTGACTGGCGGATTCGGAAGATGAAGACGCGATGGGGCACATGCAATGCCTCCGCTGGTCGGATCTGGATCAACCTGGAGCTGGCGAAGAAATCCCCGCGGTGTCTCGAGTACATCATGGTCCATGAAATGGTTCACATGCTCGAACGTCACCACAATGAGAATTTTAAAATGTATATGGACCGATTCATGCCGCAGTGGCGATTACACAGGGATGAATTGAACCGAAACCCACTGAGCCACGAAAGCTGGAGCTACTGAAGGGTCCCCACGCAAAGTCCCAATTACCACATTTATTATCCTGCTGAGCCTTAACCCGGATTATGCATTAGGTTAAAGACGCAAGAAACCTCATCTGCTACAAACATTTTGTCAAGACAGCGTTTGAAGCAACCGACGAGGCTTCCGCGTAATTGGCGATAGCATGACATGGTGTTTGTTGTTTCCTGGCATTTTCCCCAAACGAATCGTTGCTCGTTTTGATCAGTGGCATGGCAGTTCCGATCGTGGTGCCCTCCTGCTGACGGCGGCGGACCGGCGCCATGAATTGATCGGCGATCTGACAGTGTCTGCGGGACGCACGGCAAGCTGGCAAAGTCGATCATTCGTTGCGAGGGTTCCGGCAGTGGATGTTCGAAGAGAGAGCTGGCATCTCGAACGAACTTTCGGATGCGATGCGTCATGTCCACACATATCGCAGCACGATGTTCTGAAATCGTAACAAGCCGGCACGGGCGTTGCACTGTTGCCGGATAGCAAATTCTCCTCACATTAATCGCCAGTGGAATTCAACTTCAAGAAGGTGGTGTCTGAATAGATCATTGATCCTTCAAACTTTACAGAATCTTGTCGGCACTTCTTCATTCTCTGGGAATTAGCAAAATCCAGCACGGCACAAATGTGGAGCGTTTCGCTTTTCGGAACAAGGTTGGAAAAGTGTTCGGGTGGTCGCAAGGATGCTGATAAGTTCACGCCCACATTGGGAAGGGCACAAAAGTAAATTCTAGCCTTCTCTCGACACAACGGATCAGGGCCGCGGGCCAGGGGACTCAATGAATCGCCGTTTCGGTTATTTCTCTCTTGTCGGGTTTCTCGTCGTTGCATGTTCAGCTCTTCAGTGCCAGACCTCAAGTGGGTCTTCCACCACCTCTTCGAATGCAACCAGTCCAGAAGCTCAGGTATTGGCAGCCAAGACCGTTGCCGCGCTTACCGGTGGAACCAGCGTCACCGATGTCACGCTCAACGGAACGGCAACGTGGACCAATGGATCGCAACAACATTCTGGCCCGGTGATTTTGAAAGCGCTCGGTCAGGACGAAAGTAGTCTGGATATTTCTCTCAGTGATGGCGAATATGCGGAAATCCGCGATGCGTCTTCCGGTGCTCCCGGCGGTGAGTGGAAGCTCGGCGATAAAACCACCCCATTCGCCCTGCATAATTGCTGGACGGATGCCGCTTGGTTCTTTCCTCCGCTGTACTACTTGTTTGCTCCGTCCTCCTCGGGCGTGATTCTGTCTTATCTCGGAACGGAGAACAAAGGCGGCAGAGTGCTCTATCACCTGCGAGCGTGGAGACAGGAATCCGGCCAAGCGCCTGACATTTCTTCGATGATCGCCAAGTTAAGTTCCGTGGACTACTTCATCGATGCAACGTCCCTGTTGCCTGTAGAGATGAAATTCCAAACGCATCCGGACACGGATGCCAACATGTCTATTCCCGTCAAAGTGACGTTCTCCAACTATCAGGACGTGAATGGGGTCAAAGTACCTTTTCACGTCAAAAAGTATGTTGGAGGCCACGTCGTGTTGAACATCACAATCGACTCCGCGACTTTTAATTCCGGATTGCAGTTGAGCGACTTCAGCATCCAGTAGAGGCGAGTGATCCCCATGAAGAAAATTGCTGCCGCCGTGTGTCTTACCGTGCTCTTGAATGTATTTCTCCTCGCGCAAGCGCCTGCTACAGGAATGCCTCCGTTCCAAAGTCTTGATCACGGGACTCTGGATACTGTCAATCTTGGCAATCTCAACTTTCATTTTGCCGTCCCGGTGTTGCACAAGAACGGTAGGGGCATACCGTTTGACTTCGACCTCACATACGACAGCTCCATTTGGTATCCAGTCACGTCGGGCTCCACGAAGATGTGGGAGCCTGTATCCGGGTGGGGCTGGCAGACTCAGACGAATGCGGTGACTGGTTATATTCTTCCGCCAACCGTGACGACGAGGTCGTTAAACTGCTTTCAAAACGGTCGAAATCATACGAGTTATCTCACGACAACGACCTATAGGGGTTTTGTCGATCCGCAAGGGACCTACCACCACGCCGGCGGCAGTTTCTATAGTCTCTACCCAGGCTGTTCAATCTTCATGCTTCCACCGAATACTTTCTCCGGCGCTGCTGATGACGGCTCCGGATACACGATGTCGGTTTCTGTCGGTGCTTCCAGTGGAACAATTACCTCCAGGGGAGGGAAAACGGAAACTGTTCCTGTGGGCAACACAGGAGGAGCCGGAACAGTTCAGGACTCGAACGGCAATAAGCTTACGACGACAAACGGAACGACGTTCAACGACACTCTCGACGGAAATACCGCGGACCCCGTTCTTACTATTTCCGGTAACACAACGAGTTCCCTCGTGTACTCCTACCCTGCCCCCACCGGTCTATCTGGAACGGTCCAGTTGAATTATTCGCAGGAGACCGTGTGCACGCACTTCGGAGTAACTGGTATCAGTGAGTATCCGCCGACACAAGTCTATCTTGTAAGCAGCATTACGATGCCGGACGGAAGTTCATACCAAATCCAGTACGAGAATGTGCCGTCGCCTCCTTCCGGTTGCACGGGAGCCGTGACGGGACGTATTGCACAAATCACCCTACCGACCGGCGGAACGATTTCGTATACATACAACGGCGTTAACAACGGCATCTTTGCTGATGGCACAACGTCTGGATTCACTCGGACGGAGCAGTCGGCGGCAGGAAACTACACGTCAGCGGTGACGTATTCGCGGACGCAGGGCTCTCCTGGGACGACAACGATCAGCAACGCGTTGGGAACGACGAACTTAACCTTGGAGCCAGACGCCAATAGCAAGTCGACCGGTTATTTCTACGAGACCCAGCGTGTGGTTAAAGACACCTCAGGCAGCGTACTGGAGACGGTCGATACCTGCTACAACGGGAACGTAACCGAAAGCGCCTGCAATTCCACAGCCGTCAGCTCGCCCATCACGCAGACCACGCAATGGACAACGATCGGCAGCAAGAAGTCGGAGAGGAATACTCTCTACAATAGTTATGGGTTGGTCACGGAGCTCGACGAATACGATTTCGGCGCGGGTTCGCCGACACGACAAACCAAGATCAATTACGACACGGCACTCACGAATGGAATCGTGGACCGGCCCTCGTCGGTGAACGTGTACGACGGCAGCGGCACGCTCGTGAGCTCGACGACGTATGGCTATGATGCAGGTAGCGTGACGGCGACTTCCGGGACTCCGCAGTTGGCGGCGGTGACGGGATCGCGCGGCAATGTGACTTCGATTAGCCAGACCACTGGAACTACTACGCTCACAAAGTCCTTCACATACTACGACACCGGAAACGTAGCGAGTGCGACGGATGTCAACGGCGCGACGACGAACTACTCATATGCGAACTGCGGCAATTCCTTCCTCTCTTCGATCTCGCTACCGCCGGTGAATGGCAACACGTTAACCACCATGTATTCTTGGAACTGTACGGGCGGTGTTGAAACCTCAACGACGGATGCCAATGGAACAACTACCGCAATTTCCTATAGTGGCCAGATCTACTGGCGACCCTCTTCGATTGCAGACGGTCAGAGCTCAACAGATTTCTTTTACTACTCGCCGAACGAGTCAGGAACCCAAGTGGCGTTCAATAACGGAAATTCTGTTGTAACTGTTTTCTCGGTTCTTGATGGTCTGGGGCGCCCCTGGCTGACCCAGAAAAAAGAGTCGCCGGGTTCTTCGAATTTCGACACTGTGCAAACTGATTACGACGTGCTCGGCCGCGCCTACCGGACGAGTCTGCCATTCCAGTCTGCCCTGAGTACCGGAGCCACGAATCCCAACGGCTCATGGACGCAGTATGACATCTTGGGCCGCCCCCTCGCGGTCAGCGATTCCGGCGGCGGGTCAACCGCGATTTCGTATACTGGCAACGATGTATACCAGAGCATTGGCCCAGCTCCTGGATCGGAAAACCCGAAGCGCAAGCAATTGGAGTACAACGGTCTGGGACAGCTCACCTCGGTCTGCGAAGTGACCTCGGCCAGCGGATCGGGAAGTTGCGGCCAATCTCAATCTCAAGTCGGCTTCTTGACGGCGTACGGATACAGCGTCCTTGGCCAGTTGACGAACGTCACGCAGGGTACCCAAACCCGCGCCTTTACCTACGACAGCCTAGAAGCGGTCTCATAAATGTTTGAGAAGCATGAGGAGACAGGCGAGGTGGACGAAGCCGAGGAAGTTCTCGATGTGGTATTCCCATCGGGTAACAAGTCTGCGGTAGTTGTGCATCCAGGCGAA
>JAJXZT010000010.1 GCA_021779935.1 Acidobacteriota bacterium
CGGGAGGCTCTGGAAAAGAATCCGGAGGCGCAGAGCACGTTGCATGCGGTTAAGGCTCTTGAGAGGCGTGTGCCGCAGGCGAAAGCACTGCCTGATCCGGTGGCCTCCGTCGGATGGGCAGGCAATCCAGCGCCCTTCAGCACGATGTCTGGCGATGCATCGAGCTATCGTGGGGTCACCGTTTCCGAACAATTCCCTTATCCCGGCAAGCTGAAGTTGCAGGGAGCCATTGCCGGCAAGGAAGCAGACGCCGCGCAAGCAGACTACGAGGCGGTGCGGCGCCGGGTAGCGGCCGAGGTCAAGGCGGCCTTCTACGACTACTTCTACTTCGATAAAGCGATCCAGACGACCACGAGAAACAAGGATCTTCTCGAAAAGTTGTCGAAGATCGCCGAGGCTCAGTATCGGGTGGGAAAGGCGATGCAGCAGGATGTGTTGCGCTCGCAGGTGGAGGTCTCCCTGCTTCTCGAGAAACTGACGGTGCTGGAGCAACAGAAAGCCACGGCGCAGGCAAGAATCAACGCCTACCTTCTCAGGTCTCCTGAATCGCCGTTGCCGCCCGCCGCGGACGTGGAGCCGGCTACGATCCGTTATTCGCTCGACGAGTTGTATGCCTTTGCGGCGGACAACGACACTACGGTTCTGCGCGATCAGCGAATGATCGACCGCGGACGCCTGAGTGTCGCGCTGGCTCAGAAGCAGTACAGACCCGATCTCGGGGTGAGTTACATGTACCAGCAGCGCACGGCGCTACCGGACATGAACGGGGTCACCTTCAGCGTAAACATTCCCGTCTTTTACAGATCGAAGCAACGCCAAGGCGTGGCCGAAGCGAGCGAAGAGCTCATTAGCGCGGAAAAGCTGCACGACAACCGCCAGAACGAAGTGCGCTTTGAATTAAAGCAACAGTATCTGGCCGCTCAGGCGGCGGAACGGCTGGTGAATCTCTACTCCAAAGGCGTCGTTCCCCAGTCCTCACTGGCTCTCGAATCTTCGATGGCCTCCTATCAGGTGGGCAAGGTCGATTTCCTGTCGCTGATCGCAAACTTCACCACGCTGCTCGACTACGAAACCGACTACTACCGCCAGCTTGCCGACTATCAGACCGCCATCGCCCGGATGGAGAGCCTGACCGGAACCGGAATTACCGGAACTCCGGGTGAGAGCCTCGTCGCACCCAATTCACAGACTGTGCAGGAGGCGAAATGAAGACAGGCACTCAAGGTTTCACAGAAGCTGAACGAGAGAATGAGGCTGAGCAGAAATATGCACGCTCCGATCTGGTTGATGGCGCGCAGGTCCAGTTGCCGGACCGCTACCGGCTCTGCCGATTCGTGGCGCTCGCGACACGCAAACCGCGCAAGTCAAGCGACCGGATTCAGCACGCCATCAAGGATGTCCTGGTGCATCTGGGCGAACCGCAAACGCAAACCGGCCTGCTCGCTACCGCACCATTGGAAACTCAATTTATGAATTTGACATGGATGACGGTAAGCCAGGCAGCGTTTACACCGGAAGGAAGAGGAGTTTAGTCATGTTACGGTCTCCCAAAAAGCTCATTGCAGTCGTTTTGCTCATAGCCGCTCTGGGCGTGGTCTATATGGGCGCGACCCATCGCTGGTTCTTCGGCCATACGGGAGGCGCAACTGCCGCTTCGGCAAGTGGCGAGCGCAAGGTTCTCTACTGGTACGACGCGATGAATCCGCAACACCATTACAACCAACCCGGAAAAGCTCCGGATGGGATGGACCTTCTGCCGCAATACGCGGAGCAGACGGCGTCACCCGCGGGACCCTCGTCGGCCTTGCCCCCTACGGATATGGCCAACATGCCGGGTATGTCGACGAAGGACGGTGAGCGGAAGGTCATGTATTGGTACGACCCGATGCATCCGGCCTACAAATCAGACAAGCCGGGGATCGCTCCCGACTGCGGGATGACACTGGTTCCGAAATATGCCGACGACGAAAGTATGGCCAAGATGCCGATGGGAACGGTGACAATAACGCCGGAAAAGCAGGTGATGGCGGGTGTGCGTACGGCGCTTGTCGAACGCAAACCGCTGGTTCGGGATATCCGTACCACGACGCAGATTGTCGCCGATGAGACGAAGATCGCCCATATTCATGTGAAGGTGGCTGGATATATCGATCAGGTATATGTCGATTTTGTGGGGCAGCTTGTGAAAAAGGGCCAACCGCTGTTCACGCTCTACAGTCCGGATCTGGTTTCGGCCGAAGAAGAGTATCTCATCGCAAAACGCGGGAATGCCACTCTCGGCGTTGCGCCGTTTGCAGAGGTGTCCCAAGGCGCCCAATCGCTCTTGCAGTCCACTCGTCAACGGCTGAAGTTGTGGGACATATCGGACGACCAGATCAAGCAACTCGATCAGACGGGCAAGGTCAGCAAGGACTTGACCTTCTATTCGCCGATTACGGGTTTCGTGACCGACCGCAAGGTGTTCCCGCAGACGTCAGTTACACCGGACACGGAACTGTACACCGTATCCGATTTATCGACGGTGTGGGCCGATGCCGACATCTATGAGTACGAAGTTCCATTTGTTCATCTTGGCCAGCGAGTGACTCTTACCCTCAGCTATTACCCTGGCAAGACGTATACGGGGAACATTGCCTACATCTATCCAACCGTCGATCCGCAGACCCGGACAGTAAAGGTGCGCATTCAACTGCCCAACCCCGGCTTCGATCTCAAGCCGCAGATGTTCGCCGATGCTGAATTGCGGGTTGATTATGGCGTGAAGATCGTCGTTCCCG
>JAJXZT010000060.1 GCA_021779935.1 Acidobacteriota bacterium
ACTTGTTGCATCCCAGGGTGAAAATCACATCCTATAATCAACATGTTCGGCTCCTTCTTCCTGAGCCTTGGTCGTGGTACTTCCAAGACTACTCGGGTTGCAAGGAGCCGACGTCGTTATGAAATCACGTGATAAAGCAGGTTTCGGAAGTTTCGAGAAGCAAGGATCACCACAGGGGTCACAGAGGAACACGGAGGAGAAACGAAGAATTGAACGCAGAGGTCGCGGAGGAGCGCGGAGAAATGAATGAAGGAATGTCGAAGAGCGAATAGAAGAAGGAAATTCATTCGCAGTTGTGAGAGGCGGGGCGTAAAGTAATCGGCGCGGTAGGTTGGGTCACCAGCTAGGTCGAGCGTCGAACCGCGCCACTCTGTCGCAGGGCGCGAGTAAGGTAGGGTACGCAGAGATTCGTAGGATCGAAAGCGTTGTTAGCAGCCACGGTCGAGTTTATAAAATTGAACGTGTGTCCTCCCGAGCAGTGAAAGGGAACGATAAAACATGAGCTACAAAAAGGTAATGCCTGACCTTCAGATTTACGAAGTTATGGGAGATGATGGTTTCCTTGGAATCGAGATCAAGGACATACCTAGAGTTGCCAATGAAATTGCTGCCGTACTCGCTAAAGAAGATTTTAAATTGCGAAGCTGTTCGGCTGCTCTCGCGCATGTTTTGGGATGGCTGGCTTACCAGATAAAAGAGCAGGGGAGCAGTCCCGAGGATTTCATGGCAGCGGTTACAGAGCAATCATTGAACTACTGTCATGAGTTTTCCCGCCTACCCGACATGACATCTGACACTTCATATCGCTGCTGGACGGTTGCATGTCCCGAGTGTAAGACAGTCATTTTTCTCGATATCATCGCTCCATACGATGGACTCGTCAAGATTCCTATCGTTCCACGGTGTCGACAATTTGAGCTTACATGCCCGGCCTGTCAGGCTGAACATAGGTATTCGAGCACTGATTTGAAAGATTTGATTCTTCTGAATCCACCCTTGGGCACTTACTGCCGTCAATTTCGTGATGCGCTAGAATCGGACGACACTTAGCAATCATCGTTAATGAGCCGCAAAATGACTGTATACGTGCTCGGGGCAGGCGCATCAGCACATGTCGGGTACCCGTTAATTTCGAATATGAGTTTGAAACTACTTCAATGGATGAAGAAGCACGACAGTCGCTTTGACTATGCGTCGAGAGCAAAGTCTTTAGAAGAGTCTTTTGGTAGCCTTTCGAATTTCGAGGAACTGCTAATCAAAATGACCAGATGTGTTGAAGAGTGCCCCCGAGACAACAGCGAAGGACTTGGACGGAGAACACAGCTTAAGAGCGACCTTTTCGTACTTAGCTGTGCCCTGCGAGAATGGTTTACTGAAATCCAGGTGAATCCTGCGTGCGCCTACCGAAGTTTCTGTCTTGATGTGGTACAACCGGGGGATTGCATTATCACATTCAATTATGATGTTTCGCTCGACCGGGAACTTCGAAATGCTGACAAGTGGCAAGTCGGTGACGGCTATGGATTTGTCATTCCCGGTTTGCCCAATAAATCACCTGTGAAGATTCTAAAGCTGCATGGCAGTTCGAATTGGCTTGCTTCGCTTTATACGAACATGGCTGGGTATGGCCAAACCGCCCCCGGGTTTATCTTCGGTCCCCGGCCAGTCATCTCTGATCAGGACATGAAGTTTCTTAATTATGACGATCACCGTGATGTGTCTTTTCGCGGCGGTGTCTCCGGACTTTGTCCACTGATCATTCCTCCTACGCCGTCAAAGAACTTCTTTATTGATATTTCCGGCAAGGAAGAGTTGAAGAATTTCTTTGACGAACTGTGGTCCCAAGCACGGGAAGCCCTAAAACAAAGCGAACATGTTGTGATCTGTGGCTATAGCATGCCAGAGGTAGACCACAGGGCTCGCGAGCTACTACTTAGCTCGATTGACAAAGGCTCGCAAATTAGCATCGTGAGCGGGAATAATTCGTCGGATGAGATCGCAAATACATTTCGCCAACACGGCTTTTTAAACGCGGCTCCTGCGAAAAGAAGGCGGTTTGAAGATTGGGTATCGACGGTCCCTTCTTCGATGAGATCATAACGACGCAGAGACCATCCTCCCCGTATTTCAATCCCCCTCCTGAATGAACGTATTGCGTCCGCTTCTACAGCGGTATGTTCCCGTGCTTCTTTGGCGGGTTTTTGTCGCGTTTGGTGTCGAGCATTTCCAGTGCCTGGATAATTCTGCGGCGGGTGTCGCGGGGACGGATGACGGAGTCGACGTAGCCACGTTCGGCGGCGACGTAGGGGTTGGCGAACTTGTCGCGGAACTCCTCGATTTTTTCTTCACGCATTTTTGCGATAGCGTCCGCGCCCTTCAGTCCGTTGACACCCTCTTTTCCAGCCTTGTCGAGGTCGCGCTTGTAGACGATGTTCACAGCGCCCTCCGGTCCCATGACGGCGATTTCAGCGGTGGGCCATGCGTAGTTGACGTCGGCGCGGATGTGCTTGGAGGCCATGACGCAATAGGCGCCGCCGTAGGCCTTGCGGGTGATGACCGTGATCTTGGGGACGGTGGCTTCGGCGAAGGCGAAGAGCAATTTTGCTCCGTGAGTGATGATGCCGCCGTGTTCCTGCTGTACTCCGGGGAGGAAGCCGGGCACATCTTCAAAGGTGATGAGCGGAATGTTGAAGCAGTCGCAGAAGCGGACGAAGCGCGCACCCTTGATGGACGAATTGATGTCGAGCACTCCGGCGAGGAAGTTGGGCTGGTTGGCGACGACGCCGACGGAGCGTCCATTGAGGCGTGCGAAGCCGACGACGATGTTTTTGGCGAAGTGTTCCTGCACCTCGAAGAAGTATCCGTCATCGACGACGCGGGTGATGACGTCCTTGATGTCGTAAGGCTGGTTGGATTCAGTGGGGACAATCGTGTCGAGCTGTTCGTCGGCGCGGTCGGCGGGGTCTGCGCAGGCGCGACGCGGCGGGTCCTCGAGGTTGTTCGAGGGCATAAAGCTGAAAAGCTCGCGGATCATGGAGAGGCACTCGGCGTCGTCGTGGGCCATGAAGTGCGCGACACCGGATTTTTCGTTGTGAGTGTGCGCGCCGCCGAGTTCGTCCTTGGAGACCTCTTCGTGGGTCACGGCCTTGATGACGTCGGGGCCGGTGATGAACATGTAGGCGGTCTTGTCGACCATGAGGATGAAGTCGGTGATGGCGGGCGAATAGACGGCTCCGCCGGCGCAGGGGCCCATGATGGCGGAGATCTGCGGGATGACGCCGGAAGAGAGCGTGTTGCGCAGAAAGATGTCGGCATAACCGGCGAGCGAACGGACGCCCTCCTGGATGCGCGCGCCGCCGGAGTCGTTGAGTCCAATGACGGGCGCGCCAACCTTCATGGCGAGGTCCATGACCTTGCAGATTTTGGCGGCGTTGGATTCGGAGAGCGATCCGCCGAAGACGGTGAAGTCCTGGGCGAAGACGAAGACGATGCGGCCCTCGATGCGTCCATAGCCGGTAACGAAGCCGTCGCCGAAGTAGACCTGCTCGCCCATGCCGAACTCCGTGGTGCGATGGGTGACGAACTTGTCAGTCTCTTCGAAGGTGCCTTCATCGAGCAGAAACCCTATGCGCTCGCGAGCGGTCATCTTACCAAGTTTGTGTTCGCGCGCACGACGCTCTTCGCCGCCGCCGGCTTCCGCGAGTTGGTCGCGATGCTTCAGTTCCGCTAATTTCTGCGCAAGGTTCATGCCGGGGATTATAGACAGCGGCGCGAGGTTGGGGAAAGTGAATGGAGGAGCAGGAGCCCGAAGCGGATCAATTATTCTCGGAACTCATGCCGAACGCTTCCCATCGGTATTTCTTGCCGTCCCAATAAATAGCCCAGTCGACGCCGCCGTCGCCTTCGGCGCCGGTGATGGCGCGGACAATCTTCTTCTTAACCATGAAGGTGCCGACCTTCAGGGTCTGGAACTCGGGGACGTTGATGAGGATGACCTTCGACTTGGGGGTATGCAGCCAGTCCTGCGCGATGAGGAGAAAACGGCGGCGGTCGGGATCGAGGCCTCCGAACTGGATGGTGACGCGCGGATTACCGTACCCGAAATATTCGTCGTAGGGGTCCGCGACCTTGTAGTTGTACTTGCCCTGCTCCTCGAAGGGATTCGGGCCGCTGGTGACGGCGACAAGGTCCTCGGTGCCATCGCCGTCGAAGTCGAGCACGAGCGGTGGTTGCGAGGAGATGAGCTTATAACCTGAGCCAAACTCGCGCGCGATGAAGGCTTGTACCTTGGCCGGGTCAGGTGCAGGGAAGTTCTGCACGACGGGTTCCTGCGCAGGGTGTTTCTTGGCGAAGCAAGAACCAACGAGCGAAAAGAAAAACAAAACGGCAATCGACACGATGGTGAATCTGCGCATGAGAGAACTGTAACGCTATTCGGGGAACATCGAGTGATAAATCGCACGGGCGACCCCGGAGGGTAAACCGAGCAAATGGTGGCGGGAACTATATAATGGCGGACGCCGCCGTGCGTGAAGGGAAAACCATGCAGCGGCTGACAAGGACGGACGTGTGCGTCTCCTCATCCTGAGCGATATTCATTCGAACCTGGAAGCCCTGGAAGCATGCCTGGCGGTGGCGCCTCCGCATGACGCGGTGGCAAACCTGGGCGACGTGGTCGGCTATGGCGCAAGTCCGAATGAAGTTGTGGAACGAGTGCGCGGGCTGGGGAAAATTTTTGTGCGCGGAAATCATGACCGTGTTTGCAGCGGCATCGGCGAGACCAATGACTTCAATCCGGTTGCGGGAATGGCGGCGCTATGGACGCGCAAGAAGCTGACGCCGGAGAATTGTGCGTGGGTGGCCGGATTGCCAAAGGGGCCAATCCTCAACGCGGAGTGGCCGGATACGCAGTTTGTGCACGGTTCGCCACTGGACGAGGACGGCTACATCATGACAGAACCGATGGCGGAGATTGCGATGGATGCGAGTCCCTGCTCGAACACGTTCTTTGGTCATACGCATATGCAGGGGATGCTGGTGGTGACGAATTGCAGGGTGGTGATGTCGCGCTCGGAGATGAAGGACCGCACGCGGATGGAGCAGGAGATAATCCAACTTCCGCGAGGAACAAAGTGCCTGGTCAATCCGGGATCGATCGGGCAGCCGCGCGATGGCGATCCACGGGCGGGATTTGCGATCTACGATTCGAGCGAAAATGAGTTTACGTTCTATCGCGTGCCGTATGACGTGGCAAAGGCGCAGCAGAGGATTCTGCGGGCAGGGCTGCCGGAGCGGCTGGCGTTTAGATTGAGCGAGGGAAGATAAAAGGATCGACGATTGCTGATTGACGAATGACGAATTACGGCAATCGATTACACTCACTTCATGCCATTTCGTAATTATCCAAAGAGAAAAGATCATGCGCACACGGCGGAGATGTTTGGCGCTCCGGCGGAGGAAGCCGCGGAAGAATGCCTGGTGGCGCACATCGACGGCGGGTCGCGCGGAAACCCGGGGCCCGCGGGATATGGCGCGGCGATTGACGACGCGAAGGGACACCGGGTTGCGGAGCTGAGCGACTTCCTGGGGATACAGACAAATAATTTTGCAGAGTACTCGGGGCTGATGGCGGCGCTGGAATACGCGCTGAAGCACGGCCACAAGAAGCTGAAGGTGATCAGCGACTCTGAACTGATGGTGAAGCAGATCAAGGGCCAGTACAAGGTCCGTAGCGAAGCGCTGCACGACATCTATACGGAAGCGAAGAAGTTGATTGCGCGGCTGGAGTGGTTTCGCATTGAGCACGTGTTGCGGCATCACAACAAAGACGCGGACCGGCTGGCGAACGAAGCGATGGATCGCGGGATGGGCAAGGCGAAGCTCGACCGGGCGAATGCTTATGAGAAGCCGCCAGAGATGAAAGAAGTGCGAGGGTTCGTGCGCGGAGGAGTGGTGGAGTTTGTGGGCGACACACTGCCGGATGGAATCTTTGTCACGGTGAAGCCAGCAAGAAAATCGTAGGGATCAGAACGAAATCAGGAGAACACTCAGCGGCCGGGCAGCTTAAGGCTGCTCTGCGCACGGACATGGTCGGCAGGCTTTCCGGGGGTGACGCGGAGAAGGATATGCTTGGCCTCGATGGCGCCGGCAATGCCGTAGCAGGGTTTGAGTTCGAGACGGAAGCCGGTGGCATTGCGCTCAATTTCCAGTCCGGCGATTACGTTGTTCGCGGCGAATCCGCCAACGGAAAGATCGGTGATTCCGTGGAGAGAGAAATCGACGACCACATCCTTGGCGTGAATGTGATACCCGCGGCTATCGAGTTCGTCGGTGGTTTCCCAGGTGTACAGGGTGAGCATGGATGAAGCGGTGCGATGGAGCTGAAGGCTGACCACCTCGGCGTCGTTAAAACTGGGCCAGTAGCCAAACCAATCGTAAAGGACCTGGGCTCCCTCAATACCGCGCCAGTGATCCGCAGTAGCCATCAATCGCCGTCCCGCCACGCTATTTTCCTGCCAGTGCATTCTTAACTGTCTCGCTTACCAGTTTGCCGTCGACGCGGGCTCCAGCGAAACGGGCCATCGCGGCTTTCATCACGTTGCCCATGTCCTTCATGGTAGGTGAACCCATTTCAGCGATGACGGCGTTCACAGTGGCAACGACATCTTCCGGCGCGACAGCCTTGGGCATGTAGCCTTCGATGATGCCAATCTCCTGTTGCTCTTTGGCGGCAAGCTCCGGGCGATTGCCCTTTGTAAACTGCTCGACGGAGTCCTTGCGCTGCTTGATGAGCGTGGAGAGAACCTGCAATTCTTCTTTTTCGTCGAGCGGTGCGCGCTTGTCGATCTCTTTGTTCTTGAGTGCCGACTTTGCCATGCGCAAGGTGGAGAGGCGGAGTTCCTCCCGCGCCTTCATCGCCGCAACGATGTCTTTCTGAATCTGTTCCGTGATCGTCATTCGGATGATCTACCCACAGAAGCCTTCGGACTTCTTTGCCAATTATAGATGTTTGCGAGGATTGTGGGATGAACTCTTCGAGGTTACGAGAGGCATCACTCGCTCTGTAACTTTCGTGTCTCCGCAAGGAGCGCCATGCTGTGCGAAAGGTTCTGCAGAGTGACGATGCCGACGAGATGCTCGTTGTCGACGACGGGGACGAGGGAGAGTCCGCCGCTGCCGAGGTGATTGAGGACGGTGGCGAGAGTGTCGTGCGGGTGAGCTATGAGCGAAATGCGGTTCATGCTGCCCTGGACGTATCCGTTGCCGTGATTGCGCAGGGTCTCGAGGATGTGCTGACGCGAGATGATGCCGACGAGATCGGTTCCACGGACGACAGGGAAATCGTCCTGAAGAGAGTGGACAGCCTTGCGCAGCGCGTCTTCCAGGGTATCCGCCGGCGAGAGAGTGGCAAAGTCGGTGAGCATCACGTCTTCCATGCGGACGTGCTCAATGACGGAGTGAAAGACGGCGCTGCGGTCTTCCAATTGCGCGCCGAAGAAGAGGAAGAGGCCGATGATCATCAGCCAGGTGTTCCAGATGCCGCCGAAAATCATCAGCATGGAAAAGGTCTGGCCGATGGCTACAGCCCGGCGGGTGGCATGAACGTGGTCCATGCGCTGCGAAAACCAGGCGCGGAGGACGCGGCCGCCATCAAGCGGATAGGCGGGCAGAAGGTTGAAAGCTCCGAGGAAGAAATTTCCCCATACCAGCGCCTGCGGCAAATTTGCCGGAGAGACAAAAGGCTGATGGAAGAGATTGACCTGGCGGAAAAAGAGCAGGATGGTGGAGCCGAAGAAAATGGCGAGTACAAGGTTGACGACAGGGCCGGCGGCGGCGATCCGCATCTCGCGCTGGGGATTGGGATTGCGCTGCGACTGGTCGTCCATGATGGTGATGCCGCCGATGGGCAACAGGACGATGGAGCGCACGGGCACGGAGTTGCGCATGGCAACGATGGCGTGTCCAAGCTCATGCAGAATCACGGAGCCGAAGATGATGCCAACGAGCGCGAGTCCGCGCAACGCTCCGGAAACACCGGCCTGCGCAGACTGCGTGATCCAGACGAACGCGAGCAGTATGGCAAAGGTGAAGTGAATACGGAGCTCAACCCCGAAGACCCGCCCCACCGGAATGGACCAGCCTCTCATGTCACCTCACTACTATTACGGTAGCATGCGGATCGCACGGGGAGAATTTGCCACGCTCCATTGCAGACGATACGCTGAAGGTCATTTTATACACTTAGGACATGCCAGCGCTTGCTGGCGCTGCCAACAACGATGAGAGTGATCGCGGGAAAATATCGCAGCCGAACGCTGAAAAGCGTGCCCGGCAAGGAAACCCGGCCAACTTATGACCGCCTGAAAGAGACGCTGTTTAACGTCCTGCAGGCAGCCGGAAAACTGGAAGGCGCGGCGTTCCTGGACCTTTTTGCGGGAACAGGAGCGATTGGCGTGGAGGCGTTGAGCCGAGGCGCAGCGGTGGTCCATTTTGTCGAACTGAACCGCAAGGCGGCGCGGGTGATCCAGGAGAACCTGGAAAGCCTGGGCATTACCGAGGGCGTGGAAGTCCTCGACGTAAACGCGGACGAAGCGCTGATTGCGCTCGAACGGCGCGGCATCGAGTTCGATATCTGCTTCCTCGATCCGCCATATCAAATGCAGGGCATCTACGAGCAGACGCTGCGACTGCTGGCGTCAGGGAGCGTGTTGAAGGACGGTGGAGTGGTAATCGCTGAACACGAAAAACGTTTTGATCCGGGCGATGGATACGGCAAGCTCGCACGCTATCGGAAGCTCGAACAGGGCGAGTCGTCGTTGAGCTTTTATCGGAAGGGGTAAAAGAAGTTTCGAGTTTCAGGTTTCGAGTTTCGAGAAAAGACGAACGATAACCACGAAGGACGCGAAGGGCCACGAAGGAAAGGCTGAAGAGGTTAAAGCAGACAGATTCTTATATCCCACCTTTCGTGCATACCGAGGGGCACCCGCTGTTGGGAATTTGCGAATCCCATGCAAGCAAAGGAAGCTTGCATGGGCCACCCGATATTTACATCACGATGTTGTCGATGCGCCGCGAAATGGGATGCTGGAGGGCGACGAGGTCGTTCTTCACCATGTTGAGCGCGTAGACGCAGGGCTCGAACTCACGGGCGAGGGTAGCGAAGAGCGGCGCCACACGGGCGTATTCGAAGTGCTCAAACTTCGACACGATGTAGTAGCTTTCCTTGCCGGCCTTCATCAGGTCGATGAAATTTTCCAGGCGATGATGGCGAAGACGGAAGCGGTTGATGCTCTCCGGAAACATGCCGGTGAAGAAGAGCGTGTAGTCGCCAATATGCTTACGCACCTGGCGCTCGCGGTCGAATGACGGCGCCTCGCCATAGATGGGATCAGATTCCAGCAGCATTTCGCCTACATCGCTGAGCGGGCGGTCCTGCGCATTGCGAATTTTGTAAAGCTGGTTGACGTCGCAAAAAGCGGTGAGGAGATCGGCGATGTATGACTTCATCGCGGCGTCACGCAGGCCAATCTCGCAGTCGAAGTGGAGATCGACGAGTTCGAGAAACAAGCGACGCAATGGATGCGATTGCGGGATCTCGGTCATGCCGGTTCACCGTCCTTCCGACGACAGCGATTTCCGTTCGCCTGCTAAGTGAAACACAGAGTGGGGCGGATGGTTGCAAAAAGCGATATGTCTGGAGAAAACAAGCAGCAGGCTGGGAGCGCGAGTGCCAGAGAGAAGTTGGATAAAAAATCACGGCATGATAAATGGATGAATAGCACTGAAAAATTTCGCGTGGCGGCAGCATTCCGTTGGTGGACGTTGTATGATGCGCGCCATGGAACGGCAAAACATTTCCAGTGGGACGCCATGGGAAGCCACGGTTGGCTACTCCAGGGCGGTGAAGGTTGGGCGATTTGTAACGGTTTCCGGCACGACGGCGGTGGGGCCGGAGGGAAAGATTGTGGGCATTGGCAACGCCTACGAACAGGCGAAGCAGTGCTTCCGCAACATCGAAACCGCGCTGAATAAGGCCGGTGCGGGCATGGAAAACGTGGTGCGGACGCGGATGTTCGTGGTGCACTACGAGGACTGGCAGCAGGTCGGCCGGGCACACGGCGAGTTCTTCCGCGACATAAGGCCATGCGCGACGATGGTGGGTGTAACGTGGCTGGTGGACCCGGCGATGCTGGTGGAGATTGAAGTGGACGCCGTGCTGCCTGCGTGAGTTGGCAGGTATTTCGGGACTCCGGAAAGAACTTTTCGGAACTTTTACTTGCCGTTTGAGTCTAGTAAGTGTAATTGTACCGATTCATTCGGAGTCATAAGACCATGAACATTTTGGATTACTCTGCCAAAGATCCCGCTGCGGTGCTGGTGACGGCAACGGCGGCTGAGGCGATTGATGCGATGATTAGCCGCCGCATGGGCGCAGCGGCAATCGTCGATGACAAGGGCATCGTCGCTGGAATTTTTACCGAACGCGATGTGCTGACGAAGGTGGTGCTGAGCGGCAAGGACCCGCGCAAGCTTCCGGTGCATGAAGTGATGACCGTGCCGGTGCTAATGGCGACGCGCGGAACGGGCATTGCCGAGGCGCTACAGGTGATGATCGACAACCAGCACAGGCACCTGCCGGTGGTGGAAGAGGACGGCACGCTGATTGGAATGCTGTCGATTCGCCACGTGCTGGAGCGCAAGGTGGACGAACTGACAAAGCAACTGGCGGAGTCAGTGAAAGCGTAAGTTCGACAGGGCAACTGTTGGCTGAGCCGGGAGTCAATCCCGGCTTTTGCTATGCATGAAGCGCGATAGGATAAGAATTTGACCGTCCATTGCCTGGCCCCAAAGGGCCGTCGAAAGGGCGGCCAGGGCCCTCCGGCTGCTATAATCGGAGATTAGTCTCATGTCCAAGAACTTCTTAGTGCACTCCTACGGCTCGGAACGAGAGCCGAATCCAACGAGAATCCGCTCCACGACAGTTCTGTGTGTCCGGCGCGACGGCAAGGTAGTAATGGCCGGCGACGGGCAGGTTACGCTGGGCGACCACGTGATCAAGCAGGGAGCGAAGAAAATCCGCCGGTTGTACCAGGAGAAGATCCTGGCCGGATTTGCCGGATCGACGGCGGACGCTTTTTCGCTTTTTGCGCGCTTCGAGGCGAAGCTGGAGCAGTATCACGGCAACCTGGGACGCGCAGCGGTGGAACTGGCCAAGGATTGGCGTACCGATAAGTCGCTGCGCCAACTGGAGGCGTTGTTGCTGGTGGCGGACGACAAGGCGACCTACCTGCTGAGCGGCAACGGCGACGTGATTGAGCCGGACGACGGCATCGCGGCGATCGGCAGCGGCGGTCCCTATGCGACGTCGGCGGCCGAGGCGCTGATGGCGCATACGCAGCTTACGGCGCGGGAGATTGCCGAGGAAGCGATGCGCATCGCGGGTAAAACCTGCATCTATACAAATGATCAGCTTACGATCGAGGAACTGTAAGCGACGGAAGCTGGCGAAAGGCTTCCGGCTTAACCTGCGGCCTTCGGGCCGCTTTTTGACGCAAAGATTCGGAGTTTCGTAGTGGCTATCTATTTACCCCAATCCGTGGAAGAAGAACAGCTCGCGCTGGATGAATTAACTCCGCGCGAAATCGTAGCCGAACTGGATAAGTACGTGGTGGGCCAGCACGAGGCGAAGCGCGCAGTGGCGATTGCGTTGCGCAATCGCATGCGTCGGCAGAAGCTTCCGCCGGAGATGGCGGAAGAGGTGATGCCGAAAAACATCATCATGATTGGACCCACGGGCGTGGGCAAAACGGAGATCGCGCGCCGGCTGGCGAAGCTGGCGAACTCGCCGTTCCTGAAAGTGGAGGCCTCGAAGTTTACGGAGGTCGGCTACGTGGGACGCGACGTGGAATCGATGATCCGCGACCTGATCGAAATCGCGATTGAAATGATTCGCGAGGAAAAACTGGAAGACGTGGCCGACAAGGCGGAATTGAACGCCGAAGAACGGCTGCTGGACCTGTTGCTGCCTGCGATGCCGACCGCTCCCGCGGCAAGCGAAGGGAGCACGGTGGGATTCGGCACGCAGCCCATGCTGTTGGGCAGCGAGTCGAGCGGGCGCACGCGCGAGAAGCTGCGCCAACAGTTGCGCGAAGGCAAACTCGACGACCGCATGGTGGAGATCGAGACGCGGGAAAAGAACATGCCGGCGTTCGAGATCATCTCCAACCAGGGCGTCGAGGAGATGGACGTCAACATCAAGGACATGCTGCCGAACATCTTCGGACAACGCACGAAGAAGCGGAAGATGAAGGTCAGCGAGGCGTTCGAGTACCTGATCCAGGAAGAAGAGCAGCGCCTGATCGATATGGACCAGGTGACGCGCACGGCGCTGGAACGGGTGGAACAGTCGGGCATTATCTTCCTCGACGAGATCGACAAAATTGCCGGACGCGAGAGCGGACACGGCGGGCCGGACGTTTCACGCGAGGGCGTGCAGCGGGACATTCTGCCGATTGTGGAAGGGACGACGGTTAACACGCGCTATGGCATGGTGCGGACGGATCACATCCTGTTCATCGCGGCAGGAGCCTTCCACGTGTCGAAGCCGAGCGACCTGATACCGGAGTTGCAGGGGCGCTTCCCGATCCGCGTGGAACTGAAGTCGCTGACCGTGGAAGACTTCATTAAGATTCTGACGGTACCGAAGTCGTCGCTGGTGAAGCAGTACATTGCGCTGCTGGACACGGAAGGCGTGAAGCTGGAGTTTACGCCGGATTCGCTGGAGGAGATTGCGAGCTTCGCGGCGAAGGTGAATGAAGGCACGGAGAATATCGGCGCACGGCGTTTGCATACGATCATGGAACGCGTGCTGGACGAGATCAGCTTCTCGGCGCCGGACCTGAAGGAAAAAGAAGTGAAGATCGACCGCGAATACGTCGGCAAAATGCTGACGGACATCGTGAAGGACCAGGACCTGTCGAGGTACATCCTGTAGTCGAGAGAATTGCGCGGTTTCGGGCGGCGGGCTTCGGCCTGCCGCTTTTGCTTGGCGGAAAATAAAATCGCGCCGGGCAATCGCGTAAGCGTCGCCCTGGCGCGCGAGTTAAGAAAAAGAATGACTGCGATTATCCGTTTGATTTTTTGTGACAATCCATGCACTTGCCAACGCCCGGGACTCCCGGCTTGCCGGCATTCGCCTTGTGGCAGTCGATGCAGATACCAGACTTTGCCATCGCGTCATGGAACGCGAACTCGGTCTTGGTGGTCACCGGCGGCACGGCGGGTGTCTTGTGGCAATCCTGGCATTTCTCGTGAGGAGTAGCGAGCGCCTTGGCTGGCTTCGAGGCATGGTGGCAGGTGGCGCACTTTCCACCTGCGGCTTTCATGTGGGCCATGTGATCGAATTTCACGCTGCCCATGGGATTGCCCTTCAAGAGAACCGTCCCAGGAGCCTTTTCCTGCGCAAAGCCGATCGCGGCTAAAAGTAGAAACGAAAGCCCGAGCAAAAGAACTGACAGGTTACGAGTATTTTTCACAGCGCCTCCAAACACAACAGCATCAGTACAACGCGATGGGAAACCATACAGCGAGCGGATAGTAGCAAATAGGTGCCGCACGGGAATGTGACCGATAACCCGCTTCCAGGTGATGCGCGATGCCGAAAGCCGCGATGGACGGGCATGGAGGATGGCACAAATTGAGACATTGCCGGCGCAACCGGGGGCATCCGAATTGACACTTGGGTCGCAAATTCGTAACTTAAGCCAACGAGTCTGTTCCGGGCGATGTGGGCATGCCGGAACGGCAATCCAATGAATTAAAAAGGGATGACGATGAGGAACCTTGCGCTACGGATGGTGGCGGGGCTGTGCCTGGGTGCGCTGCTCTGCGGTGTGGCATTTGGGGCTGACGCTGCGAAACCCTCGGCAGTTGGGAAATGGAAATTAAATATCAAGAAAAGCGATTTTGGAGGGGCACCCGCGCCCAAAAGCATCCTGCTGACGGTGACCAAGGATGGTTCCAGCGATTTTGAATGGACGGTCGCGGGAGTGGATGCGAGCGGCAAGAAGATCAGCGAATCCTACAAAGGCAAGGCGGACGGCGTCTTTGTGCCGATACAGGGTACGGATATCCGAGCAGCCTACATGTGGGAGGGTGACACGCTGGTCGAGCAGTTCGAGAGGCCGGATCACTCGACGAGCGTGAATCGCATTACGTTCTCAACGGACGGACACCACATGACCATCCAGTCGACAACCAAGAGTCCCAAGGGACTGACGTACGCGACGGAAATCTTTGACCGGCTGTAGAAAATCCCATGGATCATTCCGACGCAAATTCGGCAAATCTTCTGGACGAACGCAGCCGCGCACAGGGCAGATGGGTGCTTGACAAGGAGAAGTCAGACTTTAGAGGCGAGCCCATGCCGAGACAGCGCGTGATTCATATAACCTGTTCCAGTGAGAGCCGGTTTGCGTGGGTGATGCAGGGGATCTCCGCAGAGGGCCAGGCGATTGAAAGCGCATGGTCGGGCCCGGTGGACGGAACTCCATGCGAAGTGCAAGGACGGCCGGGGTGGAAGATGGCGTTCCACTGGCAAGGCGAGATGCTGCTGACCGAGGCGACGACTCCGGTGAGCACTCGCAGGGAAGAGACTCAGTTCTCCGGCGATGGAAAGACGATGACGATTCGCGGAGTGGAGACGCGCGAGAGCGGCGAGCGGCGGTGGATGGAAGTGTACGAGCGGAAGTAGCAGTAAGGTGTTTCGTTCGTCGAGCAAACTTGAAACGGAAGTGGCTTTTCGAATTTTTAAAATGACAAATCTCAATCAGCAAAGTTCAGACGACAGTCAAGCAGCCAGCCAACAGCTCCGCGAACAGTACCATGCCTTCAAGGCAAGAGGCCTTAAGCTCGACCTTACACGTGGCAAACCATCCTCGGCCCAACTGGCCTTGAGCACGGAGTTACTATCGCTTCCCGGTTCGGCGGATTTCACTGCCGAAGACGCGGTGGATACGCGCAACTACGGCGGTCTGCAAGGGCTGATGGAGGCGCGGCGGCTGTTCTCCGGGATGCTGGGGGCGGCGCCGGAGCAGATCGTGGTTGCCAATAACGCGAGCCTTGCCCTGATGCATGATGTCGTGGTGTTCGCGTTGCTCAAGGGAACATGCGACAGCACCGCGCCATGGTCGAAGCAATCCGAGATTGCGTTCCTGTGTCCCGTGCCCGGCTATGACCGGCATTTCAAAATCTGCGAGGACTACGGCATCCGCATGATCACCGTTCCGATGAACGATGACGGGCCGGACATGGATGAAGTTGAGCGCCTGGTGGCGCAGGACGCGTCGATCAAAGGAATGTGGTGCGTCCCCAAGTACAGCAATCCCACGGGCGCAATCTATTCGGATGCCGTGATTGAGCGGCTGGCGGCGATGAAGACCGCGGCCCCCGACTTCCGGCTTTTCTGGGACAACGCTTATTGCGCGCATCATCTGACGGAGGAACGCATCGAGATCGCCAACGTCCTGGAAGTGTGCGAACGCCACGGAAATCCGAACCGTGCATTTGTCTTCGCTTCCACGTCGAAGATCACGCTGGCCGGCGCGGGGCTCGCACTGTTCGCCTCGTCAAAAAGCAACGTAAGTTGGCTGCTCGCAAGACTCACGCCACGGACGATTGGTCCGGACAAGATCAACCAGTTGCGGCATGTTCGTTTTCTGAAAGACGAGGCGGGGATTCTGCAATTGATGGAGAGGCACAAGGCCCTGATCCGGCCCAAGTTCCAGAAGGTGCTCGAAATCTTCAGCGAAAAACTTGGCCACCAGCCCGGCGTCACCTGGAGCAAACCCAAGGGCGGGTACTTCATCACGCTGGAAGTGCCGAAGGGATGCGCCCAGCGGGTGATCGCCCTGGCGAAAGAAGCGGGCATCGCGCTGACACCTGCGGGAGCGACACATCCCTACGGGAAAGATCCAGATGACCGCACGATCCGCATTGCGCCGACGTTTCCTGCACTGGCGGAAGTTGCCCAGGCCGCGGAGGGCGTAGCTCTGTGCGTGCTGCTGGCTACGGCAGAGAAAGCGGACTGAATCGTCCACTGGAAGTTCCCGTTTGACGGTTCATGCGTCAATAGCGTACCGCCGCAGGGTGTCGCTTTGGTGTTCGTTTTTTGTAACAAACACAAGATTTTCTCGCCTCCAATACGACATGCGTCGTACAAGTGAGCGCCGGAGGTGGAGTATGCGCTCAATCGGAATCTGCCTTCTTACATTGCACTTAGCTATCCTCACATTCACAACTGCAGCGAACGGACAAGTCTGCACGGCGATAACGACCGTCCGAATGACCTGTCAGGCAGGTACCTGCAAAAGCAGCACCATGGTCGCCGTGTGCTATGGAATGGATCTCCTTCGACGTTGCTATCCGGAAGAGAGTAAAGTTCCGGCCTATTGCTGTGGAGGTGAAATTCCGCAGGCCTGGTCCGGCTTCTGCCAGGGGATTGTGCAGGCGAAGAATGATCCCGCAGCCCTGATGGTCGGCATGCAAGCAACACCTTGGAAACCCCTTTACATACTCAGTTGTTCTGGGGAGTACGTCATCGTCAAATGGGAAGACTTGGCAGCCCATCGAAAAGCTATCCCTGATGGCGGAAGCAGCGAAGCAATACCATATTTCACGAAACGTGGTTTCTAGGAGGCTGGCCATGCGCACAGGTTGGCTTGCATTGATCCTGACATGTGCCCTCAGCGGTCTCCACGGGCAGGAGCGGCTGAAGCTTCACATGAATCGCGCCGTTCCGGTCGCAGATGTATACGCGAATTTCATGATGGCCCCTTTCCGTTGCGATGCGGACAACAACGCCTACTTCATTGCTCCGCAGTTTCAGCCCACGGCTTCTTCCGGAATAGTGTTGAGAGTGTCTGCCGACGGACAGAGGGTAACGCGCTACAACTTGAATTCGGTAACGGACATCAAGAGCACGGGCCTTGTTGAGTACGCAGTGGGAAGTCCGGGTGAGGTGTACGCACTCACTCAAGATCAGCGTAGTAGAGATACGGTGATCGTCAAGTTCGACAAGAACGGTGCGGTGAAAAGCGTGATTCGGCTCAACACGTCTGGAATCGTGCCTCGTCAACTGGGGGTTCTTCCCTCTGGAAGCTTCTTTCTCGCGGGACTGAAATACCAACAAACAGATCACGGGGCGCAAGTACACCCGTACACCTCCATGTTTAACGAGAGGGGCCAATTCCTACAGCCGATACGCCTCGCAGGCGATCTTAAGCCTGATCCAAAAGACGCCAAGGTTGTGATCGGCAGCAGCCTGGGGAAGTATGAATCCGAGTTAGATCAGAGTCTCGCTGTGCGGGGAGATGACGGCCAATTGTACTTTGTACGGTTCGGACCGAAGGCCCTAGTCTTTGCTTTGTCTGCTGCCGGAGAAGTCCACGAGCTGTTTGCCCTAAGTCCTCCCAGTCCAAGGTCAGAGCTGGCTGACGTGCGCGTTGCCGGTGGACGAATGGCTGTTGAGTATGTGGAGTCTGACAACAAGACGAATCAGACAGCGAAGGTTTACATCAACATAGTGGACCTGGCGACGGGAGAAACCGTACAAAAGTACTGGCATCAAGACTGGCGAATCGGCGTAGCCCTGGCCTGTTATTCGCCAGAGGATTTTACATTTCTTTCAGCCGCCGAGAATGGACAACTACAGTTGGTGCACGCTGTGCCGTGATCGACGCCTGGACCTTATTAGAAGCAACAGTGCGAAGGCGCGCGGGGTCAGTCCCCCCATTCGCTTGCAAGGCAAACTCAGCGAGCCTGTTCGTACGCGTGTTTCTGCTGAAGGGCTTCGATGGCGGCTTGGGCGCGTTGTTCGAAGTGAGCGGCTTTGGCTTCGAGTGCGGGCAACGGATGGGCGAGGTCGCCGCGCATGGTAAACAGGCCGTCCTGCTCCAGACGCTTGCCGACTTCGAAGAGCTTCGCCGTGGTCGTTCCCAAGTAGAGAGAATCGCAGGGATCGGCGACCAATACTGGTCCCGGCGAAAGGCGCGTGCCGAGCCAGAAAATTTTGTCGAGAACGGCCTCGGAGATTTGTTCTTCGGTGGCGTGCTCGAAGGACCAGGTTCCCTGCCTGAAGTTGAGAAAACGGCTGGAGAGCGGAATGGGCTGGCGCTTGCCGCTGCGGAGAAATTCAAGCTGCTTGCGGTCGGTTTCCTTGCGCAGGGCGTTGATGACGACGTTGCGCGCGTCCTTCTCGTCGAGCGAGGGCAGTTTGTCGACAACGGTCAGCGAGAGGTGCACGGCGATGTCGGCGTGCAGACCGCTGCCATCGGCCAGTTGCACGACACCGTGCAGGACGTGGAAATCCGCGCCGGAGGTGGACTTGTGAAAAGGCCATTCGAAGTCGAACTGTAGCGGAATTCCGCTGAGCGTGATGTAAGCAAGTGTCTGATTCGCCATGCGATCCAATGGAGCGTCGCCGGCGAATTGCCCGCAACATACTCCTGCCTCAGATATCGTTTCGATTCCCCAGCCAGGTTTGCCCAGCGGGTTCCCACGAGGCGCGTCCGGTGAGCAGCGCTGCTAGAGCAGATGCCGCGACGCGCGAAGTGTATTCATGATAAATCGGGCGTTGGGATACGTCCAAACTGAGCGGAAGAGAATCGCTTTTCGGCGGGCTTGACTTCAGTGTAAGAGACGATGAGTGGTTCTTCGATGAATTGCTTGTCGTCGCCTACAGCGGGCAATTCGAACGAACGCACCTGCGCGATGGAACCGTTTTCGACGCTGGCGATGACGTAGGAACAATCCAGCCAATGGGCCTCTTCAAGATCGGTGCGAGAAGCGTACGAGGGGCGATCAGGGTGAGAGTGATAGAAACCAACGATTTCGAGATCACGCTCGCGGGCCTTGCGTTGCAAGGCGATAAGCTCCGCCGGATCGATGGCATAACGCGTGGTGGGCGTGTCGTGGACATTCCGGCAGCGAACGACGTCGACCACCTTGCGGCCTTTGTCGATGCGATGGCCGAGCAGTGCACCGCAGCACTCCTCCGGATAAGCGGCGGATGCGTGCTCGGTGACGGCACGGAAATGGGCTTCAGGCAGAACAATCATGACAAATTTACCGACAGGAAGATTGTGCGCGTGCGGTGAGCGAAACCGCAAGCAGCGGGCCGCCGGGTACCACGGACGTGTGATCCGAAGTGGCTCACGAACGCCGCGTGTACCAGCCAGCAGAAATGCAGGTTGCTGCATCCCATGCCAATATGCGACATTGAATAGCTGGGATTGATCCAGAAGATGTCACTATAAGGACGGCCCGTTCAACGGGTTACAGGTTTGAAGCAATGTCAAAGAAAGTGAAACAGGTTACTTACGAAGAAGCGCTGGCGTGGCTGCGCAGGAACGGGTTCGACGTGATCGACGCTCCGGGGACACACACGGACCGCGTGTTCCTGAAGAAATACGGCTGCTCGGCGGCGATTGAGAAGGCCGCGGATGGCACAGCGAAGATCTTTGCGTTTCCGGGAGTGCTGATTGCGGGCGAAATCGCCAAGATGGTCGACAAAGGCTTCCAGAAGTTTTTGAAGACGAGCAAGGTGGAGCGCGCGGTGATGGAAATCGACCTGACCAACCTGCACAGCTTCAGCGAAGAACTGAAGGAAGCTACCGGCGCTACGAGTCTCTACAACGAATCGCTGGGCTCGACGGGCGAGTTCTACCAGTACGACCGCGTGAAAGATCGCGACCTGGAAGAATCGGCCCGGCCGGTGCGTCCGTGGGAAGAAGAGCCGAAGAAGAAGCACGCGTAGACAGCGCAGCATCAGAGCGCAAGGGAACGCAAGGCGGGCTCAAGGCTCGCCTTTTGCTTTTGCGGGAGAATCGAAGCGCAGGGCGAAGGTGGATTTCCGCTTGATAGAATGAAGATAAGGATGGCAGCGGTAATCCTCCGCACGAAATAACAATGCAGTTTACGGAACAATACGACGTAGTGGTGGTGGGCGCCGGTCACGCAGGTTGCGAGGCCGCGATGGCGGCTGCGCGCATGGGACTGAAGACCGCGCTGTTCACGCTGAACGTGGACCTGATTGCGCAGATGTCGTGCAACCCGGCGGTGGGCGGAATCGCCAAGGGCCACCTGGTGCGCGAGGTCGACGCGCTGGGCGGCATCATGGGCGAAGTCACCGACGCAGTCGGCATCCAGTTCCGCCTGTTGAATACTTCGCGCGGACCGGCGGTGTGGTCGCCACGAGCGCAGTGCGACAAGCAACAATACCGCCTGAAGATGCGCGAGGTGCTGGAGAGCCAGGCGAACCTGCAGATCAAGCAGGCGGAGGTGGCGAACCTGATCGTAGAGGAGCAGGTGTGCCACGGCGTCAAATTGCGCGACGGACGCACGGTGAGCGCGCAGGCGGTGATCATCACGACGGGAACGTTCCTCAATGGATTGATTCATTGCGGCGAGCAACAGTATCCGGCGGGACGCAGTGGCGAGCCCCCGGCGGTGTTGCTGGGCGAGTCGCTGAAGGCGCTGGGGCTGCGAGGATGCCGCCTGAAGACGGGCACTCCGCCGCGGCTCGACGGACGCACGATCGACTGGTCGAAGTTCACGGTGCAACCGGGAGATGCCGATCCCACGCCGTTCAGCTTCCGCACGAAGAAGATCACGCAGCGGCAGGTGCCGTGCTACATCGCGTTTACGACGGAGGAGACGCATCGCGTCATCCGCGAAAATGTGCATCGCTCGCCAATGTACTCGGGGCAGATACAGTCGATTGGGCCGCGCTATTGTCCGTCGATTGAAGACAAGATTGTGAAGTTTCCAGACAAGGAGACGCACCAGATCTACCTGGAGCCGGAAGGGCTGAATACGCATGAAATCTACGTCAACGGCATGAGCACGTCGCTGCCGGTGGACGTGCAACTGGCGATGGTGCAGTCGATCCCCGGACTGGAGAAGGCGGAGATGCTGCGGCCGGGTTACGCCATTGAGTACGACTCGATTGACCCGACGGAGCTGCAACGCACACTGGAGACGAAGAAGATTTCGCGGCTCTACCTCGCCGGGCAGATCAACGGCACGAGCGGCTACGAAGAGGCGGCATGCCAGGGAATCATGGCGGGGATCAATGCGGCGCTGGCGATCAAGGGCGAGGCGCCGCTGATCCTCGACCGGACCGAGGCCTACACGGCAATCCTCATCGACGACCTCATCAGCAAGGGAACGAACGAGCCGTATCGCATGTTCACCTCGCGGGCGGAGTTCCGCTTGCACCTGCGCATCGATAACGCGGACCGCAGGCTGACGCCGCATGGACGGCGCGTGGGACTGATCTCGGACGAGGCATGGCGGGAGCATCTGGCGAAGCAGGAACGGATGCGAACGTTGCAGGAAGTGCTGGAGAAGTCGCGCGTCAACGGCGAACTTCCGGCGGCGCTGGCGGAAAAAGTGGGCAACGTCGCAGGACAGACATATGCGCAACTGCTGAAGCGTCCCGAAGTGACGATCAACGATCTGGCTCCGGCGGCGCAACAGTTGATGCCGGCATTCTTCGAGCGGGACGGTGACTCACCCCAGAGGCACGGAGACACAGAAGAACAGCATTTTCCGGTGGAAGTCTGGAATGAGTTGAAGTCGGTGGAGACGGAACTGAAGTACGCGGGATACCTCCAGCAACAGGAGAAGGCGATTGAGCGGCTGAAGCGGGCGGAGGAGCGCACGATTCCGGAGTGGTTCGACTACGCGCAGGTGAGCGGGCTTTCGCGCGAGATGAACGAGAAACTGAAGCGAGTGCAACCGCAGACGATTGGCCAGGCGTCGCGCATCCCAGGCGTGACCCCGGCGGCAGTGTCGCTGATCAACGTGTATATCGAGATACAGGGGCGGCAGAGGCGGCAGGCGCAGGGAGCGGTGTAAAGACGCGCCGCTCATTCACGCAGAGCAGCACTTTCATGACAGATAGAAATTTTTCGCTGTGACCTAAGTCATAGGCGGGCAGGGGTGCGGGTTTTAGGCTCGGAGATGGAAGGTGCTGTATGGCAACCGAGCCAAGGATTCATACCGTTCATACTTACGAAAGCTCGACGGCAGGGGTGCCGGCGAGCGGCCATCCTATCGCAGTGGAGGAACTCCCCGATACTCTCGTCGAAGACACACGGAAACATCCCACGACCAAGCCGAAGAAGAAACTCATTCGTCGCACGGAGAAGGACAACTCGCAGGCGATTCGGCGAGCGTTTCAGTTTGTCTTTGTGGCAATCAATGTCTGGGTTGGCATCACGTTTTATCTCTGGACGCGCTACTTCGAAACCGGCGGCACGACACGCTACGTCGAGCGTCCGGCGGGCGTAGAGGGCTGGCTGCCCATCGCGTCGTTGATGAACCTGAAACTGTTCGCACTCACCGGAAAGATTCCGGAGATTCATCCGGCGGGCATGTTTCTGCTGATCGCGTTTCTCGCGATGAGCGTGCTGTTCAAGAAGGCTTTCTGCGCGTGGCTGTGTCCGGTGGGGACGCTGGCGGAGTACTTGTGGAAGCTGGGGCGCAAGCTGTTCAAGCGCAACTTCCATCCGTGGAAGTGGATCGACATTCCGCTGCGCGGGCTGAAGTACCTGCTGCTGGGATTCTTCCTGTACTTCATCAGCATGATGTCGGCGGACGCGCTGGAGCAGTTTATGGGCGCACCGTATGCGCTGATTGCCGACGTGAAGATGCTGAACTTTTTCCGCTACATGACGGAGACGGCGGCGATCACAATCGTTGTGCTGGTGGTGCTGTCGATGCTGATCCAGAACTTCTGGTGCCGGTATCTGTGTCCTTACGGCGCGCTGATGGGATTGGCGTCGCTGCTGAGCCCGGTGAAGATTCGGCGCGACGCGGCGGCGTGCATCGATTGCGCGAAGTGTGCAAAGGCGTGTCCATCGCAGCTTCCGGTGGACAAGCTGGTGAAGATTCAATCGGCGGAGTGTACGGCATGCCTGGAGTGTGTGGCCGTCTGTCCGGCCGAAGGAGCGCTGGCGTTCGCGCTGCCGAAGATGCCGCTGGTGGTCAACGCGAAGCCGAAACAGGTGGCGCCGTGGGTGGTCGCAGCCGCCATTGCAGCGCTGTTCGTGGGACTGGTGGGCGGAGCGAAGTTGACCGGCCACTGGAACACGGACATCTCGAAGCGGGCCTACATGCAACTGGTTCCGGAGGCGAACGAAGCAAGTCATCCGGGATTCTGACGGCACAGCAAAAACAGAAGAGCCATCCGCGCAGGATGGCTCTTTGCGTCAGAAGACTTGCTTAACGCCTTCGCGCGCGAACAATGTGTACATCGAAGTGGACGGGCGTGGTGCGCGGCGGAAAACACTGGCGGTCGTTGCATGCCTGGAAACGCAGCGTGCCGCGGACGCGATAGGTTCCGGGCGAGATGGCGCGAACGGCGAGCACACGCGCGCCGATCTGGAAATCGCCGGAGTAGACGCTGATCTTCTCGTTCACGATGGGTAACGAGAGCATTTCTCCCGGCGGATACTTGACGTCGGCCACCATGAGTTGCGAAGGCGGGTCGAGTTTCAACTCGGTGGGAATCAGGATCTCCGAGTTTGGCTTGTTGGAGTTGATGTGGAAACCCTGGTTGACGCGGAAGTTGAGCGTGACAGGCGCCGACTTGCCGGCGACGACCGTGACCGGGTCGGGCGTGAGAGCAGTGACCGAGGGGCCGAAGTCCTGCGCGTAGGCAGCGGCAGCGAAAGCAAGCACGGCGGCAAAGAGAAGAGCACGTTTCATTTGGAGGCTCCCGCAGTGGAGTCGGAGCGATTGGGCACGACACTGTTGGCGACGGTGTTGGGCGGTGTACTGGAGGGCGTTGCGATGCCAGGCGCCTGATCTCCAAGCGCGACCTTCAGCTTGCTCTCGATATCCTTGCGGTCGATGATGCCGGCGACGCTATCGGTGATGCGGCCCTGGCGATCGATGTAGAAGGTGGACGGCAGGAAATTCACGCCGCCGTATTCCTGCCCCACGGCTTCCTTGCCGAAGAGGACCGGGTAGTTCATGCCCATTTGCTTGGCGAACTCGGCGATCTTTTCGTGGCCGGAATCGTCCATGGCGACGCCGATGACCTGCAATCCCTGGGGACCGTACTGCTTCTGAAAATCCTCGAACCATGGAATCTCGGCCTTACAAGGCGAACACCAGGTAGCCCAGAAGTTCAGCACGACGGCCTTGCCACGGAAGTCGGAGAGCTTGACCTGCTTGCCGTTGAGGTCTTGTAGTTCGAAGCCGGGTGCAATCTGCCCGGTTTTGATTCCAGTGTTCGCGGCCTCGGGACTGGCATCCGCTTTCTTTGTTGTGATGTCGTTCATGAAGAGCAGAAGCGCGACCACGACAACCGTAATGCCGAAGATGACGATGTTTCGTTTCACGACAAACAAACCTTTCCGCTGCTACAGCGAGAAGCGATTCAGAAATCCGAGATACCCCGAGAGTATGGAGAAACGCCCGAGGGCAATCAGCGCGCCGAAGGCGATCAACAACACGCCGCTGACTACTTCGACGGCGTGGAGGTGGCGACGGAAGCGAGAATAAAAACCAAGAAAGCGATTTACACCGAGCGACGTCAGCAGGAAAGGCACGGCGAGCCCGGCGGAGTAGACGGCCAGCAGGAGGATTCCCTTGGCCAGAGTGTTCTGCGAACCGGCGAGGACAAGGATGCCGGCGAGAATGGGGCCGATGCAGGGCGTCCAGCCAAAGGCGAAAGCGAAGCCGATGAGGAAAGCACCGAGGGGACTGGCGCCGCCCTTTACGTCGTGCAGACGCTTGTCGGAGTAAAGTGCATTGATCTTGAAGATGCCGGTGAGGTGCAGTCCGAAGATGATGATGATGACGCCGGCGATCTTCGCCAACAGGCCGTGATACTGGTGCGTGAGCTGGCCGATGGTGGTGGCGACGGCTCCCAGCGCAATAAAAACCACACTGAAGCCGAAGATGAACGAAATGGAGTTCAGCATCACCGAGCGCAGCAGGCGGCGGTCGGCCGTTTGCAGGGTTTCCACGCTGGCGCCGGAAATGAGCGAGACATAGCCGGGTACAAGCGGCAGCACGCAGGGCGAGAGGAAGGAGAGTACTCCCGCAACAAACGCCGCGATGGGAAGGGGAAGGCTATACATCTCGAAAAATAGTAACAAGCCGCACACGGGCCCAGCCAAGGGAATGTGCGGAATCCACTCTATTTCAGATGCATTCGGGACGGAATCGTTACATAAGTTGGGCGGCTCCGGGCTGGGTGCACCACTTCAGCGGCGCAGCCCGGTCCAGTCTTCGCTGATGACGATGGAGTTGCCGGGGTTATGGGGATCGTATTTGACGCTGGTCTGGAGGCCGAGTCGGCAGGAATGGACGTCGACGAACTGGCGCAAGTAAGTGATGTCCTGCGAGCACTGGTACTGCACTCCAGCAACATCGTAGCTGTAGATGAGCAACTGAATGGGCGGGCGTCCCGCGGCTTCTTCGATTTCCTGCACATCGATTACCGTGCCATCGGTAATGCGGCCGGTGGAACTGATGCGCAGGCGCCGTAAGCGTTCCTTCTGGCCGTCGGTGAGTTGCTTTCCGCGAAAGAGCGCCGCAACGCCGAAGACAACAAGCGCACTGCTACCGATCGCCAGCGAATAAAAACGTAATGAGGTCATGAAGTAGCGCAACACTGGCCACCGGGAGATGCCAGCGTCCTTTATAGAAGAGCATACTACGGAGAGGCGGCCCTGCGCATCTTATGGATGCATTGCCGAGGGCCCCCGCCACTCCCGTAGCCGAAACGTAAAGCTCAGGCCTTTACTTTTTCCCAATCCTTGAGGAAAGCCGCGATGCCCTTGTCGGTGAGCGGGTGGTTGAACATCTGATCCAGCACCTTCCAGGGGATGGTGGCGACGTGCGAACCTGCGAGGGCGGCTTCCACGACATGAAGCGGATGGCGAACGGACGCCGTCAGTACCTGCGTTTCGTAGCCGTGAATGTCGTAGATCTCGACGATCTGGCGAATCAGGTCCATGCCGACGCTGCTGATATCGTCGAGGCGTCCGACGAATGGGCTGACGTAGGTGGCTCCGGCCTTGGCGACGAGCAGCGCCTGGCTGGCGGAAAAGCAGAGCGTCAGGTTGGTCTTGATGCCTTCGTCGGAGAGCGCCTTGCAAGCCTTGACGCCGTCGCGCGTGGTCGGCAGCTTGATGACGACGTTCGGGTGCCACTTGGCAAATTCGTGCGCTTCCTTGAGCATGCCGTCCTTGTCGAGCGCGACGACTTCCACGCTGACCGGACCATCGACAATCGAGCAGATCTCAAGAATCGTCTCCTTGAACGGCTTGCCGAACTTGGCGACGAGCGAGGGGTTGGTGGTGACTCCGTCGAGAATGCCGAGCGACTCGGCCTCGCGGATTTCGTTGACATCAGCAGTATCGATGAAAAATTTCATGACGGACTCTTTCGATTTGGTTCCGGCGGTGAGACCGGGGTCTATTCATCCACAACTGGATTGCGCAACGTGCCGATGCCTTCGACGGTGATCTCCACGACGTCGCCGGCCACCAGCGGGCCTACGCCCGAGGGTGTTCCGGTCGCGATCAGGTCTCCGGGCAGCAGCGTGCAGAACTGCGAAATATAACGGATCACGGTGTCGAGCGAGAAGATGAAATCCCTGGTGGTGCCACTCTGGCGGACTTCACCATTGACGCGCGCTTCCACCTTGACGCCAGCCCAGGGGTCGAGATCGCTCTGCACCACGGGGCCGATCGGACAGAAGGTGTCAAAGCCCTTGGCGCGGGTCCACTGGCCGTCCTTCTTCTGCAGATCGCGGGCGGTCACGTCATTGACGCAGGTGTAGCCGAGGATGTAACGGCGGACATCTTCGTCTTCGCGGAGCTTGTGACAGGTGCGGCCGATGATGACGCCGAGTTCGCCCTCGTGATCGACGCGCTGCGAAAGCGCTGCCGGACGGACGATGCGGCCTCCGGGGGCGAGCAGCGACGAAGGCGGCTTGGAGAAGATCAAGGGTTCCTTGGGGACTTCGTTGCCGAACTCCTGCGCATGCTCGGCGTAGTTGCGGCCTACGCACATGATCTTGCTGAGCAAGGGTAACGGCGTCAGAAGGGTGGCGTCGTCAAGTGCGATTGGGCGCTCTAGCTTGTTGCCCTGCGCGGGATCGGCAAGCACGATCTGCTGCGGCACACCGGCGTCGGAGACCTGTAAGTGTGGGCCGGGAAGTTCATGGGTGATGCACTCGCGTCCGGCGAGGTTCTCAACCAGGCCGTACCGGGTGCCTTCCTTGGTGATGTAGCGGCAAAATTTCATAAATCCTCTAAAAGGATTGAACGCAGAGGTCGCAGAGGATCGCGAGGGTTAAAGACGATTTACAATCCGCGAGATACCATCTCTGAGATGCTCAACGTGAAAGTTGATCAACAGTCCCAATCGACTTTTGCGAAGGCGCAGATAAGACAATAGTTGCGCCTTGTGGACCGGCTGAATGGACTCTATCGCCTTCAGTTCGATGATGACTTCGTCCTCTACGAGCATATCAAGCCGGTAGCCGATATCGAGAACGACGTCGTCATATGTGACCGCAAGCGGAACTTGTGTCGTGACATGAAAGCCAGTCTTGCGCAGTTCGTATGCAAGGCAAGCCTCATATGCACTTTCTAACAATCCCGGCCCGAGCGCCGTGTGGACCTTCATCGCACCCGAATGATTCCGGCGGAAATGCGGTTCAATTCAACCGGACCTTTGCGAACCTCTGCGACCTCTGCGTTCATTCTTGTCTACCTCGGTACGGATTCGCTCGCTTCCCCCGACGCCTTGCTCTGGTTTCCGCGGAGGTCGACGGCGCTGACCGAGTAATAGTATGTCTTGCCCGGCTGAACATTGTCGTCCCGGAACGACGGGGCCTTGAGCAGCGCGGAGTTGATCTTCTGCGGCGCTTGTCCCTGCTCGTGACGGAAGAGGTTATAGCCGGCAAGATCGCTTTCCATGTTGGGAGCCCAGGTGAGATCGATAAACGGCTTCTGTCCCACGCCACTGAAGACCGCCTGAAGTCCGGTCGGCGCGCCCGGAGCAAACGTATCGTGCACAAAGATCCGCACGGTGGGAGAGTCGTTGCCTTCAATCTCGAAGGGAGCCATCCCCTTGAGGGAAACTTCCGTGACCGGGACGACTTTGTATTCGTAGGTCTGCTCCCACTCGAAGCTGGGGTCGTGCACGCGGATCTCGCCGCCGTTCAGCGGCACATCCACAACATCCGAGTAATCCTGCTGTCCGGCGACTCTGCGGTAGAGGCGGTAACGGAACGAGAGTTCGGGCGGCATGCCGGCGAGGCTGGCGCGAGCGGCCGCAGTCCAGGCCAGTTCGACACCGGAGGAGACAACTTCGGCGCGCAGGTCGGTGGGAGGCGCCAACGTAGGCGCAAGCGAAACGCGCACCTGGTTGGAAAGTCCCGCGCTACGCCCGCGTGAGTTCAGCACTTCAATGGCATAGGTGACGAACTGCAGCGGATTGCCGGCGTTCTTCGGCAAAACGCCTTCAAAGAGGACGTGCGGATTTTTGGAACCCGGCTCGGCGGAGCGCAGGTCCGACTGCGTGAGTTCCTTCACCACGTCGACGCAGTGGGTGATGGGGTATTGTCCGATGGCGCGGCAGATGACGGTCTTTCCCGGACGGCGAATGTTTTCGCGGTCGGTCGTCTGGCTGGGCGGAGTCCAGGTGAGGACGATGAGATCGCCCTTGCGCGCGGCGGCCAGGTCATCCACCGGTACCGGCAGTTTGAGCGAGGGAGGCATCGGCGCGCCCGGCGTTCCACAACCAGCGGCGCCAATAATCAACAAACCGGAAATGAGCGCGGAAAACAGAAAAGAGAATCGCATACGAAGCTCTTCAGGCTACCAGAATGGCCGCGCCTGCGATAGCGGCCATGCGACACAAATGCTGCCTGGCTCACTCCGGCCGGGGAACGGGAATGAGCCGGGTGCGATAGGCGGAGTAGTCCGGCACGATGCGCTCGTACTCGGTATCCATGAGTGGCGACGAAATAATGAAGTCCGCCGAGGACCGATTGCAGGCGACAGGGATGTTCCAGACGGCCGCCACGCGCAACAGGGCCTTAATGTCAGGATCGTGCGACTGCGGCTCCAGTGGATCCCAGAAGAAGATGAGGAAGTCGATTTCGCGCTCGGAGATTTTGGCGCCGATCTGCTGGTCGCCGCCGAGCGGGCCGCTTTCAAGCTTGTGGATCCGCACGCCTAATTCGCGCTCCAGCACGGTACCCGTTGTGCCGGTGGCGTAGAGCGTGTGCACGGCCAGCAACTCGCGATTGAAGTGCGCCCACTCCAGCAACTCGTGCTTCTTGTTGTCGTGCGCGACCAGGGCAATGTTTTTCCTGGCATGAAGAGGAAGCAACTTGTAGCTCATGCAACTCCCCGTGAACGCGGTTTGCGCGTAGCCACATGGTAGCGCGACGGACGCGAGCGCGTCACGAAGGAGGCGTTACTCGGAGGAGATGGTGTTTTCCGGCCCGATGGTGAGTACGCGGGGAACGCCCTGCGGCGGAGTCCCCTGGTAAGTGGCGGTCGCGGTGAAGCTGTTGCCGGAGACCTCAACGGCGTAGACGTACGGGCCGCGGCTGTCGTTGGGCAGACCCGTGTCGCCGTTGGCGCGCATGTCGGCGAGGCTGACGTAATGACCGTCAGTGGCGAGGTGCTGCTGCTCGTCGCGCGCGAACTGCAAGAGATCGCTGCGCACGCCCATCAGGTCGATCGTCATCTGCGGAGCCGCTCCCGTTCCCTTGGGCGAGACCGACTTTACCTGCTGCATGTAGATGTACATTCCGGCGGCGGCGACAATCAGGACAGCGATGAAACCGAAAACTCGCGACATAATACTTCTCCGTCAGGTGGATGTTATCGCATGGGCGGCCCCGCACGGATGTACCGAAAGGACAGCGCCCGGACGTGCGCCCGGGCGCCACGCGACGCTTCTACGAGGAACTCTTGCCGGAGAGCATCCGGTCGAGCGATGCCGCGCCGCTTCCGCCCAGCAGGATGACCAGGCCGAGTGCGATTGCCAGCAGGTGATACTCGTAACCCTCTCCCTTCTGGGTCCCCATCCAGTTCATAAAGAAGCCGAACTTATGGTGCACGGTCCAGATGGCGCCGATCATATCGACGACGATACCGAAGGCGGCAATACGCGAGAGCAGGCCGACGATCAGTCCGAGTCCGCCGAAGAACTCGATAGCAATCACCAGCCAGGCGATAGGTGCCGGAATGCCCATGTAAGCAGTGAAGGCATGGACGGTTGCGGAAGGTCCGGCGCCGCCGAACCAGCCAAGCATTTTCTGCGCACCGTGGGCAAAGAACACAATGCCGAGCACGACGCGAGCGATGAAATAGGCCCAGTTGTTATCGGTTCCAGTGAGTCGCTGCCACATACATCCTCCACATTTTGTGATCGGATTTACAAATTGTTGGGACGAAACGATAGCACGCGGGCGCAAATGAGGAAACCCATTCATGTCTGCCATGTGGCACTTCAGTGGGAAATCGTTTCGGCAAAGATGTGCCGGGGTGCGAAAATGCAACGAATATGTCGATAGCGGATGTTCGTACCTACCGATTGAACCAGGAAACGCTGCCGGCAGCGGAACGGCGGGCACGTACCCAATACGCACCTACGATGCTGATGATTCTGGCCGGAGCGCTGGTGGTGGCGCTGCTGCTGAACGCCGGACACGGGGCAACCATTGGCTCGCTGGTGGCCGCGGCCATGGTGATCGGGTTGTACCTCGCCTACATGGTGATCGCCATGCCACGCCGTTTGCGCGCACGTATGGCAAACGTATGGAAGACCTACGAGATCGAGATCGGTCCGAACTTCATTTTGCGACGCCAGGATGGACTGCCGGATCTGTGCATACGGTTCGACGACCTGAAGCGAATCGAACATATGCCGGGACGCTACCTCCGCGTCTTCGGCAACGGAGTCGATCGCATCATCTGGATACCGGTGAGTATCGAGAACTTCGAAGAGATCTTCATGGAGCTCTCGACCGTGACCAAGGTGATCGAGCGGCGCGTGGAGTTCTGGAAGCTGCAGGCGTTCTACATGGGTGCAGGACTGGCGGCGTTTGCGGTGATGCTGTGGGCGCACTGGCCGTGGGTGGTAATCCCGCTGGCTGCAGTACTCTCGGCGCTGATCGTGTGGATCTTTATCTGGACGCGGCGCAGCCCCAACGTGCCCCACTCAACCAAGATGGCCGCATGGGCATACATCGCTCTGCTGCTGGTGTGCTGGCTGAAAGTGTTCGCGGTGTTGCAGGGATAAGGTAACGCTGCTCCCTCACATCCGCTCTTCGATATCCTTCAATCCTTCAGCGGTTTTTGCGTCGCAGCGTCGCAACAAGAAGTTGAACGGGATCGCCCCATGCGATTCCACGGCATTTTCGCCAGCACCAACGCCAATCCGCAAATGCCGGTAATGCCCGCAAACAAAAGTCCGCAACCGACGAACAGCGGAAGAATGGCAAAACGCGGGTTCACCGTGAGCGCCAATACCGCGCCAACAGCGGCAATCAGTCCGACGGCAATATGAACTTGGCGCATCAGTGGTAGGACTTTGCTTTCGCCGCGATTCACGGGCAGACCGGCTTCCATCCACGCCTGCGTTCCACCTTCCACCAACACACAATCGCTGAAACCCGCGCGCAGAAATTTTTCGATCGCCTTGTGCGCGCGCCGGGTGGTTTCGCAAATGACGTAAATCGGTTTGTCCGCGGCACTCCGCTGGCTCAAATAGGCGGAGGCGTCGAGGTCGTCGAGAGGGAGGAGTTTTGCGCCCGGCACGTGAGCTGCGGCGTGTTCACCGGGAGTGCGAACGTCCAGCAGTTCAATGTCGCGGTCTTCGATGAGCAACCGGCGAAGTTCACGGGGAGTAATGGCCGTTTTGGGTTGGGCAGGGGCACGTTCAAATTGTTCGCTGACCGGCGCGCCGGATTGCCGGCCTCCGTTGCTTGCATCGATCAAGGGAGATGCACTCATGATGATATCCAATGTAGTTGCTGTTAGATATATTACAAAGACATTGTCTATATAGAATACATAACATAATCTTATGTCATGAATCGAAATCATCTGGCTTTGTTTCATGCCGTTGCCCGCGCCGGCGGCATCAGTCGCGGGGCGGAATTGGCAAGGGTGAGCCAGCCGGCGGTGTCCAAGCAAATCAGGGAGCTGGAAGAGGCGCTGGGCATCCGTCTGCTGGAGCGGTTGCCCCGGGGCAGCCGCCTTACCGACGGTGGCAAGCTGCTGGCGGAATACGCGCAACGGCTGGCCGCGCTGGAACAGGAAGCGTCGCGGGCGGTTGAAGAATTCCGCGGACTCAAACGGGGACGCCTGGCCGTCGGTGCCAGCACAACGATTGGCGCCTACCTGCTGCCGTTGGCATTTGGTGAGTTCCATCGGCGGCATCCCGACATTGAGCTTCAACTGGAAATTGCCAACACCCAGACCATTCAACGTTATCTACTGGCAGGCACGGTGGAACTGGGGTTGACGGAAGGGCTGATGGAAGCCGAACATCTGTCTTCCACAATTTTTCACGAGGACGAACTGGTCGCGATTGCCCCCAAGGGGCATCCGCTGCTGAAACAAAAGCGCGTCACGGCGCGAGACATCTGCCGTGAACCTTTTGTGATGCGCGAAGAAGGTTCGGGCACGCGCGCCGTGGTGGAGCAGACATTACGCCAGCGGGGCTTGGCCGTGAAACCAGTTTTGTCCCTGGCCAGCACGGAAGCAGTCAAGCATGCGGTCATTGCGGGAGTGGGCATTGCCATCGTCTCCCGCCTGGCCATCGGATGCGAACTTCAGTCCGGCTCACTGAACATCATTCCGGTCGCAGACTTTATCATCCGCCGTCCTCTGCATTTGCAGACGCTTCGCGGACGCACTCCAGGACCGGCCGCTGCCCGGTTTCTGGCGATCCTCTCCGGCACCGCAGATGGCGGCGAAGCTTCCGCCAAGACGAGAAACAAGGGAAGCGGAAAGGGCCGCCGGAGATAGCTTTTAGGCCCTGTAGGCCCAGCCGCCCTCGGCTGGGCGGTCGAGCGAAGCTCGACTAAAATGACACGCGTGATCCCGAAGCACTTCTACCGTCGCAACCTTCCGCACATTCAACGTGACTCATATCCGCATTTCATCACTTTTTGCACATATCATCGTTGGATTCTTCCGCCTGCTGCCCGCGAGCTCGTGTTGCATTCCACGCGACACGATCACGAGATACGTGCTTTCATCCATGCGGTAGTGGTCATGCCGGACCATGTTCACATGGCCCTAACGCCATTGACCAACGAGTACACACGGCAGACTTGGGCGCTCGCCGACATCATGGGTCCGATGAAAGGCGCATCCTCGCACGCGGTCAATAAGCTGCTCGGCAGGAAAGGAACAGTGTGGCAGGAAGAGTCATTTGATCGCGTCCTTCGCAGCAATGAGGATGTGAACGAGAAGCTCTCTTATATTCTTCACAATCCAGTACGAGCCGGGCTGGTAAAAAGGGCGCGGGAGTACCCTTGGCTGTGGACGGCAAGTCCTACGCTGTTTGACTACGTGCCGCCGCAACCTTAGAAATAGGTGCGCTCGCGCGCACCCGCCCAGCCGGGGGCGGCTGGGCCTACATGGGTGGTTAGTCCAGCTTCACGCCCTTTTCATCGATCAAGCGCTTCACGCGGGCGACGAAGTCGGAGGTGTTCATGGTGCCTTCGGCTTTTTCCTGGCCACGGACGCGGACATTCACCTGGTTGGCCTCGGCTTCCTTGTCGCCGACGATCAGGATGAACGGGACTTTCTGCAAGGCGTGCTCGCGGATCTTCGCATTCATCTTCTCGTTGCGCCCATCGACTGCCACACGCGCTCCGATCGCCTTCAACGCGTCGGCAACCTTGTTGGCGTATTCAATGTGGCGCTCCGAGATTGGAACGATCGCCACCTGCGTCGGCGAGAGCCACAAAGGGAAGGCGCCGGCGTAGTGCTCGATCAGCACACCAAAGAAGCGTTCGACCGAGCCATAGAGGGCGCGATGCACCATCAGCGGCTGATGGCGCTGTCCGTCTTCGCCCACGTACTCCAGTCCAAAGCGCTCCGGCAGGGTAAAGTCGAACTGCACGGTCGAGAGCTGCCAGAGGCGTCCAATGGCGTCCACCAGCTTGACGTCGATCTTCGGGCCGTAGAACGCGGCTTCGCCGGGGATGAACTTGTACGGGATGTTGCGCCGCTCGAGCGCGCTCTTTAGCGACTTCTGCGCCAGCTCCCACTGTTCTTCCGTGCCGATGTACGACTTGCGGTCGTTGGGGTCCCAGCCGGAAAGCTCGACCTGGTACTGCTCGAAGCCGAAGGTGTTCAGCACGGCCAGCGCGAAGTCGATGCAGCCGATAACTTCGTCCTCGATCTGTTCGGGAGTGCAGAAGATGTGCGCGTCGTCCTGGGTAAAGCCGCGCACGCGCAGCAACCCATGCATCACGCCCGAACGCTCGTAGCGATAGACGGTTCCGAGTTCGCCCAGCCGCACCGGCAAGTCGCGATACGAACGCAACTGGTCCTTGTAGATAAGGATGTGGAACGGACAGTTCATCGGCTTCATGCGGTAGTCCGCATCGTCCAGTTCCATCGGGGTGAACATGTTCTGCGAGTAGTAGCCTTCGTGGCCGCTGGTCTTCCAGAGATCCACGCGCGCGACGTGCGGCGTATAGACGAGCGAGTAGCCGCGCTTCAGATATTCCTCGCGCAGCCAGTCTTCCATCACCTTGCGAATGATGCCGCCCTTGGGATGCCAGAAGATCAGTCCCGGGCCGGCCAGGTCCTGTATGGAGAACAGGTCAAGCTGCTTGCCGAGCACGCGATGGTCGCGCCGCTTGGCCTCCTCCTGCTGCTTCAGCCACTCGTCCATCGCCTTCTTCGAGTAGAACGAGGTGCCATAGATGCGCTGGAGCTGCGGGTTGCCTTCCTTGCCGAGCCAGTAAGCGCCGGCAATGTTCAGCAGCTTGAAGGCCTTGATGCGTCCGGTCGACGGGATGTGCGGCCCGCGGCAGAAGTCGACGAACTTGCCGGTGCGATAGAGCGAAATCTTTTCATCCGCAGCGGTGAACTGCTCGATGAAGTGGCACTTCATGAAGTCGCCTTCGGTCTTGAACTGGTTGAGCCCCTGGTCGCGGGGCAGCCACTCACGCGCATAAGGCTCGTCGCGCTGCACAATCTCCTGCATCTTGGCTTCAATCTTCAGCAGGTCCTCGGGCGTGAACGCGGTCTCGCGAAGGAAGTCGTAGAAGAAGCCGGTCTCGGTCGAGGGACCGTGGCCCAGCTTGGTCTCCGGAAAGAGTTCCAGCACGGCGGCCGCCAGCAGGTGCGCCGATGAGTGCCGGAAGACCTCGAGCGATTCCGGGTCTTTTTCGGTCAGGATGCGCAGCTTGGCGTCCTGCTCGATCGGCTTGGTGAGATCGACCAGGTCGCCGTCTCCATTGGAGGAGTCAAGCGGCGCGATCTTGGCCACCAACGCGGCGTCGGCCAGACGCGGCGAAATGGACCGTGCAATGTCGAGGGCGGTGGTGCCCTGTGGAACTTCCTTCACAGAGCCATCGGGGAGCTGAATTTTGATATCTGGCATGAGAGGTCTCCGCTCGCACCTACAAGTGTGCAATGCAGATGGATTGAATCTTTGAGTGTAAAGACTATGGAGAGAAGGGTCAAACGGGGTGTCGATTAGAGGGTATCCCGAGTGATTGTGCCCTACCCTTGTCGCCCGCTGTTGGCGACAGGGTGGGGTAGTTGGAACCGCGACCCGGAACAGACTTTGTTGTGCCATCAAGGGAATATCCCTCCGCAATATCTTCCATCTCGACCGCGACGGAAGGAGCGCGTCGCGGCCCTGCGCTATATCCATCGCAATCCGGTAAAGCGCGGACTGGTTGAGTTGCCGGAAGAGTGGCGCTGGAGTAGCTTTCTCCATCATGCGACTGGGGTGGAAGGTGTAGTTGAGATCGAATCGGAATGGACGGTACGCAAGCGCGAGCGGATGGGCGTGGTGCCTACGGTCAAGTACAAACCGCAGTGCACACCCGAAGAGAAGATGCGATAGCTGGCGGCGATGAACTACCCCACCCTGTCGCCAACAGCGGGCGACAAGGGTAGGGCACAATCAAGCGTGCACGACCAGTAGGGTGGGCCACCTGTGAGGCTTGCATGGGCCACCCGCCAAAGCGATAAGTGTGAGGTAGATTATCAGGAGTGAGCGTCAGCTACAGGCCGGGTTCTATAAAAGGGGATGCCAAGAGAACTTCTGCCTCCCCGCGGAAGGGGTGAAGTGTTTTCTCTTGACATTCCCTTTTATAGAACCCGCCAACAATGGGGCGCTAACTTGGGGTATCCGACACGCGGCCAGTCAACAGTTCCCGGACTGACGCCCGATCTAAAAGTTCTAAAGCACCCCGTCCGAACATCGCACAAAACAATGCGGATTGGGTAAATTTAAGTGGACTTCCGACATGTTTCGCCGCCTCCCAAAGCAGAGTGCCTTTGGCTCCTTCTTTTTCTATATCTTCGGGAATCCACTTTTGATATTGACCATATTCGTCCATCCGGTCAGTGATCGTCTGGTAAATCAGTTCGGGGGGCATTCCTTGTAAAGCCAGCAGATGCGCCAAGTCGTCGCCAAAATGGTCCATAAACAATGGCCTATCGGGGCCAAGGTGTCGAAAAGATAACTCGTCAATCATGCGGCAAAAACACGCAGCCTCTTCCGCTTTTGCTAAAACTTCTTGTTCCTCCGCCAGTTCATTGCTAGGTTCACGCATCTGCCCATAGATTGTCACTCCTATGCCAAGGTTATAGGCAATAAAAGTAGCCAAACACGCGCTCTTCTCGCTCAAAACATCATTGGTGTTTGCTCGACTGTCGTACTTCGCAACAACGGAGGCCCAGCTATCGTTAAGCTGGCGCTTAGCGTCTGGCGTCGGAAAACAGAGGTAGAGCGAGGGCTCAAGGATAGCCGAGTCCGGCTGTTTTTTTATCTCCTCGATTAGTTTTAGATCTACACACAGAACACCTTCTTTTTCTGCGAACGCAACTGCCATCTGGCCACTATCCGCCTCAAACTTTTCAATCAAAGAAAGTACACGCAGTCTAATTTCAGCGCCATACAGTGCCGCTTGAGCCAAGACTAATGGCTTGTTGACATCCTCCCACGCCTTATCGATCAATTGCCGTGCTTGTTCAGCAATAGAGGCATTTCTCTCACAAAACAACTCGTTCGGCAGCTTCATAGAGATTCGACTGGTGGTCCACTCTTTCCGCTGTGGAGTTTACCCCCCAAATCTATCCGCAAGAAAAGAATTCTTCGTGTCCTCCGTCAAATACGAACTACCCCACCCTGTTGCCAACAGCGGGCGACAAGGGTAGGGCACCATTAGATTCATACGATGCGCAGGGTGGGCCACCAGCCATCATGCCACCGGAATCGAAGGCGTGGTCGAAATCGAATCGGAATGGACGGCACGCAAGCGCGAGCGAATGGGGGTGGTGCCCACGGTGAAATACAAACCGCCGTGCACGCCCGAAGAAAAGATACAATAGCCGGCGGCGATGAACTACCCCACCCTGTCGCCAATGGCGGACGACAAGGGTAGGGCACAATCAAGTGTGCACGACCAGTAGGGTGGGCCTGCCATAGGGTGGCCCCCCGGCCGATTTACAAGGGGGCAGGTGAAACCGCGTAAAGTGCAGTGGAAAATGCTGGCTGTATCAGTAGCGTCAGGTGCGGGTGTCGCTTTCCCGTGGATTTTTCACCCACAGTTGCTACTAATTCTGACGGTTTTGTTCGCTGTTGCTATCAGAATTCTTATGTCACTCGTGGTTGTCGTGTGGGGCTTAACGAAGAAGCAAATTCCGTTATACCTATTACTACTTCCCGTCGCGATTAGTTTCTTCACATCTACAGCTATCTGTGTCACCGTCGGGTGGCACAAGACGATGACGTGGCTGGTGTACTTATCCAAGGCGGAGTTGAGCGTATTCGAGACTGCCTTTAGTGTTCCGTGGATAATTGTCACTATTGCCGCACTATTCGTTGTAGGCGCTCTGGAGCATCGTGCATTGAGCATCGCTCCACCTGCGTCGCAACCGGCGCCAAAGGCACCAACAGGTGGCTCAAACTAGATGGGACGGTTGGTTCATTAAAGCTTGTCCCGTGCGCACGGGAAAGGCACGCAACCGCTCTGGTGTTACATAGTGAAGCGCACGCCAAGCGCGGTGCCGCAACCCGCCGCGCCCAACGGCGGCTTGCATGGGCCACCCATCAGTTCTTTTGCTGCTAGCAATATCAAATTAAAACATTCCCCCACCCCGGAGGCCCGCTCTCTGCGGAACCAGGTTCGATCCTTTGCAGAGTGCGTGCCTCCGGGGCGGGTGCCGCGGGTCAGCGGAGTTGGCGCTGTTCCGCGGCGGCGGTCTTCGTCATGGAGGAGCCGGTCATCGTCATCGACGGCTCGCGTGTGTCGAGTGTCGCCGTCGCCGTTACATCGACCGTGGCAACGCGCGCGGCGTGACGACCGTCAGGCTTCTTGCCTTGTGAAAGATTCAGCACCACCACGCCCACGACGATCATGGTGATGGCGGCCATCTTGAGCGGGGTCATGACCTCCTTGAAGAGGAAGAATCCGATCAGGGTAATGAGCGCCGTGCCGACGGCCGACCACACAGCGTAGACGACTCCGACCTCTATGCGCCGCAACGCCAGCGCCAGGGGAATGAAGCTCAGTGCATAGAGCAGCGCCATCAGCGCCGTGGGCACGGTCTTGCTGAACCCATCGGAGAGCTTCAGGCAGACGGTTGCGGCAACCTCCAGCACAATCGCCAGAAACAACCACAGCCAACACATAAAAATCACTTTCCGGTACGAACCATGTCCCCGGCCAGTCGAGCCGCCGGAGACCCCCATTTGCGGGAAAAAGCCCATCGCGAGTGGCCGGTGCGCCCCTCGGCGGGGCGTCCTGTGCCGGACGGGAGTGCGGTCGTACCACGATCCGCAGCTTGTCCCGGCCCAATAAGCCGGGCTCCCGCCACTCTCAGCGGAACAGATGTCAGTCAGTTCAGTCCGTTGGCGCCCTAAAGGTCGGGCAGCGAAAACAAGGGGGAACAACTGGAGGTGGTATGGCAAGAATCGAGTTGTAATTGCGGTCTCATAAGAGCCTCACGGGAACCGCGCCACCGGGATGGCGGCAGCAGGAACCCTCCTATAAGTATAGACGCGGGACGGGGAGAGGAGTCTTCTCGGAATTATAACTATCCTATTATCAGCGACTTATATCTTGCGAGCAGGAACTTTTTGGCGGCAATTTAGGGGGCTCTGGAAGGGCGGAATGGGGCTGGCGAAGGCGTCGAGGGGGTGGATGTCCCCGGTGTGGAAACTTCCGCTTCTCCCTCGGAGTCTAACTTGATACGTCCATCCGGGGCCGGGTGCTAGTATCGCGGTGGACGCAAGTGTTGACCGCTACGTCCAAAGGGGATTGACAGCATGGCTGAACCGTTTTCGCCGCTCAACCCGAACGCCGTCGAGCGTGAACCGCGCAACTGGGTACCGATGATCGTCGGACTGGCGCTGGTGGTGCTGGTGGTGGCCGGCATGGCGATTCTTGGCCGCAACCGCCCGAAGCCTCCGGCCGCACCCGATCCTTATGCACAGTTCCTACAGGTGTCGAACGCGCGGCTGAGCCAGGCGGATAATTTTGTCGGCGCCACGGTGACGTACCTGGATTTCACGGTGACGAACACGGGTACACGGGCGGTGGTCGGAGGGCAGGTGGTGGCTACGTTCAAGAACACCTTGGGCGAGGTTGTCCAGACCGAGCAGTTCCCCATGCGGGCGCTGGTAAAGAACTCGCTGGGCGGATACTCGGATCAAGTGGACCTGAGCATGGCGCCGATCGTGCCGGGAAAATCGCAGGACGTACGGCTCACGCTCGAACATGTTTCCGATGACTGGAACCAGGCGGCTCCAGACATGAAGTTCGTCAATTTGAAGCTGCAATAAGCGAAGCATGGAAAAGTTAAAACGGGGAGCGCAATGCTCCCCGTTTTTATGTGAGTGCTGCGTACTACTCGGAAAGGCCTCGGACTACTCGCTGAAGACGACGGAACCCTTCATGTTGGCCAGCCGAACTTCCTGCACGGTGTCGCCGTTGGTAACGACTGCGCTGTACTGGTGCGGCTCTTTCGCTTCGACGAACTTGCCGTCGGCGGTCGCAACCACTTTCTTTCCCTGCTGGAAGGTCACCTTGGCGGTGGCGCCAGTGGTATCGACCACTACCTTGTAATTGCCGGCGGCCAGCTTGGCGCCGTTCAGGGTCAGGTCGCGTTGCAGTGTCAGACTTCCTTTCGTCGCGGCAAAGGCCCCAACTGCCAGGAATACGACAAGCGTAAGAATGAGAAGCTTCGAAATAGATTTCATACGAGCAACATCCTCCTCTAGGCACACTCTGCCGGCACATGGTGCCGGGTATGATGGCGCCGGTCCGGGCAACCACTCCCTTACCGGCGCGTCCAAGAATCACCTTGGTTATAAGTCCGAAACCACTACGTAGTTGGATCCGGATCGTTACGGCTGACTGCACAGTCCCGTTTCCCACGGGGACAGGGTTTGCCACCCACAACTAAAGACGGAAACCACAGCAAATAAGTTCCGTAGAATTTCCGTCCATATGTTTGGACGGAAATAATTACCTTCGGTGAGCAACCTTCCTCGGAAAATCACCCCGGCTGAAATGGGAAGTCCTTTATTACAGGTATTACAGGTGTCGAAACTTTGGGCACAATCGTGCTGTTAAAAAGAGCATGGGAGAGGAGGGGAACTCCATGGCACCGCGACGCGTGTATTTTGTCCTGGTCGTGGCGATGTTGCTGACGGCTGTGGCCGTATTCGCAGGCGATAACCCACGGGTCTATATCACTGACAGCAAATCCTGGGAGGTTGGCTCAGGAGGCGCGGGGGTTAACGATACCTTTGGCACCAGCGGCAGCGGCGGCGCGCGTCCGCAGACCGCCGAGATTATCAAGACCTTCAATCAGCGTTGCCCGAACGCGATCATCAACGAACGCCGCGACAAGGCGGACTATGTTGTGGTGTTGGACCACGAGGGTGGAAAAAGCTTCTACAACCGCGACAACAAAATCGCGGTCTTTAATAACGCCAGCGGCGATGCCATCTTCTCGCAATCCACGCGCTCGCTGGGGAACTCCGTGAAGGACGCCTGCACGGCGATCTTCCGCGACTGGTCGCGCCACACTGCCGTCGTGGACAGCAACAAGCAGGTGGAAGCCTCGGCGGCTCCGGTCGATACCCCGCAACGGGTCGCCGGCGACGCGCAAGGCGCACGCCTCCAGGTGAAGTCGACTCCCGGTGATGCCGACATCGAAATTGATGGAAACTTTGTCGGCAATACGCCGTCGGAAATCCAAGTGACTCCGGGCGACCACAAAGTTGTGGTGCGCAAGAACGGATACGTGGCGTGGGAGAAAACACTGCACGTCACGGGCGGTGATATCAGCCTGGTGGCGGAGCTGGAGAAGGAATAAGGTAGGAACGAGAAAGTTGAAAACGGGGAGCCAGTGCGCTCCCCGTTTTTATTGCTACAGAGAATATTGTGAATTCATCCCTTATGTACCGAAAGTGGTGTTAGTCTTCCCCCGCCGCACTTAGGGCATCGATTCCCACAATTAAATTGAGGTAATGATGACGAAGTTCATTAAATCCGTTTCTTTGTTGCTCGTACTCTGCATTTTTGCCGACCTTGGTGCCTTTGCCGGTATTCCAGCAGACAAATCCGTCTACATCGGTGGAACGTCGAGTATTCAAAAGAATGCACAAGGTGTGCTTTCTACAGAGGATGCGAAGGTACTCAGGTTTTCCGCCCAAGGTTCCGCCTGGGAAGTTGAATATGGAAAGATTAGCTCGCTGTCATACGGTCAACATGCTGGCCGCCGAGTAGGCGCAACCGTCGCGTTGGGGGTCACGACTCTTGGCGTAGGCGCATTGCCGATGCTCTTCTCAAAAAAGCGGCGGCACTATCTGACGATCGAATACACGGACGCCAACAATACAGCACAAGCGGCGGTCTTCGAGGTTGGCAAGAACGCTATCCGCACACTTTTAACGACCTTGGAAGTTAGATCGGGAAAGAAGGTTGAGTACGAAGACGACGAGGCACGCAAGGCTGGAAATAAGTAACTTCAGGAATTGAAGGCGCGGGAGGCAGGGCACTGCCTCCCGTTTTCGTTCTTACACCGTCAGCACGATCTTGCCGAAGTTCTTCCTTTCCAGCAGCAGGCGGTGTGCCTCGGCGGCGGCGCTGAGCGGGAACTTGGCGCCGATGGATGGGGTCAATGCGCCGCTTTCGATCCACGGCTTCATTGATTCCAATGCCTGGTGAATCAGTGCCGTGTTCTGCGAGAGGCGGCTGAGCCACAGACCATGTACGCTGGCCGACTTCGTGTACATTGCCATGGTGTCGAACTTGGGACGCTCGCCGCTGGCGCTGCCGAACATGATGACCCTGCCGAGGAATCCGCAGCAGCGCAGGCTGCGCGCCGTGTGTTCTCCCGCCAGGCTGTCGAAGACGGCATCGACGCCTTCGCCGTTGGT
>JAJXZT010000003.1 GCA_021779935.1 Acidobacteriota bacterium
AAACCAGGTGCTCGAGTTGCGACGTCAGTTTCGTCCCGGCTATCAGATCGCGCGCCTGACCGAGCTCAGTCCGGCAACTGTCAGCAGAATCCTGCAGCGCGCTCGTCTCAGCCGATGGCGGGATCTGCATCCGCGCCCGCCGGTGGTGCGCTACGAGCATCCCCATCCCGGAGATCTGCTCCACCTCGACATCAAGGGCCTGCCGCAGTATCAGCAGGTCTCCATGCGCGGCGACGGTCGACGCCGTGGCTTGCGCCGACATCCCGGACGAAAGGCGCTGCATGTCGCCATCGATGACCACTCGCGCCTAGCCTTCTCCCAACTCCTCCCCGATCAGAAGACGGAGACCACACTCGGCTTCCTGCGAGACGCCATGGCTTTCTATGCCCAACACCACATCACCGTGCGCGCTCTGCTTACCGACAACGGCAGCAGCTATCGCTCCGACCGCTTTCGCCAGGAGTGCGCTCGTCTCGGCCTCAAACACCACCGTACCCGTCCCTACACCCCGCGCACCAACGGCAAGGCGGAACGCTTCATCCAGACCGCCCTGCGCGAGTGGGTCTACGCTCAGCACTGGGACAACTCCGAGCAACGCGATGCGCAGCTGCCGGCATGGCTCAACTACTACAACCACACTCGCCCGCATGGTAGTCTCGGTTACGCGCCGCCCATCAGCCGTACCAAACCGGTGGGAACAACGTCTTGACCATCTACAGGCACCCACAGGCATCCGCGCCACACAAGCAAAAGTCAAAGTCAACTGCCCCACTCAAGCAAAAGCGGCTTGAATGGGCCACCCGAAATCCAGAAGGTCTCACCCGTTACAATGTTTCCATCATGGGTGTGAGGCGCATGTCCTATCAAACAGATGATGTCCGGATTCAATGGACCAAGGTTCTGCTGCCGCCGGCGTTCCTGGAGGAGGAGCTGCCGGCGAGCGAGGCGGTTTCCAACACGGTTCACCGGTTTCGCGGCGAAATCAGCGAGATTCTCCATGGGCGGGACCGGCGGTTGCTGGTGGTGGTGGGGCCGTGTTCGATTCACGACGTAACGGCCGCGCGCGAATATGCGGGGCGGCTGCGCGAGGCCATCACGGAGTTTGGCCGTGAACTGTGCATCGTGATGCGCGTGTATTTCGAGAAGCCGCGCACGACAATTGGATGGAAAGGGCTGATCAACGATCCGCACCTCGATGGGTCTTTCCAGATCAACGAAGGGCTGCGCATCGCGCGGCATCTGCTGGTGGACCTGGCGGAGATGGGAGTTCCGGCGGGCACGGAGTTCCTGGACATGATTACGCCGCAATACCTGGCGGGGCTGGTGAGCTGGGGCGCGATTGGCGCAAGGACTACGGAGAGCCAGATTCACAGGGAACTGGTGTCGGGGCTGTCGTGTCCGGTGGGATTCAAGAACGGCACTTCGGGCAACGTGGGCATCGCGATTGAAGCGATTCTGTCGGCGGCGAATCCGCACACGTTTCTGGGCCACAGCAAGTATGGGCAGTCGGCGATCTTTGCCACCTCGGGAAACCCGGAGTGTCACGTGATTCTGCGCGGGGGCCGCAAGGAGACGAATTACGACGCGGCAAGCGTGGCACACGTCTGCGAGTTGCTGGAACGCGCCGGACTGCGGCAGCAGGCGATGATCGATTGCAGCCATGCGAACAGTTCGAAAGACCACATGAGGCAGATCGAGGTTTGTCGCAATGTCATGCGGCAGATTGCGGAGGGCGACCAGCGCATCATTGGCGTGATGCTGGAAAGCAACCTGGTGGCAGGGGCACAAAAGTTGGCGCAGGGAAAAAAGCTCGTCTATGGACAGAGCATCACGGACGCATGCCTGGGGTGGGAAGAGAGTCGGGAACTGCTAAGAGAGCTGGCAGAGGCAGTGCGAAGAAGACGCTAGGTACTGGGTACTAGGTGCCAGGAAAGACAAAAGCAAGGATCAACGCAGAGGGATTTTCGAATTGCCGAATTGCCGGATTTTCGAATTGAAAAGCAAAGAATCGCCACGGATGAGCACGGATTCACACGGATGGATTGTGGGCGAAAGTCAAATGCAAGGATGAACGCAGAGGGCGCCGAGGAATTGTCGATTTACGATTGCTGATTGACGATTGGAAGGCGGAGGAGTTCTCACCACCGAGGCACGGAGACACAGAGGAAAAGCAGACTTGCATCGAGGATCAAGAGCATAGATTGCAGATAGCCGAAGTCGAATACCCACCTAAGTAATGCCCCCGCAAAAATCCATTGCGAATCCCCCTCGTGCCTCTTCGTGCGCAATCGTCATCTAGGGGAATTGCGGGCCTTCTGATACATTGTGCGTTCGAAGGAACTACCCCGCCCAAGCGGAGCTTGGACGGGGCACCCAAAAACAGATTGACAAGGGGTTCAAGCATGGCGGATGCAAGTGCAGCAGTAGTGGAGCGGCCGAAACCGAGCAGGTTTTTCCGGTGGATGGTGCTGGTTTTTGTAAGCCTGGCGATGTTCGGCAATTACTACGTTTACGACTGCATTGCGCCGGTGGCCGATTTGCTGTCGAAGCAACTGCATTTTACCGACGCCAACATCGGGCTGCTGCAGGGCATCTACAGCGTGCCCAACATCTTCATGGTGCTGATCGGCGGCATCATCGTGGACCGCATCGGCACGCGCAAGTCGATCTTCCTTTTCGGAGTGCTGTGCATGATCGGGGCGTTGATTCCGGCGTATCCCTACGGGCTCTCGCACGTGCTGCATGTCGATCTGCTATGGGTGATGGCCATCGGGCGGCTGGTGTTCGGACTGGGCGCGGAGTCGCTGATTGTAGCGGTGACGACGGCGGTGGCGAAGTGGTTCAAAGGCAAGGAGCTGAGCTTTGCGTTCGGCATCAACCTGATGATCGCGCGCTTCGGTTCGCTACTGGCACAGAACTCGCCAAGCTGGGCGAAATCGGCGTACGCAAGCTGGCACGGGCCGATGATGATCGCGGTGGTTTTCGGCACGTTCTGCATTATCGGACCGCTGCTCTACTGGGGGATGGAAGCCTACGCGGAGAAACGCTACACGCTGGGGCAGGGTTCGACGGACAAGGTCGTATTCAAGGACATCTTTAATTTCGGCACATCGTACTGGTACATCGTGGCGCTGTGTATCGTGTTCTACTCGGCGATCTTCCCGTTCGAAACCTTTGCATACAAATTCTTTATCGACGTGCATCACGCGACACGCGAAGCGGCCGGATTCCTGGTGGGGATGCTGACGTTCTTCACGATGATCGGAACGCCGCTGTTCGGGCTGTTCGCGGACAAGATTGGAAAGCGCGCGCTGCTGATGATGTTCGGATCGCTGGCGCTGATTCCGGTATACCTGATTATGGGGTACGTGCAATCGAGCAGCCATGTGGGGCTGCATGTGCCGTTCCTGGGGACTTTCCAACTGCCGTCGGTGCTGCTGGGAACGATGAGCATGATGGGATTCGCGTTCGCGCTGATTCCGGCAGTGATGTGGCCGTCGGTGGCATATATCGTGGACGAAAACAAGCTGGGCACGGCGTATGGGCTGATGACGATGATTCAGAACATCGGACTGGCCGGGTTCAACTTCCTGATTGGATGGGAAAACGACCTGGCACACGCGAGCGGGACCAACCCCGGCGGGTACCACCTGGGCATGTGGACGTTCTCGATCCTGGGATTCCTGGGAATGACGTTCGCGTTCCTGCTGCGGCGGAGAGAGATGGGGCCGCATGGACACGGACTGGAGACGATTACGGCGAGCGGGAAATAGGTATTGGGTACTAGGTGTTAGGTATTAGGAAAAGCAAAAGAGGCTTGAATGGGCACCCTCAAGATGGGGCATCCGGCACCTTTGGAATTTCCGTATGGACAACAGCGGGCGGAAAAGCGGCATCGAACGAACGTAGCAGGGCAAAGAAAGCGAACTTGACACAGGCGAAGACAAAAGAAGCCTCGGGGATGACGGAAGCCGAGGCGATTGAAAAAGCGAAGGCGGGCGATGCGGAGGCGTTTGAAACGCTCTACGGCCTGCACAAGCGGCGTGTGTATTCGCTGTGCCTGCGGATGACGGGCAACGTGGCGGAGGCGGAAGACCTTACACAGGAAGCCTTTCTGCAACTCTACCGGAAGATTGCGACGTTCCGAGGCGAGTCGGCGTTTTCGACGTGGCTGCACAGGCTGTCGGTGAACGTGGTGCTGATGCATCTGCGGAAGAAGTCGCTGCCGGAAGTTTCTCTGCAGGAGACGCTGGACCCGCAGGATGAAGACGGGCCAACGAAAGAGTTTGGCGCGAAAGACCTGGCACTGGCGGGATCAATCGACAGGGTGAACCTGGAACGGGCGATCAGCGGACTGCCGCCGGGGTACCGCGTGATCTTCGTGCTGCACGACATAGAAGGATATGAGCACAACGAGATCGCGGAGATGATGAAGTGCTCGATTGGCAACAGTAAGTCGCAACTGCACAAGGCAAGGCTGAAGCTGCGCGGAGTGCTGAAAACGAACCGGACGGAACACAAAGTCCGGCACCAGGAATAACGAGAGCCACGCAAGAAGGTGGCCGGAGAAGCAAAGGCAATGGGGCGATTGGGGATTGGGAAGAGAGAAGAGCGCCCCGGGGAGAAAAACAATGACGTGCGTTGAATTCCAGCGGGTCCTGCCATTCATTATCGAGACGGGCGGAAACGCGGAAGAAGAAAGCCACCTGCAGACGTGCGCGATCTGCAAAGACCTGGTGGAAGACCTGCGGTATATCGCGGACCAGGCAAAACTGCTGGTTCCGATGGAAGATCCAAACCCGCGCGTGTGGGAAGAAATTCAGAAGTCAGTGGAACAGGAAGGGCTGGTGAAAACGGGAACGTTACGCAAAGGGCTCCCGGGACGAAGCAGCCTGCTGTGGCTGGTTCCGATGGCGGCAGCGCTGGTGACAACGGCGATGCACTTCGGGCTGGAATAAAGCGAGGGTTTGCGAAGAAAGTTTTTCCTTCAAGAGAGAAACGGAGTGGCCCGCGCCGAGCGGGATTCCGTCTGCAGACAAAGGGGGTGCTGGCTAAACAGGCACCCCCTTCCCTTTCGTGCCAGCATGGCCGTTTGCGGAATGGTAGAATCCGCGCAGAAAGCAATCATTCCGCTGGTTTGCGAGGCCATGCGCCCGCCGGAGAACGAGGACCGCGCCGTCGAAGTGCCAACGATGAACGAACAACCGAAAGCGCGCCTGGTGTTCCTGGTGGGATTCATGGGCGCGGGCAAGACGAGCGTGGGACGCGAGGCGGCAAGAGTGCTCGGATGGCCGTTCGTGGACCTGGACGACGAAGTGGAAGCGGCGGCGGGATGCAGCGTTGCGGAAATCTTCCACGAAAAAGGCGAAGCGGAGTTCCGAAAACTGGAACACGAGGCACTGCGGCAGCTGATCGAGAAGACGAACGGAGCGGCGGTCATCGCGCTAGGCGGCGGAGCGTTCGTGCAGGAGGCCAACGCGGTGCTGATCCGCGAGGCGGACGGTATATCGATATTACTCGATGCTCCGGTGGAGGAGCTGCGGAGACGCTGCAAGGAAGCGGGACGGGAGCGTCCACTGGCGAGCGACGAAGAACGCTTCCGCAGGTTGTACGAGGAAAGGCTGCCGGCATACGCAACGGCGGATGAGAAGATTTCGACCGCGGGCAGAAACGTGCCGACGGTCGCAAAAGCAGTACGCCGCGCGATCATGGCGCGGCAAAAACATTAGCTCCGAAGAGGAGCAGGCGCGGAGGCAATGTGACGAAGAAGCGGATATCGGCGGCGTTGGGAGCGGTGCTGGCGGTGACGGCACTGGCGGGAAGTGCATTCGCTCGTCACGCGGAAGACAAGAACGGGAAGGTCGTGGACTCGGGGTCGTTCGGCGTGTACGTCTCGGGAAAGCGCGTGGCGACGGAGACGTTCACGATCAAGCAATTCGCTGATTCGAGCCTGACGACGTCGAAGTTCGAGATGAACGACGGGAACACGAAGCGAGTCCAGAGCTACGTGATGAAGCTGGCGTCGAACGGAAACCTGATCAGCTACGTGTGGAAGGAAGAGTCCCCGGAAAAAGCCGAGGCGGTGGTGGAACCGCAGGACCAGTTCCTGAACGAGCACATCACGACGCCGGACGGCAAGACACATGACCAGCCATTCCTGATGTCGGCGTCAACGGTGATCCTGGACGACTACTTCTTCTCACAGCGGGAGATTCTGCTGTGGAGATACATTGCAACCCAGTGCCAGCGCAAGCCGGGGCAGACGGAGTGCACACTGCCAAAGGCAGACTTCGGAATAGTGATTCCGAGACAGCACGTTTCTTCGATGGTGTCCGTGGAGTACGTGGGGCCGGAGCAGTTGGAAATCCATGGCGTACTGGAAAACCTGCGACACTTCAAGATGCAGCCCCAAGGTCCGTCGTGGGACCTGTGGTTCGATAACCAGCAAAGACTGGTGCGAGTGTCGATCCCGGAGACGAATACGGAAGTGGTGAGGGATTAGGAAGGTGTTAGGTGCTGGGTATTAGGTATTAGGTATTAGGTATTAGGTATTAGGAAAAGCAACGGCAAAAGCAGCTACCCAGTTTTGAGAATCCTGCAAGATGACAGATCATAATCACCGGTCGGACATACTGTTTGCGGCGATGGTCATCGTGCTGATGGCGGCGGCCTGGTATGTGCGCGATGTGCTGCTACTGGTCTACGTGGCGGCGCTGTTCGCGGTGGTTTTGGGGCCGGCGGTGAGCGCGATCCGCAGGGTGAAGATCAGACGGTGGCGGCCATCGAGAGGCTTCGCCGTGCTGACGATTATGCTGGGCGTGCTGCTGGGGGTGGGACTGCTGGTGCTGTTCATCGCGCCGCCCATCGTGCGCGACATACAAGCCTTCTCCAAAGACCTGCCAGGAAAGTTGCAACGGCTGCAGGAGCACTTCCGGAGCCTGCCGCTGGCCGGCCGATTCAATCCATACGAATTGCAGAACTACGCGACGGGAGCGGTGGGCGGCGCGATGGGGCTGTTCCGCGGGATCGCAGGCGGCGTTTTCGGGTTCGTGAGCTTCGTGGTGCTGCTGGCCTATTTCATCATCGACGGCGAACGGGCCTTCTACTGGAGCCTGATGTTGGTTCCAGAAGCGGGACGTGAGCGGTTGCAGCGGACGCTGGAGCGGGCGGAAGGCCGGGTGAGCAAGTGGCTGCTGGGACAACTGGCACTGATGGCGCTGCTGGGAACGGCCAGCGGAATTACCTTCGGATTGCTGCACGTAAAGTACGCATTCGCGCTCGGCGTCTTTGCCGGACTGGCGAACATCATTCCCATCATCGGGCCGATCCTCTCGGCCGTGCTGGCTACATCGGTCGCCGCCTTCGACTCGTGGACAAAAGCCGGGGCAGTCATCGTCTTCTACACCGTCTATCAACAGCTCGAAAACGCCTTCCTGACGCCAAAGATCATGAAGTCCACGGTGAACCTGCCGGCATTGACGGTGATCATCGCACTGGCAATCGGCGGAACACTGGCGGGCGTGGCCGGAGCGCTGGTGGCAGTGCCAACAGCAGCGCTGATTGCGGTGCTGGTGGATGAGTATGTGGTGAAAGAAAGCTCTTAGCAATTAGCTGTTGGCAATTAGCAAGCCAGGCGCCAGGTGCTGTGTATTAGGTATTAGGAAAAGCAAAGGCAAAGACGGATAGCGGCTAAAGCTACTAGCTGCTGAGCCAGATCAAAAGCAAAGTCAAATACCCCACCCAAGCGGAGCTTGGATGGGGCACCCGGCTGCTAAGCTACTAAGCCCGATAAAAGCACAGTCAAATACCCCACTCAGACTGAAGGGATGTTGGCGGGCGTGAGGCGCGAGAGAGCTCCATTCTCGATCTTGACGTTGCGCAGGAATTCGGCGGCCTTCTCGGGCAGCACCACGTTGATGAACATTCCTGAGCCGAGTTCGAAGCCGGCGACGCGGGTCAGTCGCGGAATCACACTCAAATACCAGTGATAGTAGGGTGCGTTGCGGCTCTCCTTGGGAGCGGAGCGGATGGTGAAGTTGTAGTCGGGATCGTCGAGCCCGAGGTAGAGCTTGGCGAGCAAGGTCCGCAAGGTGTAGCCGAGGTCGGTGAGTTCGTCGTCGGTAACATCTCCAAAACAGGCAAGGTGACGGCGCGGATAGATGTGGGTGCTGAACGGCGTGGGCGAGGCGTAGGACTCAAGGGCAACAAAGTGGTCGGTGGCAAGCACGATGCGCGCGCCGTCGATGAGCTCCTCCTTGATGGCCTCGCAGAAGATGCACTCGCCATATTCATCGTAGTGACGCAGCGACTCATACATGCGCTCGCGCACCTGGTGGGAGATGACGGGCGTGGCGATCAACTGCGAATGCGGATGCTCAAGGCTGGTGCCGGCGCCGACACCGTGGTTCTTGAAGAGCGTGACGTGGACGACGCGCGGATCTTCGCAGGCAGAGCGATAACGCTCGCGGTAGACGCGCATGACGTCCGTGACCTGGTGGTCGCCAAGCTGCGCCAGGTTGAGATCGTGGTCGGGCGTTTCAACAATCACCTCGTGAATGCCAACTCCGTTCAGAGTGCGCCGGGAACGCTCGATTTTGCGCGTGGGCTCACCTTCAAAAGAGAGCGCGGCGAACTTGTTGGGAATGACGCGCACACTCCACTTCCCCGGTTCGTAGGCCAGACGGCTGAGCTCGGGCGGAGCAAGGTGCTCGTTGCCCGGACAGAAGGGACAACTGGGCGAGTAACGTGGCAGTTCGTGCTTGTCGCCGCGCTTGACGCGCAGTTCTTCCGGCCGCTTGGCGCGCTCGGTGGCAATGATGACCCATTCCTTGGTGAAGGGATTCTGACGGAGTTCAGGCATGAGGCACCTCGGGAAAGAGCTGTTAGCAATTGGCTCTTGGCAGTTAGAAAAGAGCTGCTGAACTGCTAAATAGGAAGCAACGGCGTACGTCCCATCCTTCGCGGAGCTCAGGGTGGGGAACCTCAACAATGCATAAACAGGGCGAAGAATAGCACTGAAAGAGGGGCAGGGGCGGTGATAGGTGCGGGGAATCGAAAAAACTGAAAATTGCAGTGCCACAACGACATAACCGGCCCAAAGCGAGCTTCGGGGATGGTATAACAACTAAAATGCCCATAACTATACGGACCTGGGGGGTCTCCCGGGCCGGAAAGTGAAGTGTAGAAGGTCGATGTCGATAACAAAAATACCCGTCGGGATTCTTGGCGCTACCGGGATGGTGGGCCAAAGATTCATTCAACTGCTGGAAAATCACCCATGGTTTGAAGTTGCGTGGCTGGCCGCGTCGGACCGGTCGTCTGGAAAGAGCTACGCGGAGGCCGCGAAGTGGCGGATGCGCACGGCGATTCCGAAGAAGGTTGCGAAGCTGAAAGTCTCGGCGGCGTCGCCCGAGGGCGCACCGAAAGTGATTTTCGCGGCGCTGGATTCCGATATTGCGCGCGAACTGGAACCGCAGTTTGCCGAAGCGGGCTGCGCGGTGATCTCGAATTCAAGCGCCTACCGCATGGATCCGAGCGTGCCGCTGGTGATTCCGGAGGTGAACCCGGAACATCTGAAGCTGATTGAGACGCAGACGTGGTGGAAGAAGTCGAAAGGCTTCATGGTGACGAATTCGAACTGCTCGATCATGGGGCTGACGATCGCCCTGGCTCCGCTGCAAAAGGCGTTCGGGCTGGAGAGCGTGTTCGCGGTGACGATGCAGGCGGTGAGCGGCGCGGGGTATCCCGGCGTGGCATCGCTGGACATCCTGGGCAACGTGATTCCGTTCATCAAGAACGAAGAAGAAAAGATGCAGGAAGAAGCGCACAAACTGCTGGGCCGGTTAAAGGGCAAGCAGGTGGAGATGGCGCACTTCGGAATGAGCGCGCACTGCAACCGCGTACCGGTGGAAGACGGACACACGGAATCGATTTCAGTGAAACTGCGGAAAAAGGCATCGGCCGAGAAGATCATCGCGGCGTGGCGGGAGTTTCGCGGGTCGAGCGAAGTGGCCAGGCTGCCGCACGCTCCGGCGGAACCGATATTCTACGACGAGCGTCCGGACCGTCCGCAGCCGAGGTTTGACGTGGATCGCGGCAAGGGAATGACGACGACGGTGGGGCGTCTGCGGCCATGCAGCCTGCTGGACTGGAAGTTCACGGTGCTGTCGCACAACACGATTCGCGGCGCGGCAGGAGCGGCAGTGCTGAACGCGGAGCTGCTGAAGGTTCGGGGATACCTGGGATAAAAAGTCGCGAGACACGAGTCGCAAGTCCCACCCTTCGCGATGCTCAGGATGGGGCACCCGAAAGACGACCCGAGTGAACAGCGACAAGACCTAGATCGTGAGAGTTAATCCGCAATGATAGTGATGAAATTTGGCGGGACGTCGGTGATGGACTCGACCGCCATCGACCGGGCTTGCGAGATCGTAAAAGGACGGCTGGGACGGCGGCCAATCGTGGTGGTGAGCGCGATGTCGAAGGTGACGGACGCGCTGCTGGCGGCGGGACGCGCGGCCGGCAACGGAGACCGCGACAAGGCTCTGGAGCTGTCGCGTGAACTGCGCGAGCGCCACTACACGACGGCGAGCGAACTGCTGCATACGGGCCTGTTCACGGAAATCCATACGGACCTGGCCAGTGAGTTCGACACGCTGGATGAGTTATTGCGCGGGATCGTGGCGGTGGGCGAGCTGAGTCCGCGGACATCGGACTACGTGGTGAGCTACGGCGAGCGGCTGAACAGCAAGATTTGCGCGGCCGCATTCCAGGCTCGCGGGCTGAACGCGGTGGTGGTGGACGCGCGCGAAGTACTGATTACGGATAACCAGCACATGAAGGCGATTCCGCAGGTGGACGAGATCGAGCACCGCTGCAAGACGATCGTCAAGCCGCTGGTGGAAAAGGGCGTGGTGCCGGTGATGGGCGGTTTTATCGGCGCGACAAAGACGGGCGTGCAGACGACGATTGGCCGCGGAGGATCGGACTTTTCGGCGGCGCTGGTGGGCGCGGCGCTGGACGCGGAGGCGATCGAGATATGGACGGACGTGGACGGAATGATGACGACCGATCCGAGGCTGTGTCCGGACGCGCACCGGGTAAAAGTCATCAGCTTTGAAGAGGCGGCCGAGTTGGCGTACTTCGGAGCGAAGGTGCTGCACCCGGCGACGGTGCTGCCGGCGGTGCAGAAGAACATCCCGGTGTGGGTGCTGAATTCGAAGAATCCGAAGAACGAAGGCACGCTGATCGTGGCGCGGGCGCCGAAGTCGCGAAACACGTTTAAGGCAATTGCGGCCAAGAAACGGATCACGATTGTGGACGTGGTGGCGGCCAGGATGCTGGGCGCGCATGGGTTCCTGAGGGCTATTTTCGAGATCTTCGACCGGCACGGCGCGGCGGTGGACGTGGTGTCAACGTCGGAGGTAAGCGTGTCGCTGACGGTGGATTCGAACGAGGCGATCCCGGCGGTGGCTGCCGATTTGGAAAAGATTGCCGACGTAAAGTACGAAGGACGCAAGGCAATTGTGTGCCTGGTGGGAGAGAATATACGAGCGACGCCGGGGATCGCGGCGCAGGTGTTCACGGCGCTGAAGGAGATCAACGTGCGGATGATTTCGCAGGGCGCGTCGGAGATCAACATCACGTTCGTGATCGACGAGGACGACGTGCCGGAAGCGGTGCGGCGTCTGCATAAGACATTCTTTACGAATCCGGACCCTGAAACATTCGATTAGTTCCAGGAGCCGTGGTAGGCAAACTGGAGGACTTATGAACTTCGTACTGCTGGGCGCGGGAAAAACGGGCTCCATTGTGGCGGAAGTGGCGCGGGAACGTGGTCATACCCTGACGATTATCGGGGCCGGCGAAAACAAGGATGGCAAGGCGCTGACGGCGGAGCGGCTGGCGGACGTGGACGCAGTCATCGATTTTACGAATCCGCATGCGGTGATTCACAACATTGAGGCCGCGGTGAAAGCACACGCGAACCTGGTGGTGGGAACGACGGGCTGGTACGACGAGATTCCGGCGATGAAGAAGCTGGTGGAAGAGGCGGGGACGGGCTTTGTATGGGCGTCGAATTTTTCAATCGGCGTGAACCTGTTCTTCCACATTCTGCATACGGCGTCGTCGGCAATGAAGTATGGATATGAACCGCAGATACATGAGCGTCACCACGCGGAAAAGAAAGACTCGCCGTCGGGCACGGCGGTGGTGATGCAGAAGATCATAGCGGACGCGAGCGGCGTGGAAGTTCCGATGGTTTCCGAACGCGAAGGCGACGTGGTGGGCTACCACGAATTGACGCTGGACTCGGTGGCGGACACGATCAAGGTGAGCCACGATGCAAAAAACCGGCGAGGATTCGCGGAAGGCGCGGTGCGCGCGGCAGAATGGGTTGCAGGGAAAAAAGGCTTCTATAACTTCAGAAACATTTTTTCGCATTTGTGAGGAATGGTCGCGAGTCGCGAGCGGGCTGCTAAAGCTACTGAGCTGCTGAGCCAAGGCAAAGGCAACTACCCCACTCAAGCAAAAGAGGCTTGAATGGGGCACCCGCGGTTAATCGCGAGGCTCAGGCTGGGCAGCCGGTTGTTGCGTGGGACTCAGAATAGCCGGAATTCAAGTGAAGGATGCAGGGATGAAATTGCGCGGTTGCGGCACAGCCATTGTTACACCTTTCAACGCGGATGGATCGATTGACGAAGCGGCGCTGCGCTCGCTGGTGGCGTGGCAGGTGGAGTCGAAGATCGACTTCCTGGTGCCGTGCGGAACGACAGGCGAGACTCCGGCGCTGAGCAAGGACGAATGGCTGCGCGTGATCGAGGTCACGATTGAAGTGGCGGCGGGGCGCGTGCCCATCGTGGCGGGCGCGACGTCGAACTGCACGCAGGAAGCGGTGGAGAAGGCAAAGACGGTGGCGAAGATCAGGGGCGTGGATGCCATCCTGACGGCGAATCCCTATTACAACAAGCCAACGCAGGAAGGACAGTTCCAGCACTTCAAGGCAATCGCGGAAGCCGTGGAGAAGGCGATCGTCATCTACAACGTGCCGGGACGGACGGCGGCAAACCTGGAACCGGCAACGCTGGGACGGCTGGCGCGGATTCCGAACATCATCGCGGTGAAAGAGGCGTGCGGCAATATCAGCCAGATTGCGGACGTGTTCAACGCGGTGCCGGATGATTTCCTGGTGTTCTCCGGCGACGACGCGATTACGCTGCCGGTGATTGCGCTGGGTGGAGCAGGAATCGTCTCGGTGGCGTCGAACGAGATTCCGAAAGAGATGGCGGAGATGGCGCGCGCAGCGCTGGCAAACGACTGGACGACGGCGCGCAAGCTGCACCGCAAGTACCTGCCGCTGATGCAGGCAAACTTCATCGAGAGCAACCCCATGCCGGTAAAGGCCGTGCTGGCGATGATGGGCCGCATCAAGGACAATTACCGTCTGCCGATGCTGCCGATGAAGGCCGATACGCGGGCGAAGCTGGAAAAAGTGGCACGCGAGTGCGGCGTGGTGAGCGACTAGATGGCTGTGCCGCAAGAAAGCTGCTGAGCTGCTGGAGCAAGGCAAGGGGTACTAGGTATTAGGTACTGGGTGCTAGAAAAGGCAGAAGCAAGAAAGCTTCGGAGCAAAACAAAAGCAAGATCCAGCCCGCCTTTCACGATGCTCAGGGTGGGGCACCGGGAAGGTTCAGATAGTTGTCACGCGAGGGGCCGTGATGACCATTGAGATGGAAAAGCTGGAACTGGGGCGGCGCTGTCCCAAGTGTGGCGAACGAACCGGCGTTCGGTCGCGACGCAGATGGTTCGACCGGTTGCGAACCTTCATCACACACGAAGTTCCCTTCCGTTGTTCATCGTGCGGCAAGCGGTTTTTCCGGCAAAGATAAGAAGAGGCGTATCGCGCGTCATCCTTATCTTCCCTTCTTCCCTGCGTTCCCATCGCAAATTCTAACGTCTCTTATCGAGAGAATCGTTGCGCCTGCAACGCGAGAAGTCTAGGTGGGAAGCGGGCCCTCACGGTATACTGCCGGGCGATGCAATCCTTAAAAACAGAAATTGAACGGCTCTATGCGCTTGGTGCGGAAGCGAAGCAGGACAAGCGCGCAATGGAAACGTTTCTCGAATTCCGCGATGCGCTGACGCGGGGCGAAATTCGCTCGGCGGAAAAACGCGAGGGACGCTGGCAGGCGAACGCCTGGGTGAAGCAGGGCATACTGCTCGGCTTCCGGCTGGGCGAGATGGCGCAGATGGACGACGGCGGGACGCTCTCGTTCGTCGACAAGGACACGTTTCCGGCGCGGCGCTTCAGCGTGGACGACAAGGTGCGCGTGGTTCCGGGAGGATCGTCGGCGCGGCAGGGGGCGTACGTGGCTCCGGGAGCGATCTGCATGCCGCCGATGTATATCAACGTGGGCGCATACGTGGACGAAGGCGCGATGGTGGATTCGCACGCACTGGTGGGATCGTGCGCGCAGGTGGGCAAGCGCGTGCACCTGAGCGCGGCGGCACAGGTGGGCGGAGTGCTGGAGCCGATCAACGCGACGCCAGTGATCATAGAGGACGACGTGCTGGTGGGCGGCAACTGCGGCATCTACGAAGGCACACAGGTGTTGCGGCGCGCAGTGCTGGGTTCGGGCGTGATCCTGACGCGCTCAACGCCGCTGTTCGACACGGTAAAGGGCGAGATTTATCGCGCGACGGCGGAGCAACCGCTGGTGGTGCCGGAAAACGCAGTGGTGGTGCCTGGAGCGCGGGCGATCACGAAAGGCAAAGGCCAGGAGTGGGGACTGTCGCTGTATACGCCGGTGATCGTGAAGTATCGCGACGAAAAGACGGATAAGGGAGTGGAGTTGGAAGACCTTCTCAGGTAGGAGGATTGTCGATTGATGATTGCTGATTGACGATTGGGAAGAGATTTTCGAATTTTCGAATTGCCGGATTTTCGAATTGAGTGGGAACCCACCCGAAAGCAAAAACAAAAGATCACCACAGAGGTCACGAAGGAACACTAAGGAAGAATATCGCCGAAGCAGCCTCGGTAAAACGGTGAGTATCCAGAGGAATGGGCCGATTCATGAAGAATAAGTCGCTGATTGCGGGCTTGGGGTTGTTTGCCGTTGCAGCAGTTGCGTACGCGCTCCAGTCGTGGTTGGGAGTGGTGGTGTCGCCGGTGGCGCTGCTGACGCTGCGCTGGCTGGGGATTGCGGCGCTGTGCCTGTACGGGCTCGCCAAACGCTCGCTGACGGCGTGGATACTGGTGGCGATGGTCATCGGCGCGGAGATTGGGCACGACTGGCCGCACGTGGCCGTAAATCTGCGCGTCATCAGCATCATCTTCCTGCGGCTGATCAAGACGATTATCGCCCCGCTGCTCTTCGCCACGCTGGTGAGCGGAATTGCCGCGCACGCCGATTTGAAAAAAGTCGGGCGGATGGGCGTGAAGGCGATCATCTACTTCGAACTGGTGACGACGGTCGCGCTGTTCATAGGACTGGGCGCAATCAACCTGACGAAGGCGGGAGTGGGCGCGGCGGTTCCGCCGACGCCTGCGAGCGAGCAACTGGCGGTGCAGAAATCGACGGCATCGGAGATTGTGCTGCACGCGTTTCCGGAAAACATTGCAAAGTCGATTGCCGATGGACAGGTATTGCAGGTGGTGGTCTTCAGCATCCTGTTCGGCATTGCGCTGGCGATGGTGAAGGAAGAAAAGCGCAAGCCGATGGTGACGTTCGTGGAAAGCCTGACGGAGACGATGTTCAAGTTCACGAACGTGGTGATGCTGCTGGCTCCGTTTGGCGCGGGTGCGGCGATTGCATACACGGTGGGAACGACGGGCCTCGGCATTCTGGGCAACCTGGCGGAGTTGCTGGCGACGCTGTACGCGGCGCTGATCGTGTTCATCGGCGGAGTGCTGCTGCCGATTGCATACTTTACCGGGGTGCCGCTGAAGCGATTCATCAAAGCTGTGGCGGGGCCGGTATCGATCGCATTCGCGACGTCGAGCTCGGAGGCGGCATTGCCGCGAGCAATGGAATCGATGGAAGCAATGGGCGTGCCGCGGCAGGTGGTGTCGTTCGTGCTGCCAACGGGATACAGCTTCAACCTGGACGGTTCCACGCTCTACCTCTCGCTGGCGGCGATCTTCGTGGCGCAGGCGGGCAAGGTCCATCTCTCCTTCGGACAACAACTGCTGCTGCTGCTGACGCTGATGCTGACGAGCAAAGGCGTGGCGGGCGTGTCACGAGCCGCGCTGGTGATCCTGCTGGGAACGGCAGGGTCGTTTGGACTGCCGATTGAACCGATCTTTATCCTGCTGGGCATCGACCAGTTGATGGACATGGCGCGCACGGCGGTGAACGTGCTGGGCAATTGCCTGGCAACGGTGGTGGTGGCGAAGTGGGAGGGAGACTTTAAGGAATTGCCGGTTGCCGAGTGAAAAGAGATTGCCGGATTTTCGAATTTGAAGAACAAAACGTAGCGCAGACAGGTCAAGCGCGGGTGGAAGGACCGAGGACGATTTGAGCGTCGAGGCGGCGCTGGCGTTCGATGAGATGTTTTTCGCGGAAGTGGGCGATGGCGCGCTTTCCCCAGGCGCGAACAAAATAAAAATTCAACACGGCTCCTACCACAGAACTGGCAATGGGAATGGCGCGAGCGGCGGCTTTTTCAGCGAAGTCGGCACTGACAGTTGCGGCGATGCGCTGGATGACGCTGGGCACGAAGCGATTGACGACGGTCTTTTCGAGCACTTCGCGGCTGATATCGACACCGGCGGCGCTGGCGGCGGCGACCCAGAGTTCGGCAATCTCATTCTCGGTGTTGAACTGGAATCCATAGACGAGGCTGAGCTTCTGGATCATGCGCATGGTGATGGCGGCCAGGATGCTGAGATCGGGGATGATGGTAAAAAGCCCGCCGAGGCCAAGGCCGGCGCCTTCGGCAACCGCCACCTTAATGCCGCTTCTCACGACATCCTGCGCGACATCGTCAAGCTGTTCGATAGGCACGGAGAAGATGCCGTCGTAGGTGCTGGCGGGAATGCTGTAGGCGACACGCATGCGGAGAAGAAACTCGCCGGAGTCGACCTTGATGGACTGATAGGCGCGCGCGAGGGCGATGTTGAGCGCACGCTCCATGCGGCGCGCCAGCCATGACTTTTTGGGTGTGCCGTTGGCCATGAATCCTACATTGACAGTATAGGACGGGTGGCGGGAAAGTCCATGCGCGGCTCACAGCGGGTGGACGCGGCGCTGTGCTAGCATCTAAAGAGTAGGCGCACGCCGCGAAACCAGTGCAAACCAGCCGTATTCGCGGCCGTATCCCAAGGTCGCGCCAAGGGACCGAAGGATCTCTCACCGAAAAACTATGCCATCAGGCAAATTGCAAGTAATACCGCTGGGCGGACTCGGCGAATTCGGCATGAATTGCATGGCGATTCGCTGGCAGGACGACATAATCGTCATCGACGCCGGCATGATGTTCCCGGAAGCGGAGCTGTTGGGCGTCGACATCGTTGTCCCCGACCTCTCGTACTTGATTGAAAACCGCGAGCACGTGCGGGCCGTGATCCTGACGCACGGACACGAAGACCACATTGGCGCGGTGCCGTGGCTGATTTCGGAGATGAACATCCCGATCTACGGCACGGAGTTCACGCTGGCATACGTGGAAGACAAGCTGGAAGAACACGGCCTGCTGGACGACGCGGAGCTGAACGAAATTCGCGCGGGCGAACGCTTCAAGGTGGGGCCATTCACGATCCATCCGATACAGGTGACGCACAGCCTGGTGGATTGCGTGGCGCTGGCGATCCATACGCCGCTGGGAGTGCTGATCCATACGGGCGATTTCAAGGTGGACCCGACGCCGACGGACAACAAGCTGTTCGACCTGCACGCCTTTGCCGAGTATGGCAAGGAGGGCGTGCTGGCGCTGTTGCAGGATTCGACGAACGTGGAGCGCCACGGCTATACGCCGAGCGAACGCGCGGTGCGGCCGCGATTCGAAGAGATCTTTTCGCAGACAAGGCAGCGGCTGTTCATCTCGTGCTTCTCATCGTCGATTCACCGGATAAAGCTGGCGCTGGAGATGGCGCAGCAGTATGGACGCAAGGTGGCGCTGGTGGGGCGGTCGATGAACGAGTCGACAGAGATCGCACAGGACCTGGGTTACATCGACACACCGAGCGGGCTGTTGATTAATCCGGGACAGATTAAAGATTACCCGCGCGACAAGGTGCTGGTGATGATCAGCGGTACGCAAGGCGAGCCGATGTCGGGGCTGTCGCGAGCGGCGGTGGACAATCACAAGCACGCACGGATCGAAGGCGGAGACACGGTGGTGCTTTCGTCGCGCATCATTCCGGGGAACGAGAAGGCAATCTATCGCGTGATCGATCACCTGTTCCGTCGCAACGCGCACGTGATTTACGAAGACGGATCGATGCCGCCGGTGCACGTCAGCGGACACGCGAGCCAGGAAGAACTGAAGCTGATCATCAACCTGGTGAGGCCAAGATACTTCATCCCGATCCACGGCGAGTACAGGCAGTTGAAGCTGCACGCGGAGCTGGCCGGATCGATGCGCGGCGCGGTGGGCAACGTGCTGCTGATCGAGAGCGGAGACATCCTGGAGTTCGACGAACTGGGCGCACGCAAGGCGGGCGAGGCGTCGGTGGGACGCATCTGCATCGACTCGGGTTCAAGCGGCGACGTGGTGGAGGAACTGATCATCCGCGACCGGAAGCACCTGAGCGAAGACGGCTTCGTGCTGCCAATCATCGCCATCAACAAGCTGACGGGAAAGATCGAGAGCCAGCCGGAGATCGTGATGAGAGGCTTTGCCGGAGCGCCGTCAGACAACGGCTTTGTGGAACTGGCGAAGCAGACGGTGCTGGCCACGCTGGAACACTCTTCCAAGGAAGAGATGGCGGACTACGGGCTGATCAAGGAAAAAATCCGGCAGGACCTGAAGCGGTACATCAACAAGAATACGCAGAGAAGGCCGCTGATTATGCCGGTGATATTGGAAGTGTGAAGAAAGCTGCTGCGCTAAAACTCAAGAATGCAGCGGACGAAGAGGTTGCCGGTACATCGGCTTCGTCCGCAGTTTGGCGCCTGGCTCAGTAGCCCGCGAAATCCTCGGCACGCACGTCGTCTTCATCGACGCCAGCAGCGGTGAGAATTTCACGTATCGCGGAAACCATGGCTGGCGGTCCGGCAACGTAGTAGATGGGGCCGCTCAAGTCGGGCAGATGCCGGCGCAGCAGCTCCGGCGAGATATTTCCACGCTCTCCCGTCCATCCCACAGGCACGGAATCTCCACTTAACGACGGGACGAAGTGGAAGGATTCAACCGACTTCACAAGCCGGTTGAGCTCATCATAGAAAGCCATTCCCTCTACATCACGATTGGAATAGAAGAGCCATAAGAGCGGATGTTCCGCACCCGCGGCGGCAGAGGCAATCATGCTATGGAATGGCGTGATGCCAATGCCTCCAGCGAGAAGAACCGCGGGCTTGCTGAGATTCTTGTGGAGGGTGAAGGAACCCATGGGACCCGCCATCTGCACGGGGAAGCCAGCCGGAGCGGAGGCGAGTACGCGCTTGAACGCGGTATTGCGATTGCGGGTGGCAAAGAGCAGATATGGATCGGACGGCGCTCCGGCGAAGGAAAACGTGCGGATATTGCCCTCGGCATCGGTCTCCGGAGGATCGACAAGGGTCAGGTCCGCGCTTTGTCCGGGCTTGAAGGTGAAGCCCTCGGGGCGCTGAAAGTAATACGCCATGGTGCCGTCCGCGATCTTCTCGGTGCGAACGAGGTGGATGATGTAATCGCTCATATTCGTTAATAGATTGCGAAATAGCCGCAGGGATACAGAAATGATTTCAGTGGGGGGCAACCTGGCGCCGATTGCTGTTGCGGCGGCACGGTTTCTCCGGTAGAACTGGCAGCCATGGGGCCGGCTGGGGATATGGATCACAAAATCTCATCTGCACGAAAAGCCGCGCGGGTAGCGTGGGTTGCGCTGGTGGTCGCGCTGCTGATTGCGGCGGCGTACCGTCCGGTGACGCACGCGCTGCGAGCGGCGTCGGTGCTGCTGACAATCCAGAACCCGAACGCGCAAGGATGGCTGGCACACTACGGGACGAACCCGGTGGACGTGCAGGATGCGCCGTTCACGGTGAACGGGTTGGCGAATCCGGCACGGCTCTATGTGCCGCGAGGAGTAGCGAACGCGCCGGCAATCGTCATTGTGCATGGAGTGCATCATCTCGGCATCGATGAGCCGCGGCTGATGGGATTTGCGCGGGCGCTGGCCGGACACGGATTCCTGGTGATGACTCCGCTGGTGGCGGACATGGCGGATTATCGCGTGACGCCGCAGTGCATCAACGTGATTGGCGAAGCGGCACATGCGCTGAAAGTGCGTTCAGGGGCAAAGCGTGTCGGCGTGCTCGGGCTGAGTTTTGCCGGAGGGCTGGCGCTGATGGCGGCGGACAATCCGCGATACGCGCCGGACATCGCGTGGGTGGCGGCGGTGGGCGCGCACGACGACCTGCAACGCGTGCTGGAGTTCTACGCGACGAACCAGATTGCAGCGCCGGATGGGACGATCAAAAAGATGCAGGCGCACGAGTATGGCTGCCTGGTGGTGGTCTACGATCATCCGGAATTGTTCTTCGCCCCGCAGGACGTGGACGAGGCGCGCAAGGCGCTGCGCTACCAACTGTGGGAAGACATGGCGAAGGCCAGGGCGGAGGCGGCGAAGCTGTCGCCGGAAGGGCAGAAGAAGATGGACCTGCTCTTCGACCATCGCACGGACATCCTGGGGCCGGAAATCCTGGCGAACATCGCCAAGCACTCGGCGGAAATGGCAGAAGTTTCTCCGCATGGACACGTGGCCAACGTGCGAGTTCCGGTGTTTTTACTGGCGGGGGCAGCGGACAATGTGATTCCGCCGACGGAGACCTTATGGCTCGAACGTGACCTGCCACCGGGAACTGTGCGCGAGTGCCTGATCAGTCCGGTGGTAAGCCATGTGGAACTGGAAGGCAAGCCGACGTTGAAGAACCGGCTGGAACTTGTACACTTTATGACAGAGCTGCTGAATGAGGCCGACCGGAGTTCGCGTCCGGTTGTCGCCGATGTGAGCAGCGCTCGCTAACGTTCCGGCGTAAGCAACGGGACAACAAAATTCATGGTCACACTCGAAGAAATCAAACTGGCACAGAAACGGCTCCAGGGCGTGGCGGTGCGTACGCCACTGGTGCGCTACTTCCCTCCGGCAACGGAGCGTGGATATGGCGCGCTGGAGCAACTCTACTTCAAACCGGAAAGCATGCAGCCGATCGGCAGCTTCAAGCTGCGCGGGGCATACAACAAAGTGGCTTCGCTGGCGCCGGAGGAGCGCGCCCGGGGAGTGATTACCTACTCCAGCGGAAACCACGCGCAGGGCGTGGCGTACGCGGCGCGGGAAATGAATACGAAGGCGGTGATCGTGATGCCGCGCAACGCTCCGAAGATCAAGAAGGAAGCCACGGCGGCGCTGGGAGCGGAGATCGTAGAAGTGGGAACGGGGAGCGAGGAGCGCAGGGCGAAGGCCGAAGAACTCGCGGCAAAGCACGGCTACGTGGTGATTCCTCCCTATAACGACGAGCAGATTATTGCCGGACAGGGAACGGTGGGGCTGGAGATTGCGGAGGAGATGCCGGACGTGGAACTGGTGCTGGCGCCGATTGGCGGCGGAGGACTTTCCAGCGGCACCGCGACGGCGCTGAAGCTGAGCGGCTCACGAGCCAAGGTGATTGGCGTGGAACCGGCGCTGGCCAACGACGCGCAACAAAGTCTGCGGGCGGGCAAGATCGTGGAGATCACGGCGGAACGGGCGTCAAGCACGATTGCCGACGGACTGCGCACGCAGAGCATAGGGGCGCTGAACTTTGAACATATTCGCAGATACGTGGACGACATCGTGACGGTGACGGAAGACGAGATTCGCGAGGCGATGCGGCGCATGGTGATGAACGCGCGGATGGTGGCCGAACCGAGCGGCGCGGTGACCTTCGCGGCGTGGCTCTTCCATCGCGAAAAGATGCCGGAGAGCGCAAAGACAGTGGCGGTGATAAGCGGCGGAAACGCGGAACCGAACCTGCTGGCGGAGATTCTGGGTGGAGAATGGAAGGCCGAATAATTGAGGAGGGCGACGCGATGAAGATGCAAATTCTGAAACTGATGGTGGCATGCGCGGTGCTGCTGGGCGCAACGGCAGCGCTGGCAACCGACTATGCAATCGAGTACGGCATCACGATCCGCCCGATGGTGGTTTATCTTTCGCCGGATACGACATCGGCCAAGCTGGCGACGGTGGACCGCGGGCGCGAGATGGCGGTGCTGGGGCGGACGCCGGGGTGGGTTCACGTGCTGGCAACGATTTCGACGGGCGTGACCGGCGAAGGAAAAGATATGTCTGGGTGGATTCTGGACAAGGGGCTGATCACGAAGGCCACTCCACTGGGCGACCAGATCATGTTCGGCGAAGCGGCGGATTCCGAGTACCAGGCGAGCATCAATAACGGGCGCAAGGGCGCGGCTGGCGATGCGCGACGGCTCTATTACTACGTCTATGAATACTTCCCGCAGTCTCCGCCGGCGGGCGAGGCGCTGTACCGCTCGGCCGACATCCGCTGGCAACTGGATAAGGCGGACCTGGAGTCGCGGCCTTCGGCAAAGGCAAATCCGGGAGAGCGGCTGCCAATCGAAGAACGGTACATGAAGCTGGTGATGAAGAAGTTTCCGGGGACGAAGTGGGCGGACAAGGCGGCGTTCCGGTTGATCGATAACAAGCTGTGCGGCGAGTGGGCGGCGGAAGCGAAGTGCCCGCTGAAGGAAGCCGACGTCTACCTGAAATACGCCAAGGATTACGCGAATTCGCCAGAAGCGGCCGAGGCGCTCTACGACGCGGCTTGGCGATATGCGGCGCTGATCGAGATATATAAGGCGAATGGCGAGGCAAAAAAGGCTCCCGAGGCGGAGCAGAAGGCATTGGACCTGGCGCAGCAGGTGATCGCGAAAAATGCGGGAGCCGATTGGACCACGCGCGCGCAACGTCTGATATATATGTTGCAGAAGAAAATTTCTGCGTACGGAAATGCAGTAGATTGACCCGGCAACAGCGGGGGCCGAACGCGGCCGAATGGCTGCGTTTTTCTTTTGTGCGGGAGATGCGGAAGTGACCTGCGGCGATTTCGCCGCGCGGTGGAGGAAGAGTGAACAGTTACGTGCTGGCGGTAATTCTCGGCATTGTGGAAGGCTTGACGGAATTTTTGCCCGTCAGCTCAACGGCGCACCTGCGCATTCTGCAGGACTGGGCCAACCAGCAGTGGCCATACCTGCACTGCGGGCTGGAAGATCCCTACTGGAAGATGTTCGCGATCGTCATTCAACTGGGCGCGATCCTGACGCTGCCGATCTACTTCCGCAAACGTATCGCGAAGTTCCTCTCCACCTTCCCCAAGGGCGAGCGCGGTGACCGCACGATCTGGACGCATCCGCTGTCGCTGACGATGATCGCGTTCGTGTGCACGGCAGGGCCGGCATTCCTGATGACGAAAGTGATAGGCAAGCACCTGGAGAGCCTCTACATCATGTCCGGCTCGCTGATCATCGGCGGCGTCATCATGTGGGTGGTGGACGCGCTCTACGAAAAAGGCGTGCTGAAAGGCACCACGGATCACATGGAAGATATGAGCTTCGGGCAGGCAGTGTGGATCGGCATCTGCCAGATCGCTTCGGCGGTCTTCCCCGGCACGTCGCGCTCGATGTCGACGATTGCCGCCGGACAACTGGTGAATATGTCGCGCACCTCGGCGCTGGAATTTTCGTTCTTCCTCTCGATACCGACGATGGCCGCGGCAACCGTGTACGACCTGTTCAAGTCGATCCACGGCAGCCACGGAGAACCGAGCGCACTGGGCAGCATCACGTTCAACGCACAGTCGTGGATCCTGCTCGGCATCGGCTTCGTGGTTTCATTCATCGTGGCCTACGGCGTGGTGGCGTGGTTCATGAACTGGGTTCGCACGCGCGGCTTCGTGCCGTTTGCCATCTATCGCATCCTGGCGGGAGCGGTGGTGTTGTGGTGGGCAATGAAGAAATAAAGGTATTAGGTACCAGGTGTTAGGTACTGGAAAGCCCGGTTTACTGCGCGGGCATATGATTTTTCCAATACCGAAAACCTGATACCTGGTACCTAATGCCTAGCACCTAATACCTAACCCCCTTGGCCGATTTTCTGGCCGGAAAAACGGCGAAAGTTTGACATAATCGATTTGCTCTGGCGTACTTCGGGCAAGGTCGTGCCGCAGCCATCCGGACTACGGTCGGGATGGAGTGTTGGCCGCCGTGCCAGACGCCCTTATGACGTTACTATCGCGTCCGTTTCTACCGACTGGCAATAAGCGGTTAAATGAGCTGGTCGGGTTCCTGTATTTCGTTGTCGCGATCCTCCTCTTCCTCGCGCTGGCGTCGTACTCTGCCCTGGATCCCTCGCTGAATACGGCCTCGACGCCGCCCGCCGGACATCCGGCGCGCAACCTGATCGGCGTGTTTGGCGCGTACTCGAGCGACATTCTGCTGCAGACGCTGGGCATCGCGGCTTTCCTGATTCCAATCTTCGGCGCAATGCTGGCGCTGCGCTGGTTCCGCTCAAGAAAAGTGGACGGGTGGGGCGTGAAGATGGCCGGCGCAATGTCGCTGATCGTCTTCTTCGCGGCGTTCCTCTCGCTGCTGCCATGGCAGTGGAAGTGGCTGCACATGATTCCGGTGCAGGGCCTGGTGGGCAGCCTGGTGGGCGACGTGATGGTGCACTACTTGAACGTAGCGGGCGCATACATCGTGGCGCTGGCGGCCATCGCGGTGGCGCTGTTCCTCTCGACGACATTTACCTTCGGCGCAATGAAAATGTGGTTCCTCACCCGCTTCAGCTTCTTCTTCGCGCTGCGCGATCGCTACCAGGATTGGCGCGAACGGCGCGCGAAGGCACATCAGCAGAAGCTGCTGGATAAGAAGCGCATTGTGGCGGCGAAGGCGGAAGAGGCTCGCCAGAAAGCGGCGGAAAAAGCCGCGGCATTCGCGGCAAAAGCCAAGCCCGTGGTGGCGAACGTCCCCGGTGTGCAGACGGTAGCAGCGAGGATCGTGGAGCCGCTGGGAGCACGTCCCGAGACAGTGCAGACATCGCAGGAGAAAACCGGAATTGAACGCGCGCTGGAGCTGGAAGAAACGCGAGGGCGAGGGGCGCCTGCGGTTCCAATGCAGGCTCCGGCAACGCGCAGCGTGGCGGAAGTGGCGGAGCCGGCGGTGACGTCGCGCCTGGACGCGCAGCCGAAGACGAAGACGACGCTGCCGAAAGTGCAGGGCGGATGGAAGCTGCCGTCGAGCTCGCTGCTGCATCGTCCCGACGCGCGGCATGAGTATGACGAGAACGAACTGAAGGACCTGGCGCAGACGTTGACGGAAAAATGCTCGGAGTTCGATGTGCTGGGACAGGTGGTGCAGATCAATCCCGGCCCGGTGGTGACGACATACGAGTTCAAGCCGGAAGCGGGCATCAAGCTGAGCCGCATTACAAGCCTGTCGGAAGACCTCTGCCTGGCAATGCGCGCGGAGAGCATCCTGATCGAGCGCATGTCCGGCAAGTCGACGGTGGGCATACAGGTTCCGAACGAGCAGCGGGAGACGATCTGGCTGCGCGAAGTGGTGGAGAGCCATGAATTCGCCACGGACAAATCGAAGCTGACGTTCGCGATGGGCAAGGACATCAACGGGCGCATCGTGGTGTCAGAGTTGAACACGATGCCACACCTGCTGATCGCGGGCTCGACGGGCTCGGGCAAGTCGGTGGCAATCAACGCGTTCATCATGTCGATCCTGTACAAGGCATCGCCGGACCAGGTGAGGCTCATCCTGGTCGATCCGAAGCGCGTGGAACTGGGCAACTACGATGGCGTGCCGCATCTCTACACGCCAATCATCAGCGAGCCGAAACTGGCGTCGAACGCGCTGCGTAACGCGGTGCGCGAGATGGAGCGGCGACTGAAGCTGCTGGCCAAGCGCGGCGTGCGCAACATCGACCAGTACAACCGGCTGTTCGAAGAAGGCACGACGCCGAGTTTGTTCGAGGAAGGCGAAGAGGAAGAAAAACCGCTGCCGTACATTGTCATCATCGTGGACGAACTGGCCGACCTGATGATGGTGGACGGGGCGAACGTGGAAGAGTCGATCACGCGGCTGGCACAGATGGCACGCGCAATCGGCATCCACCTGGTTCTGGCGACGCAACGGCCGTCGGTGGACGTGATCACGGGCTTGATCAAGGCAAACTTCCCGGCACGCATGTCGTTCCGCGTGGCGACGAAGGTGGACTCGCGCACGATTCTGGACGCGAACGGCGCGGAACAACTGCTGGGCAAGGGCGACATGCTCTACCTGCCATCGGGCTCGGCGCGGGTGCATCGCGTACACGCTCCGTTCGTGACGGAAAAGGAAATCGCGGCGGTGGTGGAGTTCTGGAAAGCGCAATCGACGGCGGAGTACGACCAGAGCTTCCTGGCAGCGCCAAAGGAAGAGGGCAACAGCGTCCGCGGCGAAACCAACGAGAATGGCGAAAACGAGGACGACGAACTCTACCAGGACGCAGTGAAGCTGGTGCTGGAATTCGGCAAGGCTTCGACATCGCTGATCCAGCGGCGGTTGCGCGTGGGCTATGGACGCGCGGCACACCTGATCGACATGATGGAGCAGGACGGGATCGTGGGCGCGGCGGACGGCCCGAAACCGCGCGAGGTGTTGAAGCGTCCCGACTGGCTGGCCGAGGTGGAGGATACGCTGAGGTAGAGCGAGGTTTCACCACAGAGGCGCAGAGAGAATGAAGTTTACAAGCAAAGGCGCGGATGGCTCCGCGCCTTTCGTGCGTTTAAAGGTTCTCTTCCCTACTCCGGCACCGCCGAGACGTCTTCATCCTTTTTCGGTGGAGGCGTTTTAGCGGGCGCCTGCTGGCCGGGCTCCACGGTCGGAACCGGATCACCTTCGTCAGGCGGCTTCTCGGTGCTCCACTTGAGAGAGTGCAGCACATCCTCGTATGCCTTGAACTCGGCTGGAGTGAAGGGCGCGTTGTTTTTCGTCAGGTAGCAGGCTACGACGAATGGCGAGTCGGCGCCGGAGTTGAGATAAGCCACATCTTCATAGAACTTGTTGGCGGAGGAGACCACGGACTTGCCCATGGTGGCCCAGACGGGGTGCGCAATCTGGACGTCGCCAAATTGCGCGTCGGGATATTCCTTGAGATAGTTCGCCTTGTCGACTTCCCACTGCTGGTTCAGGTCCTCGGATTTCTTGTAAAGGACACGCACACGAACGGTGGTTCCGTTGAGCAGAGAGTCCTTGTCTTGAGGAATGAACACGATGTGAACCTGGTACTTGATGGCTTCCTTCTCGGTGTCACCGCGCCAGCCGAGCGGCTCAAGGGTGCGGAAAACGAAAACCTTTCCGTGAACCATTCCCCAAACGAGAAGCGAAAGCGGGCCCTTGGGCTGCACAACGTACGTGGTTGTGCCGGGCGCCTGCTGAGTAGCGGCAGCCTTCTCCGGCTTGTCTTCCTTCTTTTTCTTTTTCCGTGGAAATGCAAACAGTGAGCCGCCCAATAAAAGGACGGCCACCATAGTGGCGGCAATCATTCTTTTCTGCATGAGGGTCCTCATCCCCTTCGAAGATGGTTGCGATATTGTAGGACGCAAAGCTGGCGCGGAAAAGAAGATTCCTGCCAAAAAGAATTCCCTGTTATCGATGTTCCTGGTTGATGAGTCCGAGCCAGTTCTTCTGGTAGGCGAAGGAGATGGCGAGCAGGATGACGCCGAGAAGAATGAAGCTGGCAATGCGGTAGACGCGGTCGAGCGCGGAAACGTCGTAGATGAAAACCTTGAGGATGGTGGCGGCGATGAGCACAATGGCCTGCCAGCGCAAAAAAGCGGTACGCCGCCAGAAGCCGATACACATCAGTCCGACGCCGTAAGCCATGGCGATGGCCGAGTAGGCGAAGTCGCGCTCAGTGTGGAGGGCGCGAAGGTTCTGCCAGTATTCGGGGGTGACGACGGCGCCGTAACCCTGTCGCAGCACGATGGATTGCTGGGTGAAGTAATCGGCAACCTCAAGGCCAAGCGCGAGCAGGGCAAGCACGTTGAACAGCACGACGCCAACACCGAGGACGGCGCCGAAGCGCTCGGCGTCCGGCTGCCGGCGCTGCTGCCAGATCATGTAACCAAGGACGGCGATTGCCGCAAGGTAAAGTCCGAAGCGTTCGTTGAAGAAAAGCGTCTCGGCCCGCGTGGTCGAAATGAAAAGAACGAGGTGCGCAATCGCCGCGAGGAAAACGGCGCAGGCAGCGGCCTTGACCTTGGGCAGCACGACTCGCGAGCCGGCCCAGAAGAGCGCGGCGGATTCGGCAAGCCAGCCAAGCGTGATCCAGTGGCCGTCAAGCTTCAGCGGAATGGCCAGCGTAAAAAATCCAATGGCCGCGGCGAAATGGATGAGCGGCACGATGGGCTCGCCACGGCTGCCCTCGCTCTCGCGGCGATTGGCGGCAGCTCCCAGGGCATAGAAGAAAATGGCGAGGCCGAGCGCATAGGCCGCAGCGCGCTGGTTGGCGTCGAGCCCGGTCATCATGGAACGCACTTCAAGGAAAAACACGGCGCCATTGAGCAACGGGAGAAAAATCACCACCTGCTCTTCCATGCGGGAACGGCGGACGGGACTGGCGGCAACGATGGGGCCGAGAGCGAAGGTCACGAAAAATACGCCGGCGAAGAAAATGGTGACGCCGTATTGCGAGTCCGAATAGTAGGTGTTGCACCACGCGATGTAGAGCGCAAGCGTGCCGAGGAAGGCTCCGAAGAGGATGCGCGGCCAGGGACGGAAGCGCTGCACGGCCAGTGCGCCGAAATTGAGCAGCGCAAGATAGGAGAAGAGTTCGGCTTCGCGGTTCTGCCCGGTGGAAAGCAGCACGGGGGTGAGAAATCCGCCGACGAGCGCCATGCCGGCAATGACTTCGGCATTCTGCGAGAGAGCCATCCATGCGGTTGCGGCCGTCACCAGCACCATGGCGGCAAAGGCCACGCTGGCGGAGACGAGCTGATACTGCTGGCACGATGCCCAGAGCGAGAGATAAAGCACGCCGATGCCGACGGCCTTCAGCGACCATGAAAAGAGCGGATAGTTGCGGCGGCGAAAGCGCTCGCTCCAGAGGGTGACGGCGACGCCGGCGACCAGGCCGATGAGGACGCGGAAGCCCGGCCCGATCCACTCGTTATCAAATGCGAACTTCAGGAAGTACGATACGCCAACGAGTACGGCGACGATCCCGGCGCGATTCAGCCACTGCGAGCCAATTCGGTCTTCGAGCGAAGCGGCCGGACGGGCGGCGGCAGGCGACGGAATGCGCGGAGGCGCAACGGGCGGAAGCGGCGGTGCAATGGGCTCGCTCCGGCCCTCCACGAGACGTTCAAGATGGCTCACCCGCTGGGAAAGCCGCTCGACAGTGGCGCGCAACTGCCGCAGTTCTTCTTCGTCGCCCATGGCACTGGAAGACTAAACGGTTCCGGGGGTGCACGCAACCGGATACGTAACGCCACTTGCGTGTTACCGTATTGGTGCGAGGAACCACGCATGAAATTCCATACTGAGTATCTTCAGTTCTATACCGACAAGCACCGCGCTTATGTACATATCACGCCGCAGGTAGAAGCGGCGGTCGTCAAAAGCGGCATCAAGGAAGGCATGGTTCTGGTTTCTGCCATGCACATCACGTCGGGCGTCTACGTCAACGACAATGAAGACGGATTGATCCACGATATCGACGAGTGGCTGGAGAAGCTGGCGCCATTTCGCAAAGAATACAAGCATCACGAAACGGGCGAGGATAACGGCGACTCGCACCTGAAAGCGCTGCTGATCCATCACGAAGTGATTTTGCCGGTGACCAATGGCAAGCTTGACCTTGGAACGTGGCAGCGGGTTTTTTACGCCGAGTTCGACGGACAACGGAACAAGCGCGTGATCGTCAAGGTCATGGGCGAATAGCTTTCGGCATCACACTGGCCGGTACATGTCCATCCGGCCAGTGTCCCTTTCTCCAAATTTCCGCAATTCCCTGCGCAACACTACCGCGGTTGCACGATTTCCCATGCTCGTTCGTACGTTTACTAATTGAACATCAGACCACTGCCATCCGTAATCGTCCACGGAAGGTAACTGTACTGATTCGCATTTGAAAACCTGCATGGATACTGGTATTCCTACGCCATGCAATGTGGGCGCATGTGGGGAGTATTACTCAATTGTTAACTTTTCGCGTGTAGATTTTTCCGATTGATTTCTTAATTACCGGGTAAAAATCTCCACTTCTGCACAGGCCGAAAAATGGCACGCGCAAGCGGTTGGGAACAGAGGAGTTGGGAATATGGCTCACTTCGACATTTCGGCAGGTCAGTTGCGAGTACCACCGGCAGAGGCGACTTCCTCCCGCTCGCGTGAGAGCAATGGTCGCCTCACGATGACAGCCGGAGTAGCGGACATGGATACGCCCCAGGAATTTACGTTCGGACAGATGCCGGCGACACAAACGCGCTGGCAGTCGTTTGCGACAAGCTATTTCCTGCAGATAGCGATGATCGCCGTGGTTGTGGCGGTGACGCTGAGTACGCCAACGATCGTGTTGAGGCAACCGAACTTCCAGAACGTCGAGCTGATTGCGCCCGTGGAGACGCCTCGGGTGGAAGCGAAGGTGAGGCCGAGAGCGATCACGGCTCCGCCGAAGGCACGGCTGCGAGAGATTGCTCCGGAGCAGGCGAGAGTGATGCCGGCACCCGTGCTTCCAAGGCGCATGGAAGTGGCGAAAGTGACGCCGCCAGTGTTGAGTCCGCAGCACGTACCGGTGCCGAAGTTCGATTCGCTGGCGACGAATGAACCGGCGATGCCGAAGCTGGCGCGCCAGGTGAAAACGAACGTGTTCGCCGGAAGTTCGGCAAAACCAACGCTGATGCACAAGACGGTGGCCGAAGTACAGACCGGCGGATTCGGCGACCCGAACGGAGTGCCGGTGAACAAGCACGGCAGCGATCATCCGACGATCGCGGCGCTGGGATCGTTTGACCTTCCGCAGGACGGAGGATATGGCAATGGCAGCGGCGGAACGCACGGCGCTCGCGGTGTGATTGCCAGCGCGGGATTCGGCAATGGAATGGCTTCAGCGACTGGCGGGCACGGCAACGGCCGGCCGGGACGCGTGCAGTTGGCATCGTTCGGCAACGGTGGCGAGGTGGCGGGTACGGCACGGTCGCGAGCGAGCGTGCAGCAACAGGCAGACACGAAGCCGGTGACGATTGAAAGCAAACCGAAGCCGGTCTATACGGCGGCGGCGCTGGCACGCAGGATCGAAGGCGAAGTTCTCGTGAAAGTGACATTCACGGCCAATGGACAAGTAGTGGTGAACCACGTGATTCGCGGGTTGGGTTATGGATTGGATGATGCCGCAATCCGTGCGGCGCAGGGCATACGGTTTGCCCCGGCGGAGCGCGACGGACGTGCAGTGGATTCCACGGCGACACTGCATATCGTGTTCCAGCTTTCGTAAGGCCGTAACGGAACGACGAGGAGTGAATTCGATGAACCGCAAAGTTTCGAAGATTTGCATGTTGGTCCTGGTGCTGGGAGTGGCGGCTATAGCTATTGCGCAGGCGCGTCCGGCGACGGCGTTTGACGGTCTGGTGGACCGGGTGACAGCACAAGAAGCGGCGAACATGAAAACGCTGCGCCAGTACACGCCCATCGTGGAAACGTACATACAGGACATGAAGCCGAATAACGAACTGGGCGAGGTTCCGGCGGGCGATCACTATTTCCTGGGGCGCGTGTCGTTCCAGAAGAGACTGGAAGACCAATCGTTTGTCACCCATCGCGGCTTCACCAAGCGGTGGCTGCACCGGGTAACGGACGTGGCGCGTAACCGCTATCTGCCGGACGGATTTGCACAGATGGCGATTATTGACAGCTCGGGCTTCAACCGCCAGAACTACAACTTCCACTACGTGGGGAGGGAATTCCTGGGCTCGCTGCGCTGCGTGGTGATCGACGTTTCGCCGAAGAAACACGTTCACGGCAGCCGTTTCCTGGGACGCATCTGGGTGGAGGACCAGGACGACAACATTGTGCGCTTCAATGGGACATACGTTCCACAGGCGGCGAACGGATCTTATGTGCACTTTGACACGTGGCGATTGAACATGGCCCCGGGCGTCTGGCTTCCGGCATATGTCTACAGCGAAGAGCTGGGCAAGGAGTCAAAGTTAGACCGGACGTTCCGCTTCAAGGCGCAAACGCGCTTCTGGGGATATGACGTGGGGACTGCGGCGAGGGAGAGCGAATTCACGCAGGTCCTGGTGGACACAAACGACACGGTAAAGGACCAGAGCAAGAGCACCGAGGACCTCTCTCCGGTGGCGAGCCAACGCGAGTGGGATCGGCAGGCGGAAGACAACGTGCTGGAGCGGCTGCAAACGGCCGGCCTGCTGGCAAAGTCCGGCGACGTCGACAAGGTGTTGGCGACGGTGGTCAACAACCTGGAGATCACGAATAATCTAAACATTGAACCGCCGGTTCGCGCGCGTGTATTGTTGACGACGCCAATCGAAAGCTTCGCCATCGGGCACACAATTGTCCTGAGCCGCGGACTGCTGGACGTGTTGCCAGACGAGGCAAGCCTGGCGGCAGTGCTGGCGCGCGAGCTTGCGAACATCACGTTGGGACATAACGTTAACACCAGCTATGCGTTCAGCGACCGCATGCAGTTCCCCGACTACCAGGCATTCAACCGGCTGCACTTCGGTGACAATCCGGTACAGGAAGAAGCCGCCGAAAAGCGGGCGGTCGAGTACCTGAAAAACTCTCCGTACAAGGACAAACTGGTGGACGTGGGACTGTTTTTACGGCAGTTGCAGAACCGCCAGAAAGATCTGCCGAACCTGATCCGCGCGCATCTTGGCAATACGCTGACGCTGCGCGACAACGGAGCAGAACTGACGTCGCTGATGAACAGCGCTCCGAAGCTCGATCCGAAGAATCTCAACCAGATCGCGGCACTGCCACTTGGGGGGCGCATCAAGGTCGATCCCTGGAACGACAGCGTGGAGATGCTGAAGAACAAGCCGGTGGCGCTGATTTCGCCGAATGAGAAGATGCCATTTGAAGTCACGCCGTTCTTCCCTTACCTGACCCGTCTGAATGAGACAACGGTGAACGATGCGGAGGCACCTCAGCAAACCCCAGCCGCGGCCCCGGTAAATAACAAGAACCGGACGCCGGTAAACGGCAGCGCAAAAGTAGCAGTAAATGACGGAAGCAGTAACCAGTAAATCGCAGGATCCTCATTCGCGGCTCGCTCCGGCGTGCCGCTTTTTTTGCTCGCAAAATGGAGAATAAGACGATTGTTCACGCGTCACAGACAGGATGTAACGATGTGCCCGAGAATTGCATTTCTTCCATGCAGGCGGAGGCCCCGCCCGAAGGAGCAGGCAATGATCCAAGGCAACGTTACACTAACCCAGCCCCTCTCCAGCAGCCGTCAGTTCGTGGCGGTGAGCGGTACGGGACACGCAACCGTGCTCGACGACGGCAATGGCGATACAGGCGCAAAGCCGATCGAACTGATGGCGCTGGGAATGGCCGGCTGTACGGCATTCGACGTCATCAACATTCTGCGCAAGAAACGGCAGCAGGTTACGGGCTACTCGGTGAAGATCGAGGCCGACCAAGCGGTAGATCCTCCGCAGGTGTTCACGAAGGTGCGCATTCATCACATCATTACGGGAATCGACGTACAGGCCCAGGCGGTGGAAGACGCAATCAAATTGTCGGAAGAGAAATATTGCTCGGTGGGAGTGATGGTGCAGCGCAGCGGCGCGGAAGTGCACGCGACCTACGAGATCGTGCAGGCGCCAGCGCCGGTCACGGCATAAAAAAATTTGGACACAGTAAAGCCCGGCGCGAGCCGGGCTTTGCTGTATCACCTCTGATCCAACTAGATGGAGCTCATGTTGGAGAGGAAGTCGGCGTTGGCGCGGGTTTTGCTCAGCTTGTCGATGAGTAATTCCATGGCCTCGACCGGCGAGAGCGGGGTGAGCACCTTGCGCAGCACCCAGATGCGCGCCAGGTCTTCCTTGGGAATGAGCAACTCTTCCTTACGCGTGCCGGAGCGCTGGATATCGATGGCCGGAAAGACTCGTTTGTCGACGAGCTTACGGTCAAGAATGATTTCCATGTTGCCCGTGCCCTTGAATTCTTCAAAGATGACATCGTCCATGCGCGAACCGGTTTCGATGAGAGCGGTGGCGCAGATGGTCAGCGAGCCGCCTTCCTCGATGTTGCGGGCCGCACCGAAGAAACGCTTCGGGCGCTGGAGCGCATTGGAGTCGACGCCGCCGGAGAGCACCTTGCCCGAGGGCGGAACGATGGTGTTATAGGCGCGCGCCAGGCGGGTGATGGAGTCGAGCAGGATGACGACGTCGCGCTTGTGCTCGACGAGGCGCTTGGCCTTCTCGATGACCATCTCGGCGACCTGTACGTGGCGTGCGGCCGGCTCGTCGAAGGTCGAACTGATGACCTCGCCCTTGACCGAGCGCTGCATGTCCGTGACTTCTTCCGGACGCTCGTCGATGAGCAGCACGATGAGCACGACTTCCGGATGATTGGTCGTGATGGAGTTCGCCAGGTTCTGCAACAGCATGGTTTTGCCGGTACGCGGGGGAGCGACGATGAGGCCGCGCTGTCCCTTGCCGATCGGAGTCAGCAGGTCCATGACGCGCGCGCTGATGTTCTCGCGAACCGTTTCCAGCTTGATGCGTTCCTGTGGATAGAGCGGGGTCAGGTTGTCGAAGAGAATCTTGTTGCGGGCCTCTTCCGGCGACTCGAAATTGACCGCCTCGATTTTGACCAGCGCGAAGTATTTTTCGCCCTCATGCGGAGGACGTACCTGACCGCTGATGGTGTCGCCGGTCTTGAGATCGAACTTGCGGATCTGCGAGGGCGAGACGTAAATATCGTCCGGGCCGGGCAGATAGTTGTAGTCGGGAGAACGGAGGAAGCCATAGCCATCGGGGAGGATTTCCAACACACCTTCAGCGAAGATGTGGCCCTCTTTTTCGCTCTGAGCCTGGAGGATCTTGAAGATCAAGTCCTGTTTGCGAAGTCCGCTGGCGCCGGGAAGGTCCAACTGGCGAGCTATCTTGGTTAGCTCTGTTATGTTCTTTTCTTTAAGTTCAGCGATTGTCATGATCACCTACGGGAAGTTGTAGAGGGAGAATGGAAGATGTTGCTGCTGCGCATGAACGCGCCCGGCGGAAGACATCGTCCTGGCGGGATTCCCCGGCACCCACTGGGCGCCGGGGTCCACAGAGATCGTCAAGCAGCGCGCCGCTGCGCCTCGTTTGCGTTCAAGGGCTCGGACAAAACCTTCTGCCGGTCAGTCACTGCGATCCGGCTCAGAACTTCGTTTGTCGTATCCTGAATGGCTGTGTACGGTTTGTGAAACCGGCGAGTTGCCTTGGATGCAAGCTGGCAGAGCATATAACGGTTCTGCACAGTATGTAAAGCTTGAAAAACCTTATCAGAGCGCATGATTCCTCTCCTGATGAATCCAGTTTGCTTCGGGAGCCGAGCGGGCGAGCCGACTGGTCAAATAGAATGTACGCCGCACCGGGAAAGTCCTACATTGACCATTGAGCGGCTAATGCCCCGAATACCCATTGGATGCCGATCAATCAACGTAAGTTTCTCAAACGCGACAAACTACTAATCCGCACGTTACTTCGCTGTTCTGAGGCACAATATGCGTTACGGTTCCGAAACCCACTTCCTTGCGAGAAGTTGTTGTTGGAATCTACTCAGTCCAGCCAGAGGGAGCGGCGGAGTACTTCAGGATCACCCATTCAGCAGATCATGGGGATCACCAAGCAACACACTAACTTAGACAACTCTGACCTTCCGGTCAAGTAATTTCTTTGTCCTCGTAACTTATCGAAAAAAAAGACACTTAACGGGAAACGGTGAGGCGAAGTTACCACATTTTCACCGGTCTGCAAGACGCTGGTTTCAAAAAAACGGCGGCGCGGCCAAACTACCAACCTTAGAGGCACGTGCCGCGAACCCCCTGCGTTCAACTTCCTGAAGTCGCTGGCGATTCATTCGCCATGCTGGGCGTATCGTGCCTGAAAGCGATTTTGGTGTCAGTCCCCCGTTTTGGGGATTCGTCCACCACTATTAGGCCGCAGATTGGCCGGGACCGGCTCCAGCGGCCCTGGCGGGGTTAGCACATTCCCCCGTGACCGGGGTTACTGCATCCCTTCCCGTGCCTGTGGTTCGCTTGGCCTTGCAATCACAATCCGCCGTGGGCCCAAACGTCTTTGTTGTTCTTTACCCAAGGAGAACACGATGGCAACCATCGCAACAGATAAGCGGGCCGATTTGGCAGGCCCGGGTATTGGCGACTACGCCGAACTCGAAAAAATCCTACCCTCCGACTACAAATCGCTCCTCACCCGCCGGGAGACACAGATCGCACTGGCGAAAGTGAAGCAGTACATCGAAGACAACCTCTGCAAGCAACTGAACCTGATGATGGTCTCGGTGCCGCTGATCGTGGATGTGGAAAGCGGCGTCAACGACATGCTGGACCGCGATGGTTCGCGCACCCCCATCCAGTTCCATATCTCCAACGACCGCGACAAGCATCCGGTGGACGCACAGGTGGTGCAGGCGGCGACGAAGTGGAAGAGAGTGGCGCTGAAGCAGTTCGAGTGCAAGCCCGGCGAAGGCATCTGCACGGACATGCGCGCCGTGCGCAAGGACTACTTCCTCGACCACGACCATAGCTGCTACGTGGACCAGTGGGACTGGGAGCGCGTCATCACGGCCAACGAGCGCAGCGTCGACTTCCTGAAGACGATTGTGCGGCGCATCTGGAAGGTGATTACCGGCGCGGAGAAATACGCGCAGGAACTGTTTCCGCAACTGAAGGACCCGCGCTATCCGAACCTGCCGGAGGAGCTGACCTTCCTGCAGGCGGAAGAGATCCTGGAGATGTTCCCCGACCTGCCGCGCAAGCAGCGCGAGACACGCATCCTGCAGAAATATCCGGCGGTATTCATCATCGGCATCGGATGGCCGCTCAAGGACGGCTATCCGCACGAGATGCGCGCGGCCGACTACGACGACTGGGTGACGGACACGAGCCGGGAGACGGGCAAACCGACGCACGGATTGAACGGCGACATCCTCGTTTGGAACAACGTGACCAAGCGGCGGCATGAACTGACGTCGATGGGCATCCGCGTGAACCCGGAGACACTGAAGCTGCAACTGCAAATGTCAAAGCAGGAGCACTTCATGAACTTCCCGTATCACAAGGCGATCCTGAACAGCGAGATTCCGCTCTCCATTGGAGGCGGCATTGGACAGGCACGCACGATGATGCAACTGCTCCGCAAGGCGCACCTCGGCGAAGTGACGGTCACGGTGTGGCCGAAGATCCTCAAGGAGATGTGCGCAAAGAAGAATATCTTCGTGCTGGAGTAAGAGCCATTAGCTCTTAGCTCTAGGCCTCTAGCAATCAAGGCGCAGTCTTCGCGGGCTGCGCCTTTGCCATTTGGTGCAACCGGATGGCCAGGTAACTTTGGTTTCCCGCAATTGTTGATGTTTCACCCAATTGTGACGAGCGTCCTATTTGGGTTGGCCGAGGCGTTCTTAAGATGCAGAACATGAACAATTCCACTACGTATTTGCAGTCGCAAAACCGGAAGCCGTTCATCGTGGGGCTGGGAGGACCGTCGTGCACGGGGAAATCGACTCTCGCCAAACGGCTCGCGGCAAGGCTCGGCGGCAAAACGATTTCGATGGAGTCGTATTACAACGATCTCTCGCACCTGGCTGCCAGCGAGCGCCCGAAGTGCAACTTCGACGCTCCGGAAGCGCTGGATGCCGCGCTGCTTGACCGTCATGTGAGCGAGTTTGCGCAGGGCCGCGACATCGAAGTCCCCATCTACGATTTTGCCAACCACATACGCACCACAGGACAGCACGAGCTGCTGAAGAGCGCGCCGCTGCTGATCGTGGAAGGAATCCTGGTGCTCTATTGGCCCGAACTGCGTTCGAACTACGATCTGAGCGTCTACCTGGAAGCGCCGGACGACGTCTGCTTCCAGCGCCGCAGGGTTCGCGACATCGTGGAGCGTCAGCGCTCGCAGGAGTTCATTCGCCAGCAATACTTCGACACCGTGGTGCCGATGGCCCACCAGTACGTCTACCCGACGAAGCATTACGCGGACACGGTCATCGATGCCTCGCGGGAGATCAGCGTGGTGGAAACGGAACTGACGGCAAAGATTTCGGAAGCGATGCAGGTGAAAGCGTAAGAATTCGGGCGTCGCTACCCCAGGATGTGCTCCGGCGTGAACTTGATTCCGTGCTTGCGGAGCAGCGCCATGAACTCGGCTTCGTAGGTAACGCGCTGGTGGTGTTCCGCTTGTTTGCGGATGAATTCGCGGACCTTCTCCAGGTTCGAAGCGCTGACGCTGAAGGCGCCGTAACCCTGCTGCCACGCGAACAGGTGTCCCGCTTCGTTCATCCACTTCGAGGAATTTCCCTTCAAGGCGCGCATCAGGACGGCGAGTGAGATTTTCGGCGGCATCACGGCAATGATGTGCACGTGATCGCTTGTCCCGCCGATCTCCGCGAGTTCCACGCCATACTCACTGGCGATTCCGCGCAGGTACGTCCACATACCCTCCAGATCGCGGATAAACTGCCGGCGTTCCTGCGTGGAAAAGACGATGTGAAGGTAATTGCGGGCGTAGGCGTGGGACATGACGGTTCGCCGGGGATGGCCCCTCCTTTTGCGTACTCGAAAAATCGGGCGGAGGACAGCCGCTATACCGTCCAACCGCCCAGCTTTCGGGAAGAACAACCTCTTACGTCAGGCCCAGTACGTTCGGTCGAGCGTACGGTACTGAATGGCCTCTGCGATGTGTTTCGTCTGAATCTGCGCGTCGCCTTCAAGATCGGCGACCGTGCGCGCCACCTTCAGAATGCGGTCATGGGCGCGCGCGCTCAGTCCCTGCTGGGTGATGGCGCGCTCCAGCAGGTGTTCGCAGTCGGCGGAAAGTTCGCAGAACTGGCGTATCTGGCGCGTTCCCATCTGCGCGTTGGAATAAATCTTTTCGCCGGCGGCGCGAAGGCGCTTGAGTTGCGTCTCGCGGGCGCGCATCACACGATCGCGAATCTGCGTGGAGCCCTCGGGCGACGCCCCGCCGCGCAGTTCCTTGTAATTCACCGCGGGCACGTCGATATGTATGTCGATACGGTCGAGCAGCGGGCCGGAAATCTTGGCGATGTAGCGCTGGATCATCGGCGGCGTGCAGTGGCACTCGCGCGTGCGGTCGTTAAAGAACCCGCATGGACACGGATTCATGGCGGCGGCCAGCATGAATCGCGCCGGGAAGGTGAGCGACATGGAGGCACGGGCAATCGACACCGTACCGTCTTCCAGCGGCTGCCGCATTACCTCGAGCACGTTGCGCGGAAACTCCGGCAGCTCGTCAAGAAAGAGCACACCGTTGTGCGCCAGCGAAACTTCTCCGGGACGCGGCACCGCTCCGCCGCCGATCAGCCCGGCGTCGCTGATGGTGTGGTGCGGCGAACGGAATGGCCGGGAGTTGACCAGGCCGGCGCGCGCATCGAGCACACCGGCCACGGAGTGGATCTTCGTCGTCTCCAGCGCCTCCTCGAACGTGAATGGCGGGAGAATGGTCGGCATGCGCTTGGCAAGCATCGTCTTGCCGCCACCGGGAGGGCCGATCATCAGGATGTTGTGCCCCCCGGCGCAGGCCACTTCCATGGCGCGCTTGGCGGTGTGCTGTCCGCGCACGTCCTTGAAGTCGACGGAGAACTGCTCGGTCTGGGCGATGAGTTTCGAAGTATCGATCTCAATGGGCGCAGTGCCGTTGCCGGTATTGATCAGATGCACCACGTCCATCAGCGAGCGCATCGGGTAGACCTTGACGCCTTCCACCACGGCGGCCTCGCGGGCATTCTCTTCCGGCACCAGCAGGTTCTGGATCTTCCGGGCACGCGCGGCAACGGCGATGGGCAACACACCACGCACCGGACGAATGCCGCCATCGAGCGAGAGTTCGCCGACGATGACGAAATCGTCGAGCGTCTGCTTGTTGATGCCGCCATAGGCTCCGAGAATTCCGAGCGCCATCGGCAGATCGAAACCGCTTCCCTCTTTCTTGAGATCGGCGGGAGCGAGATTGATGGTGATGTGGGTGGTGGGAATGTCGTAGCCGCAGTTCTTGAGCGCGGAGCGGACGCGTTCTCGGCTTTCGCGCACGGAGGCGTCAGGCAGGCCGACGGTGACGAAGCTGTCCTTTTCGAGCTTGATGCCGGAGACATCCACTTCGACGTCGATGATGTTCGCATCGATTCCGTACACGGCGGCACTGAGCGTTTTGAAGAGCATAGCTGTAAGAAACGGCTTCCCATGCTCTAACACTTATGTGCCCGACCGATGTGTTTGAAGTCACGTTTCGCCGTGATGTGCACATCGCGCGCAATAAAAACGGGCCAGGAATCCCCGGCCCGCAAGCGTGAAGTTTTTGCAATTCGCTTATCGTTCCACGGCCAGCGCCACGGCGTTGCCGCCGCCGAGACAGAGTGCCGCAATACCGCGCTTCGCGTTGCGCTTCTCCATTTCATAGAGCAGCGTGACGAGGATGCGGCAGCCGCTGGCGCCGATGGGATGTCCGAGAGCGACCGCTCCGCCGTTGACATTGACCTTGGCGAGATCGAGACCGAGTTCGCGCGTGACGCCAATGGCGGCCACGGAGAACGCCTCGTTGATTTCGTAGAGATCGACATCGGCATCCGTCCAGCCGGCTTTCTTCCACACCTGGCGAACGGCATCCACCGGGGCCATCATCACCCACTCGGGCGCGAGTCCGCTGGTGGCCTGCGCAACGATGCGCGCCAATGGCTTCAGTCCAAGTTCCTTTGCGCGCGCGGCGCTCATCACCACGACTGCCGCAGCGCCGTCGTTGGTGCTGGGAGCGTTTCCGGCGGTGACGGTGCCGTCCTTCTTGAAGGCCGGCTTCAGCTTGCGCAGGGTCTCCGGAGTGGTATCGGCGCGTGGACTTTCGTCGGTATCGAAAAATGTCGACGCGGCACCCTTCTTGCCGGGAATCTCAACCGGGACGATTTCATCCTTGAAGCGTCCGGCGGCGATGGCGGCAACGGCTTTGCGATGGGAGTTGACGGCGTAGTCGTCCTGCTCCTCGCGCGTGATGCCGTACTTTACGGCAACGTTCTCGCCGGTATTGCCCATGTGGTAGTCGTTGTACTTGTCCCAGAGGCCGTCATTGACCATGGAGTCGATGAGCTGGCCATTGCCAAGGCGATAGCCGGTACGCGCCTTGGTGAGCAGGTACGGCGCGTTGGACATGGACTCCATGCCGCCGGCGACAACGATATCGGCGTTGCCCGTCTGGATGGCTTGGGCGGCGAGGCCCACGGACTTCAGTCCCGAGCCGCAGACCTTGTTGATGGTCATGGCGCCAACGGCGGGCGCGAGACCTCCGTAGATGGCAGCCTGGCGCGCCGGGTTCTGACCGATGCCCGCCTGAACGACGTTGCCCATGATGCATTCACTGACCAGGTTGGGATCGAGGCCAGCGCGCTTTACGGCTTCGCGCACGGCGATGGCGCCGAGCTGCGGGGCGGAAAAATCCTGCAACGCCCCGAGAAACTTGCCAACCGGCGTGCGAACACCGGATACGATTACAACGTCTTCAAGCTGCGCCATGAGAAAAGGACTCCTGCGAGTTAGTTTGCTATCGCCAAAACAAACAATTATAAGAGCGGGGTAGGGGAAAGGATACAAGCACGGATGGAACCCATCGAAATTCCGAATACGCCGGTGCAGGCGTCGCTTCCGGCTGAGACAAAGCCCGAGCACGCCGCCATCGCTCCCATGTGGCACACGGTTGCCCTGATTGCGATCCTCATCCTGTTTTCCTGGGGCAACGCGCAGAGCGACCACTCGAAAATGATGAAGCATGGAGTCGCGCCCTTCTATCTGCTCACGATGATCTGGGAATGGATTCTCTTCTTCTACGTGTGGTGGGGCATCCGCAAGCGCAAGGTCACGATGAAGGAACTGGTGGGCGGGCGCTGGAACAAGGTGGAGGACGCTCTGATCGACGTGGTGATCGCCGCGAGCTTCTGGTTCGTGGCGCTGATTGTGCTGGCGCTGCTGGCCAAGCTGCTGCACCTGACAGGAGGCGCGGGGCAGTTCGAAGAAGTGCGCAAACAGATTGGATTCCTGGTGCCGCACTCGGCAATCGAGGTGGCGATGTGGGTGGGACTGTGCGCGACGGCGGGCATCTGCGAGGAAGTCGTCTTCCGCGGCTACCTGCAACGGCAGTTCGCGGCAATGGGACGCAACGTCTGGGTGGGCATCGTACTTTCGGGTATCTGTTTCGGCTCGGCGCATGGCTATGAAGGTGTGCGACGCATGATGCTGATCGCCGTCTATGGAATGATGTTCGGCGTGCTGGCGCACTATCGCAAGAGTCTGCGACCGGGAATGATGGCGCACGGCTTGCACGATCTTGTCACCGGACTGGTGCTAAGAGCGTTCATCAAGTGAGTGAAGAACGACATTCGTGACGGAAATTTTGCTTCCGCGAAGACGAAAAAATGGCGAGAGAGGAGTGCAAACGGTTGCGCACTTCGACTCTCGTCATACTTTTTTCCTTGACATGAAAATTGAATCAACTTATACAACTAGGAAATTGCATCGGTGACGTTGCAATTGATCGATGTCAAAATCGAAAGGGAGAATAGACAAAATGGCAACGAAAAAGGCTGCAAAGAAACCCGCGAAGAAGGCTGCCAAGAAGACCGCAAAGAAGAAGTAGTTTGGTCTCAGGCTAAAACGTTGGGGGACGCCAAGGCGTCCCCCGAAGTTTTTTGCGGACACATCACTTCCATTCCACGCACGCTCCGCACCCGCATTTTTACTGGCTCAATCGATGATGGCTCGAACCGCTGCGAGGGCCGCGATGGCCGCCGTCTCCGCGCGCAGAATCGTGGAGCCAAGCGAAGCGGACTTCCATCCGGCATCGTTGAAGAGACGCAATTCGTCCTCCGCCCATCCACCTTCAGGCCCCACGGCGAGCGCAATGGACCCCTCGCGACGATCGTCGTCGAAGAGGTCGCGCAACTTCGTGTTTGTCTCCGTTTCGGCCAAAATGATCCTCTCGGAGGCATCAAAGTGAAAAATATTTTTTAGCTTCACCGGGTCGTCAATCGAAGGGGGAAGAACCCTTCGCGACTGTTGCGATGACTCATGAGCAATTCTTCGCCAACGCTCCACTCGCTTCGGCGCCGCGACGGCCAGATGAGAGTCCGTGCGACGCGCGATGACCGGAACGATCCTGGTCGCGCCGAGCTCGGTACATTTCTCGACGGCCCACTCGAAACGATCGAACTTGAAGACGGCGAGGATCATCGCGATCTCAAGTTGACTGGCGGATTCCACTTCTTCCGCCAGTTCGAACTCGACTCGATCGTCGCCAACGCTGATGACGCGCGCTCGACGCAAGACTCCGCCGGCGGCCACATCGAACTCCTGCCCGACACGTGCGCGCAGGACACGCGCCAGGTGCGCCGCGTGCTGGCCGGTAAGTGCGGCGCGGTTGGCATCGAATTCGTCGGCAATCCAGCGGCGGCGGGTCATGGGTAGTCGCGAGTCACTAGTCGTCAGTCCAAAGCAAAAACCGCGGAGCGCACGGACCAACACAGATTTGTCTCCATCCGCGGTGATCCGCGAAAATCCGCGGCTGGTCTTCGTCTACGGCTTTCACTAGGCGAAGATGTTCTTCACCTTGCTGAGCAGCGAGCGGCGCTCGGGCTTGTTATCAACGCTGAAGGTGGAGTGCAGCTCCTGTAACAGTTCGCGCTGGCGTTTGTTCAGCTTTGCCGGCGTCTCGATCTTCACTTCCACGAAGAGATCACCGCGACCGCTGCTGTTGAGTACCGGGACTCCCTTGTGGCGCAAGCGGAAGGTGGTGCCGGACTGCGTGCCTTCGGGCACCTTGAGGGTGGCGTCTCCTTCGAGTGTGGGAATGCGAATCTCCGCGCCGAGCGCCGCCTGCGAGAACGAGATGGGCACGGCGCAATAGAGGTCCTTGCCTTCGCGTTCAAAGAAGGGATGCTCCTTAACCTTGAGCACTACGTAAACGTCACCGGCGGGGCCGCCATGCAGGCCCGCGTCGCCGTGCCCGGAGTAGAGGATGCGCGTGCCCTCTTCGACTCCGGCGGGAATTTTGACTTCGATGGGGTGGTCGCGCGTCACCAGTCCTTCGCCCTTGCAACGCTTGCACGGATCCTCGATTACGGTGCCGAGTCCCTGACATGCGGGACAGGTCCGCGCAATGCTGAAGAATCCCTGCTGGTAGCGCACCTGGCCGCGTCCGCCGCACTGGCGACACTGCGTAGGTTGACGGCCAGCGGAGGCGCCGGTGCCGTGACACTGTTCACAGACCTCGCGACGGCGCACATTGACGTGCTTGACCGTGCCGAACGCAGCTTCCTCGAAACCGATGGTGATGTCTTCGCGAAGATCGGCGCCGCGTTGCGCGTGGCCTCGCCGTCGCGAACCGCCACCACCGAAGAGATCGCCGAAGCCGAACATCTCGCCAAAGATGTCGCCCAGATCGACGGATTCGAACCCGCCACCGGGGAAGCCATTCGAACTGACACCCTGGTGTCCGAAGCGGTCATATTGCGCGCGCTTCTGGCTGTCGCTGAGGATGGTGTAGGCCTCGCTGCACTCCTTGAACTTCTCTTCCGCGCCGGGGTCGTCCGGATTGCGGTCGGGATGGTACTGCATCGCCAGCCTGCGGTAGGCGCTCTTGATCTCAACATCGGTCGCCGTGCGCTCAATGCCAAGCACTTCGTAGTAATCGCGTTTTGACTGTGTAGCCAGGGTTCACTCCGCGAGGCCGAAAAAGGGCGACCTCTCCATACTTCAGAATTCATCGGCGGAACATCATACGCGCCGCCTACTTGTTGGGATTCTGCGCCACGCGCACCATGGCCGGGCGCAAGAGGCGATCCTTGATCTTATATCCGCGCTGCAACTCGTCCACCACGTGGTTGTCCGGCACTTCCTCGGTTTCCACCGTCTGGATGGCCTGGTGGAGATTGGGATCAAATGGCTGTCCCAAGGCTTCCAGCGGCTCCACGCCCAGCTTCGACAGCACGTCATGGAACTGGCGGTCGATCAGGTCGACGCCGGCGCGAAAATCCTCCGCCGAAGACGATTGCGTCTTCAGTGCGCGGTCCAGGCTGTCCAGGATGGGAAGAAACAATTTCAAGGCTTCCGCCAGCGCGTAGTCGCGATAGTCCTGCTGTTCCTTGACGCTGCGCTTGCGGTAATTGTCGAACTCCGCCTGCACGCGCGCCAGCCGGTCGAGATACGTGGCGTTTTCCTGCTTCAATCGCGCAATCTCTTCCTCGGACACGCCGGCCTGAGCCGCCTGGCCCTCGGCCGAAGCCGCCTCTGCCGCCGACGGGTTTTCCTGCCCGTCCGATGCGGGGAGTTCGTGATCGATATCGACCGATGCCAACTTGGATTTTCCGTTGCCCTTCGTCATGCCCCTACTATTCCGAGTCGTTCAGAATTTTGTCAAACAGCCGCGCAATGTACGACACCGCGGTAATGGTGTGCTGGTAGTCCATGCGTGTGGGCCCAATCACCGCGACGCGTCCGAAGACTTCGTCGCCCACTCTCGCCGGCGCTCCAATCAGCACAAAATTGTGGAGGTCCGGCATGGTCTCTTCCAGCCCGATGACCACTCGCACCGTCTCCTGGCGCGAATCCAGGTAGGCCGACAGCAGATCGACGATGCGCTGCTTCTCTTCCAGCGTCTGCAGCAACTGCCGCAGTCGCTCGGTGTCTTCCGTGCCGCCCAGCAGGTTCGCCGTGCCTTCCACAAATACGTCGTGCGACGCGACATCGGCCGAAAGTGCGCCATGCCTGTAGAGCTGCTCCAGCGAACGCATCAACGAGTCATATTCGCTGCGCTCGCGCTCCAGACGCCGTTGCAGCTCTTCCTGCACCTTGTCCAGCGCCCAGCCGCGGAAATTCTCGTTGATGTATCGCGCCGCCAGGTCAAGTTCCTGCTGTGCGATTTCGTGCGAGACGCGGAGCACGCGGTCGCGCACAAGGCCGTTGCGCATCACCACCACGGCCAGAACTCTCTGATCCGCCAGCCGCTGGAAGTGAACATGCTCCAGCGAATTCTTCTTCGTCTCCAGCGTCATGGCCACGCCCACGCCGCGCGACATCAGCGACAGCACGTGCGAAGTGCGCTCCATGAACTCCTGCACATCCGTGGCGCCGTGGAAGACACCCTGAATCGAACGCTCGTCCTCTTCGCTCAGGCGCGCATCGCCGGAGAGCCGCTGGACATAATAACGATAGCCCTCGACGCTCGGCACGCGTCCGGCGGAAGTATGCGGCTGCTCGAGGAAGCCGGAGTCGGCGAGATCGGCCATTACGTTGCGAATGGTGGCCGCGCTCAGGCCCTCGCTGTTTTTGCGGACGAGAGTGCGCGAACCCACGGGTTCGCCGGTCGAGATATAGGTCTCGACGATAGCCGTCAGGATTTCCTGTTCGCGTCTGCCGATTGGAGCCGGATTGGTCATCTTACGTCTCCGGCACGCCTGCTACATCTGCTTTAAATACAGCATGTTAGCCTCGCGAAAACGAGGCCCGCGTGCGTTGAGGGACGGTACACCCTGACTCATTTTAGCACTGAAGGCCGGGGAGTGCTAAGACTCCGGCGCAGGAAGGTTGAGGGACTCCGTATCAGAAAAACGGGTACCGGCGATTCGCCGCAACAGGCAGTGCGAACCTGACCAGCACGGAGATTCCTGTTTATGGCAGACAAGAACAGCGCGGAGACCGTAGTGAGCAATTTGGAACAGGCACGCCCCAAGATTTTTCTTACCCTTGCTCAATTGAGATTTCAGAGGAAATCAAGTCTGCTCCGTTGAAGGTCAGTGCAGTTTTCAGGCTCGCACGCTGCAAGGCGCGGACAAATTGGGCCATCTTTATTAGACAAAATTCCAAGCTTCATCCAAGGAGAAACATGAAAACGTACAAACTGTGCTTAGTTCTACTGGCGCTGTTCGTAATTGGGACCCTTGCAGGGTGCTCAAAACGGACCACGCAATCACCCGCTGTTGAGGACAACATCCGCACTGCGCTCGATCAAGCCAGCCTCAAAGATGTCTCCGTAAGCCAGGATCGCGACAAAGGTGTAGTGACCCTTGGCGGACACGTCGCAACTGACGCGGATAAATCACAAGCCGAATCGATTGCAACGTCACTCGCGGCCGGACAGGTTGTCGCGAATCAGATTGCCGTGATTCCTCCCGGCGGCGAAAACGCTGCAAAGGCGGTGAACTCCGATCTCGACAAGGGTATCGAGAGCAACCTGCACGCCGCTCTCATCCAAAACAAGCTTGAGAAGAGCGTCAAATTCGAAGTCAAAAATGGCGTGGTCACGCTCAGCGGATTAGTCAACTCACAATCCAAGCGCGACCAGGCCGGAGAGATCGCTACTGCGGTTCCAAATGTGCAGCAGGTGGTGAATACCCTGCAGATTAAGAACCAGAAGGCCACTTCGTCGAACTGAGAGTTGCCGGATGCCGGAAAAAATTCTGGTTCACACCGGCGAATCGCCGGAAGAGGAAAACAAGATGAAAGAGAGCACGAAAGATCAACTCAAGGGTAAGGCACACGAGGTAAAGGGCGCCGTCAAGGAAAAGGCGGGCCAGGTAACCGACAATCGGGAACTCGAAGCCGAAGGCCGCCAGGAAAAGTTTGGCGGAAAGATCCAAAAGAAGATCGGACAAGTTGAGAAAGTTCTGGAGAAGTAAGTAGCAAAGTAGAGATACTGTCACGTGCGGAATGTAAGTAGCTCATTGGCAGGCGCCCACGTTCAGGGTCGAGGCCCTGAACGTGAGCAGTCGCGTTCCGCTAAAGGCAATTCCCGTTGAGTGGGTTCCGGTTGATCTGATGTAACGTGTTATCGATCTTTCTGGAGGGAGCCATGGCAAGAGCCTTTCGTCTTTATTTAGTCGCCACAATTTTGTTCGTTATCGGAATCTTCCTTGTCGGGCAACAGTGGAAGGGAGATGCGGGGATCACCTTGGGATACCCGTTGTCCTCGTGCTCGGTGCACCTGAACGGAGCGGCCAACGGAGGCGTGGCATTCGCGGGAACACTGGTCGTCGCGATCTCGGCTATTCTCGCGGTGATCGCGTTCTGCATCGGAATCGTGGGACTGTTCCGGGTGACGAAGGCGGAGAAAGTGCGCGAGAAGCCGAAGAGCCCGACGGATACGAATACGACGACGTGATGAATGCACTGAGTTGTTCGGGATGAAAGGTTCATCGCGAGCCCTATTTTAGTCGTTGCATGAAGCACGAACTTTCCGTAACTTTGTTCTTAATATGCGGCTTGCGTATCAATCGGCCTTGGGACGTCTCTATGAGGCGGACTGCGTAGAATTCCTCAAGACAATTCCGTCGGAGTCTGTTCACACGTTTTTTGCAGATCCGCCGTTCAATCTCAGAAAGGAATACGGCAAAAAAGGGTCTGATTCGTTACCGGACCACGAATATCTTGAATGGAGCTGTAGCTGGCTTGATGAGGCCGCGCGAGTTCTCGTTCCCGGCGGCGCGTTGTTTGTCTACAATCTTCCCAAGTGGCTGATCTCGTACGGGGCACACCTGAATTCAAATTCCGCATTGACATTCAAGCACTGGATCGCGATCGACAAGGCTCATAGTTTGCCTATTCCTAATCGACTTTCGCCAAGCCACTACGGGATGCTCTATTACGTCAAGGGCGCTCGTCCAAGAGTGTTTGACCGGGACGCAGTGCGTATTCCGATTGCTGTCTGCCGTCATTGCGGTAAAGATGTCAAAGACTATGGCGGCCACAAGAAGTACCTCAATCCGAAAGGCCTCAATCTGAGCGATGTGTGGGACGACATACCACCCGTTCGGCATCGGAAATACAAGTACAGGACACCCAACGAACTAGCTCCCCAGATAGTGGAGCGTGTCATCCTTCTTTCGACAAAGCCTGGTGACGTTATCTGCGATCCATTTGTTGGAGGGGGGACAACAGCCTGCGTTGCCGAAAGGTTGGGACGGAAATGGCTATGCGCCGATCTGAATACGGTCTCCGCCGCAATAAGAAGGCTGTCGGATCTTGAAAACGGTGTACACCCAGTTTGGAAAAGCTCCTCAAAAACTCGCCCTGTGCCAAACGATTCGATTACAGAGCTGCCGCTCTTCCGTTAACCCCTCTTGCTGTTGCCGTCGTTCCCAGTGGACACGAAATCCCGTAGGTCAGTGCTCTCAAATAATCTATCGTGTTCAACCTCTATGACGGCCAGAATGCCTTTCTGTATCAGCGTCCCGAAGCGGTTCCAAAAGTAGAAGTAGGGTTGAAGTTCCCGTATATTACCGATTCGGTCTGTCAGGTGCGGATATAACTTCGAGGAAGGAACGACTAATACGGCAGCGTCGGTTAGGCCTCCCATAAGGGCCAAGCACATTTTGTTCAGCGATCGATGCGACGAAGAAATATTCCCCGTTTCCCACTCAACTGCCGTTCTGAATCCACCCTTTGTTTTGAACCAGAAATCCAAGTCGCCGACGCTCTCGTTCAGTTCGATTCTGTCTGAATGTTCTACCTGCGGGTAATTTGGAAAAGACACCTTCTCGTCTTCTCGAAGACGCCTAAAAAATGGCACGAGGCTCAATGGCTTCTCAGCCTTCCAGTGCTTCTTAGCCATCCAACTTCTGAACTGGTCACGAAGTGGACGAACTCCATTTCTCAGAGTCTTTTTCTTCTCGCCGACTGTCTTAATGACTCCCACTTCATCCGTGTATGTGCCACCCACGCGGATGGTAACGATCTTGGGAATCCTGAAGTCTTTCGCGCTTTTATTGTCGGGCCATCGCATCGCCCTGATTGCATTCGAAATAGCCTCATGCGCCTGATGCCAATCGGCACTCTCGACAATCTGACCCGAATCAGACAAAACGTAAGTATTGATTATCTTCACCGGCGACCCTCCTCAAACATGAAGAGTTCGGCCACCGGGATTCTCAAAGCGGACGCAATACTCTCAAGATTTTCAAAGGACGGAGAGTTGCGCCCACGTTCAATTAGGCTCAGAAAATCGACAGAAATTCCCGCTTTTTCAGCAAATTGCTCTTGCGTAAAGCCAGCAGTCAGGCGAAGCGTACGAACACGCTTACCAAAACGTTCGCGGAGTGTTTTACGTTTCTCTTTTGTCGGCACGACAGAATTGTTACCGTAATACCATTACGGGTACACCGAATGAGATTACGGGTCAAACTCAGAACAAGAACGCCCGGCATTCTCAGAAGGCGTTGCAAAGAGCATCCCCAAAATCAAAAGCCCCACGCGCCTCTCGGCCTGCATGGGGCTTTTCTATTTCCGACTTCTTCTACTGAATCTGAATCACGTCTCCGCCCGAGGACGCCTTGAGTTCCTCGACGCGTTCTTCCACCTTGTGTGCCAGGTCGAACATCGGCTTGGCGTGGCCGGACATTTCTCCGGCGAGCACCACCGGGTGTCCGCTATCGCCGGCCTCGCGCGTGTTCGGGTCGAGCGGGATGCGTCCGAGGAAGGGCACGTTGAACTGCGTGGCCGTGCGTTCGCCGCCACCCATGCCGAAGACATCGATATCGTGGTTGCAATGCGGGCAGACGAAGTAGCTCATGTTCTCGACGATGCCGATGAGGTCCACCTTCACCTGGCGGAACATCTCAATCGCCTTGCGCGCGTCCTGCAGCGAGACGTCCGACGGCGTGGTGACGACGATGGCGCCCGTCAGCGGGACGGTCTGCACCAGCGAGATCACGACGTCGCCCGTGCCCGGAGGCAGGTCGATGACGAGATAGTCGAGCTCGCCCCACTCCACTTGTCCCAGGAACTGCTTGATGATCGAGTGCAGCATCGGCCCGCGCCAAATCAGCGGCTTGTCGCCCGGGTTCAACATGCCGACGGAGATGACACGCACGCCGTAACGCTCGGGCGCGACGATGCGCTCGTTGTCCGCCACCTGCGGCGGTTCGTTCGTGCCCAGCATCAGCGGGACGTTGGGGCCGTAGATGTCGGCGTCGAGCAGTCCGACCTTGTGGCCGAGCCGCGCCAGCGCCACGGCGAGATTCACCGCCAGCGTGGTCTTGCCTACTCCGCCCTTGCCGGAGCCGACCGCAATAATGGACTTGATACCCGGGATGGCCTGCGGGCCTTCCGGAGCGGGACCGTGCGAATGTGCATGCGTGTGAGACACAGAATGATCCTTTGGGTGAACGATAACCTTCGATTATACGAGAAGCGGCGCCACTGCGCCGTGTAACCGCCCTCGACGCCCCATCCGCGCAGTCTTCCCCTGTAATCGCGTGCCCATGATGGGTGACACTCCCTACACGAGTCCGTTACGGACGTAATGGGCTGTAACTTGCGATCATGATGGAACCCTGTATCATATCGTCACTTGTCGAAACGGATAAGCCCATGTCACTAGCCACTGGAACGATTCGCTACCGTGTCCTCGTCGGCCTTGTATTCACCATCATTGCCGCGTTGATACGAACAGCAGAGTACCCGTGGGCAGGTCCCGGCTATCCCTACGCAGCCTTCTACCCGTTTGTTTTTCTTGCCGCGCTGGCCGGTGGATTTGTCGCGGCTCTCATCGTGATCGTGTGCGCCATCCTGCTGAGCGTCAGCTATCCGCCCTTCATCGCCAACGGGTTGGGCTACTTTCTCACGGTTACGATTATCTTCGCGGCGTCGTCGCTGATCGTCGGATGGATGGGAGAGGTGATTCTGCGGCTGAAGTTCCGGCTGGAGAGAGCGAACGCGGAACTCACGCGCACGGTCGAGGACCTGAAGTCGGCGCTGGCGGATTCACAGTTGCTGCGCGGACTGCTTCCGATATGCAGCGTCTGCAAACGGATTCGCGATGACCAGGGCTATTGGAAGCAGTTGGAGAACTACATCACCGCGCATTCGCAGGCCAAGTTCTCTCACGGCCTGTGTCCGGAGTGCGCGCGAAGATCGCTGGCCATGATCGATCTGCCGGACTCGTCCGATTTCCGCAACGAAGATCCACGCTAGGCATCTCGCGGGGTTTCCCGCTAAATATCAAAAGGCGCGGTCATTGCCGCGCCTCCTCTACAAAACCCCAAAAACGTGACACCCTCTTCGAGACCCTTAAATCTTGACCGCGATCAAACTTACAGGCGCTCAACAGTCAGGTCAACGTAACGTTGGTACCCAATTCGTCATACACACACAAGTGCTAACTCTTTTGTCACTGCAAGCGTTGTTTTGAGAAAAACGGAAGGCGCGGACACTCGCCGCGCCTTCCGTTTGGAGCGATGGACTCAGTAGCCGTGCTCTCCGCTGCCATCCAGCTTCACCTTGCCGCCGAACATGCGATAGATGAAGACGAAGTAGCCGATGACCAGGATGACGCCGAATATCCACCAGCGCAGCGCGATCACCATTGCATAGTGACTGGTAACGCTGTTCTGGATGGTCAGGTCATACTGCGGGTTGGTTGCGGGAAGCACGACCGGGTAGAGCGCGAAGACACAGCCCACCAGCATCAGCGTGAGATAGGCGCATGACGACAGGAACGCGCCCATATCGTTGCCCTTGCGCCGGTAGAGCAGCATCATCACGATGCTGGCGAGGACTCCCAGGGGAATGACGTATCCGATGGGAGCGGCCTTGTAGTTGTTCAGCAGTTCGGGACGGATGGAAAGCGTGGCTACCAGGCTCAACAGGGTGAGCACCAGCAGCGCCGGCCACAATACACCGGCAACCTTCCGCGTGCGAACATTCAGCTCGCCCTCGGTCTTCAGCGCCACCCAGTGGGCTCCATGGATTGCGAGCGCCACCAGCGCCAATACTCCCGAGAGAACGGTGTACCAGTCCAGAATGCCCGGCCACGGTCCCACGCGCCAGTCGGTAAACAGCGGCAGGAAGAAGTAGTGATCGGCGCCGAGCGGCACGCCGCGTACTACGTTGCCCAGGGCCGCGCCGTAGAAGATGGCAAGCAGCACGCTGGCGAAGCCGAAGAGGAAGTCGAAGAACGACTTCCACACCGGGGCGTTGATGTGTGCGCGGAACTCGATGCCGCAGGCGCGCAGCATCAGCAGCCACAACACCATGATCAGCGGCAGGTAGAAACCGCTGAAGCTGGAGGCGTAGAGCTGCGGAAAGGCAAAGTAGAGCGTGCCGCCGGTTGCCAGCAGCCAGACCTCGTTGCCATCCCACACCGGTCCAACCGAGCGGATTACCATCTTCCGCTCCTCGTCGGTTTTGGCCACGAACAGGTGAATGATTCCCGCGCCAATATCGAATCCGTCAAGCACGACGTAGGTCGCCAGCATGACGGCAACAATGCAGAACCAGAGTGTCGCCATTAGTGCACCTCCCCGCTGGAAGCCGTCACCGGCTCGGGACCGTGTTCCAGTTCGCGGTAGATGAGCAGCGCAAACAGCAGCGAGAGCACGGTGTACATCCCCATGAAGCCGATGAGTGTAAACATGCCGTTCGCCGCGGAAACGCTGGTCGAGTAGCCTGCGTTGGTGCGCAACAGGCCGTAGACAAGCCAGGGCTGACGCCCGATCTCCGCCGTCATCCATCCCGCCGTGTTGGCAATGTAGGGGAACGGGAAACTCAGCATCAGTATCCAGAGCATCCAGCGCGCCTCGAACAGCTTCTTGCGCCAGAGCAGGATACCGGCGATCAGCATGATGGCCATGAAGATCGTCCCCAGGCCCACCATGATGTGATAGGCGTAGTAAAGCAGCGGAATGTTTGTCGGCCAGTCTTCCTTCGGAAACGCGTCGAGCCCCTTCACTTCCGAATTCCAATTGCGATTCACCAGGAAGCTCAGCATCTTGGGAACGATGATTGGGTTGTCGATCGTCTTGGTCTCGACGTTTGGCTGCCCGATGATGACCAACCCCACGCCGTTCTTCGTGTCGAAGTTCGCCTCCATCGCCGCCAGTGCCGCCGGTTGATGCTTCGCCAGGTTAAGGCCCTGTCCATCGCCGGTGGGACCGATCAAAAGCAGCGCGAAGAAGAACCCGGAAATCACGCCGACCTTGATGAACAGCTTCGACTGCTCAATGTGCTTGTGGCTCAGCAGGTAGAACGAACCGACGGCCATCATGACGAATGCGCCCGTCAGGCCCGCTCCCGCCATGTTGTGGCAATACTGCCAGAGCGCCCATGGGTTCAGCACCAGCGACCAGAAACTCGACAGCGAAAGCGATCCGTCCGGCAGTGTGACGTAGCCCACGGGATGCTGCATCCAGGCGTCGGTCGCCACAATGAAGTATCCGGAGAGCCACGAGCCGAGGAAGACCAGCATCGCCGACCACCAGTGCGCCCACTTGCTCAGCCGCTTTTCGCCATAGAGGAACAACCCAAGGAAGGATGACTCCAGAAAGAATGCAAAAACGCCTTCCATGGCGAGAGTCTGACCAATAACGCCGCCGGCGTATCTCGAAAACAGCGACCAGTTGGTGCCGAACTGGAATTCCATGGGAATGCCCGTGACAACACCAATCGCGAAGTTGATGCCGAAAATTTTGGCCCAGAAGCGGGCCGCTTTGTTGTACTTATCATCGTTCTTCCAGATGGCCAGCGTCTTGAGCACGACGATGAGCGGCGCAAGACCCATGGTCAACTGGGGAAACAGGTAGTGGTAGGTAATGGTGAAGGCAAATTGCAGGCGATGTATCAGGAATGCACTGTCCATCGTTTGTCCTCAATGGGGACCGTCGGATGAATGGCGCCCGACTGGGCATGACGGCAACGGCTACAGCCGTGGATTCCGGCGCCGCGCTCACCCCTCCCCCGCGCGATGCCGGACGGACTGTGACGCCGCCGGACGATCTCGATCCCCTGTCACATTCTCTTGGTTACGTGTCATTCGCTTCTGTGATGATTGTCACATGACGATGTTTAATTTTCGGAAAACGCCACTCCTCCCTTCTCGCAAGAATCCGGGGTCCCCGCAAAACAAAACGCCGGGAGATGTCAGCTCCCGGCGCGCTAAAAACCTCCGCAACGCGGGTCACGCCTTCTTCGCGTCCATGCGGCGCTGACGCTCGGCGCGCTGGAAGTCCCTCCGGCGCGCGGCATCGTCGTAGCGCCGTTTTTCTTCGTCGCTCTCCGCGATCACCTGCGGCACCGGGCGTTTGCGTCCGTGGCGATCGACGGCCACGAACGTCAGGTAGGCGGAGCTGACATGGCGACGGTCGCCAGTCGTGTAGCTCTCCACCCAGACCTTCACGCCAATCTCCATCGACGTATGGAAGACGCGATTGACCGACGACTTGAAGATCACAACGTCGCCAACATGCACCGGGACAAGAAAATCGAGGTGGTCGATGGAAGCCGTGACCACGTAACTGCGCGAGTGGCGGTGGGCGGCAAGCGCTCCAGCCAGGTCGATCCAGTGCATCAGGCGTCCGCCGAGCAACGCCCCGAGCGGGTTCGTGTCGTTCGGCAGGACCATTTCCACCATCTCTGATTGCGATTCCTTGACGGCTTTTGCGGGAAGACTTGTTTCGTCCTGTTCCATGATTTCGTTTTTCCGATGGGCCGCGAGTTGCGGCGTAATGAAATTGAATTTGTCCCTGAACTTGATATGGATGCGACGCCGTGTCCGCCGGTCGCTTTATCGGCCCGGACTCCGCGCCAGATAGGCCGCCAGGTATTGCCGAGCCTGCGCAACTATCCGCGGATCGGCGCCGTCCGTCCGGCACTCGCCGTCCTGCGCGAACTCCAGCGTCCCATGCCCGGCGGGAAGATGATTGCGCTCGCACGCAAAATGCAGCGTGATCCGTTCTCCATCGTCGCGCGCCACGGCAAACCGCACCGCATCGGCCACGCGGTCCTTCGGCAGCCGCGGACACCCGCAGGCATAGCCCACGTTGCAGCCGTCCTTCAATTCCTCCGCCGCGGGACGCGTGCCTTCGAAACCCGGCGCTTGGCAAATCCCCGTGAATCCGTCGCCCAGCGGAAGCCGCGAACGATGCGGCCACAACTCCAGCTCGCAACGCTCCTCCGGAATGAAATACGGACACGCCACGCTCGCTCCGACGATCTTCTACTGAACTCGATATTCTACCCTGCCTCGTGCCCTGAGATTGACGGTAACCCGGGGCACCTGCCTCACAGCGCAGAGTCGCTACGAAGAATACGAAGAAAAGGAATCTCCCAAAAATACAACCCGGCGAGAGGGGGTACAATGGCGCCATTGTCGAGTTCAAAAGTGAAAATCCATTTAAGACCACAGCCGCACGCTCTGATGGCAAAAGGAGACTCGCACGGATGAAACCGAAAAACACAATCTGTCTCTGGTTCGACAAGGACGCACTTGATGCGGCCCGTTTCTACGCCGCCACCTTTCCGGACAGTGTAGTGACCGCCGTTCACAAGGCGCCTGCCGATTACCCGGGCGGAAAGGCGGGCGATGTTTTGACGGTGGAGTTCACCGTAGTGGGCATTCCGTGCCTTGGTCTCAATGGTGGTCCGGCGTTCAGGCACAACGAAGCCTTCTCATTCCAGATCGCAACCGACGATCAGGCGGAGACGGATCGCTACTGGAATGCGATCGTCGGCAATGGCGGTCAGGAAAGCGCGTGCGGTTGGTGCAAGGATCGCTGGGGCCTCTCCTGGCAGATCACTCCACGCGCGCTGACCGATGGGCTTGCGGCCGGTGGCGCTGAGGCAGAGCGCGTCTTCGCGGCAATGATGCCGATGACGAAAATCGATATCGCTACGATCGAGTCGGCTCGACGCGGCTGACGATGACTGTGATGGACGAGAGGATACGGCGCAGCGTCAGGATCTCTCGAAACTCGAAACTTGAAACTCGAAACTGCCGTTCCGCTAAGATACAGCCATGGCCAACCCTGAACGCATGCAGCAGTTGAAGGAAATTCTGGCGCAGGACCCGGCGAACGTCCTCGCCCGCTACGCTCTCGGCATGGAACTCTCCGGCGCGGGCGAAGTCGATGCCGCGGTAGCGGAGTTCGAAACGCTTGTCGGCAAGAACCCGGACTATGCGAATGCCTACTTCATGGCCGCGCAGGCGCTTGCCGGGGCGGAGCGCAAGGATGAGGCGCGAGCATGGCTCCAGCGAGGATTGCAGGCGGCGCAGCGAAGCGGCAACCAGCACGCAGCCAGTGAAATGCAGGGGATGCTCGACGAACTGGACTTCTAGACTTTCTCCAACGAACAAGGGACCGGGGTCGCCGGTCCCTGTCAACTGCACACATACAACTCTTACATCGAAGCCTTGTCCTTGCCGGTCACAATCACTTCCGGCTTTGGTTCCGGCAAGCCCAGTTTCTTGCGCGCCAGTTGTTCAGCGACGCCAAGACAGGTGTCGCGCTTCCCCTTGATGTCTTCGACGGTTGGCAGGCACTGCACGTCGGGCTTCACGCCGCGTCCCTCCAGGTTGTCGCCGTTGGGAAACTTAACCTGACCAATCGTGACTTCCACGCCAAAGGGGACGATGGTGTCCGTACCGATCTTTTCCGGATAGAGCCTCGCCGCCTCGCAGCGCCCCGAAGAGACATCGCCGATAACGGTCGCTCCATATTGGAGCTGCGCGTGACGGGCAAAAATCTCCGCCGAGCTTGCGCTGCGCGAATCGATGAGGACAAATACGGCGGCATCCAGCAGGGGACGCACGGGCTTCACCTTCATCGGCTCCGGCCCCTTGCGGCCCTCGATGTCGGCAATCACGGTGTCCTTATTGGTGAAATGCCCTGCAAAGGACCGCAGCGTGTCGATGGAGCCGCCGGGATTCGAACGGAGATCGATGATGATCGCCTTGGATTCCTTTACCTTGTTCAGAAGATTGGAAACAAAGTCGCCGCTCTCCATGAACGACGGCAGTTGCACGTATCCGATGCCATCCTTCGGGACATTGTAGTGGTACTGCTCCGCGTCGTTTTCCGCTTCGCGCACAAGCTCCCAGATGCTGTCCATCTTGGTCAGGTCGGCGACGACCGGCTTCTGAATCACCTTGGCCTCGATGTGGATCTTCGAGAGCTGCGAACCGCGCCGCACCGCTACGTCCATGGCGGTTACCGGCTGCAACGCACGAAAGAAGAGCATCATCAGGTCGAAATCCTGGCGGCGGGCATTGAAGCCGTTTACGGTTACGATCTGGTCGCCGAGCTGTAACCCGGCCTTCTCGGCAGCGCCACCCTTTTCGAGCTTCGTAATCAGCACGCGGTCGCCGACCGACAAGGCATCAAAGCCGAACTTGAGGCTGACGGGGCGTTGCGGGGGAAGAAATACGGTATGGGAGTCGTTGAGTGAATTGGCCAGCTCGAAGATCGCCGTGATCATGTCACTGACGTTCTGCGCCTTGTCGATTTTCTGTCGCGCCTCGACCGTCTTCGCCTTCCAGTCCAGCCCCTTGAACTTTGCGTCGTAGAAATTCTTCTCAATGTCCTTCGAAACGGTGGTGAGGATATCCTTCATTCGCGCCCGCTCAAAAGAGAGCGAATCGGCCGCCGCATGCAACGGCATCAACAGGCACCACAGAACAACAAGACAACCAGGAAGAGCAGTAAACCGCTTGTCCATAGAGCCTCCGACCGAGCACGCCAGACTACACTTTTGGGCCAGTGAATGCACCGGTTTTTGATGGGCGATCCGGGTTCAGATCAAAAAAGAGGCCGTATATACCGGCCCTGATCAAGATTCCAAATTCGTCGTGCTCCTAGCCCTTCATCACCTTCATCATCGCCCACTCGAACGGCCCGGGCAGCCAGCGATAAAGCCCGATCACCAGCCGGTTGTGCCAAGGCACCACCAGTTCCCTCTTGCTGCCGAGATATCCACGCAGCACTGCCCGCGCCACGCGATCAGCCGTGATGCCACGTTTCACCGACGACGGTACCGCGCGCGATTCCTTGCCGCGTATGGCGTTTGCGCTGAACTCGGTGCTCACGTATCCGGGACAGATGTTCACCACCTTCACGCCCGTGTTTCGCAACTCAAGCCGTGCCGCGCGGGTAATCGCGTTGACCGCGTGCTTGGTCGCACCATAGGCGGCCATGTAAGGCACGGCAATGTGTCCGGCGACGCTGGAAATATTGACGATCGTTCCGCTGCCCTGTTCGCGCATTCGCGGAATCACGACCTGCATCGCGTCGATCAGTCCAAAGAGATTTGTGTCGAACATGCGGCGGCAGGCGGCCATGTCCATCCTGGCCACGGCGTCCACCAGCCCGAAGCCCGCGTTGTTCACCCAGATGTCGATGCCTCCGAAGCGCTGAACAGCAAACGCCAGCAGCGCTGTGATCTCCTCGCGCTTCGTCACGTCGCAGGCGAAGGCCGCCGTGCGATCCTTGTTGCCAAGACGTTCCCGCGCCGCCTCCACGCGCTCCACATCGCGCGAGCTGAGCACCACCGATGCGCCTTCCGCCAGGAACAACTTCGCCACCGCCTCGCCGATCCCCATCGACCCGCCGGTAATCACCGCCACTTTTCTCGTCATTCGCATAAGCCGTGCACCATCTCTCTTTACGTTCCTTCACACTGTAGCGCTTTTATTTTCGCGGGATGCAAAAGTCAAGCACCATCCACCAGAGCGCCATCTTCTTGTCACATTTACGTGTGACGCGCGGCGTATAATCGAACCCAGTCAGCACAGCGTCCGGGCGCCGGCCGTTCGGGGTCCCTGTCGGACGTATTGATGGGGAAGGGTGGGCCGCTGGTCGCCGCCAATTCCTGGCGGCACGAAATCCCGGTCGCGGGAGGACTTCGGCCCCATGTCTCTGCCTCGCACTCTTGGCGAACTCCGTAAAAGTTCATTCGATGAAAAGCGCCTGCGCGACCGTCGCGTAAAAGACGAGCTGCGCGAGAACCTTGTCGCGCGCCTGCGCCAGGGCGGCCCGATTTTTCCCGGCATCGTCGGGTATGACGACACGGTGGTGCCGCAGATCGTCAACGCCGTTCTCTCGCGACACAATTTCATCCTGCTCGGGCTGCGCGGACAGGCGAAGAGCCGCATCCTGCGCGCGCTCACTTCACTGCTCGACGAACACACGCCTTACATCGCCGGCTGCGAAATCCGCGACAATCCCTACGCGCCGCTCTGTCGCCGCTGTCGCGAACTCATCGCCGCCGAGGGCGACGCCACGCCCATCGCGTATCTCTCGCGCGACGAGCGCTACGTGGAAAAGCTCGCCACGCCCGATGTCACCATCGCCGACCTCATCGGCGACATCGATCCCATCAAGGCGGCTCGCGGCGGACACGATCTCGGCAGCGAATTCACCGTCCACTACGGACTGCTGCCCCGTGCTAATCGCGGCCTCTTCGCCATCAACGAACTTCCCGACCTCGCCGGCAAAATCCAGGTCGGCCTCTTCAACATCATGCAGGAAGGCGACGTGCAGATTAAGGGCTACCCGCTGCGCCTGCCGCTCGATGTTGCACTGGTCTTCACCGCCAATCCCGAGGACTACACGGCGCGCGGAAAAATCATCACGCCGCTCAAGGACCGCATCGGCAGCGAGATTCGCACGCACTATCCCTCCACGCTCGAAGAAGGCATCGCCATCACCGCGCAGGAGGCGTGGATCGGCCGCAACGGACACAAACTACTGGTGCCGCAATTCATTCGCGAAGTCATCGAGCAGGTTGCGTTTGTCGCGCGTGAAGACAAGCGCATCGACAAGCGCTCCGGCGTCAGCCAGCGCCTGCCCATCAGCGTGACGGAAAACGTCGTCTCCAACGCCGAACGCCGCGCCATCGCCGAAGACTCCGGCTTCGTGGTGCCGCGCATCGCGGACATCTACGCCGCCATGCCATCCATCACCGGCAAGCTCGAACTCGAATACGAGGGAGAACTGAAGGGAGCCGACTTTGTTGCCCGCGAAATCATTCGCGGCGCCATCGCTCGCGTCTTCGATAAGTATTTCGGTAACGGCGACCTTAAGCAGATCGTCCAGTGGTTCGACCTTGGCGGAGAAATTCAAATCAACGACTCCACCCGCACGCGCGACATCGTCAAGAGCCTCGGCAACATCCAGGGGCTGATTGAAAAGACCGGCAAGCTGCGCGTCGAAGAGATTTCGCGCCCCGAGGTGCAGGTCTCCGCCGCCGAGTTCATCCTCGAAGGCCTCTACGCGCACAAGCACATTGGACGCAGCGAGGAACGCGTCTTCACCGCCGGCGAGAAACCGCCGCAACGCGCCGAACGTGAGTATTCGCGCGACGAGGAAGAACGCTTCGAGCAGCGTCGCCGCAACCGGAGGCCGCTCAACTAGCGCTGCGGGGCAATGCGATGAAGCGAATCAAGTACACCAAGTACGTCCCCGGCCTGGCTGACGAGCTCAGCATGGAGGACCTGCTCAGCGCGCTCTCTGACTACTTTCTCCAGAGCGGCTTTGAAAGCGAGTTCTCCAACTTCTACCAGTTGGGCGAGCGCGAGCAGACGCTCGACGCCTTGCGCGAAGCCATCCGCAATGCGCTGCTCAACGGCGATCTTTTCGACGAGGAGATGCGGCAACAGCTCGACCAGATGGAGTCCTCGGAAGAGATGGAGGAATTGATCGACCAGATTATCCAGCGCATGGAGCGCGAGAATTACGTCTCCATCGCACCGCCGCACGATCCTGCGCAACGCTCCAGCGTGGAAGGACGGGTGGGAGAAAATCAGGCCGAGGGCGAAGTCAAATTCGAAGTCACCGACAAAGCGCTCGACTTCCTCGGCTACCGCGCACTGCGCGATCTTCTCGGCTCGTTCGGCAAATCCAACTTTGGACGCCACGACACGCGCGACCAGGCCACCGGCATTGAAGCCAGCGGCAGCAGCCGCACGTACGAGTTCGGCGACACGCTCAATCTCGACATCACCGCCACGCTCTCCAGCGCCATCCAGCGCGAAGGGCTGAGCCTGCCGCTCAACATCGAGTACTCCGACCTTCAGGTGCACCAGTGCGAATACCAGTCATCGTGCGCCACCGTGCTCATGCTCGACTGCTCGCACTCCATGATCCTCTACGGCGAAGATCGCTTCACCCCGGCGAAGAAAGTCGCCATGGCGCTCTCGCAACTCATCCGCACGCAGTACCCCGGCGACACGCTCAACCTCGTCCTCTTCCACGACTCCGCCGAAGAACTGCCGCTCTCGCAACTGGCACGCGTGCGCGTCGGACCGTATTACACCAATACCCGCGAAGGACTCCGCCTCGCGCAACGCATCCTCGCCCGCCAGCGCAAGGACATGAAACAGATCGTGATGATCACCGACGGCAAACCCTCGGCGCTCACCCTCGAAGACGGACGCATCTACAAGAACGCCTTCGGCCTCGACCCGCTCGTCGTCAGCCAGACGCTCGAAGAGGTTTCGAAGTGCAAGCGCGCCGGCATCATGATCAATACCTTCATGCTCGCCTCGGATTACGGCCTGGTGCAGTTTGTGCAGAAAGTCACGGAGATGTGCCGCGGCAAGGCCTACTTCACCACGCCCTACACCCTCGGCGAATACCTGCTCATGGATTACATGTCGCGCAAGACAAAGACCGTGCACTAGCGCGAATCATCGTTGTTATATGTGTCGGTGGAAGCGACGGACTTCAGGCCGTCGATTCGATGCAGGAACACAACACGCGATTACTGCTTTTCTTTTCCGATCCTAGTCCGGATGAGCTCGATCGCTTTCCTTGCGTGTTCCCGCTGAAGATATCGACCACTCGCACTATCGAAATTGCTATCCGTTTCTGCAATGTGCTCAAGTCGTGGGATATCGCTTGCGTCCCCGGCTTTCCCGAGTGCGCGCATGACCCAATCTCGCTTATAGGCATTCGGATCGGCCAAGGCATTTCGAATCGCGTTCAAAACCTCTGTGCGCGTCGCGTGGTCGAGAACTGTGTAGCTCCGGACTCCCTGTTGCCCAGCCTCCCGGTCACGTTCGATCATCGTCGCCAGCACATACGCTGCGTTCCCGCTTGTGATGGGAGGATCGTGAGCAAGCATGCGAAGCAACCTTGGCGCCGCGCCTTTCTGATCCGCGAGCCAGGATGCTAACTCTGAATCCGGGTTGTAGAGCGATGCCGCGAGTGCCGACGTCGCCCGCGCGTCATGATACTGCTCGGCAATCGTCTCCAGCACCTGCGCGAGGTTGCCGATGTATCCGTCCGAATAACCTTCGCCCATCGGCAGATCCACGAGTTTCGCGGGATCGGCCGTCCGAATATATATGTTCTCCTTCTCCTGTAGACCGATAAGAGCAGTTCGAACCTCACTTGACTGCAGCGCTCCCGGAATGTCCATGAGTTGAGAGAAGGCCGCTGCTCGGTCAGGCCAATGCGGGGACTTTAGTTTCTGAAGGAGTTGAGGGACTGCGCTCATGTCCTGTGAAAACGAGAGAGCGACGAAGCAGGAGACAAGCAGGACAAGGCTGATAGCCAATTTATATCTTAGCGTCATTTCTCTGGGCCGGTGACCCAACCTCTCGCAGGAAAATCTATCTTTCAATATAGGCACGAAGCGCTGAGCTTTTTGTGCCCTACCCTTCTCTCGCGCAGTTTGCGAGAGAGGGTGGGGTAGTTGCTTTTGTCCACCAGTTCGACAATTCGTGCCTTCGAAGATTCCGCCATTCTATCCAATCGTCAATCAGCAATCGTAAATCGACAATTTTCTGCTTGATCCGTGAAAATCCGTGCCTATCCGTGGCTCGTTTGCCTTTGGCTTCCATTCGTCCTTCGTACTTTCCTTCGTGCCCTTCGTGGTTTGCCTTCGTCCTCCGAAACTGCCTTCCTCACATGTCAAGAGGACGCGGGTCACACATTTCTCCCAGCTATCTGATTCCAAAGGAAATCGAGTTCGCAGATCGATGTCACCTTTTCCCTGTCGTTTATGCCACACTATATATAGATAGAGAGAATGCGGATCAGCCCGCCCCGTGCGGGCTTTCGCTTTTGCTGTTGCTTTTGCTGTTCAGCAGCTCAGCGGCTTAGTAGCTCAGTAGCTTGTTTTCACTTGCTAAGAGCCCAGGGCTAACCGCTAACTGCTTTCTTTTGAAATATTTGACCTCTAACCCCTTTGTTTTGAAATTTCTACAGGGAAAAGCTTGTAAGTATTTAAAAACAAAGTATTTAAAAACGGGGGGGTGGGGGCAGTGATCGGGTGAAAAACAACAAAAGGGCGCACGTTGCGCCCTTTCGAATCAGTAAGTTAAAAGCTTTAGGCTATTCTTTCTTCTCAGCGGCCACGGCTGCTTCGGCGGCCTGGAAACCGATCTTTGAATGAGTACCGTCGCAGAACGGTTTGTTGGTGCTGGCGCCGCAGCGGCACAGAGAGAATGCCGGCTTGCCCGTCAGGTCGTACTTGTTGCCGTTGGGGTCCACGAGTTCAATCAGTCCCTCGGGATCTTCCACGCGATACGGCCCGTTTGGACGGATCGTGATCTTCACCTTACCCATTGCGATTCCTCCTTACACTTCACCCTGACCCATACTACCCCGCCGAGGGGCAGCACTCAAACGGGCAAAGGTGGCGGAGCCTGCACTGTGGGCGGTGATTTTCATCACGCAGCGGAGTTTGCCCGGCACCGCATGAATCGACACTCGTAGTTATAATGGCCGCCCGGAATCGCAGCCGTTCTCCGGGGCCCATTTATGCGAGTGATCGAACTATTCCGCCTGCTTTCCGCCATCGCGCTGCTCTGCCCGTTTGCCTTCGCCGGCTTCGGCGAGCGCGGACACGCGCAGCAGCCGGAATCCGTCGAACGGCCGAACCTGGACATTCGCAGGATCGATCACGCCGGAGTGAAGATCGATGGACGCCTCGACGAGGCGGTCTGGAAGACGATCACGCCGGTCACGAACTTCGTCCAGCTCCAGCCGGACGAAGGCGCACCGGTGAGCGAGCGCACCGAGGCCATGGTCTTCTACGACGACGAGAATCTTTACATCGGCGTCCGCAACTACGACCGCGAGCCATCGAAGATTCCGCACCGGTTGGGCGCGCACGACGCCACCACGCGCTCCGACAGCATCGACATCGGTCTCGACACGTTCCACGACCGCCGCACCGGATACTTCTTTTCCATCAACTGCCGCGGCATTCAGTACGACGCCGTCGTCAGCGAGAACGGCAGCGACTTCGTCCACGACGATACCTGGGACGGAATCTGGTACAGTGCGGCGCGCGTCGAAGACTGGGGATGGGCGCTGGAAGTGGCGATCCCTTTCAAGTCGATACGCATCTCGCGCGCCCCCGAGCAAATCTGGGGACTGAACCTGATGCGCGAGATTGTGCGCAAGAACGAGCGCGCATTCTGGACGCCGGTTACGCGCTTCGACGGAGGTATGCGTCCTTCGAAGAACGGAACGATGACCGGGCTGAAAGATGTCCGCGTCGGCCGCAACCTGGAGGTGATTCCCTTCTTCTCCACCAAGTCGCGCGTCGCCGACTGGGACTCAAACGCGCGTGCGGCGCGCGCCAACGCGGGACTCGACCTGCGATATGGACTCGCCTCGAACCTGACGGCGACGGCGACGATCAACCCCGATTTCGGCGACACGGAAGCGGATGAGTTCAACACCGAACTCTCGCGTTTCGAGATTTTCTATCCGGAGAAACGGAAGTTCTTCACCGAGGGAGCCAATTACTTCAGCAGCCCGCTGCAACTGTTCTTCTCGCGGCGCATTGGCGCACCGCTGCCGGATGGAGAACCGCAGCGCATTTACGAGGGAGGCAAGATTACCGGCAAGATCGGACGCTGGACGATCGGCGCGTTGCAGGCCGTAACGCAGAGTACCGATTACACGGACGCCTTCGACGGAGCGCGCGGCGCCGCGCCCGGAGCGTTCTTTGGAGTGGTGCGCGTAAGCCGCGACATCTTCTCAAAGTCCAGCATCGGCTTCATGACGGTCAACCGGTTGCAAGGCTCCAACACGATCGGGCAGCAGGAGACTTCGCACGCGGTGGACCTGAACCTGTCGCACGGCGAGCACATCGGGTTCACGTCGCAGATCATGGTCAACACGAACGCCGCCAATCCTGGAGTGGATTACGATCACGTCGGCTGGACGTCGCGCTTCAGCTACAACTCGGACCTGATGTACTTTGCCGCGGAAGGAAAGTACCTCGGGCCGAAGGTCGACATGAGCAACACCGGATACGAGCCGGAGACAGACCGCTATAGCGGCTCCGTCGACTGGATTGCATTCAAGCCGATGATCAAACGACGCGGCATCCGCCAAGTGTGGCTGGAACTTTATTACAGCGAAAAGAACGGCACACAAGGCGAGTTGCAGGATTCGGAAGCGGCGGGCGAGTTTCGCGTGCAGTTCATGAACTTCTGGGAGCTGCGTTCCACGATGATGTATAACCGCGTGCGCTTCTTTGAGTTCTCCGGCCAGATCGATCCGGCGACAAACAGGTTTGCCGCGCTTAATCCGATGCGCATATATATCGCGCCGCGAGCCAGCGTGGAACTCACTACGAACGACGCAAGGGCCTTCACCGCCAGCGTGGAGTTCGAGCACGGGAAGTTCGTGGAGTACGGGGAAAACTTTTACGGCATCGAAAACCGGATCGACGTGAGCACGAGTACGCGCATCGGTGACCATATGCGCTGGGAGCTTAGCGCGGTGCAATCACGAGAGTCGCTGATGAACGGCGCTCATTACCAGGACAGGCGCTTCCTGATCTCGCGATGGAATTATCAGTTCACGCCGAAGCTGCGCGCGCGCACGCTGGCGCAGTATTCGTCGGACAAGCACGGCCACAACCTGAGCATCAACTCGCTTGTGGCGTATGACTTCACGGCGCGCAGTGCGCTCTTCATCGGATACAACCATCAGCGGCAATCGCCGCTGAACCGCATGGACCTGGGCAACCAGTTTTTCTTCAAGCTGTCGTACCTGTTCTCTTATTAGTCTTGAGAGCGCTGACCGGCGACTAACGCTTTGGTGCCAATTTCCAACCTTTGCCCACGGCAATCGGAGGGTTCTGCTACACTTCCGAACACAAATTCCAACGTGGGGAAGAACGATGAAAATGCAGTGGGCAAGCGGCGTTAGAGCCGCAGGAGTTGTTGCAGGAATTCTTGCGGGAGCAATTTTCGGAATGCCCGCACGCGCCGGACAGTCGCCGGCCACAGGTGCGCCGGCTCCAAAGACGGCGGCGGAAGCTTATAAGAATATCCAGGTGTTGAAGGACATCCCCGCGAATGAACTGATCCCGACGATGCAGTTCATCTCCAGCTCGCTCGGAGTGGGATGCGATTTCTGCCACGTCGAACATCAGTTCCAGAAAGACGACAAGAAACCAAAGTTGATCGCGCGCAAGATGATGAAGATGCAGTTCGCCATCAATGCGGATGACTTCAAGGGACACCGCGAAGTCACGTGCAACACTTGCCACCGCGGATCGGCGCATCCGATGGGAATTCCGGAGATCGCCGAAGCAGGCGCGAAGCCGCAGATGCCGCCCAGACGGGAAGAAGAGGGCGAAGCGAAGGGACCGGTCGCAACTCCCGACCAGGTAGTTGAAGCTTACCTGCACGCCCTGGGTACACCTGAGGCGATCGCCAAAGTGAAGAGCCGCGTGGAAAAAGGAAACATCGCATTCGGCAACCGCGAGATTCCCGTGGAGGTTTACTCAGAGGCTCCGGACAAGCGGGTTTCGGTGATGCACATGGCGAACGGCGACAGCGTCACGGGATTCAATGGAACCGAAGGCTGGTTGACGTTCCCGGGCCGTCCGCTGGAAGAGATGGACGCCTCCGACCGGAACGCCGCGAAGCTCGACGCGGAATTCATGTTTCCGACGGATGTGAAGCAGCTCTTCGCCCAGCTGCGCGTCGTTAGCCCCGAGGAAGTGAATGGGCACGAAGCAACGGTGATGATCGGATTCAGCGAAGGACAACCTCCCGTGAAGATGTACTTCGACAAAGAGTCAGGTCTGCTGGTGCGTATGGTTCACTTCGCGGATACGGCGCTGGGACTGAATCCGACACAGGTTGATTTTGCGGACTATCGCGCCGTGGACGGAGTGCAGACTCCCTACCAGTGGACGATTGCACGGCCGGGCGGACGCTTCACGATCAAGATCGACGACGTGCAGCAGAATGTTCCCATCGATGCATCACGATTCACGAAGCCTGCCGCTCCACCGCAAGCGCCCGATGCTCACTAGCTTCGCGGCAAAACAGACAACTCTCACCGGCGAGACCTGCCGTTTGTAAAAGTTTGGTCTCGCCGGCAATCGCTGCTCCTCCCCGCCACCCATCCCCGCACATGAAACGAATGCGTTGAAGATGGTGCTAGAGCGTCCAGATGGTGGCGTAGAAAAGAACCCAGCGATAGAACACAATGAGTGGGATCAGGGTGAACGCCAGAGCGCATGCCCGCCAGACAGACTGCGCCCACGAAAGTTCGTAGTAGCGCCGAAGAGCCGGCACGAGATAGATGGTGGAAACAGAAATGAGAATGGCCATTGAGCCGAGTTCAAAAATATAGTTAGGGGCAATATGCGCACGCGTCAAAAAGGGCAGAACGCAGAACATGGCTCCAACAGCGGCGAGAACAACAATCAGGAAAAAACTGTAGAAGTGCAGTGAAAAGACAAGATGTTCGACGTACTTGCGCCCGGTTCCCAGAAACGTTAATCCGACAAGAGCGGCAAAGGCCGGAACTAGAACGATGACGATCTCCTTGGAAAGATGTTCGGTGTGGTCGTCATACTTCTGGATCAGTTCGGAACGCTCTTGCGGCGTATGCGCGACGGCGAGAAAGCGCTGGCCGACAGGCTTAATATAGGAAGAGTAAGACTGCATGTTCATCTGGACCTCGAAGGGCGAGCTGAATGTCGAGAGTCCGATGGCCGACTGCGCGATAAAGAAGATGACGTTGCAGATGAGAAAAAGCTGCACGGGGCCGAGATAACGGCGACGGGGACCGAGAAAATACGCACGCGTGAGTAGTCCTGGTTCGCGCAGCAGCGTGAGCAAGGTGCGGAAGATGGTGCCGTCGGCATGGGTAAGCGTGTGGAAGAGATCGTGGACAAGGTCGAAAACGCTGAAGATATGGTGCTCGCGGCGCTCTCCGCAGTGCGAGCAGAAATTGCCCGTTACCGGTTCTCCGCAGCCAGCACACAGAGACTCGGCGGCCTGATTGATTGTCGATGACATTTGCAGACACGTCCCCCAGTGTGTCGCAAATCTAGCAGAAGCAGTACGCAAGAAGCGAGGCACGGTTGCAGGCAGAGTTATAGCCAGAAGATGCCATCCGGATCTGCATGGGGGCGCCTTCCGTGCCAATCTATTGTGCTCCGATATTGCCCGGATTTTGACCGTATGACGACAGAGCAGGTCCCAGCGACCGGAGGTCGAGTGAAGAATTGCAGAATTGCGCGTGGCGGATTGCGAAAGGTCGGGCTGGTAACGGCCATGCTGCTGGCCGCCATATCTGTCGCCGCACAGAACCGCAGTGCACCGATACCGGTGGCCGGAAGAATCATTCCCCTGGCGGCCACGACCAGCAGTTTTGTCGTAATGCCTAACACGCCCATTACATTTACGTTTGCAAGCCCGGGCACTACCTACACGAGTACTACCCAACCGACGGTAAGCATCATGTCGTCCGGCGGCAGTAACTCGAAGACGTGGAAGCTTAAGATTCAGGCCACGAGCTCGACGCTGACAGGGGCGGGATGTACGACGCCCATTCCAGTCTCCGCGATCTCGGTAACGTGTAGCAACGCGACTGCTCCCGCGACGGGGGGAGGAACGGCGACTTGCGCCAGCACGTTCAAGCTCGGCACAACGGCAAAAGTGTTTGTCTCCGGAACGGAAGCGACGGGAAGCAACCAGACTTACTCGGCGGTACTGACGTTTGGAGGCGGACCGGACAAATGGTCGTACGCGGGAACTGACTCGGCGGGATGCTCATTAACGATTAACTACCTCGCTGTATTTCCGTAACAAAGACTCCGCGAAAGGGACAAAAGGAAGGCCGCCTGCGAGAGGCGGCCTTCGTGCGTGTGCTGCGGTGCGGGTCTAACGCCCGCTTATGTAACGATCTTCCGGCAGAGCCGCCAGTTGCGGCGGTCTCCACACGGCTGGCTTCAGTGGCCAGCGGACTTGTGGTGACGCGATGCGGCCACGTCCTTAATGGCCTGTTCCAGAACGTCGAGCGCAATGTCAGCCTGCTCCCTGGTGACGATGAGCGGGGGCGACATGCGGATGGTGTTTGGACCGGCTCCAAGGAAGAGTATTCCCTTCTCGAAGGCCTTCTCGACGATGCGGTCACGCTCGTCCGCGCCGGGAGTTTTAGCCTTCTTGTCGGTGACGATCTCGACACCGATCATGAGACCGCGCCCGCGGACGTCGCCGACGAGAGGAAGCACGCGAGGCCATTCAGCGATACGCTCCATGATGTAACCGCCAACTGCCTCGGAGTTCTTCACGGCTTCGCGCTCCAGAACATCCATGGTGGCAAGAGCCGCAGCGATACAGACTGGATTGCCGCCGAAGGTGGAGGCGTGCGAACCGGGCTGCCAGTCCATGAGATGCGCCTTGGTTATGAGAACGCTGAGCGGCATGCCGCTGGCAATTCCCTTGGCGACGGTGATCATGTCGGGTTCGACGCCGGTGTGTTCAACGGCCCACCATTTACCGGTGCGCCCCATGCCGGACTGCACTTCATCGCAGACTAGCAGGATGCCGTGCTTGTCGCAGATGGAGCGAAGTTCCTGCATGAACTCAGCGGGAGCAGGTAGATAGCCGCCCTCGCCCTGGAAGGCTTCGCAGAAGATGGCGGCGCACTCCTCCGGTGGAACTTCCGTACGGAAGACAACATCCTCAATATAACGGGCGCAACTGCGCGCGTATTCCGCAGCATCAACGCCTTCCGGGCGATGGTAGAGATTTGGATACGGCACGTGCACGACGCCGGGAACGAGCGGAGAGAAACGCCGGCGCTGCTGGGCCTTGGAACAAGTGAGCGAGAGCGCTCCCATGGTTCGTCCATGGAACGCGCCATAGAAGGCGATGACCCACTGGCGCTTGGTGTGATAGCGGGCGAGCTTGAGTGCAGCCTCGATGGCCTCAGTACCTGAGTTGCCGTAATAGAACTTGTGCGGGCCCTTCATCGGCGCAACCCTGGTGAGGCGCTCGGCAAGGGTAATCATGTTCTCGTAATAGAAGTCGGTGCCGGACATGTGGATGAGTTCGGCGGCCTGCTTCTGAATGGCGGCAACGACTTCAGGGTGACAGTGTCCGGTGGACGTGACGGCGATGCCAGCGGAAAAGTCGAGGAACTCATTGCCGTCCACGTCTTCCACGATGGCGCCGCGTCCACGGCGCGCAACGAGCGGATAGGAACGGGTGTACGACGGCGAGATGAAGCGTTCGTCGCCCTCCAGCACGCGCTTGGCGTTGGGGCCGGGCAGAGCAGTTCTGATTTTTGGGCCGTGAACGGTAGCTATGGTCGTCATGGGAATCCTCCATCGGGTCGGTTGGCACGCGAGATGAAACGCGCGTGCGGGCAACGGTGCGCAGGGCTGGACGAGCGAAACCGCTCGTAAATTTGCTCCAGAACCTGCAGGGTTGCTGCGTCGAGGAGATGAGGAGGACGTTAGTCGCCGGCGAAAAGATTGGGGCGGGAATTGGACGGAGAAAGATGAACTTCCACGCGAGGCGACGCAAAGCGCGACCAGATGGCGCGAGCGCAAAGGCTCCGCACCACGTTGTAGCGCTGGGAGTGCAACTCGCGAATTTCGGCCCGGCTATGCATGAACCTTGCTCCGGTTTCGATTATATCTCCGTTTGCAGACGAACGTAACCCCCGGAAAATGAAGTCCCGGTGCGGTTTTACAACAGCGCAATGAGAGTGTCCATGAGGATTCAAAGAGGCTCGTGGTCCAGATCTAGCCGGCGTAGGACACGCGGTGCGCGGCGATCATTTGCGGGCGTTCGTCCCGGACAGTAGAATCAAAAATTACGCATGGTGTGCAAGGACAGGTAATGGCGCTGCGACTCTATAACACTCTCTCCGGCAAGATCGAGGAGTTCCAACCGGAACGCGACAACACGGTGCGTTTCTACGCCTGCGGACCGACCGTCTACGACTACGGACACATCGGCAACTTCCGCACTTTCGTGGCGGTCGATGTGTTACGGCGGTTCCTGCGGCAGAGCGGATATGGCACGAACCACGTCATGAACATCACGGACGTGGACGACAAGATCATACGAAACGCGGTGCAGCGCGGGATGTCGATCTTCGACTACACGAAGAAATATGTGCAGGCATTCCTCGACGACATGCAGACGCTGGGCATCCAACAACCGGAGAGGATTGTGCGCGCGACGGACCATATCGGTGAGATGGCGCACTTTATCCACGAACTGGAACGGAGCGGCGTGGCCTATAAGACCGAAGACGGCTCGTACTACTTCCGGATCGCGAAGTTCCCCGGCTATGGCAAGCTTTCAAAGAAAGACTTTGCGGGGATGACCGACGGCGCACGGGTGGACGTGGACGAGTACGACAAGGACAATGCGCGTGACTTCGCGTTGTGGAAGGCTCCGAAGGAAGGCGAAGCGAAGTGGGAGACGGAGATCGGTCCGGGACGGCCGGGATGGCATATCGAGTGCTCGACGATGAGCATGAAGTATCTCGGCGAGACGTTTGACCTGCACGCGGGCGGCGAGGACCTGATGTTCCCCCACCACGAAAACGAAATCGCACAGAGCGAAGCGCTAACGCATAAAACGTTCGCGCGATTCTGGATGCACGCGCGGTTCCTGCTGGTGGAAGGCGAGAAGATGTCGAAGTCGCTGGGGAATTTCTATACCCTGCGCGACCTGGTACTGATGGGCCACAAGCCATCGTCGCTGCGATTCCTGCTGGCGTCAGTTCCCTATCGCAAGCAACTGAACTTCACCTTCGACGGCTTGAAACAGGCCGCAACTTCCGTAGAGCGCCTGCGCAATTTCAAATTGCGGCTGGAAACTTCGCAGTGGGCCGAGGGTTCCAGCCCGGAGATCGTGAAGCTGGCAAACGACGCCGTCGCACAGATGAAGGCCGGAATGGACGACGACCTGAACACGGCGCAAATGCTGGGCTCCATCTTTGACCTGGTGCGCGACGTGAACGCAGCAGCCGATCACGGCCAGGTGAAGAAAGACGACATACCGGCGCTGATGAGCGCGCTCAGCAGGTTCGACGAGATCTTCGACGTGCTGACGGACAACGATGCCGGGAAGGTCAAGCGCGTGGTCCAATGGGCCGAGACGGAAGGCTTGCGGGAGAAGGTGAGCGCGGAAGCAGAAGAAATGTCACAGTCAGCGGCGATGAGCGACGCGCAGGTGGAAGAACTGGTAGGAAGACACTCGGCCGCACGAAGGGCGAAAGACTTCAAGTCGTCAGACGCAATCCGCGACCAGTTGATGGCACAAGGAATTATCCTGGAAAACACGAAGGACGGAGTCCGGTGGCGGCGGAAGTGAAACAAACCCGAAGTCACGGCTATCAGTCACACGCACAAATTAAGATCCGCAATCCACAAGGGGTGAGATTTATGAATCGAGTAAGCTTTCCGCGCGTCATCACACTGCTAACGATTTTTACATTCGCGCTCGCTGTGAGTGCATGGGCCCAGCCGGCAAAAGGCGGTGCGAGTGCATCACCGCGCGCCGAGAGTGGCTCCGCAGAGACGTTGAGCAGTGCGGCACTTATCAAGCCGGAAGAACTGGTGAAGATATTGAAATCCTCCAAGGGAGAAAAACCGTTGATTCTCCAGATTGGATTTCACATGCTTTACCAGCAGGCGCACATCCCCGGCGCGGAATACACCGGTCCGGCCTCGGATGCCGAAGGCAGAACATTGCTGACTAACCGCGTGAAGTCGCTGCCTCGCAGCAAGGAGATCGTTCTCTACTGCGGATGCTGCCCGTGGAGCCATTGTCCGAACGTGGAACCGGCATACGCACTGTTGCGCTCCATGGGCTTCAAGAACGTGAAGGTGCTGTACCTCGCCGATAACTTTGGAACCGATTGGGTTTACAAAGGCTACCCGACGGTGAAGGGTAACTGAGGCAACCCCAGAAATTTCCCATCGATAAAACGATGCAGACCAGATTTCTTCGAATCGGAATGATCGTAACGCTCGCCCTGGGCGGTTGCTGCCTTTCCTTTGGGCAGGCGCCGCCCAAGGTGAATCGCCATGCCGTGGTCAAAGGCGCAGTTGCGCCGGACTTCGAATTGACGGCCCTGGATGGCACAAAACTCGACCTTGCCCGCTACAAGGGACGCGTCGTGGTGCTTAACTTCTGGGCGACATGGTGCGTACCATGCAGAGCGGAGATTCCAGGCTTCATCACTCTGCAGAAGAAATACAGCGGCCATGGAGTGCAATTCCTGGGTATATCGATGGATGACGATATTGCGCCGGTGCGCGCATTCTACCGGAAGTTTGCGGTGAACTACCCGGTCGCGGTGGGAAACGCAAAACTTGCGGAACTCTATGGGGGAATTCTGGGACTGCCGGTGACCCTGGTGATCGACCGTGAAGGCCGGATTTTCGCGAAACATGCGGGCGAAGTGTCGGAAACGACGATCGAGAAGGAAATTGAAACGTTATTATCCGCGGCACCGCGACAGCCTGCACAACCCCACTAATCCCCGGTAGTCTCCACATCCGGCAGCCCCGGAGCCTCTTCCGTATCAGCGTGCTTGAGTTTCGCTCCCGTCACCAGGATGATGCTAAGTATGACAATCGCCGTTCCGGTAATGATGTAACCATCTATATTTTCTCCCAGAACCAGCCAGCCAAGGAACAACGCGACTAATGGATTTACATATGCGTATGTAGCTACTTTAGGAGTGGACACGTTGCGCAGGAGCCAGAGATAGGCGGTAAAACCAATCAGTGAACCGGCTACGACGAGGTACCCCACCGCCAGCAAGGACTCCCGGTTCCACACCGTGCGCGGAAGTTCTCCAACGCCCAGCGCGACGGCCAGGTTCACGAAACCGGCCATAAGCATCTCCCATCCGCTGGCGGTATAGGGATCGCTGCGAACGTGCCAGCGTTTCGAAAGCACCGAACCAATCGCCCAACTCACGCTGGAAATCAGGACGAGCCCTCCGCCAATCAGTTCAGCCCGGCCAATGCTCATGCCAGCGCTAAGCCCGGGCCACATGAGCACAATTACTCCGCCAAGCCCAAGAGCGATGCCCGCCAAGCCTCGCGGCGAGAGACGATCTCCCCGGTGGCTAAAGCGCTCGAGGATGAGAAACCAGAGTGGCGTGATGGCAATGAGCAAAGCAGCGAGGCTGGTGGCGATGTAAGTCTCAGCCCAGCCGAGGACGACGTTGCCGGTGGACAACAACAGGACGCCGATAGTGGTGAGACGGAACAGGTCTCGACCGGATATGGCGACAGCGAATCCCCGGGCCAACCGCCAGCCAAGCATGATTGTGCCCGCGATAATGAAACGCAGTGCGCCCATCATGAAAGGTGGAATGTGTTTTACGGCGATCCCGATCGCAAGATAGGTGGAACCCCACAATATATAGACAAGTGTAAATGCTATTGTCGCCTTAAAGCGGAATCCGCGGCCCGCGTCAGTCATTTGCCCACGCGGCCACGTGAAGGGATTCACGGCGGATCATGCGCCGGTTACACATGCGGCACAACCGATTGAGATCGCGCCTGCGCGTTACGGAGACGCTGCCCCGTGCGAGCCACGTAATGCAGGCCGGAGATGAGAGTGAAGGCGAACGTCGCCAGCAGGAACGAATGGCGGCACACAGAAACCCAGTTGGCTGGGTAGACATGCGCGAGGAGAACAAAAAATACGGCACCAACCTGTACAAAGGTATTCACTTTGCCGAAGATGCTGGGACGGAAGTCGCGAATGTTCGTGGTGACGTAAAGCGTGGCGGCCACGGCGACGAGACAAAGATCGCGGCTGAAGACGAGCACGGTATAACGCCATGGAATCTGATGCACGAACGACAGGACAAGGAAAAGGGAGCTGAGAAGCAACTTGTCGGCGATGGGATCGAGATACTGGCCAAGCGTAGTCTGCTGATGTAGAACGCGGGCAAGCAGTCCGTCGAGGCCATCACTGATGCCGGCAAGGACGAAGAGTGCGAGCGCCAAGGTGTAATCCGCTTCCATCACATTCATGATGACGAACGGTACAAAAATGAGGCGCAGTAGCGTGAGCTGGTTAGGGGCCGACCAGAGTTGCGATTTCACGAAGCCACCTCCCCGGCAAAGAACTGCACAGGGACGATCCCAGTCTTCTGCTCGAAGAGCTCCGACAAACTTGGGACACTTCCGCCTGAAAGATCCACCTCCATGCGTTCGACACGGTGCATGGGAAAAAACACGGTGGATGGCGCCGCAGCTTCTTCGGCACGGAGTTGAGAGATGAAATCGTCAAAGCTCTCAAGGGGAATGCCGCGGATGAAGACTCCAGCCGAGTTGACGGCGAGCAGCGAGCCCCAGAATTTCTCGCGCGGCGAAAGCAGCGTGAGCAGGACGATCGCGCCCGGCCGAAAAATAGGGCCATCCGCATGGCGGGATTCTCCGTCACCGGAATTTTGATTAAAGTGACTCACATAGTGATTGTGCCGTTGGCGTCGACCGTTTGCAACCTCCGGCACCATATCAGTCTATGTTTGGCCGAGCGCGGAGTCGGAATGGGAGAGAAGATGGAAACAGGCGGAACAATCAAGACAGAACAGTGATCTTGGCGCGATTGCACAAAGTACCGGCAACAGGTAAAATTCTGCTAGTCCGCTGTTCATCAGGAACAGCATCCGTAGGCGCGTAGCTCAGTTGGTTAGAGCGCTACCTTGACACGGTAGAGGTCAGGAGTTCGAGTCTCCTCGTGCCTACCATTTCTTTTCTTGGGCTTAGCACGTTCTCAGTCCCCTTCCGAGTCGTTTTCCATTCCGCTTTTCGTTCCGCTATTGAATCCGGTTTCCTGACAGCAACGTGTTCAGGAATTGTTCCTGAGCCGCCAGCCGATTGGAATCAACAGCATGGCTGTAAATCCCTAAGGTGGTTCTTACGTTGCTGTGCCGGAGCATCGAGGAAACCGTCTTTACGTCAACGCCATTGGAGACAAGCCAACTCGCCAGACTATGGCGCAGATTGTGCCATCCCCAGCGCCTGATCGGCTTTCCGCTCAAATCAAAGTAACGAACGCGGAGGAGTTTTCCCTTACGGTTCCGCTCTTCAACGGAACGGAACACGCCGGCCTTGGCTGCCGCTGGGTACAAATACCTCTGGCTGGCGATACTGCCACAGCGAGGCTTGGCTCCTTTTAGCTTGATTGACGCAAAGATCCAATCGGTCGGACTCGCGTACATCGTCTCTTTCTGCCAATGCTTGAGATAACCACCGAGAACAGGATGCATGGCAACCGGAGCTTTGCGATAAACATTCTTGCAACCCCCGATCTCCTCCACCCAGCTACGACGAACCATGATCCGATTCCGATCATACTCAGCGTCAGCCCACTGCAATCCAAGAGTCTCGCTAATGCTCAGCCCGGTAGTCGCAATAAGCAGCGTCAAGATGAACTCCGGCTCTGCCAGTTGGTTCAGGATGGTCAGCGTCTGTTCAGGGGTGCATGTAATGGCCTCGTAATCGCTGGAGGCTTCGCAGTCGATATCCTTGAACGGGTCAAAGACGGCAGGCAGCAGTCCTTCTTTTCTTCCGTACTTGAAGACCCCTTGCATCGCCTGCTTAACTTTACTGCTCACCGTCGTCCACCCCAGCCCCTTCTTCTCATGCAGGTACCGGAGCCACTCCTCCAACACCTTCGGCTTGATCTCGCAGACTGCCGTATTCCCCCAACGCGGCATGCAGTAGTCCATGAGATTGTGCCGAAGTACATACACCGTACCGTTGGCCTTCTTTCTGGTTAACGACTTCTGCTCAATTGCGCCAGAAGAAATATATCGCTCAACCAACTCGCCGAACGTTAGTACGGAAATGGGTTTGTCAATGATCGTGGCAAGACCGAGTCGGCCCACCTCTGTCCACCGGCTCGCCTCGTCCGGAAACTGCGAAACGAGGCCAAGCTTGTGAAATCTCTCCTTCCGTTCCCCGGTTGCAGGATCTTGGGAGTAATAACAGAAGAGAACGAATTCGCCCTTGCTCTGCTTTCTGGTTCTGAACCAGCCTTTGCCCTGAGTTCTAGCCACATTTCTTCTCCAATCTGGCTATCTCAGAACTGCCGGAATCCATTGTGCCCTGAACCGGCTTTGCTTGGCTAGCGACTTCCGAGATCAAAAAACGCCAGAGCTTTCGGTGCCCTTGGCCCCACGCGTGGGCAGGGATGATCCCCCTCCTTGCCCAGTCCAGCACGGTCTTGCGCTTCACTTTCAAAAACTCAGCCACGGTGTCAGCATCCGTGTAAGGCTCGTAATTAGCGGTCATGTTTACCTCCTGTTTCAGCCACATGCGCTTGGGAAGGAATACCCGCTCGAACAGCGGCTTCTTCATCGCCTTGGCTTCGAGAATTTCAAAATGAAGCCGCGGAAACAAACCAGGCTTCTCCCAACGGCGCCTCAAAGTCAGCCAACCGACGAAAGTCGTTCCAGATGCTCGGGACGCTCTTAACCTAGGTCAGAAACCCAGCCCAGATTTATCACTTTTTCAACTCATCCATCTCTATTGGAGATAAATTCCCCGCCACGCTCTGTTGCGCTACAACCACACTTCGTCAGTTGAGACCCACGCCCAGGAACAGCCAAAATCCACCCCTTGGCTGCGCTACGCGCCTCATTTCTCCACTACCGCCGGGCGAGTGCGGCCACTTCGCTGCGCTCCGGGACAGACCTTCGGGACAGCGCGTCCGCGCGCCAAACGATAGAGCACATTTGGCACTTGCCGCGCCCGCCTCTCGGTCCTTCACCCTCGCCGTCGGTCGTTCCTCTTTGTCTCCCGTTGGTTCGTTTTTTCCTTCGCTTCGCTCCCAGGTGAAAGAAAAAAACGCCCCACCGGGCAGACAAAGGAAAAAACAATGGAATATCAAAACAACAACGGAAAAAGCGGCTCGGCAACTCTCGCCAATGACCGCAAGCCTGCCACCGCACAGCAACTCATCCGCGACAACGTCCGCTACCTCATCGAGCAACTTGAGGCCGGACACAGCGAAGCCCTTACCGCGTTCCTCGACGCGATGGCCCATTTTCACAACTACTCTTTCGGTAACGTTCTGCTAATAGCGCGGCAGAGGCCCACGGCAACACACGTCGCAGGGATGCGAACGTGGAACGAGCTTGGACGCCGCGTGAAGCGTGGAGAAAAAGGCATTGCCATTCTCGCGCCCATGATCGCCAAAAATCGCAAGAAGCAGGAACCAGAGACGGAAGCGGCTGACCCGAATCAGCCCGCGCTGCTCGGATTCCGCCGCGTCTACGTCTGGGACGAAGCACAGACCGACGGCGCACCGCTTCCGGCACTTGGTGAGACTACCGGCGAAGTCGGCGAATATCACGACCGCCTACGGGAGTTTGTCTCTTCATGCGGCATCGCCCTGGAATACAACGAAGACATCGCACCCGCCCTTGGTGTTTCCTATGGCGGCAGAATCGCGCTGCTGCCCGGACAGACAAAGGCAGAGGAATTCACCGCCCTTGTCCACGAAACGGCGCACGAATTTCTCCACAAGGCCGAACGGCGCACTGCAACCACCAAAACGGTGCGCGAAACGGAGGCAGAAGCGGTAGCCTTTGTCGTCGCGAAGGCCGTCGGCCTGAACGCAAACGCCAGCGCCTCTTACATTCAGCTTTACCACGGCAACGCCGAGTTGCTGACGGAAAGCCTTGAAGTCGTCCAGCAGATGGCTTCCGTGATCCTGTCGGCAATCCAGAAAGAAGACCCCGCCTCACAGGAAGTTCCCGAGTCGCAGATTCCAGCCGAAGAAGCGACCCACACCGCAGCCTGAATCGCACAACACCGTTACGCGGGCAGGTGCAGTGTGCCTGTCCGCACGGCTTCCACCTTCACTCGAAAGGAGAAAATTCTCATGTCTACCGCAGTACGCATCAACAATGAGTATCGCAACCTGCCCATCGCGCAGTTGCAGGAATCACCCACCAATCCACGCCGCCGATTTGATGAGCACAGCCTCACGGAATTAGCGGACAGCTTCAAGACGCAAGGAATACTGGAACCCTTGCTTGTCCGCACCATCGAGGATGACAAGTTCGAGGTCGTCGCCGGGGCACGCAGATTGCGTGCCGCCAAACTCGCCGCGCTAGAAACTGTTCCAGTCCGGGTTGTGGAACTCTCGGACGCCGCCTGCGTGGAAACGCAGTTGGTCGAGAATATTCAGAGAGAGGGTGTACATCCTCTGGAGGAAGCCTTTGCCTTTCACGCTCTCTTGCATACGGATGGACTCCAGTACGACATCCAGACTCTGGCGGCGAAGGCTGGCAAGAGTCCGGCATTCGTGGCAACTCGGCTGCGTTTGACCGAATTGATTCCACCCATCACAGAGGCATTCCTTGCCGACCAACTCGGTGTTGGACACGCGCTGGAAATCGCCAAGTTGCCCGAAGGCGAACAGCAGCGCGCATTCGATGCCGCATTCCGTCCCACGTGGAACGGCGGAAAAGAGAGCCGTGTGTTGCTGCCAGTACGGGAATTGGCGGCATGGATTGAGCAGAACATTCTGCTTTCGCTCGATTCCGTTCCGTTCGACAAAAGCGACGAAACACTTGCGCCAGACGCCGGAAGTTGCGCGAACTGTCCCAAACGCACTGGCCACAACACGCTCCTTTTCGATGCGGCCTTGAAAGACAGTTGCACCGACAGTGGTTGCTACAAGAACAAGCTGGACAAACACATCGAGCGGCAGATTGCTGAAAGGCCAAAGCTCGTGCAGATCACGAGTGCATGGGGAGCACGTGGCGTCAGTGGCGTACTCGGACGCAATCGTTATGTTGCCTTGAATCTTTCGGCGAAGAACGGACAATCCAAAACGCCGCTCTCGCCTCATCAGAAGCCGTGCAAGCAGATGAGCGAGGCAATTGTGGTGGAGGGCGCGGAACGTGGCCATATTGTGAAGGTGTGCGCCGATCCGACTTGCCCCGTTCACTTCGCCAACCGTCCCGCGCCCGATCCAGAACAAATGGCAGAGGAGCGTGAACAGCGGCGCAAGGAACTGGAGCGGCAGAAGCTCGAAACCACGGTGCGGCACCGAATTTTGGCCGGAGTGCTCAAGCGCATCGGCTTCCCGCTCGACCGTGCCGGTCTCGTTCTGGTAGCGAGTGCGCTACTGAACAAGCTGGAACCGATACGAAAAGAAGTGCTGGCGCGGCGGCACAAGCTGATTGAAGGGACAACCCGCGAGGTGACATATCCGCAAGTGCAGCAGGCTATCGTAAAACTGTTACGACAAGTGGACGAAGCTGCGCTGTCAAAGCTGCTAATCGAGGTCGCCTTGCTGGAGGTCGCCGATCAAACATCCCCGGGCGATGCGGATGTCCTAACCGCAACGGCCAAACGGCATCGAGTGGATGTGGTGAAGGTTCGCAAGGCGGTTGAGCAAGAGTTTGCCGCCAAGCGTGCCAAACAAGCGACAAAGCAGAAAAACATTGCGAAAAAGACCACGGCGAAACCCGCTGCGTAAACAGTACGATCTGGCAATTCAGGCACTCGGGGAATATCCGGGTGCCTTCTCTTTCGGCTCGCCAAGCCCGTGATCCCACCCAGCCAAGGGTTCCTGCTACCGCAGGAGGCTTCTTTACCCACCCCACGGGCCTGGCGCAGACTGGGTACGCCGACTCGTGAGCTCCTATAGCGACCGGACTCCTCAACTTCCATGTTGCCGACAATCCAGGAGTGATTTGTGGACACTTGCGCGTTTGTCGGTCGCGATCTGAATAAGCAGCCCTAGTCAGTACGGGAGATGTCCCACAGCTTCAATTTTCAATTTCTGCTTTGACGCCGCAGGCTCTCCACACCTGCTCGGATTGCCTCCGCGTCGGAAGCCCTTTCCGCCCATTCTCGCCAGAAGTTTTTCGTCAGGCTCAAGGGAGTTGCCTTGGGCTTATCGAGCTTGATTCGTGACGGAAGAAGGATGGAATCGCCCAGAATGATTGCCTCGCCGATGTCGAGAAGAGGAAGTACTTCGGCGATACCGGCCATGCTGTCGGGCATTACTGATTTAACCGCTGATTGGTCCTGTTCGTTAGTTAACCGTAGCGCAATAAAATTATTGCATTGGCTTAGAATGGTCTTGCTTACGTCCGACGGCCGCTGGCTAACAACAAGAAGTGAGAATCCATATTTTCTCCCCTCCTTCGCAATTGTTTCGAACGTGTCAAGGGCGCGTTTAGATGCAGCATCCGCGTCTTGGCGGACGGGCAGGTAAAGATGGGCTTCATCGCAGACCATGCAAACCGGAGTGCGGGACGCGGCAAGCATCCAGAATTGAACATCGTACAGTATTCGCGCAAAGACACTTACCACAGTCGGGAGAACATCTGACGGGACTTCGGAAAAATCCACTACTTTTATTCCTGATTTATCCTTCCCATGCGTTGAGAGAAATGTCACAGCGATCTGCTGTAACCACTCATAATTGGTACTCTCCTTCGGCGGCTCGAAAAGGAACCCGTAGCGCCGATCCGCAATCTTGGCTTCCAGCCTGCTAATGAACCTCGTGAGCTTTCCGTGCCATGGGCCCTGCTTATCCCGTCCTGAGCTGCCTGTCCCCACTGCAATATCGTCCTGTTGAAGCGCACTGACAAGCGGCTTGAGCTCATAAGGAACCGGCGAGTCGACCGTAAAGGACGCGAGTACGTCTTTTCGTCCCGCTTTCTCCAAGAACTCGCGTTTCCCCTCAAGTACCAGGCTCGTAAAGCGCGTTGCCTGATTGGGGGCATTGTTGTCGCTTCTGTCGAGAAGCATCGAAAGCATTTCCTCTCGATTTAAGAGCCAATATGGGAGAAAGAGAATTTCATTACCCGGGGCCTTAAGGTCTCCGGGGCCAGCAATCTTAAAGTATTCGGCGAATCCGTCTTTCTTATTTCTAGCAAGGGAGGCATATTCTCCATGCAAATCAAGCAGCAGGATATTCGGATGTTTAAGGGAGTTCGCTCTCTCGAGAATCGATGCCACTGTCCAGCTCTTTCCGCTGCCGGTACTGCCTAATATCGCGGCATGGCGCTGGAAAAAGCGGTCGCCGTCGGCAACTGCCAGCGCCGTTTGGTCAATGGCGAAGCATCCGAGTCGAAGCGCCGTATCTGGCGTTACTCCCTGAGACAATACGCCCATGAATGCCGTCAGGTTTACACTTTGAATCAAAAAGCAGGGCTGGTCGATTTGTGGGCATGAATCTGCGCCTCGTTTGAAGGACGGGCCGGCATCGCCATCCTTAGAGCGATAAGTACCTACCAAAACGGCGCGAATCGTGTCCTGTAGATTCTCCGGCTGCGGGGCCGAATCGTCGTCAGGCTCTTCGCTAAGCCCTACCGAGTCTACCGGCAACCGGGTGATACGCTCGACGATAGAGATAAGTAGTTGGAGGGGGTAGCGCCCTGCACGGCAACCAAATTGCCAACCATTACCTCCTTCAGCATTTCATGGTCGTCAACGTGTATGAACACACGCATCGTGTCAACTGACATGACCCTGCCAATTGGCTTAATTGAATCGAAAGACATGACAGAAACTGGCATCAGAGCACTCCTTTGTTGAAACCCTCAAGGTTCCAGAGCTGTTCGGAAACAACAAGCTCTTCGCCGTCTTGATTGACAATTCGCGTCCAACCCAAGCCGGGGTACGCGCAGAGAGCGATCACTTCTGTCTCATTGCTGTTCTTTATTACCTTCAATGCATTATCTGAGAGAGTCTGTGTGACGATAACCGTTGGCTTCGTCAGCTTTAGGTTCGGGCAAAGATACGGCTCCAAATGATCATCATTGAAGCCATATCCAATGAACATAAGCCGGTTAGCTTTAGAAGCTGCACGGTTTCCCGCATTGCGCTGACCGTCAAAAGCCGAGCGAAAGCTTTCCCGATACTTTGTCGCTCCAGGCGTAATGATCATAGGGACTGCTCCGGTGTCAATCGGACACCGGACAATCTTGTCCCCAACTTCATACCAATCGAGACTGCCGTGCGGTTTATGCACACACAAGCGAGGGAGAGTTCGAAACTGAGGATTCCTGCCCGAAAAGTAGGAGTCGCGATGAGCATCAGTCGATCTTTTTGGGTCCGACTTCCCGTGAAGATAACCAAAAAAGCGGGAATCCACGCCAATTTCCGCCGCCTCCGTCGCAAACTCAATGAGCCTGTCATAGTTGGTCGTGATAATGTGGAACTCCTTACCCGCCTTGAACAGATGCTTCACAAACGGAGTAAACGGAAGCTCCCGCTCCCCAGCCAATACCTTCGCGAAGACGTTTCGTTCCTTGGCCGAGATCAACTGTGCCGTCTCCGCGACAATCATTTCAACTGTCGCGGGAAGTAGGTCGGCCTTGCCCATAGCGACTTCAAGGTTGTCGCCCGCATCAAGGGCAGCAGCCACGACACCCCAAGCAGAGTCCGGTGCCGCGGCCAACCTGGGCGGAATCTCACGCCTCAAGTGCTCCGCCAGAGGCCCCATTCCTGGAATGCCTTCTGCGGCCGAGAGGCCAGAGCCCACAACAATGAGAAGACCCTCCTGGAGATGGTCCTGAAGTCGCCTTTTCACTGCGGACAGTTCCAGAGGCATATCTAGCCCATGTAGCTCTTCTTCCGACGGCTTCGATTATAGGCCGGCCCACGTTTATTCTTCACCGTGTTCTTTTAGGGATCTGCAGTGTAGGGGCTCTTTCCGGGTATCGATCCTGAAAAGTCAGCTTGTGGCGAGGTTTTTTCCAAAGCTCTGCGGTTCGGGACGGATGACGAGCCACTCGGAAGCAACTCACTCCGGCCTCCTTGTAACGGTGTGGCGTCTTCTTAAGTCACCTCCGTTACTTTGCACTCGGTAATTGCCCACGAGCGTTCTGTCGAATCTCCGCCAAAGTCTGCGACCCCACCCTGTCACGTAGTTCTGCAACCTCAAAAGGCTTCTCCATCCCACCCAACGACCTGGCGCGTGCCTTGCTCGTGCTGTATGCCATGTCCAGATGGAATTCTGCAATTTATATCCCAATGGGATAAATCGACTCAATAAGAGATAAATCGCCTCCGCAATTCTGGCTTAGGGTTTTCCGAGTACGCGGCGCCAGGCGCTGCGAAAAACGTGGAGGAACTCGATACATGCAGCCAACTAACTCTGCACCAATTAAGCGCCGACGATTCGGCCGTCGGCTACGCACCGTCTTACACGTCGCTTCCCTAGCCCTGTTGGCAGCGCCGGCCTACGCCCAGAGCACGGGTAGCTCGCCTTGGGAGAACGCAGTCAATGTGCTGAAAACCGCTTTTACCGGTCCCATTGCTACCGGACTTTCACTGGTCGCCATCGTCGTTGGCGGTCTGATGTTCGCCTACGGCGAGGGCCAGTCGAAGCGGATGCTCGCTGGAATCGTCTTCGGCGTGGGAATGGCGATTGGAGCGGTGAACTTCATGGCCTGGCTTTTCCCATAACTCAACGGAAGAAGGAGATAACGCGTCATGGCACTGGGCGGTTCGCGACAGGAATACCGGCACAACAAAGTGTTCAAAGCAATGAACCGCCCGCTGACCATCCTGGGGGCCGAGCGCCGTTTGTTCTTTGTTGCCCTGATTTCGGGAGGTGCAATTTTCTCCCTTATGCACTCGCTGTTAGGAGGGTTCCTGCTCTTCGCGGTGGGAACGATTGCTGCGCAGCAAGCGACCAGGTACGACGTAGAGATTCTGCGGATACTGCTGAACTCCTCTAAGTTCCGTAGGCGCTATGACCCGATGAAGTGGCAACCGGCGGAGATCCGGATTGTGAGGCGCAATGTTCAAGGTTAAGCAGATCACGAAAGACTGGAGCGAAGCCGGATCGTTACAGGAGCACATCAACCTGTACGGTTTCTGGGATGAGCACGCGTTCCTGACAAAATCCGGCGACCTCGGCACGGCGCTCAGGATTGGTGGGATCGATTACGAGAGTCTCGATCACGCCGGGCGGGACTACACGGTGAAGCGTCTGGAGGCGGCATTCCACACGCTCGACGACAAAACACGGCTGTATCAGATTCTGTTCAGGCACAATCGGCCTGAAATCCCTTTTCAGCAATATGACAACCCTCTCGTCCGCGCAGCCTTGGAACAGCGAGCGGAATTTCTGCGGTCAAAGGCCGACCGGCTCTACTCGGTCGAGATCTTCTGGGTGGTGATGATCGACGGCAGCTACGCGAAGAGCGGCTTGCTGCACGCAATTTCCCAGTTACCCAAACAGCCGCGATCGGCTTTCGCGCAGTGCAAGGCATTGCTGGCCGGCAATCGGCAACGCACTCTTTTGTACGAGCGCATCGAACGCGACCGTCTGCGTTTGCAACAAAAGATTCAGAGCTTGAGTGGGCAGCTCAGCGACCTCACCGAGGTCGAGCTGCTAGGGGCGGAGAAGACCTTCCGGCTTGTCCGGCGTCTCGTGAACTTCCGCCCCTTCAAGATTCAGGAGGCGCGCCTGCACGGCCCGCGCTTCCTCGACTGGCAGTTGTGCGATTCCGAACTGGAGGCGCATCGCGGCTACTTGCGCCTGGACGACGACTTTGTCCGTGTCCTGACCCTGAAGGAAATGCCGAGTGAGACTCATCCCCTATTGCTGAATGGGCTCCTCGACATACCGGCAAATTTCCACGTGGTCTCGGAGTGGCGCCCAGTGGATAACTCGGCAGCGCGCAAGCAGATCAACAAACGCCGCCGCCATTACCACAACTCCAAAACCAGCTTTCTATCGAACCTCCAGGACCGGCAAAATACAGGGCCGCGTGACGAATTGGTCGATGACTCGAAGGAAGCCGCAGTGGCTGAGCTGGGGGATGCGCTAACGGCGCTCGGCACGGAGGGCAAATCGTTTGGCGAGTTCACACTGTCTGTCGTCATCTACGACGAAGACCGCCGGAAAGTGGATCGCGCCATCACCGAGTTTCAGAAATTGTTCACCACGCACGACGGAGCGCTGTATGAAGAACGTTACAACCTTCTGAACGCCTTCTTTGCCACGGTCCCCGGTAACAGGCAGTTCAATCTGAGGAAGCAGTGGTCGCTGAACTCGAATTACGCCGACTTGTCCTTCCTGTTCACGGTGGATTCCGGCAAACGATGGAATGCACACGTGGAGAAGGAATATCTCGCCATTCTGGAATCGGTGCACGGCATACCCTATTACTTGAATCTTCATAGTGGAGATGTGGCCCACACGCTTGTGCTGGGCGCAACCGGCTCGGGCAAGAGCTTCACTCTCAACTTCCTGATCCAGTCCATGCAGAAGTACGAGGCGCTGACATTCATCTTTGATCTTGGTGGCAGCTACGAAACACTGACGCGCGGATTTGGCGGTACGTACCTGAACGTCGGACTGAAGAATCCCGGCTTCACTATCAACCCGTTCTCACTGGAGCCGACACACGAGAACCTGAACTTCCTGTATCTATTCACCAAAGTCTTGATCGAGGCGAACGGGCGTTATGAGCCGACGCCGGAGGATGACAAGGCTTTGTTCGCCGCCATCGAACGTGCCTATAAATTGCCGCTGGAAGTCCGGACCCTGTCGAACTTCGCATCCATTCTTGGACCGCTCGGAGAGCGGCTCCATCGCTGGACGCAGGCTGGACAGTTTGGCTATCTATTTGACAATACCCAGGACACGCTGACCTTCTCGCGTTTCCAAAGCTTCAATTTCGATGGCTGGTCAGACTACCCGGACATCTTGGAGCCGCTGCTTTTCTACATATTGCAACGGGCGTCCGCTGAGATCGAGAAGCCAGAGAACGCCGCGACCTTTAAAACCTTTGTCATCGATGAGGCATGGATTTTCCTGAAGAACTGCACGATCCGCGACTGGATCACGCGGGCCGAAAAGACCTGGCGGAAGAAAAACGCCGCGATGATCCTGGCCACGCAGTCGGTGGTGGAGTTGCAGTCCTCCGAGATGCTGCACGTCGTCAACGAATCCTGTCCCTCCAAGATTCTTCTCGCGAACCCGAACATCGATCGCAAACTTTACGCCGACATTTTCCAGCTCAACGACTCGCAGCTTGCATTGCTGGAGAGCCTCATTCCTAAGCGCGACCTGCTACTGATCCAGCCCGGCAGCACCAAGAAACTGGTGCTGGAAGTCGATGCCCTCAGCTACTGGGTCGCGACTAACAATGCGCGCGACAACCTGCGCAAGCAGGAATATTTCGCCCGCTACGGAGCAGAAGAAGGATTGCTTCGCCTTGCCCGGGACTATCCCGACCCGACGAAAGGAACCCAATGAAAACATGCCTTCTCACCGCCCTACTGTTGTTGGCCACCTCCAGCGGCGTCGCCCAATCGGCGGCCCGCGTGGTGAAATACCACGCCAACGACATCATTAACGTGCACGCCAAAATGCACTACACCACGCTCATTCAACTTCCCGCCACAGAGAAGATTCTGGAAGTCGCCGCCGGCGACAAGGACTTCTGGATCATCAATGCCACGGGTAATTACTGCTTTGTGCATCCGGCCAAAGAAGGCATTCACTCCAACCTCGATCTGATTACCGACAAGGGCAACGTATACTCTTTCACGCTCGACGAGGTGGAGACCTCCGATCCTGACCTTAAGATTGTGATCGAACCTTCCGACGCCTCGGCCATTGCCGCTGCCAACAATCCACCGAAGTTCGTCCCTGCCACTGAACTTGCGGCTGCGCAGGCCCAGATACAGGCTGCCCAAACGCGTGCCGCGCAGGCTGTCGAACAGTTCAAGGCGGAATATCCCACAAAGGCTCTGAAGTTCGATTACCGGTACCACAACGAAAAGCCGTTCGACATAACCGCGATATACCAAGACGGTCAGTTCACCTACATCAAGTCATCCGCCACGGAGAAGTTCGCCGTTTACGAAATCAAAGACGGCAAGCCCGAGCTCATCAACTTCCAGTTGACAGATGGGACCTACGTGATTCCCAAGGTGGTCGATCATGGGTATCTCGAAATCGGCAAGCGCCGGCTCAGCTTCAAAAGGGCGGCGCAGTAGGAGGCGACGATGCAAGAAGAAAACCAGACCCTTTCCCCAGATGCCATTCCGCCGCTCTCCGGTGAGAGCCCGAAGTTGCACGATCTCCGTCCGAGACCGGAGGGCGTTGTGCCAAAGCAAAGCCAAGCCTACGTCATAGCAGGGCTGGCCGTATTGATTCTGCTGGCGGTCATGTTCTCGAAAAGCCACCCCAGGCCCGCCCAGAAGCCGAGTGCCGCGGTTCCGGCTATCTTCGCCGACGACGCAAATCAGCGCAACATCGAGGATCTGAAACGCGACCTGACGGAAGACCAGCGAAAAAGCGAGCAACAGGAACAGGCGCAAAAATCTGCTGGGGCCGAACCATCGTCAGTAGCGGGTGGCGCGACTCAGCCGAGTGCGGCCCCAAACGACGTTCAGCCGCAAACCGAGCCGATGCGCGACCCGGTGAAGGACGCGGAACGAGCCTTAAATTTCAAAGCGCGCTTCGCGTCGAATCTTGTCCCGCTCGGCAATAGCGCCTTACACTCACCGGCTGTTCAAACAGACCACATCGGCCAGACGGCAGGCCCCTTCGAGCAGATGAAGATTACGTTGAATCCCGCAACGCCAGTACAGAGTTCTGGAACGCTACAAGGAGCAATATCAACCACAAAGCGCGTTCCCGAGGTGAACGTCAACTCAGCGTACGGTCAGCCATACGTCCTGTTCGAGGGTACGACTATCGACACCACGCTGTTGAACCGTCTGGACAGTGCGTTCTCCGGCCCCGTCAAGGTCATGGTGACAGACCCGGTATATAGCCAGGACCGGCAGCACGTACTCATCCCTGAAGGAACATTCATTCTGGGCGATGTGCAGAAAGTATCCGCCTTCAGTCAAAAACGGCTGGCCGTAGTCTTCCACCGAATGCTGATGCCCGATGGTTACTCCGTTGACCTCGACCAGTTCCACGGTCTCGATCAGGCGGGCGAAACCGGCCTGAAGGACAAGGTCAACAATCACTACATCGAAATCTTCGGAGCCTCGATTGCATTGGGAATCATCTCCGGCGGGGCGGAGGCGACCACCACAGGCGGTTACAACCCAAGCGGCTCGGACATGTATCGCCAAGGCGTGGCATCGAGTCTGTCACAGGAAGGTGCTCATGTCCTCGACCGGTTCATCAACGTTCTGCCCACCCTCACGATTCGCGAGGGTCACCGGATCAAAGTCTATCTAACGCAGGACTTACTACTGCCGGCCTACGAGAACCACACGGTTCCGCCCAATATTTGAGCCCTGAACCGTAACCATCAACGAGAAGGACGTCAGCGATCCGCTGGCGAAATGGAGGATCGGATGAAATCAGGAAGGATTTACTGTCTGGTTTTGTTTTCGGCGCTGCTCGTACCATCGGCGCACGCGCAGTGGGCAGTCTTCGATGCCACCAACTATGGCAACGCCGTCAAGGAGTTCAAACAGTTGCAACAGATGTACACGACGGCGAACCAAACGCGCGACCAGATCATCGAGGCGTACAACCTCGCGTACCAGATGTCGCGGATGCCGCAGGATCTGTATCAGCGCTACAAATCCGACTTTTCGCAGTGGACGAATCTCTCGGCACCGGATACCTACGGCAATACTGCGGCATGGGTGAACGCGTTGAACCTTGGCAGTCCGAATCGCGCCTTGGACGCTTACGACAGCGCAGTGATCCAACCGCAGAGGTACCCAGGAAGCGGTCTTTCCGCGCAAGACTCCCAGACGCAGACGACGATCAAGAACCAATACGCCACCTCAGAACTCGCCCGGGGCGCGATCACCAGTACACTCTCCACGCTGGGGACTGTGCGGTCCGATTCCGAAGCCTTTGCCCGGAAACTCGCCAACCTTGAGTCAGATACGTACTCGGCCAACCCCAATCAGCAGACCGAGATGGCCGTGCTGGGCAAGATCAACTCGGCCACATTGCTCCAGATACATTCCCAGCAGGACGCCAACCAGATTCTCTCCGCAGCGCTTGCCGAAAGGGCAATCACGGACAAACAACGCATGGACGAACAGAACCGGCTCATCAATCAGGCCGTCTACTTCCAGCAGAACTTTCCGAATGCCATGCGACATGTCAGCGGCGGCGTGAGCGTTGCGCTCCGGTCAATTTCCTTAAGTACGAGTGGAAGGTAATCTATGAATCAGAATCCATTCACGTTTCTCGGCCAGGCGATCAGCCAGTTGTTGTCCACCAAAAGTGCGGCATTGCAGGCGATGGGATTGAACCTGTTTCGCGGCTTTGCTGTCATCCTGATCGTCTGGTTTGGGCTGAAGGCAGCATTATCAACAGTCCATGGATACGGCGGCGGGTTCGACTTCGCGCGCTTCGCCGACCTGATCCTGATGATCTCGTTCGGCCTTGGCATGCTGACCTACTACTCGTCACCGATCCCAGGCACCGGGTACAGCTTCAGCGATTTGATTACCCAGGAGACATTGCACCTTTCAGGACAAATCGAGTCTGACCAGACACAACAGATCGCTGATTCCGTGGTCCAAGCTGAAGAACAGCTCGGCAGCCCACCCGGCATCTTCAGCTTTCAAGAATCGCTGACCTTCACCGTGATTGCCATCGTACTGGCGGCAATGCAAGCAGTAGCCTTTGCGGTCATCGCCTACGGCTACGTAGCTTCTGCCGTCTGTGTATTGCTAGGGCCAATTTTTATTCCGTTTTTCATCGTGCCGAAAATGGACTGGCTCTTCTGGGGATGGTTCAAGGCGTTCCTCGGCTTCAGCTTCTACCAGGTGGTGGCCGCCGCCTTCACCTTTGTCTTTGCGAAAGTCTTGCTCGGCATGCTGGCCGTCATCGGCCCGCTCTCGCTTTCAAACGCCTTCACCATCCTCCCCGCTCTACTAGTGACGCTGTTTGTTTGCATCTACGGACTGATCAAAATCCCGGAACTGACCGCCTCGATTCTTGGAGGCCGTTCGGGTTCGTGGGTAAATCCATTGGGGTAATTGGCATGGCAAAGATACCAGACACTTTCCCAGTCACCGAGGCCGGACAAAAATTTCTTGAAGCGTACGCGGAACCCATCGTAACGAGCACATACCTCAAGATTGCGGTTCTCGTACTGGCCATCGTTTCTTCCGTTTTGCTTCTGCTGCTTTATCGGGCGCAGACGGCGGCGTTGCGTTTGAAGCCGCTTATTATCTCCGTCACGGACTCCGGACGCGGTCAGGTGATGCACTACAGCGATTTTGATTCCATTCCCATTGAGCGTGTCAGTAAGTACTACCTGGCGCGATGGGCCGAGCTGTATTACGGGCGCAATCACCTGACCTTGCAACGCGACTTTGCCGAATCGTTGACCTTTCTCTCGGATGACCTGCAAGATGCCGCGCTCGCCAGGGCGCACAAATCCGGCAGGCTCGATTCCTTTCTTCTGGACCCCAGCCAATCCAACGTGGACATCGAAATCAGGGCAGTCGTATTGGAGGACACCCGCAAGCCACCCTACCGCGCACGTATCGACTTCGACAAGGTGTTTCGCTCTGTGGGTGATCAGCAGGAGCAACGCCGTGAACGCTGGACGGCGAGCGTCATCTATGACTTCCGCCAGGAGGTTCCCAATCGGATGTTGTTGTCGAATCCGCTTGGACTGGTCATCAGCTACTACCGCCAGGACCAGGCGTTCCAGAACTAACAATGGCAGCAGTACTCCATTCCGAAACTGTCCCTTCTGCCATGTCCCCGGCATTTCGTAGCGGACTGGATCACCTCGGCAATCCCCTCTTGCGGCTTTCACGGCGGGCCGAAGACGCGCGACTCGGCGACATCTTCGCTCGCAGTGTGCAACGTTCCCCTTGGGACGAGCGGACGAGAACGCGCTTGCCATCAGCGCCCGGCCTCAATCGCGTCCCTCCTCAAGCATTTGGCCGAGACGTCCTTTCCATGGAGTGCCACCCCTCCAGGTGTTGCCCAGTCACTCCCTCGGTCACCCGCTCGGTGCTTCTCCCGCGCCCGGCGGACTGCGGTTCTTACATTTTCCGGACTCCTCCCCCGAGACGAGCTCGGGTCCCCACTCCCGAAAATGCGCCCCTTGCCTTGGGAGCGGGGCACCTCACTGAGCTTCGCATAGGGTGTCCCGAGTGAGATTCGGGCCAAACCAATACGGAGGAAACGACAATGGCACTCTACAAAAACGAACTTCAACTCAAGGGCTTCGTCGGCCAGGACGCCGAAACCAAGTCGACCGCAACCGACAACATGTTCACCGTCTTCTCGCTCGCCACAAAGTCCAGCTACAAAGACAAACAGAGCGGCGAGTGGGTATCGCACACTGACTGGCATCGTATCGTCTGCTTCGGCAAATCCGCCGAGTTCGCCAAGCCGCTCAAGAAGGGTGACTACGCCGAGATCAAGGGCGAGTTGCGCAGCTCCGAATACGACGCCGAGTCCGGCGATGGCAGCAAGAACGCCAAGCGCCGTACGTGGGAAGTCCGCGCCAGCCATGTTCGCAAGCTGGAACGCCCTACCGGTGATCGTGTTGACTCTGCTCCCAAGGGGGATGCCGCGTAAACGGCCTCGCCACACTCCTGGCGAGGAGTCTCGGACTCCTCGCCTTTCTTTCCGCTGTTGCTGCACGGGAAGGAGGCCCAGTGTTTGCCAACGCCGTCTTTGTCGCCACGCTAATCTTCCTTGCGCTCGGCATCTGGCTAAGCGGTGAACTGCGTTTTCTTACACCCTGGCGAAGCCTCATCGTTCACAGCTATGCGCGCGCTGTCATCGCCTATTGCCTCTTGCTATTTGTCAATATCTTGGGACTCACGATTTGGATGGAACGCAAATTCTTCCTTCGCGACGCCGGTCGCAAACTTAAACACCTCGAACAGGAGATTCACAGTGGTCACAACGAACTCTCAGAAGAAATCACCGCGCAATTCGACGAAGAATGAAAGGACTTCCCATGCCCCGACGGCACCGGAAACACCCCGCCCCAAACCTTCTGTGGGACCGGATGATGAACGGTATCTGGATCATTCCTCAGATCTCGTAGCGCGCGTACGTGCCGCTCGCGAAGCCGCACAACGGGAGATGGAAGCCTTCGGCGATGTCTCCGAATACGACACTTGCAAAATTTACGGACAAAGAACCGACATTACCTACGAGGACGCAGACGACCCAGCAGAACAGCCCGCATCGGGCTCGCAGGGACACAATTCACCTCCCAAAGAAAAACCCAACCATCAGCCGGCTGGAAATGAGCGCCCTCAAGCTGCCTTTGATTTCACCTCAGCGGAAGCAGATCCGTCCCGGCATGAGGAGGAGTGATGCGACTGGATATTCCGCATGATGTTCCTCGCAAGAGGCAGCCCGATCCGGCGGAAACTCTCCCACTCGAACCTTCACCCGTGGAGCGTCGCCAGGAGCGTCTACGCGAACAGGCTGATCATCCGCGCGATGTCAGCATTCCCGGAGCCCAGCGCCACCCGCAGGCCGATCTTACAATCCTTCACGAACGCCCCCGTTCGATTCCCCACGATCAGCGGCCTCCACGGAACCATATTCCGGCCCAAGCCATTGGTATCTCGCTGCGCTCCGAAGAGCTCAAGGTGCTTGCAGAGGTAGGCCGGTTCCGTGTGATCTCCACCCACGACCTGGCGGAAACGGTGTACAACAACCGGCCGTTGAGGTTGAAACGTGATCTTGCTTTCCTCAAGGAGCAAGGACTCATCCAAATTGATGCCGTTCAGGCGCGGCGTGACGGCCGTCGTGGACACAGCAAACGTATCGAGGTCGTTACCCTGACGCGCGCCGGCAAGGAAGTAGCGCGCCAGACTTCCTGCCTCCCAGAAGGCCAAAAGCTCTACTCCGGACTGGTGAAGCCACGCGAAGTCGAACACGACTCACAGATCTATCGTGCATACCGGAAGGAAGCCGAGCACATCGAAGGTGCCGGAGGGACGAACCTCCGCGTCGCACTCGACTTCGAACTGAAAGCAAAGATTCAGAAAGCAATTTACGCCGAGCGCAAAGCCGACCCCGACCGGGACTTGCAGGAGATCAAACAACAAGTTGCCACACAGTTCGACTTCCCATTCGTCAATGGGGGGATTCAGATTCCCGACGCTCGCATCCAATACGACCTTGATCAGGGGGCACGCACCGGATTCCAGGACGTTGAGGTTCTAACCGCGGCTTACCGCCCAGGCCATCTTCGCAACAAAGCGCAAGCGGGCTTTCACGTATACGCATCCGCCGCCGACCGTGCCACGCTGACCGCAAAAATCGAAGACGATCATCACCTGATCGAGAACATTCTGGAGCTATAGCTCATGACCGTCGATCCCATCGTCGCCCTTGAATCGCTCGGTTACACCGAGCGCGAGGCTTCGTTTTTGTATCTCGTGGCTGTTCACTCCGGCTACTTTCTTCGACGCCAGTTTGACTACTTCATCGACCGGAATAAGGGCTCGATTGTCATGCGGCTCCTGGAGAAGGCGCGCGTTGCGGGACACATTGAGCTCCTCGACACTACGCATCGGCGGCAGGTCTATCACCTCTTCTATAAGCCTATCTACCGGCTCATCGGCGCCCCGAATTCCCAGAACCGCCGCGTCAAGGGCGATGCTGATGTCCGGGCCAGGCTGATGAAGCTGGACTACGTGCTCGAAAATGACCACGAGCATTATCTCGAAAACGATGCGGAGAAACTTGAATACCTGGCACAAACACGCGGAGTTGCCTCCGAAATCCTCGTAACGTCCAACGGAACGCTCCGCCCGGAAATTCGATCCCTATTGGTTTCGGTGGCCGACAGGACCCGGCCGGCCACCTCGCTTGTGCGCTTTATGTTTATCGACGAAGGGTTGCTCACCACGAACAAGTTCGGGCGTGTACTGGCGGCTTTGAGCGCTGTGATGCGGGCCGTGGCGCACTTCGAGCTAATTTACGTTGCGACATCCGACCACAACTTTCGCGAGGCGGCCGCCCTATTTCATAAGACGTTTGCTGCCGCGCCTCCGCAAAGACAGCAGCCGCTCGATCCTGAATGGACAAGAACTGACCAGAAACTCTCCCAACTCACGCCGCCGTTTCATCCACAGTTCACAACTGTGCTGCTCCGGTTCAGCTACCCGTCCTTCCAAAGGAATGAACCGCATGGTTCCCGGCACGGTTCGGAGGTTGTCCAATGAACCGATTGCTGCTCAGACAGTTACCAAATAGCTGGGGTCGGCCGGGGGCGGGAGCGACCCGTCCCGCAGGGACTGCCGTTGACGCTGGTCGCTCCCGCCCCCGGGCTCCGGGTTGGTACCGAACTCATACCGACGTTGGGATCTGGCAAGGACCGTTACAGGTCCCAGCTAAGTCCTCCACAACGGTTGCCGCAACAGCAGGGAGAACAACATGAGCAAGCTAAAGATTGAACATGGGGCAAGCAAACTTCACTGGGTATTGCTCAAGACCAATATTGAAGTATCGATCTCGACTGACATTGACCTGATGTGCAAGTGGTCGGATAACGACCGCAGATACGTGGTCAACGAACTCCTCCGTTTCGCCCTCACGCAGTCCGAAGATTTTCAAAAATACAAGGCGGAGTTGCAGCCAGGGCCTCCCAAGGTCGCAAGTCCAGTCAGACCCGTCCCCGTTACGGCCAACGCTGCACATGACCGTCCACCAAAACCAGGCGGGCTTCCGGCTCCAACAACGAGCAGCCGATGACTTAAAGAAGGCAACACATGCGGATTCCGACGATACTTCAAGAACTCACACGGGGGCTGATTGAACACCGCCGCCTGATATCGATTGGCTTGAGCCCGGCTTGCGGATTAGTGCTTCAGAGCATCTATCCCATCCGCGAGTCCAATTCCCTGTTGCAACTGATTGCACTCAAGCGGCCCTTCGTCTATCAGGGACTCGTCTGGAGCTACACTCTGTTTCTTTACACCACCCCATTTCTTATCAGCTCTATCTTGTTCTCACTGGCCTATGTTCACCTCTACACTCCAGACGCCGCAAGCACTGCGGGACGCCTGCCGAAGTACCCTGATCCACGCTTCCGGCGGAACCTGTTCCTGGTTGTCGGTGAGGTCCATCTACAGATTCGGCCCGGGCCCTCGCCAGACCCGCATTGGCTTCTGATCCCTGAACATGGCCTGTACACGGGAATCGCCGTGCTCGGTGCGACCGGCTCCGGTAAAACCCAGGCCTTGATACTGCCGGCCATGCGACAGCTTTTTGCCTATCGGGCAGATGATCCCGAAAGAAGACCGTCCGGGATCGTTCTCGAAGTGAAAGGCGATCTCTGCCGGCAACTGCAAGGAGTTCTCCAAGGCTGCGACCGCCTGGACGATTACATCGACGTCTCGCTTGACGGAAACGTCCGCTATAACCCGCTCAACAATGACCTCGATCCGTACGCCCAGGCGTTCAACATTGCCTCAATCATCACTGCGATTTGGGGACGGGGCAAGGAGCCATTCTGGCAACAGTCGTACACCGACCTTGTCCGGTACATCATCCTCTTGCATCGGGTCAGGGATGACTACGTCACCTTGCTCGATGTCTTCCGCACCGTCATCAGTGCCAGCGCCTTGGAACGAATGCTGATCGAAGTCGGACGCACTTTCACCGATAGCCGGTATCTCGGAATCAGTGAGGCGGTGTACCGGAAGCACATGACGTCTTTGGAACTATTTGGCTTCCGCAAAAACAGACAAACCGGTGAGTACATCACGCGTTGGAGTGACGAACTGGAAACGGTCCTGATCCACGAAACGGGCGCAGTCGCAAATCTATACATGCGACGGCTTGGTGAGTCGTCGTTATGTGACCGATTCCGAAGCATCGAGTACTGGTACTGGGAACACTGGAAGTTCTTTCGTTCCGAGGTCAAAACTTCCATCATTCAGGGCATTGCCGTCTTCCTTTCCTTGTTCGAGACCGATCCGGATGTGCGGCGCGTCTTCTGCCCGCCGAAGGCCCTGTACGAGGGCAAGAAATGCGACGCAGATCCGCAGGGCTGGGTGCTGCCGCCATTTGACGAACTGATCGAATCCGGAAAGATCGTGGGACTGAACTTCCCTGTGGCCCTCAATCCGGCTCTGGCCAAGGTCGTCGGTACCCTGATGAAGATCGACTACCAGCGCGCCGTGCAATTGCGTATACCGAAGATGGACGCCGAGCCGGATCGACATTTTCGACCGACCGTGTTCATCTGCGACGAATATCAGAACTATGCAACGGTGGGAGGAGACAACCCGACGGGCGATGAGCGATTCCTCTCGATCTCCCGGCAGCCGAAATGCATCCCAATTGTGGCCACACAGAGCGTCTCCTCACTAAAAGAGGCTTTACCGAACGAAGGCGTCAAGACCTTGCTCCAGGCGTTCCGCACAAAGATTTTCCTGTCCACTTCCGACCCGGACACAGCACGCTTCGCATCGGAGATTTGCGGTAAAACCGACCGTACTCGGATCAGTTACACCGTATCGGAATCCAGTACGAATCCCAACGTCGGTTGGCTCAGTGGCCGAACGTCATCCAACAAGGGCTCCGTCTCGGCCTCGAAGCAGTACCAGAAACACAAAGAGCCGCTGTTCGACGAGCGCGTGTTCTTCGAGTTGAAGAATGCACAGGCGGTCGCCGCTGTCTTTGACGGTGTCACCCCGCACGCTGCAACTTACTGTTATCTGAAGCCCGACTTTCTGCCCATGGATATGACGTGGTTTGAGCAGGAGAGTATCGGCTTCAATCCCCAGAGGGCACGGAAATGAGCCTCGAAATCATCCTGCCCTTCCTCAAGCCGATCAAGCATTTGCTCGAAGCCGAGACTGTTTCCGAGATCATGATCAACCCCGATGCGTCCGTTTGGATCGAGGAAGACGGTCAGATACAGCCGTTGCCAGGAATCCGATTTGATGACGGCGCCCTCCTGACGGGACTTGAAGTGATTGCCAATCGTTACGGCAAGAAGCTCAACGCCGATTCCCCGATTATGAACCTGCGTCTGCCTGATGGCAGTCGTCTGGCCGCACTAATCCCTCCTGTAGTTCATCCCCAGCCCCTGATGACAATTCGCAAATTCACGTCGCGAGAATTTACCGTGGTGGATTTGATCCAACGGAAGATGCTGACCGAAGGGCAAGCACAGACACTGAAAATCGCCGTGCAACACGGCGATACTGTGCTGATCTCAGGCGGCACGGGTTCGGGCAAGACAACCTTGCTGAACGTATTGGCCGGATTCATCCCGACCCAAGAGCGCATCCTGATTCTCGAAGACACGGCAGAGTTGTACATCAGAAAGCCGCATGTCGTCTCCGCCGAAGCGCAGCTCGATACCCACAAGAGCCCGATCGGCTTCGCGGACCTGCTCAAGGCCGCTCTCCGTCACCGCCCTGACCGGATCATTGTTGGAGAAATTAGAGGGACCGAGGCACGGGTCTTTCTTGATGCACTCAATACGGGCCATCGTGGATCCCTCAGTACAATCCACGCCAACAGCGCTGAGGATGCTGTCCGGCGCCTTGCCCATCTTGTCATGCGTGGCTCCGGGGGCGCTAGCCTTCGCGATGTTGAGGACGAATGTCGCCGCTCCATCCAAGTTGTCGTACATCTTGAGAGAGTGTCCGGTATCAGGACTATCCGAGAGATCATACTTGATCGGCATTTTTGTACCAGGTGATATGAGAGAGAATCTGGTGCAAAGGAGCTGGAGAGATGGCAGGACGGAAGCACACGGCGGAGCAGATTGTTTCTCTGCTGCGGCAGATTGAAGTTTCGATTGGCAACGGAAAGGGATAGCAGTTTTCAACGTGTTAGGAGCGGGTTCACCAGGGCGAAGTGTGCATCGCAATGTCACCTTATGGTTAAAACCGGACACACCGCACTGCAAACCACCTTATACGTAGTCAACCAAGGCAGATGTGAAATCGCATCGACGTGGGCCGTGTGTTTTAGGCCCATGACGATTCCTTCGGCGTGCAACTTTTTTGCTGTCTCCAGAATCCATTCAGCCGGTTCTCCAAATTCAGCGACACAGATTGGTTCGACTCTAAGACAAGACTCTGGAATCAGAGTCCTCAGGCGGTATAGTGCGGTCGCGTGGGCGTCACTTCGGATTTCTATTACGTCGTGCGCGGTGTACCAGCGATTATCTTTTGTTTGGGGAACAGACGAAAGCACATGGAGTAACGCGATCCTGGTACCACGCAGATTGGCGAACGAAAGTGCATATGGCAATGCTCTGAGCGATCTCTCGCCGAAATCCGTGGGGAACAAAAGCGGACGCGTGATTCCGGAGGGTACTGCTTGTGCCTCCGCGGGCGAATGGGGCCCCACGGTCAGAACCGGGCAGGAGGCATGCCGGAAGATCTGTTCAGCGACAGAACCCAGCACAAGCTTTGCGAGACCTCCACGACTATGGGTTCCGATCACCACCATGTCGATTTGTTCTTGCTGAATTACCTTCTCTAACTCCCGCCAGACATCATCACCGTCGCGTACTACGACATGATGCCGCAGGCCTGCCAGGGATCCACTCGCCATGAGTTTGCGTTCCATGGCCCGGGCATCATCCCATGCCAGATCCATTGCCCCAGCAACGGCTTCCGGCCCCACCATGTTGAATCCCAGCGCGGAGACAACGTGCATGAGATACAGTTTCGAACCGTAGTAGCGCGCTAGCGCAACGGCGTGCCGAACTGCCTTTTCAGATGCTGGGGAGAAATCCGTGGCGACAAGGATCGACTTCAATTGGACATCTGCCACCGGAACCAAACCAGAAACTGACATCTTGTACCTCCCGCCGCACGGATGCTTTTAACAGTCGAGTTGTCCAGTTCCAAACTTGTGTCGCGGAGCCCGCGATTACTGCCAAGCACTTTCAACCGGCTTCTAGAGACGAACCCGTGAGAGCATCGCGCAGGACACATCACGGAATACGTTCCGAAAAGTTTTCCGGCAGAAAAGGGACGCCTGACGCTGTTGCGACTCCGTCAATCGCACAGTGCTGCGCAGGCGCCCCCCTTGGAATGCGGGCTGAAAGAGCAAGGCCCCCGCATTCCAGAGTTCCACCAGGGCAGTATTAGATTTGCCCACTACGCACCTCCGCCGAGCACTTTGTACAAGGTAACGAGATTGGCGATGCGCGCCATACGGAGGCTGACCAATGCCTGCTGGGCGCTATATAGCGACCGCTGGGCTACAAGGACGCTCAGGTAGCTGTCGATTCCGGCCTTATAACGAGCATCCGAAAGCCGATAGGTTTCATCGAGGGCATTCACCAATGCCTGCTGGGCGTCTTGCTGTTCCAGTAGCCTGGTCCGCAGCGTCAGGGAATCGCTGACTTCCCGGAAGGCCGACTGGATTGCCTTTTCGTATTCGGCGACGGCAAGGTCTCGATCTACTTTTGCGACCTTGAGATCGGCCCTCCGAGCGCCGGCGTCAAAAATGGGCATTACGATCTGCGGAGCAAAGTTCCATGTACCGGCATTGCCCTCGAACAAGTCAGACAACCTGCCGCTCATAACACCACCGCCACCGGTGAGGGCGATACGCGGGAAGAATGCTGCGCGTGCTGCTCCGATGTTCGCGTACGTGGCCTTCAATTGGTGCTCCGCCATCAGAATGTCAGGACGGCGGAGTAGCACTTCGGAGGGTAGTCCAGGGGCAACATCCTTCAGCGCATAATCGGAACCTAATCCGTCGGGCAGCAGACTAGCCGCGACAGGCATGCCCACCAGAAGATCAAGTGCATTTTCGTCCAAAGTCACTTGGCCGGTATAACGAGCAATCTCCGCCCGTGCGGCTTCCACCTGGCTCTGCACCTGACGCAGATCAAGGTCGGAAGCGATGCCCGCATCCCGTGTATGCCGGATCAGTTCGTAGGAAGCCTGCTGGGCTTCGAGTGTCGCCTGCGCCAAACGCAAGTGGTCTCGATCAGCGGCCAGGGCAAGGTAGCTGTCAGCGACGGCGGCCACCAGCGAAATCTGTGAAGCGGTGCGGGCCTGCTCCGTCGCCAAGTACTGCTCCAACGCTTGTTTTTTCAAGCTGCGGACACGTCCGAACAAATCGAGTTCCCAGGCGGTTACACCCAGTCCCACGTTGTATTGTTCCGACGTGTATGCCCGGCCGGTGGGCGACATCTTTTCCGGAAGCCGGTAGAGTTGCCCGGTGGCAGAGGCGTCCAGTTGCGGATATTGCTGGGCACGCTGAATACGATAGAGGGCTTGCACCTTCTCGACATTAAGCGTGGCCATCCGAAGGTCGCGGTTGTTGGCCAGAGCCAGATCGATTACGGATTGAAGCCCTTTATCGGTGAAGAATTCGCGCCACTTTACATTGACGGCCTCCGGCGCGGCAGCGGTACTGGTCAAATTGCCGGCGCTTTGCGGCCAGGATGGAGAAACCGGCAATGCAGGACGATCATACTTCGGGTGAATACAGCCGCAAAGGCATGCTGTCATTCCCAACAGAAGAAGCTTTCGGTACATGTTATTGTCCCTCCGCCGGGCTCACCGCATCTGAATCGGACTGTTCGGCACGATGGCTTTTCTTTTTTCCGAACAGTTGCACAACCATCACGAAAAACAGGGGGATGAAGAAAATTGCCAGGAAAGTAGCGGTTATCATTCCTCCCAGTACGCTCGTGCCGATGGCCTGTTCGGCTCCCGCCCCCGCCCCAGTGGCAATCGCCAAGGGCAGGACACCGAAACCGAATGCCATTGAAGTCATTACAATGGGGCGAAGCCGAAGCTTGGCCGCCTCCAAGGTTGCCTCGATCAGCCCCTCTCCCTGTTCCAGACGGATCTTTGCGAATTGGACAATAAGGATGGCGTTCTTCGTCGTTAGTCCCAGGACGGTAAGCAGACCGATCTGAAAGTAAACGTCATTGGGCAAGCCGCGGAACGAAGAGGCCAGCACTCCGCCAATGACTCCTAGGGGCAGCGCGAGCATGATGGAAATCGGTATCGTCCAACTTTCGTAGAGCGCCGCTAGCACGAGGAAGATCACAAGGATGGAGAAGGAATATAGAAGTCCCGTCTGAGCCTGGGCCATTCGCTCCTGATAGGAGAGTCCGGTCCACTCATATCCGATGCCATGAGGGAGTTTCTTAACGATATCTTCCATCGCCCGCATCGCCTCACCCGAGCTTCTGCCTGGCGCTGGCTCCCCCAGAAATTCCAGCGACGGGAAACTGTTGTACCTCTCAAGACGCGGCGAAGAGTATATCCACCGCCCGGAAGTCAAGGCTGAGACGGGCAACATGCCGCCCCGGCTGTTCCGAACATAGATTCGATTCATATCGCTCGGAAGCATCCGATAGGGGGCATCCGCCTGAACGTACACGCGCTTGACCCGTCCGCTTTGAATGAAATCGTTGACATAAGCGCTGCCGAACGCGGCTGAGATTGTGTTGTGGACCGTAGAAATGGGAACGCCTAATGTGCCAGCCTTTTCCCAATCCACATCCGCCCGGAATTCGGGCACATCATCTAAGCCGTTGGGGCGAACCCGGATTAACCTCGGGTCCTTTGCCGCCATTTGGAGGAGCTGGCCGCGAGCCTGCATCAGTTTTTCGTGACCAAGTCCGCCCCGGTCCTGGAGCATGAAATCGAATCCCGTCGATGTACCGAGCTCAACGACAGCCGGCGGCGCGAAGGCAAACACCATGGCGTTCCGTATACCCGAGAATGCTTTCATCGCCTTTTGCGCAACCGCCTTCACTCGGAGGTCTGACCGGTTTCGCAACTTCCAGTCCTTCAACATGACAAAAGCTAATCCCTGATTCTGGCCTCTGCCGGCAAAGCTCATTCCGGCGACAGTCATGCAGGACTGCACGGCGTCTTTCTGGTCCACAAGAAAGTGGTGCCGCACCTTGTCCAGAACCTGTTCGGTCTGTTCCCGGGTAGAACCTGGGGGCAACTGCACCATTGCCAGGAGAATCCCCTGGTCCTCGTCGGGTAGATAGGCGGTTGGCATCCTGAGGAAGAGGAATCCCATCGCTATGACGATCAGCACAAAAACGACGAGATAGGGTGCTTTTCTACCGAGGATATGTCCCACGAAAGACCGATACGTGTCCCGCAGGAAATAGAACCAGCGGTCGAACCACAGAAAGAACGGCCGGAGGAAACGGACTCCGCTCTCGGCAGCCTCATGTCCTTTCGCTACTGGCTTGAGAAGGGAGGCACAGAGTACAGGCGTAAGGATCAAGGCCACCAGGACCGAAAGGAGCATGGACGTAATGACGGTTGCGGAAAATTGGCGGTAGATGATGCCGGTGGAGCCGGGGAAGAAAACCATGGGAGCAAAGACGGCTGACAGGACAAATCCAATACCCACCAGCGCTCCGGTGATCTCGCCCATGGACTTCCGGGTGGCCTCCCATGGCGAAAGCCCTTCCTCACTCATCACTCGTTCCACGTTCTCCACTACCACGATGGCATCGTCGACCAGGAGACCGATGGCCAATACCATGGCAAACATGGTCAACATGTTGATGGAGAATCCCAGCAAGCCCAGAACACCGAACGTGCCCAGAATCACAACCGGCACGGCGATGGTTGGTACCAGCGTGGCTCGCATGTTGCCAAGGAAGAGATACATGATCAGAAAGACCAGGACGATGGCCTCAAACAGAGTCTTCACGACTTCCCCGATGGCGACTTTTACAAATGGCGTAGTGTCATAGGGGTAGACAACCCTCATGCCTGCGGGAAAGTACCGAGACAACTCCTGCATCTTGGCCTTCACACCGGCAGCAGTGTCCAGCGCGTTGGCGCCGGCCTCCTGGCGAATGGCCAGCACGGACGCAGGCTTACCGTTATACGATCCCTTCGTATCGTAGAACTCGGTCCCCAGTTCGGTGCGCGCCACATCCCGAACGCGTACGATTGATCCGTCCGGATTATTGCGCAGAGGAATAGCGCCGAACTCCTCCGGAGTCTTCAAGAGCGACTGCACGACAATCGATGCGTTTAGCCGCTGGCCGCGAACCGCAGGCAATCCGCCGAACTGACCGGCGGAGATCTCCACGTTATAGGCGCGGATTGCGGCGATGACATCGTCGATCGTCATGTTGAACCCGGTGAGTTTGTCCGGATTCAGCCAGACCCGCATGGAGTATTGAGAACCGAAGGCTTCCACTTCGCCAACACCGGGTACTCGCGCCAGAGATGGCTGGACTTGCGAAATGGCATAGTCACTCAGGTCATTCTCATCTACACCCGGATTGTCGGAGACAAGACCGACGAGCATCAGATAGTTACGGGTCGACTTGCTAACCGTAACGCCTTGCTGTTGCACAACCTCGGGCAACATCGGCATGGCAAGCTGGAGTTTGTTTTGCACCTTGGACCAGGCGACGTCCGGGTCAGTGCCCGGGGAGAAGGTGAGAGTGATCGCTCCCTGTCCAGACGAATCGCTGGTGGCAGACATATACAACATCCGGTCCAGACCCGTCATTTTCTGTTCAATAATCTGGACCACGCTGTCTTCCACGGTTTTTGCTGAGGCTCCAGGGTAAACCGCAGTGATGGCGATGGACGGGGGAGCGATGGGAGGGTACTGGGAGATGGGTAGGTTATAGATTGCCAATCCGCCCCCGAGCATCATCGCGATCGCGATGACCCAGGCAAAAACCGGCCGATCGAGGAAGAATTTAGATAACATTATCTTCCTCCTTCTACCTTGCTCTGCCCTGAGCCCGCAGCGAGATTGCCGGTGTCAGCCGTGAATGCGACTGCCCGAACGTGATCCCCAACCCGCACCTTCTGGAGCCCTTCCACGATCAGCCTGTCACCAGGAACCAGGCCCTTGGTAACGATCCACTTATCTCCAATTGCTCTATCTAACTCGAGAGTCCGCTGCTCAACCTTGTCGTCCTTGTCCACTACCAACGCAATAGGAATGCCCTTATTGTTGCGGGTGACACCCTGCTGAGGAGCAAGCAGGGCCTGCTCGTTGACGCCTTCTTCCACGATCGCGCGCACGAACATTCCCGGTAGCAGAACCTGATCAGGATTGGGGAAAACTATTCTCAACGTAACCGATCCCGTGGTTGGATCCACGGTGACGTCCCGGAATTTCAGAGTCCCCTCCAGCGGATATGGCGTGCCTTCTTCGAGTACCAGCTTCACTTTTCTCTGGATCGATCCATTCTGCGTCAGGTGTCCGCTCTCCATGCGGCTTCGCAAGCGCAGCAACTCCGAGCTGGCTTGCACCACATCTACGTAAATCGGATTCAACTGCTGGACAACCGCCAGAGGCGTAGGCTGATAGGCGGCTGCCAGCGAACCGACCGTAATATTGGATTTGCCGATGCGGCCAGAAATTGGCGACTTGATGGGAGTGTAGGCAAGATTGATGCGAGCGCTGTCCAGAGCCGCGCGAGTTGCCTCGACCGATGCACTTCGTGCCTGCACACTGGCCTCGGCCTGCCGAAGCGCAGCGCTGGCATCGTCGTAGTCCTGTTGTCCAACTGCGTGGATGGCTGCGAGACCCTTTAAGCGCTCTGCGCGAGACCGGATGGCGGGAAGGTTTGCCTGCGCCATGGCAAGATCTGCCTCTACCGTGGCAAGTGAAGCCTTGGCCTGAGCATAGGCAGCCTGGTAAGGCGCCGGATCGATTTGATAAAGCACATCCCCCGCCTTGACATTCGAACCTTCGCGGAACAAACGGTTCCGGATGATGCCGTTTACCTGCGGGCGGATCTCGGCAACCAGATAAGCGGAAGTACGGCCGGGCAATTCGGTATTCAACACAACCCGTTCAGGATGGATCGTAACGACCGAGACTTCGACGAGGTTTGCCGATGGGCCACGCGACTTTGAGGATTTACACCCAGCGACAAATAATTCCCCAAGAATGAGCCCGGCGATGACCAGGTATTTGTGCCATGTGGAGGACGTCATGACGTGACATGCTTTTGCCTCCTTGGTGTGTTTGTTGTGCTCTTCCAGTATTTGTTGCGTAACGGCGAATTTAGGCCGAAACATTCGACGGATCCTTTCGACGGATTAAAACTCCTACTCATCTCGCGTCTTCGTTGGAAACAAGTGCCTTGGCAACGAACGTCTTATCGCTGCCATCTTTCAGTTGCGTGTGCTCACGGAGCCAGTTGAATCCATGACAATAGGCCCCAGTCACGGAACGGCGCGAAACATCGAGTAGCAGCGAGCAATCGGAGATGGAGGCGTGTTGTACGCCTCGTAGTACAAGCACCGATCGAGCCAGGGGATCGAGACCGGCGATAATTTTCCGTGGATCAAGTTGTTGGAGAGTTGCAACCTGATCGCCTGACAGCGGTGCATGATCCGAGTGCTCGCACGTCCACCCGGAGTACGTTTCTGCCGAGGCACGGATCAACGCCCGTACTGTTCCTGTGGCCGTACGGGCAGTTGCCGAATAGGCCCACTGCGTAAGCCAGTCGCAAAATACGCCATTGCTGCTCCTGTTCAATTCCCTTGCATCCACGATTGATTTCTCAGCCAGCAGCGGGTCTCCCGTAATGACCAATGCGATCCAGTACAGATTTCGGTGTTCCTGATCGAACACTGCCCGTACTTGAGAGGCACTGGCAGTGCGATCCCTGTGGGATGTCCTTGATGTTTGCGTATTGCAATGAAACCAGTTCACGCTCTTCGACCTTTGCATTGCCGGCGCCCGGGTCACTATTTACCCCGGGCGCCGGGTGGGGAGAATCTGCGAGCGCCTTTGCGTAGTGCTGGGGGAACATCTGGCAGGGTTCCGAGCCAGCGACAAGTGCAGGCGCTCGCAGACATTGAGGGAGTACGCGTTTTCAGCAACGAACTTCACTCCGATTCGGCTCATCCACGTCAACACGTCTTCGCCGACAACATCGACGAAGCTCACTTCCGATAGATCCACAACAACTTTCGACGGGTACGTGCAACGTGCGACTAATTCGCGTGCATCTTCCGCAAACCTGGCGACGAACCGGCCTTCCATCCGGATCGTCATCGCATTCCCTGCTTCCTTGAACTCAATTCGAAGCATTAGCAACCACCCTTCATGAGATCCCTCCTATCTCATCGCATGTATGTAGAGCAGGTGTTGTGCCAAAAGAACGCCACCGTAAGTTATTGAAAGCTAAAGCGCACGAAAGAATCTGGAGGAGGGTGCCGCGACCGAATAAGGGCACTGCCGGAATGCAGTCAGCTGCAGCACTCTGTATAGTTGCGGCGCTTATCACCATAGTTGGACAGCACCAACCTCGATTTGCTGCCGGTTGTCCTTCGGGCGAGGAGACAAACGTTGTGAAAGTAAGTCTTCCGCTACGGCGCGGATGTCGCTGTTGGTATCGTCTAATGTGGCAACAAGGTCCATGTATGCCTGTACGCTTTTGCTATCTCGCCACTCGATGTGGCACAGAAACAAATACAAAGGGTCGCGTTTCTTCCGCATGTCTCTCACTTCTACCCACCCTGATAGTTCAGTCATCCGTTTAGCGTCTTCCAGGGTTGTGCCTGAGCACCTGTTGGCAGTTGGTGGTTGCAGCGTCCCGCCGTTGGTTGTAGGAAAAGAGCGGCCCGCTTTGCGGGCCGCGTTGGCTGATTGTTAGAACGTAAACACCAACCCAGCTGATGGGACCGCGGAGTGTGTGATTTTGTCTGTGCGGAGATTAGGAAAGTCGAAATCTGGGGCCTTGTAAACAAATCCTCGGTACTGGCCTCGGATGGCGATGTGCTGTGTGAGCGGTACGTCAACGCCGCCCCCGTACACAAATGTTCCGCGTGCTTGTGTGTCCACCAGATTTGTGTCTCGCGGATTGAACATGATTGCGCCGCCGCCCGCAAGCACGTATGGCTTCAGAATCATAGAAGCGGGAAGCTTGATCACGGCTGTCCCGGTCACCGCGTTTACATTCGTCTTGAGAAGAGAAGAGCCCGTCGAGGCAGAGTATTTCTGCGAATTACTAAAGTAATCGTAATCGCCCTCGAATCCGAACCACCGATTGAGGTTGAATCGGTATCCTGCGAGGATCCCGCCAGAGTACGTTGGCTTACTGGTGACTCCGAGGTCTGTTGTCTCTTTTGTGAAGAAGCCACTTCCTTGCACCGTGATTTCATGCCGCTTCTCCTGAGCGAAAGTGGATCCACATAGCGCCAAAAGAAGAGCAATAGCTATCATCATTCGCTTCATATGTGTTTACTCCTTGCGTTCTTCAGTTGTTTCGCACGGCGCAGGATGCACGTGGCTTGCCTAATCTCAGTGGCTCAGTAACCTATTGAATTGCCGTGGTTTTACTTTCGAGAAGGATGCAATAGAACAATTTGGCGATGCCCTTGGGATGGCATCCTGACCAAATGCGGTCACAGTAAGAAATCGTAGAGTCAGTAATCTGAGCGCATAATTCCAAGCCGACGCATTTTGTTTTGCAACGTTGTCCGTTTCAGTCCGAGGCGTTCTGCCGCCCCGTCCTTCCCAGCTATCCTGCCGGACGCAGCTTTCAGCGCGTCGATGATCGTCCGCCGCTCCGCCTGATGGAATGTCGATGCCGGGGCAGCACTCTGCGCCAGGAACCTCTTCAGCTCAGTGATGGGAACATTCAACTCTTCCCCTTGAGTGAGAATGACAGCGCGCTCGATGAAGTTTTCCAACTCCCTGACATTGCCTGGCCATGACGCGTTTGTCAGCGCCTCCATTGCCGGCTTGGGAATTGACTTAATGCGCTTTCGCATGCGCTGAGAGAGGCGAGACACAAAGTAGTGAACGAGGAGCGGAATGTCTTCGCGGCGTTCGCGAAGGGGAGGAACCTCGACTGGGAACACATTCAATCTGTAGAAGAGGTCCTCGCGAAACTGATTGTTCCGGATCATCCCAGCCAGGTCCCGGTGCGTGGCCGCGATCAAGCGAACGTCGACATGAGTGGTCTTCGTACTGCCGAGCCGTTCAAATTCCTGCTCTTGCAGGGCACGCAGTAACTTCGGCTGCAGATCAAGACTGATGTCCCCGATTTCGTCGAGAAAAAGCGTGCCATGATCGGCAAGTTCAAACCGGCCGCGCTTCTGCATCAACGCACCCGTGAATGCGCCTTTCTCATGTCCAAACAGTTCGCTCTCCACCAGGCCCGACGGAATCGCGGCGCAGTTGAGCCTGACGAATGTTCGATCCTTTCTTGGACTGAGGCTATGGATGGCGCGTGCAATCAACTCCTTGCCGGTACCTGTCTCACCAAGGAGGAGTACCGTCGAATCCGTTGGCGCGACGATCGCAACTTGGTCCAACACCTTGCGTAGCGCGGGACTCTTTCCGACGATGTCCTCGAAGTTGTATTCCGAGCGGATCTCCGATTCGAGGTAGAGACGCTCTTCTTCCAAACGATTCTTGGAGGCCGTCAGCCTTCCGTATGCAAGTGCATTATCGAGAGCAAGAGATATCTGAATACTAATTTGTGCCAGCAGATCAAGATCGGCCTGACCGAAGTTGTTCGGACGCCTGCTGCCCATCGTGATCACTCCGAGCGGACCATTCGCAGTTCCCAGTGGTGCAATCGCGATTGCCGTAATCGATTCCGCTTTCAAGGGATCACTGAACATGGCTGGAAGTTTTTCGATGTCCCGCAACGACCAAAGTTCTGGCTGCCGAGCGCGTAATTTGTCAAAATCGTCATCAGTAAGGTCCTTGACTGGAATATCGGCAAGGAATCCTCGGCTTCCAGGAAAATCGAGAACCGCACAATCCATCTGTTTTGAATCTTTGTCTAGCAGCCAAAAGCCAGTGAAATCGTTCCCGAAATATTTTCGGATTGACGTCGATGCGGAACGAAACAGTTCATTCGTGTCCAGCTTCGATACGACGAAGTTGTTGATATCGAGCAGGAGTCGGAACCTGTCGCGTTCTTCCGCCAGTTGATGTTGATAAGACTCGGCTGCGTCGGTCGCGATAGCACTCTCCAGGGCTACAGCAACGTGTGATGATACGGAAGTCATCAATTCCACTGCGTCGGCCGAGAACTCGCCTAGCGTGGTGCTTGCAAATACCAGCGCACCGAGCTTTTTCCTGGGTGTAGAGACTGGAAAGATATATGCACTCTGCACAGAACCAGTCGATGCTCGCGACGCCAATTCCGGAACTCGCGACAACTCACCCTTTGCATCAGCAACATAAATAGTCCTCTGTTCGCGTATTGAGCGCCCAACGGAGGTTGCTCCAAGCGCTACCTCGGTCCCGATGGCGACATCGGGAGAATCAGGCCCCCAATCGAAGGCGATGAGACGCACCGATGTTTCACTGGCATCCAGCAACAACAGGCTGACCGAGTCGAAAAGTACAACTGCCGACAAGAGTCGTCGCAGACTGCGGAGAACAGCTTCAACATTCGGCTGTGCTGCGATGGCACTCGACACATCGAGCAACGTTCGATACCGATTCTCGGCTGCATTCTTGGTCGTCATAATTATCTCGAGCTAACGCTACGATACCACTGCAAACGGCAAGGTCCAGAGATATACAGTCGAGTGTTCAGATTGATCCGGTTGAAGTTGAGCAAGTGTTCGTCTTCAGAACCTATGAGACTGCTTGCCGCTGACGGCAAGCTACGGTTTCGAGGCTTCAGTCATCCTCGGATCATTGGTTTCCGCTCTTCTCAAATAGATACAGCCCTTGTGAAATTCCCGAAAAACTTCTGTAGTTGAAATCGTAGCGGCGAAGACCTCACAAATCCATAGACAAAGACTCCCTCTGTACATCTCTCCGCAAATCCGAGAGTAAACTCCCGAGGTTCGACCCCGCTCGTATTTGAATCTGTATCGACCTGCATCAGCGAGTGCTGCTGACAACGCGAATTTCGCGATCTTGGTACTCGCCGTTACTGCTTCAATTGACGCCCGCGCACAGCGGGCGACGACGCAATCGACAACGTCCACTTGGCCGACGATGTTTCAATCCACGCCCGCGCACAGCGGGCGACGTGATCGGCGACCCGGTCTACCAGGCCCTGATCGTTTCAATCCACGCCCGCGCACAGCGGGCGACGATGTGAATAGGAGACTGCTTGATTGCCTCAATGTTTCAATCCACGCCCGCGCACAGCGGGCGACTCGCGCTGGATTTCTGATGAGGCATCCGGTCTGCGTTTCAATCCACGCCCGCGCACAGCGGGCGACTCGTTCTCGGCGAGCCACTGTTCGGCCAGGGCAATGTTTCAATCCACGCCCGCGCACAGCGGGCGACATTAGCCGGATTGGAGAGTTCACGGCTCCAAGCGGTTTCAATCCACGCCCGCGCACAGCGGGCGACGTCAATGAGCGTGGAACAGCGCAGCAATCGCTAGCGTTTCAATCCACGCCCGCGCACAGCGGGCGACTAGACGTTTTCCAGTGAGTACTTGCGGAACATCTTGTTTCAATCCACGCCCGCGCACAGCGGGCGACATCGAGGATCCGCGTGCGGTGTTTCAGTTCCCGGAGTTTCAATCCACGCCCGCGCACAGCGGGCGACGGCTGACATAAGCAATTCTTTCGTGAGGTACTTCGTTTCAATCCACGACCGCGCACAGCGGGCGACTTTCACGCGGCGGTTAAGCAAGTTTGCCCTCGAGGTTTCAATCCACGCCCGCGCACAGCGGGCGACGTCCATCCTGGTACGCACGTTGGACGTTCGACTGTTTCAATCCACGCCCGCGCACAGCGGGCGACTTCCGCGCCGTGTTTCGCACTCCCGGCCCGTTTTGTTTCAATCCACGCCCGCGCACAGCGGGCGACGCTCTCGCAATACCTCATCCTCCGCCGGGCTCCAGTTTCAATCCACGCCCGCGCACAGCGGGCGACACTCACTGCGGGTGACTCCTCGGCAGACATGCTGTTTCAATCCACGCCCGCGCACAGCGGGCGACCTTGAGGCAACCAGCATCTCCTACTGGTGCTACTCGTTTCAATCCACGCCCGCGCACAGCGGGCGACTTCTTTGCGTCAGTAGCTTTCTTGTAGGCTTCCTTGTTTCAATCCACGCCCGCGCACAGCGGGCGACGCCGTTCGCCGCAATTACAAGGCAGAAATCCTCGTTGTTTCAATCCACGCCCGCGCACAGCGGGCGACGACTATGTCAATCCACATTACATTCCTCCTTTGGTGTTTCAATCCACGCCCGCGCACAGCGGGCGACTTGTTCGTTGGTTCTGAAATGCAGGTCGTCGCGTGTTTCAATCCACGCCCGCGCACAGCGGGCGACCCGGAAAGCTCTATGCAAAGAACCGTGGCCTCCTGTTTCAATCCACGCCCGCGCACAGCGGGCGACTGCCTGTTCCAAATTGGGAATAGTGGTCGAGAACCGTTTCAATCCACGCCCGCGCACAGCGGGCGACGCCGGGGGCGGGTTCCCTCCTAACCCCGCAGAACGCGTTTCAATCCACGCCCGCGCACAGCGGGCGACCCAATATGGCCTCGACACCTCCGAGGGGGACGTTGTTTCAATCCACGCCCGCGCACAGCGGGCGACGCCGAGGTTGTTGACCCAATGCCCGTTCCCCGCTGTTTCAATCCACGCCCGCGCACAGCGGGCGACCAGCCTCGGCTCGGAACATTTCCAAAAACATTAGGGTTTCAATCCACGCCCGCGCACAGCGGGCGACCAGCCTCGGCTCGGAACATTTCCAAAAACATTAGGGTTTCAATCCACGCCCGCGCACAGCGGGCGACCACCACACATAAGGGCCTCCAAACACTTTGCGACGTTTCAATCCACGCCCGCGCACAGCGGGCGACGTCAAGTACAAAATATGGGGCTAGCGAGATACGGTTTCAATCCACGCCCGCGCACAGCGGGCGACCAACCTTCCGGTAGTCTTTGCCGTTATCTTGGTAGTTTCAATCCACGCCCGCGCACAGCGGGCGACGACGTACGCGAGTGGAAACCGATGCATCTCTTTCGTTTCAATCCACGCCCGCGCACAGCGGGCGACAAATTGCACGGCGGACCCGGTGACGGCCGATGGGTTTCAATCCACGCCCGCGCACAGCGGGCGACTGGAGGAGTTCCGCTTGACCGACCGCGGCTGGCGTTTCAATCCACGCCCGCGCACAGCGGGCGACAACGCTGCCGACGGGCGAGCCGATCCGCACGCGCGTTTCAATCCACGCCCGCGCACAGCGGGCGACGCCGGCGGAGACGCTGCTGACACCGTGCCAACAGGTTTCAATCCACGCCCGCGCACAGCGGGCGACGAGATGGAACCGTTTGCAAGAGTGGCCTACGAGATGTTTCAATCCACGCCCGCGCACAGCGGGCGACGTTCACGCCTGCGGGCTATAACCAGGTGAACGTGTTTCAATCCACGCCCGCGCACAGCGGGCGACTTCACTTCCTCCACCTTAGTGATTCGGTCAGCGTGTTTCAATCCACGCCCGCGCACAGCGGGCGACACCACGCATAAGGGTCTGCAAACACTTTGCGATGTTTCAATCCACGCCCGCGCACAGCGGGCGACGAACAATCCAGAAGCCTTTGATGGACTTACGGGGTTTCAATCCACGCCCGCGCACAGCGGGCGACAATGGACGCGTGGCGGAACTGCTGGGGCAACTGGTTTCAATCCACGCCCGCGCACAGCGGGCGACCAACACTCAGGTGCCCCCACGAGGTTACCAAAGAGTTTCAATCCACGCCCGCGCACAGCGGGCGACGGATGGACGCGTAGAAAGGTCGAAATACAATGACCGTTTCAATCCACGCCCGCGCACAGCGGGCGACGCCACACCAATGACGCGATTATTGCGTTGTGCGAGTTTCAATCCACGCCCGCGCACAGCGGGCGACCTGCTCATCTCCGACGATGACGGCGTGACGTGGAAGTTTCAATCCACGCCCGCGCACAGCGGGCGACAGAGAAACAGTCAGCGCGATGCACGACACCATGGTTTCAATCCACGCCCGCGCACAGCGGGTGACCTGCTCATCTCCGACGATGACGGCGTGACGTGGAAGTTTCAATCCACGCCCGCGCACAGCGGGCGACAGAGAAACAGTCAGCGCGATGCACGACACCATGGTTTCAATCCACGCCCGCGCACAGCGGGCGACTACCCCGCGCGCGTCAAGGCAGCAGTCGACGCCATGTTTCAATCCACGCCCGCGCACAGCGGGCGACGCGGAGAGGCGCAGGCATCAAGCCGTGGCTCGCTGTTTCAATCCACGCCCGCGCACAGCGGGCGACACGCAGACATTTGTGGCAGAGGACCTGTACCAGGTTTCAATCCACGCCCGCGCACAGCGGGCGACCCAGCCTTCACCCACCAACACCTGGTCAAGCTCGTTTCAATCCACGCCCGCGCACAGCGGGCGACGTCCCTGATAGCCAGCGGTGCCGCGTCAACGGGAGTTTCAATCCACGCCCGCGCACAGCGGGCGACGATGTTTTTGTGTAAGTTGGTGAGCACGTACCCGTTTCAATCCACGCCCGCGCACAGCGGGCGACGTAACGTGTCGCCCGTGATAGCCCAGGGTGTGTTGTTTCAATCCACGCCCGCGCACAGCGGGCGACGCCGTGGTTGCGATATATAAAAACAGCATGATCCAGTTTCAATCCACGCCCGCGCACAGCGGGCGACAGGATATACGAGTGCTGAAGGCCGGGCAGATTGTGTTTCAATCCACGCCCGCGCACAGCGGGCGACTCTCCGAGGAGGAATTCTGGGAGCGCACGCCGCTCGTTTCAATCCACGCCCGCGCACAGCGGGCGACATCGAGTATTTTGGGCCAAACGGCAATCTGAAAGCGTTTCAATCCACGCCCGCGCACAGCGGGCGACGGCTCGCGCGCGCCATCGGCGCCAGCCGCGCCAGTTTCAATCCACGCCCGCGCACAGCGGGCGACGTCGATCCTGTGGATGGTGCCGACGTTAGACCTGGCGTTTCAATCCACGCCCGCGCACAGCGGGCGACATATGCGCAATCGCAAATTCAGGCCGATTGGGAGTTTCAATCCACGCCCGCGCACAGCGGGCGACATTCCATTGCCGTCGCTCGACGGCGCCGCGCAGGGTTTCAATCCACGCCCGCGCACAGCGGGCGACGTCCTACACGGGCGTCCGTGATGAAATATTTTGGTTTCAATCCACGCCCGCGCACAGCGGGCGACGAACGGCGTGCAGAACGAAGTGCGCATGGGTGTCGTTTCAATCCACGCCCGCGCACAGCGGGCGACGCCAGGAACGGAGCGACGTTGCGCGGCGTCCGGCGTTTCAATCCACGCCCGCGCACAGCGGGCGACTGCGAGCGGCTATGCATCGCTCGATGCGACGACGTTTCAATCCACGCCCGCGCACAGCGGGCGACACAACGAGGTTGCCGGGTATCCCGGCTTCAGCTCGTTTCAATCCACGCCCGCGCACAGCGGGCGACAGCCTTCGGCTTCGGAGGCGCGGGCACGGCGTTATTGTTTCAATCCACGCCCGCGCACAGCGGGCGACGTGGCGCGCGGGCGCGGCGTGAACATCGCGTCTGTGTTTCAATCCACGCCCGCGCACAGCGGGCGACGACTGGCGTGGGGATTCTCGCGAAAAACCTGGCGTTTCAATCCACGCCCGCGCACAGCGGGCGACGCCGGACAACGGTCCGGCGTTCAAGTGTCATCTCGTTTCAATCCACGCCCGCGCACAGCGGGCGACCCGAGATACTCGGCAAATGCGTCATCTACCGTGTTTCAATCCACGCCCGCGCACAGCGGGCGACGACAGTGTCCGTTAAACTGATGCAGCGCGCGTGGGTTTCAATCCACGCCCGCGCACAGCGGGCGACGCATTGCTGGCAGCATTCCTGATGAGGATATTGGTTTCAATCCACGCCCGCGCACAGCGGGCGACGCCCAGCCTCCTGGCGAGCTTCGCGGCCGGTTGGGGTTTCAATCCACGCCCGCGCACAGCGGGCGACGTTGTGTAAGTGCGCCGGTACGGACCTTGACAACGTTTCAATCCACGCCCGCGCACAGCGGGCGACGGCAACATCCGAACGGCAACTTCGGCGAGTTTGTGTTTCAATCCACGCCCGCGCACAGCGGGCGACCATTTGCCTGCATCGGACCAAACAAGGCCACGAGTGTTTCAATCCACGCCCGCGCACAGCGGGCGACGTCGCGCGGATGGGGACAGTGGATGCGCGGTCCCGTGTTTCAATCCACGCCCGCGCACAGCGGGCGACTTCGAGGGAGGCGCGGCATGGCTGATCCCAAAGTGTTTCAATCCACGCCCGCGCACAGCGGGCGACGTCCACACCAGCGTCGCGGCGCCGGTCTGTTTGGGTTTCAATCCACGCCCGCGCACAGCGGGCGACGCCATACGTTTTCCTCCCTGCGAATTTTACAGCGTTTCAATCCACGCCCGCGCACAGCGGGCGACCAAAACGCCGTTTGACCAGGTCATCGCCGAACTGTTTCAATCCACGCCCGCGCACAGCGGGCGACCAAGAGCTTCGGTTGCAGGTGGCGCGCGAGCAGGTTTCAATCCACGCCCGCGCACAGCGGGCGACGCGCTGCAAGCGCCTGCACCGGACGGCGTGGAAAGTTTCAATCCACGCCCGCGCACAGCGGGCGACCTCGAAGCCACGGAGGCGATGGGAAAACTCGCGCAGTTTCAATCCACGCCCGCGCACAGCGGGCGACGCCGGCATGGCTTCGCTCGCGCACGCGTGTGCGCAGTTTCAATCCACGCCCGCGCACAGCGGGCGACGGAAGCGCGTGTTGATTTGCTGCAACGCGGCGTCGTTTCAATCCACGCCCGCGCACAGCGGGCGACTTGCATGACGGCCTCCTTTCGCTATTTGCAGTACGGTTTCAATCCACGCCCGCGCACAGCGGGCGACGGTGCCGCTTGCCATCGGCGTCGTACCAGTCGGCGTTTCAATCCACGCCCGCGCACAGCGGGCGACGGAGCGGACTTTGGGCCTGAAAATTTGTTGTGGAGGTTTCAATCCACGCCCGCGCACAGCGGGCGACGAAAAAGCGCTTCTTCGTGGTCCGGCATGGATAGTTTCAATCCACGCCCGCGCACAGCGGGCGACGCGAGATCACGCGCAAAAAACGAGAGTGACTCGGTTTCAATCCACGCCCGCGCACAGCGGGCGACCGCCAGTTCGTTCACCGTGTAAACGGAGTCGCCCTGTTTCAATCCACGCCCGCGCACAGCGGGCGACGCGCAACAGAGTAGAACTCGCGCGTGTGACCGCAGTTTCAATCCACGCCCGCGCACAGCGGGCGACGCATGCTTCGTTCGATGACGCCGGCGCAGTTGCTTGTTTCAATCCACGCCCGCGCACAGCGGGCGACCTCGCTGCCGAGTCCACGCAGGCGCTCGACAAGGCGTTTCAATCCACGCCCGCGCACAGCGGGCGACGTTGCAGGCACAACAGCGATCCCATCGCGAATAGGTTTCAATCCACGCCCGCGCACAGCGGGCGACTCGCGCGGCGTCGCACATGATGCTCCCAGTTATGTTTCAATCCACGCCCGCGCACAGCGGGCGACCAGGCATAGATGCCGCGATCCCCGCGGATCTTCGTTTCAATCCACGCCCGCGCACAGCGGGCGACTGCGGAGCGTTAACTCCACAGCACACAACTACTTATCATCCGCTTTGCGCGGACCCCCGGCAAGTACACTATCGAAGATTCCATTCGTTAAGGTAAATACACGCTAAGTCTTACATTCTGAATGCTGAATGTTGCTTCGCGGATCTACGAGTAGTTGACTGTTCGCTTGGGGTTCGCGCTAGAGGATAAGAGGTCCCTGAGGATCGTAACCAGGACGGGCCCCTACATGTTCCACATGGCTTCGCCAGTTGGCCCCGAGAAAGTAGAAACGCAGACTGTCTTCCCCTGGATCGATCTCACGTTCCAGTTGAGCGCGAAATGCTGTCCATTGTGCAGGATCAACAATGCATTCGAAAACCGACCACTGTACGCGCTGCCCGTAGTTCTGACAGAGTCGCGCTACTCGGCGCAGCCTTCGCTTGCCCGTTTCTGATTCTGTGTGGACATCGTATGTGACCAGCACCATCATGCGCTACCTCCAGAAGAATGCCGGATACGCATCCAAGTCGCCGCGAATGTGGCGAGCCAATAACAGCGACTGCACATATGGCAGGAGTCCGAAGGCGACGCGCTCACCCAAGTATGGATGCTGAATTTCCTCTTGCTTGCGTTTTTGCCATGCAACGAGGATCTCTTTGCGTGTCGCGTCGTTCATCTGGACTGCGCCTGATTCTGATTTCTGAAATCCTTCGGCTGTCGCCTGGCGGCGATTGATGAGGGAGAGTACGAGCCGGTCCACGAGCACCGGGCGCAGCTCTTCCATTAGGTCGAGCGCAAGGCTGGGCCGTCCAGGACGGTCAACGTGCAAATAGCCTACGCAGGGATCGAGGCCGACGGACTCCAATGCTGCGGCAACGTCGTGCGTCAGCAGAGTATAGAGAAAAGAGAGTAGAGCGTTGACATTATCGAGCGGTGGACGGCGGCTACGCTCGCAAAAGAAGAATTGGTCCTTGGAGACAAGGATCAGCGAATCAAAGGCGGAGAAGTATATCCTTGCGGCATCGCCCTCCAATCCTCGCATGGTGTCCAAATCTTCAGACCGTTCAATGACGGGAAGCAGACGGAGTAGTTCGCCTGACGCACGCGAGAGCACGTCGACCTCTTCGGGACCGGCGTGCTCGCGGGCTCCACGTTGCAATACCGTACGGCAATTCGCTACCTTGCCGAGTACGATGGCACGGGCGATGCGAGCTGCTGACTGCGAGCTATCAGCCATGCGATATTGCTGGCGTCGAAGCAGTACGTTTCCACGCACCGCTCCGGTTACGCGGGCAAGATATCTGCCGTGTTCGGAGAGGAATGAGACTGACACATCGTGTTCCGCACACAGGCCAAGAAGGGGAGGCGAACACGAGACTACGCCAAAGCATACAATGCCCGAAAGCGTGTGGATTGGCACACGCAATCGGTTCTCTTGCTCCACGCGAACCAACACGCACTCGCCGTCACGCGCAAGATAGCTGCCTTGCGTGGTAACGAAAAGAGTATTCAGCAAGGCACGCACCCTATTTCTCCTTGAGGATCGCGGCGACCATCCTCGCCGTGTAGTTGGACACTTGCCTACTGGTGGTCTGCTCTGGCAGGCATACATCTTTCAGAGAACATTTTTCACAATGGGGACCCAAAATCGCCGCGGGCGTCACGCCAGCGTTCTGCAACTCGTGGAGGCGTGCGGCAAGCCGTTCGGTCTCGCCGCGCAATGAGGAATCAAAAATAAGCCCCATACGCCGTCGCGGCTCGCCATAGAAGATCGCACCTTCCGGCACTGGAACCTTCAGCATTTCTTCAAGGCAAAGCGCCTGACCACATATCTGCACTTCGTCCCAGCGTCCAGGCTTCGGCCGTCCGTGCTTGTACTCAACCGGAAACGGACGCCCTGGACCGCTACGCTGAGGATGGAATTCCACCACGTCGGCCACGCCCACCAGTCCCAAGCGCAGAGACCGAAGACGCAAGCCTCGGCAGATGCGCACGCCATCCCGCCACTCATCCGAGCCCTCATGGGCGCGCTCATGCATCTGACGGCCCTCAGCGGTGAGGCGGTTCTCTGTCCACTGCTGCTCGAGATGAATCAATGCCCACTGCCGTTCGCAGAACGCCAAGTGCTGAAGCGCCGAGAGCGGCAGCAGGTCATCCTCGGTATACACTGCGGCCTCTACACGTAGCGCCAAACGGAGACGCCAGGCACGATCTCAGTGCCGTCTTCCGGCGGCGTAAATGTGTAATCAGAAAAGACGCGAGGTGTCTTGACTGGCGGAATCACAACCTTCTCAAACAAGCGGTGCGCCGGAGCATCACCAAGCTTCTTTGAGTGTTCGAAGAGGTAAAGCCCTCGCACTTCCATCTCGCCGCGAGAGGCAGAGCGGTCAAGGTCGAAGAGATGTTCGAGCGCTTCAAGTAGTATGCCGAGGTCTCGTTTTTTGAAACCTGTCTCTTCGCCGAGGAATGGCGAAATGAATCCATGCGTCCGATAGAGTGCATACGGAACGGCATATTTGCGGCCCATCTGTCCGCTCGCCGCTTTCTCGTCGCCGCCTTCACTTAGAACTGCCGTCTGTCCGGAATCGGTGGCGTTCGTTAGCGCCACGCGTGTAATGGTGTGTCCGATGGCAAGAATAGGATCGATCGAACGCCCGAAACTTAGTTGCACGGGGCCGCGCACTTGTCCGCAATTCCACAGTTTAGTTTCGCCGCGCCCGCGACGGCCCTTGCGCGCTTCGTCATCGGACTCAGCTTCGGCCTTGCCGGTGGTCATTACGGCCCCAAACGTACGAATGTCAAAGTAGTTTTCGCACATCCATCTCCGGGCCGTCTCATTCGGCCGGTTCTCGGGCTCGATATTGTTAGCCTTATAGGCTTCTCGCTGTTCGTTGGCGAGAATGCCGCGCTCCTTCACATATATGTTGTCCGGCGGCTTCAACCCACGCGTAAGGGTGACGTAGTTGCGAATCTTGCGCTTGATGCAAACATCCGTGACAATGCCGTGACCGGTTTCCGGATCGACGCGGGGCGCGTTGTCAGCGTCGGGGTCACCATTCGGGTTGCCGTTTGTTATGTCATACAACAGGACAAACTCGTAACGCCTATCCAGCGGATCATTGCTGTCGAATACCGGTCGGCTCATTGGGTATCTCCTTCATTCAAGACTTGTGTCGGGTCGGCTTGCGCAGACTGCGGCGTTGGGGCCTTTCGAAAGAAGGCCTGTCGCTGGTGATAGTAACCGAGGGCGAATCGCCCTTGTTGTGCGATATCCAAGGTGGGCTCGAACTGCGCGGGGAACCCATCCATGATCTCTCCGGTGAGTTTCCTGTACCAATCGGGATTTCGGTTGGCCGGGACCTTGGCTAGATGCGCCTGGCTCAGCCGGAGAAGTTGCGGAAATACGGTGCCGGGGCGAGTGGAAGCGGCACCGTAGAAACGGTCAACGATTGTCGAGTTCACCCCGGGGTTGGCTAGCGACTGGATACGCTCCAGCACTGCGAACAACCGTCCGAGAAGATACCCAGCGTCGTGAAACTCCGTGTTGAGGCTCATACGAGGGACCTCCGGATTAATCTGCGAAAAGTAAAGTTGTAGTAAGGCGGCTCGTGCAGGTGTGACCGCCTGCTCCGCACGGTTACGGGTTACCGCTGCGCTCAAGATTAGCCGTGGAATGGGCAGACCTAGCACAGCAGCCAGAAAAACTTCACCCGGAAGCTTCGGCGGCAAGCGGTCAAGCTTCTCGAGTGGGGCCAGCGATTTCAGCAGCCAGAACAAGGGCATTGGCCTGTCACTATCTACACCGTCGAGTTCGAGGGCGTTGAAGTACTTGGCGAGCGAGTCCTCGACCTCGGCGACAGTTCCCGTGTGAACGCTGCGCAGCATAGCCCGGCCCTGCGCGCCGCTCAGAATCATGCAGTAGAAGTTTCCTTCAAGCTTCTCGGCGCTCTTCCCTGTTTTCGGCGAGAGCAGCGCAGCTTTGAGGTCGGCAGGTTGGTTGAGAATCCATGTAAGCTGGCTAGCCAAGCTCCAAGGCTCGTCCGTCCAGAAGACCGCTGTTGTATCTGGAGAAAGCCGCACTGCCTGCTGGCCCATCATCTCTGAAGCGTCGTGCGGATTCGCATATCGCTCATTCAGGCAGCGGCGCAGGCCTTCTACGTATGCCGTCATGCAGGGACGGCACACCGGGGCGTTTTCGTTGCCAGAAAAACCATATTTTTCAAACGCTGCGGCATTAAAACTTACGAGTGGGACGCCGCTCGTAACTCCTCCTGGAATCCTCAAAGAATCATGGTTCTCAACTGGAACACATTGCGCACCACACACAACACACTGACGCAGAGTCGCTTCGGGATTTGGAGATTCATTTGCCTGTACGGTCCACCATTGTCGAATTTCTGGGTCGTGATGTAGAAGTTCCAAGTTGCAAGCAATTGCAAACAAATCGTTGCTGGCCCATTTGTTCCTGTTAAGTTCAGCCGCGCACGCCACTCGCTGCTCCTCGCTTCGCAGAAACGCAACCGCTGAACGCAACAACTTTGAACCAGTTTCTTCGGCGGCTTTCGTTATAAGTTTCAGGAAAAGAAGGCGGCACTTCTCCGATTTATCAGCTCTCTTCGACGGGATTTTTCCTTCGGGAACGATGCCGAGCACATACTCGGACTTGTCCACGAGAAAGTCCGCCTCAAGATTTGAGCTTCTTCCGCATCTCCTGGGAATCGACATCAACTGCGGCTGAGGTCTTTGCTTGCGCCCCTTCCCGTCTGACACCGGGTCAGCAAGAGTTGATACGAGATTGAGAAACCGGCCTCCATCGTCGATGTTGATGATCCATGCCACTCCTTTCCCCTCAAAGGCTGGTTCTGAGACCAGTTCCTCACGCAGGGCCAGGTCGCGCAACGAAGCGAGAATCATGACTTCCTCCATTCCGGGACCTGCAGAACGCCGTGCTCTAGGTTTGCCTGGAAAAAGCGCGCCTCGTTATGAATACCGAATTCTATGTCGTGGAGCATCAGCCCCAGCGACCGTGTCTCATCAAGAGCGGCTGGCGCATCATTGGGCGGCTCAACCCAAGCGGGAAATTCCCGGCAGCCAAGATACGGTTGGTAGTGCTGCTGCCCTCGCTCCAACCGTCGCGTGAACATTTCACGAAACTTCGATGGATTATCTTCAGCACCACCACGCTCTGTCATGTGAATACGGGCTTCAATTAGATAGTCCACGTCGCGGAGAGCCAATGTGTTTCTTTGCGCGCGGTCCTCGTCTGCAAAGAACGCTCGTAACGTCGCACCATGCAGAGCGGCGGAGGCCGCATCCCGTGTAGAGATGCGGCTGTTCACTTCATTACGGCGGAAGGCAATCCACCGCACAGGCTTGAGCAGAAAAATGCTAAGAATCTCCCAGCGAATAGCTGGCTTCCAAAGAATCGCCTCCAACACGCCACGGGCCGCAGAGGGAGTGATGATTTCGTAGGAAACTCGCTCGGTGGAGAACTCTGGCCGCGTAAAGCAGGCCATCTCGCCGCGCACGCGCACGCGAAAAGTCGAATCAGCCATCGATACTCTCCAGTTGTTTGGAGCTGAATCGTCAATCGAAAGGGGGAGGGCCGGATGGCTTCACAAACAAGAAATACCAGGTCATTCGATTGCCCAAATCGGCTGCGACAAAAAACTAGCTCATGAAAATCCGCTGGGCAACAAAATACGAACGCCCATGGAATCTGAGTCGCCAACGGGAAGGAACCTAAACGGAAAGATCATCAGTGAGAAGGAGACTCCTTCATGCAGCGATATTCCTCCGCGCAATTGGGCTGTGAGAGGAAGTATTCGCTCCGGAATCCTGCCCCCAACAGCCGAGCTCAGTAATACCGCAAGTGCTCTCAGGCGATCAAATGTTCCGGCTCAGGATTTTTCCGTCCCTGCCAACCGAAGCCGTATTGCTCACTGTAAATGTACTCAGCGCCCTCGCAAACTGCCCAGGCCCGCGCGGCCCCCTTATAGAGCGGCTCAATGACACCGAGGGTATGTAGCTCTTCGATTTCCTTGTCGTAAAGCTGCACGAAATATCTTTGGAGGGCTCGCAGACTCTGCCGGCTGGGTCCCTCGTGGCGAAGCCGTGCAAGCAATTCCTTCCACCTGCCGAAAGGTGCAAGTACCGAGTGCCCGTTTTCCTCAATCATGCGGAATTTTTCATCTACCGAGGGAAAATCGAATTCTCTTTCGCAAGTCGCGATTCCGGCGGCGTCGGTATTCACAATGCGCTCGTCAAGGACGCAGCGAAAGTACTCCGAAAACAGCGCCGGATCGTTCAGATCAAGCTCAAAGCCCGGACGCTTTAGAAATGCAACCGACACCTCCAGTTCTCGCCGCAAACTGTTCGAAGGAGGACGTGAGGTTGCGCGGAAGATGTGGAATTCTCCTGGCTGTTCGCCGTCAAGCTCGCGATTGCAGCGTCCAGCGGCCTGTGCCAATGTTTCCAATCCGGCTAGTGCACGGAACACCACCGGGAAACTGATATCGACGCCTGCCTCGATCAATTGTGTCGCTATTAAGCGGCAAGGTTGTTTTGCCCATAGAGTCTCACGAACTCTGCCGAGTACCTGTCTGCGATGAGCGGCACACATCCGTGCGGAAAGATGCCAGCAACCCTCAACCATTTTCGCTAACTGTTCCGCATCCTTGCGGCTATGAACAATGGCCATCACGCGAGAGTGCTGCTGAAGCTTTTCGGCAAGCTCCTGCAAAGGCAGAGACTGATCGATTCCGCCTTCCATGACAACACAAAATCGATTCTTCACGACCGCGAAGAATGGTCGGGGATCTGTGATAATCGGACGTGGTTCTGGGTCCATGCGAGGACCTATTTCCACTCCCGGCTCTGGCGTGGGCTGCGTTGCCGTGCAGTGCACAACAGTTGTGCCGAAATACCGGCTCAGTAGACCAAGAATGCGCCGGATGGGAGCCAAGAGGCCTACCGGAAACGTCTGCACCTCATCAAGTACAACAACACTATCTGCGATACTGTGCAGCTTACGGCAGGAGGTTTTTCGGGATGAGTAGAGACTCTCAAGGAACTGCACACTAGTCGTGATGATAATCGGAGCATCCCAGTTTTCGCAGGCACGCTGGTTGGTGAGCGTGTCTTTTTCCATATCCAGACTGCTGTGATGCTCAACAACGTTTTCCTCGCCGAGAACCCTGCGGAACTCATCCGCGGTTTGCTCAATGATGCTGGTGTATGGGATTACGACAATGACGCGCCGCAGGTTGTATCGACAGGCATGATGAAGCGCAAAAGCCAAGCTACTCAGGGTCTTTCCTCCACCGGTGGGAACCGTAAGAGTGAACTGCCCCGTCGGTTCCTTCGCCATTTGCAGGCACGCATCCAGTACTTGTGCGCGCATGATGTTGATCGGACTGCCGCCTGTCCCCTGGCGCCTCAGCTCTTCCTTCTTCGCCTTTAACGCCGAGTCTAGCCGGTTACGAAGGACCGTGAGGGGGGCAAATTTGTTCTCGCGGTCAGCACGGTTGCTCCATGCCTCCGTGTCCAGCATGTCCGCATCTCCCAAGGCCGACAGCAACATGCGAATCCACAGCATCACAGCTGACTGATCATGCAGTGTCTCGGGAAGGCATGCCAGCGGTGATGGGTCAAGGATGTGACGTGGGATGTTGCCCAGGCATGCGTCCAGACGAGGTATTCCCTCTTTTCGCACATTCTTAATTAGAGCGTTTCTGTCTGCCAAAGACCCATGATGGGCAGCAATGACCCATGCCAACATCATCGATACGGTCGAATCCTTAAGTAATCTTTCTGCTAGAGCTGCACCCACTATCGAGTGCTGGATCTTGCCAGAGACACGCTCGTCGGAAGCCTCGCTGGACTCGTGAAGATACGTCTGAAACTCGGTTTGGTACTTCCCGACGTCGTGCCACAACCCCGCCAGATATGCGAACTCCGGCGCTGGCGGTAAGAACTGGCGTGCACGCTGTGCGGTACGTTCGAGATGAGCTTCAAGAACATCCCATTCGCATTCCGTCTGACCAGGGCGACTGTGAGCATAGAACATTGGGAACCTGTCTCAAGCAGTTGATGAATGCCCGTACATCTTCCCACAGAACAACGACTAGCTCACGAAGTTTGATTATTGGCTCGCGACTGTCGAGTAACCGTCTCGCGAAGGCCAGTTACCGTCTGACTTCTTGGTGAAGGTTATTCTGCTCGACTCTGCGGGGGCCGTGACAGGAACCTTGCGCCACTGTTAACCAATGTAGCAACGGCAGTCAGCGAAGTTGTCCACATCTGCGATGCGTCCGCCGTCACAAATACGTCTACATCCTTGATGCGCCTGCTCCAAATGGCTGGCCTATCTCAATGGGATTTCGAGTATTAACTCGCGACAAGGTGGCGGACCTCCTGGACTCACGCCCGGTGGTGGGTCACAGTCAATCCTTCGTACCGCAGGGCCAAATGCATGTCGAGGAATCTTGGTACTGTAGAGTTTAATTTAACTCACATGCCATCCCCTGCAACACGCGAATGTTCCCGCCATGCAAGCAGCGTCTCGTTCAAGTCGGGTCGTGGGACCCAATCGTGTGCGATAGATTCTCCGTTGCTGACCTACTCTCGCATGACCGGCTACAGGGAGGTAAGGAATCAGTTTGAACTTTGCAAACGCGATGCGAGAAAAAGCACAAAATCCTTCAGATTGCCGGCGAGCAGATCTCGCCGTGCGAATAATGCAGTCTCAATCTGCAGGTAACGATCTGAAATCGGTTTGAACACAACCCCAGTACGGGATAACCGTGATACTCCACTTGGCAGCAGAGCGAGACCAAGGTTACGAGCCACCGCGTCGATCGCGTGGATTGCGGAGCCTATTTCGCGAAATGTCGGATGTGCTCCGGAACTTTGAACATATTCAACAATGTGATCATAAAATGCCGCATTGAGTTTTCGCGGAAACAAGAAGAGTGATTGACCACCAAGATCGCGTACCGGGATCGAAGTGCGCTGGGAAAACTCGTGGTTTTTCGGAACACAGATACAGAAGTCCTCATGTGCAACCGGCTTTACCCAAAGGTCCATATCCTGGATTGGCTGAATCCCCAACCCTACGTGAAGTTCACCGCGAAGAACTCGTTCAACCAGGTCCGGAGTATTACTGCTCGCTAGCTCTGGCCGCGCCAGGGACAGCTCCATGGCATCGATTCGCCGCGCCTCAAGTTCTGAGAGATCCAACTCATAAAGAGCGTGCAGGAGGGTACCTTTTATATACGGCGAATATCCAATGTGCACTGGACCGTTCGCGACCCGCGCCGAATACTTAGCTAGATTCCACGCCCGCTCGGCATGGCGCAGCGCAAGTTGCACGTCCGGCAGCAGCATTCTCCCGGCACTGGTCAACTCTAAGCGCCGCGTGGACCGGTTGAAGAGTCGCGTGCCGAGGGTACGTTCCAGGTTCGCAATTTTCCTCGTCACAAATGATTGGGATGTGCGCAAGCGCCGAGCGGCTCTTGAGAAACTTCCCTCTTCGGCAACAACGGCGACATACACCTGTGCCTGCATGAATCCATAGTCCAGCATGACAAACACTCCCTGAGGGTCTGGACTAGTCGTGCTTCCGCCGTCGGGCAGAATCGTGGTTCAAGAAGATAACGTCGGCACCGCTAGTAAGGAACTGCGGAGTGGCTGCGCCCTCCCGAAGGGCGTGTGCGGTAGTATCCTGTCCCAGCCTTACGACTGAGGCTCACATTTCTTAGAAGTGCTCGGGATTACGGGCACAGGTCAATGTCCTGTGCGCGGTAAGAATCGTATGCAATTTCTCGATTCAATTGCACTTTTTAGAATTGAGTTGCAGGAGATCTTCGGAGACAACGAGGAGGCATTCCTGACCGTCCAACTGAATCGTATCCGTGGAATAGACGGAAACGATGAGTTCGCCAGACTTTGTCCGGAATTTCGAAACGGCATGGCGAACACGCACGCCGCGGCGCACCTGCTCCACTAAACGTGTACGTTCGGTAGGGTCGTCCCAGATTTTGATCTCCTTCGAAGTTCGCCCCAGGATTTCGGCCCGAGTGTAGCCGTACCGTCGCTCAAAAGCTTCGTTTACCTCGACATATCGACCATCAGCAAGCGTGGTGACCGAAAAAGCAATGGGGCTTGACCGAAAAACCTTTTGAAAACGATCTTCTGAGACTCTACGATCTTCCTCAGATTGCGCGAGCGCCACTTTCGTTTTGCGCAGATCTGACAGCCGCCGTTCAAGTTCTTCACCATAGATCTCGGCGCGCTCGTAAAGGCGGGCATTCTGAATCGCGACGGCTGCCGGAATGGCAATTAGATTTGCGAGCCGAAGGTGTTCCTGAGTGAAACTGTTCGGCACCGTGTGCGCAAGAGAAAGTATCCCGAGAGCTTGCTGAGAAGCGATCAGTGGAACAGCGACCCACGATCTTGTTTCTGTGTGGCCTTCAATGGCCCGCCAGTCCTCCACTTTCTGCGTATCAGAAAGCAAGACTCCACTCTGCGATGTTAGAACTCGACGCATAATTGGATAATCCGCCGCATCCAGAGTGGTCGGACACTGCAAACGTGTCCCCTCTTCGCTCTTTGAAGTCGCTTGCCTGGCAAGAAACAGCCGTGAATCCGCTTCGACAAGCAGAACCTGCGCATCCTCATAAGGCACTAGCTGGCGTAGGGACTGGAGCAACGTATCAAGGACCCAATCCATACGGAGATCCTGAGTCAGCGCAAGCGTTGCGCTTCGCAGCGCATCCGCTTCTGCCCAGGCGGATCGCGCAAGAGCCAAGTTCCTTTCGACGCCCTCTTCAGCCCTGCGTCGACGGGTGTCATCGCGAACTATCATGACGTGTTTACCTGGCAAGAAACCGGCCCTCGCGGTAAATTCCACGAATATGCTGGTTCCGTCCCGTCGCACGAGCTCGGCTTGGCCCTGATCGCGTTCCTGTTTTCTCAATCGTTCGTGGAAGTCATTGAACTCGCCGCGGTCTTTGAAGGAGTCTGCCAGCGGTAGACCGACCAATTCGGATTGGGTGGCACCAAATAGCTGTTGAGCTGCGGGATTCGCATCCAAGCAGATTTCTTGTTCATCGAGGATCAAAATCGTATCGAGCGCATTCTCAAAGATGGACTGAAATTCATGCTCGGTTTCATCAAGCGCCCTCGCGGTCTGTCGTTGTTGCTGACGTGCCAAATACAGAAATCGCGCGTGAAGAAGTATCAGGACGCAGAACACCACGGACGCGGCCACGAGGAACGCCGCGAATATTTCCAGTTCGCGTGTCTTCGCCGCATAGATGACTACGAGCAGAGTGATGGCCGCAACGCACGCCAGAAATGAGCTGACTCTCCAGCCGAGATTCGGCGAATGCCTAGGGGGATACTCTGAGCGCGTTGGACCGGCGCGGACCATAAATGCCATGGATAGCAACCGTATCTTCCTTCGGTAGCAGGGCTGAATAGTATGCGCTTCTGATTCTCCGGGTCAATATGGCGAAATACGTGTGACGCACTGAACGTATTCGCATCGCGGAAAGATATAGGTTCGAAGTGTCTTGTCTCTAGGCAGAAAGTGCGAGAAATACAAATTTGCACGCAAGATCAGAGTTGGAAGAGAGATTTTAGCACACGGAGAGCCTGTTGGAGCTGGGTTGTGTTCCGAGTCGCAAGAATTTCCTGCAGTTTGGAATGGAGGATTACAGTATCGACTTCTTCGGCCTCGAATTGAAAGAGCACATCTGGAGAAACGCTCAACGCATTAGCCAACGACACGATCAGCTCAAGCGCCGGCCACTTTTCGCCCCTCTCGATTTCGCCCAAATAGTTTGGGGTGGTCTTCGCCCGTTCCGCAACGACTTCTCGCGAAATTCCCGCAGCCTCTCGAACCGCGCGAATTCTCTTTCCGAAAAGTGTCAGCGCATCCATATGTGCTTCGACCTTACAGTCCGCCAAGGCATAAAGAACACATGCTAAAAGCATGTATATCTATTGACTTTGTATGCTTTAAGCGTTATTGTGTCTTGCCGTTTACGTCATCGTCGCCGGACGGAAACACGAAGTGGGGTGACTCAGCGGTTCGCCGGATCAGCGTACAGGGGTTCACATCCAGTCCCCTGGCGACTCGGAATATCGTACGAAGGCTCGGGCACTGGATTCCCCGTTCTAGATCGCTGATGAAAGTTCGATCCAACCCGGTCCTGACATGCAGCGCCATCTGCGACATGTTCTGCCCCTCGCGCGCAGTTCGCATAGCCTGCCCAAACGCCTTCTCCAGCCCTGACAGAGGTTGAATTTGTTTGCGACGTTTGGCCATTCCGGGAAATATCGTCTGCTCTTGTCGGTAATAGGCCAACGGGCAGTTACCGACAATTGCAAAGTGAAGTACATTGCCTTGCGTCCAGAGCTGCCAATGAGCGCAGCACCCCGTGTCTCCGATCGTCGCTTCCCCGGATGGATGGGTACTGCGCCTCTTAAGAATCAAGGATTTTCTCAGGACTCATCTGGAATAACACCGGAGGCAGCATGACCTGGGAGGCGGCACGGTACTTCCCCGGTGTTCTCGGAAAGAGCAACGACAGTGTTCGCCCCCAGACTGAAGCCCCCTCCACCTCGAATATCGAAGGCAAGCAAGATAGTTTTGCCAATGAAGAGCAGTCGATTACACGTACGACTCCGGCAATCTCCAGCCCTGCCGCTGATTTCACCAACATATCTGACGAAACACTGATGGAAGCGATTTGTGCGGGTGACAAAGATGCGCTTGCGCAACTCTTCCGACGATATGCCCGAGTAGTCCGCGCAGTCGCGTATCGAATTCTGCGGGACACGGCAGAAGCCGACGACTTGTTGCAGGATGTATTTCTTTTCATCCATCGAAAATGCACAAAATTCGATGACTCGAAGGGATCGGCACGCTCCTGGATTGTGCAGGTGACGTATCACCGGGCAATCGACCGCCGCCGTTATCTTTCTTCGCGGCACTTCTATACACAGACAGACATTGACAGTTTCGCCGATGTAACCGATCGCCGCGCAGCTGTCCCGCCGTACGATCAGTCAATCGAAGGTGTCTTGGGAACAACTGGACTGGAAAAGATCAAGAAGTCGCTCTCCGAAGACCAGTGGACCACCATGCAACTCTATTTCTTTGAGGGTTTCACGATAGACGAAATTGCGGCGCACCTCGGTCAGACAGCGGGAAACATCAGAAATCATTATTACCGGGGACTGGAAAAGATCCGTAAACAGATGCTTTCAAAGAAATTGCAAGCCGATTGAGCAATATGGTAAAACGTAGCTCCAATCTAGGAGCCGGGACATTGTCGCATAGTGAATCACATGCCGAGTTCCTTGAGCTCTGTGCCGTTGCGACTTCGGGCGCGTTAAGCGAAAAAGATCGGGCGCGGTTACAGGACCATCTGACCACGTGTCCCTCCTGCCGGGAAGCGATGTGTCAATACCAGCAGGCGATTGGCGCAGTCATTCCTGCATTAGCGCCTGCGGATTTTCCAGAGAACCTCCAACACGACGCCAATTGGTCCGAGAGAAACGCTGAACGGTCATTTTTTGCGCGTCTGAAACAGGAAGAAGACAAATCCGCCAATGCCGTTGAGAGCGACGCTTTGGCAACCTCCTCTTCGCCCGGCCCTCGTACATCCTACGCGAATGGAGGGGAAGCGATCTGGCGGCACGTATGGCTCCAATATGCCGCTGGAGTTTTGCTGATGGCAGGTCTTGGGTTTGGCGTGTATCAAGTTGGAGTGCGGCATGGTTCAGAGCTTTCCAGCACGGCAACCGCAGCGCAGCAGAACGCCGTTGCAGCACTCGAACAGCAATTGAGCGATGTGAGTCATGAACGAGAGCTAGCCCAAGCCGAGGACGTGCGACATGACAAAACGGTTGTCGAACTCCGGAAGCAGCTGACGCAACAGACGGCTGAAGTTTCTCGCCTGAAGGCGACACAGGCCCAGATGGAAAGCGCTCAGCGCGAGGACGGTGCAAATAGAGCTCGTCTCGCCCAGGAGCGTGCCAACTTGGCGCAGCAACTCGCAACCGCTCAGGCTGCGACACAGTCTCTCCAGATACAACTTAACTCGGCTTCCCGCCAGGCATCACACGACTCTGCACGTACCGTCGCGTTGGAGGTCAAGGTAAATGAGTTGACTCGCGCGATTCGCGGCCGCGACCAGGACATAGACCAACAACGGCAATTGCTCGCGCGCGATCGAGACATTCGTGAACTGATGGGCGCACGCGATCTATACATTGCCGAGGTCTACGATGTCGCTCGCACAGGTACTACCCAAAAGCCGTTTGGTCGCATTTTCTACACAAAGGGAAAATCCCTCATCTTTTACGCATACGATCTTGACCAACAGAGCGGGGTTAAGAACGCGAGCACATTTCAGGCGTGGGGGCGTCGAGGTCCGGACCCGCAGCATGCCATCAGTCTCGGAATTTTCTACCAGGACAGTGCCGCCAAGAAGCGTTGGGTCATGAAATCGGACAATCCCAAGACATTGTCAAAAATTGATGCTGTGTTCGTAACCGTCGAACCCCACGGTGGCAGCCATGTGCCAAGTGGCAAACGGCTTCTGTTTGCGTACCTGCATATCAAAGCGAATCATCCTTAGCAGACGAAACTCCGAGAGTGACGCCAGGACCTCGTGTAGAAAATTCTTTCTCTGTCGCCCGCTTTCCGAAACCACAGTTACGTTGCGCGCTTGATGTCCCTCACAGAAAGTTTCAGCCCCCGCATGCACCGTGAAATACGCAGTCGTGCGAAAATCATTGATAAACATTTGAATGGCCCTCCGTAAACCGGATGAAGAGACACAAATCCGGGCGATCAAGGAGCCTTCACGTGCGACTGTCTTACGCGCTTCGATTGTTTTTGTTCTTTCTGCTTGCATCAGCTGCTGCGTTTGCACAATCAGCGAACGGAACCATTAGTGGTATCGTAGTCGACCCTTCCGGGGCAGCCATAGCTCATGCCGACGTTCAAATTGTGAACGACGCAACAGGAGTGAGCTATCCGGGCGCAACGAACAATGAAGGCATCTACGCGATCCCAAACCTTCCGCCCGGAATCTACCGAATCCAGGTATCAAAAGTCGGGTTCAAGACGTTAATTAAGCCCGACATCACCCTCAACGTGCAGGATGCGCTGGCAATCAATTTCACGTTGCCAGTGGGGGCATTTTCAGAAACGATCACGGTTCAAGGTGGCGCACCGCTCGTGGATACTCAATCGTCTTCCGTCGGGACGGTGATCGACAGGCGGTTTGTCGAGAATCTGCCGCTCAACGGCCGCAGCTTCAACACCCTTCTCCAGCTGACCCCCGGCGTTGTCATTGCGCCCTCTAGATCAGCGCCGGGCCAGTATTCGATAAGCGGCCAGAGAGCAACGGCCAACAATTTCATTATTGACGGTATGTCGGCAAACTTTGGAGTCAGTCAGTATCTGGGCGTGAATGGCACTGGGGTCGGCACGTCGCAAGCCTTCAGCGCAATCGGTGGTACCAGCAGCCTGATTTCTGTAGATGCATTGCAGGAGTTTCGCGTTGAAACATCCTCGTTCGCTCCCGAATTTGGCCGCACTCCCGGTGGGCAAGTGGTATTAACCACGCGATCCGGAACCAACGAGTTTCACGGCGGTTTGTTCGAGTATTTTCGAAATGACGTAATGGACGCAAATGACTGGTTTGCGAATCACGCACAGCGACCCAGGGCGCCGGAGCGGCACAATGACTTCGGAGGCTTTCTGGGTGGTTCGATTCTTCGCGATAACACATTCTTCTTCGTGTCCTACGAGGGCGCCAGGCTCAGGCTTCCGAATACCCAGACAAAGCAGGTGCCGTCGGAGAGTGCACGAAATTCCGCTCCTTCGGCATTTGCTCCTTTTCTGAACGCGTTTTCAATACCGAACGGACCGACCTCGGCCAATGGGTACACGGCCCAGTTCACGGGAGGATATTCCACCAGCGCGACACTCGATGCAGGAAGCATGCGCATCGATCATAAGTTCAACGATCGATTTTCTATGTTCGGGCGATATAACGATGCGCCGTCCCAATTCGCGACACCCGTGGCTGGGGTCACTTCACTGTTTTTGACGACGGTAAACACGAAAACGCTGACGCTAAATGCCAGCATGGCATTCAGCAGCCAAGTCTTGAACAGCCTGCGCGCAAACTTCTCAACGCAATCTTCAGGTCTGGCGTACGGTACCGCGTCTGACCAAACATACGGCGCGGCAGCCCTGTCCCCCAACCTAATCGCGGCCCCTCTTCAGGCTTCCGATGTTCTTGCACACTTTGGGACACTTGACACAACTGCGGCATCCTATGTCGGGCCCGATGGACGCAACCGAACAAGACAGATTGACGTCGCAGACGATCTAGCAATCACGGTTGGACTGCATCAGCTAAAGTTCGGAGGAGATTACCGCGCGATCTTCCTGGACGAGAATCCCGTCTCGTACATCGTCAACGCCAGCGCCAGCAGCGTCGAGTCTCTGCTCAACACTGGTCGAGTCTCCCTGTCCGTTTCTCACTACCTCCCGTCCAAGTTCCTTGCACAGTCTCTGTCACTTTATGCACAAGATGCTTGGCAGGCGACGCCGCGATTGGTCGTCACCTACGGTGTGCGATGGGAGTTCAATCCTGCTCCTTCGGCGCGTGGAACTACAACCGTGACCGGATGGCGCGACGTAAGCGATCCATCTAAAATCAGCCTGGCTCCCGTCGGTTCCTCGCTTTGGAGCACCACGTATACCAACTTCGCACCTCGGCTTGGTTTTGCATACAAGCTGACGGGGAAAGGAGACTTCGTGGCGCGCGGTGGCGTGGGAGTTTTCTACGACCTCGGCTTAGGGTCCGCTTCGAATCTCGGCTATTCCTTCCCCAACTCGGCCAACACTTATAGTGCTTCGGTAACGCTTCCAATGGTAGACGTTCGGCCCTATCTACCGACCATCTCAGTGCAGCCTCCGTACAGTGGCTTGATAAGCGGTTTTGACCCGAATCTTAAACTTCCTCGCTCCTATCAATGGAACCTCGCTCTTGAGAAATCATTTAATGAACGGCAAGTCGTTTCGGCCACTTATGTGGGACAGGTGGGACGTGACCAGCTACGACAGTCAGCCCTCTTTGCACCCAATGCAAATATCAACGGGGACTTTCTGCTGACTAACAACTCAGCTTGGTCAAATTACAATGCTCTGGAATTGCAGTACCGCAAACCCGTATCGGCGGGCCTGCAGGTGCTGCTGAATTACACTTGGTCTCACTCCCTCGACAATGCTTCCAATGACGTCGTCGCGGCGTTACCTAGCAACGTGATCTCAGCCGCGAGTGATTACGGATCTTCCGATTTCGACGTCCGCCATAGCTTTTCAGGGGCAGTTACCTATGCGTTGCCGCCGGCAGCAAAATCCGGAATCGTCAACTTGCTTACCAAAGGATGGTCGGTCGATTCTGTGATCGTGGCCCGTACTGGCTTCCCTTTCAACGGAATTGTGATTCTTGAGTCACCGGATCCCGGTCTTGATGCCACGTCTCGACCAGATCGTCTCCCCAGCCAACCGCTGTGGATTGCCAATTCTGTAGCACCGGGCGGAAAAGTCCTGAATCCCGCGGCGTTCGCGGTTCCTTCAACGCCACGACAAGGCACTGAGAAGCGTAACGACATCCGGGGATTCGGATTAACCCAGGTGGACCTGACAGTCGGCCGCAAATTCTCTCTGACGAACCGCTTTGATCTCCAGTTTCGCGCTGACGCCTTCAATGTCTTCAATCATCCAAACTTCACCAATCCGGCGGCCTACGTTGACTTTGGAGGGCCCTTCCTCCAGTCAACAAGCATGCTCAATCAGGGGCTAGGGGGCCTAAATTCCCTGTTCCAAGAAGGCGGTCCTCGATCTCTGCAACTGTCATTGAAGCTCACGTTCTGACCATTTGGTTCCATTCCGATTGAGGGCAATTGCCGTGAAGATATCCAAGAGAATTGGCCCGCTGTTCGTGTTTCTCCTTGGCCTCTTTTTCCCGGCCTGCGTCGTGGCACAGAATGTACGACCGCTCGGAATCGGCGACCTGCTTTTCAGTCGCGAATTTAGCGAATTTACAGCCCCGGCATGGTCGCCTGATCAACAATGGCTGGTGTATGCGGTCAAAGACAGACACAGGCAATCAACACCGGATTCGGGAATTGCGCACAAGGAGATCTTTTTTGCATCAAGAGATAGCGATCTTTATGCGGCCAATACCCCTACTGGTAAAACGGTGAATCTGACCGATGGAAAAGGTGACAACGGGTCTCCCTCGTGGTCGCCCGACGGGCACTACCTGGCATTTCTCTCGGACCGAGATGGAAGTGGTATCGCCAAGCTGTGGTTATGGCAACGGTACACCGGAACCTTGAAAAAGGTATCCGACCTGTATATTCGTGCAACCAAACTTCGATGGCTGAATAATCGGGAAGTATTAGTCACTCTACTTCCAGATAACTCTTCCCTGTCTGGCTCTGGGAAGGCGCTGCGCACTGAAGCAAATTCTGCGCGAGGGAAAGAACGACCAACTGTGAGGGTCTATTGCTCACTTGTATGTCCTCCAAACACCACTGCGAGCATGTCAACTGAACCATGGAGCCTGGACGTATATCGCAGCGACCTCGCACTGATCGACATTCACTCGGGGAAGGTGAGACGACTCACGAATGGTCTGCGGCTTGGAACATACGCAATATCACCTGATGCTTCCCGCATCGCATTTAGCAGCCCAATCCGTTTCGAACAGGAGGGATCCCAACAGATCCTATGGACTCTGTCCGTTGTCGCGGTGGCAACAGGCAAAGTCCGAACGCTCGCTAATAATGTTCGCCTCGAATACGATGGTTCTCCTTTTTCATGGTCGCCTGACAGTTCCCGACTAGCGTACTTGACCGGCGGTCCCCTTGAACATGCCGCTATCGGCGACCTCTATGTCATCAATCTTAAACAAGGCGTCTCGCAAAATCTGTCGCACTTCGATTCTCCTCCCGGCCCGGAGAAACAACGTGCGCCGCTCTGGGATGCAAAGGGAATGTGGATATTCTTCATTCGAAATGGTTCTGTCTGGAAGGTTCGAGAGGGCGAACCTGCCATGAAGCTGTCCAGCATCGAAGACCGTCGTGTTGTTGAAATCGTTTCTGGCAATCACCGTACTATTTGGTCTCCGGAGCCGGCGTCCCTCGTGGTTCTAACCTACGACGACGCCGCAGCCGAATCCGGCTTTTATAGGGTGAACCTGACAAACGGCACTAGGAGCCTGTCTGAGTAACCGACTGCGTGTGCGGGTGTGATCGGGGCGGTTCTTGGTTTTCCTGAGCAGGCTTGGTGGCGAATGTTCGTTCGCAAGAAACGAGCGGAACTGGGGCTATTTCAGT
>JAJXZT010000071.1 GCA_021779935.1 Acidobacteriota bacterium
CATCCCAGGGTGAAAATCACATCCTATAATCAACATGTTCGGCTCCTTCTTCCTGAGCCTTGGTCGTGGTACTTCCAAGACTACTCGGGTTGCAAGGAGCCGACGTCGTTATGAAATCATGTGACAAACAAGTCGCGAGTCACGAACAGCAGAAGTAAGGATCAACACAGAGGTCACGGAAGAACACGGTGAGAAAACATAAGAAAAACGCAGCGGGCGCAGAGGGGCAATGACTTTTGTTAAATGGGCTTTCTGCGAGTGAAGTGATCGTCCATTTGGGCACGACACTATTTTCTTTGGTAATTGGACAGAAATTACGCGGTATAGCATATTTTCACTATCTTCACCGGTCGTACGAATCTGCGGTTCTTTGCTAACGACTCAGACTCTGCGATGTAAGTGACTCGTAATGCGTGGGCTTGTTCTCTTCCCGCCTCTCAAAGTAATACAAACGTGGCGGCTGAATGAGTATGGCCCGAAGTGTGCAAGTTCACAGGTGTGGTGGGCTGAGGAGCGAGATATGAAAACGAAATACCTGCTAGTTGCTGTTGTAGGCGTAGCGGTTTCATCGGCGATCTGGCTGGTAGGCTGTGGAGGAGGTTCAGGCAGTTCCAGCAATCCATCGTCGATGGCGACGGTGAACACAACGATGACCGATCCGCCGACATGCGCGTCACCCGGCGGTCCTTACAGTCACGTGTATGTGTCCATTGCGGACGTAGAGATACACCAGAGTGCCACGGCGCAGGCGTCTGACAGCGGCTGGGTGGACCTGACACCAGGCCTGAAGTCGGCACCCAAGCAGGTTGATCTGCTCGCACTTGGCGGGAATGGCTGCGTGCTCGCGCAACTTGGCTCAAATACACAGATACAGCCGGGCACGTATCAGCAGATACGGCTGCTGCTGGCGCCGGATACGGCGTCGGTGGCAAGCAACCAGTGCGGAAGCACGAATAATTGCGTGGTCTACAACGGCAAGACCTATCCGCTGAATCTGTCGAGCGAAACACAGACGGGCATCAAGATTCCTTCCGGACAGATAGCGGGTGGCAACTTCACGGTGGCTGCCGGACAGGTCAAGGGGCTGGACATCAACTTCGATGCCTGCGCCTCCATCATCCTGCAAGGCAGTGGAGCCTTTCGATTAAAACCGGTTTTACATGCGGGCGAGGTCGCATTAAGTTCCAATTCGATTACCGGACAAATCGTGGATTCCGGTTCGATGGCGGCGATCTCTGGAGCCAAAGCAATCGTCGCACTGGAGACAAAAGATTCGAACGGCGTCGACCGGATGGTGATGCAGACAACTCCGGATTCGAGCGGCAATTTTATCTTCTGTCCGGTGCCGAGCGGTACGTATGACGTGGTGGCAGTGGCGCTGACAACTTCCGGTCTCACGCCGACAGCATACTCGGCGACGATCACCAGCGGCGTGCAGCCCGGAAACGCACTCGGCAAGATTCCGATGTATGCACAGCCGGTCCTGGCAAATCAGCAAGGCATGATCGCAGGAACGGTGTCGACGGCGGGAGGTACCGGCGGGATTGCCGAAGATATCTCGTTGTCAGCGCAACAGCAGTTGACGATTGCAGGATCGAGCGTCCAGGTAACGATTCCGCTGGTGCAGCAGGAATCGACGATGGTGGCGACGACGACAGCAGCCGGAAATTCCTGCGCGGTGAATACCTACTGCGCGGGCTACACACTGGGGCTGCCAGCGGCGCAGCCATACCTCGGAGCATTCAGCAGCAGCGGAACCACCTATACACAGGCCTCGGGTTCCGCGACGAACTACACGGTTGACGCACAAGCGTTTCAACCGAATTCGGGAGCTACTCCAACCTGCTCACCCACGGAACTGACAACCGCAGTGCAGCAGGATGGTACGACCCCACTGAGCGTGTCATCGGGGACGACGGTGACGGCGAAGACAATCGCGTTCAGCGGCTGTCAGTAAGCAGTCTCGAAGTAACCTCCCCCAATAGAAAAGCCTCCGTCGCGGGACGGAGGCTTTTGAACTTTTGCGATGGTTGCTTACTTCACCTTGGCGAAAATGATCACCAGCGTGTAGAGAGCCAGCGACTCGATGAGCGCGAGGCCGAGAATGAGGGCAAGCTGGATGCCAGCGCGTGCGGCTGGGTTGCGGGCCAGGGCTTCAGCGGCGCCAGCAGTGGCGCGTCCCTGTGCAAGGCCGCAAAGGCCGGAAGCGATCGCCATGGAGAAGCCGGCCGTGATGGCAACCCAGTTGGTGCTGGAGGTTGCCGCGGCGCCGCCGGTCGTCTGGGCGAACACAGGCGTTGCAAGGCAAAGCAGCGCCATGAAGAGGAACACAAAAGCGAACTTACGCATTATTTTTCTCCTATCAATTGCCGCCAGTGGGTGGTTGGCTCTCCTTGAACGGCGAGGGCCCTCACGCTTGCAGCACAACCAAACTTGATTAGTGCTCTTCCGCGACGGCGCCGGCGAGGTAGACCATCGTCAGGAGGACGAAGATGTACGCCTGCAACAGCGACACGCCAACGTGCAGTCCGAGGAACAGAACCGGGACCGCGACGGGGACGAGCGAGAAGAACACAAGGGTCACCATGTCTCCGGCGAACATATTGGCGAAGAGACGGATGGTGAGCGACAGAACACGCGCCAGGTGACTGGCAATCTCAATGGGGATCATGAGCGGAGCGAGCACCGGCATGGGGCCGGCAAAGTGCAACAGGTACTTCCCCACTCCCTGGCGACGGAAGCCATGGTAGTGATAATAGAAAAACGCCACGAGCGCGCAGCCGAGAGGAACCACCGGCGACGCAGTGGGCGACTCAAATTCCGGTACCAGACCGATGAGATTGCAACCCAGGATGAAGAGTCCGAGAGTCACCAGGAAAGACGTGAAGATTTCGCTGCCATGCCCGATGATTTCGTGACTCTGGTCAACGACGAACTCGTGGAACAGCTCCATGGTGTGCTGGAGACCGCCGGGCTTTTCCACGGAGAGGCGCGAGCGCACGATGACGAAAAACAGAGTGAGCAGCAGAAACACCAGGACTTCCATGGCGAACGCATTGCTCATCGGCGCGGCAGGGTTCTCGACATGGACGCCGAGAGCGTGCAGCAGGGCGGTGACCGGCCCGGCAAAGAGGCGATTCAGTAGCGCGGTAAAAGGAAGCTGCTCAACCATTGAATTTGTTTGGGATCACGAATCAGAGTCCGCGCCGGAGCGCTACTACCAGCTCGTAAACGGCCTCACAAAGAATGGCCGGTACGGGCAACAACAGGCCGCCCAGAAAGCCGTACAGGCTTCCGGGAGAACCATGCAGTATAACATAGGCGCCGATGCCAATCAGGCCGTAACGCAGCATGAATCGGGCGACAACGCCGGTGCCGGAATCGCCTCCGCCGGTGTTCGCCAGGCGGTCGGCAAAATGGGTGACGGCGATCTTCAACCACACAAAATTCAGATAGGCGACGGCGCCGCCAGCGAGGATTCCGAGAGCGATGGGTAGGCCATGAATGATCGCGCCATACGTCACGGCGGCGAGTCCGAAGACAAGCATGAGAAGACGGACGCGGGCGATGGCACCCTCATAGAATGCCGTGACCTCCGGCGGAGGCTGCTCGGTGGAGAAGTCCGGAGCAGCGTCGGGCGAGGGTTGATCAGGCTGCTCGTTCTCGGGATCGTCGATCACGGCTTGCGCTCAGAGGAAAGGACGGTTCGGATGAGCTGGATAAACCCGGCGATGATGCCGAAGATCAATCCGACAAGATAGACCCAGGTGGTGTGCAGCCAGCGGTCGATGAGGGCGCCGAAGAGCCATCCGACAACGGTGGTGGCGGGGAGCAAAAAGGCCAGTTCGCTGTACTCGGCCATTTGCACCCAGAGGCTTTTGCCTGCCGGCTTGTCGGGTTTGTCCTGCATAGCCAAAGCCTATCAGACGCTCGCAAGAGGCGGTACCGCATGACGAGCAAGAAAATGCCCCCGGAGTTGAAGCCGGGGGCGAACGGAAAAGCTCGTTAGTGCATCAACTGCGCGATGGTCGCGGCGTTGGCGCCGGACATCGACCAGTTGACGAGCTCGATAAAGACGTTCGGGAAAAGCCCGATGCCGATGGTGCCAATGGCGCAGATGGCCAGGGCAAGCGACATCGACGGGCTGGACTTGACCGGCTCGGCGGTAGTCTCTTCACGCATGAACATCGCGTTGGCCATCTTGAGGTAGTAGTAGAGGCCAACCACGGCGTAAAGAACGGCGATGCCGGCGAGAGCGAAGTGTCCGGTCTCGACGAGGCTGAGGAAGATGAAGTACTTCCCGTAGAAGCCGGCCAGAGGCGGGATTCCGGCGAGCGACAGGAGGAAGATCAACATCAGAACCGCTTCGACGGGAGCCTTCTTGTACAAGCCCGCGAGGTCGTCAAGGTCGTCGCCGATAATCTCGCGGCGGCGGAGCGAGGCGATGACGGCAAAAGCGCCGAGATTCATGAAGGTGTAGACGAGCAGGTAGAACATGATGCCCTTGATGCCGGTGGTGTTCGAAGTGCCGTCGCTGGCGATGAGACCGAGCAACATATAGCCGACGTGGGCAATGGACGAATAGGCAAGCAGGCGCTTGGTGTTGGTCTGCGTGATGGCCGCCAGATTGCCGCCGGTGAGGGTGGCAAGGGCGACGAAGATCAACATGGGCACGTAGAGCGCGCGCAACGGATAGAAGCCGAAGAGGAACATGCGCAGCAAGAGAGCCCAGGCAGCGGACTTGACGGCAACGGACATGAACCCGGTGATCGCCGTCGGCGCGCCTTCATAGGCGTCGGGCGCCCACTGGTGGAAGGGCACGGCAGCGATCTTGAAGAGGAGTCCGGTGGAGACGGCGAGCAGGGCGAAGATCACAACGGGATCGTTGGGGTTCGCGGAGATGCGTTTTTCCAGACCCTGGGCGATGGTACCGAGGTTGGTGGAGCCGGTGAGTCCGTAGAAGAGCGAAAGTCCGTAGGCGAAGATGCCGGAGGAGAACGCGCCAAGGATCAGGTACTTCAGAGCAGCTTCGTTGGAGCGCTGATCGCGGCGGAGGAAGCCGACGAGAACATAGGTGGAAAGCGCCATCAGCTCGAGTCCGATGAAGAGCATGATGATGTCATAGCCGCAGGCCATGGCCATCATGCCGATGACGGAGAAGAGGATGAGGGCGTAATACTCGCCATGGTTTTCGCGCTCAATCTCGAGATACTTGACCGACATGAGCACGGCTACCGCCGCTCCGACGAGAAAGAGGTAGAAGAAGTAGACGGCAAAGCGATCCATGACGACGGTGCCGAAGAATCCGGGAATGCAGGAGACTTCGGGCCCAAGGAGGCTGTGAATCCGGAAGACAGCGGCAGCGGAAAAGCCGAGGCCGATGAGCGCCGTCAAGGCGTTGAGACGCTTCCATTCTTCCGGCAGCATCAGGTCGATCATCAGGATGCCCAGCGCGAAAACCGTCAGCAGGATCATCGGCAGAGCCAGCACGTAGTCCGACTTGCTGAAGTACTGCGAGAACGCCGTTAAAGGTGTAGTCAACACGTCCATTTCCCTTTCGGGGCGGGCGCACACTGGCGCCGGCAAATAACCTTAGTGCGAGCCCTGGTTGTCCGCGATCTTGACGGCGGCGGTAGAGGGCTTGAATTCACCCGACTTCGGCGCAGTAACTTTTTCAGGGGCCACGGTTGCATCGGGCTTCTGCTCATCGGGAGCCGCGATGGCTGGAGCCGCTGGGACCGAAGGCTCCGCTTCCGCGTTGTAGACGCCGTTGGTCTGGATCGTCTGAACGATCTCGTTCACGGGCTCGTCGAGTATCTGGAAGAACGGCTTGGGGTAAACGCCGATCCACAGAGCCAGGGCCAGGAGCGGAACGAAGGTTGCGATTTCGCGCGCCGAGAGATCCTTTAACTTCTCGTTTTTCGGATTCTCTACCTTTCCGAAGAAGACTCGCTGGTAGAGCCAGAGCAGATAGGCAGCAGCGAGGATCACACCGGGGACGGCCCATGCGGCCCAATACTTGTTGGCCATGAAGGCGCCCTGCAGGATGGTGAATTCGCCGACGAAGCCGTTCAGCAACGGCAGGCCCATCGACGACAGGAACATGATGAGCGTGATGGTCGCATAGATCGGCATCACGGTGGAGATGCCACCGTACTCGGATATCTCGCGGGTGTGCCGGCGTTCGTAGAGAATGCCGACAATCAAGAAGAGTGCGCCGGTGGAGATGCCGTGGTTGATCTGCTGAAGCACCGAACCGCTGAGGCCGGGGCCGTTGAGAGCGAAGATACCGAGAGTGCAGAAGCCAAGGTGGCTGACAGAAGAATACGCCACGAGCTTCTTCATGTCCTTCTGCACCAGCGAGACAAGCGCGCCGTAGATGATGCCGACAATCGAGAGGCCAATCATCCATGCCCGCAGCCGGGGATACTGCACAATCGCCGGGAAGAACGGGAGCGAGAAGCGGATCAAACCGTACGTTCCCATCTTCAAGAGGACGCCGGCGAGGATCACGGAGCCAGCGGTTGGGGCCTCCACGTGGGCATCCGGCAACCAGGTGTGGAAGGGGAACATCGGCACCTTGATCGCGAATCCAAGGAAGAAGCCGAGGAAGAGGATGACACCCGCCGTGGGCCCGTAGACGGACGGAATGAGCGGCGCGGTCTTGTAGAGCGCCGGAATGCTGAAGGTGTAGACACCCGTCTGTGCGTGGTTGAAGAAGTACAGGAACAGGATGCCGATCAGCATGAAGACGGAGCCGAAGAGCGTATAGAGGAAGAACTTGATGGCCGCGTAGAGCTTGCGCGGACCGCCCCAGATGCCGATCAACAGGTACATCGGCACGAGCATGGCTTCCCAGAAAACGAAGAAGAGGAAGAAGTCGAGCGACATGAAGACGCCGAGCATGCCCGTCTGGAGAATGAGGAACCAGATGTAGTATTCCTTCACGCGGTTCTCGATCGCCGTCCAAGAGGAGAGGATGGAGATGGCGCCGAGCAGCGTGGTGAGCATGATGAGCAGAAACGAGATGCCATCAATGCCGAGGTAGTAGCCCGCGCCGATAGTGGGAATCCAGTTCTTCGGAGCGCCCTCAATGAACTTGAATCCAGGCTGGCTCTTGACCGCCCAGAACCACGGAATCAGCGGCAGAGAGACGGCGAATCCAGCCATGGCGAAGATGTTCGCCAGCCAGCGAATGGCGTTCTTGTTCTCCTTCGGTGTGAAGAGGAGAACCAGAGCCCCCACGAGGGGAGTAAACAAGATGATCGAGAGGATATGGTTGTAGAACATTGCTAATCCGTCCGTTTTCCCAGCACTATGGCTGGCTCCCGGCATCTTCTGCCGGATTCATTCAGTTACTTACCGAGCAAGAAGATCCTTAAAGCATGTATGGGCGCCAGGTAATACCAGGTAAGCCCTATCAATCCGAATACCATGACGAGCGCGTACCACTGCACAAGTCCCCACTGCACCAGCCGCACGGGGTACGACAGAACTCGCGCGACGATGGCGGGACCATTTACGCCGATGCCGTCAATGATCCACTTGTCCCACCAGTTGGAGACGGTGCCGGTGAACTTGGTAAACCAACCCGCGCCGTTGACGCCGCCATCAATGACGTTGGCGTCAAACTCCCACAGCGCGTCGCCAAGGCCTTGCGCGCCGAGACGCACTCCGCCCAGCTTGCGACGGCCGGTGAAGAGGTAGTCGTACAACTCATCTACGTAAAACTTGTTGAGCAATGTGCGATAGACCGGAGGAGCGGCCACATTGATCGGCTCGGGATAATCCTTCCCTGCCTTGCTGTAAGAACGCTTGGCGACGTACCAACCGAGACCAGCGGCTCCCACCGAGAGGAACATGAGGAGGTATTCGCTGCCGTGGCTCTCCCCTTCCGGCTTCTGTTCTTGCTGCGCGGGAGCGAGGGCTTCGGCGCCGGCTGCCGGGATTGCTTCCGCGGAAACAGTCTCATGCATGGCAAAGACCGGTTCCAGGAATCGGCCAATGCGGTCCGAACCGCCGAGTGCGGACGGAACACCGAGGAAGCCTGAAAACACCGCGCAGATAGCCAGGATGACGAGCGGAATGGTCATCGACTTGGGAGATTCGTGAACGTGGTGCTCGACCTCGTGTGACATACGGCTCTCGCCGTAGAAGGTGAGGAAAACAAGGCGGAACATGTAGAACGCGGTCAGAATCGCGGTGAGGTAGCCGATGCCCCAGAGGACGCGGAAGGCGCCAGCATGGCTGGACCAGGTCTGCCAGAGGATCTCGTCCTTGGAGAAGAATCCGGCGAAGGGCGGAATGCCTGCGATGGCCAGCGTGCCAATCAGCATGGTTCCAAACGTGACGGGAATTTTCTTCCCGAGCTTGCCCATCCAGCGCATATCCTGCTCGCCGCTCATGGCGTGAATCACCGAGCCGGAACCGAGGAAGAGCAGCGCCTTGAAGAACGCGTGCGTGAGTACGTGGAAAACGCCGGCGGCAAATGCTCCTACGCCGAGGGCGAGGAACATGTAGCCGAGCTGCGACACGGTCGAGTAGGCCAGCACGCGCTTGATGTCGTTCTGCACAAGACCGATCAAGGCGGCAAAGAGCGCCGTCATCGCACCGACCACGGCCACGACCATCATGGAGTCGGGCGCAAGCTGGAAGAGAGCGTTGGAGCGGCAGACCATGTAAACACCAGCAGTGACCATGGTTGCGGCGTGGATGAGTGCGGAAACCGGGGTCGGACCTTCCATGGCATCCGGCAGCCAGACATAGAGAGGAAGCTGCGCGGACTTGCCGCAAGCGCCAAGGAAGAGCAGCAAGGTGGCGGCTGTTATATACGGATTGCCCATCAGGTGCGCGGCGTTCGTCCGGGCAAACTCGGTGACCGATGTAAAGTTGGAGGTACCGACCACCCAGAAAATCATGAACGTCCCAAGCAATACGCCCGCGTCACCAATGCGGTTGACGATGAACGCCTTGTTGGCCGCAGTGGACGCCGAATGCTTGTGGAAGTAGAAGCCGATCAACAGGTACGAGCACAGGCCGACGCCTTCCCATCCAACGAACATCATGACGTAGTTGTTGGCGAGAATCAGGGTCAGCATGGAGAACATGAAGAGATTCATGTAGCCGAAGAAGCGGTAGTACCCTCCATCGTGCTTCATGTACCCAGTGCTGTAGATGTGGATGAGCATGCCGACGCCGGTGACGAAGAGCAGCCAGACGCTCGACAACGGATCCAGAAGGAATCCGACGTTCACCTTGAACTCGGCGAGATGACCGCCCTGCATCGGGAAGAGGAGCTTGCCGGAGTCGCTGCCGAGCCAGGTGTACATCACCTTTTCGAAGAATGGCTGCCCGCTGTGCACGAACTGCCAGACCGCCATGCACGCCCAGGCGAACGCCACTACCACGAGGCCGACGCAGATGCTGTTGACCCACGTCTTGTCATGCTCATCGTCGAGCTTGCGGCCGAAAAAAAACATTACGGTCGCGCCGAGCATGGGCAACAGAGGAATGATCCAAATGTGTTCCAGGAAGAACATTGTCAAAACCAGTCGTCAGTCATCGGTCGTCAGTCGCTAGTGCTTTCTGACACCGGGTTCGAATTCGTTCCAGAGCCCGCCAAAAGAACGGCTTGCGTTACCACTTCAACAAATCGACCTCATCCATGTTCACGGTCTCCTTGTTACGGAAGAACGCGATGAGGATACCGAGGGCGATTGCGGCTTCAGCCGCGGCGTCGGCGATGATGAAGATCGCAAACACCTGGCCGTGGAGGTTGTAGAGCCGCGAGAACGCCACCAGGTTCAGGTTGACTGCGTTCAGGATCAGCTCAATCGACATCAGGATGATGATGACGTTTCTCCGGGTCAGCACCCCGATCACGCCGGTCAGGAACAGTGCCGCAGCCACCACCAGGTAATGCAATGTCGTGATCTCGGCCATCTCACACCCTCTTCTTCGCCATGACCACCGCTCCGACGATCGCCACCAGCAAGAGCAAGGAAGCGAGTTCGAAGGGCATCAGGTAATCGCGATACAGGAGCAGGCCAATGACCTGCGTGTTCGTATTTTCAGGAAAATTCGTAACCGTCTGCGGGAAGACCGAACGGCCTTTCTCGAAGATGAAAATAAGCAGCGCGCCGAGAGTCAGCACGGCGATGAGCGCGACCTGCCACTGCTTGTTGAAGCGCTCCTCAAGCTGGGCCTTTTCCAGGTTCACCAACATGATGACGAACAGGAAGAGGACCATGATGCCGCCGGCGTAAAGCACGATCTGCACGGCCGCCACGAATGGCGCGTAGAGCATCAGGTAGAGACCGGCGAGCGAAAGCAGCGTGGTAATGAGCGCGAGGGCCGAGTGAACCGGGCTCTTGCGGGTGATAACCACGATGGCGCTGACGACGGCGATGATCGACAGAAAGTAGAAGAAGAATGTTGTGGCTACCGGCATCATCGCGCGTACTCCGTTGGCTCGGGGCCCTTCTCCAGACGAACGCGGTCGAGGGTCATGCCTTCGCGGCTGTAGAGCGCCATCTCGTAATCCTGCGAGAGCTCGATGCAGTCGGTGGGACACGATTCCTGGCAGAGTCCGCAGAACATGCAGCGACTGACGTCGTAGGTGTACGAGGTCATGTACTTCTTCTTGGTCACCGGATCGCGGTCGCTGGTCACGGTGATCAGCTTTTCCGGACAAGCCAGCGCGCAGGCTCCGCAGCCGTTGCAAAGCGACTCGCCGGTGTCGGGATTGACCGCCATGCGCGGTTGTCCGCGATAACGTTCGGCAATCCAGGGACGCTCCAGCGGATATTGCTCCGTGATCAGCTCGTCCGGATGCTGCGAACGGAAGGTGACCGAGAGTCCCTTGATAAGATCAACCAGAAAAATTTTGCGAAGCAGAGGAGCGACGCTCACCGCAACACCCCCATCAGGACCGTGGAAAGGTCCTGGCGAATACCGACCAGCGCCGTAAGGATGAGTACCGCGAGAGAAACCGGCAGCAACACCTTCCAGCCTAATTTCATCAACTGGTCAAAGCGGTAACGCGGGAATGTGCCGCGATACCAGATGTAGAGATACATGAAGGCCGCGACTTTCGCGGCAAACCAGAAAATATCCTGAACGCGCTCGCGCACGCCCGGAAGGAAAAGCACCACGGCGATCAGTGCGATGACTCCGCCGAAGAGCCAGAGGCCGATGGTCTGCACCTTCATCTGCGGAATCTTGGGCATGCGAGCCGCGCCGATGAGGCACATCAACGCCATGCCGGCGAAGATCAGACCCGGGAAGAGCGAGAACGCGAGATCCCAGGAGTGGCCGCTGAGAAGATTGGGGAAAGGACGGAGATAACCGCCCAGCCAGAGGGTGACGGCAACGGAGCTGATACCGATCATCGCCGCGTATTCGGCGAGGAAGAACAACGACCAGCGGAAGCCACTGTACTCGGTATGGAAGCCAGCAACCAGTTCGCTCTCAGCTTCAGGAAGATCGAAGGGAGCGCGATTGGTTTCGGCGATCATGGCAATGGCAAAGATGAGAAAGGCGATCAGGCCGAGCGGGAACATCGAGAAGATGTACCAGCGTCCGGCAGCCTTCTGCGCTTCGACGATGCCGATCATGCTCAGCGTGCCGGTGCCGGTCGAGTTCAGGCTGGTCATGAGCACGGCGGAGACAATGGCAAGGCCCATGGCGACTTCGTACGAAACCATCTGCGCACTGGAGCGCAAGGCGCCCATCAGCGGGTAGTGGGAGTTCGAGGACCAGCCGGCCATGATGACGCCGAGAACGCTGAGGCTGGAGACACCGAGGACGAACAGGATGCCAATGTTCATGTCGGTGACGGCGTGAGTCCTGCCGAAGGGCAGCACGACGTAGTTCAGGAAGGCGATCATCATGACCCATACGGGCGCGAACCAGAACACAACCTTGTCGGCTTCGTCGGGGAGGATGTCTTCCTTGGTGAGCAGCTTCAGGGCGTCGGCAATGGGTTGCAAGAGGCCGTGCGGACCAACGCGCATGGGGCCGAGGCGCACTTGCATGTGCGCCAGAATCTTGCGCTCGAGCCAGGTCATGAGCATGACCGCGACCGAGGCCACCGCGAAGATGATGAGGATGTAAATGACGGCCCAGAGGTAACTCCCATACTCACCGGGAGTCACGCTGGAATGCAGGTAATCCAAAAACGGGCGCATTAGCGGTCCACCTCGCCCAGCACGATATCGAGCGTCCCGATGACGGCCACGACGTCGGCAACCAGCCGTCCGCGGACCATGACATCGAGCGCCTGCAAGTTAACGAATGACGGCGGACGCACACGAACCCGGTAAGGCTGCGTGGAGCCATCGCTCACGATGTAGTAACCGAGTTCGCCCTTGGGCGCCTCGATGGAGTGGTAAACCTCACCCACCGGAGGCTTGAGCACCTTGGGAACCTTGGCCATGATGGGGCCTTCGGGAAGTCCAGCAACGGCCTGGCGGATGATGCGCAGGGACTGCCGCATCTCCTGAATGCGAACTACGTACCGGTCGAAGGTATCGCCGGTGAGGCCGATGGGAATTTCGAAATCGAAGTCCTTGTAGGAGCAGTAGGGCTGTGCTTTGCGGAGATCCCAGCGGACGCCGCTGCCACGCAGCACAGGGCCGGTTACGCCAAGAGCGATTGCGTCCTCGGCGGAGAGGATGCCGACACCCTTGGTGCGCTCCACCCAGATGCGGTTGGTGGTCAGAAGTTCCTCGTACTCGTCGAGACGGGGGTCCTGGGCATCGCAGAAGGCAAGCACTTCCCTGTCGAAGCCTTCGTAGGCGTCATACTGGCATCCACCGATGCGGAAGGCATGGGTGGTGAGACGCGCGCCGCAATACTTCTCGAAGATCTTGAGGATCTCTTCGCGCTCGCGGAAGGTATAGAAAAGCGGCGTGATGGCGCCTATGTCGAGGGCGTGGGTGCCAAGCCAAACCTGGTGACTGGCAAGCCGGTTGAGCTCCGTAAGAATGACGCGAAGGTACTCGGCGCGCTTGGGAACTTCAGCGCTGATCAGCTTTTCGACGGCTCCGCAGTAGCCGAGACCGTTGGAAACGGCCGCGACGTAATCCATGCGATCGACGTAGGGGTTGAACTGCGCGTAGGTACGGTTCTCGGCAATCTTCTCGACGCCGCGATGGAGGTATCCGATGACACACTCGGTGCCGAGGACCTTTTCGCCGTCGAGCTTGAGGATGACGCGGAGCACGCCGTGGGTGGACGGGTGCTGCGGTCCCATGTTCAACACCATCTCGGTCGAGTCGAGGAAAGTCTTGCCGGGAGCTTCCACGGGTGCGTCGTCGTAAAAATTGGAATTACTCATTGCGCACTCTCGATCCCGAGGTTCTTGTGAACCCACTCAGTGTCCTGTTGCAGAATGCCGTGGTCCTTGCGCAAGGGGAACCCGCTCCAGTCCTCGGGCAGGAGGATGCGACGGAGATCAGGATGGCCGGCAAACTTGACGCCAAACATGTCGTAAGCCTCGCGCTCCAGCCAGTTGGCGGTGGTCCACAGGGAACAGACGCTCTGCACGTCTTCGCCGTCCTTGATGGAGGTCTTCACGCGGACGCGGATGTTCTGGCTGAACGAGTAGAGAATCCAGACGATCTCGAATTGCTCTTCGCGCGCCGGGTAGTGGACGCAGGTGAGGTCGACCAAGTAGTCGAACTTCTCGTCGTCGCGCATTAGGCGGAGGATATCGTGTGCGATCGACTTGTCGACCACGAGATACGGCTGGCCGACATAGGTAACGGCCTCACGAATTCCGGACCCATACGTCTGCTTCAACTGGGCCGTCAGCTCGCACTCCCAGGGCTGCGGCGTTGGGGCCGCTGGGCGGGCAGGTGGCTTGGGGGCCGCCGCTGGCGCCGGCGCCGGTTTGGCGGCCGCCGACGGCGCTGCCGGAGCAGGCGCGGCGGGCGCTGCTGAAGTTGACTCTGCCGGAGATGAACCCGCGCCGGATGCGGCTTTCGGGCTCTCCTGCCCCGGGGCAGGACTCTGGCTATCTTTCGTCTCGTCGGGCATTTGGTTGTCCCTTACCGATCACGAGGTAGGTTTGTTTAACCCACATTTATAAATAAGCGATGCACATACCGGAACTGACACGGGTCACGTCAAACTGTGACAATAATCACATCGGGAAATTTCCCTGTTTTTGACCGCGTCCCAGCCCGGTAATCCCGCGCTTCGCCACAAGGAAGGATCGCTGTGCCACGCACTGGCGGGCGTCACGATCGCTACACAAAGATCACTTCTCTGCCCCGCGGCGACCAGGGCCGCCAAGGGAGCAGCAGTCCGGCACTCAGGCCGGGAGTGCGTCACGGAGCGGAACTAAATCCACTCGAGGGCGCCCTTCTTCCAAATCCAGATGTACCCTACGATCAGGATGCCAAGGAAGACCATCATTTCCACGAACCCGAAAAGGCCCAGCAGCTTGAACTGCACGGCCCAGGGGAAGAGGAAAACCGTTTCCACATCGAAGACCACGAAAAGGATGGCAACGATGTAGAAACGCACGGTGTACCGTTTGCGGGCGCTGTCCACGGGGTCAATGCCGCACTCATACGGCATCAACTTCACCTTGTCCGGGTTATTCGGACGGATGAGCGACGCGACCAAGACGGTCCCGGCACCGATCAGAAAAGCTATGAGCAGAAAGATGAAGATTGGAACGTAATTTTGCGGCATGGACTCCTCGCCCGGTGAACGGCAAACAGACAGCACCATCCGGCACTGCTTCCGGAAATCGCCGAATACTAGCTCCGATGGCGGCACGAATCAACAGCGACGTTCTATATAATTCTTGTTTCGGCCGCCCGGGCTACTTCTTATATATCGAAAGATGACGCACTTGCCTGTGAGCCACGTCACATGTGGATTGTAGCTTGTGCGGAACGGAAGGTCCGCCGCGGACGGGCTTTATGGCGCCGAATGAGGATTCCGGAGATACGGGACCAACCCCTCTCCGCAAAGGAAAAACCAGACCGTGTCTCTTGATCAGAAAATCTACGAGCAGCGTAAAGACAAACTGAAGCAGATTGAGGCCCTTGGCCAGCCGGCTTACCCATACAAGTACGACGCCACGCACTTCATTCCGGACGTGCTGGCGAAATATTCCGAGACCCCGGCTGAGCAGTTGGAAAACCCGCGCGTGGAGATGCGCGTTGCCGGACGCATCATGGCGGTTCGCCTGATGGGAAAGGCCGGGTTCTGCCACTTGCAGCAGGGCGGTAAGCGGTTGCAGATCTACGTCAAGAAAGACGCGGTAGGCGAAAAGGGATTCGAGCTCTTCCGGTTGCTCGATATCGGCGATCACATTGGCGTGCGTGGATATCTTTTCCGCACGCGCACAAACGAACTGACGGTGCACGTCGACGAAATCACCTTCCTGGCCAAGGACCTGCTGCCGCTGCCGGAAAAGTGGCACGGATTGCAGGATGTGGAGCTGCGCTATCGCCAGCGCTATGTTGACATGACGATGAACCCGGAAGTCCGCGAGGTGTTCGTTAAGCGGGCAAAGATCGTGCAGTCGATCCGGCGTTACTTCGATGAGCGAAATTTTGTGGAGGTGGAGACGCCGATGATGCAGCCGCTGGCCGGAGGCGCGGCGGCACGGCCGTTTGTCACGCACCACAACACGCTCGACATGGACCTCTACCTGCGCATTGCACCGGAGCTTTACCTGAAACGGCTGGTGGTCGGCGGACTGGAACGCGTCTACGAGATCAATCGCAACTTCCGCAATGAGGGCATCTCGACGCACCACAACCCGGAGTTCACGATGCTGGAGTTCTACCAGGCTTACGCGGATTACCACGACCTGATGACGCTAAGCGAAGAACTGCTGAAGCAGGTGGCGCTCGATGTAAACGGCACCACGATTTCCATGTTCGAGGGTCGCGAGATCGAATGGGGCAAGTTCCAGCGGCTTTCGATGCGCGAAGCGATCACCAAGTATTGGCCGGAAGAGGCAGGAGCGAAGCCGGAGATGGCGGAGTTCTCAGACCGTGCGAAGGTCGAGGACATGGTGAGGCGGCTGCAGAACGCCAAGGTCAGCATGCCTTACGATCCCAAGGAGCCCACGGGACGCGCCATTGCAGATATGTTCGAAGCAGTGGCGGAGGAACATCTGTGGGAGCCGACGATTCTTTACGACTTCCCGCTGGCCATCTCGCCGCTCTCGAAGAACAAGCGCGACGAACCGGAAGAGTGGGTGGAGCGCTTCGAGATTTACGTGGCGGGAATGGAGATCGGGAACGCGTTCAGCGAACTGAACGACCCGGAAGAGCAGCGGCGGCGCTTCGAACAGCAGCTTTCCGAGCGGGCGCGGGGCGATGAAGAGGCACACCAGATGGACGAGGATTACATCCGTGCGCTGTCGTATGGAATGCCGCCGACGGGAGGCGAAGGCATCGGAATAGATCGTGTTACGATGCTTTTGACCGGCTCGCCGTCGATCCGCGACGTGATCCTCTTCCCGCTGCTGCGGCCGGGCAAGCATGAAGAGGAAGAAGAAGGCGCGGAAGAACAGCAGTAAGATTCTTTCGATCGCGCTCCAGGCGAAGATCTCCAACACAATCGGAACGGCCATCCGGACGGAAGCCGATTCCGCGCAGACATCGGTCTATGGCTGAGGACCGAAGCGAGTACCCCATGGGATTTGACTTCACAAGTGAAGAACGCCGGAAGCTTGGCTACCGGCTCATCGACCGAATCGACCAATACTTCTCTTCCCTCCCGGAGCGCAACGTCCAGCTACCACTGGACGAGCGCACGTTTGGACATCTGCGCGACGCGATGCCGGAACTTGCCGAGGATGCCGCCACGGTGCTCGACGAGGCGTGCACGGAGCTGGTCGACAAGGGATTCCACGTTCCAAGCGCCAACTATTTCGGGTTGATGAATCCGACGCCAACCTACATGGCCGTGCTGGCGGAAGCGCTGGTTTCCGCACTGAACCCGCAATTGGCAACACTGGCGCGCTCGCAACTGGCAAGCAAGATCGAGGGCGAAACGATTCGCTGGATCGCCGAACGGGTGGGCTGGCACAAGAAGATCAACGGCGAGGTGGCACCGGAGGGCAGCCGCGCTTGCGACGGCACCTTCACGAGCGGCGGCAACGAAGCGAACTTTACGGCGCTGGCCCTGGCGCTGGCGGCGAAGTTTCCAGAGTCGGTGGAAGACGGCGTCGCGGCGATTGGAGCGCGACCGGTTGGGTATGCATCGAACGAATCGCATCACTCGCTGGACAAATCTTTCGGGCTGTTGGGATTGGGACGCAAGGCGCTGCGGCGAGTTCCGGTAAACGACCGGATACAACTCGATCCGCAGGCGCTGGTGGCGCGCATAGAGTCCGACCTGGCGGCGGGATTCAGGCCATTTTGCCTGATCGCAACGGCCGGAACGACGAACTCCGGGGCAATCGACAACCTTGAAGAATTGCACGCCATCGCGCGCACCTACGGGATGTGGTTCCACGTGGATGGCGCGTACGGCGCAGCATTGATCTTTTCAGACAAGCATCGACTGCTGATGCGGGGAATCGAGAAGGCAGACTCGATCACGATCGATCCGCACAAGTGGCTGGCGATGCCGTTTGCAGCGGGAGTGATTTTGACTTCACGGCCGGAAATGCTGGAGCAGACATTTGGTGTATCAACGCCGTACATGCCGAAGATCGCAAATGCTCCGCTGATCGATAATTTCAAGGTCAGCACGCAGTGGTCGCGGAGAATGAATTCGCTGAAACTGTGGCTGACGCTGCGTGTACACGGAAGGCAGGCGTACGAGGAGCTGATCGATTCGCAACTCAAGCTATCGCACTCGATGGCGGAGTGGATCAGCAACTCGCCGTTTTTGGAACTGGCGACACAACAGTATCTGCCAATTCTGAATTTCCGGGTGAAGGGCTGCACGAATGAAGCGGCGTGCGCCGCGGCGAACCAGGCGATTGTGGAAGCGGTGACGCGCGATGGCCGCGTGTGGATTTCAAATACGCTGGTACAGGGACGCAGCGTGATTCGCATGATGGTGATCAGCTACCTGACCAGCGAACGCAACCTGGAACTGGTGCAGGAAAGACTGACGAAAGCGGCGGAAGAAGCGGTGCGAAAGCGCAGCTAGCCGTGGGGCCGACATCGATGTGAGGAAGGGACGGCTTGGCCGTCCCTTCGCTGCGTAATACGGATGGGGATTTATTGCTGCGGCTTCGGTTTCACTACCACGGCAGTGCCATAGGCGAGCACCTCGGTGACGCCCTGCATGATGTCGGTGGCGTCGTAGTGGGCGCCGATGACGGCGTTGGCGCCGAGTTGCGCGGCGTGTTCCATCATCAGGTCGAAAGCTTCGTTGCGGGTCTTTTCGCAGAGATTGCTGAGCAACGTAATGTTGCCGCCGACCAAGGTCTGCAAGCCGGCGCCGATGGTGCCAAAGATGGAGCGCGAACGCACGACAATGCCGCGCACAACTCCAAGGTTTTTAACAATCTCGAAATTGTCGAGTTCGAACGCCGTGGTGACCATCTCGTGTCGCACTGCCGTTCCGGCGTGCGTGTACTGCGGTTGTGTCGCCATGAATCAAACCCTCCTATGACCAAGAGCATACGCCAGAGATTGCGTGCGCGAACGCGGATTCGAATTTATTACCGAGCAGCAATTTCTTAAAGAGATTTCAAAATGCTCAGCGGGCACGGGGATGAGTTTCGTCGTAGACCTGCATGACCTTGCTGGTGGAAAGCTGCGTGTAACGCTGCGTGGTGGAAAGGCGCTCGTGGCCGAGCATCTCCTGGATGGCCCGCAAGTCCGCGCCCTCTTCGAGCATGTGTGTGCCAAAGGCATGGCGCAGGGTGTGGGGATGGACGTCGGCGGGCAGACCACGGGCAACGGCGATGGCCTTCACAATGCGTCCGACACTGCGCGTGGTGAGGCGCGAACCGCGCAGATTGATGAGCAGAGCGGGAACGTGCTTCTTCTTGCGGGCGACAATTTCCTGGCGCCGGGGCAGATAGTCACGCACGGCTATGGCCGCGGAATCTCCGAAAGGAACGAGCCGCTGTTTCTTGCCTTTGCCGCGAACGAGGATGGCTTCGCGGTTCCAGTGAATGTCTTCCAGATTGATACCTATCAATTCAGAGTTGCGAATGCCGCAGCCGTATAGAAGCTCGAGGATGGCGCGGTCGCGCTCGGGAAAGGCGGCGTTGTCCGGCATGCCGGTATCGAGCACCACGTTCATCTCCTCGATGGTCGGAACGCGCGGCAGCTTTTTCGGCAGACGTGGGGTGGAGACGAGCGACGCAGGGTTCTGCCGGACGAGACCTTCCCGTCCCAGCCATTTGTAAAGCGAACGCAGTGCCGCCAAGGCGCGCGCGACGGAAGTCTTGCTGAGTCCGCGATCGTAGAGATGGGAGAGAAAGCTGCGGATGCGAACGTGATCAATCGCATCCCACCTGGCGTCGCCAATGAACTGCGTGAACTGTTCGAGATCGGTGCGATAGGCCTTGATGGTGTGGGGTGAGGCGTTTTTTTCGACCAGCGAACGAAGAAATTTGTCGACACCCTTTTCGACAAAGGTCCGCGAAGCAGCGGGCGGGCGGGCGTCATGGACGTGCTTCATCATTCCCTTTCTCACTCCGAATCTTTCTCACTCCGAATCAAGGTGGCAAAACACCATTCCGCCGAGTGCCGCGCCTACGGCCACGAACATCGCCACGCGCAGGCCGCTGTACCTGACATAGGTATCGCCGAGAGCAACCGCGATGTAGCGCTTGAAAATGTAGACGGCAGCAAACACCCCGGGAAGAATCGCCACGCCGATATGTTTTGCCCTGACGAAGACAATCCAGGTCCGCTTGGTAATCCAGAACACCAGCATTGAAAAGAGAAAGACTACGGCGGCGTAGATGCACCAGGCGATCAGAACTTCGAAGCCGACGAAAAAATTGTCTCCGCTGGATGCCCAGCGGGCGCGGAAGATGCTCAACAAGCCGGGCACCACCAGCAGATCCGAAACACTTAGCGAAAACACGACGACGACGAAATAGCAGAGTGCAACATAAATGTAGGGATGGCGATCGGCCGCTTTCAGGAGCAATTCGCCGGTTCGTTTTCTCTCCATCTCAGGACTCCGGTTCAGCGGCTGCGGCTTGACGTCGCCGCGCGCGAGGATGATGCAAGTTGTAGACGTTCTTTAGACGATCGAGCGCAAGATGCGTGTAAATCTGCGTGGTGGAAATGTCGGCATGGCCGAGAATGGTCTGGACGGTACGGAGATCGGCGCCATTTTCCACCATGTGGGTGGCGGCGCTGTGGCGAAGCATATGCGGGCTGACGTGGCGGCCGGTAACCGTGGCGGCCGCATTCACGATTCCCCAGACACGTTCGCGCGTGAGGCCGTGGGCGCCACGGGCCAGAAAGAGCACCGGAGATTTGCAGTTGCCTTCGAGGAGCGGACGCGCATTCTGGCTGTATTCGGCGACGGCGGCGATGGCGCTGCGGCCAATGGGAACGATGCGCTCCTTGTCTCCCTTGCCGCGCACGAGAACGTAACCGAGATCGAGTTTCAGGTCGGCGGTCTTGAGGTGAATCAACTCGGAGACGCGCAGACCTCCCGCGTAGAAAACCTCGAGAATCGCGCGATTGCGAAGCTCCAGCGCCTGCTGCCACTTTGTCTTCTCGCCGGGAGTGGCCTGGGTAAGCATCTGCTCCACTTCGGTGCGGGCCAGAGCCTTGGGCAGGACTTTCCATTGCCGTGGCGAATCGATGTTTAGAGTGGGATCGTGCTCGAGAAAGCGGTCAAGCAGCAGAAATCGATAGAGGTGGCGCAAGGCAGAGAGCTTCCGAGCAACGGTGCGGGCGTCGTACTGATTGGAAAAAAGATTGTCGAGAAAGTCGCGAACGTCCTGCCGTGTTGCGGTGAGAAGCTTGCGTTTGTGCTTGCCAAGAAATGCCGTCCAGAGAGCGAGATCGGATTGGTAGGATTGGATGGAGAGGCGCGAAAGTCCCTTCTCTACCTTGAGGTAGTCGAGAAAGCCGGCGAGGGCGCGATCATTCTTCTCGGGAGACACGAGGATAGTATGGCGCATTATCGGACGCAGCGGAGTTGGCGAAAAGGGTGCCGCCGGTCAGCGCTGCAAGGCACGGAAGAGTTCCTCCGCCCAGAGGGGCCCGCTTGGTTCGTCTTCATGCATAAAGAAGGCGTAGACCGGAACACCTTCCGACAGGAAGCGCTCGATGCGCTTGCGCAGGACGGTTCGCTGGCGCTTTGTGTAGTCCGGATGACGAAAGCGATAGTAGACGAAATCGGCGGTCTGGACCTCGGGAGTCGTGATCTTTTCCGTTTCACTGATACACAGAGCGGTCTTGCGACGACGAAGGACGCGGAAGACTTCTTCAGAGAGCCAGGAGTCGTGACGGAATTCGACCGCTCGCCGGGGACGGGACGGAAGCTGCGCGAGGAACTCATCGAGCAGAACCGGGTCAGCCTTCATATTGTGCGGAAGCTGGTAGAGGACGGGACCGAGGCGCCGGGACTTGAAAAGCGGCTGGATGGAGTCAAGGAATCTCTGCAAAGGCTCTTCGACGTTGCGCAAGCGGCGAAAGTGCGTGATGGATTGATGGGCTTTGACAACGAAGCGGAACTCGCTGGGCGTCTGCGATAGCCAGTTCGCGATGGTGGAAGGTTCAAGAATTTGCCGAAAGGTATAGTTCACCTCGACGGCATTCAATCGCGTGGCGTAGGACGAGAGAAAGTCCCGGGGAGCAATGCGCTGGGGATAGAAGTCTGGCTTCCACGAAGGGTAAGCCCAGCCGGAAGTACCGATGAAAGCGCGAGAAGCAGGTTCAGGCATATTGCGTGCGGCTCCAGACAAAGTGGCATTTCTCCGCGCACATTCTCCCATTTCCAACTATGATTTCCCATTGTTGTCTCAATTTGCAATGCTCTGCTGGTATCTGCCGTAACTTGTTTGACATTGGTATTCAAGGGCTTGTAACTTCCTAGAATCCGGAAAAACCTTTGCATCCCGCCGAGGACGCCCATTTTCCGTGGAGGCACCATGAGACGGCTTAGAGCCTATCTTCCTCTCCTGTTACTACTATGTCTCGGGTTGCAGGCCTTTGGACAAGACCTTGCATCCTTCGAGAAACGCGTCACAGTCAAAAAACTAGCAAACGGCCTGACGATAGTTTTATGCCGGCGGACCGAGTCGCCGACGTTTTCATTCTTCACCATCGTGGATGCGGGATCGGCCCAGGACCCCAAGGGGGAAACCGGTATAGCGCACATGATGGAACACATGGCCTTCAAGGGGACGTATGACATCGGCACAACGAACTATCCCGCCGAGAAAATCGCCCTGGCAAAGGTCGAGACAGCGTACGCGACGTACAGAAACGAACGGCTGAAGGTGATTGGCCGCGACGAAGCGAAAGTTGCGGCGGCTAAGAAAGCATGGGAAGAAGCACGCACTGCAGCCGACAAATACGCAGTGAAGAACGCGTATGGAAAGATTGTAGAGGAAGAAGGCGGAGTTGGAATGAACGCCTCCACCAGCTACGATTCGACGCAATACTTCTACTCGATGCCGATCAACCGGTTTCAGCTTTGGGCATACCTTGAGTCAGACCGCATGATGCACCCGGTGATGCGCGAGTTCTATAAAGAGCGCGACGTGGTGACGGAAGAGCGCCGGATGCGTGTGGACAGCAGCCCGATGGGCCGCGCCCTGGAACAGTTCACGTCGGTGGCATTCGATTCGAATCCATATCATCGTCCGACGGTCGGATATCCAGGCGACCTGCGGTATTTCTCCGCCACCCAGGCGTTGCAGTTCTTTGACAAGTATTACGTTCCGAGCAACATGGTAATTGCGGTGGTTGGCGATCTGGACCCGGCGACGGCGCTTCCGATCATGGAAAAATATTTCGGACGTATCCCGGGGAAACCGAAGCCGGATGAGTACTCGACGCCGGAGCTACCGCAGAACTCCGAGCGCGAGGTACTTCTGAAGGAACCGATGCAGCCTATCTATATTGAAGGCTACCATCGCCCCGACTACCTCGATCCCGATGACGCGGTGTACACGGTGATCGCAGACCTGATGTCCGACGGACGGACATCGCGCCTGTACCGCTCGCTGGTGGAGAAAAAGAAGATTGCGGCATATGCGGCAGGATTCTCGGGATTCCCGGGATCGAAGTATGCCAACATGTTCGCCTTCTACGGCGTTCCGCTACCGGGTCATACTGACCAGGAAATTGCCGATGCAATCCATGAAGAAATCGACAAAGTGAAGACGCAGGACGTGAGCGATGCCGAGCTGAAGATGATCAAGACGCGCGAGCGCGCGTCGTTGATCCGCAGCTTGGACAGCAACGCGGGGCTGGCGCAGAACCTGGCGGTCATGGAGTTGCGCTACGGCAACTGGCAGGAACTATTCAACCAGTTGAATGCAATTGACAAGGTAACCAAAGCGGACATCCGGCGCGTGGCGAACAAAGTGTTCGTGAGCACGAACCGGACGGTTGGTTATATCGAGAATTCGAACGCCGCGACAAAGGGGGCAAAGTAAATGAAGAACAGACGGACAGCAGTTCTGCTCTCGCTGGCGCTCCTGATCGGCTCGGCCCCGATGATGTGGAGCCAGGCGGCAAAGAAACCCGAAGCGAAAGCTCCGGCCCGCGTAACAACAGGCGCAATCCCTTCAAGCTGGCAGAAAGTACCGATCCCGCCGTTGCCGGCATGGAAGCCTGAACAGCCAACCCGGTTCGTATTGAAAAACGGGATGGTCATCTACCTGATGGAAGACCATGAACTTCCGCTGGTCAGCGGAGTTGCCTACATCCGCGGCGGCGCTACTGCCGAGCCCGCCAACAAAGTGGGCATGATGAGCATCTATTCGCAAGTCTGGCGCACGGGCGGCACAAAGGACATGACCGGCGACCAGATGGACGAATTCCTGGAAGCGCGTGCGGCAAAAATCGAGACCGACGCGGGGAATGAGTCCACCTCCATCGGGTTCGACTGCCTGAAGGGAGACTTCAACGACGTCTTCAAGATGTTCGTTGACCTGATGCAGAATCCCGACTTCCGGCAGGACAAGATCGACCTGGCGAAGAGCTACATGAACACCGCAATCTCGCGGCGCAATGACAGCAGCGGGCAGATTGTCAGCCGTGAGGCGGGATTCCTGGCCTACGGAAAGAACAACCCGTATGTCCGCGAGATGGAATACTCGACGGTCGCTGCGGTTACGCGGCAGGACCTTGTGAATTGGCACAAGGACCACGTCTTCCCGAACGACATCATGCTTGGGATCTCCGGTGACTTCGATACCAAACAGATGGAAGCGAAGCTGGAAGAGGCCTTCGGCGGCTGGGCGAAGGGCCCGGAAATCACGCAGCCGGAAGTTGAATTCCATCCCGCGAAGCCCGGGATTTACGTCGTCAACAAGGCCGACGTCAACCAGAGCGAGATCCGCATGGTCGAACTCGGCATCAAGCGGAGCAATCCGGACTGGTTCGCCGTGCAGGTCTTCAACGAGGTCTTCGGCGGCGGCTTCTCTTCCCGGCTGTTCAACGACCTGCGCACCAAACAAGGCTTGGCGTACTCGGTGGGCGGCGGTATCGGCTCGTCAATGGACCATCCGGGCATTACCCAACTTGGAATCGGAACCAAGTCGGAAAGCACAATCCCGGCAATCAAGGGACTGTGGGCGGAAATCGGCGATCTGAAAACTAATCCGCCGACAGAAGCTGAACTGAAGCGCGCCAAGGACACCATCCTGAACGGCTTCATCTTCAACTACAACACGCCGGACAAGGTACTGCGGGAAAAGATGACGCTGGAACGCTACGGCTATCCGGCGGACTTCCTGGAGAAATTCCAATCGCACGTGGAGAAGGTGACGACCGCCGATCTGGAACGCGTCGCACTGAAGTATCTCCACAAGGACCAACTCGCGGTGCTGGTGGTGGGCAAAGCTGCGGACTGGGAAAAGCAGCTCGCGGAATTGGGACCGGTAACGAACCTGGATATCACCATCCCGGTGCCTGGAGAAGGTGCCAAGGCAGAGGCAGCACCGAAAGCAAGCAATCCCGAGGGCAAGGCCCTGATGGCCAAGTTCGTCCAGTTCCTGGGCGGCGAAGCCAATGTGCAGGCAGTAAAAGCAATGCACGAAGTATCCAAACAGACCGTGGAAACGCCACAGGGGCAGATGACAGTCAACGTCGACGAAACGATCGTATTGCCGGACAAGATGATGGCGAAGATCGGGACGCCGATGGGTGAGATGACGCGGGTGGTCACGCCCGATGTCGCTTATATGGCCATGGGTGGCCAGAGCCGCGACTTGCCGGCAAGCATGAAAGAACAGGCGCTGGAGCAAATTGCCCGGCACTATGTTTCGATTGCGCAACACGTCAATGACTCCAGCCTCGAGTTCGTGGCCAATGGCACGGCGAAGGTTGGGGACAAGGACGCAGCAGTCGTGGACGTCTACCTCAACGGCAAGAAAGTCACCTGGTACCTCGATCCAACCACGGGCGCCTTGTTGCGCGAGCAGCAGAACGTTGTGGGACAGACTGGACCGGCCGAGGTCACCACTGACTTATCCGATTGGAAGACGGTCAATGGCGTGAACTTTGCCATGAAGGGCGTGACCATGCAGAATGGCAAGCAAGCGGCATCGACCGAGACACAAACGGTGGAGGTCAATCCGCAGGTGGACCCGAAGGTATTTACAAAACCTCAATGAAGAACTTTAGCTTTATCGATTAACATGCTGATTGCGAAACGTTAAGGGTGACTACGGTCACCCTTTTCTTTTTGTGATGCAAAGCGAGGGTGGCGAATCAGGTTCAAGAGTGATTGACACCGACAGCGGAATCGCAGTAGCCTCCATAGCGAACAAAAGGCGAAATAAGGTGTTTTATGGCTGCTGCTGATCACTCCTATCTTTTCCGTTTCTCCGAGATCGCCGAGCAGGACAACTGCGGCGAAGAACAGTGCGTTCCGGGCTCGGCGCCGATACGCCTTGTCGGTATCGCCAAGCTGGCCGCCGAAGGAGACAAGCTTCGACAGGGGCACAACGTGGAATATTTCACGCTGGAGTCCCGCTCGATCCTGAACCGCTGCACGGCTCCCCGGATGCCGTTCACCTGGACGATCAATCCCTACAGGGGATGCGAGTTTGCGTGCAAATACTGCTACGCGCGGTACACGCACGAGTTCCTGGAGATTCGCGACAATATTGAATTCGAACGGAAGATATTTCTGAAGCAGGCTGCCGGGCTGGAACCGAAAGCAGGCGAACCCGGAGCTGGATACGGTCGCCGTCCGGGGGATGGCTTGCAGGAACTTCTGCGCCGGGACCTGAAGAAGGTAAAGCCCGGAGAGGAGATCGCCATCGGTACCGCGACAGATCCTTATCAGCCGGCGGAACGCAGATTTGGACTGACGCGCACGATTCTGGCGGAACTGGCGCAGCACAGGGGCTTTGAAATCGGCATCGTGACCAAGTCCGACCTGGTGATGCGCGATATCGACCTGTTTCAGCGCATCGCGGAGCACAACAGCCTCTTCATCAACCTGACGATTACGACACTGGATGCGCAGCTTGCGAGAATTCTGGAGCCGCGCGCTCCACGACCGGATCTGCGGATGAACGCGGTCAAGGAGTTGAACGCAGCGGGAATCGATGCGGGGGTGATCTGCGCGCCGGTGGTGCCGGGTATTACAGACTCCGTGCAGTCACTGGATGCACTGGTGCGGGAGACGAAGCACGCAGGCGGAAAGTATATTTTTGCGAATCCACTGTTCCTTAAGCCATGCTCGGCAAGCGTCTTCCTTCCCTTCCTCGACAAGGAGTTTCCGAAGTTGGCCGAGGGATACAGGAAACGCTACGAGGGCAAGGCGTTCGTGGAGAAGGCGTACAAGAGAAGAATTTCAGATCTGATGAAGGCGCTGCGCACGAAGTACAACGTTCGTTGGGAGTCGCGCCGCGACCAGGAGCGTGCGCGAAAGCTCAAGGAGCATCCGGACGCCGCACAGATGGGATTGTTTTACGAACTAAGCCCGCCTGAGGAGAAGCCGGAGCTCCCGCTCGGCTACCAGAGGCGCCGCCGGTCGATGTGCTGAGCCGGAGGCGCGTGACCAGGGCTATTTCCCGGCGATGCCGGACTGATCGAGCATCACAAGCAGATAGAAGTCGCGATCACGGATAGCCTTGAAACTCTGCTGCCAGCCCTTCAAGTTGCCGGCGGTTCTGTCTCGTATCCATGCGCGCTTGATCAGCAACGCAATCTTGGCTTCGTAACTTTCGGAGTCATGTGTCGCATCGAAACGCTCGACCATCTCCTCATCGATCGGAGTGCCGTCTTCCTCGGAAAAAGCGAGCATTGCCTTCTCGTCACTGGAAAGGTTGATTCCATCGAGTGTTGCCTGTTCGACAACCTTGCCGATAAGGAATTTCTTCGCGGCCAGGTATTCGGTTTCGGCTGCGTCCATAACATCCTCCGCGGTCTTATTCGCCATCTTTGAGTTCTTCCAGAAGTTTCTTCAGGTCAGGAATGATGACCGTGCGGCCTTCGATACGAAGCAGGCCCTCGCTTTGAAAACGGCTCATGTTGCGGGAAACGAGCTCGCGCACGGTTCCGATCTGAGCCGCAATGTCCTGGTTCGTGCTGGGAAGGGTGAATTCAATTCCCTGTGCAGTCTTCTTCCCTTCCGTACGAGCTAACCGCGCGAGCAACGCAGCAAGGCGGTGCCTGACGGTGGTGAACGACAACTCCTCGATAATACCCACGAGTCTGCGCAGCCGCGCACCGACCACGGCAAGAACCTTCAGGCCGACTTCCGGGTACTGCATGCAAAGCGCATGGAAGTCCTGCTTGCTATAGAAGAGCATGGTCGCTTCGGTAACTGCCTGGGCCGACGCCGGATAGTTGCCGCCGTCGAATACCGGCAGCTCAGCGACGGAGCTTCCGGGGCCGTCGATGGAAAGCACCTGCTCGCGGCCTCCCGGAGAATTCTTGAAGATTCGCACGCTGCCGCTTTTCACGACGTAGAGCCCGGAGCAATTTTCGCCTTCAGCAAAGACGAGTTCACCCGCATCGAAATGGCGCTCAATAATCCGTGAACGGACTAGCTCGAACTGCTGCTCGGTGAGCGCTGAAAAAACCGGGACCCGGCGGAGAATGTCGGACGGCTCAATAGGCGTAAAAGGCATCCGGGACATTGTATCGCGAGACAGCTATTCCCGCGCCGGACAATGGGTTGGGCAAAAGAATGGCGGGCCCGATGCCCGCCGCGTAATGCGATACAGATATCAATCAATGCAGGTACTTCAGGAGGCTTCTACTGCAAAACCAAATATGAGCTGGGCCCTGGGCCGAGTCCTTCAGTGACGAAGAATAAACGCCGCCATCAGCAGGACGCCAAAAGTGATTCCGTGCAGCAGTTCCGCAAGACCAAGCCGCTGCACATCCAAGGTCTGCGCTTTTCCGGCCAGCCAGAAGAACCCGCGGAATGTGACCGGGAGGAACGCAATAATCGCCAGTAACGGAAGCAGTCCCGCACGTTCGGCGGCAAGCACGGCGCCGAGCATCAGAATCTGCCCGAGGATAAAATTCCGCGCGCTGTGCGCACGTTCCGCAAAGCCAGCAGTACGAGCGTTACGAATACGAGACTGCACGTAATGAACCTGGTTGCCGGCAAAGAGCCATGACGCTATCCAGAGCGCAAGCGCGGTGCGATCGAGCCTGCCGGTAACGACGTAGTACGCTCCCGCAGACGTGGATGTAAGTCCGATGCATCCGATGATTTGCGCGACAGTGCGAACCTTGCGACCGAAGAGCCGCACACAGGCCTGTAACGCGAAAGACGCGCCTGCAATGCTTCCAATCAACAACAGCCCGCGATTGCGACCGCCCCAGAGCAATCCAAGCAAACACAGTAATGAAAATGGAGCAAGAATGGACAGCGTCTGCAAAACTGCATTGCGCTCTTCGCGGGTGTGCGCACGCATGGGAGAAAAACCAAGCCAGCTTTCCAGTGGGGTACGCAGACAGAAAAGCGAAAGTGACGTGAGCAGGAAAAGCACAAGGTTCCCGATTGCGTTTCCGTACGGAAAAGCCACACACGCGCCAGTGACCAGAGGCACCAGCAGCAGTCCCCACGCGCCGTGCTCACGAGGAAATACCAGCGAGCGGATGCGCGAAGGATGATGCACTGGGCGGATGCTGGTGACCATTTCAGACATAGATACTCCCAGGTCAGTTCGACCTTGCTTCGCCAGTTGATTGCCGTTCCTGAACCCCATGAACGGACCCCACACCAGGTACATCAGAAAAATCGGGCCGGACATTTGCGATTGCGCAGGCTTGCCGTCCGGCCCGGAAGTTTTGTTTCTACACCTTGGCTTGCATTGACTTTGGCTGATAGACGCAGAATGGCTCCGAGGCCATGTAGTCGCCGGTTGCAGCAAAGGCACGCGCACGGCATCCCATGCAGACGTTGCGGAATTCGCAGCAGCCGCACTTTCCGGTCAGCTTGTCGTTGTCACGCAGTGTGTCAAACACTTGCGAGTGATTCCAAATCTCGGAGAACGGTTGTTCGCGAAGATCGCCAGCCAGCGCGGGCAGATAACCGCACGGGAAGACCTGGCCTTCATGCGAGATGAAACACACACCGGTACCCGCAAGGCATCCCTTGGTAACAGCGTTCATGGCGTTCGGATCGCCGGGGTGGCCGCCTGGATGTCCGCCGGGATGACCTGGCTTCAACGAAATTCCGGTGGAGCCCGGCATGGTCATGTCGGTTGGACCGATTTCCGACGGGTTGGCAGCGGGGGCTGCTCCGTAGCCGGTGGCCTTGCGCTCTTCCGCACGGCGCTGCCGGACGACGCGGAAATAATGCGGCGCGCACGTCGCCTTCAGTTCGATATCGCCGCTCTGCGACTGATCGTAAAACCAGTTGAGAATGCGCTCGTACTCTTCGGGCGGAACCATCTGCTCGTCGGCGATGTCGACGCCGCATCCGACCGGAACGAGAAGGAACGTATGCAACGCGTCGGCGCCAAGGGTCCGCACGAGTTCGAGAACCTTGGGCAACTCGACGGCATTGTGACGTGCGATCGTCATGTTGATCTGCACGGCCATTCCGAGGTCCTTGAGATTACGGAAGCCATAGATGGCAGCATCAAACGCGCCGGGAATACCACGGAAGCTATCGTGGGTTTCGGCGTTGGCGCCGTCCAGGCTGATGGATACGCGCTTCACGCCGGAGTCGACGATCTTGCGCGCGATCTCACGGGTGACCAGCGTCCCGTTGGTGGCCAGCGCAACGCGCAAACCGCGGTCGGTGCCGTAACGCGCCAGATGGAAGATGTCCGGACGGTAGAGCGGTTCGCCACCGCTGAGAACAAGAATTGGATTGGCAAAGCTGGCGATCTGGTCGATGATGTCAAGCGCCTTGGGCGTTGGAAGATCGGTCGGGGAGGCCAACTCGGTGGCCGTCGCACGGCAATGAACACAACGAAGATTACAGCCCTTGGTAACTTCCCAGAAAATGAGTCGCGGGGTGTATTTCTGCTGCCCACTCGCTCCGTTCGCGCTCGGGTTCATGAATTCTCCTTACTCGGGGTCATGCCAGGTAGCTCCTTGTTGCTCGACCGTGAACTCAAGATACGGGAACGATGTCGCACAGGGCCGTGATTCTACTCACGACAATCTGTGACGTTCATCACTCCGGTGAAAACCTTACCTGGCAAGGGTTTCCAGCGAGGATGCAGAACATCCTGAGTCCGAGAAAAAGGCGCAGCACACGGCTGCGCCTCAAATTGGCGTCGCACGAAATTACGTGGTCGTGCGACCGGTGATTCGTTTACGGACCGACTCCACCCGTGTGGCAATCGGAACAATTGACGTCCTTCAAGTCGCCAATATCGACGGGGTGCTTGAACTGCATACCCTGCGGCGTTGCTGCAATCGAGGCGGCACCCTCCGTTTGCGACAGGATGGTATGGCAGGCATTGCAATCCTTGGTGATGACCTTGCCATCCGGACTGACGTGATTGCCGTCATGGCAGCGGAAGCATCCCTGGAAGTAGTAGTGCCCGATATTGTTCGGGTGCGTCTGCCAGGTGACCTTCATCTCCGGGAAGATGGTGCGCTGGAAAATCTTTTGCAATTGCGAAACCATCTCCTCGATCTCGCCGGCCTTCGACTTTGCGATATCGGGATACTTGTCCTTGTAGAAGGCGGGGATTTGCGTGGCGATTGCCTGGAGTGCTTCGGGCGTCGTCTTGTAAGTGGCGGTGAGAAGCTGCACGCCTTCCATCTTGGCGTACGGCAGATTGCGATCGATGCGATTGGTGGCCAGCGCGTTGTCCACCGAGCGATCCGGTGGCGGGAAATCATGCGTCGGACGGTTGTGGCAGTCGACGCAATCCATGCGACGTTCGGCCATCTTGTTGATCGTCGCAGCGTCCACACCCTTTTCGGTGAAGACGGTGGTGCGACCTTCGCGGTCGGTGATCTGCACCCATGGAATGTTCATGCGGGTGGGATCGGATTTGTACATCACGACGTTGGCGATGTTCATGTGCCAGTGAATGCCCATGGCTTCGCCGTTGTTAGCGTCACCGCCACCGGTTTTAATGAGCAAGCTGATCTGGCGCGGAGTGTTCTTTTCGTCGTCGCCGAACTCGTTGATGACCTTGAGCTGTGCGCCCCAGAACTTCTTGGGCCAGTGGCACTGTTCGCAGGTCTCGGGAGCTGGGCGCAGGTTCGCGACGGGCGTCTCGATGGGACGAGGATAGGTTCCGAGCACCGTGTAGTAGACCTGGCGCAGACCGGACATCTTGGAGCGCACATACCAGCTTGCGCCGTTTCCGACGTGGCAGTCGACGCAGCGAACCCGGGCGTGCGGCGAGTTCTGGTGCGCGGTGTATTCGGGATGCATCACCGTATGGCAAAGCTGTCCACAGAACTGCGTGGAGTCCGTGTACTCATAACCCTGATAACTGCCGATCGCGCTCATGATGACAAACAGCACGACGAAGGCAAGAAAGAATGCAATGCTGCTGCGCTGCGCCGGGTTATTCAAATCAAGCAACGGAAACTTGGGCAGAGTTGGCAGTTTGCGACGATGCAGCGAACGCTGTCGCCACATTCCAAAGGGCACCAGAAGCAGGCCGAAGACGAAGAACCCAGGCATCACCATGTAGGCGAGAAGGCCAATGTATGGGCTGGGGCGTTTCGACAGCAGATCTAGGAGAAAGAGAAAGATGATGTTGGCAAGCGAGACCGCCGCGAGCGCCAGTCCAATCAGACTGATGTAGTTACGTAACAATTCGCGGAGGCTCAGGTCTTCACCATTAGGGGGCAATGGGGTATTCACCGAACCGGTGTCACTCATCCGATAACTCCTGCATAGGATTCGGCCCAATCTTGCGACCGACTAATGCTGGCTGACAGACGCGCAAAAAACGGCGCGCTTAACCATACAGCAAGATTCAAGAAAAAGCAGCAGGCCGATCCACCGGCCTGCCGCCGACTAAACTACCAACCGCGACTGCGAAAGATACTTCATTCGGTCGCCGCGGAATCCTTATTTTTTTTCTCCTGCGGGGCGTCTACAATCTGCTCCGCCGGAGGTTCGTCTTCCATCACTACCGCACTGAGCGTCTCGTAATCGAGGGCGTGCTCTTCGCGATAGTGTTCAAGGCTCATCTTGCCGTCGAACCATGCCCAGTTCATCGGGTATGAGTCGGGGTCGAAGATGATCATGTAGAAGTGCCACACAATGATGGCCAGGGTGGCAAGAATGGCCTCGTACCAGTGAATGGTGGTGGCAACATCGACCCACCAGCGCGGTACACGATCTCCAACGAAAACCTGGAACCACATCATGAAGCCGGTAGCGCCCATGACGAAGGTTCCCCAGACAAGCGCCCAGTACTCCATCTTCTCGGCGTAATTGAACCGCTTGAACTGAGGCTTGCGGTTACTGAAGCCGAGATAGTAGGCGAAGACATCCACCATATCGGTGGCATCCTTCGGCTCAGGGAGCATGTCACGCCACATCTTCCGGCCTTCCGCATAACGGATGACATAGAAAATATGGAACAGGCTGGTTGCGATCAGTATGGAACCCGCAATGCGGTGCACGATGCTGCGAACGGACTCGTTGATGAACACCATCGCGAGCCAGGAATTCGGATACTTCAGGGAGAATCCCGTAAGCACCAGAATAATGAAACTCACGAAGAGACTGAGGTGCTGAATCTGCTGCAGCTTCGTCATGCGGGTGACAATGCGCGGCCCGCCAGAAATGTGCGCGTGTCCGTGCAAACGGTCCACAAGTTTCTTCCGCAGGATGATCAGGTTGTGGAGCACCATGAAGCCGATCGTGCCCCAGATCATCAGCAGGTAGAAACGCCGGATGAAGGCAAGGATCTTGGCCTCCGCAGCCTGTGGCGGCTCATCCGACAAGTGGATCTTGCCCCTGGTGAAGCTCTCGTTCGCGCCGGGATGGCACTGACCGCAAGTCTTTACCAGGTTGGCCTTGTTGATGGTGGAACGCGGATCGCTGGACGGCAGAATGTCATGGACGCCGTGGCAACTGGCGCAGTTGGCAACCTTGGTGGAACCCATCTCATGCGCAAGACCGTGATAGCTGTCCTGGTAGGAGGATAGGCGGTTCCCGGGAACGCCAAACTCTCGCGTAAGAGTCACGCCGGAGTGACATTGCCCGCAGACTTCGGTGGCCAGATTCTGGGCATTGACGGTTGCAGTCGGGTCCTGGGGTCTTTTAATGCTATGAATGCCGTGACAATCCGTACACACCGGAGCGTGCAGGTTTCCCCTGGCTACTGCCTGACCGTGAATGCTTTCTGAATACTGTGCCGCTTCAGACCCGTGGCACTTGCCACAAGTCTTGGGAACGTTGGTTTTGAAAATCGGCGACTGCGGATTGCCGGGGCCCATGATGTCGTGAGCTCCGTGGCAGTCCGTGCAGACCGCGGCCTTGTCATTGCCTTCCGCGCTGAGCTTGCCGTGCACGCTCTGCTGGTAGTTGATGACTGGCGTGGTGGTCACGCCCGAAGTTTCCATGACGAACTTCTGGCCGTGACATGCGCCGCAGGTTTTTGGAATGTTAGCGTGGTTGACCTTGGAATTCGGATCGCTGGGCGGCAGAAGCTCGTGAATGTTGCCATGACAGCTTTCGCAAGTCGCGGCATTGGAATTCCCTGCCGCAATCGCTCGCGCATGAATACTCTTGTCGTAAGTCTTCTGCTCGTCAGCATGACACTGGGCGCAGGTAGGCTTGGAGACGTTAGCGTCGTGTGGAAGCGACTTGATGTCTTTGTGGCAGTCAACACAGTTAAACATCTGCCCGTGCATGGAGGCCTTGAACTTATCCTCGTTCACCTGCAGGCTAACTTGTTTGCCATTGACGTCCATGGTCAACGACGGATCACTGTGACAGGCCAAGCAATCCGCATTGGTCAACTGCTGCGGTTGCCTGGCCTGCGCAAGCCCGGTAAGCATCATTACCAGGCAAATGATTAGATATCCTCCGGGACCTTTCCCCGGATTTCTACCTCGGGAGAACATCGAGCACCTCGGCTGCGCTCAAAACAGTATTGGTTACTTCTTCAACGTGCGAATGAAGCTAACCGCAGCCTTGATCTCGTCGGCGCTCATCCTGCTGCCATAAGCCGGCATCTTTGCCTTGCCCTTGGTAACGATCTCGATCAACTGCGCGTCACTCTGCTTCTGAACCTCGGCGGAGCTAAGTGGCTTAATCCCCATGGCTGCGTTGACTTTGCTGCCGTCAGCACCGTGACACATGGCGCACTTGGCCTTGTAAACAGCCGCTCCATCGGCGGCCATCGCCGGAAGAGCAAGGGCTGCCATAGCGGCCAGAGCGATAACTGTCTTTTTCATCTTGGTTTCCTTCTCTCGTATGGTTTCCATCGCTGTAACCGGAGGTGGATTCCGTGCGTTTTGACCCACTTACACAGAGTTCTTCACGCCGGAATCTCCGCAACGGTACATCTTGTTTTTCGCATCCGCATGCCACGTGCCGCAGTGAGAGCCCTCACCCCGGGAAGTGACTAGTGTCACAGATAGTTAGGACTCATAGGCTGCGATACAGGATGTTGTGGCAAACGTCACATGAACGAGGGTTAAAGCGAACAGAACCACCACAATTTCTATGCCCCAAAAGTGCCCGCGAAAATGAGAGCTCGTGAAAAACGTATCCGGCAGAAGGACACAATGAAACGGGGCGACTCGAAAGCCGCCCCGTCCGGAGGGCCAACGGCACTGAAGCGCCGTTGGGAGGAGAAGTTAGAACGCGTACTTCAACGACAGAGTGCCCGTGTTGGCATGGAAGTCGCGAGGTGCGGCGATCACGCCCGGGTTACTCTTCTCGTTGTAGCCGTAATAGTTGTATCCGCCCTTGAACGTAACGTTCTTGCTCAAGGCCAGTTCCAACGTACCGAAGGGCTTGTGCCAGTTGATTCCCAACGGGCCAAGCGGCTGGAACGGGTTCGGACCGGCGCCATAGCCGACGATCGGGCCACCGAGACTACCGGTGTAAACCACGTTGCCATTCGCATCGACTGGCACGTTGAACGGCGCAAGCGTGTCGCCGCGCAGCCAGTTATTCTGACCGGAATCGCTGGTGAGGTCGTAACCGAGCTTCAGGGTTACGCGCTTCACCGGATTCAGCGTCAGGTAGGCATAGGCCGAGTTGGTGTTCTGCTGGTAAAGCAGGACCAGCGGAACCTCGCCGGCCACGGCGCCGGTGCAACGAGCGATCTGTCCGCCCTGCGGAACAAGACCCGTTGCGCCACCGCTTACCGGCAGACAAGCTCCACTATTGGAGTAGATGTCCTGGTACGACCAGCCAAAGTTGAAGTCAACCATCTTGGTCGGGTTGAGCTGGAAATCCAGGCTGTAGTTGCGGGAATGGTCCTGATGACGAGGCGACACGATGCTTGTCGGGAACACCTCGTTGAAAATGCTATTGCGATTCTCGAGCGCGAAAATCGAACCCGAGACCGTGAACCATTCGCTCGCACGATACGAGCTGCGCAGCTTGAATCTCTGCTGGTGGCCCGGAGCGATGTTGGTGAATGGTGTATCCACGTACATCGTTTCCAAGTCAGCATTGATCCGCCAGCCGTCGAACGGACGGGCATTGAAGCCGACCAGGATGGTCTGCTCCGTCTGGTCTTCCGTGGCGACGATGTCGGTAACGGTCGTGAAGGTTCCGAGAGTACGCGAAGCGGCGCTGGCGACATTTGCGCCATAGTACGTCGCCGTGTCGGTGCTCAGGTCCTTGTAACCGGCAGTGCGGGTGCCAAACCGGCCGCCCACGTGCATTCCGAACCTGCGATTGGGGTCCCACTGCAACAGGATCGTATCGTTGATGGCCTTGTCGCTGTGGAACTGAACCCAGGTGTAGCGGTCAAAATCAGGACCGCTGCTGCTGGTGTGGTACGGCGTTCCGCTGGTCGGGAGCCCCGCGCAGGTCGAAGCGCCATTGGGCGCGCCGATCGGCGTCAAGATGGTGGCTCCGCTGGCGACATTGGGATAGCACGCAACTTCGGTGCTGTTCCAGACGCCGGGAATCCGCCAGTTCAGGTAATGGAACTGGTTGCTGATCGACCAGTTGTCGTTGATGCGATACGTCAGACCGATGTCCGCACTCGCCGAAACCCGCTTGATCTTCGCCGGGCCGTTGAACTGGAAGGCCCGTTCGTAGGTACGGGTGATAAACGCGTTCGCCTGTTCGTTGTACGTGTTCATCTTGTTTTCGGCGGAGCTGTAGCTGCCCGTGGCGGTGATGTCGAGCTTCTTGAAGTAGCTCGACGTGAAGGACAACTGCGACGTCGGGAACGTTGTGTGCTGCGGACCGAAACGATTGTAGCCAAAATACAGGTTGCAACCGCTCGCCTTGACGACGTTGCCCACACCGGCGGTCGGAGTGATCATCGGCGGAGTGTTCGAGCAAGGCTGTCCGTAATACGTGTTATAGATCGCACCGATATCGACCGGTTGGTATCCGGCGGCTCCGGCGTTGATCATATAGCTGAGATTCTGGTCAGACCACGACGTGTCGTTCTTGTTGTAGTCGAAGAACTGATCGAAGCTCAATTGCGTGCGAGGTGCAATCCTCAGGTCCACGCCGATGCGGTACTGGTCCTGACGGTCACGGAAGTTCTGATACAGCGAGAGTTCCGTGCCCTCATGGAACGTCGTGTAGGACGGGCCTTCATTGACGTTGCGCGAGTAGCCGAGACGAAGACGAACCGGCGACTGCGGAGCAATCGTCAGGTTGAAATCGCCCATGTTCCGGCGCGTGTCCATGGCATGCGGCGATTTATTCCACTGTACGTATCCGCCCGGAGTATTGAACGGATTGGCCAGCAGGTTGTAATCGAAATAGTTCTGGTCGCGACGATAATTACCGACAAAATCAAACCAGCGGTTCTTGGAGGCGCGAATTAACGTGCCCGCTTCCGGATCGCCGCCGTAGCCGTAGCTGCGGATGTAAAGGTCGTCAATCAAATTGCCGGTGTGGGTCATCGAGCGCATGCTGAACGACTGCTCGAGAAGCCGGGGACCGTTGTGCAGGTTGACGAACGTGTTGTACATCGAACTGTTGCCCTCGATGTCCGTGATCCGGCCGCCGAATTCAATCGACTGCTGAATCGTGTAGCCGCCGGCCACCGTGCCGGTTTCTTCCTTTGCCTGCTGGGCAGACAAAAGACACGGAACAAGGAGCAAGCAGAGTGCAAGAATGACGATGCTGCGAGTCATCGCGCCACTCCCGTTGTGCAGCGTCCTCAAGGTCGAGGATCGCCGTGGAGAAACAGTGATCAATTCCATGGTGTCCCCTCCCTTACTTGAAGAGAATGTTGCTGGTGTTAGAACCGTGAATTGCCACGTGACAAAGCGTGCAAGCCTGGCTCTTCGTGTTCTGCGGATGCGGACCGGAGGGTAAAACGTCTCCGTGGCACTCCAGACACAAGGAGTTGACGCGCGCGCGAGTCAGTAGACGCGGATTGGTCGAGCCGTGCGGCGTGTGGCAGGCTTGACAGCCTTCCGACTTCACCGGGTAGTGCTCGAAGACGAACGGACCGCGTTTGTCAGCGTGACACTTGAAGCAAACGGCATCCTGAGCGCTCGCGCTGCGCAGCTGCTCCGGCATGTTGGTACCGTGGGCGCTGTGGCAGTCGTTGCAGCTTATGAGGCCTTCGTTCACGCGATGACGGAACGGCTTGTTGAAGTCGGCCTTGATCTCCTGGTGACACGAATAGCAGAGATCCGGCGATTTCTGCACGAGCAGTTGTTCTTCGACCTTCGGCTTGTGAACCGAGTGACAGGTCGTACAGGTAACGCCAGCGCGTGCGTGGACCGAACGGTTGAACGTCATGTGTTCGGCATTCTTTTCGTGACACGTCATACAGCGGGCGGTGATTTCCTCGGGCTTCACATCCTTGAACGTGAAGATTTTGGTCTTGTCTCCGCCTCCGTTGACGTGGGCTGCTCCGGGACCATGACACGACTCGCATCCATGCCATTGTTCGCCGCGGCCAGTATTAGAAAAAATGCGGTAATGTGGGGAGGCCTCGGTGTTCTTAAATTGGTCCTCGTGGCACCCCTTGCAGGTCTCGGAGCCAACGTACTGCGATGCATCCGCAGCCGCTGTCGCCGAGGGTTGATTCGTAGTCTGTGCCGCATCCTTCTTGTCCTGCCTGGCGGCCATCAACTGGACCGCTCCCAGCAGGAACAGGAAACATGCGACGAACCAGACCGAATACCGCCTGAGAATTCGTGCTTCCTTCATCCTCGCTCCTCGAATAGCTCTTTTAGGACTACTTCCAGCGGAATCGTGATCCCGCGCGCATGATGAGCTTTCACGCGATTGTGATTGTGAACTAATGTGCCCGCCACGAAAGTGACGCCCGTCACATTTCAGACGTGACCGCGCTCATAATTTGGTGATTTTTGGCAAGCTGGCCAAAATGGGTAATTCGACCTTTAGGGGATTAACCGGATCGCTAATGCCTATTGATATACCTGGGAGGGTCCGAATGGATGCTTAAAGCATAAAAGGCCGCCAGAAGGGCGATCTGGCGGCCTCATGAATTGATATTTGTAAATGCAACACCTATTGCGGCCCGAAACGCATATCAAGAAGCAACGCGAGGACGGATAAGACGGGGACGGCGTGTCCGCGTCAGTCCGATGGAACGCACCCGCTCATACGCCGCGTGAAGGTCCTGGCTGAGCATCTGTACGACCATCATGCAGGCGTCACGATGATCGCGAAGGAACTTGAGAAGATCCTTACGCCGCACGAATACAACCTGGGATTGATCCAGCAACTCCGCCGTGACTTCATACGGTGTCCCGGACATGCTGGCTCCGAGTCCAAGCACTTCTCCCGGACCGGCAATGCGCAACATCAACCGCTTGCCGTTTTCGGAGCAGATGGATAGTTTGGCCCGGCCGTCGCATAGAACGTAGATCCCCCGCGAGGGACGCCCCTCGGCGAATAACACGGCGCCCTTCTCGCAGGTGACCTGCGACTTGACCGCGTCGAAGGCCTGCAGCGCTTCCGTTGGCATGTCACAAAAGATGCGGTCGGGACGGAACGTGCAGTTGAAGCAACTCGGCTGGCTAGAGCTTTCCATGACATCATCCGTTTAACGTGGTTGCGAATTCCGTCGCAGTGACTACAGTCACTCTTCGCCGTGAGGGATGCCACAAAAGGCAATGAAAATGCGCTCTCGCACGATCTATACGACCGCGAAACGCGGCGCGTGACAAGCTTTCCACGGCACTGCCGTGCCATTCGTGGCGGCGATTGAATGCCTGGCCCGAGACGATACGGCAGTGACCGGAAAGCGAACTACCTTGCTGCAGCGGCAGCCGGACGTGCGCCGGACTACACGGTTGCGAGTGCCTTAAGCGCTGCCTTATTGCGAATGACGAGCGTCGATCCCTTGGACTGCACGATCTGACGTTTCTTCAATTCGGCAAACAATCGGGTGACCGTCTCGCGCGAAGTTCCAATCATCTGCGCTATCTCCTCGTGCGTGAGGGCAAGCTTCAGACGGGGTTCCGCCTTCGCGGATTCACCGTTGCGATTGCTCCACTCGATGAGAAGCTTTGCAAGTTTTTCCGCCGCCGAATGCGAAAGTCCCAGGGAGCGGATCTCGCGGCAGGCAGTGTTGTACTTTTCGCTCAACTGCTCGGCCACGCGCAAACAAGCGTCGCTGTGGTCGCGAAGGAAGCGCAGAAAGTCCTCGCGCTTGACGAAATTGATCTGGCAAGGATCGATGGTTTCGGCAGTGAGTTCATAGGGCTTGCCGGAAACGCTCGCACTGAGTCCGAGAACTTCACCCGCCTCCGCAATTTTCAGGATTAACGTCTTGCCGTCGGTCGAACAGATCGACAGTTTGACGCGTCCCTTGCAGAGCACGAAAATTCCGCGCGGCGCTTGCCCTTCTACAAATAGAACTGCACCCTTGGGATAAGCTGTAGCGTATTTTATTTGTTCGAATGATTGAAGCGCCGCGGTAGGAAGATCGCAAAAAATATGATCGGCGCGCATTTTGCAGGCCAGGCAGCTTTCGATAATGTCGAGCCCGTATGGTGAGAGCACACAACCCCCTCTTGTAGTCCAATTGCACCCATGGACATGGCGCGGCCGGACTTTCTGCCGCTGCCATGCGGGGTGCGAAGCGTTGTGCCGCAAACAGCGCTGCACTTCCGAACCGCACTCGCAGGTGTGACCGGCGTACCGAGTGCCTGAGACGAACCGGAAACCTGTACAGTTCCGATTGCGCCGCCAAGTGCTCGCAGCACGCCCTAGTTTCAGAGATTTACGGCAGGCACAAACGTGCAACAAGTACGTAGATCACAATCCGATGTGACGTGAGTGACGATTAGGGAACCATCGCCGACCGGACATCACCTGTAAGTGTGACTACTTGCGCCACTTACGTGTTCCAGACCTTCCGGCTACGCCGTCAGACTCCACTCCAGATTCCGCCACAGGGTTCAAGAAATGAGTTTCTGGCGCACGTCGAAGTGTGACCCACGTCTCTTGCACCACGTACGTGCCTTTCTGGAGTCCGGGCGCTGTTTCTCTTGCAATTAAATTCGGCGGGAACGTTTTCGTCCAGTACTTGCCCGGCATGTCAGGCTGGACGCCAAGACTTTTTGCCGGCGATCAGCCGGAACTTCTTGTGACTCCCGAACTGGCATTGGCAGTGTGAGGATTTGCCGGTTCTCCCATGGCCTGTTCCCTCCTGCAACCCACTGTTCTCTCACGCCGGGCCTTTCCGAGCGAACATCACCCTCGCTTATGACGGCAATCACAGACCCATCGGGCGTTCGATAAACAGAATGAAGCCTGTTTTCTCGAAAGGACCGGCCTCGCAATGGCAACGCCTTCTGTCGAAAAACCCACCTACGAAACGATTCGCACTCTTCCCGGAGACGACGTCCGGCAGATTCTCTGGCGGTACTCCGATCGATATGACCTTCAGATGCTGGTGCAATCGGTGCGCTCGGTGGCGCGCGGACTGGTCGCACACCTGGTTGCTGAAGGTGCGCGCAACACTCACGAGTGGACGGATCGCAAGAACGAACTGCTCAAGGCCTACGACGAAAGCGGAGTTTCCGCCTCGTTCCTGGAACCGGAGGAAGGCGGCTTCATCGCCGGTCCGAAGAACATGGTGCTGGCACTGGTGGCATATGAGCTGGCATGGGTCGACGGTGGCGCTGCGACAGGCGCACTCGCCGGCTGCCTTGCGCTGTCGCCGATTCATGAGCGCGGCACGGTTGAGCAGAAAAAACACTACATGAGCCTGTGCGCTCCGCCGCAACCGGGCGAGGACCGCAAACCGTGGCGCGGATCATTCTGCCTGACGGAACCAATCCCCTACGTTGGAGTCGACACCGGGATGCTCAACGGCAAACTGCGCGTGGCGGAGTGGAAAGACGGCGAGGAGCCGATGCTTCAGGTCGACAAGCGCGGACGGTTCATCACCAACATGGGTTTCGCCAACTTTGTCACGGCGGCGGTTCAGTCGGTCGACGAGCGCATTAAGGGCTCGTGCATCGTCATCCTGGAAGAGAACGATCCCGGCATATTCGATCGCGGCACGCCGACGAAGAAAATGGTGCACCAACTCTCGTCGACAAACGACCCTATCTTCAGCCTGAAGGTTCCGGCGAGCCGCATCGTCGGCGGATACACAGTGAAGGACGGCGTCATTGTCCCCAACTTCGATCACAGCGAGGTGATTGAGGCAGTCTTCAAGCGGACGCGCGTGACGGTCGCGCTCATGACTTCGGCCAAGCTGCTGTCCGCCATCGAGCCCATCATTCGCTACCAGCGCGGACGATTCCGCGGCGCGGAGCAGGCAACTCCGGGCACGATCCGTTACGACCTTGGATTGCAGCAGCGCGAAGACGCACTGCATCGCCTGGTCGACATCTGGGCGATGGGTGAAGCTTCGGCAGCACTCGGATTTGCCGCCGCGCGGTGTTTCGATGTGCTCGACCCACTGGAGAAAGAGAAGAACACGATCCTGGAAGAAAAAGGTATCCGGGGCGGCAAGAGCGAGATGAAGTTCTTCAAGGGAGTCCAGAAAGACGCCATCGATTTCCTGAACCTTTGCGCCAAGCCGGAAGAAGCGCGCGCCAACAGCACACGGTTCGTGGAATTGCATGAAAACAAGCTGGTCCAGTACGCGATTCTCGACGCCGTCGCGGGCGTGCTCTGCCCCGCGTCGAAGCTGTGGAATACCGGCAAGGGCAACGTGCTGATGCGCGAGGCGGTCAGCCTGATGGGAGGCTACGGAATCACGGAAGATTGTCCAGGGTTCCTCGGCCAGAAGTGGATGGATTCGCAACTGGAAGCCACTTACGAAGGTCCGGAAGCGGTGCAGCGCCGCAACCTGACAGTCACCATGCAGAACGAGCTTTTCCTTAAGCAGTTCGGCAACTGGATCGTCGAGATGCGTCACATTGCCGCGCAGAAGCCCGGAACAGGCGCATGCGCGCTGGGCACGGCGATGCAACTGTGGCTGTGGACGTACAAGCATCTGCAACACGCCAAGGATCCGCAGGGCAACAAGCTCTATCAAAGCGCCCGCCAGGGAGTCACGTTCCCGATGGCCGACGCGCTGTGCTGGCTCCTGGCCAGCCGTCAGCAGATTCTCGACCTCATCGAACTCGAGCATCGCGGGCCGGAAAACCCGGTGGTTGCGGAAGGCCTCGCGGGAACCGTGCAGTTCCTGACGGATCTCTGCCACGTACAGACGGCGCGCTCGGTGGGCGAAGTCGGACGCATCTGTGCCGAACTTGTGCACGGATTCCGCCGCCATCCGGCGTGGGACGAAGCGGGATACAAGGGCTGCTACGCGCAGGACGAGATGGATTTGATGGAGGCGTTCGTTCCCGGCCTTCCGGCATGCGCCACCGACGTTGTCGGTCTCGATGGATGCCATCCGGACAAGGCCGGTCCGTGCGCCAACTGCGAGGGACTTGAACCGTTCCAGCGTCTGCGTGCGCGTATGGACAACTGCCTGACTGGAGCAATGCTGGCCAAGGATCGGGCGGCGGAGGCATTGACGAAAGTCATGATTCCGGAAGCGCTGGACTATCCGCAGTAACCGGCAGAGGGGTGTAAGCAACTGGCGATACGAGAAGCGAGGCGGTCGGACGCTACGTTCGGCGCATACCGCACGAGCAGGGGCATACGCGCGTTTCACAGGATTGAGGACGAGCTTTAGATGGCTGACGAAGAGCAACAATTTGAGCAGGAACGGCAGAGCCTGGAAGTAGACATCGCATGCGTAGGCTTTGGCCCGGCGATGGGCGGATTTCTGACCACTCTCTCGCAGAAACTTGCCGCGGATTCGGATCACCCCCTGGAGTCGGCGGTGATGACGGGCATGCCGCTGCAGGTTATCTGTTATGAACGTGCGGATGATCCCGGATTTGGCGTCTCCGGCGTGGTGACTCGCGCGCGCGGGATTCGCTCGACGCTTCCCGACCTCGATCCATCGCAGATTCCAATGGCAACGCCGGTGTCGCAGGAGAAAGTTCTCTACCTGCTCGATCCGGTTGGCGCCAGCCGGCGATCCCTTGGACTGCGCACCGCCGACGCAGCCATCAAAGCTTTTCGATGGATGCTGCCGGTGGATCACGATGCACTCGAACTTCCCTACACGCCTGACTTTCTCAGGAAGCATGACGGACTGGTGATGTCGATTGGGCAGTTCAACCAGTGGGTAGCCAGCCAGTTGATGACGAGCGGCCTCGTGCAGATTTGGCCCGCGATGCCGGTACAACAGGCGTTGATTGAGAATGACGCCGTTGTGGGCGTGCGGATGGTGGACCAGGGTGTTGATCGTCAGGGCAAACCTGACGCCGGTTATATGCCCGGCATGGACATCAAGGCCGCGCTCACGGTAGTTGGCGACGGGCCCGTTAGCCCAGTGGGACGCCAGCTCGACGAACGTTTCGGGATGCCTCCGGGACACGAGAAACACGATTGGGCCGTCGGCATGAAGGCCGTCATCGAATTGCCTGAACACGTCGATCTCAAGCCCGGCACGGTCTTTCATAGCTTCGGATATCCCGAGCCGGAAATATTCGGATTCTTCTATGTTCATCCGGAGCGTGTCGCCACTGTTGGAATTTTCGTGCCGTCGTGGTTCGACAGCCCGGTGCGTACGGCTTACCGGTACCTTCAGCATTTCATGATGCACCCGTACTTCTGGCGCTACCTCAAGGGAGGAACGCTTAAATCCTGGGGAGCGAAGTCGCTACAGGAGTCCGGCAAACGCGGAGAGCCTTTCCTTGCCGGCAACGGATACGCGCGCATAGGCGAAGGTTCAGGCAGCACAAACGTTCTCACCGGTTCCGGCGTGGACGAGGCCTGGACCACGGGCACGCAACTGGCGGAGTCTGTCGTTGAATTGCTGCGCGCCGGACAGAAGTTTACGCGCGAGAACCTGGAGCGCACGTATGTCCAACGCCGCCGCCGTAGCTGGGTCGAGAAGGAAGGCCGCGTCGCCGAACATGCGCGCGACGGCTTCCAGCGTGGCGTCATTTCCGGACTGATTGGCATGGGACTTGCCGGAATGACCGGCGGCCGCGTGTCGCTGCATCTGGAAACCAAAGCTCCGCACGAGCGTCTGCGCTCGCCGGAACAATTTTTCGCATCGCGGCTGTCGGCACAGGAACTCGCCAATATCAGGCGCCACTGCACACAGACGAACACGCCGCTGCACGATGCGGTGATGGAAGCCTGCGGCTGGCCGGCAATTCCCTTCGACGGCAAACTGCTCATCACGCATCAGGACGCGCTGCTGATGGGCGGCAAAGTACAAGCTCCCGCCGGATACGCCGATCACGTCAGCTTCCGCGATGCTCACGTGTGCGAACTCTGCGGCGCGCGGACGTGCATCGAGATCTGCTCCGGACAGGCGATCACTCCCGGTGAAAACGGAGTACCGGCATTTGATCGTGAAAAGTGCGTCCACTGCGGCGCCTGCCTATGGAACTGCTCGCAAGCAGATGCCAACGGTGTGACGAATCTGGAATTCAGGGCCGGCGCGGGCGGATTGCACTCGGCCCAGAACTGAAGTCACCGCCCGGCCCCACAGCCGGGTGCAACAAAGTATTACGCAACAAGAACGGGAAAGAAGCGAGATGAGTACACCATTACAAATTGTCGTTTGTGGAGGCATCGTGCCGGATCCGCTCCAGACCCTGGAGCCCGTAACCGGCGTCGGACTGCCCGCACTGAAGAACGAAATGATGCTTCCGGCGGTGCTGGATCCGTGGGCAGGACACGCGCTCTATGAGGCAGCCAACCTCGCGAAGAAAGTGCCGGGCTCGAAGGTTTACCTTGTCAGTCTCGGACAGAAAGCCAAACTGCAACAGGTGATGATGACGATCGCGCAGAAGGTCTCCTTCGAACTGGTCGCCATCGATGGCCCCGCCAGCGGGTTCACCGACGCGCACGAGGTTGCCCCCGCATTGGCCGCAGCAATCATGGCGATTCCCGGCATCGATAAATCGAGGCTCTTGCTCTTTGGCGGATGGGAATCGGCTTCGCGCGGCGCCGGGGCCACCATGCAGATACTTGGCGAGATCCTCGGCATCACCGATCAGTTCGAAGGTGTCGACGAGATCACGGTGCAAGACGACGGCTCGTTCCAGGTCCTTGAGCGTGTGGAAGGCGGCAAGCACCAGGTCAGTACGTGCGCCGGAACACCAGCCGTGCTTGGCTGGGCAACCGGCAATCTCGGCGAGCCGCGCAACGATCCGCAAGTCGGCATGGCCAACATGCGCACCGTAATGCCCGCGCTGCAACGCGCCAAGCCGGCAAAAGTGGCGGCGGAAGGCGTGCTCTATGGCCGCGTTGAACTGCCGAAGCAGCAGCGCAATACGCGGATCGTCAAAGATATGCCAGCCGATCAAATCGCTCGCGAAATTATCGAGTGGATATCACAAAAGTAGAGCGGAGAGAAACAGTGGAAACTATTCTTTTTGTCACAAGTACGGAAGCCGACGGAACCCTGAACCGCCACGCGCTGGAAGCCCTGGGCACTGCGGTGGATACTGCCGTCTCCCTGCCGGGCTCACCGCTCGTTGTCGGCCTCTTTGGAGAGAAGATCGAGGCGGCGGCTAATTCCATTGCAAACTGTGGTGCAGTGCGCTTCCTCGGAGTGGAGGGCGCGGAGTTCACCCAGGCCCGCTACGCTACCGATGCCGCCGCGCTGGAGATGCTGTGCCGCGCGTCAAAGGCTACGCTGGTGATCGCACCGGCCACGTCGCGCATGGCGCGTGTCATCGCGGGCGTCTCGCATCGTCTTAATGGCCGTATCGACACGCATGTCAATGCAATTGCCACCAGCAATGACCAGGTTGCCATCACGCGCTGGTTCTACCGCCAGAGAATGTTTTCTGAACTGACGCGCACCCAGCGTCCATGGCTGCTCAGTGTCGACTCCGGTTGCCATACGGCCTACCAGGGAGAATCGCAGAACGTCGACATCGAACTGCTGCCGATCGTTCTGGGCTCCGATCACCTTCGCACGAAGGTTGCGGGCTTTAAGGCTCCCAGCGCCGACCAGCAGACGATTCGTCCCGACGCAGACTTGCTCTTCGTAACCGGCGCCGGCTGGACCAAGAAACAGAAGGACGGGCAGACGCACCCGAAGGAAGCCGAACAACTCATTCTTGGATTCCTGCGCGAGACCAAGGCTTCCCTCGGCGGCAGCAAATCGCTGGTCGACATGAGTGGCGAAGGCGAGCAGGTGCTGCAGTTCATGAGCCACCTCAACCAGGTCGGCCAGACGGGAGCGACACCGCGGCATCCCAAGGGCCTCTCCACCTGCTGTCACGGCGAGGAACCGCACGTGGTTGGCTGGCGATTCATTCGCGAGCGCCGAGCCGTGAACCTGGACCCCAATTGCGGATGGGCCCGCGGCAAGGCCGACGTGCTCTACGTGGCGGACGCGTTTGAAGTGGTGGCGAAAGTGAACGCGCTGCTCGCGGAAAAACACTCGACCGTCAACGCGTAAACGTTCAATCTGAATTGACGAGAGGCGTCCCAGTCGGGCGCCTTTTTTGTTTTGCGGAAGAACACCTGTTCGCTTATTGTCCCGGCTTGCGCGGTTTGTGAGGACACGTCGCAGCATTGAGGCATTCGTCGGCGATGATCAGGCGCTTCACTGGCTTGCCGCCCAGGATATGCGAATCGATAATTTCGTCGACATCAGCTTCCGTGACGTGCCCGTACCAGACGGCCTCGGGATACACCACAACCGTTGGCCCGTGCTCGCATTGATCGAGACATCCAGACTTGTTCGCCCTTACGGTTCCCTTGATGCCGCGCTGGGCCAGCTTCGTTTTGAAGAGCCGGTGAAGCTCTCCTTCGCCGGACGGACTGCAACAGCCACGCGGGTGGCCATCCGGACGCTGATTCGTGCAGACAAAAATATGTTTTTCAAATTTTGCCATGATGGTGATCCGATGATACCAGCCGGTACGGGACCAAAACTACTGCGCAGAAACCTTGTAGATGGAGTACATCGATGTTTCCGCCACGCGGCAAAAGAAATCAAATTTGGCGAAGACCTGCTGCTCGAAGGGCGCGTTGTAAATCACGTAGATTGATCGCGGTTTCTGTTGCACACTCGCTTCCAGGTTCCGCAATACCTGTTCCAGAACGTAGTCTGGAAACGGATTGAATAAATAAACAACGAGCGGAATATCCGGAAACTGATACTTCCGAGCATCCATGCAGAGCGCCGCCAGTTCACCGCACTCCTGGCCCGGTACGTTGAAGCGCAAGATGTTCTGGGCAGCGATCTCGTGCAACTCCGGCTGCACTTCCACTCCAATGATCTCGCGGAATGGATACATCGCAGCCATCAGCAGCGTTCTTCCCTTGCCCGATCCCAGGTCAATAAACGCGTATTCCTCAAAATCAACCCCAACAAGCTGATTCATGATTTCGCTGAATTCCTCGGGGACCGTTGGCTGGTAAAGGCGCTCGGTGAAAATCTCCCGAAGGCGCACCGCCAAGGGCAAGCGCGCCCAGGTCGTATCCACGCCGAAGTCGCAGTCATAGTCGATATCGCCGAACCGTTGGCGTCGCCTGTCGGGCATACTGTCGCGTACCACGTACCAAAGCTGGGTCGCCAGGTAGCCGATCGAGAGAAAGAAACCACGCGACCGAACGGAGTCGCGCGCCCAATGTAACGCGGCTTCTCCAAGCGTTTGTGTCCGGCGTCTTTCCATACATTCCATTATGCATGTTAGTCGTCGCAACCACGGCAAGACGCGGAAGTTTTCTATCAAGCACGCGGATGCATGAATATGCAGCGCGTGAATTTCCGAAGGCCATACGCGCAACAATAACGATGCCCGGCGACAGAAATCAAAATCTGTGGCAAAGTAAATTATCCCGATGGAAACTCCGTCAGACGCACACTCCAGAGCACGCATAGCGTTCGGCTATTCGAACTTCCGCTACTATCAATTCGCGCGCTTTCTGGCCGTCGCTGCCCTAGAGATGCAATCGGTCGCCGTCGGATGGCAGGTGTATGAAATAACCCGCCGCCCTCTCGACCTCGGCCTGGTGGGGCTGGCTCAGTTCCTGCCGGGCATCATTCTTTTCCTGCTCGCCGGACACACTGCCGACCGCATCCGGCGCGAACGCATCATCCTCGTCTGCTACGCGGGATTCGCCGTCTGCTCCGCTTTTCTGTTCGCATTTGCAATGCGGGGAATGACCAACGTCTACCCGATTTACGTCGACTTAATTCTTCTGGGCATCGTTCGTGCGTTTAACGGACCGGCCGCACAAGCGATCCTGCCACTGCTGGTTCCAGAGGAGCACTTCCCCAACGCGGTTGCCTGGGGATCTTCGTTCTTTCAGGCCGCAACCATTCTGGGCCCCACGCTTGGCGGCGTCATCTACGCCATAACCGCCGGCGCCGAGGCCGTCTATGCCACGTCGATGGCGTGCTTTCTCGTCAGCGCGGTACTTATTTCGTTGCTGCGAATCACGGCCAGGCCACGTGCGCGCCGCGCGTTCTCGTTCGATACAGTGCTTGCGGGGCTGCGCTACGTCTGGGACGAAAAGATCGTGCTCGGCGCAATATCGCTCGACCTCTTTGCCGTGTTGCTGGGAGGAGCCGTGGCCCTGTTGCCCGTCTACGCGAAGGAGATACTGTTCGTAGGGCCGTGGGGATTGGGTTTGTTACGCGCTGCGCCGGGAGTTGGCGCGGTGGGAATGGCGATCTTCATGGCCTATCGGCCCTTGAAGCATCGCGCTGGAGTAATCATGCTGTGGTGTGTGGCTGGCTTTGGCCTCTTCACCATCGTCTTCGGTCTCTCGCGAAATATCTGGCTTTCCCTGATCGCGCTGGTACTGGTCGGCGCCACCGACATGATCAGCGTGATCGTTCGCGGCACCCTGGTACAGCTTGCCACTCCTGATTCCATGCGCGGACGCGTCAGCGCAGTCAACATGCTTTTCATTGGAGCCACCAACGAGTTCGGCCAGTTCGAGTCGGGAATCACGGCACAGTGGTTCGGCACCGTGCCGGCCGTTGTGCTCGGAGGCGTGGGCACGCTGCTTGTCGTCGCGCTCTGGTCGTGGAATTTCCCGTCCCTGCGCAAGGTCGATTCCCTTGCCATGGCCACGCCCAAGGAAATCCCCGAAGAACCTGCTATCGTCGCCGACCCCAGCGAATAACCGCGCCCCGATCCCGAATTTTTGTTGCAACATCTACTTTTTCTTCTCCCCGTGACTTAAGTCATCGTGCCCTGTCCTCCCACCGCTTACTTTGAGGTTGTAGTGAGGCGGTATCCGGCAAACCAGTTCACCTTCCCATTTTGAGGCGGACTGGACTCCGGACAAACGGCCGCCCGGAGCGGAGCAGGCAAATGGCAATTGAAGCTGGCAGAACGATTAAGGACCTGGCGGTCGAAAACCCCGAGTCAACACGAGTATTTGAAGCGCTTGGCATTGACTACTGCTGCGGCGGCAAGCGTCCCGTGGAGGAAGCATGCGCCCACGCAGGCATCAGTGTCGACGAATTACAGGCGCGCATCGAGGCGGTAATCAAAGACTCTGCCTCGCGCAACGACCGTGACAAGAACTGGGCCAGCCGCTCCATCAGCGACCTGGTCAACCATGTTGTCACCACCCACCACGCCTATGTGCGCAATGAAATCCCGCGCATCACGGCGCTCCTTGAAAAGATCGGCGCGAAACATGGCGAACGCCATCCCGAACTCTTTGAAGTGAAGTCGGTCTTTGCCGGACTCGCCGCAGAACTTACCGTCCACATGATGAAGGAAGAACAGGTTCTCTTCCCATACCTGGTGAGGATGGAAGAGGCAGTGTTGGAAAGTGAACCGGCACCGCCAGCGATGTTCGGCAGCATCGAACATCCGATCCACATGATGATGTTCGAGCACGACAGCGCCGGAGTGGCACTGGGCCAACTGAAGGAACTGACCGGAGGCTACATTGCACCGTCCGACGGTTGCACGACGTACGCTGCCGCTTATCGCGCGCTGGCCGAGTTCGAAGCCGATCTTCACCAGCACATTCATCTGGAAAACAACATCCTCTTCCCGCGTGCCATCGAGATGTCGCGCGAGGGCTGAAGAGTTTCACCACGAAATTCACACGGGCGCGGCGCCCCACGCTGCGCCCAGGAGAATGCAATCATGCAATTCAAGAAGCTGTGGATCGCGCTAGGCATCGTGCTTGTCGCATCCTTTGCAGTCCTTGGCGGAGTAGGCTACAAGGGCATTGAAAATGCCCCGCCGATTCCGTCCAAGGTCGTGACCGCCAGTGGTCAGGTGCTCTTTACCGGCACTGACATCAAGGACGGTCAAAACGTGTGGCAATCCATCGGAGGCCAGGAAGTGGGCTCCATCTGGGGCCACGGATCGTATGTCGCGCCGGACTGGACCGCGGACTACCTGCATCGTCAATCCGTCATCATTCTTGATCGGTGGGCGCGAGAGGCGGGTGCGACAAACTTCGATTCGTTGACTCCGGAAGCGCAGGCAGCGCTCAAGGTTCGGCTGAAGGATCAGACTCGCCGCAATACCTACGATCGAGTCACCAACACCATCACCATCGACAACGATCGCGCCGCAGCCTTCGCGGAACTTGAACCGTATTACGCAAACCTCTTTGCCAACGGCCGCGGTGATTACGCCATTCCAAAGGGCGCACTGGTTGACACGGTCAAGCAGCAGAAGATGGCTGCATTCTTCTTCTGGACTGCCTGGGCCTCGAGCACGGATCGTCCGGGACAAGCCATCAGCTACACGCAGAATTGGCCTCACGAAGACCTCGTCGGCAACGTCCCAACGGCCAACATGACCATCTGGAGCCTCATCAGCGTCTTCCTGCTGCTTGCGGGCATCGGCGCGCTGGTCATCTACCAGGGCTCCCAGACGCGGGTTCCAATGGAACCGGACACGAAGGTCGATCCTTTGCTTGGGTTGAAACCGACTCCGTCGCAGCGCGCTACGATCAAATATTTTCTTGTAGTCGTCGTACTCTGGCTGGTGCAGATTCTGATGGGCGTCGTCGTCGCGCACTACGGCGTCGAGGGCAACGCGTTCTACGGAATTCCGCTGGCCCGGTGGCTGCCGTACTCCATCGCGCGGACCTGGCACCTGCAACTCGCCATCTTCTGGATCGCAACGTCGTGGCTCGCCACCGGACTCTTCATCGCACCGGCGGTCAGTGGCGTCGAACCCAAGGGGCAGCGCCTCGGCGTCAACCTGCTCTTCGGAGCGCTCGTAGTCGTCGTCTTCGGCTCACTTGCGGGTGAATGGCTCGGCATCGAACAAAAACTCGGCAACTTCTGGTTCTGGATTGGCTCACAGGGTTATGAATACTTGGACCTCGGACGCCTGTGGCAGATTCTGCTTTTCGTCGGACTCGTCTTCTGGCTCTTCCTGATGTATCGCGGACTCAAGCCGGCGTTGGCGCGGCGCGACGAGCAGCGTCCGCTGCTGATGCTGTTCCTCGTTTCCTCCATCGCCATCCCGACGTTCTACGCCGCCGGTCTTATGTACGGTCAGCGCTCGAACCTGGTCACCGCCGAATACTGGCGCTGGTGGGTAGTTCACCTCTGGGTGGAAGGTTTCTTCGAAGTATTCGCCACGGTCGTTATCGCCTTCCTCTTCACGCGTCTGCGCTTGCTCTCCGTGAAGACGGCGACGCGCGCCGTGCTCTTCTCCACCGTGATCTTCCTTTCGGGTGGCATCATCGGCACGTTCCATCACCTCTACTTCACCGGCATGCCGGCATCAGTTCTTGCGCTTGGCTCAGTTTTCAGCGCGCTGGAAGTCGTGCCGCTCGTGCTGGTCGGTTATGAAGTGTGGGAGAACATCCGGATCACGCGTGCAACCGGCGAAGCCCAGTGGATGCGCATGTACAAGTGGCCTGTCTACTTCTTCGTTGCCGTGGCTTTCTGGAACTTTGTCGGAGCGGGACTGTTCGGCTTCCTCATCAATCCGCCCATCTCGCTCTACTACGTGCAGGGCCTGAACCTTACGCCGCTCCATGGACACACCGCGCTGTTCGGTGTCTACGGAATGCTGGGCCTTGGACTCCTGCTCTTCTGCCTGCGGGCGATGTGGCCGGGACGCCAGTGGAAAGATCGTCCTTTGCAGATCTCCTTCTGGTCGCTGAACGTGGGGTTGGGAATGATGGCGCTGCTCAGCCTGTTGCCGGTTGGGTTGCTCCAGGCCGCGGCCTCCATCCAACACGGCACGTGGTATGCGCGCTCCGCGACGTTCCTCCACGGACCGTACATGAGCACGCTGCGCTGGATGCGCGTACCCGGCGACATCCTCTTCTCAATCGGCGCCGTGGTGCTCGCATGGTTTGTACTCGGCCTGCTTACCGGCCATTCCTATGTAGAAGGAGCGCAAGTGAAGTCCGCTTCCGTGACAACGCTGCACGCCAAGGAATTCCCGGCAGACTGACATTCGCACGACCTCCATTCCATTTGGCGCGGGAAAAGATCCCCGCGCTACTTTTTTGCGCAATGAAAATGGCCACGCCGAAGCGTGGCCCTCTCAGTGTTTCTCGCTGCAAGTTCTATGCCGGCAAGCTCTTGCGCGACTTGATCTCCTGCAAAAGCTTCTCGACCTCATCCTCGCGTTCCAGTGCCGCGAATTTCCGTTCGACATCGTCGGCCATCATTTCGACCTTCGCCTGTCCAACGGCGTGCTCGCGATCGATGCGATTCTTCATGCGGTCGAATGCCGCGACCTGCGAAGGCGCGCCGGTTGCTCCGTGTGCGTCCGCAGCGCGGCTTACGGCCTTCGCTCTCCGATGCTGAGCAATCAAAAGATCGCTCTTCGCTTGCGCCTCGGCCATCTTCTGCTCCAGGCTGCGGAGCGCGTCCTTCAACGTTTCTACCTGCATCTTCTGGTCCGCGATCTGCTCGTCGAAGTTCTGCGTCAGTTGCTTGTATGACATCGAGCGCGCCAGCGCGGCCCGCGCCAGGGCATCGTCTTTTTTGTCCACGGCCAGTTCCGCCTTTCGCACCCATTCGCTGCAACTGGCGTCGTTCTCCGCCTTCTTTTTTTCGAGCAGGTGCAGGTCCGCAATGGCGATTGCCACTTGCGTCTTCACCTGTATGAACTGGTTCTGCATGTCGACGAGGACCTGCTTGAGCATTTTTTCCGGGTGCTCGGCCCGGTCGATCAGGTCATTGAGGTTGGCTCGAACCAGCGTCGCAACTCGCTCTAGAAGTGCCATAACTGCTCCTCTTGCTGCTTGTGGCAGCCTTGACGAACCGGCCTGACCATCGTCATGCCGGCCCTTTGAAGTGGGGGAGGCTGTCCTCCCCCGGTTGATTTACTTCCCGGCGCCAGCCTTGCCTTCCTCGGTGCCGCGGTTTGCATTCGCCTCTCTCGGGCTCTTGTCTCCAATCAGCCGTACCTTCGACAGCAGGTCCTTTATGTCCATGCCCGAAAGTCCTTCGAACAGTGCCGGAACCTGTGCCGCCATCTTCGCAATGTCACCCGTGATCTTGTTGACTCCTGCTGCGTTGCCATCGCCGGTGGAAACCACCGTGATGCGATCCACCTGGTTCAACGGAGTCGCCAGCGCCCTGACCACTTCCGGAAGCACCGTGATCAACTTATCGATCACGGCAGCCTGGTTGTACTCCTGGAATGCCTCGGCTTTTACGTTCATCGCCTTGGCTTCCGATTCGCCTTTCTTGAAGATGATCTCGGCTTCGGCTTCGCCCTGCTGTCGAATCGAAGCCGCCTTGCCTTCTGCTTCCCGTGTCAGGCGCTGCTTCTCGGCTTCGGCCAGGGTTTCGATGCGTTGCCGTTCGACTTCCGCCGGCTTTAGCACGGTCGCGATCAATTCCTTTTCGCGACGCGCGATTTCGGCTTCCTGCACCTTGACCTGCTCTTCTTTTTCCACCTGCTGAACTTTCACGGCCTCCACGATGACTTGCTGCTGCATCACGTTCGACTGGATTTCGTAAGCCTTGTCGGCCTGCGCCTGCTGGGTCTTTACCGCCTGCTCATACGTGGCCTTCTTCACGTCGAGATCGCGTTGCGCCTCGGCCTGCTTTGTCAGCGATACCGTTTGGGCAAGGACACGCTCCTGGTCCGCCTGCGCCTCGGCTACCGCGGCCTCTCGCCGTGCCAGGGCCCGCTTGATCGCCGTATCGCGCTCGGCTTCGGCCGCTGCTACGTCGGCATCACGCTTGATCCGCGCAACATCCGGGCGTCCCATGTTCGTGATGTAATCGTTCTTGTCGCGCACTTCCTTGATGGTGAACGAGATCACTTCCAGGCCCATCTTGTTCATGTCGTCAGCGCAGGTCGAGCGCATCCGGTCGGACACCATCTCCGGCTGCTTCACGATTTCTTCCACCGTGAGCTGTCCTATGATGCCGCGCAGGTGGCCTTCCATCACCAACCGGATCAGGCCTTCCCGCTGCACCGGAGTCTTCGTCAGAAATTGCTCCGATGCCGTCAGGATCGATTCCGGATCGGACTTCACCTTGATCTGTGCCACGGCTTCCACCGTGACCGCCACGCCCTGCTTGGTGTAGAGGTCCTGTTGCGGCGCTACATCGAAGGACATCAATTCAAGCGAGAGCTCGCGACAGTTCTCCACCATGGGGATGATGATGGAGCCGTGACCCTTGATGATGCGCATCCCCCTGATGCCGAACACCACCAGCGCTTCGTTCGGGCCTGCCTTGCGGTACAGCTTCGCAAACATTCCGAAGACGAACACCACTGCCAGGACCGACAGTCCTGAAAAGACCCAAATCTGCGTCATTGCGTTCGCGTCCATATTCCTCCTGAAATTACCGGAGATCCTTCTCCGTGGCGGGATGCGTTGTTCGACGGCGAAGAAGGCGCCCCCGCCTCATACTCACTGCGAAACCATCGGTTGATCGGTTCCGGCTGTCATTTCTTCCCACAGCCTGACATACGCAATTCCCTTCTCGTACCGTGTCACAACTACTTCCACACCCTTGGAGATCGCTCTGCCATCTTCGCTGCGCGCACCTGACGTCTGGCGCGTGCCTCCTTGCGAGTAGACAATCTCTCCCGTGCCACCTTCGCGAATCGAGCTCGTCACTTTGCCCAGCACCCCAACCATCTCGTAGTCCGCGGGATCAAGTTCGCGCTCGTGGGCCAGCAACAGCCGCGTGATCAACAGAAAGACAATCGCCGCGCCGGCCATGCCGGCAAATATTGCCAACAGCAATGAGACAACCCCATAGAGCCCGGAGAACTGGGTCAGCAGGTAGCCCACGCCACCGAACCATGCCAGGAATACCGTGATCGTTCCAATATTGATCACGGGAAGGCCTCCGTCACCCATCGCATGTGGACCTGCCGGTGCGTGAGCCACATGCGCCGGGCCTACATGGATATGGAACGGTAAATGTAAATGTATGTGCAGATTCCCGAGCGCAAACGACACCAGGCTCAACAGGAATCCAACGGCAAAACAGATCAGGTAGAGATCGGCAATGGTCATCGCGAGTCTCCCGTCGCGCTCGCAACCGCGGCGCGCTCCGGCTTCAACACTTCCAGCAGACGATCCACCAGCTTCGGTGTTTCCAGAATCGCGCCCATCAGCACCAGGCATTTACGCGAATCCTCATGCTTGGCCACGGTCAGCAACGCGTGGCACACCTCAGGATCACGCCGGAATCGCTCTGCCCCGCTGATCAGCCAGAGATCCACCGTGTCTTCCAGCACGCGAAGGTCGGAAAGCAATTCAGTGTGGTAGCCTTCCGGATCGTCCACCAGGTATCCCGGATGGACTTTGAAATATTTCGCAAGCAGCATGCGCGAAGAATTCGTCAGGTGGGGTCGGGCGCCGCTCTCGATCTGCGAGAGATACGACTGGCTCAGGCTCTGCCCCATTTCTTCCTTCAGGGAGCGGGCCAGTTCCTGTTGGGTCATCTCGCGACCAAGGCCGCGAAGCGTGCCTTCCACGAGGCGCAGGTAACGGAGTTTTTCGCCAAGTTTCATATTACGGATTGCAATACTAATATCGCAATTAGTAATATGTCAAGAACTCGATTTCCCAGCCTGTCAATCACTTGGGCGGCACAAGGGAGACATCCACCTTTCCTCCCCTCGTCGCCGGATCATCATGCTCGGCACACCAATGAGAAAGGGCAGCGTTCACCGCTGCCCTTGGCAATTCCACCAACACTTCGAATTACACGATCCATCCACCGCCCACAACCACGTCTCCCTGGTAGAAGACGACAGCCTGTCCGGGCGTGATCGACCGCTGCGGCTCGTCGAATGTAACCAGCACGCCGTCCTCGCCTTCAGGCTCCACGGTAGCCGATGCCGGCTGGTGCCTGTGGCGAATCTTTGCCTCCACGCGAATCGCCTCGTGCAGCTCCGGGATGGCAATCCAGTTCATATTCCGCGCGTGCAGGGTGCGCGACATCAGGTGTTCGGCATCACCGACCACGACCTCGCGCCTGTCGCCGCGAATCTCCACCACGTACAGCGCATTGCCCGTTGCCACGCCCAGCCCCTTGCGTTGGCCGATCGTGAAATTGTGGATGCCGTTGTGGTGGCCAATCACTTCGCCGGAAGTCGTGACCAATTCTCCGCTGGTATCCGGCAGCGGCTCGCCCTGCTCTTCCAGGTAGGCGTCGAGGAATTGCTTGTAATCGCCGTTGGGGACGAAGCAGATTTCCTGCGAGTCCGGCTTTTCCGCCAGCACCGTAAGGCCCTGGTTGCGTGCTTCTTCCCGTACCGCGGGCTTGTGCATCTCTCCCAGCGGAAACATCGTGCGGCTCAACTGTTCCTGTGTCAGCCCGAAAAGGAAGTATGTCTGATCCTTCGCCTTATCCGCCGGACGCTTCAGCACCCAGCGCTGCCGCCCCTCGTCCCACTCGTTGCGGGCGTAATGTCCGGTCGCGATATACTCCGCTCCAATTTGCCGCGCTGTTCGCAGCAACTGGTCGAACTTGAGGTGGTTGTTGCAGAGCGAGCACGGAATCGGCGTGCGCCCTGATAGGTACTCTGCGACAAATGGCTTCACCACGTCCTGTTCGAAGCGGTCTTCCTGGTTGACAACGTAGTACGGGATGCCGAGCTTCTGCGCAACGTGCCGCGCATCGTAGACGTCATCGATCGAGCAGCAGCGTCCCTGCGCCGGCTCTCCCTCGGGATGCGTTCCCGGCAGACGCCGCTGGTTCCACAACTGCATCGTCAGCCCGACCAGCTCGTATCCCTGCGCGCGCAGCATCGCCGCAACGGTGGATGAATCCACACCGCCCGACATCGCTACCGCTATGACCTTCTTCTCCACAATATCCTTACCTGTCCTTCTGCAACCTCAGAAACTCAGCGACTTTGCAGCCGTAGTTTTCTTCCACACCGGGCTCAACTCCCTGAGTTTTCCCAGCACTTCCGGCACGCGCTCCAGCACAAAGTCCACTTCCTCTTCCGTATTCTGCTTGCCCAGGCTGAAGCGTATCGACCCTCGCGCCTGCTCTGGCGTCAGTCCCATGGCGGTCAACACGTGCGACGGTTCGATTGCGCCCGACGAACATGCAGCTCCGGTCGAGACTGCCACACCCTTCAAATCCATGGCGATTACGAACGCTTCGCCCTCTATGCACTCAAAGATGATGTTCGACGTGTTTGGAGTTCTCGCTGCATTGCCGCTATTCACCGATGTCATCTCCAGCGAACTTGTGATCGTGCGTTCCAACCGGTCGCGCATCGCAGACATCTTCTCCGGCCCGCCTTCCGCAAACCAACGCTTCGCCAGTTCCGCCGCCTTCCCCAACCCGACGATCCCCGGGACATTTTCCGTTCCGGCGCGCCGTGAACGTTCATGCCGCCCGCCGTACATCATCGGGTGCAGCAGCGTTCCCTTGCGCACGTAGAGTGCACCCACGCCCTGTGGACCGTGCATTTTGTGCGCGGCAATTGTCAGCAGGTCGCAGCCAATCCGTTTGACGTCGAGCGGCACCTTGCCTGCCGCCTGCACCGCGTCGGTGTGAAAATAAACGTCCGCTTCCGCGGCGATCCGGCCGATTTCTTCCACGGGTTGCAATACCCCGGTTTCGTTGTTCGCCATCATCACCGAGATCAGCTTTGTGGTGGGACGAAGCGCGCCCTTCAACCTTTCCAGATCGACCATGCCCTGCTCATCCACCGGCACATACGTCACGTCGACGCCGCGCTGCTCCAATTGATGACATGCATTGAGAACCGCGTGATGCTCCACCGTAGTGGTAATTACATGGTCTCCCGGTTGCGCCAGGCCAAAGATCGCGAGATTGTCGCCTTCTGTGCCGCCGCTGGTAAACACAACTTCCGTGGGACGCGCGCCGAGTAGTCCGGCAACGTGCTCTCGGGCCTCTTCCACCGCCGCTCGCGCCTGTTGTCCAACCTGATGAATCGACGATGCATTGCCGAATTTCTCCATGAAATACGGGCGCATCGCTTCCATCACATCGGGGAGAAGCGGACTGGTCGCGTTGTTATCGAAGTAGACTCTGCGCATCGCGGAATACCCCACCCTCTTATTCTACAGTTTTCCTGCGGATTCATTGGCATTCCAGCACCGCTCAGCGGTAGAATGCGCGGCAATGAGTCGTTTACTGAGGAGCCTGCTCGTCGCGCTGGGGGCAACGGCATTTATAGTCGTACTCGTTTCTTTCCTTGTCCTGGTTGGCCTTTGGGTTTACGCCCGATTCATGGCCGGCAATGGCAACGGCCTTGGTGCGTGGAGCAGCAGCGTCAGCGGGTTGGACCTTTACCTGTTCACCGCCGTCATCTTCTTCATCAGTTTTGGCGTCGCCTACTGGCGATCCGGCCGAAGCTCCCGTCCGCTCTCCAAATAACAAAAGGCCCGGACTTTCCGTCCAGGCCTTCAGTCTCTTGAATCCGACGAACTATCCGCGCTTTTCGATTGGCACGTACTTCGTCGGATAAGCCGGGCCGACATATTCCGCACGGGGGCGAATCAGCCGGTTGTCGGAAAGTTGCTCCATGACGTGTGCCGTCCAGCCGGACATGCGCGACATCGCGAAGATCGGCGTGAACAGATCCACTTCGATCCCCAGCGTGTGGTAAGTCGACGCGGCATAGAAGTCCACGTTCGCGTTCAGCTTCTTTTCCTTGTTGATGTACTCCTCAATCTTCTTGGAGTACTCAAACCACTTCGCCTGTCCGCTCGAGTAGCCCAGTTCGCGAGACATCTGCCGCAGGTGCGTCGCACGCGGGTCTTCCGTCGAGTAAACGCGGTGTCCGAAGCCCGGAACCTTTTTCTTCTGCGCCAGCATGCCCTTGATGTAGTCGACCGGGTCGGCCCCATTCGTGTCGATTTCCACCAGGATTTTGAACACTGCTTCATTCGCGCCGCCGTGCAACGGCCCCTTCAAGGCTCCGATGGCGGAGGTGACGGCCGAGTGCATATCGCTCAGTGTTGCTGCCGTTACGCGTGCCGCAAATGTCGAGGCGTTCAATTCGTGGTCGGCCTGCAGAATCAGCGCGATGTCGAGTGCGCGCGTCGCCGTCTCGCTCGGACGCTCGCCCGTAAGCATCAGCAGGAAGTTCGCCGCGTGCGAAAGCGTGCGATCAGGTTCGACAAGCGGCTTGCCCTTGCGGATACGATCGTAAGACGCCACGATCATCGCGATCTGCGATATCAGGCGGGTCGCCTTCGCGCGGTTGGCTTCCGGTGTATTGATCTTTTCTTCCGGATCGAAGAATGATAGCGCTGAAACGGTCGTCCGCAACACGTCCATTGGCAGCACGTGCTTGGGAACCTGCCGCAAGTAGCTTATGATCTGCGCGTCCAGCTTCCGCTCGCGCACCAGTTGCAGGCTGAACTCCTGTAATTGCGCACGGGTAGGCAGCGTCCCGTTCCAGAGCAGGTAGCAAACTTCTTCAAAAGTTGCGTTGTCCGCGAGTTCGTGGATATCGATCCCGCGGTAGGCCAGTATTCCTTTATCGCCGTCGATGAAACATATCCCGGAATCTCCGGCGATAACGTCTTCAAGTCCCCGATTGTGAGTGGCTGTAGTGGACATGAGTCCCTCTCATAAATAAAGAGTTATTCGAATGATTGCCAGAACCAATGACACCCGGAGAACTTGCCGCGGGTGCTGCCGCTCGCAAAAATCCCGGCAGCCTGACCGGCACCGGAGACTCCAGCACGGCTCGCCGCGCGTCTCTGCCCGGCGTTGCTGCCCCTAGTCCGCATTCTGGTTGGATGCGTATAAAGCAGCAAATAATTCTTATACCGCAAACCGGTCAACAATTCCATCTTGGGAGAGCACACGAGGTCTCCTTTACCACTTATTTGCCCTGCCTCGGCCCGCAAGTTATATTCCTCTGCTGCCGCAATACACCTGAAAGGCGCGTCCCAACAGGAAAGACGCCTGGAGACTCCATGAAAAATAAGCTCATTCTGCTGTCCGCCATTCTCCTACTGCTGCTCTCGACCTCTGCCATCGCAGACGAGGGTATGTGGCTATACAACGCCTTCCCCACCGCAAAAGTTAAGGCGAAGTATGGCTTTGCACCCACCCAGGCTTGGCTTGATCATCTGCGGCTCGCATCCGTTCGCATGGGCGCATCTGCCTCGTTCGTGTCCCCGGATGGACTGGTCTTCACCAATCACCATGTTGGCGCCGGATGCGTTCATAACCTCTCCACCGCCGACAAGGACTACATCAAGGACGGTTTCTACGCTCCTACTCGCGAACAGGAACCCAAGTGCCCGGGAATCGAGGTTTCCACCCTTATCGGGATTCAGGACGTTACCAAGGAAATCCAGGACGCCTCTAAACCCGGAATGACTGACGCACAGGCCGGCATGGCACAACGCCAGGAGATGTCCAAGCTCGAGCGCCAGTGCTCGGATGCCGCGCAGAATATTCACTGCCAGACCGTTACTCTCTACTCCGGCGGCATGTATCACCTCTACAAGTACAAGCAGTACAACGATGTCCGCCTCGTCATGGCGCCCGAGTTCGACGCCGCTTTCTTCGGCGGTGACCCGGACAACTTCACCTATCCGCGCTACGACCTCGACATCACCTTCTTCCGCGTCTATGAAAACGGCAAGCCGATCCATGTGACGGATTACCTGCCGTTCACCACCAAGGGCGTAAAGGAAGGCGAACTGGTGTTCGCCAGTGGCAACCCCGGCTCCACCGGACGCCTTCTGACCATGGCGCAGTTGGAATACCTTCGCGACGTTGCGTACCCCCAGCGGCTCAAAATGCTGAAGATGGGGATCGACGATCTGCTTGCCTTCAGTGACAAATCGCCGGAGAACGCCCGCGTCGCCGAGCGTGTCCTGTTCGGCTACCAGAACTCCTTCAAGGCCCTCACCGGATACCAGTCCGGCCTGATGGATAAAAAACTGATGGCCCAGCGCGCCGTCGAAGAACAACAGCTTCGCGCTGCCATCGCCAAGGACCCTGCGTCCAAGGCCGAATATGACGCCGCGTTTGAAGCCATCGCCGATGCAATGAAATTCCAGCGCAACAACTTCATTCGCATCACCTTTGTTGGCAATCCGGTTGGCGGACGCCTCTCCAGCATGGCCCGCACCCTGGTGCAGGCTGCCGAAGAGCGCACTAAGCCCAATGAGCAGCGCCTTCGCGGCTTCCAGGATCAGGCACTGCCGTCGCTTCAGCAGGGCCTCTTCTCTCCGGCCCCCATCTCCAAGGACCTCGAACTGATGCAAGTCACCGAGGCTCTCAAGAACATAGCCGATGAGATGGGAGCCACCGATCCTTTCGTCGAGAAGGTTCTCGGCGGCAAATCGCCCGAGGAGCGCGCCAACGAGTTGGTGATGGGCAGCAAGCTCGACGACGTGGCTGTCCGCAAGCAGCTCTATGAAGGCGGCCAGGAAGCCATTGCTGCCTCCACCGACCCAATGATCGTTCTCTGGCGCACGATCGATCCCGAGTCGCGCGCGGTCCGCAAGGAAGTTGAGGACAAGGTGGATTCCGTCGTCCGCAAGAACGGCGGCCTCATCGCCAAGGCCCGCTTCAAGGTCTATGGCACCGACGTTGCTCCTGATGCGACGGGCACACTGCGCCTCAGTTACGGCAAGGTGGCCAGCTATATGCTCAACGGCAAGAAGGTTCCCTTCTCCACCAACATGGGCGGAGCCTTCAAAGTCTCGGCAGAGCACGGCGGAAAGCCGCCCTATGCTCTCCCGGCGAGCTGGCTCAAGGCCAAGGACAAGATCAACCCCAATACGGTTCTCGATACGGTGAATACCGTCGATAGCATCGGCGGTAACTCCGGTTCGCCCGTCGTGAATACTAAGGGCGAAATCATCGGCATCCTCTTCGATGGCAACATCGAGTCGCTGCCGTGGAACTTCTTCTACGACGACACCGTTGGCCGCACTGTCCTTACTGACTCGCGCGCCGTCATCGAATCTCTGGAGAAGATCTACAATGCCCAACCGCTTGCCGACGAACTGCTCAATGCCGGCAAGTCCTCGGAAAAGCCCGCTGCCAAGAAAGCGAAAAAGTCGTACTAAAGGAAACTTTCTCGGTAGAAGCGAATGCCCCGTCCTGACACTCTCAGGGCGGGGCGTTTGTTTTTACTCGTTGGCTCTCCCCTTGCCACCCTCGCATCGCCCGCGGTAAAACCATCCTTGACGCCCATCATTCCCGCGATAACGCTTGGACAGTCTGCCGTACTCCGCAAGCACTTCCGCGAATACGCGACGATTGAATTCAATCTGTATTGTCAGAGCATTGAATAGAAACTTGCTGGGCAGCTGGTGCCATGGACAAGGCCACCATGTACTGCCGTACTTTGCGGGATCGCACCTAACTTCAACAGTGTTCGCAGTGAATCAACTCTGCGTCAGAGTCGAATCTCTCATCCGCACACTTGCATACGAGCCCGTAGCGGATTCAATCACGTTGACGTCAACGCCAGAATTCTTCCACGTCGACAACACAGCTTGCTCTTCGGCACGTTCTGCATCGTCGAGGAGTACCACACAGCTATCATCGAGTCTGTCTTTGCAGACTGGTAAAAGACCAACTCGACCTCCGCGGGTTGACGCCGGAGGACCATCGCATACGACAAGCCCGAATCCAGAAGTAAGTTCTTCCGGCACCTCGTACCAGTCGAAATCTCCGTAACTGATGAGCCGGGCGTGTAGCACCGTGCCGGGAAGGCCGAACCGGCGCAGCGATTTACTTACCTTCTCCTGCCAGCTTTGATGGTGTTCAAGCGAAACGACCTTGATTCCACGGCTGCCGGCGTAAATGGCCAGCAGAATTGTTGTAATGCCACTGCCGCACTCAAGAATCGGCATTTGTGCTTTAGCTGCGGCATCGCATACAGCTTTTAGATACGCAGGGTCCCCACTCCAAGATTCATTTCCCCATGCGTGGTTTGTCTTTTGCAACAATCCGTTGCTCGGAGTCACCGTCGATTTCAATTCCCGGATACATGCGCCAAGACGAACATAGTTAATCGCCTGTTTCATTGCCAGCTTAATAGGAACCGGGATGAAGGCTTTTAGCTTTTGGAGAGTCGCCATAGTTGAAGAGAGAATATCCTCTATGCCGACCTGTACGCAATCTTGAAAGTCGCTTACAGGGGACTGCGATGCCATGCCGTCCCCGGCGCTCTCTACTTCGAACTCTCGCTCCAATAAAAATGCCCGCCTCCTCGGCGGACACTTTGAAACCTCCGAAACTGTCTTTTACTCCGGCCAAACTTCCAGTGCCGTTCGCTCCGTGATCTGCCGTTTAGCTTCGTCGGAAATCGGCAGTTCGCGAAATTCCGCCAGGTTGGCGGCAATTTCCGGCACACCCGGCCCCGGCCAGTCCGTGCCGAAGAGCGTTTTCTGCGCGATCATCTCCAGCCTCGGAAAGCCTTCCAGCAAACGCCTTGGCGGAATACTGCTGATATCGAGATAGACATTCTTGTGCCGCCGCAGCAGGAAGAACGCAGTATCCATCCACAGCGGACGCCCGCCGTGCGCCACCAGTATCTTCAGCTTCGGGAAATCAACCGCCACGTCATCCACGTAGATCGGATCGCCGTACTTGTTGCGCGCTCCCGGAAAGACAGACGTCCCCGTATGAATCATTACCGGAACGCCGTTCTCCTCCGCAACGCGGTAGATCGTCTCCAGTTCCTTCACGCCATTCAGATAGTCATTGGCGTAGAGCAACTGGTGCGGCGGATGGATCTTGATCAACCGCATCCCCATTCGCAGCAGGCTCTCCATGTCCTTCCGGGCGTCGGCCGTAAACCGCGGATGCACGCTGCCGCACGGCAACAGGCGCTTCGGGTTTTCCTTCGCGTAGGCCGCGATCCAGTCGTTGACCTCCGGCCCGGTTCCCATCGTCTCCGGCGCCACGCAACTGATCAACACTGCCCGCCCGATGCCGCTCGCGTCCAGGTATTTCAGGAACTCTTTCGGCGAGCGTGAGAAGGCCTCGTAGCGCGCGAAATCCTTGTGCTCGCCTTTCATCGCGGCGAACACCGCCGGCTTCATCATGTGGAAGGGTTCGATATGTACGTGGCAGTCTGTAATCATCGTTCAGTAGAGTGGAACCTTCGGATCAATCTGTCTCGACCAGCGGTCAATGCCGCCTGCCAGCGATTGCACGCTCTCGTATCCCTGCTGCCGCAACCACGCCGTAACGCTCATGGAGCGCACGCCGTGATGGCAATAGACGACGATGTGCGCATCAGGATCAAGCTCCTGCACTCGCGCCGGAATGTCGCCCATCGGAATATGCAGGCCGCCATCGATGCGTGACGTTTCGCGCTCCCAAGGCTCGCGCACATCAAGCAGTCCGACCGTCTCCCCGGCTTCGAGTTTTTGTTTCAGCTCTTCCGGTTGAATCTCGTAATCCATCACTTCTACCAGGTTCTCCGCATCGCCTTGAGTCGATCCGCCGTGACATCCATGTCCGCCGTCCCGATCACTACGCTCTCGCAGCCGCAGAACGGACACACCGGCGCTTCTCCGTCGTCCCAGAATTCCATAATGTCTTTGAACGCGAACTCGTGCATGCACTCGAAACAACCGCAGTGCGCGTCAGGCGAAGTCCGCTGCATGTTTCCGTCGGCCATTGCAATATCCGTGTCCAGTGGGGGTCGGGTCCCTCCTTACGCCTTGATGTTCTCCATCAACTCCTCGACTTCCCGCTTCATCTCCGCCGTCAGTGGCAGCAGAGGCACCCGTCCGTTCCCGCCGTAATAGCCGTTGAGGTCCATCGCATACTTCGTACCCGGAATGCTCATCTCGGCCGAAACTCGTGTTGCCGCCTTCACGATGTGCTGCTGCTTCTCTTCCGCCAGCTTGTGATTCCCTGCCGCGTGTGCGGCCCAGATCTCGTGACACGCTATCGGTGCGGCGTTGGCGAAGGCGAGGATTCCCCCAACTGCTCCCACGTCCAGCAGCGCCAGCAACTTCTGCGCCGTTCCCACCAGCACCTGGAAGCCCACGTTCTTCTGTTCGCCTGGCGCGTTCTTCATCCTCACCGTAACCGGTGCGCCCGCGGCAGTCACCACGGCGGAGCCCGCTATGTGTCGAGTCTTCTCCACCATGAGTTGCACTTTCTCCGTGGAGCCGCTTGATTCCTTGATGCCCATGATGTTCGCGTGCTCCGCGAGTTCGATCACCACGTCCGCCGGAATGTCATAGCCGGTCGCTGGCGGAAAGTTGTAAATGACAATCGGCAGCGGCGAACGATCCGCGACGGTTCTGTAGTAAGCCAGCATGTTCTGCGGCTTCATCTGTCCCTTGTAGTAGTGCGGAGTGCGCACCAGCGCAACGTCGTAGCCGAGCGTAGCGGCGTACTCGGTCAGCACCAGCGTCTCGCGCGCGGACTCCGCCGCCGTTCCCGCGACCATCACTTTTTCCGGCGCGGCAAATTCCATGGCACACTTCAGGACATCGCGCCGCTCGGCGTCGCTCAGCATTACGGCCTCGCCGGTTGAGCCGAGCACGACCAATCCGCTGACTGGAGTGAGGCAGAATTTCTCGACGTTGTGTTGCAGCTTGCGGAAATAAATGTCGCCGTTCTGGTAGAAGGGCGTGGTAATCGGCGGAAGAACTCCGTGCAGAAGCATAGTCGTAAAAGAGCCTCAAGGAAGGTCCACGACCAGTTTACTACCGTTCCCGTGCCTTATTGCGAGCAAGGCGGCAGCCGAAGCCGCCGCCTTCGTAAGCGGAATTGCCGGTCACTTCGCCTGCGCCAGAATCTCGTCGATGATCTTTGGATCGTTCGGCAGTAGCCCCACCTTTGGCAGCCGCGAAGTCATCGTCACCCAGCTCTTCTCCATCGCGAAACACTTCTTGAAAAGCGGCAGTGACTCCTGCACTTTTCCCATGTTGACCAGCGCCGCCGCGTGCCAATAAATCATCTCCGCCAGCCGGCTCTTCGGGACGCCCTCGGTGTGCGAGGCAATCTCTTCCGCCGCCGAATATTCGCGCAGAGCGCCTTCGTTGTCGTGATGCTCCACCGCGAGATCGCCGGCATTCATGTGGTTATAGGCGCGCGACAACGCCACCAGCCGCCGCAACTCCACCAGGGGATAAGGATTGTCGTCCACGCGGACGTTGAAAATCTGGTCATTCCACGGCTGCCCGCTCGACTTCGCCTTGACCACGATGAGCGCCGCCGACTGACGTCCACGAAGATCGCCGCCCGCAGCCTGCGCCGCGTCCAGTGCGGCCAGCATACGATCGGCCAGGTCGCCCTTGGTCTCGCGGAACGCCTTCGCCATTGCCGGCCAGATGCGGTCGTTGGCCATCATGTTCGCCTGCACGGCGAAGTCCTTGCCAACACGAAAGACACTCGGCCTGTCCTTGGTGCAAGGCGCGGCCGTTCCATACTCGACCTTGGGATCGGCTCCTCCGACCTCGTTGCCCGCCGCGTAAACATCGTTGCATCCCGTATAGGAAGCCACGTTGCCGTTGGCGTCGATCATCCCGACCTGGCGCACCTCGCGTCCGGGATCGGCCGCCAGCAGGCCGCGCAACGCCTCTGGAGCGCTCCTGCCGGCTCGCATCACATCCAGCCCAAGCTTTCCGTAGCTGGGATCGACAAACGATTGCGTGGCTACCGCGCCAACGCCCGCCTCCGCCCACGGAACGATGGAACCGACGTTGAACCAGTGCGATTGCACGGCGACGCCGATCTCGCCCGTCTGCGGATCGCGCGCAACGATGGAAAAGGTGTGAGCCAGCGGTCCCGGTTTCATGGGCGCTGGAGCTTTCTTGTGATTGGATGCAAACAGGAGAGCGGTGCAGAACAAGACCGCGCAAATGGGCAATACACGTTTCCAGTTCATAGTCACCTCGGAATCCGTGCGATTGTACCGCAGGACTCAAAATGACCGGCTGTTTCCCGTGTCGATTGAAAAAAGGAGGTGACGCCCCGTCACCTCCCCCCATAGCGCCCGAGCCCAGAATCGAAGTGCCCTAAGAATTCGTGGGCCGCGGCATGTAGACATCATGCCTGTCCCCATCGCGAATGGGAAATTCAGAATATTTATGTGTGGAATAACAAAAACTTTGGATGTGCCGGCCTCGTGATTTTTACCTTTTACTCATCGCGCCGCCGCGAGCTTGTCCAAAAAATCTCATTGCGTAGAAGTAGAGATTGATGAAGTCGAGATAGATGAGCAGGGCTCCGATGATCGCCGATTTCCATCCGCTCGGATCGTCGTCGAACTCCATGTACATGTCGCGGATATCCTGCGCGTGATACCACGTGAGATCGGCAAAGATGATCACTCCAAGGTAAGACGTAGCCCAGTACGCCACCGAAGCTTGCATCGCCAGGTTCGCCGCCGACATCAGCCCCAAACCCACCACCAGCATCATCACCATCGACCGCGTGCGGCTCAGGTCCGCATTCGAATAATGCCCGTAAAGCAACATCGTCCCGAACGTCGCCGCCGCCATCACGAATCCGTAAGCGATTGCATTGGCCGGAACCGAGCGCAAAAACACCGAGAACGAAACGCCGTTGAAGGCCGCATATACAAAGAACACTATGCCGGCCGTGAGCGCGTCCACCCGTGCGATGGCTCGCGAGAGAATCGCCACGCTGATCACTTCGAAGAGAAACAGCACCTCGAACATCGCCATGTTCCGTGCGATGAAGTCGTCGCTATCTGCCTGTAGCGTGATCCACCGCGCCACGCACGCACTCAGCAACAGTCCCGTCATCATCAGCAGGTAGACCCGCGCAACCAGGCGCCGCTCTTCGGCTTCCGCCTGCTTGAGATATGGATCGTTCGGAGAAATCGCGATGGAATCGAGAGTGGTTTCCGCCGCCGTGGACGGAGGGTCGAGCTGTGGATCGTTCGCAAGCATGTCTGGCTATGGAACTATAACCAGCCGCACGGCAAATGCAAGATTACTTCCGGTACAGCCGTCCGCGCTGGAACTCCGGGCGCGGATTTCGTATCTCGCGCCCGGTTTATACTTCACCCCCGTGGCACACTAGCTGGGTTTGCGTGGAACAATGTCGTTATTGCAGATGTGGAACTGGGCCGAACACTTGTCGGAGCCGCAAATTACCGGAATCAGTCCGGCAATCTGTTTCCTGGTAATGAGCCCCAGGGTGGCGCAGGAAGGACAGGAAAGCACGGCCCAGTAAGGGTCCGACTCTTCTCCAATCTCGCCGGCGTTCTCGAGGATAAAAATGGTGCCCGGGCCCATCTGTTCCGGGATCCACTCGTTCAGGAAGTTGATCTCAGCGATCATTTTGCGCCTCCAACTTCAGGTCTATGTCGCTACACCCCGACCGCAACGGACTGTGCCGCCGCGGAAGCTCGACGATACGCACTGCGCGTCTCCGGGCCGCGTCGCCGCGCATGACGCACCGGACTTGCCGGCGCCTTATGCTGCCGCGACGGACGTTCTGTCCCCGGAGCTGAACCGCTGCGCTTGCGAAGTCCCCGCACGTCCGCTCTTATTCCCTCCACCGCATCGCTGAGGCACACGGCCAGCAGCGGTTGCCGCGAGTTCTTGAGCACGTCGATGACTCCGCGTTCCGAATCTTCCAGGAAAATATGTTTGCCGTCGGTCAACAGGTGGTATTTCGCGCCCTCCACGGTCTCCACCAGGCGCTGCCCCAGTTCTTTCTGGAGAAAACGCATCACCTTGCGCACGCGTTGCAGGCTGAACCCGCGGCGTCGCAGTTCTCCTATGACGGCAATTTCGGCGAGATCCTGAAATGAATAGAGGCGGCGATGGCCTTCGCGCGCGGGCACAATGATTCCGCGCTCGTCCAGCCACTGCAACTGACGCGGTGTGACGCCGGTCAACTCCACCACCTGGCGGGATGTGAACATCGCGTCCACCTCCGCTTCTCCCCCACGCCTGCCGCGCCGTGCGCGACCTGCCATCGGAGCCAAAACATTCCGCTCCGAAAATGTTTGAAACATCTTACGGCGAAATTGTCGGCTGTCAAGGTGTTAACGATGATTCCACCCGGCATATTCGATTACGAAGGATCACTTCTTATCGGAAAGACACTTCGGGCGAGTGTGCACAATCAACGTCAATGCAGCATGAACGAGAGATGTATTTGCCGTAAAAACGCGGAGGCAGGCGCCTCAGTCGCGTCCGCCGCCGACGAAGTGGACGATCTCCAGCTTGTCTCCGTCGTGCAGCGGCGTGTCCGCCCAGTTGGCCCGCGGAACGATGTCCCGGTTTAGTTCGACGGCGACGCGATCGCTCTTGATGCCCAGTTCGGCCACCAGAGCGTCCAGCATGGAAGCCGCAGTTTCTTTCGCTTCCCCATTGATCGTGAGATTCATCTCGAGTCGAAGATAGCAGGCAAAAGCAGTGGCGGGCAAATTCTGACTCGCACCAAAAAAATCCCCGGACCGAATGCGCGTCGGCCCGGGAGTGTTCATCTAGAGACTCGTTAAAACTTCCTTTGCTACTGCGCCGCAGACGCCGTCTGGTCGCTGGTCGCATTCGACATCAGCCGGATATCCACTCGACGGTTTTCCGCACGTCCCTTGGCCGTCTTGTTGCTGACCTCGGGCTTGTCCTTGCCAAGACCCAGTGTGTAGATCTTCTGCGGAGGAACGTTGTATTTCACCGCCAGGTACTGGATCACGGCCGAGGCACGGCGCTGACTGAGTGCATAGTTATATTCGGCGTTGCCCACCGAGTCCGTGCTGCCCTCTATGACGACGATGTAGCCCTTGGTCGCCGCGATCTGCGCCGCCAGTTGGTCGAGATCCACCTTGTCCTGCTTCGTCAGGTCGGCCTTGTTGAATCCAAAGTGAACACTCGCCTGCGTCACCGCATGATAGTTGTCGAGGTTCGCCACTCGCTGCGCCAGTCCCTCCACGGCAGTCGACGTCGCGGATGCCTGCTGTTGTGCCTGGTCGGCCTGCTGTCCGGCGGCAAGCGCTTTCTGGTTCGCCTGACCGGCCAGGGCCTTGGCGTTGGCAATGCCCTGCTGCGAACGATCGTCCAGATCATGGATACCGCGCGTCGTTGCGTCGTTGCGGTCATCCAATGAATTGATCTTGTTGATAATCGGCGCCGTCTCGGCATTTACTCGTTTCTTGGTCATGCACCCGGCGGTAAATACCATGGTCGAGGCGAGGACGGTTGCTGCAATGAGGGTACGGTTCATCTTGTGCTCCTTACGTTAGCCTGGCTTAACTTCTTTCGCCCGTCGCAGGCGACCCGTGTTCCTTGGAACGTTGAGCGGCGGCCGGATGCACCCTGTTAGTGCAAGTGACTAGCCAATCAGGGCCACGCTCTGATTTAAACTTGTGCTGATTTATCAACGAGTTGCACGGTTTGTGACGAATTATGCCCGGCTTCAGGCGCAGCCAACCGAGCAATCCGTGCCATGCGAGTAAAATTTTTACAGGGAGCACACGGTACAAAGTTCACGCGCGGCCTGCGCCCCTCAATCGTTTCATGGACCTGAATCAGAAAATTCGGACTTTGCCGGCCGATCCCGGCGTGTATCTCTACAAGAATGCCGAGGGGCAGGTGATCTACGTCGGCAAGGCGAAGAACCTGCGGGCGCGTGTGCGGTCCTATTTTGTCGAAGGCGCCGCCGAGAACGCCAAGACCGGCAGCCTGCTGCGCGAGGCCGTGGACCTCGAATACATCGTCGTCGGCAACGAGCATGAGGCGCTGGCTCTCGAAAACAACCTCATCAAGCAGAAAAAGCCGCGCTACAACATCCTGCTGCGCGACGACAAAACTTATCCTTACGTAAAGCTGACTGCCGGCGAGCGCTTTCCGCGTGTCTACGTGACGCGCCGTTTACGCAAGGACGGTTCGGAGTATTACGGCCCGTACTTCCCGGCCAATCTCGCCTATCGCGTCGTCGACATCGTGCATCGTCACTTTCTCGTTCCCTCGTGCACCATCGATCTCACTCGCGACCACGCGCGACCCTGCCTGCAGTACTACATCAAGCGTTGCCTCGGTCCCTGCGTCAGCAGCCTGACCACCCCGGAAAGATATGCCGAAGCTGTCCACGATGTGCGTCTGTTCCTCCAGGGAAGGCATGGCGATCTCTCGAAATCGCTGACCGGACGCATGTTGAAGGCCGCCGAGGCTGAACAGTTCGAACTCGCGGCAAAATATCGCGACCTGGTTTCCACCGTCGAGCAGCTATCCGAGAAGCAGCGCATGGACGCCGCCGAAGGCGATGACGTCGACGTCCTCAACTTCCACTTCGAAGACCATCTTCTCGCCACCAATCTTTTTCACATGCGAGGCGGAAAAGTGCTCGACCGGCGCGAGTTTTTCTGGGAGGACCTCGGTGAGTTGGAGGGTGAACGTGGTCTTGAAGTGGGTGAGTTCTTCAGCGCGTTGCTCAAGCAGCTTTATCTCGATTCTCAATACGTGCCACGCACCATCTTCGTCCCCGTCGAATTCGAGGACCTCGCAGCCCTGGAAGACTTGTTAAGCGAGAAGCGCGGCGCACGGGTGCATATTCACGTGCCGGAGCGCGGTGAGAAACGTTCCATCCTCGACCTGGTGGGCAACAACGCCAAGCAGTCTTATGACCAGCGCTTCCGCGTCGTGAAGCCGCGCACCGACGTCCTCAAGTCCGTCATGCAGGATACCTTCATGCTGCCGGAGTTGCCCAATCGCATCGAGTGTTTCGACATCTCGCACATCCAGGGCGCGGAAACCGTCGCGTCCATGGTCGTGTGGGAAGACGGCAAGATGCGCAACTCCGAGTACCGCAAGTTCATGATCAAGGGTGTCACCGGAGTTGACGATTTCGCCTCGATGCGTGAAGTCGTGACCCGGCGCTATAAGCGTGTGCAGGAAGAGAAAAAGCCCATGCCGTCCCTGGTGCTGATCGATGGCGGCATCGGCCAGTTACATTCCGCCGCGGAAGCCCTGGAATCTCTCGGCCTGACCTCGCAACCGCTGGCTTCCATCGCCAAGCGCGAGGAAATCATCTACCTCTACGGCCAGGAGGATGACCCCATCGTGCTTGACCGTCATTCGCCCATGCTGCAGCTCATTCAGCAGGTTCGCGACGAAGCGCACCGTTTTGCCGTGACCTACCATCGCAAGCGCCGCCAGATCCGCGACCGCAAAACTGAGTTACGCGAAATTCCCGGCATCGGCGAGACGACTACCCTCCGGCTGTTGCAGCATTTCGGATCGTTGCAGGCCGTCAAGGAGGCGAATCTCGCTGCGCTTACCTCTGTCGTCACCGGTAAGCAGGCGGAATCGATCCTCGAATATTTCCGCAACGCTCAGCAGGCTGGTCGCGACTGACCGGGGCGCTCAGGAAGTTTCCCGCATGGCGCGCCGTTCCATCTTCTGTTGCAGATAGTTTTTAACGTTTTCCGGCAGACGGGAATTTTCCAATGCCAGCCTGCAATCCGGAGCCGTAAGCCGGTCGCAGATCGCGATGGCGCGGGCCAGTGGCAGGTTCATCTGTTTCAGCAGTGCCAGTTGCACCTCGACCCGCAGCGACCACTTGGGATGGGCCGCAATCAACGTGACCGTGTGTTCTGTTCGCTCGCCGTTCAGCACCTTTGCCACACCGGCCTCGGTCAGCCGTGGATTATTCAGTGCCGCCTCCACCACCCGCGCGTCCGCGTCGCACAGCAAAGCCGAAGCCAGTTGCCCGGAGCCTTGTTTCGCAAGCGAGATACGTTCTCCGCTCGAAATGTTCTCCCCGCGCGCCAGAATCGCCTGCTCCGCCGCCATCTTCAGGTCCGCCGCTGCCATCGGCATCAGCGAAATCTTCATCAGCTCAAATGTAAAAAGATGGCGCAGCATCGGCAGCCAGACATAGCGCGGAGTTCGTGGGTGGGTCACGACCGCGGCCAGCACCTTGCGGTCTTTTAGAGCTTCACGGTTGTGGGCGAGAGCTTCGAGAACTTCTGGAGGAAGATCGTGCCGCTGGAGGAGCGCAAGCGCCAGGTCTCCGGAGAACCGGCTATCTCGCACCGCTCGCAGAAGTTCATCCCTGTCCCGCGAAAGCGCCATTCGCAGCAGCGGACCGCTTTCGTCGCCAGCATCTCCCGCGAGTGGATCTCTTGGCATCTCAAGTTACCGGTGAACAGTCTTCGCCAGCTTTTCCGCCCGATACAACGCGCCCGCAAGCGGCTCCACGTTCGTCATCCTGACCTTCGCATCCGGCCGCTCGGAGCGCAGAGAATTCTCGAATACCTGGCGGACCACGGCTGAATTCTGAAATACGCCGCCCGCAAGCGCCACGTGAACCACAACCCGCGTCGGCCACAGCTTCCGGACAACGATCTTTGCCAGCTTCGCCAGCTCCGATCCAGCCTCCGTCAGCAACTCCTGTGCCACCGTGTCTCCTTCCGCGGCTGCTTCCAGCACCACCGGGAAGAGTTCGGCAAAATTCGGCGGAGGCTGGGAATTGCAGAACACCACCAGGTCGTCGCGCATCGCAAAGTGCCACGCATTCATCAGGTGATGCACCAGCGACGTAGTCTGTCCGGTATCAATGGCGCGCAGGCACAAGCTGACCGCCCGCCGCCCTATCCAATAACCCGAACCCTCGTCGGAAATGACGCTTCCCCAGCCACCGGCACGGGCACTGTCATTGCGTTCATTGCGTCCATAGGCGATTGAGCCCGTCCCGGAGATTACCACCAGGCCTGGTCCTCCCAGGAAAGCGCCGTCGAAAGCAATTTCCATGTCTCCAACCACTTCAAACGGACACTTTAGCTCAGTGCGAAGAATCGCTTCCGCCTTGTCGCGAATCAGGTCGCGGCCTGCTCCTGCCAGCCCCGCGCATACGGCGTTCACATCGCCCAGCGAAACTCCGGCGGCACGGCACGCACCGTGCATCGCCTCCAGAAGAGCCTTACGCGCTTCTTCCGGTGATATTCGAACGAGATTGCTGGGCCCGGCGGAAAACTCGGCCACCACCGCGCCGTCACGGGCAACTGCACAAGCGGTCTTGCTGCCGCCACCATCGATTGCGAGTACCAAGGACATGGCCGACATTGTTACACATCACTTTCCTCCGTTCTAAGCACGAATCCTCTTCCCGACACGGCGTGGAAGGTACTATCGTGATTCCCGTATGCAGACGCGGATGCAAATTGCAGTCTATCCGCGACCATGCGTCGCTCACTTTTCTCGACTGGAAAACACTTCATGGGCCTGAACGCTTTCGACCTGCTCCTCATCGCCGGATACCTCATCGGCATTACCGCCTTTGGCTTACGCTTTCGCAAGAAACAACGCTCGCTGCGCGACTATTTCCTCGCGGATCGCAACGTCCCCTGGTGGGCCATTTCTCTTTCCATCGTGGCGGCTGAAACCAGCACGCTCACCATCGTCAGCATTCCCGGCCTTGCCTTCGACACCAACCTCGCTTTTCTCCAGGTGGTTTTTGGCTACCTTGTCGCGCGCATCATCATCTCGCTCATCTTTATTCCGCAATACTTCCGTGGAGAACTCTTCACCGCTTACCAGCTCATCGACCGGCGATTCGGACCACGCCTCCGCTCATTGACTGCGGGCCTCTTTCTCATCACGCGCGCCGCCGCGGAAGGTGTACGTGTCTTCGCCGTCGCCATTGTCGTCCGCATCGCTCTCGGCAGCCTGTTGAGCGGGGTTCACGGCGCCACCGCCGACATCATCTCCATCGCCATCGTCACCGCGCTCACCCTCATCTACACCTTCGAAGGCGGCATGACCGCCGTCATCTGGACCGACGTCGTCCAGATGGCGATCTATGTTGGCGGAACGTTGATCGGCTTCTTCACCCTGCTGCACCTGGTTCCCGGCGGCTGGACCACGATTTCGGAAGTCGGGCACCATGCCGGCAAATTCCGCATCTTCGACTACTCGCTCGATTTCACGCGTGCATATACTTTCTGGGCGGGGCTCATCGGCGGCACGTTCCTTACCACCGCCAGCCACGGTACGGATCAGTTGATGGTCCAGCGCCTGCTCGCCGCGCGCAGCGAACGCGAATCGAAACTCGCCCTGCTCTCCAGCGGCGTCGCCATTCTCTTCCAGTTCAGCCTTTTCCTCATCGTCGGAGTCATGCTGTTTGTCTACTACCATTCGGTGCAGCCCTCCACCATCTTCACCAGTTCGGACCGCATCTTCCCCACCTTCATCGTCGACAAGATGCCCCATGGCATCAGCGGACTCCTGATCGCCGCTATTCTTGCCGCCGCCATGAGCAACCTGAGCGCCGCGCTCAACTCTCTCTCGTCCACTTCCATCCTCGACTTCTACCTGCGTAACAAAAAGGACGTCAGCGAGAAACGGCGCATGTTCCTCTCGCGTGCGGCCACCATTGGCTGGGGACTCGTTCTTTTCGGCTTGGCGATTCTCTCGCGCGGCGGCGGTCGTGTCGTGGAAGTTGGCCTCGCAATCGCTTCCGTCGCTTATGGTGCTCTGCTTGGAGTTTTCCTGCTCGGAACGCTGACCAAGCGTGCCAACGAGATCGGCGCGATGACCGGCATGGCCCTTGGCTTCGCCCTGAATCTCTTCATCTGGTTGCGTCCCTTGCCCCACTGGGTACTGCAGACCTTGCAGCACATCACGGGACAGGTGCAGACCGGAGATAAGCTGGCGTGGACCTGGTACGTCATGCTCGGCAGCGGCGTTACCTTCGGCGTAGGTTATCTTGTTAGTCTGTTCACTCCACAGACCTCCACGGGGAATCCGCAGGCATGAGCCAATCGCAACACGAACAGCCGCAACTCGTCCGCGGATTGGGCGCTAGCCACGCCACCGCCGTCGTTGTTGGAACCATTATTGGAAGCGGAATCTTCCTCGTTCCCGCCGAGATGATGCAGGCCGTCGGCTCGGCCCATCTCGTCTACCTGGCGTGGATTGTTGGCGGCGCGCTTTCTTTCTTCGGCGCACTCACCTACGCCGAGCTTGGCTCCATGAAGCCACAGGCCGGTGGCGAATACGTCTACATTCGCGACGCCTACGGCCCCATGGCCGGTTTTCTCTATGGATGGAGCTGGTTCATTCTCGCCAAGCCCGCCTCCATCGCCAGCGTCACCGCCGGCATCGTGCGTGTCCTTGGGACGTTCCAGGCGCTCAGCTTTCTACCGAACACAGCTTTCACCATCGGCATCGCCGTGACTTGGGGACAACTGCTGGCGATTGCCCTCACCATCCTTATCTCCGCTCTGAATTACATCGGCATCCGCAAAGCTGGCGACTTCCAACTCTTCTTCACCGTGCTCAAGGTAGTAATGGTGATTGGAATTGTGGTCGTTGCATTCACCTTTGCCAATGGATCGTGGCACAACTTTGCGACCACATTCCAGGGTGCGCAGGGCGGAATCGCCGGATTCATGGCAGCCCTTGTCGCGGCTCTCTGGGCTTACGATGGCTGGAACGACCTCAACATGGTCGCCGGAGAAGTCAGCAACCCCGAGCGCAGCATTCCCATTGCGCTGATCGCCGGTGTCGGAATCGTTGCCGCGCTCTACATGCTGCTCAATGCCGGCGTGCAATACGTAATGCCGGCCACTGCCATCGCCGGTTCCGCGCGCCCCGCCTCCGACGCCATGGGCTTTGCCTTCGGACACATGGGCGCGGCCATCGTTTCGGCCGGCATGGCGCTCTCCATGATCGTCACCTTGAACGGCACCGTCATGAGCGGCGCACGCGTTCCCTACGCTGTCGCCCGCGACCGCCTCTTCTTCCAGCGTCTCGCGGAAGTTCACCCGCGCTTCCATACGCCGTCGGTCGCCATCATTGTGCAGGCAGTGCTGTCCGTGGTTCTCCTGCTCTTTGCGGGAACCTTCCGTCAGCTCTTCTCTCTGGCGATCTTTGCCGAGTGGCTCTTCTACATGGTGGGAACAAGCACTGTGTTTGTCTTCCGGCGGCGTGATCCCGAGGCGCACCGTCCTTACAGGACGTGGGGATACCCCGTCGTTCCTGCGATTTTTGTCATGGTCGCCGCGGCACTGCTCTATTACACGTTCACCGATAATCTGCGCAACTCCGCGGCCGGAACAGCCGTGATTCTCGCCGGAATCCCGTTGTACCTGTATTTCAAGCGGCGGAAGGCCAACGCCTAATCCTCGGTCGTGTCGACCGTCACCTTCGGCGTCATCCGTGCGCGCTCGTAGACCTTCACGTATTCACGCGCTGAGGCCGTCCACGAGAAGTCGCGCGTCATGCCGTTGCGCATCAGTTGTTGCCACGAGTTCTTGTCTTTATAGGCGGTCAGCGCCAGTCGCACGGTGTCCAGCAGGGCCTCGCCTGAGTATTCCGTGAACTTGAATCCCGTGCCTTTGCCATTGCGCGGGTCCCACGTCTCAATCGTGTCGTCCAACCCACCTGTGGCCCGGACAATCGGCACCGTTCCGTAGCGCAAGCTGTAGATCTGGTTCAACCCGCAAGGCTCGTATCGCGACGGCATCAGGAACATGTCCGCGCCTGCCTCAATCTTGTGCGCCAGCGAGTTGTCATAGGCGATCTTCACCGCCAGTTTCTTCGGATACTGCTTGTTCAGCCGCCGGAACAGGTCTTCGTATTCCTTGTCGCCTGTCCCCAGCGCCACGATCATCAGATCTTCGTGCGCCAACCGGTCGGCGACGTGCGAGATCAGGTCGAATCCTTTCTGTGCCGCAAATCGCGACACGATTCCGATCAGTGGCAGTTCGCTGCTGTCGTCGAGCCCAAATGCCCGAAGCAGATCTTTCTTGTCCTTCTCTTTCCCCGAGAGGTTTCCGACCGAGTAGTGCGCTGCAATAAACGAATCTCGTTCCGGGCACCACTCGTTGTAGTCCACGCCATTCAGAATTCCCGCAATCGATTGCGCGCGGCTGCGCAGCACGCCTTCCAGCCCAAATCCGTACTCCGAGGTCTGAATTTCCTGCGAATACCTGCGGCTCACCGTCGTTATGAAATCCGAGTAGAGCAGCGCGCCTTTCAGAAAATTCACTTTCCCGTAAAATTCCAGCTTCGAGATCGTGAACAAATCCCACGGCAGCATCAACAGCGGCAAAATGTCCGATGGAAATAGTCCCTGGTAACCGATATTGTGAATGGTGAACACCGTGCGGACATCGGCAAACGCCGGGTCTTCCGCGTAGAGCGTCCGCAACAGCACCGGGATCAGCGCCGATTGCCAGTCGTGGCAATGGAAGACGTCCGGCACGCCAAGGATCTTGCTTGCTTCCAGGACGGCCCGGCTGAACAGCGCAAAACGTTCCGCGTTGTCGCGATAATCGCCGAGCGAAGTCCCATACAGTGCATCGCGATCGAAATATGGCGGATAATCGATGAAATAGAATTGAACTCCGGATACGATGCCACCATCGAGGACCGTGCAGAACCGGTACTGGTCGTCGAAGGGCACCGTTACACTGCGGAGTACGGTGGTTGGCTTTTCCAGCTTCGTCTGGCGATACTTGGGAACGAACACCGAAACCTGGTGTCCCAGTTGCGCCAGCGCGCCGGGTAGGGCGCCTACCACATCAGCAAGGCCGCCGGTTTTGGAGAACGGGACGCACTCCGAAGCAGCGAAGGTGATTCGCATGGCAGAATCCTCCGGTTGGAATTCCATGCCTCACCGGGCTGAAAACAGCCGGTTGGCAATGGCGGCCACACAGCAAACGTTCGAGTGTATCCACGGAAGGGATGACGGTCAAACGTCTCCAGGACAACCATGACGAGCACCGATCTCAAAAGTCACAGCAAACCGAAGCTCGGCCAGAACTTCCTCGTTGATCCTAACGCCATGGAGCGCATCGTTAACGCGCTCGGTGATATTTCTCAGACCACCGTGGTCGAAATTGGGCCGGGTCGCGCTGCACTGACCGATTTGATTGCACTGCGCGCCGGACGCCTCATCGCCGTGGAACTCGATCGTGTCCTTGCCGCGCAGTTGCGCATGAAGTTTACACCGGTCAAGAACGTCGAAATCCTCGAAGCTGACATCCTTGCCGTCGATTTCGCCACCGTGCTCGGCGCGCAACCCGGGCCGCTCCGCGATCTGCGCCCTACCGGCCTGCTGCGGGCCCACGTTGTCGGCAACCTGCCCTACTACATCACGTCTGACATCCTGTTGCACCTCTTCCGCTTCCACCAGCGCATCGATTTCATCGTCGTCATGGTGCAGTTGGAGGTTGCCGAGCGCATCGCGGCCTCACCCGGCAGCAGCAACTACGGAATCCTCTCCGCCACCACCCAGATGTACGGTTCCGTGGAGCAGTTGTTCACTCTCCCGCCTTCCGCCTTTTCGCCTCCACCCAAAGTCCATTCGGCCGTACTGCGCATCAGGATCGCCCCGCGCTTCGAAGAACTCCGTGTGCCGGAAGAGGACTTTATTTCGTTCCTTCGTGGCATTTTTGCCATGAAACGCAAAACCCTCGTTAACAATCTGAGGGACAATTACCCGCAGCAGGCCATTCGCAATGCCTTGGCAAAGGCCGGTCTCGACGCCAGCATTCGTGCCGAGGCCATGTCGCTCGAGCAGACGGCAGCCCTCTATCGCGCGCTGCACGAATAATCTGTCCGTTCACTCGCGCGATGAAATTGGAGGTGGAAAATGAGCACAGCCGTTCGCCATCCAGCAGTAGCCGGCCAGTTCTACCCCGGTGATCGCGAGCAACTCCTCCGTGACGTTCGCCGCTACTCCGCCGTACCTGGTGCAAAATTGCACGCGCGCGGCTGCGTTGTCCCGCACGCCGGATACATGTATTCCGGCCATGTCGCCGGCGCCGTCTTTGGACGCCTCGCCCTGCCCGCGCGTTTCATCATTCTCTGTCCAAACCACACCGGCCTTGGCGAACCGCTCGCCGTCATGAGCCAGGGAACCTGGCTGACGCCGCTCGGCGAGGCTGCCATTGACACCGGACTTGCCGAAGCGTTGAAGAAGGAACTTCCTCTGCTCCGCGAAGACCCGCTCGCCCACCGTGCCGAACACGCCCTCGAAGTCCAGCTCCCGTTTCTACAGGAGTTATCTCCCGGCTTCACATTTGTGCCCATCGCAGTCGGAACCGGCCAGTTCGAAGTGCTCTCCGCGCTTGGAATCGTGATGGCCAAGGTCATCGCCGCTTCAGGCAGCGACGTTCTCGTGGTCGCGTCCAGTGACATGAACCACTACGAGAGCGACGACGAAACGCGCGTGAAGGATGCGTTGGCCATCGAGCAGATGCTTGCGCTCAATCCCCGCGGACTCTACGACACCGTCAAGTTCGAACACATCAGCATGTGCGGATATGGTCCGGCGGTCGCCATGCTCACGGCGGCGCAGCGGCTGGGAGCCACGAGCGCGGAGCTTATCAAGTACGCCACCTCGGGCGACATCTCCGGGGATCGCAACGCCGTCGTTGGGTATGCCGGTATCGCCGTTCTCTAGCTTCTTCCGAGCAAAGAAACAGGGCAGCCGCCGGGCTGCCCCGTAATCCATCGCGATCAATTTACTTGCGTCCGCGACCGCCGCCCGAAGGTGCGCTCGGGCGGCCTCCGCCGCCTCCAACCCGTCCCATCGATGGAGCAGACATCCGCATCGATGGCGCGGACATCCGCATTTGCGGTTGGCTCACCCTCGGCGAACTCTGGAAGTGCGGCGACGGTGGCGCCTCCGTCCTCGGAGCCGGTTCACGATTCATTCGTGGTGAAGGCTCGGAAGGTCTCGGCGCCGGCGCAGGATTCATCCGCGGCGAAGGTTGCGATGGCGACGTCACCCTCGGCTCAGATCGTGGCGATGGCTGCTGCGGCATGTTTGGCGTCGCTCTCGGGCTCTGCCTTGGCGTCACTCCGTCCGTCCGAACAATGGGCTGCGCCGGATGCAGAATCGGCGGCACAGTGCCTTGCCTGTTGCCCGGCGTCACGCCCGTACGTCCCGTTGGAGTGCCACGTCCTTGTCCCTCGCCAACGCGAGGCGGAATCGGCACACCGCCTGGTCCGCGGCGAACCGGGTTATCCACCGGCCTGCGTCCCGGTCCCAGCACCACCGTCGGTCCATAATTACGATTCGGCGGAGTCGGCGGCACAAATCCCAAAGGCCTGTTATAGATCACCGGCGAGGAGTACCAGTTGTAGTAATTCCCACCAGGACGCCAGTACCAGCCACCACCGCTCACGAAAACCCATGAGCCGTAGCGATATGGTGTCCAGCCCCACGGATACTGTGAAATGAACACCCAGCCGCTGCCGGGATAGAACGACCACGCGCCATATCCGAACGGATCCCACGATGCGTCAAATCCGTACGGACGCCACATCCATCCGTAGCCCGGCACCATGGAATAGCCGCCGTAGTAAGCCATGTCGCTCATGCCATACGAATACGGCCCACCATAGCGCGAGTTGGAATACTTGTACGCATCGGAGTTCGCGTATTGGTCGCGATACTGTTGGCGCTGCTTGTCCCACGCGTCCAGGTCATCCGGCATGATGTTCTTTGCCAGTTCATACTTGCCGGGCGAATCCACGTTCAGCGTCAGGGTATCGCCCTTGCCAACGGAAACGTCGTCCGCGGAGCCTTCCAGCTTCACTTCGCCCTTGAACACGGCAACTTCCGTTCTGTCATCGGTCACGTCGAGCCGGAAGTGCGAGGTACGAGGCAGTGCAAAACTTTCGTTGTTTGCCGTCACGCGGAAATCGTCATTTCCCTTCAACCGGATGTCGAAGTAGACAAGGCCGCGGGTGACCTCGATCAGCGAAACTTTGTCGCCGGCGCTGGTGAGCGCCATGTCGCGAAAGACTATTTCTCCCGGTCCGGCCAGTCGCAGCGTGCTGCCGTTTTCGAACTCGACCTCCACCCGGTCGTTCGCATTATCCGAAACCAGCCGAGTGCCTTGGGTGATCGGCATGTTGACGATGGCCTGTTCCAGCCCCACGCCCGTGTTGCGATCAATCGACACCGAGCCATCCACGTAGCTCAGGCGGACGATACGCGCATTCGATGCAAATGCCGGCAGCGCCAGGAGAAAACTGACGAAGACGGCAACGAGAGCGGTCACTACTTTACGGTTGCGCATGGCAACCTCCCAGGATTGCTCCTGCTTATTACAAGCTCAATTGTATGCAATAGTTGCGCTAAGGTGCTGTTTTTTCCGCCGAAACCGTCCGCTTGCTAATTCGGTAAGGAATCCAGCATTCGGTGGATTCGCTGCTTGGAGATGTTCATCGTTACCGGATCATTCAGTATCTCCGTGAATTCTGGCTTCAGCACCTGGAGTTCCACAAGCTGATGTTCCTTATTCATCTCCTCCATGCTCTTCAGCAGCGAGTCCACCCCCAGCTTGTCATAGCGCATGGCGTAGCGCAGCCGGCTTCCCATCTCAAACGTGGTCGATATCCCCTGAAAAAGTCCCACCAGGTCCATCATTTTAGGGTTCACCGACCAGTTGAATGTTGTCTTCGTGATCTTTCCTCCATACGAATACGCCAGCGTCTTGTCCCCCGTATTGGCGATGTTGCCCTTGAAGGAAAAATCTCCCCGGAAGTAATCCAGCTCTTTCGTCAAACTGAAGATTTGCTGAAGACTCTGCCGAGACATGGTGAAGCGAACCACCATCGGATCGGCAGGCTGTCCTCCCGGATCGGTATGCGCGCGTGAGCGATAAACCGCGTTTCCCGCCCTGTCGACTGTCACCCTGTACCACTCGGGATTAGCTGCCTTCCAGCTCAGCTCGAAGCTGACCCTGGGCGCCGCGACGCTCGCCGGGGTCTCGTCGGCCGATCCGGTCTGTGCATGTGACAGCATCGGCAATGCAAACAACACCATGCACACCAGGCAAGAGTGCAAAAGAACGCGTAACCATTTCATTGTGAATATGTACTCCGAAAAGAATTCCCGCGACACCTTACCTCGCCGCCTGCTGTTGCAGCGTCGCCGCTGTGTGGATGTGACAGATGGCGATTGCCAGCGCGTCCGCCACGTCGGCTGGCTCGGGTACTTCGTCAAGTTTCAACAGGCGAGTCACCATTACCTGTACCTGTTGCTTCTCCGCCCTGCCGTAGCCCACCACGGCGGACTTAATCGACAGGGGCGAATACGCTACCACCGCCAGCCCGCAGTGCGCCGCCGCCAGCATGGCCACTCCACGCACGTGTCCCAGTTTCAGCGCGGACTTCGCGTTCGCCGCGTAGAAGACATCTTCAATGGCCACCACGTCCGGCTCGCATTCGGCCATCACGTCTGTCAGGCGTTCGAAAATGCGTTTCAGGCGAATCTCCAGCGGCTCGCGCGTCGAGAGCTTGACCGCACCCAGGGACACACACTTGAGTTCCCTGCCGGGCTCCTGCTCCACCACGCCGAATCCCGTATACTCGCCGCCGCAGTCGATGCCCATTACACGCATGGACAAAGTGTAGCTGATTTCCGCCGTGTCGAATGACTGGATTCATCAGCAGCACCTTGCGCGCCGCTCACGCGCATGGTTCGTCTCCCGAAGATAGTGCGCATAGGCTTCGCGCGAATTCGCCATTCCGTGCGCCGCCAGGAATCGTGCATACGCGTTTTCGTCGAAGATCTCCCGCAGCGCCGCCAGCACCACCTTCGCCGCCTCGCGCATCGTTGTTCCCGCCCGCAGAATGCACTCTCTCATTCCGCCTCCGAGTACCGCGTCTGCACAAACGGCGTCTCGCTCACTGTCGCCTCTTTTCGTCCGCTCACCACCCGCGCCCACTCCAACACTGACTCGGCCAGCACCATCACTACCAGCACCACCAACGCTCCGGTAATCACCGCATCCAGCCGGTCGTTGAAGATGAGCCGCGACGTTTCTCCCGTCTGGATCGCCTGCTTCGCCAGCGATTCGGCGTGCGCCAGGAATCCGATCCGCGGGTTCGGATTGAACATCTTCTGGTACGACGCCGTGAATGTCACCATTACCAGCCACACCAGCGGTGCCAGCGATACCCACGCATAGCGCGCCTTCCCCGACTTGATGATGATCGTCGTCGCCACGCACAGCGCCACCGTGGCCAGCAGTTGATTCGCAATCCCGAACAGCGGCCACATCGAATTAATTCCGCCCAATGGATCCCTCACGCCCATCCAGAGGAAATATCCCCATAGCCCCACAATGATTGCGCTCGTCGCGATGATGCTCGGATACCAGCTCGTCCGTCCCAGCGGCTTCCAGACGTGTCCCAGCCCGTCCTGCAGCATGAAGCGTCCCACCCTCGTCCCCGCGTCCAGAATCGTCAGGATGAACAGCGCCTCGAACATGATCGCAAAGTGGTACCAGATCCCCATCACGGCTTCGCCGCCGAGCGTGTGCGAGAAGATGTGCGCCATTCCTACCGCGAACGCCGGCGCGCCGCCCGTGCGATTAAACAGCGTCTGCTCGCCTACCGACTTGGCCAGCGCCGCCATCTGATCAGCCGTCACCGGGAAGCCCCATGACGTGATCGTCGCCGCTGCCGATGTCGCGCTGCTGCCCACGATGCCCGCCGGGCTGTTCACCGCGAAGTAGACTCCCGGGTCCAGTACGCACGCCGCAATCATGGCCATGATCGCCACGAACGACTCCGCCATCATCGCGCCGTAACCCACCAGTCGCGTCTCCAACTCCCGCTGTATCAGCTTCGGCGTCGTCCCGCTCGAAATCAGCGAATGGAATCCGCTGATGGCTCCGCAGGCAATCGTGATGAAAGCGAACGGAAATATTTTTCCTGCAAACACCGGCCCCGTTCCGTCTATGAACCGGGTCAACGCCGGCATGTGAAGCGTCGGACGCAGCGCCACAATCCCGACAGCGAGAATCGCGATCGTCCCCAGCTTCACAAACGTGCTCAGGTAATCTCGTGGCGCCAGCAGCAGCCACACCGGCAGCGCCGACGCCGAGAATCCGTAGGCGATAATCGCAATCGCCAGTGTTGGCGCGGTGAACGTAAACCACGGTGCAAAGGCCGAGTGCGCAATGCCCTGCCCGGCAATAATCGACGCCAGCACCAGGACGAATCCAATCACCGAAGTCTCCAGCACCTTCCCCGGCCGCAGGTGCCGCAGATAGACGCCCATCAGCACTGCGATTGGAATCGTCGCCGCAATCGTAAACGTTCCCCACGGACTTCCCTTCAGCGCGTTGACTACGATCAGCGCCACCGCTCCCAGCAGGATGACGATGATCGCCAGCACCGCGATGAACGCCACCAGTCCGCCGATCCGCCCGATCTCTTCGCGCGCCATCTCCGTCAGTGACTTCCCGTCGCGCCGCACCGACATCACCAGGATCACGAAGTCCTGCACGCAGCCGCCCAGCACCGCGCCCACCACGATCCACAACGTCCCCGGCAGATACCCGAACTGCGCTGCCAGCACCGGTCCCACCAGCGGCCCCGGCCCGGCGATTGCCGCGAAGTGATGTCCAAAGACCACCCACTTGTTCGTCGGCACAAAATCGCGACCGTTTTCCAGTCGCTCCGCCGGAGTCGCGCGCATGGCATCCAGAGTCATCACCTTCGCCGCAATGAACTTGCTATAGAAGCGGTATCCGATCGCGTAGGTGCACAGCGCGGCCATCACCAGCCACATCGCGTTGATCGACTCGCCGCGGCGGAACGCAATCGTCGCCAGCGAAAGCGCGCCAAGTGCGGCTATTCCGCACCAGACCGCAATTCGGGTCAGCTTTCTCAACATGCTTGAACCTTTTTGACTGAAAATTAGAGAACACCACCGTGCGGCATTCCCGGTTGGTCGAACATTCTCAGGAATCGACGCGCGAGATGCAACGGCCCGTCGCACGCGTCAATGTGACTGCTCCGTCTCCGCTGCCGGCACCGAGTGCTCCTGACGCTCCGCCTCTGCCATCCACTTCGCGAGCCTTCCCGTCGCCATTAGGCCAACCATCCGGAAGTCGCTGATGAACGACCACCATGGGTGTCCGAACGTGGCCGGTTTGTTTTTCTCTATCCCGAAGTGTCCTGTCCATGCGAATGCGTAGCCAATCACCGGCCACAGCAGCACGTACCACGCATGGCCGCTCGCCACCATTACGGCGGCGAATGCCAGTCCAAGCGTTGTGCCCGTCGCATGCATGATCCGATTGGCGCGCTTCGAGTGTTGCGTGAGATAGAAGCGGAAAAACTCGTCGTACGAGCGGAAGTGGCGTTCGGTCATCGTTCCCTCACGTCCCCTGGCTTCGCCGCCAAGGCCGCAAAATCATACCGCACCCCGCGCCGTCTCGAAACGTCCAAATACAGCAAAGCCGCCCGTGGAGGGCGGCCTGCCGCAAACTTTCCTGCTCTTACATTTCGCTTGTCATGATGAACAGCGGCTTCATTTCGAAGCTCTTGTAATACGGACGCAGCCGGTCGGTGTTGTAGTGTTCTTTCACATTCACGACCTTCTTTGTCGCCGTCACTGCCGTGATCGGGATATTGTCGTAGCGTCCGTTCTTCAGCACCACCAGCCTTCCGTGGACATTGTGGATCAGCAGGTCCAGCGCCAGGTTTCCGTATGCCATCGGCACAATCGAATCGATCGCGTCCGGGTCTCCGCCACGCACAATGTATCCGAGCCTCTGCGTGATGCACTCAATAGGCTTGCCTCCGTTGTATTTCGGAGAAAGCTCCTTCAATTGCGCGGCCACCACTTCCCCGATACCGCCAAGTTTCTTGTGTCCGAAGGCGTCCGTGGTCTCCTCCTGGAAGGTCATCTCTCCGCCCTCGAACATCGCGCCCTCGGACACCAGCACGACCGAATACCGGCTTGGATTCTTATTCCGGTCGGCCACCAGCAGCTCCGTCAACCTGTCCATGTTGAACTTATATTCCGGTATCACGCAGCGGTGCGCCGCGCCAGCCATCGTCGGCAGCATTGCCGTAAAGCCCGCATACCGCCCGAAGACTTCCATCACCAGGAAGCGCTCATGCGATCCCGCCGAAGTCCGCAGGCTGTTCGCCGCTTCAATCGTTCTCGTCACGCACGTGCTGAAGCCGATACAGTAGTCCGTGCCCGGAACGTCGTTATCCATCGTCTTCGGAATGGCAACAACTTTCACGCCTTCCTGGAAGAGTCGCACGCCATAGCTCAGGGTATCGTCGCCGCCAATCGGGATCAGGTATTCGATCCCGAGCCATTCCAGGTTCTTCAGCACTTCCGGCGTCAAATCGTTGACTTCCTCGTTGTACTTGTCCCTGAGATGCGCTGGCACGTTCTCCCGCCGAACCCTGCTCGGATTGGTGCGCGAGGAGTGCAGGAACGTTCCGCCCGTGCGTCCCGCGCGGTTCACAATTTCTTCGTTCAGCAGGCGACAGTGGTCGCTGTTGTCCACGTCCTTGTCCCGAATCATGTCAACCAGTCCCGCCCAGCCGCGCCGGATGCCCATCACCTGGTATCCCTCGCGCAGCGCCCTGAACGTCACCGAGCGAATCGCCGGATTCAGTCCCGGAACGTCGCCGCCTCCCGTCAAGATTCCGATGATGCCCTTTTTGCCGTTAATCGCCATGTTTTTCTCCGATGTAATATGTCCCTGAAGCTGAGCAACCGCGCGGCCCGCGCGCCGCGACGCTCCTTATTTCCCGCTTCCAACTTAACACTACCCTACACCCTTGGCTGTGACGTGCGTCGCAGGGATCCGGCCTCTTGCCCATCCTCCACCTTAGTTGACATTGACGCCGCCTACGGTGCGGATATACCCTGCCGTCCACCGTGTACCGCTCTTGCTCACATACGCTAACTGAATACTCGATCAGGAGAATCCCATGTCTCTATGGCGGCAGTTCCTGTTCGTCGTGGCGCTTGTTTCCATCTCCGGCGCCACAACGCTCTTCGGCCAGTCGCAACCCCTCTCGGACCGCGTGGTTGCGTACCAGATCGACGCCACGTATCACCCTGCCAACCATTCGCTGGACGCTACCGAAACGCTGACTTACACAAATAAGACCGGCCAGCCGCTCGATACCTTTCCCTTTCACCTTTATCTCAATGCCTTCCAGCCCAAGTCCACCTTCATGCGCGAGGACCAGATATCCGGTACTCGCGATCTCGGCAGCGGTTTCCGCTGGAAGAGCGAGTATTTCGGCGAGGATAAGGTCAAGTCCTTCGTCGTCGAAGGCATGGGCGACCTCACCAGTCAGATCCAGTTCATCGCCCCAGACGACGGCAATCCCGACGACCGCACTGTCTTCCAGGTGAAGTTGCCGAAGCCGATTCCGCCCAACGGGACCGTCACCTTCAAAATCGCCTTCCACGATCAGTTCCCGCAAGTTGTGGCTCGCAGCGGTTACAAGCGCGATTTCATCCTCGGGGGACAGTGGTTCCCAAAGGTCGGCGTCTGGTGGCACGGCGCCTGGAACTGCCACCAGTATCACAACACCACCGAGTTTTTTGCCGACTTCGGCACCTACGATGTCAACCTGACGCTGCCGTCTAACTTCAATGTCGGCGCCACTGGCGTCCAGACCGCCGAAAAGGCCAACTCCGACGGCACCAAGACGCTCACCTTCCATGCCCAGGATGTCATCGACTTCGCCTGGACCGCCGATCCGCACACCAAGATCGTGGAAAGCGAAGTGAATCTCTCCACCGGCCCCGTCAAGATCCGCATGCTCATGCAGCCCGGGCACATGGCCAGCGCACCACGCTATCTCCAGGCGCTCAAGGGAACCATGAAGCTCTTCGACGAGTGGTACGGCCCATATCCGTATCCCCAGATCACCGTTGTCGATCCTCCGCACGGCGGCGGCGCGGCAGGCGGCATGGAGTACCCCACCTTCATCACCGCTGACACCACCTGGTGGATGTCCAAGGCAATACTCGAACCTGAAGTCGTCGTCGCCCATGAGTACGGCCATCAGTACTGGTATGCCATGGTCGCCACCAACGAGTTCGAGGATGCGTGGCTCGATGAAGGCATCAACAGCTACTCCGAAGTAAAGGTGATGTCCGCCCTCTACGGCCGCAACACCAGCACGATCAATTCACGCATCGGCACGGTGGGTGATGGCTCCGTGCAGCGCCTTTCCTACCTCTCCGCCGCCGACCTGGACCCCATCAGCCGCAAGGCGTGGCAGTTCGCCAGCTACGGTTCTTATGGCGGCGTTACCTACGGCAAAACCGCCACCATGTTGCGCACTCTGCAGCACTTCATCGGCAAGGACACAGTGCAGAAAGCGCTGCGCGTGTACTTCATGAAATATCGCTTCCAGCATCCCGACGGTCAGGACTTCATGAACACCGTCAGTCAGGTCGCCGGACAGAATCTCGACTGGTACTGGAGTCAGGCCGTCAACGGCACACAGATCCTCGACTACGGAATTCTCTCGGCAGAGTCCCTTCCGACCGACTGGTACGAAAAAAATCCTCCGCCGGAAAAGAAGGGCGTGACCATGTATCGCGACTACGTCACCGTTCATCGTCTCGGCGACTTCATCCTGCCTGTCACCCTTCAGGTGAAGTTCGATGACGGCGAGACCATCCGCGCCCAGTGGGACGGACAGGATCGCTGGCACCGCTTCGTGTGGGAAAAGAAAGCAAAACTCGTCTCCGCTGAAATCGACCCCGATCATGCCATTTACCTCGATCGCGATCGCTTCAACAACAGTTGGACGGCGAAACCCAACACTCGCGCCACGCAAAAAGTCAGCTTCTACCTTATGTATATGAAGCAATGGCTCGCGATGGCGATCGCGTGGCTGGCATAGGAGGATGGAGATGAACGAAAAAGGATTTGTTCGCAGGGGAGCCGCACTCGTATGGCGCCACCAGCGTCTTGTCTGGTGGATCTTTGCCGTCAACTACATCCTCGCCTGGCTGGCCACTTTGCCTGAGCGCATCGCCATCGGCAAGGTGCTCAACCTCAGCCTCGCCGCCACGCCCAACCTCGTCAATCGCTTCGACATCGCAGCGGCCGTCGAACTCCTCACCCGGCCGAGTGTTCCGATGCAGGCGCTTGCCTCCACATCGTTGTCCGTGGCCGTCGTCTTTCTCGTCTACATGGTCTTTCTCGACGGCGGCATCCTCACCGTCTATATGCAGGATCGCAAGCTGTCGAAGGCGGAGTTTTTCGAAAACTGCGGCGACTTCTTCTGGCGGATGGTTCGCCTTTTGTTGTTCTCTGTCGTACCCTTCGGCATTCTCGCCGTTCTCTACAGCGTGCTCAACAAGTGGAGCGATCGCCTCAGCCGCGACGCCGCGCCCGAAAAGCTCGGCTTCTGGGTTCTGGTGATCGGCGGATTCATCATCCTGCTCGCGGCGCTCTACGTCCGCCTCTGGTTTGACGTTGCACAGGTAAGGGCCGTTGCGCAGGACGAGCGTGGCATGTTCCGCAACATGATTCGCTCATTTGTCATCACCCTGCGCTCCCTGCCGTCGCTCGTCTGGATGTACTTCCGCATCAGCCTCGTCGCCTGGGCCGTGCTGTTCGCCGGCCTCTGGATTTGGTTGCGGCTGCCGCACGCCGCCGTGGCCCGCTCCATGGTGCTTCTTGAAGTCATCCTGCTCGTGCAGATCGCGTCACGCCTCTGGCAGCGCGCCAGCGCTATCCAGTGGTATCACAAATACGCGGCCGATCACCCCGTGGTCGCCATTGCATTCACCACCCCTGCGCCAGTCCAGATCGTCGAACCGCCCGCCGGTCCCGAATCTCCGGCGCCGGAAACACAATCCTAGGCTCCACGCAGTCGAAAGGCGCGGATCGTCTCCGCGCCTTTTTCTTGCCTTCCAATCATCTGATCCGCTTCCTCTACTGCTTTTTCACCCGCAGATCGTGTCCCGTCATCTCCTTCGGTTGAGGAATGCCCAGTGTCCCCAGGATTGTCGGTGAAATATCCTGCAACGCTCCGTCGCCCCGCAACGTGAAGGTGTCCGCGTTTTCCGCAACGTAAATAAACGGCACTGGATTTGTCGTGTGTGCCGTCTGCGGCCCGCCCGTTGCCGGATCGATCATCTGTTCCGCGTTGCCGTGGTCTGCCGTCACCAGCATCGCGCCGCCTTTGCGTTTCACTGCGCGATAAATTTCGCCCAGGCACGCGTCCACCGTCTCCACGGCTTTCACCGTCGGCTCGATTTTTCCCGAGTGCCCCACCATGTCCGCGTTCGCAAAGTTCACCACCATCACGTCGAACGTGCCTTCCTCCACCGCTTTCACCACGGCTTCGGCAACCCCTGCCGCGCTCATCTCCGGCTTCAGATCGTAGGTCGCCACCTTCGGCGACTGCACCATGATTCGGTCCTCGCCCGGAAACGGCTTCTCCACTCCGCCATTAAAGAAGTACGTCACGTGCGCATACTTCTCCGTCTCGGCCACGCGCAGGTTGCGCATGTTGAGGTTGCTCATCACGTTCGCCAGGATATTCCCCAGCGACTCCGGCGGAATCATCATCGGCAGCGTGAACTTCGGGTCGTACTGCGTGAAGCACACGTACTTCAGGTTCTTCGGAACCTCGCTGCGCGGAATCGTCTCATCGAGCGCCTCCCACGCATCCAGGTTGCGTCCCCCGTCGGCCGTCAACCCGCTCTCGCGAGCCAGGCAACGCGTGATCTGACGCGCGCGGTCGGCGCGGAAGTTGAAATTGATCACCACGTCTTCGTCGCGGATCGTCGCCACCGGCTCGTTCTTCGCGTCCACGCACACAAACGGCATGATGAATTCGTCCGTCACGCCCTTGTTGTAGGACTCCTTCGTTCCCTGCACCGCGTCCGTGTACGCTCCGCCCTCGGCCTTGCCGTGCACCATTGCGTCGAACGCTTTCTTCTGGCGGTCCCATTTCTTGTCGCGATCCATCGCGTAGTAACGCCCGCTCACCGTCGCAACTTTGCCCACGCCGTACTCGCGCATCTTCTGCTGCAACTGCTCGATATAGCCCGCGCCTGAAGTCGGCAGCGTGTCGCGTCCATCCATGAAGCAGTGCACGAACACCCGCTCCACGCCGTTCATCTTCGCCATCTTCAGCAGCGCGTAGAGATGGTTCTGGTGCGAGTGCACGCCACCGTCGGAAAGCAGCCCACACAGATGCAACCTGCGACCGTTCACCTTCGCCGCGTTCATCGCCTCCAGCAGCGTCGGGTCCTTGGAGAACTCTCCCTTCTCGATCATCAGGTCGATCTTCGTGATGTCCATGTAGACGACCCGGCCCGCGCCAATGTTCAGGTGGCCGACTTCGCTGTTCCCCATCTGTCCCGTCGGCAGCCCCACGAACCGCCCGCTCGTGTGCACCAGCGTGTTCGGGAACTCCAGCAGCATCTTGTCGTAGTTCGGCTTGCGCGCCAGCGAGATTGCATTGGCCTTCGATGGCGGCGCATATCCCCAGCCATCCAGAATGATCAGAATGAGCGGCTTCGGCTTTGGCATCTTTTCCCTTCAGAAATTAATTTCGGCATTGCAGGCGTGTGGAATTCAATGGGACCGTCGGGCGAACCGTCGCTTACTTCTTGGGCGCGGCCTCGTTCGGGTTCTCGTCGTTGAGATGATTGAGGACTTCTCCCAATCGTTGCTCAATCTCAACCCGCTTGGCCTCGTACTTCGCCGAGGAGGCCTGCATTACTTCCTGCATGATCACCGGCATGTTCGCCAGGAAGTGTTGTCCAGCCGGCGACGAGTAGAACGCAACCGCGGCATCCACATCGTCCTTCGTCAGGTGACGCCGGTAGATGTCCGTCAGCATCGACATCATCTCGTCGCGGCTCACCGCGTGCATCGCTTCGTCGATTGCCGCGTCAATCTTCCGCAGGCTCTTCTCCGGCGTATTTGGATGCTCGTGCAGCCATGAATCGCGCATCTGCTGCTTGATCTGCGACGCAATCATGTTTGTCGATGCATCGATCTGTTCACTCGCATGCATCACTTCCATCAGCTTCATCACGGCTTCGCGCGAAGGAGCGTTCGCCGGAAAGTCCTGCGCAAACAGCGGAACCGCCATCACGATCATGGCCAATACAACCGCACCAAGTCTTTTTTTCATTTCCGTATTCCGTCTCTTTTCATGGGACGCCACGGAGCCGCGGCGTCCCATGCCATTTCAACTGACGATTACTCCCCGGCCTTTTCCATCAGTTCGCCGTTGTAGTTCAACGCCGTCAGTCCGAGGAAGTTCGCGCCCGCCCCGAGTTCTTCCTCGATGCGCATCAGTTGGTTGTACTTTGCAATGCGGTCCGTCCGGCTTGCCGAGCCCGTTTTGATCTGGCCCGTGCCCGTCGCCACCGCCAGGTCGGCGATGAACGTGTCTTCCGTCTCGCCCGAACGGTGCGACATCACCGCCGAGTACCCATTGCGCCGCGCCATCTCGATCGCGTCCAGCGTCTCCGTCACCGTGCCAATCTGGTTGACCTTGATCAGGATCGAGTTCGCCACGCCCGAGTCGATGCCCCGGGCCAGCAGCGCCGTATTCGTCACGAAAATGTCGTCGCCCACCAGTTGGATCTTCTTGCCGAGTTCGTCCGTCAGCAGCTTCCAGCCTTCCCAGTCGTTTTCCGCCAGTCCGTCTTCCAGGGAAACGATCGGGTACTGCCGCGCCCAGTCCGCGTAGAACTTCACCATCTCCGCGCTGGTCTTCACCGACTTGTCGCTCTTCTTGAAGACATACTTGCCGTTCTCGAAGAACTCGCTGCTTGCCGGATCAAGCGCAATGGCGATCTGTTCGCCCGGCTTGTATCCCGCCGCCTGTATCGCTTCCAGGATGACCTCGATCGCTTCCACGTTCGCCTTCAGCGATGGCGCAAATCCGCCTTCATCGCCAACCGCCGTGTTGTAGCCCTTTTTCTTCAGCACTGACTTCAGCGCGTGGAATGTCTCCGCGCCCCAGCGCAGCGCTTCCGTAAACGACGGAGCGCCCACCGGCATCACCATGAACTCCTGGAAGTCCACGTTCGAGTCCGCGTGTGCGCCACCGTTGATGATGTTCATCATCGGGCACGGCAGAATATTCGCATTGATGCCGCCCAGGTAGCGGTACAGCGGCTGGTCGTAGTAATTCGCCATGGCGCGCGCCGTCGCCATGCTCACCGCCAGGATCGCATTCGCACCGAGCTTCCCCTTGTTGTCCGTTCCATCCAGCTCGATCATCTCGCCATCGATCTCTGCCTGGCTCGAAGCATCCAGGCCTTCCAGGTGCGGCCCGATGATCAGGTTCACGTTGTCCACTGCCTTCAGTACGCCCTTGCCTTGGTAGCGGCTCTTGTCACCGTCACGCAGCTCCACCGCTTCGTGCTCGCCCGTCGAGGCTCCGCTCGGAACAATGGCACGTCCCATCGCGCCACTCGTCAGCACAACTTCCGCTTCCACCGTCGGATTACCACGGCTATCCAGAACTTCACGCGCATGTACCAGATCGATCTCGGTCATTTTTCTTCCTTAGTATTCAGGTGCAGGAAAATTGCACCCGGCGAAAGTAATTGTAGGCAAGTACACTGGCCGGAGAGGCCGGCGCACAGGGCTTTTCCGCCGTGGTCACGCCAAACCCACGCAGGCCCGTCATTTTGAATAAGTGCATTAGCCTCGCCGTCGCGCCAGATTCACGCAATTCAGCGGAGCCATGCTTTCGATTATATGTCAGCAACCACTGCTCCACCGCCAATATGACAATCGCTCCCACGTCAGCCACCGCCTTCTCCCGCCGACTGAAAATTTCCCCACCGTTCGAAACATTTCGTCCATCGCGTCTTCCCTGTTTTGCCGGTTATCTTCCTGGATTCCCCGCGCTTCACCCCATTGCTCCACCCCCTGTTGTGATCTAACCTCACCTTGGAGGAGAACTGCAATGCTGAGACGTCTATCTCTATTACTCATCCTCGCCTCTGTACTTGGCGGTCTGGCTGCCGCGCAGCAGGACAGTTCCAATCGCAAGCCAACGGCGTATGTCGATACCTCCGCCCCCACGAGCTCCTCGGTTGCCCCGGACACTCAGTCCCCGGTGCTTACGCCGCGCACTTCCAGCGAGCCCGTGCTGCTTCCTGTCGGCACCGCCATCTACATGAAACTTAAGTCCGGGATTTCCACCAGTTCCAGCCGGCCGGGGGACCGATTCACCGCGAACGTAACTCAGCCCGTCCAGGTCAATGGCCAGACTGTTATCCCCGTCGGCGCAACCGTGCATGGACGCATCACGCGCCTCTCCCAGCCGCGCCGCATCCTCGGACGCCCATCCATCGACCTGCGTCCGGATAGCGTCGTGCTGCCCGGTGGCAAAACGCTTCCCATTAGCGCCGTCGTCGTCGATACCGGCAACCCGCGCCGCCTTCACGTAAACGATGAAGGCCGCATCAACGGTCCCGGCGTCTCCAGGGGAGACAAGATTGAAGGCGTTGCCCTCACAGGGTCTGGTGCGGTGGTTGGAACCGTGGTGGCAGGCCCCACGGGAACAGTTCTTGGTGCGGCCGCCGGCGCCACGGCAACTCTCGGACATTGGCTCATCAAGCGCCATTCACTGAGCATCCCCGCTGGCACGGAGATCATTCTCGAAATCAGCAACTCCGTCTATGACGACCGCGCTCCGCAGCAGGTCGCCGCAGCCGAATAGCTCTTCTTGTAGAGAAATTTAGGCCCCATTCCAACGTCTCCCGTTCGAATGGGGCCTTTACTTTTGCTTATCGCTTTCGAGGGCGTCTCATTCAAGCCGCTTTTGCTCGAGTGGGGTAGTTGCTTTTGACTTTGCTTGCAACTTGCCGCTTGTTGCTTGCAGTTCGCGCTTCTTCTCCCCCTGCTCGAAACTCGAAACTTGGAACTCGAAACCGGCTTTCCTTAGTCCCCTGCCGAGCTGTATGCATTCATCGCCAGCTCTTCTTCCGGCTGCACCTTCAGGTCGAGCGATCCTTCTACCGGAAGCGCGTCCAGCGGCAGCCCGTCGCGAATCGCTACAAAGCGCATATTGATATCGCTCTCCAGCTCCGCGCCAATCAGTTCGAACGGCATCTTGAACTCAAAGAGTTTTTGCATCGCGGCTTCCACGCCTTTCGGCTCCTCCGACGACGCCACTACCATCTTTTTGCCGTTCTGCGTAAGCACCCATCCATCCAGCTTCGCTTCTCGAACCTGCATCTCCAGCCGGTATGTCTGCCGCTCCGCGCCCTCTTTTCCCGTGGAGAACTGCACCGCGATCTGCCACTCCTTCGCGTCAATCGACGATGCGAAATCGAGCCGTCCGTAAACGTTCGCTTCGTCCACTCCCGCGTAGGCCGCATCCAGCAGAAACTGTTTCCCGTGCATCGACCCGCCGCGTTGATCGCTCGTGAACATCGCCGCGCCCATCCAGTCGAAGTAGCTCGTCGCGTATCCATCGATCTGTGGCCGCACAAACGCCGTCTGCGGAACCACCATCGGCCGCGCCACTCCCGCTGCAATCGGACGCGCCAGGTGTTCCGGCGGAACTCCGCCCAGCGCCTGGTACACATTCGAGAGATGTTTGCGATAAAGCTCGTCGAAGTCCCTGTCGTTCGCCGAGTGATGCTCCGGGCCGTACCACCAGTTCCAGTCGCTTCCTTCCGCAATCAGCAGTTCCTCGTAGGCCAGCTCCTGCTGTTCCGGTTTCACCTTTGATGCGTTCGCGTCGTAGTAGTCGCGTGCTTCCGCCAGGTATTCCCATGCGCGATTATCTTCGCGTGCGCCTATCCAGACGTTGAAGTTCGCATTGATCCACGACCCTGGCACAAGTCCCGTCAGCTTTCCAAAGCGATCCTTGCTGTGCCGCTCGATCGCCTCGGAAATCGTCACCGGCTCAATCGCCGGGTCATTCTGCAATCCTTCGTAGAAGCGCCGCAGGAACTCTCTTCCCGACTCCGGGAACGTCTCCCACGCATTCTCTCCGTCCAGAATGATCGGCACCACGGCGTCTCTGCCACTCTCCAGCACCGGCGCCGCCGAACTCTTTATGTTGTTCAGCAGATGTGCCGCCGCCTCTTTGGCTGGCATCCCGGCATACACAAACCCGATCATGTCGGACATGCGGTGATCGCGGAAGATCATCTTCATCCGCGACCCGTCCTTCTCGTACTGGTAGATGTTGTAGAGTGTTGCGGCGCTCTCCGCTCGCAACCGTTCGCCGTCTCGCTGGAAGTTGAAGTTCAGCGAACGCGACAGCACGCCTTCGTCCGTTGCCATCCACTCCACTCCATTGGCCGCGGCAATCGCCACCGCCTCATCCGAAACGCTTCCCTCCGACGGCCACATGCCCTTCGGCCTTATGCCAAAGATTTGCTCATGTGAATCCATCGCCCGCCGTATCTGGTCGCTCGCGTCTTCCGGATGCCGGAACCGCACGCGCGGCAAGGGAAGCCCCGGCGACGATGCCGCCCCCGCATTCGTATCGCACAGCAGCGGCAGAATCGGATGGTAGTACGGCGTCGTGGAGATTTCGATTCCTCCGCGCTTCGCCGCCGCTTCATAGGCCGGCAGCGTCCGCTCGATGATCTCCAGTTCCTTCCGCATCACCAGCTTCTGGTCTTCGTGCGTGAATCCGCGTCCCTTCCGGACCAGTTCCCTGATCTCCGGGGCTTGCAGGTAGTACTCGTCCATCCACGCAATCTGCGAGAGCACTTGCAGGTCCGTGTAGTCGCGCAGTGTAAAGTTCACCGCCGCCCGCGCCGGGTCCGGCCCCGCCACCCTCACCCGCTCATAGAGCTCGCGGTAGCGCGCATAGCGCCCGATCATCCGGTCCGGATTGGCGTGGAAGAGATACTGCAGCGCAAATCGCCGTTCTTCGGGCGTCAGATCTGCCGCCGGCTTCGCCGCAATGTCGTAGAACGTGTCGTGGAACGACTCTGACGCATAGTCCCTGATCTGCTCGACCAGTGACGGAACAAGGTTGAAATTCTGGTGCACTTCCGGAAACTCGTCCAGAAGCTTCACCATGCCGTAGTAGTCCTTCATGGCATGCAAACGCACCCAAGGCAGGCGATAGTCGCCCGTCACCAGGTCCTTGTAGAAAGGCTGGTGCATGTGCCAGAGAACTACGACTCGAAGATTACCGGTAGCCATGACGTGTGGGGAGTCCTGCGATGAAAGATATAGGATACGCTTTCATTTCGCCACGCGCTACATGCTAGACTTTTGCTGGCTGTGCCACGATTGGGGCACGCGTTACACCGGACACCTGTGCGCATCTTTACGCGATACATCTTGAGGGAGGTCCTGTCTCACGCCGTCATCGGCGCGACGATCTTTACGTTCGTCATTTTCATGCGCGACCTCGGACGCCTCCTCGAACTCATCGTCCGCAACAGCGCCCCCATTCCCAGCGTCGCGGAAATTTTCTTCCTCACCCTGCCCACAGCGCTCACCATCACCATTCCCATGGGTGTACTCGTCGGCGTTCTCATCGGGCTCAGCCGCCTTGCCGCTGACAGTGAAGTCACTGCCATGCGTGCCGGTGGCCTTGGCGCATGGGTGTTCGTTCGCGCGCTGGCGCTCTTTGCCGTCGGCGCCACGCTGCTCGCCCTGGTCAATACCGTCTGGATCGCGCCCGCCTCCGCCGCCGCCCTTGCCCGCCTCCAGGACAAGCTCAAGACCTCGCAGGCATCCTTTGAAATTCAGCCGCGGGTCTTCTATGAAGATTTCAAAAACATCGTCCTCTACGTGCAGGACGTCCACCCCGCCGCCGGCGGTTCCGTCTGGAACGGTGTCTTCCTCGCCGACATCAGCAATCCTTCCGCGCCCAAGATCACCCTTGCCGAGCACGGCCTTGTCATCAATGAAGGCCATGACCGCATTCGGCTGCATCTCACCAACGGTTCGCAGCAGGAAGTCCAGCCCCGGGATCCCGCTCAATATTCGATCTCCACTTTTTCCGAGACCGACATCCCCATCCAGATCCCGACAACCGAGAACGCGAACAAGCAGGAAATCATTCCCGTCGCCGAGATGAGCACGCGCGAGCTTTGGTATCGCGCCACCCATCCCGAGGTCAACACCACGCCGCAGCAGCCCGGAGCGCAAAACGACTCTCCGCGTGTGCGCGCTCGCTGGTATCTCGTCGAGTTCCATCGCCGCCTCGCGCTGCCCGCCGCGTGCCTTGTACTGGTGCTTGTCGGCATCCCGCTCGGCCTCTCCTCCCGCAAGGGAGGCAAGAGCATGGGCTTTGTCCTCACCATTCTCCTGGTCTTCCTCTACTACTTCGTATCGCTCTCCGGCATCTCCTTTGGACGCACCGGCAAGGTTCCGCCCGGCATTGGCGTCTGGGCCGCAAACATCGTCTTCTTCCTCGCCGGACTGGCATTGCTCTGGCGCGTTGATCGCCATCCCATCGAGATTGGCTCGCTCAAGACCTTCTTTGCCGACTTGAAGAATCGCATGATGAGCCGCGTCCCCAACGGACGTGCCCACGGTTCGGTTGAGTCCGGTGGGGCCTTCGAGCGCGCCGCCACTCGCCGCCGTTTCTTCAGCGCGCGGTTCCCGCTCATCCTCGACGACTTCATCCTTCGCGATTTCTTCATTTACCTCGGACTCATCCTCACAACTTTCATTTTGCTGGCGCTCGTATTCACGTTCTTTGAGTTGCTCGGCGACATCGTTCGCAATCACATCCCGTTCATCATGCTCGGCGATTACCTGCTCAACGTGACGCCTTCCATGATCTACACCATGATGCCCCTGAGCGTTCTGCTCGCCGTTCTCATCACCTTCGGCCTCCTCCAGAAATCCAATGAAGTCACGGCCATGAAGGCCACCGGCATCAGCATCTATCGCATTGTCTTCCCCATCCTCGTCATCTCGGCCGTGCTCTCCGCCGGGCTATTTTTCTTCGACCAGTTTTATATTCCGCGCGCCAATCAGCGCCAGGAAACCTTGCGCAACCGCATCAAGGGCAAGCCCGCGCAGACCTATCTCCGCCCCGACCGCAAGTGGATCTTTGGCGAACACAACACCATTTACTATTACGAGTTTTTCGACGCCGACCAGAACCGCTTCGCCAACATCTCGGCCTTCATGTTTGACCCCAAAACCTTCCAGCTCACGCGCCGCATCTATGCCAGCCGTGCCCACTGGGAAGACAGTCTCGGCAAGTGGGTTTTCGAGCAGGGTTGGGTGCGCGACTTCAACGGCTCCGCCATCGCCGAGTACCGCACCTTCGACGTATCGACATTTGCCGATGTTCGCGAGGCGCCCGGTTATTTCAAGAAGGAAGTCAAGCAATCGTCCGAGATGAACTACGAAGAGCTGCGCCACTACATCGCCGACCTGCAACAGAGCGGCTTCGATGTCGTGCGCCTGAAGGTTCAGCTCAACAAGAAATTTGCCTACCCGGTCATCACCTTCATCATGGCCATTTTGGCCATCCCGTTCTCTCTCTCCGCCGGACGCAAGGGCGCGCTCACCGGCGTCGCCGTTGCCCTCGGCATCGCCATTATCTATTTCGTAACCGCCGGACTCTTCGAAGCCATGGGCAACGCCAGTCAGCTCCCCCCTGCCTTGGCCGCCTGGGCCCCCGATCTCATCTTCGCCCTCATCGGCGGCTACCTCGTCCTCAAGGTCCCAACCTAGACTCGCCCCGCGTCCCCTCCAACCCGCTGAAAGTCTTGCCTGTCTTCGCTTTCGCCCCACGCTGAAAACAATCCGAAGCCGCGCTTGCTACAATCTCATCTAAAGCTTGTTTCAACAGACTTTTTAGACGAGGACGCACCGCCGGATGTTCAGGAACCTTCGCCCGTTGTTTCCATACCTGAAGAAGTACTGGAAAGGCTTCGTCGCCGGCGCCCTGTCCGTCTTCTGCAACAACGGCATCTGGATCCTCTTCCCTCTCGTCATCCAGCACGCCATTGACGATCTCAATCGCGGTGTCACCCATCAGAAGCTCTTCATCTATGCCGCCATGCTCGTCGCCATCGCAGCCGGCAAGGGCATCTTCCAGTTCCTCACCCGCTGGATCGTCATCGGCATTTCTCGCGATATCGAGTTCGACATGCGGAATGACATCTTCCGCAACCTTGAGTCGCTCGAATACGACTTCTATCAGCGCACCCGTACCGGCGACATCATGGCCCGCGCCACCAACGACCTGAATGCTGTACGCATGTTGCTTGGCCCCGCCATCATGTACACGGCCAACACCCTGGTCTTTACTACCGGCGCGCTTATCTTCATGATCCACATCAGCCCGAAGCTTACGATGTGGGCCTTCCTGCCCTTGCCCATCGCCAGCATCGTCGTCCAGTATTTCGGACGACGCATTCACGAGCGCTTCGAGCGCATCCAGGCTATGTTTTCCGACATCTCGGCCCGCGCCCAGGAAAACTTTTCCGGCGCCCGCGTCGTCCGCGCCTACGCGCAGGAAGAAGCCGAGATTCGCCTCTTTGAAACCGAGAACACCGAGTACATCAACCGCAGCCTCAAGCTCGTCCGCCTCATGGGCATGCTCTGGCCCACGCTGGAAACCATGCTCGGTTTCGCCATCGTGCTCGTCCTCTGGCTCGGCGGTCGCGAAGTCATCCTCGGCCACATCACGGTCGGCGGCTTTGTCGCCTTCAACACCTACATGGTCCAGCTCACCTGGCCCGTCATTGCCCTCGGCTGGGTCATCAACATCTTCCAGCGCGGCACGGCTTCCATGGTGCGCATCCACACGATTCTCACCGCCAAGCCAAAGATCTATGACGATCCCGCGGTCGTTACCGTCGCTCCCTCCACGCCTATTCGCGGCGACATCGAATTCCGCAATCTCAGCTTCGCCTACTCGCCCGAAACCCGTGCTACCCACAAGCCCGATGGCGATGGTCGCGAAGACACGGACGCGTCAGTTGCGCCCCTCGTGCTGAAGAACGTCAATCTGCACATCCCCGCCGGCACCAGCCTCGCCATCGTCGGCCCTACTGGTTCTGGAAAGTCGACTCTCGTCAGTCTCATTCCTCGCATCTATGACGCAGATCCGGGCATGGTCCTCATCGACGGCCGTCCCATCCGCGAATACCCGCTGGCCCTGTTGCGCAGCAATATCGGGTTCGTTTCGCAGGAGACTTTCCTCTTCTCCGAGTCCATCCGCGAGAACATCGCCTTCGGAACCGAGAACGCCACCGACGAAGACGTGCGTCGCGCCGCTGAAGTCGCTCGCATCGCCGGCGACATCGAATCATTCCCCGATGGCTACAACACTGCTGTCGGCGAACGCGGCCTCACTCTCTCCGGAGGCCAGAAGCAGCGCACCGCCATTGCCCGCGCCGTCATTCGCAACCCGCGCATCCTCGTCCTCGACGACGCGCTCGCCTCCGTTGACACCCAGACCGAGGATCACATCCTCAACCACCTGCGCGAAGTCATGCAGGACCGCACCACCATCTTCATCTCGCACCGCGTCTCCACCGTGCGCAACGCCGACCGCATCGCCGTCCTCCACCACGGTGAAATCGTTGAGTACGGTACCCACGAAGAACTGATCGCCCTCAACGGCTACTACACCGGCCTGCACAATAAACAGTTGCTCGAAGAAGAACTGGAAACCGTCTAGTCGCCGCCGCGTTTTCATGTGCCGTTTTGTTCTTTTGATTCCTCTCCTATCGCTTTCTCTGTTTGTAGTGAATAATCCCTCTCGTGCGTCGCATCGTGATTGACGAGCTTCTCGACTCCGACTCCGGTACTGCGCGGGAGATTGCCGACTCGCTCGAAGACTTGCGGCGCATCAACCGCTGGTTCGGCGGAATTTCCACCACCGAAGCCATCCTGCGCCGAGCGTTGCTCCAGACCCGCCTGTCTCAATGCTCCGTCCTCGACGTTGCTGCCGGCTCCGGCGACGTCATCTGCGGAGCCATCGAACGCGTCGCTCCCGGCTCGCAGGTAACGCTCCTTGATGCGCACGCCTCCCATCTTCCTCCCCGCTCCAACACCGTCGTCGGAGACGCCCTTCATCTTCCCTTCGCCGATGGCTCGTTTGATTTCGTCTCCTGCTCACTCTTCGCGCATCATCTTGAGCCGGCCCAACTCGCACAATTCGCCCGCGAAGCTCTCCGCGTGGCGCGTCACGCTCTGCTCATCAACGATCTCGTCCGCCATCCCATGCACCTGGCGCTGGTCTATGCCAGCCTCCCCCTGCATCGGCGAATCTCCCGCTACGACTCCGTCGCCTCTCTCCGCCGTTCCTACACGCCCACGGAGATGCGCACGATCCTCTCCCCTGTTGGTTCCCGGTTGGAGATCAGTCGTTTCTATTTGTTTCGGATGGGTGTAATTCTCTGGAAGTAACGCGCCGAGAAGGTTGTTGCAGTTGTTTTTGTATTTGGCTGGTGGCTGTAGATGCTCAAGACGTTGCGCCCGGCACACTCTGGATTGTGCCCTACCCTTCTCTCGCGCAGTTTGCGAGAGAGGGTGGGGTCGTTCAATACCCATATGCGACGCCGCGCACCTCCGCGTTCGATCTTCTGTCGTTGCTTTTCCAATTCGAAAATTCGGCAATCCAAAAATTCGGAAATTCCTTCGTGGTTTGCCTTCGCTGTTTGTGACTCGCGACTTCTTTGTCACACGTCAAGATGTTCCAGGTCACACATTTCCCCCAGCTATCTGATTCCGAAGGGAATATAAACTTCAAATCGATGTCACCTTTTCCCCACCCGATTTGCGATACTAGATATAGAGAGACAAAACAACCGAACCCGCCACGCGGCGGGTTTCGCTTTTGTAGTTATTCTGCTGAGTAGCTCAGCAGCCTGTCTTGCCCACGACTGACGACCAACGACGCTTTTGCTTGTTAATAGCCAAAAGCCAGGTGCGATCCGCCCGCCCAGTACGGGCTTACGTTCTTTCTAGTACCGAATACCTAGCACCTAGTACTTTTTCCTAAGTGCTTTCTTTTTAAATATTTACCATCTAACCACTTTATTTTGAAATATTTAGAGGGAAAAGTTCGTATCTATTTGAAAACAAAGTATCGAAAAAAGGGGGAGGGGGGCCGCGAGCACCATCCAAGCCATCCGGAGACGGATGACTTAAACCGAATTCACGCTGCCGCTTTCCGCTTATCTCACAATCAGCACTTCCCGGATATTGTCTTTCCCCAGGAAGAACTTGATCGACGAGTAGTTGTGGAAGAGATTTTCGATGTGGCGATTATTGAAGACTCTTTGCAGATGCAGTTGTGAAACCGGTTGCAGTTCCAGCGTTTGATCGTCGCGAATGTGGTAGCGGCAATACGGTGCTTCGGGGCCTGCGTCGCGCGTGTGGAAGAATCCCATCAGCATTCCCTTCGGCTTCGTCACCAGCCGTATGCGTTCTATCACCGGCTTCACCAGCGGTTCCGGCAGATAGTCGCAGATGTCCCACAGCAGCACCGCGTCAAACGTCTCCGGCGGTTGCAGCAGGTTTTCCTGCATGAACCGTTCCACGTCGATCGCCGTCGTGCCTTCCTGCTCGCCGGGAACCACGAATGCCGGACTCATGCCTTCCGAGAGCACGTCTTCGTTGTAGGCCCGGTGTCCCAGCCCCGTGATGTATTGGATATTCGCCGGAGAAGTCGGCCCCAGGTCGAGTACCGTCTGCCCTTCCGGCTTTGCGATTGCGCGCACGAACTCGTGGTAGCCCGTCGATCGCCGGTGGATGCGCTGATCGGATCCGCGACGGGGCTCCGCTACGTTCTCGCTGGTTCCGCCGAAGATATTCCGAAAGAAGCCCACGGTTGCGCCCCGCTGCCGGCATTGGTTTCTTACCGGCAGTCCGGCTGCTGTTCGCACCTGTTCAGCGCAAACAGCAGCCCCTGATGACTCCCTTTACTTCCTGTCGAGTAGCGAGGATTGCGAGCCGCCGCCGAATCCGGTGGCCCCTCCTCCAATGGAAGATCCCGAAGTCGAAGTTGCACTTGAAACCGCGCCGGCCATCGGCTTTGTTTCAGGCTTTACGTCCGGCTTCTGGATGTCGATTGCGCCCTTGAAGAATGCGCCATCTTCGATCATGATGCGCTGCGTGAAAATGTCGCCGTTCAACACCGCCGACTTCTTCAGTTCGACTTTTTCTTTCGCTTGGATGTTGCCGTCTACTTTCCCGTGCACCACCACATCCTTCGCATGGACGTTCGCTCTTACGCGGCCATTCGGGCCCACGATGAGGCTGTGTCCCCGCAGCTCGATGTTTCCTTCCACCTCGCCGTCGAGGTAAAGATCTTCGCTGCCGGACAGTTCACCTTTTATGACCACTGACTTGCCGATATGCGCCACGTCGGCTCGGAAGTTTTCCATTCTCGGTGTCTCCACTGGGCGAGTTTCTCTAACAGGGGGTGCAGCCGGAGTTACTGTCGTCTGCGCTGGAACAGGCGACGCATAGGGTTTCTCTTCTTCTTTGCGCGATTTCCACATCGGAAACGCTCCCTTGCGTTCTTGGAATTACGACCATCTCCCGGCCCGTCCAAAACCCGCCGAACCGCTCGGCATCGCTTGCAACTTGCCTCGGAAGAATAGCTTACACCGACTATAGCGAAGCCACGCTTGAGCGGCAACTCGCTTTTTTCTTTTCCCGGCTCCGCAATCCGGAACCCGCGACGCTATTCACTTTTGGTTCTCCGTCGCTCTTCCCCAGAAATTGCCCCAGCAACGGGTTTCCACTTCTGCCCGTCTAACTATGCATGTTTCCGCGCAGGACGGTAGGATAAGTACATGGCCCGCTTTCATAGACTCCGGTTCCTTGCGGCGCTTCTTCTGGCGACACTCTGCTGCGCCGTCGCCGCCCAAGCCAGCCAGGACTCCAAGCCTGCGCTTCCCGCCAATCCCGACGACCTCGTCCGCCAGGTCATCGACTTTGAAAATCGCGCCCATGTCAGCCGCGGCTTTTATACCTGGACAGCCACCACCGTTAAGCCCAGGGGATCGCAGACCAAGGTTTACGTCGATACTCCGCAAGGCGTCATCGGTCGACTCGTTGCCGTCAACGGCCGCCCACTCACCTTGCAGGAGCGTGAGCGCGAGGAATCTCGCCTCGATCGCCTGCTCGACCCCGCACAGATGCGCGACAAGCGCAAGGAGCAGAAGCAGGACGACGAACGCACCACAAAACTCGTGATGGCCATCCCCGACGCTTTCTTCTTCAAGTACACCGGCACCGAGCAGACATCCGACGGCCACACGCTCGTGAATCTCACCTTCACGCCGAACCCGAACTTCGACCCGCCAACCCGCGAGGCCCTCGTCTTTGAAGGTATGCGCGGCGACATGACCATCGACGCCACCGCCAGGCACATCGCAAAAATCGACGGCACGCTGTTCAAGGATGTCACGATTGGTTGGGGAATTCTCGGACGTCTCTATAAGGGTGGGCGTTTTTACGTCGAGCAGGCCGACGTCCACAACGGGCACTGGGACCAGGTAAAGATGATTCTGCGCTTCAACGGCAAGGCTCTCCTCTTCAAGACCATTCACATCGAGGAAACCGACACTGCCTGGGGCTTCCGTTCCGTGGAGAAAATGGACGTCTCCCAAGCCCTCGACTTCCTTCGCAAGGCCAGCCAGAATCACGATGCCCAGGCCCAAGTGCGCAAATAGCCGTTATTGTCCGGCGCGAATTGTCTCCTTGCGCACTGTGAAGTGCTCAATCAGGTCTTCCCGCACGCGATAACCCGTGCCCGCCTCGTCGCTCACGGCAATCGTCCCCTTGGGCGACACCGTCACTTCCGGCTCAATGATGTCTTCCTTCCAGTAGCGCTTTGATGCCGACACATCGCCCGGCAGGCTGAAATTTTCCAGCGTCGACATCGCGATGTTGTGCGCGCGTCCAATGCCTGACTCCAGCATCCCGCCGCACCAGTTCGGAATCCCTGCCTCACGGCACACCGCCTCCACCTTCTTCGCTTCCGTGAACCCGCCCACGCGTCCCAGCTTAATGTTGAGGATGCGGCATGCCTTTGCTTGTGCCGCCGCTGCTGCATCCCGCCCGTGAAGAATCGATTCATCCAGGCACAGCGCCGTCTTCAGCTTGCTCTGCAATATTGCGTGCGCGGCAATGTCGTCGTTCCATAGCGGCTGTTCGATCATCAGCAGTTTGAACTCGTCGAACTTCTTCAGATGCTCCACGTCATTCAGCGTATACGCCGAGTTCGCGTCGCAACTCAGCGTGATCTCCGGCCAACGCCCGCGGATCGCCCGCAGTATCTCCACATCCCATCCCGGCTTCACCTTCACCTTGATCCGCTGATATCCCGCCGCCAGTTCCGTCTCGATCTTCTCCAGCAGTTGCGCCGGCGAATCCTGGATTCCGATCGACACTCCGCAGCTCAATTCCCTGCGGGTTCCGCCCAGCATCTTCCATAGCGGCATTTTCCGCCGGAGCGCCTCCGCGTCCCACACTGCGCTCTCCACCGCCGCCTTCGCCATCCTGTGCCCGCGCACCCGGTCGAACATCGGCGCCACCGTCTCGTGATCCACGTTTTTTCCCAGCACCGCTGGCCCAAGGTATCCGCGAATTACGTACCACGCCGTGTCGATCGACTCCTCGTTGTAGAACGGATGCTCTCCCGCCGTGCACTCGCCCCAGCCATTCAGTCCGTCGCTGTGGACCGTCACCAGCAGGATGCGCCGTTCCGTGGTACGTCCAAAACTGGTCTCAAAAAAGTGAACCAGCGGCATGCGAATTTCCCGGATCGTGATTGCTTCAATATTCATAATTGCAAATCCATTCTTTAGTAATTCCAGCTTTCGTCCCACGTCCCCAGCAGGAATCTTCCATTCCCGTGCTTGTCCCGCTCGTATCCCACCACGCTCAGCCCTGCTGTAAAGTGTTTCTGAAACAGCTCCCGGTTTTTCGATTGCAGCTCTGCCGCTCGTGCGCGTGTCGCTTCATTCGCTTTCCACGTCGCAATTTCTGCGGGCACTTCAATCGTCTCCGTCGCGGACGCCTTCGGTGTGTGCCCCGTCTCCAGCAGCGTTTGCACGCGCTTCGACTTCAGCCACCACTCCGCCGTTAACCGGTCACTCGGCAACCCGCCCTGCAATGGCGAACTCGTGATGCCGTACTGGTTCACCGTGTAGCGGCGCGTGATTGCGCCCAGCTTCTCGATGTTCAGAAATGCGTTCTTGATCTCCAGCGGATCGAACGTCCACTCCATCAGCTCCAGCCCCATCTCCAGGCAGATGTCGCGCTGAAAAAGCTTCATTGCCCGTCCCAATCCTGTGTTGCGATGTGCCGGCCGTACGGCCAGCATGTGCGAATGCAGGTAAGGATGCCCGTTCCGATAGCCCGGAATTCCGTATGCGAATCCCGCCAGTTCGTTTCCGTCCCACGCGCCAATCACGTGCCCGCCGATCTTCTCTCCAACTACAAACAGCCGCACCGGCACCAGTTCGATATCGACAAAATTCCAGACATCTTTCTGTAGTTGCAGCACCTGCCGGAATTCGCCCACCGTGTGGCAGGTGCGCAGGACGTATTTGCCGTACTGCTTTTCGGCGTGGATACCCAAGGCTTCCTCTCCTATTCGGCCGGTCTTTCTTTCCGCTTCGACTGCTGCCAGTGTGCTTCCATCTCGTCCAGTGAAGCCTCTTCCGGCGTCTTTCCCTCTTCGCGCAGCTTTTCTTCCACGTACTCAAATCGTCTGCGGAATTTCCTGTTCGTATTGCGCAGTGCCGACTCCGGGTCCACGTTCAGATACCGCGCAATATTCACCAGCACGAACAGCAGGTCCCCGACTTCGTCCTGCAATCGCGCCTTCAACTCTTCTGGAGTATTGTCTTCCCGCGCTCCCGCCACGCCTCGTCCCACCGGTTGCGGTCCCGGCGGCGGAATCTGGTCAACCTCGTGCCGCAGCTCTTCCGTCTCTTCCCGCAGCTTGTCGAACAGTCCATCCATGTTCGGCCAGTCGAAGCCCACTTGCGCCGCGCGATTGCTCAGCTTCAAGCCTTCCAGCAGCGCGGGCATCGCCGTCGACACCTTCGCCAGCATTGATTTTGGCTTCTCCGGCGGTGGTTCTCCGTTTTCTGCTGCTTTCGCCGACTTCTCCTGATCCTTGATCGCTTCCCAGTTGCGCAGCACTTCTCTTGACGTATCGGCCTTCACGTCGCCAAACACGTGCGGATGCCTCCGCACCAGCTTGTCGCTCAGCCGGTCCAGCACGTCGTCGATCGCGAAGTGCCCTTCTTCCTTCGCCATCTCCGCGTAGAAGAGCACTTGCAGCAGCAGGTCGCCGAGTTCCCCTGGCAGTTCGTCCCAGTCGCGATTATCAATCGCTTCCAGCACCTCGTAGGTTTCCTCAAGCGTGTATTGTTTGATTGTGTCGAAGGTTTGTTCGCGGTCCCACGGACATCCGCCGGGGGCGCGCAGCCGGGCCATGATTGCCACGGCCCGTTCGAATCGATCTCCGGTCTCAGGCATGCGCTACCAATCTAAATGACCCCGCCTCGCTTGCAAAGCTATCCGGCGCGGCCTTCGCTACTTCGTTCCTCCGAGCGTATGTACCAGCAGCCGTGTCTCGTCGGAGATCACGCCATCCACGTTTTCCGCCGCCAGGCTGTGCATGTACCGGGGATCGTTCACCGTCCAGGCAATTACTTTCTTCCCTGCCTCGTGGAACGCCTTCAGCATCGCCTTGTCCAGCATCTTGTACTCCGGCATCACGTGCGTCAGCGGAAGCTCCGCCACTTGCAGCAGGGAGCGCTTCGTCCGGAAAATCAGTCCCAGCGGTATCGCCGAATATAGCGCGTGAACCGCCATCAGCACTTCCGGCAGGAATGACGACACCACGTATCCGTGCTTGGGAGGCTTCTTCCGCAGCAGCGTCACCAGTTCTTGTTCCGCGCCCGCCACCTTCATCTCTATGTCGAGCCACGCCGACTGCCCAAATTGCTCCAGCACATCTTCCAGGCTGCACAGTCCCGTCGTCTCGTTTGCTTTTCCAAGCAGCGACCGTTTCGGAGGCACCAGTTTTGCCAGCTCGGCTTGCGAAGTCGATGCCACTGCCGCGCCGCGCACCGTCTCGTCGTGACACAGCACCAGCCGTCCATCCGACGTCGCTCGCACGTCGAACTCGAATCCGTCGCAGCCATGCTTCAGCGCTGCTTTCATCGCTGCAATGGTGTTTTCAGGCGCGGATTTTGGGCTCCCGCGATGGCCCAGCAACAGTGGGCGTCGCGACGTGGCGGTTTCCGGCATCGTTCAGTCCAGGTCGAAGTCGCGAAGTGGTTTGCCCTTGTCGGGAGTCTCTTTCGCGCGTTTCACTGCTTCTTGGAATTTCTTTTCCAGCAGGTTGGCCTTGTTCTTTTCCGCCTCCACCGACTGCCTGAACAGCGATTCCTTCCGGCCTTCCTGTTCGCGCATTGCGCGCGCGGCCTCTTCCATGTCGGCAAACATCTTCGGCGCTGCTTTCGCCGTGTGCGCGATCACCGCGCGCGTCTCCGGGTCCACCTTCAACATGGTGCCGCAGCACGGACACGTCACTTCAAATGCGTCCGTTCGATTGTCGTTTCGGGATGTGCCTGTATGCTTCCCCATGCCAGAGATGGTACCGCAAACTGGCCGTCAGGTCGCGGTCAGATTCGCAGCAGTTGATGTCCCGGGCAATGTTGCGCCGCAACCTCAACAAATCGCTCCAGCAGTTCCGGTCCATGCATGGCCAGAAAGTAGACTCCGGCGATCGTCCGCTCCTGTAACCCCTTGTCGGGAAACAGAAACCCTTCAATCTCCATCGCCTCCATGCAGATACGTTCGTTCCGCCGCAGTTCCGCCCGCGCCGCGCGCTTTCCCAGCCGCGAAACCTGGAACAGCATCTTCTTGCGCGCCTTGTCCGCCGACTCCACCAGTGTCGGGTCCAGCTCACTCAGCTCCTTTTGCAACCGCGCCAGCGTCTTTTCTACCGTCTGCGCCGCATCTTCGAAGCTCTGTTGTGTCGACGGCGGCAATACTTTTCGCGCCAGCGTTTCGCACAGGCATTCTGTTCCGTGAAACAGGTCCGGCAGTTGAATGCCGTACCGGTGCAGCAGCCGCTCCATCCGCGAGTTGATCACCGTCAGGCTCAGTCGCGGCAGCACCGGCGTTACCCGCCCCAGCAGCTTCTGGTACACCGTCGCCACCTGCGCAAAGTACGCAATCTCCGCCGGTCCGCCGAAGTACGCCACTGTCGGCAGCAGGTAATCCTGCACCAGTGGACGCAGCAATACGTTCGGGCTGTAGAGGTCGGGGCGCTCTGCAATGCTCTTCAGTATCTCCGCCCGTGAAACCGCCCGTGCACCGATCATGAATCCGCCGTCAGCCAGGTGGAGCACCGTGCGCTCTCCGCCTTCCAGCGTGAACAGCGTGGTTGAAGCCGGCGTCACCTTCACCTGCTCGTGATATCCGCGCTTGTGGAGTTCCTGACCGCGGTGCAGCAGCGCCGCGTCGATCTCTTCCGCCCTCTCCGCCGCCTGCAACAGCAGCGGCCCCGCCACTGCGTGCAACCCCGGGTCCAGCGGATCGATGAGGATCAATCCAGTCTTGTGGAACAGCCGCGAAAACAGTTTCGCGAATGCGCTGCCAAACGTCTCTCCTTCTCGATAGCTTTCCAGCAGCGCCTGCGTCGCATCCGACTCTCCCAGCAGATCCGCCGCCTCGCGCGCCAGCGCCTCTATCTCCGCCGGAAAACGCACATCGCCCACCGGCGAATTCGTCCGCCCTCGTGTCGTCGACGCGAAGTGTTTCAGGTCCCCCGTGCGCTCCGGCACAATCGATTCGTTCACTTCCGGCAGGTCGTGATCTTCCGTCGCCAGCCAGAACACCGGTACCGCCTCGATCCCTTTCGCCGTCAGTTCCCGCGCCAGTTGTATCGCCGAGGCCGCTTTCAACAGCGAGTACAGCGGTCCGCCAAATAATCCCACCTGTTGCCCGCTCACCACCGCAACTGCACCGGCCCGAAAGTGTTCTATCGCTTGGAGTGTCGCGTCTCCAGCGCCCCAGAGCCGGTTTTGCCGCAATAGAATCTCGGCCACTTGTTCCCGGCGTTCTGCCGGATATGCAAGTTCCCGTGCATATTTGGCAATCGCTTGTGGTGTCGGCGGATGCGGATAGAAATCGGCTACTTGCGGAATGTGCCCAAGATAATCCTGGAACAGCTTAGACGAATGCGGAATTGCGGTAATAGGAATGCAGTCAAAGCTCACAGGGTTATCCCCGAATAGAAACGACAACAGCGTTTAGATTTCGCGTGATGAATCGTCATACGCATCCTTGGCTTCTTCGCAGGAAAAACCCAATGATTCTTGGATGATGAAATTGGCCTCTGGTTGCAGTTTTCGCGAACTCTTCCGCTCGATTCTATCCTGTAGCGCGATTTGAGTCCTGCAGGGGAACCTCGTCCCAAAGCTCGAAGGGACAACCAAAGTTAGTTCTCACGCAGACACTTCAGCCCCGCCCGCATCAATTCTGGTCCCGAACCGAACTGCCGTCTTTGTGCATCTAATAGTCTGTAAGTTGACTTCCGCGCTGGCGCTGCTAGAGTGGAGGTAGCTCTTTGAGAACGGCTCTCCAAGCCCGTTCAAGCTGACCCACTTGGGTCGGCGTCCCAAGATGGGGGCGTCACGGCTTCGACGGAAGCGGATGCGGCCAGGAGGCATGCAGGGGTGCACGCACCCTCAATCGTGTGCAAAAACACAATTGCCAACAATCAACTGGCATACGCTGCTTAATTTTTAAGTAGCCGTCCTTCGCGGTTTCGCCTACGGGCCGTGAAAGGGCGTCGCACAGTAGGCTGGCCTGAAGCCCTACGTCTGGGGGCCACGGCGAGATCCACAGGCTAGCTCTCGGCGTTTCTTGCCGGCTCTTAGCGCAGAGAGCGAACGTTGGGGTAACGCCCCAGCAGGAGCCTGGCTACGCATGTAGTCTCCCGGTTAGCAGCGTTTTCGGACAGGGGTTCAACTCCCCTCGCCTCCACCATCTAATCTTATTTATAATCAATAGTTTACAGACACTAAAATCTCATGTGCCGTATACGTACCAACACTTACGTAGGAGCCGGTACATGCTCAAGACGTATCGCCGTCATCTCGCGAGCTGTAGACACAAAAATAAAGGCCGCGATTTTCTACGTTGTTCCTGCCCGATCTGGGTAGACGGAACCCTGAATGGCCGTCGCATTCGCCAATCTCTCGACACTGCAAACCTCCAGATCGCCGCTGAGAAGGTACTGGAACTGGAGGCGAACAACGGCGAGAACAAGCAGGAAGAGACGAGTGTCGATAACGCCGTCGATTCATTTCTTGCAGCCAACAAACATCTATCAAGCATCCAGACCTACAAACAGGTTTTGCTTCCGTTCAAACGCTTCTGTCTCGGCAGGTCCATTTCGAAAATCCGCGCAGTTACACTCGCAGACCTGTACGCATTTCGTGACACATGGAATTGTTCGGCGTTGACCACCGGCAAACGCATTGAGCCCCTTCGCACGTTTTTCCGTTTCTGTGAAGATCACGAATGGATCGACCGAAACTGCGCGACAAAACTCAAGAAGCCCCCCGTCAAGGAGCCTCCCGTTGTTCCCTTCACCGAGGAGCAGTGGACGGCATTACTTGAAGCTGTCGAACAATACCCGCAGAAGAACTCTTTCGGCTACGACAATCGCGCCCGACTGAAAGCGTTTCTTTTGACACTTCGGTATAGCGGTCTCCGAATCAGCGACGTCGTGAAATTAGAGAAAACCGCGATCTCAAAGGACGGAAAGCTCACCCTGAGAACATCCAAGGTCGGCGTTCAGGTCCGGCATCCCCTTCCGAAATTTGTGCTCGACTCCCTCGTGAATATCGGGAATGATCGATATTTCTTTTGGAGTGGTCAGGGCAAATTGAAATCCGCCGTCGGTGACTGGCAGCGGTCAATTCGGAAACTGATGAAGGACGCCAATATCAAAGGACACCCACACATGTTCAGGCACACGCTTGCAGTGGAACTACTGAACAAGGGAGTGAACATCGAGCACGTTGCAGCCATCCTCGGCAATTCTCCAGAAGTCTGTCGGCGGCACTACGCTCCGTGGGAAGCAACGCGGCAGAGGGCACTGGAAGACGCACTCCGACAAGTCTGGGCGCAATAGACTACTCACTAATAAAAGATGGGCGGCATCAGCCGCCCATCTTTTTGTTCATACACTTCGCCAAGCAATAACCTACGCCGCCCGACACATCCGTCGATAAACCCGGTCGGCGATGTGTTCAGGAATGCGAAGCGTCGTACGGGTTCGCATGCCGCGTCGTTTCCTTGGAGTCATTGTCAGCACCCCAGGTTCATTCCTGAACATCCTCGTGACTGAATCGTGGCTCACGTTCCATGCCTCCGCCAACTCCCGAGGCGAATAATGTCGGCACATCCATTCGGGGCGTTTTCCTGCATCCTGAACATCTACTTCCTGACTTTGAACCTGTTCAACCAAATTTTTCTCCTACAACCGCAGTCTTCCAACAGCTTGCCAAGTATCGCTCACCCTTGCTTTCTGCCAAACATGCTGTTGGTACAGTACTACCTTGTACCGAAGGCATATTGCTTCCCGCTATGTGACCTCGACACGACGGCAACGACTCTGATCCTACCCCTCAGGGCACACGAATCCCCTATGGCAGATCAGGGGTGGGATGAATGAGTGACGGCCAGACTATAGCAAACCGTTACACTGCTGGGGCGTCCCGATAGGGCGACCCTTCGCCCGGAGAGCTACACTCTCAGCGTCCGGGACTGTCATCCTTCAGGCGACCTTGGCCGCCCTGATCGATTCTCCCCGTCTGCTGGGTGTCATCGGTTTATGAATATCACTGGCATGGGACGGCCACGCTCAACGTATGGCCTGCATTTTCCACCCCTTCGGAAACGTACTCGCCAACCCGGATGGTCAGCCTTCCGTTCCGACCGCCCTCGCGCTGTATCGCGGGAGCTACCCTTCGACGTTCGTTACGGCCTCTCTGTGGGTGGAGGCCCGCCGGGGTGCCTGTGGTGGTTGCTTCTAGACGCCCATGTGCGTCCGGCGGTTTCCAATACCGCCCCGACAATCAGGCCCAATCTGCTCCTGTGGGACCTGTGCCGTTGTTTCGCCGCCGTTCTGTTTTGCCAGGATCTACAGACCCAGCTCCAACCCCATGTGACTATGAGGACGTGATAACGGATTCAAGACGTGTGAGATCAAGAACCTACGGGCTTGTGGCGAGCCTTCGCACGCAGGACCTGGCGGAATTCACCAGTATGGTCAGCCTATTCCGCACCCAGGTGGGTACCAAATAGTCGCCCCTATTTATTTGTCGGAATTAGTGAAATTTTGGTGCGTTGAAGCAGAAGGAGTATTCTCCGTCTACTGTATTAGTCTCTCGGGAAGGGCAAAAGTGCACGCCGCTATAAAACTTTTCTGTGGAAATCTCCCCCGAGCTATCGATAACGCACCAAGTCTTGACTGAGTTCACCAGATTTGCGTCCTCCAGAAGGTTGACTCAATGCCTGGGAGAATGTGTCCGGACTCCGGACACCACGGCAATGCACAAGCCAAGGTATGGATAAGGGCAGCTTCAGTTCATCGTGCCGTTCCGAGGTTCGGAACGGGCGGCAAGGGGTTAGGGGGTCTTCCGTTGTTTTCAAAGGACGTTTGCATGACCGTCGCCCAGCCGCGTACACACGCCCGCGTTTTGATGGGTGGGGGTATCCCGTATTTCAGGGAGAAATGTGAGCTTAACTACGACCCGAAGATAGATGTCATATTGTTGAGTATCGCTCTATAATTGCTGCCTCCGATTTCATGGGCCCGAGGTAAGCTCTTGGCGACAAGACGCTGTACGTACAACGAGAATCCAAATTGCTACCGCTGCGGCGGTTTCGGAAGTTACGACACCGACAACGACAGTCAGTCCTACTATGAAAAGGCGGCGGCCCGTGCCTACGCCGCTACCGCTAATGCCATCGCCGCCGTCAGCCTGCCCGATGTAGATCGTAGGTATGCCATCCTCATCTTGGTGACCAACTAAGATGTACACTCCTGCACGTTGGAACTCGGAACGCTGCCGAATCTCCGGCCACTTTTGACGGGGAAACGCGATGCCCAATCCCGTCCAATTCATACGATCAATCAGACGAACTCCGTCAGCATCCCCAGCAGGCACAAAAATGCGTATGGTAAAAGGATCAGCCATTCATCCATCTCGAAAGACACAATTACAAGCCTGAAAGGCGGGCCTGTCAACGTACGTCCCCTTGCCTTCGATTCCCTCGGCAATGGCCCACATCGTCTTCTGATAACAAATCACTCGCCCGAGCAAGAATTTCGGCAGTACACTGCTTATTCGGAAATGATGCTGATCTCGCGTCTCTCCCCGCGCAGAGTCCAGACGTTCATTCGGCGCCCCTAAAATCCCAACCTGAACAGCGAAAGGGTTATGGAAGTCATCGACAACATTACGCGCTGCGGACCACCTCGTCTAAATGCGCCGCAATCCGGCCTTCATCGATCTGAACCACCTGGTTCAGACTCCGCACTCCTCCACCGTGCTCTTGCTCGTCCATCTGGCTTCCGTCCCCCTGGGGTGTCCACCGCTCCCCCATGTTCTATCAGTCAGAGTTCTTCAACTCAAATGTGCGAAAGAAAGCGTACGTTATCAAAAAGCGTATCCGCCCTTGATCGGCAGGAGTTAAAGAAAGTCGGCGAGCGGGTTCTGAGTTTGTATATGGCATGGGGGAAAGCAGACAAAGTCGCTAAATGGAAGAACGCGCTGGCACATCGGCAGGAGGACGCTGTCAAACCGTGAACGGGTGAAAAGCCCTGCGTACCCGATAAGCTAACTGTTGCTCCCTTCGCGCGTGGTCGAGCTTACCAGGCTGGGCACGCTTCAACGCTGATCGCTGTTATCCCGTACCCACTGCGCGATATCGCAGTGCCTTCCGAACCATATGCTGCCCCGGGACTGGATGTAACGCAGGATCTCATCAAGAATCCAAATTCTCGAACGGTGTCCGATGTGATGGGGATGAAGCGTAAGTTGGAACAGGCCGCCTTCTTCATACGCGGCGTCAAATTCATGGCGGAAGATATCGAGAACGGCAGCCGGGGAAGTGTGGGGACGCAGGGATTGGAAGCGATGCATGTTGAAGTAAACGGCGTCGTCGCGAATCCATTCAACGGGAACCTCGACGATGCCGGTCGGCGCGCCGTCATGCAGAAGCTCGTAACAGTCATCGTCGCTCATGAGAGAGGAGTCATAGAGCAGCCCCATTTCGCGGATGGTTGTGAGAGTGTGCGGACCGAAGTCCCAGGAGGGAGTACGGATTCCAACCGGGCGAACGCCCGTTACTTTTTCCAACGTATCTGCGGAACGAAGGAGTAGCTCGCGTTCAAACTTGCCCGGGAGCGATGAGTTGAGTTCGTGAATCCACCCGTGGACACCGATTTCATGGCCTTCGCCGATCACCCGGCGCTGCTCGTCAGAATGTAGAAGAGCAGAAACCGCGGGCACGAAGAACGTGGCGGGAACTCCATGTTTGGCGAGAACCTCGAGGATGCGCGGCACTCCCACACGGCTGCCGTATTCGCCTGAACTGAGACGGCTAATGGAGCGTCCTCCGTCACGCAGTTCAATCGTCTCATGGTCAGCGTCGAAAGAAATGGCGACGGCACAGCGCGCACCATCCTTCCATGTGTTCGGACGCAGCGAGCGGCCGGCGCGCACCTGATTGACGAGATGTCGCCAATGAGGCTCCTCCCATTGCCATGGCTGCAAGTCTGATTGCGGTACGCTCACGCTGTTCTCCTTTTGCTATCTACGGGCACCCCGTGACAGGCAGCACCTGTCCAGTAATCCAAGCGGCATAGTCGGAGGCGAGAAAGAGGGTGGCATACGCCACATCTTCCGGCGTGCCAGTGCGCTGCAAAACACGATGCTTCAGAAAGTCGCGTCTGAATTCATCGGAATAGCCGCTCCATTGGCGCGCGGTATCGGGATTCGTGGTCATGAATCCCGGCGCAATGGCGTTGACCGTAATATTGAATGACGTGAGTTCCTGAGCGAGTTGCCTTACAAGTCCGACTTGACCGTGTTTGGCGGCGCAGTAACTCTGAATGCCGGTGAAACTCGGATGTAAGCCGGCTCCGCTGGAAATAATAATGATGCGGCCACCGCCTTGTTCTTTCATTCGCGGCAAAACCTCACGACACGCCAGAAATGCGCCTTGCAGATTGACGTCGACGATGGATCTCCACTCGGCAAGCGTGACCTGCTCCAGAGGCTTGGGAGACTGCCCGCACACCCCGCCGGCTACATACACAAGTACATCGAGGGAGCGCTGTGCCTTCGCCGTTATCGTCCCGACGGTGGAGCGGACAGAAGTTTCGTCCGTGACGTCGGTATGCAGACAATACACGGTTGCGGAGGCCAGATCCGATTGCCGAACACGGCCTTGCAGTTCGTCGAGAAGAATGTCGCATGCCCACACTTCCGCACCCGCGACTGCGAATGCACGGATAAGTTCCTGTCCAATGCCTCGCGCCGCGCCGACAACGGCGACTCTTTTGTGAGTGAAATCGAATTGCATACTTTTCGCGCTCACTGCAGCCTCCGGTTCGCCGTTTCCGGCAACAGGGCGATGGTCACGGTGGAAACGACAGCAGCAGCCACGAGGTAGTAGCTCGGGGATGCCGGTGAGCCGGTTCTTGCAATGAGAAGCGTGGCAATCAGCGGAGCAAAGCCACCGAATATTGCGACGGCAAGACTATATCCGACAGAAACTCCAGTACTGCGAAAACGGGTTGGAAATATCTCGGCAATGGCAGCAGGGGCGGGGCCGGAGAACATGGAGATCAAAAGAGCGAAGAGAATCTGAACGCCCACAACGGCTTCCAATGGAACGCCAGATGTCATCCATTTGAATAAAGGATATGAGAGAACGGCAAAAGCGATACAGGAAGACAGTAGCAGGGGTTTTCTGCCTATGCGATCCGAGAGAGCGCCCATGAGCGGCATGGTCACAATAAGAACGAGAAGACCGGCGCTATTCGACCAGAGTGCCACACGACGGCTGACATGGAGCTCGGTCCTGAGGAACGCCGGCATGTAGTCGAGCAGGATGTAATAGGAAACAGTCCAGAGAACCGTGAAACCAAAGGCGGATGCTATTCGCGCGAGAGTCGAGGTGGTCTTCAGGGGAACGGCTTCCTGGGCACGCAGGAAGACGGGAGTCTCGCCAACGTGCTTGCGGATGTAGAAGCCTACCGGTCCCAACAATCCCCCGAGGACAAAGGCAAGACGCCAACCCCAGAGGTCGGACGCAGCCGGGGAAAGCATGGTATTGATGAGCGCGGCGCTGGCTGAACCAAGCAGCATCCCAGCCACCACGGTGACCTGGTTGAAACTCCCATATAAGCCGCGCCGGCCTTCCGGAGACCACTCCACTAAAAAGGTAGTGGTGCCGCCCCATTCTCCACCGGCTGAAAACCCTTGCAACAGACGGGCACCCACCAGCGCCAGAGGAGCAATGACACCAATCGCGGCAAACGAGGGAACAAGGCCAATGAGCATTGTGCCGATAGCCATAAGAACAATCGTCAGCGTCAACGCGGCTTTACGGCCCTTTCGATCGGCGAGCTTTCCAAAAAACAGGGCGCCGAGCGGACGAACGACAAATCCAACACCAAAAACCGCGAACGCCGCCATAAGGGCGGAAAGCGGATTTGTGTGCGGGAAGAACTTCCTGGAAATAACGGGCGCAAAAAACACGTACACCGAAAAGTCGTACCACTCCAGCACGTTTCCAATAGAGGCCGCAAAAACGGCGTGTTTCCGCTGCACCCAGAGCGGTTGCGGGCCGATTGCTGACAATGTGTCTTCGTCGCGGCTGTTCCGCATACTTGCTTCCTATGATTCTTCTTTTATCTCTGACGCAACCAACGTACCGAATGGAGCTCTAGGTTGATGCCAGGAGTTCGTCGAGATTCGAGTGCTGAAGTTCGCGCTTGCCGTCTTCTATTTCGCAAATGAGCTTGACAAGTTTACGGTTGCACCGCACATCAACGCCATGTTCATCCGCCAGCCGTATGACGTCACCCAACTGGGCCTCAACTTCCGTTTTGCGCCGGCGTATGGCCATATCTCGCCATACGCCACTTCTCTGCTTGCCGGACTTGCGGTAATGGTTCGCGATGTCCGACAGCGAAGCGATCAGTTGCGCATCGGATGCGCTCTCCAGAAAAAACTGCGGCTCAAAGCCATCAAAGCCACGTGGTTCAACGCCCAAAGTCCGTGCCACCAGGATAACTTCGCCAGCAAGCCGCCGTAACAAATGGCGGTAACGCGCATCGGATAGCGTATCTGAAATGGTGTTGTTGGACAGAGCCGTGGCAAAAAGCAGGCTTCCGTATGCCAACTTACTCCACTTGTAGGACCATATGTCATCAGTCGCCCGAGCCTCTGGTTCGAATACGGAGAAAATTCTCGCAAGATACTCTACCCGCGGACTCAGCGCGAGGGTAATTTCCCCGAGGACAAAAGCGCCACGCGATCCGTACATGATGCGTCCCGGAGCAAGATAATCAGCGGCAAAGTTGACCAACGCACCGATCGTTGCGGCCTCGCCCGCATGGCTGGCAATTACTCGTTCGCTCAGACCGTTCTGCAAGGAAATTATTACGCCTCCCGGCGACAGGTGGCACAGGGCTCGATGTAAGACATCCTCCGTGTGCTGCGCCTTGACGGCCAGCAGGATACATTCGTAAGTTCCCGTAAGTTCATCAGGGGTTGCAGCTTCCAGAGGTTGTGAGAATTCTCCGACTGGTCCCTCTATGGTCAGTCCTGATTGACGCATGGCTTCGACATGCTCGCCGTTAATGTCCACTACCTTGAGTTCGATACCAGCACGCCGCAAGTAAGCAGCGACCGTGCCACCGATAGCACCAGCACCCCACACCAGAAATGGCTGGCGAGGCAAGTTGCCGGCACCTGACGTGAAAAAGTTGGTTCTATCGACAAACATATTTCACCACGCGGTCAGTTGTGACACTCCAAGATTCGAACCTTGCAGAAATTGAAATCCGGGCGATGTGGGGGGAGGGCTGACAGCGGCAAACACGCCCGGAACTTTCGCTCCGTCGCGTCTGCCACTGCCAGCGGTTCGTCTGCCGAAGTTTTAGAAGTAGAGTTTTACGCCGAGTTGTATCTCCCGAGGATCACCCGCGGAGGTGAAATGTCCAAACGAGGCATTTGGGGTAAGACCCGTGCCCCATACCGAGTTCACTCCCGTGTAATTCACGTGGTTGAACAGGTTGAATGCTTCCCCAAGGAAGTCAAGCGATACACTCTCCCGAATGGGAATGCGCTTTTCCATGCGAAGGTCGACTGTCTCCACGCGAGGCCCGCGGAGCGCATTGCGGCCAATAATGTAACCATTGACGAAAGGACGGTCTGTGGAACTGTTACCATCTCCATTCACGTCGCTGCCGACGGTAATGTTCTGAGGCGAGCCACTATGAAGCGTCACGATCGTCGATCCGACCCAATCGCCCAACACCCAGCGCATGATCGAGTTATCGCCGTTCTGCCGCTTGTAGGGGAGTTGCCAGACGCCTGTCGCGGTGAAGCGATGACGCATATCCTCGTCCGAAACCGAACGTTCCGCTTGCGGGTCATACGGATTGTCGGGTTGCATCGCCTGGGTAAAATCGCTGGCGTCGTCAATGGCCTTCGAGTACGTGTAATTCGCCCGCAATTCCATGCCGCGACGGAATCGGCGTTCCACGGACGCTTCCAGGGCGTTGTAATTGGAGCCGCCCCAGGTTCCGTCCTCTTCGATGTTCGTGAAGGCGGTGTTAGCCCGGGCAGAGCCGTAGTAATAACGGCCGATCTGCTGAGCGTTGGGAGCCTTCACGCCAAGCGAGGCGGCGTTCGCAGCGGTCAAGATCGTGGGCGGAAGCAGGTTTGCGTTCGCCGACTTAAGCATGTGAACGCCGTGCACGTAGACGTAGTTCAAGTTAACATGCCAGTCGTTGCCAATGGCCCTGTCGACGGAAAGATTCGCCTGCTGCGCATAGGGGGTGGAGAAATTATTCGGCACCAGATTGATGGAACCCTTCGGCACCAAGACGCCGGTTGGATACTGGTTTGACTCGGGGAAGGCGCCAACAGCAAACTGCGCGGCAGCCGCCGCTCCATTGAGAGAAACCGTCTGGCGTGCAAGCAAGGTGTTGCGGGCCACGAGTAGGAAAATCTTGTCGTAGAAGATTCCGTAACCGGCACGAATCACCGTCTTGCCGGAGCGGTCCACTGAATAGGCGATTCCAACACGAGGCCCGAAGTCTTTGCCGTCGCGGGGAATGCCCGACTGCAACGGCGCTTCAATCGGATTGTTCGGGTTGCGGTGAATTCCTTGCGGCTGCATGTCGTAGTCGTAGCGAAGTCCGTAGTTGATGGTCAACCGCGACGTCACCTTATAGGAATCCTGCGCATAAAACGCAAGCAGCGTTTCCGGCAAGTGAATCTGCGGATCGCCGAATCCCTGGACGAATGTTGACGGAGTGCCGGCCAGGAATGCATTCAGGTTCGCGAACGTAAATGAACCGGCAAAATCCACTGGGAAGGAAGTATTCGCCTGGATGTTGTCGATGTCCGTGCCGAATTTAAGGAAATGTTTCCCGTGCGAGTAGCTGAACGACTGCTGGAACTGTTTGTGTGTTTCGTTCAGCAGCACGGGGAAATTTACGTTGCGTCCGAAGTTCGCCACACCCGAAATTACGACGTGCGGCCCGACCAGGTCGTTCGAATATTGCGAAAGATCCTGGATGGCGTACTGGAAGCGGGTTTCACTGATGAGAGATGGCGAGAAGATATGTGTGTATTCCCCAAGAAAGGAGTTGTCACGCATGTGCTGGCCGCCGCCGGTCACATCGGTCAGCCCGCCGATGGCTACGCCGCCGGAGTTGGACTGCGTGTCCTGACCGTAGAGGTAACGGAATGTCACACTGTTGTTTTCATCGATGTGGTGATCTACACGGAAGGATCCGAGTGTCTGAATTTCTCCCACTGGGAACACACCGTTGCTGATGGAGGTGAAGCCGCTGCCAGGAATCGGGCGGGCGGCAAGCTCGGCATTAACGGCCGCTACGTTGGGGCTCGAGATTGTGGTGATGCCCGATTGATCCGTAGAAGTGTACTCAAGGGATCCGAAAAAGAAGGTTTTGTTCTTAAAGATCGGACCACCGAGCGTAAGACCGGAATCCTTGCGCGTGTAGGGCGGCTTTTGGCCTGCCGGAACAAATGCGTTGTAGGCATCCATGGAAGCGTCACGCGCAAAATAGAAAACGTCGCCGTGATATGCGTTCGTACCGCTCTTGGTAACTACGTTCACGATGCCACCGCCCGCGTCGCCGAATTCGGCCGCATACTGGTCGGTAACTACCTGGAACTGCTGCACCGCGTCTAGGCTGATGGTGCTGCGGACGTTGCCGTTCAGTTGTCCATTGTTTTCGACACCATCGATGAGGATGTTATTGCTGCGGCCACGCTGGCCGTTGATACTCAGACCGCTTCCCTGGCCGCTGGTCTGCTGAGGCGTCACGCCCGCAACCGTCGTGGAAAAATCGAGAAAGTTCCGGCCATTGATTGGCAGGTCTTCGACCTCCACTTTGTCCACGACGGCGCCGATGGTAGTGCGCTCCGGTTGGACGATGGGCACGTCTTCGGCGGAAACCGTCTCCTGCTGCTGCACGGATGCAAGTTTCATCGTCTCATGCAACGTGGCTATCTCGCCTACCTGCAGCGTAATGCCACTCTGGTTCAGGGAAGCAAAACCGTCTTTCTTGACGTTCAGCCGGTATGTCCCTACGGATAGCGCCGTGAAGCGATAGCTTCCCGCATTATCGGTGACTGCGGTACGCGAGACGCCAGTGTCAACTTGCGTAATCGTGAGTTGAGCTCCTGAAACAAGGGCGCCACTCTGGTCTTGGACATATATGTTAAGATCCGCCGTGACCGAAGACTGCGCAAGAAGAGTCGGGACAGCGAACATGGCTAGCCATATGGCAAATATAAGCGTAAACAAGGAGAACCTTGCCGTGGGGAAACGCATAGAACCTCCGTTACTGATAAAAGCGAATGTTGTCGATTTCTAACCAAGTGTCCGAGCCAGCTTCGCCTGCTGACTGGAGCAACATCGATTGAACGTCATGCGAGTCCCACGCCGGGTTCAACGCGGACTTTGACCGCAACTCGGAAAATGGAATTCGCACGGCGTGCCATTTGGCGCCCGCCTCGAACGGAGCACCGTACCACTGGAAATTACGAACATCGTAGTTTTCGATCAGGAGTTGAAATTGGCCCTGACCGCGTACGTCGAAAGACACGCCCTTGAACTTCGAGACATCTCCCGGGTCAATAGCTCCCCGGGTAAGTGGAAGCTCCACTCGGACGTATGGATATTTCTTCGGGCCCATATGTCCCAGCAGCATCAGCGCATGCCCGCTCGTCTGCCGCTCGACGCGAGCAAAAAGAATGCGCGAGTGGTCGATACCAAGATCCGTCCGGTCGAGGAGACGGGTATCGAGGTCGCTCCGTCCGTCAGCGCGTTCCATGTCATCGACGAGGGCAGGAAGTGTTTGAGAGGGCAGCGGCGTCATTGCCTTGTCCTGGATGGCTGCCTGAAGCGCCTGTATGTTCAGTTCTTTTCCGCCAAGGAATACGCGGTCCGTGTGCTCGATAGCGGCAATGTTGCGGTCAGGGTCTCCCTTCACCAATACGAGATCGGCGGTCATTCCCGGTTGGATCGTGCCACGATCCTTTTCCACACCGAGGGCGCGAGCGCTGACACCGGTCGCCGCCGTTAAAGCTTCCAGTGGCGTGAGTCCGGAGTCGACCAGCAGTTCGATCTCATGCAGAGTCGCCCATCCGTGATACGTATCCGGCATCCCGGCATCGGTTCCAACCGCGATGGGAATGCCTGCCGCATGGAGACAGCGGATGTTCTCCTGAAGAAAATGCCAACGTTGTTCGTCGGGACCACCAGGCTGAGGAACCGGGACGTTCTCTTCGAACCGCTTAGCATCTAGCCGGACGGCCGGTTCAAGAACGGAAAGCAACTTCTGGTCGGGAGCGTGCGGCTGCCTCGGCTCGAACACGGCGAGAGTGGAGACATACATTGTGCCGTGCTCTTTCATCAAGCGACTCAACTCGTCATCGATCGGAGCGTTCCCCACGCCGTGCGCGATCACGTCCACGCCCGCTCGGGCCGCAATTTTTGCGCCCTCCAGGGTTACGGTGTGCGTGAATACCCTGATCCCGGCCGCGTGCGCGTCCGTCACGATCGCAGCAAGGGTTTCCTCGTTCATGTTCGTAAGATTGGGCTCAACGTTGTAGCGCCAGCCGTCGGTAAATACCTTGATGACGTCGGGCTTATAAGCGAGCGCCTCTCGCATCGCGGCGTGAGCCTGGGCTGGCGTTGCCGCCCGCAGTGTAAATACTCTTCCCCAGCCAGATTCAGTGCCATGGCCTGCCGGGGAGCTGATGCGTACCGCGAGATTCAAGCGCGGCGAAAGCACCGTGCCGTCGCGGATGAGTTTCCGTATCGGAGCAAACATTTCGCCGTATGAGCTGAAGTCGTTGATTGTCGTAACGCCACAGGCGAGGTACGCCTTCAGGTCCTTCCCCCAATCGGCATCAAACCTGGGAACCCCAGAAGAATGAATATGCGTGTGAAGATCGAAGAGTCCCGGCAGGAGAGTGTCGCCCCGTGCATCAATGATGCGTGCCGCCGGCGGAATGGCGACCTGTTCACCAACCGCGACAATACGATCGTCGCGAATCAGGACCGTAACTTTTCGAGCGGGAGCGCCGGTGCCATCGATCACCCGGGCGCCCTGGATTGCGATGAGAGTGCTTTGTGCATTAAGGATTACTGAAAATAGGAATATGGCCGCCAGAATGCGGAATAGCCTGATCAAAAATGTTCCTCCCCCAAGAGTGCCCTGCCATGAAAACCGGACGATTCTTATCCGGACCTACTATAAAGTCAATAAACGATAGCTTATTCAAAACATAAATGATATTTATGTTTGATTATTTGGACGCGATTCATCATAGCGAAGTGCACGCTTCCAAACCGCCATTCACATGGTGTGTTCCGACCGCGCAGTGAGGTGACATGCAAACGCCAGACCTGAATCTCTTGTATTACCTCGATCTTCTCGTAACGTATCGAAGCGCGACCCGCGTCGCGGAAGTATTAGACATCAGTCAGCCAGCGGTGAGTGCGGCGCTACGCCGATTGAGAATGCTGACACGTGATCCACTATTCGTGCGGACCGGCAGGCAGCTTATACCGACAACCCGCGCACGCGAACTGCAATCGGAACTTAAACCGTTGTTGGAGAAATGGACTCAGTTGCAGAAAGAACCTGAGGTTTTTAACCCAGGCATCTCGGCAAGACGTTTCTCCATCCTGGCCTCCGATTACATCCAGTACTTGTTTCTACCACCGCTTGCGCAACGGCTTTCGCGGAACGCTCCGGAAGTGCGCCTGCGGGTGATTCCCTCCAATCCATACAAAGGCCTGATACTACTGGCGGAACATCGGGTCGATTTGGCAATTGGCTATTTTCACGACGCTCCTGCGGGGCTAAAGAAACGGCGCATCCTGGAAGAGCCGGCGACGTGCCTCCTGTCGGTGACGCACCCAGCCGCAAGGCGATTCGACCGCGCCGCGTATGCAAAATACCGGCACTTGAGCATCGCGTCGTCGTCCATCGGCTCATACACTAAGGCGCTCGAAAAGGCTCTGGCGCGACAACACATTGTGAGACGCATCGCGATGGTGATCCCAAGCTACGTAACCGCCGCTCACATCGCAGCCAAAAGCGAGTACATCGTCACGCTTCCAAAGAGTATTGCAGACGCAGCGGCACAGATGCTGCCGGTCGCGGTTTTACCGTGTCCTTTTGATCTACCGATTCTCGACCTTTCGATTTTTTTCCCGAAGACTATGCAGGACGATCCTGGACACCAGTGGCTGCGAAACCAAATAGCGGAGTGCGCCCTTCAAATTGCGCGCCAAACCGTACCAAAGACAAGCAAGAAGGGAAAGGCCGCTCGATATACGATTGGAAAACTTTTGCCCCCCACTCCCGCTACAGACGGGTAAAACGATCGAGTTGGCTCTCAGCTATTGCGCTCGGGAATGTCGAGCACGATTACTTGATTCCATAGTAAATCGCCCACTTTCTTACCAGAGCGGCGGTAACGATCCGGACATTTCCGTCTCCTTCAGCAGTCGAGAGCAATTTGGGCTTGACCTGCCAGAGCGAGATGCATAGATTCCTGCACGGGAGAAATTCACCATGAAGAAGATGCTGGTCAGCTTATTGCCAGGAACCGAGGCAGGGAAAAAGCTGCGGTCTCTCGTCATTGCTGCTCTCATCATGTTCGGGGCTCTGCCTGTGCTGGCCGCTGCGGCGAGCGGAGGCCCGGTACCGCTGCAAAAGTTGACTGGTAAGCTCGAATGGCGCAGTGTCGGCCCCTACGTCGGAGGCCGCGTCGTAACCGTGACCGGTGTTCCGGGAAATACAAACCTCTTTTACATGGGCACAGTCGGCGGCGGCATTTGGAAGAGCACAAACTATGGGATTTCGTGGAAGAACATCTCCGACGGAAAGCTGCACAGCAGCAGCCCGAGCGTTGGAGCGATTGCCGTGGCCCCCTCCAATCCCAAGATCATTTACGCCGGCATGGGCGAGAGTGACATCCGCAACGACATGATTCCCGGCGACGGGGTTTTCAAATCCACCGACAGCGGCAAGACCTGGCAATACATTGGGCTCCGCAACACGCACACCATCAGCAACATCGTGGTGGACCCGAAAGATTCGAATATCGTCTACGTCTCATCCATGGGACACGTGTTCAAGCCAGATCCTGAGCGTGGTGTTTTCAAGTCCACGGATGGCGGCAAAACGTGGAGCAAAGTTCTGTTTGTCAATGACGAGACCGGCGCGATCAATCTGGTGATGGAGCCGAATGAACCCAACGTGCTATATGCCGCAATGTGGCAAGCCACTCGCACAGCATGGTCGCTTTCGAGCGGCGGCCCCGGGAGCGGAGTGTACAAGAGCACCGATGGCGGCGCTCACTGGACAAACATCACGCAGAATGAAGGATTGCCGGAGGGGATTCTCGGACGTATCGGCGTTGCTGTCACGGCTGCGGACCCGAATGCCGTCTATACCATCATGCAGGCAAAGCACGGCGGGGTGTTCCGCTCGGACGATGGCGGCAAGACATGGAAACGTGTCAACAAGGAATGGACGCTGCGCCAGCGCGCCTTTTACTACATGAGTATTTTTGCGGACCCGAAGGATGCCAACACAGTGTACGTGCCCGAAGTGGACGCTCTCTGGGTTTCGCGCGACGGCGGCAAGATATTTAAAAAGTTGAAGACACCGCACGGCGACAACCACGTAGTGTGGATCAACCCCGACAATCCAAAAATCATGCTTGAGGGGAACGACGGCGGCGCTACGGTCACTACCGACGGCGGGAAGACATGGAGCACCGAGCACAATCAACCGACGGGCCAGTTCTATCACGTCAACCTTGACGATCAGTTCCCTTTCCATATCTATGGCGCGCAGCAGGACGAAGGATCGACCGAGGGGCCGAGTGCGGATAGCGGCCACGCAATTCCGCTTGCCGCCTGGCAACGCGTAGCTTATGGAGAAAGCACTTACAGCGTGCCGCAACCCGGCGACCCGAACATAACTTACGGAAGTGGCTATTACAGTATTTTCCTTCGGTATGACCTGAAGACAGGCGAGTATGAGAGCGTGAGCCCTTGGCCAAATTACCAGGAAGGCGCGGCGGCGGCGGAACTCAAATACCGCTTCGGATGGACGCATCCGATTCTCTTCTCTCCGGTGAACCCGAAGGAACTGCTGATTGGCGCGCAGTATGTGCTGAAAAGCGACGACTACGGCCAGACATGGCAACGGATCAGCCCCGACCTCACCCGCAACGAGGCCAGCACTGAAGCACCCAGCGGTGGATTGATTGACATCGATCACTCGGGAGCGGAGATCTATCCTGGAATTTCAGCTCTTGCGGTTTCGCCAAGCGATGGCAACGTGATCTGGGCCGGCTCGGATGATGGACTGGTACACGTCACGACCGACGGCGGCAAGACATGGCAGACGGCGAATCCGCAGGACCTGCCGGAAGCGTCCTGGATCAGCTCGATCCAGCCTTCTTACGCGGACCGTGGCACGGCGTATCTCACCGCGCGGCGCTACATGTGGGACGATTACACGCCCTACGTCTTCAAGACCACCGACTTCGGCAAACACTGGATGCCAATTACGAACGGATTGCCGGACGATGCGTACGTCTTTGACATACGGCAGGATCCGAACGATCCAAACCTGCTCTTTCTCGGTACCAAGAGCACTGTGGAAGTGAGCTTTGACGCAGGCGCACACTGGCAGCCACTTTCTCTCAACTTGCCGACAGTTCAGGTGCGCGATATCGCAATCAATCCGCGCCAGGGCGACGTGGTGATCGCGACCCACGGCCGTTCTTTCTGGGTCCTCGACAATCTCTCCTTCCTCGAGCAATTGACGAAGGTCCCGGCAGTTGCATCCGACAGTTCGTACCTGTTCGCTCCACAACAGGCCTGGTTGAGCCACGCCTACGGCCGTCCGCCCGCGGAATTCAAGCGTCTCGATGCCGGCAAGAATCCTGCTTTCGGTGCTACCGTCTTCTTCAACATTCCGTCAGGGTACGACGGCAAAACGTCCGCAAAGCTTGAATTCACCGATGCGCAAGGACAGGTGATCCGCAGCTTCGCCCTTCACCTGAAGAAGCAGGAAGAGAAGACGAAAAACAAAAAGGATGCGAGCAAGGAAACTCCGGAACAGCGGAAGAAGGCGCAAGAAGAGAAGCTCACGGCGATTGAGCCTGGCATGAACCGCTTCCAGTGGAATCTGCGCTACGCTGACGCCACGGAGGTAAACGGATTTCAGCCGCCGGTTGCCGCCGGCGGTCTGGAGGATTCGGTCGATGGACCCGTGGTGACACCGGGCACATATTCAGTGGTGCTCGACTACGGTGGGCAAAAAGCGCAACAAAAGTTCGACGTCGCTCTCGATCCTCGTATCCACGTGAGCGATGCCGATCTCACTGCGCGTCTCGCCCTCGAACTCAAGATCCACAATGCGCTCGACAAGCTCGACAAGACGATCAACCAGGCAATCGCCGTTCGCGACAAGCTTCAGACAGCGGTCCAGCAACATCGCCTGACAGAAGCCAAGGCGAACAACGCGATCGCCGAACTCAACAGCGAAATCGGGAACTTGGTGCAGTTGAAGATTCAATCCAGTGAGGGCAGCCTACTTCACGAGACGAAACTTCGCAGCCATTTGGCGTATCTCGCCGCCGACATCGACCTCGCCTACAAGAGACCCACGCCGGCTCAGTACGCCGTCTTCCAACATCTCAGTCCGGCGTGGCAGACTGGAATGCAGAAGCTCGACGCGGCAATCTTGGAGGGCAACAAACTGTTCTGATTCGGGGGTGGCGACGACGGCTGGCTCAGCGTCAGCAAGATCAGCGGACGATAGGTGATGCGGGTGTAGTGCCCATCACCATGCTCATCATCAAAGGTGTCTACGCACACAGCATAAATACTGCCGCCGAGGCCAGCAGCGCCCAGACAGGGCCGGAATACACCATCAGCACGCTTGTCGTGCCCCTTCTCCAATGTTTACGTAACTGATTTATCGTAAGAGTCTGCGCAACATTGATACCTGCCTGCGCGTGATGGGCGAAAAGTTGTTTCACATGAGTTCTCTCACCGGCATGGCGCGCCTTCCCTGAGACGCTCCGTGCGAGAGAATCTACCGAATATTCGGTGAGCGGCTTCCATTTACTACATCGCACGGTCAGAGAGGGGTAGAGGGCTTCGTTTGTTTTCAAAGAACTTTCTCGTGATCGTCGCGGAGTCACGGATTAAGTCCTTAAATTTCTGTAGAAGCTGAGAAGTGGCGAGCGGAGCGAGCCACTTGCGCGTGCTCCTTAGGAGCCCATGGTGCAAGTCTGCGGATGTGAGTAAAAGCTTCTGAAGAATCCACAGGCTCTGTTTGTAGAATGCGGGCATGGCGATGGGTCGAAAGAGTCGAGCGGGACAACAAGAACCCTTATGGATAGCGCGCACGGAGTTGCCGCGTACGGTGGTGCATCCGTTTTACGAGCAAGTGAACCGGTTGCTGGACAAGAGTGAGTTCGACCGTTTCGCGGAAAGGGCATGCGAGCAGTTTTATGCCTCGACCATGGGGCGGCCGTCGCTGGCTCCGGGCGTTTACTTCCGCATGTTGCTGATCGGCTATTTCGAGGGGATTGATTCCGAGCGCGGGATTGCCTGGCGGGCGGCCGATTCGCTGGCGCTGCGGCACTTTCTGGGATTGGGCCTGGAACAGATGCCGTCCGACCACTCGACGATCTCGCGCACGCGCCGACTGATCGCGCTGGAAACGCATCAGGAAGTCTTCGGTTGGGTGCTGGCACGGCTGGCCGAGGCGGGGTTGTTGAACGGCAAGACGATTGGCGTGGATGCGACCACGCTGGAGGCCAACGCGGCGCTGCGCTCGATCGTGCGGCGCGACAACGGCCAGGGCTATCAGGAGTTTCTGGTGCAACTGGCGCAAGAGAGCGGCATTCAGACGCCCACGCGCGAGCAGTTGGCGCGACTGGATCGGAAGCGCAAGAAGAAAGGGTCGAACGCGGACTGGGTCAGCCCGCACGATCCGGATGCGCGCATTGCCAAGATGAAGGACGGGCGGACGCATCTGGCCCACAAGGCCGAGCACGCCGTCGATCTGGACACCGGAGCGGTGGTGGCGGTGGTACTGGCTCCGGCCGACGAGGGCGACACGGCCACGATCCGTGAGACGGTGCCGGAGGCGGGGATGAACATCGCCGAGGCTGGCGGAGCAACGGCGGAAAGCACGGAAGCGACGGTTGAGTTGACCGGGCCGGTGAACGTCGTAGGCGATAAGGGGTATCACAGCAACGAGTCGCTGAAGATGCTGGGCACGTGCGAAGTCCGCAGCTACATCTCGGAGCCGGACCGGGGTCGCCGCTGCTGGAAACAAGATCCGGAAGCGCAGCAGGCGGTGTATGGCAACCGGCGACGAATCAAGGGTGATCACGGCAAGGAGTTGTTGCGGCGTCGGGGCGAACTGGTCGAACGCAGCTTCGCCCATGCCTATGAAACCGGCGGCATGCGACGGCTGCATCTGCGCGGCCACGACAACATCCTGAAGCGGCTGCTGATTCACCTGTGCGGCTTCAACCTGTCGCTG
>JAJXZT010000068.1 GCA_021779935.1 Acidobacteriota bacterium
ACAGCTCGCTCCACGGAACCACCTGCTCCATCTCTTCCAGAAACATCGCACGCCGCGTCTTCTTCCCGTACCGCTCGAATCCCGTCGCCATCGCCAAGGTCCCCTGTCGCCAGTGAGTGTTCATCTGCCCGAACTTTACCTTGTTCGCTTGTGGAAAGTAGAGAACTTATTCAGAGTGTCCTTAACCTATGGTTTGCGGTGGGATGTGGATCCGGCTCCTCATGCCCTGAACGGGAAAACCGTGTATACGCTGGCCCAGCCGCCCGACCTCACGCAGCTTGACCAGTCGTCGCTCCAGTTGGCGCCGGCCGGTACGCCAGTTTATGCCACGCAGTACAACCACTTCGCGCCGCGCATTGGCGTGGCGTACCAGCTCTTCCAGAAGCCGGATCATGAAGTCACTTTGCACGCGGGCTTTGGCGTCTTCTACGATCTCAGTGGTACTCCTTTTGGCGGCGCTGGATGGCCCTATCAGTACACGAATTTCGCGTTCAATCCGCTCGCGCTACCGGTCACTGCAGCTGACATACCCATTCCTCCGGTCAATGCCACTCCAGGCCCCACCAACGAGGCGAGCGATATCCCTGTAGTGGCCAAAGGCTTTACGATGCCGCGAACCTACCAGTGGAACCTCACTCTGGAACAGGCTCTAGGAAGATCGAGCTCGTTGTCCCTGGGATGGGTTGGTGCCGCTGGCCGCGACCTGCTGCATGTCAGTAGCGTCAGCATTGCCGCTCCGGGAACCATTCCGGGTGCGTTCTACAGCCCCAATTTCTCCAGCATCACCTACGTCAACAACGCTGCGTCGTCCAATTACAACTCGCTCCAGGCACAGTACACTCGCCGCTTCTCTCACGGACTTCAGGCGATCGTGAACTACACCTGGTCGCACTCGTTGGATAACAGTTCGAACGACAGCAGCGCCATGGCTCCCGGATATATTATTCCGGTGAGCGTTAACTATGGCAACTCCAGCTACGATGTTCGCCAGAACTTCTCCGGCGCCGTTACCTACGACATTCCGGCACCGTTCCACAATTCGCTGGTGAAAGCAGTTCTAGGAAACTGGTCGGTCAACAGCGTCATCATGGCTCGCTCCGGACTTCCCTTTGACGTCTATGTAGAGGAAGCGAACAACTTCGGATACCTCCAGGGCAACCGGCGTATGGATGTGGTTCCAGGCGTGCCGGAGATCATTCACGATAGCTCTGTTCCCGGTGGCTGGCGCGTCAATCCCAACGCCTTTGCCGTTCCCTCCAATCCTTATGGAGAGGGCAACATGGGACGAAACTCTCTCACCGGCTTCGGTATGTGGCAGGCCGACGTCGGGCTCCACCGGAACTTCAACCTGACAGAACGTCTCAAGCTCGAGTTCCGTGCCGAGGCGTTCAATCTGTTCAATCACCCCAACTTCGCCAATCCGACGGCGTATATCGTTACGTACGCGGGCCCGCCCACTCCAGGGCAGAACTTCGGAGTCGCGACGCAAACCGCGGCAACCGGCTACGGCGGCGGCGGCAACACCGGCGGCTTCAACCCGCTCTTCCAGAGCGGAGGGCCGCGCTCGTTCCAGTTCGCTCTGCGGTTGTCGTTCTAGCCGCGGCATTTTGCGGGGAGTCGCCGATGGCGGCTCCCCGAATTTCAATCAGTAGGCTTTCTACGGAATCTTTCCGATCGAGACGCGAGGACCGTTCGTGAATTCACAAAAACATTCCACACAATACGCTTTTCTATTCGTCGCCATTCTTGCAATGGCGAACTTGTCTCTTGCACAAAATCAAACAAAGGCCGCTCCAGCCAAGCCTGTCGAAGAGACTCCACTCCAACGTGTGTGGAAAGAATTCCAAAGCGCAGCCAAGGAGAGTAAGGGCGATCCGCAGAAAGAAATTTCGATCTTGGCGCAGTACGTCAAAGAACATGCTGCCGATATTCACGGCAACAGCGTTGCGGCAAATTTCGGATTCACCATGGCGGACCTCTTGCCGAAGATGAAGAGCGACCCACACGCCATGCTGGCTTCCTTGAAGACGATGAACAAGGCAATGGCCGCTGTTTCGCCGTTTGACCGTGCTCAATACGACGCGATCTTGGCGGCGCGCGGAATACTGCAACAGAAGATCCTGCTCCCCGAGGGCGCTAAGCTGGCCCGCCAGTCCGTCGACCTGATGAAGGAGAGCGACTACATCGCAAACGCTCGCGAAGAAAATCAGCAGACCAACGATTATCACCGCACGCACGACAAGAACTTCACGCCCGAGGCCTTCAGCCTTTCTGACGCGCAGGCGCATTTTGCCGGAGAAAAGGCGTCACGTCTTGCCACTCTCGGTTCGCTCGACGTGTTGTTATGCAAGTTCGACGAAGCCGCTGCGGCTTTCCAGGAATCCATCGACCTCCACCCCGTGACTGGCGCCTACGTTGGGCTCTCCCGCATTGAGGAAGACAAGGGCGATAAATCCAAGGCGCTTGAACTTCTAGCCAAGGGATATTTGGCCGGGCGCATGTCGGCTGAGAACATCGACCACTTACGAAAGCTTTTTGGAGACACGCATCAGAAAGAAGGCGACAAGGGACTTCAGGAATACCTCGATAAGCTCTACGCGCCCACGTTCCATAATCCCATCACCCCACAGCCCTATCAGGCGAACTCGTCCGATACAGGCCATACCGTGCTGGCGGAATTGTTTACCGGTGCCGGATGTGAGCCTTGCATGTCGCCGGACCTTTCATTTGATGCCGCGCTGCAACGCTATAGCCGAAAGCAAATGGTGCTGGTCGTTTATCACAACAACGCTCCCGACAATGATCCGCTGACGAACTTCGCAGGCGAGGAGCGCGGCCACTTCTACGGAACGCAGTTGAGTACGCCTCACGTGCTCATCGACGGCAAAGAGGTCATGATCGGCGAGGGATTGCCCGATCACGCACAGGCCGCCTATGACAAACTGACTGCGCTGTTGGACAAGGCGCTCAAGCAACCGTCAGGCGGCGAACTTCACATCTCCGCCAAACTCGTGGGCCAACAGGTGCACGTGCAGGTTACGGGAAATGCCTCCACCCTGAAAGGCGCGGCGCATCTCCAGATCGTATTGCTGGAAAAGGACGTTCACTACAGCGGCGCCAACACGTTGCGTTTCCAGCCAATGGTTGAACGTGCCATGGCAGACCTCGGCAAAGACAGTTCGGGCATACCTATGGCATCGGATGGTTCGATCCATGCTGAATACGTCTTCGACCTCGACCAGATCGCCGGCGCGAATATGCGTTACTATGACCATGACCTCGCGTGGCTTCGCTCACGCGTACCGTGGTATGTGGACTTTCCGGAAGAACGGCCAGAAGTAAATCCGGACGACCTTGCTGTTGCCGCTTTCGTGCAACAGGATAGCGACAAGCGCATCGAGCAATCCTCTTATTTTGCGCTTCCGGCGCCGGTCGCAATGCCTGCGGTCACTAAGGCGGAGACAAAGCCTCATGACTAGACGGATTAAGATCTGGGCAGTTCTGCTTTGTGCGATGTGCGCTTCATGCGCGTGTGTGGCGGAGTCCGGTCCCGTACATTGGAAGCTCACGGCGACGGAAACGAACGCGACGGCGAGCAGTGGGCCCCAGGTCACTGCTCACGCCACCGCAACCATCGAATCTGGTTGGCACTTGTACGCACTCGATCAGGAACAGGGAGGTCCGGTGCCAACCAACATCATCATTCCTTCGGACCAGATATTTGAGCTGGCAGGTGAGATTCAGCAGCCGCAGCCGCTGATGAAGTTCGACACTAACTTCAACCTTCCGGTGCGGTACTTCGAAGGAAATGTGACGTTCACAATACCGCTGCGCGTGAAAGCCAAACCGACCGGTTCGCTCGCCCCCGTCAAGGTGCGGGTTGCGTACCAGATATGCAACGACCAGACGTGTCTGCCTCCTACATCCTTGGAACTAACGGCCCCGGTACATCCACCCTCACCGCATGGGGACATTGCTCACAGCAAACACACGCGCAGTTAAGCGCGCTATGCTTCTGCCATCACTCAGTCGCATGGTCTCAGACAGCGTCCGATTCCACCAGGTGATGGTTCAGCGCGAAGAGCGCCAGTTCGAGACGGCTGGAAACGCCCACCTTGTCGAAGATGTTCTTCAGGTGGCGTTTCACCGTCTCCTCGCTGATGCCGCATTCGCTGGAGATGTCCTTGTTGGTGCATCCCTGGGCGATCAGGCCAACGACCTGCAATTCCCGCGCGGTCAAACCGAAAGTCTTTTTCGGCGGCTGCGCCATTTCATTCATCAAGTCCTTCAGTACCTGCACGATGTTTATCACCGGCTTGCCTTGCATCCAGAACTGCCCGGCGCTCACCGTCCGTATGCACTCCAGCAGGTCTCCTGCCACCGCGCTTTTAAGAAGGATTCCGCGAGCCCCAAGCTGCAACGCTTCCAGCACCTGCCGTTTCTCGATGGTTGCTGTCAGTACGATGGTCTTCGTGGCCGAAGCTTGCGCCGTCAGTTCGCGCAGCGTCTCCAGCCCAGGCAAATTGGGCATATTCAGGTCCAACAGAAGGATGTCGGGCTTGTGCTTCTGTATTTCATCCAGCGCCTGACGTCCATCAGCGGCTTCACCAACCACTACGAAACCGGGCTGAGACAGCAACATGTTTCGCACGCCAGCGCGGACGATTGGATGATCGTCTGCGACCACGATTTTTGTCACGGTTTGTCCGGCCATTTCGTCGATTGTCCCTTTCTTCGTAAAGCCGTCACTCTTTTCTGGATTGCAGTAGTTGATTCACCACCGACTCAGTCGATTCCATGACTTCCTTCGCCGTGGAAATCTGCGTTTCGAGGGAAGACCAGTTCGCGTCCTGTGTCGCTTCAATCTGCAGACAGAGGTGGGCCAGCATCCCGGCTCCCACCACCATGGCGCTGCCCTTCAGGTAATGACCTTTCTTCCGCAGGGCTTCCAGATCGCGGTTGGCCCAAAGTGTTTCCATTTCCTCGATCGTCGTCCGTGCGTCCTCAAAAAACATGGCATAGATATCCGACACCAGCGATGGATCGCCGCCCGTATTTTGCGTCAAGCTACGCAGCGTCTCCGGCACCATCAGTTCCTGGTCCGCCGGACTCGCCGCAGGTGTTACACCGGCCTTCTCCAGCACGTTCTTCACGTCTTCCGCGCGCACCGGTTTGCTGACAAACTCGTTCATGCCGGCCGCAAAACATGCCTCGCGATCGGCTATGCTGGCATTGGCCGTCATCGCCACGATCCATGGCTGGCGCTCCGCGGGAAACGACTGGCGAATGTGCCGAGTGGCCTCCAGTCCATCCATCTCCGGCATCTGGATGTCCATGAACACGACATCGTAATGCTGACGATGCAATGCTTCAAGCGCCTGCAGGCCGGTCGTCACCACGTCGGGACGATAGCCGAATCGTGAGAGCATCAGGACCGCTATCTTCTGATTCACCGGATGGTCCTCGGCCAGCAGGATACGGTAGGGCAGCCGTAATGCCATCCCTTCGTCTATCGTGTTGCGACGCGCAGTAGAAGGCGAAGCCGTCGCCGGTCCCTGCAATGCGCTGACCAGCGCATCGAAAATCGCCGACGGCTTAATGGGCTTGGAGACGAACCAGACGTCTTTGCGCAGCTTGTTGCGCAGGCTCACGCCCTGCTTCCATACCAGCGGGTGCAGGAATATTAACGGAACCTTTCGTCCCTGGATTGGTCCACGCAATTCGCTGGCGCTCTCCGGAGAAACATCGGACAACGATGCATCCACGATTGCGATGGCGATAGGCTCTTCTCGCACGCGTTCCACTGCGTCATGCATGGAACTGGCGTGTTCGATCGCGGCTCCCCACGCTTTTCCGTACGATTCGATCACCTGTCGCGTCACCGGGCTCTGGGTGATCAGCAGGACGCGTGTGCCCGCGAAAATACTGGGCTCAAACGCCGGCGATGGCGCTTCTGGAATCGTCAGTTGCGCGGTGAAGTGAAAGGTTGATCCCTTGCCCAGCGTGCTCTCCACCCACATCGTGCCATTCATCAACTCCGCCAGTCGCTTTGAAATTGCCAATCCAAGGCCCGTTCCGCCGAACTTGCGCGTTGTTGACGCGTCCACTTGCGAGAACGACGCAAAAAGCCGGTCGAGTCGATCGGCGGGAATTCCAACTCCAGTGTCACGCACGGCGAAGTGCAATATACAGACCGTATCTTCACGTTTTTCTACGTTTACTGACAGCAATACCTCGCCACGCTCCGTAAACTTGATCGCATTTCCCAGCAGGTTTACCAGTATCTGCCTGATGCGGCCCACATCTCCAACCAGCGAGTGCGGCACGTCCGAGGAGAAGACGAATCCCAGTTCGATTCCTCTGTCGCTTGCGCGATGCGCCAGCAGATCGAAAACATCGCCGATACACTCGGAGAGGTCGAAGGGAGTTGTTTCCAACTCCATCTTTCCAGACTCGATCTTCGAGAAGTCCAGCACGCGATCGATCAGCGTCAGCAGTGCGTCGCCGCTGCTTCGGATAATCTCGGAGTACTCCTGCTGTTCCCGTGTCAGCTCGGTTTCCAGAAGCAGGCTCGTCATGCCGATCACGGCGTTCATCGGCGTGCGAATCTCGTGACTCATGTTTGCAAGGAACAGGGACTTCGCCCGGGCCGCTTCCTCGGCCACTTCTTTTGCTCTCTGCAATTCCACCGAGCCGCGCTTCTCTGCCGTCATGTCACGCGAAACGAAAGCAATGCACAGCAGCCGGTCCGTCTGCGGATCGCGGACGGCAAAAATATTTGCTGCCGTCTCAATCGTTTCGCCTGTCTTCAGGTTTCGTAAACGCTGTTCGCCCTGCCACTGCCCGGCGGAGCGCACGGCGGGGAGAACCTCATCCCGCAGCCGGATTACATCGTCTGGGACCAGCAGGCTTTCCATGCTCTGCCCTTGCACTTCGTCCGTGCTTTCCATCCCGACCATCTTCTGCCCGGTGGGGTTTAGGTAGAACCACTGCCCGTCTTCCGTCGCCATTCCCACCAGGTCGCCGCATTTTTCAAGCAGCGCGACAATCATCTGCCGTTGCTGTTCCGCAGCGGCGCGCTCGGCGCCCTGTCGCAGATAGGCTTCTCGCACCTCGCGCAAGTTTGCCTGCACGGAAATCCAATACGCCATCGCTTCCGCCACTTCCCCAAGCGAATCGGCGACATCGCTACCCAGTTTCTCGCGCGGCTTGTCGTCCATCACGACAAGGCTTGCGGGACGATCCTCGGAACTTGATACGGGAATAGCGACGCAGAAGTGCACATTGCAGCGGGCGGCGGATTCCCGGAGATCATCGTCACCGGCTGCATCGGGGAAGATACGCAACTTACCTTGTGCGAGGCCGTGGATACGTGCGGCGGTTTCGGCTAGTCCGCCCACCGCGCCTTTCACCACCATGCCTTTATTCCCCGAACCGATGGCAAGCGCAGCCCACTGTGTGCCGGAGTCTCTGCACGCCAACTTGAGGAGAGACGCCACATAGGAATTCGCGTTCCGGCCCAGAGCTTCCAATGCGTCGCACACTTCTTCGCCCGACTCGTCGCCTGTAGAAACGGAGAGTTGGGAAGGAAACGAAAGATTCCTTGATTTCGAAGCTGCCATGTTTGGCGGTGCCCATCCTCAGCCATGCGCCAAACCGAAGTTGCCTTCGCTGGCGAAAGGCCTCGCTTGGCGACCATGCTAGCAGTTTGGGAAAGCCCGCGCAAAGCCGCAAATGGCGAAATCGCATGAGAAATGTAAAGTTGGTAGGACCGGAAAATTGGAGTCTACAGCAGTGACGCCGGCTGGGTTCCCAGATTTGAGGAAGGCTCAATTCCGAGGCATGCCTGGGTGGGAGGGTTCAATGCGGTAGCGTCAGGCCGGAGGCAGGTGCAAACTAGCCTCCGCAATTGTGCTGCCAGAAGTCGCAGGTCGTCGAACGGGGCATCGCGCAGCGACTGCAACAGCAGCGCACCGGATCGCTTCTTGACCGCTTCGATTGCAGCTTCGGGAAAAATCGAGAGATTTATCACTTCTTGCCGACAACCCGGCCGCTGCACGGTGGAAGCGTTTGACATTAATTGTGCCAACGCTGCGGCAAAGTCTACCCCCACCTTTCGTCCGGCGTCGATTGGTTCTGTCGGAAACGGCTGAAATCCTAAGAGATATAACAGGTTAGTTTCGCGTTCGAGAATCCAGTTGGCTCCGCAGAAACCAGTAAAGCCTGTCCGTTCCCCGAGCCTATGCAGAACCGGTTCAACATCTACGTGGTCGTACGCCGTGCCGAAAAATCTTGAAGATGTGCCGCGATTGCTGTCTACCCGGCTCTGCCACGAAAACCATGCCAGCGGAAAGCCATTGTTCATCAGGGCGTTCGTACGCACTCGTATGCCAGAGACGTGGCGCTGCAGGACTGCCGTCGCCGCCGCAGGAATGGTCCGCGACGCAGCGCGAAGCATCGCAGCATTCTCGATGATACGCACGGATTGCAGCGAACGGTTCCTGATCGGCCGCAGACGCAGCGGAAATCCAAGTTTCTGGCCCGCCTTCAGAACCTGGTACGGCCCGCATGCCAGTCGAAACTCCGGTACCGGCAAACCAAGTCGTTTTGCGCTGACCGCAAATTCTGTTGCCAGCAGGAAACTTTCTCCCGCGGCGGCAGGGCCGCTCGTCGGCAGCCATACCTTGGCCTCTTTGGGGGCGCCTGGTGCCATCAGCAACTCAAGGATTTCACTGTCGGCAATGATGGCAAAATCGAAGTCCGAACGGTCGAATTCTCCGTTCGTGAGTGCGCCCACAACACCTTTCGCGCCATTCCACGTAACGGCGTGTCTGTGGCAGAACCGGCTGGACAGTAGTTCAAGTCCCGGCGGAGCCACCACGGTGATCCGGCAATTGGCGTTATGCAGCACTGACAGCAGCCGAGCGATGCCTGCGCCATCTCGTGAAACCGCCACAAGTACGCGCTTCTCATTCGACGCCATGTCCCGCAACTTCCATGTGGGGAGGCCGGGTGCGGCGCCGTTTTGTTTTGAGGATCGGCTTCGTCTCATGGCCACAATCTTTCCACGTGTACGCTATGCGTTACATGCAATGTTGTACCGGCGGAGTGGGTCGCGACCATCCCTCAACGGGGGGAACAGGAAGTCAGTTGGGTCAGGCGAAATCGCGTTGTAGCAGTTGAGGATCAGATTCCAAGGGCGTGCCGGATGCTGCGTGAAATTTGTTCGGGAGATTGTGTGACGTCAACCATAACCGCGTTGCGCGGTTCTTCGAGAGCGTCGAACTGACTCCGCAGCAGTTCGGGATTCATGTAGTGTTCGCGCCGTTGCGCCAGTCTTCGCCGGATCAATTCATATTCTCCGCGCAGGTAGACAACCTTGACTTCGCTGCTGATGAGCAGTCGCGCACGATAGGTTTCTTTCAGTGCGGAACATGCCAGCACGACGTTGCGCCTTGCCGCGATCCACTCGTGAATCGCCTTTGCAAGCGACGCTAGCCACGGTTCACGGTCTTCGTCGCTCAACGCGATTCCCGCGTGCATCTTTGCTACGTTTTCCGGCGAGTGGAAATCATCGCCGTCGGCAAACTCCCAGCCAAGTTCAGCCGCCAGAGTTTTGCCGACCGTGGTTTTTCCGGAACCCGCAACTCCCATCAGCAGGATTACCATGCGAGCACTTGATTAGCGATGCAGCTTTGCCGCCGCCGCTTCATCCACCACCCACAGCAACATTCCGCAGACTGGCTGGATCAGCTGTGCAGGCAATTTCTCCGGATCGTGCTTGCCCTTCAGGACTTCATGCAGCACGTCCGCCTTTTCATCGCCCGTTACCAGGAACATTGCCACGGCTGCATCGTTTAGCAACTTGGCCGTCATCGAGATGCGGTACGTTCCAACCTCTTGCACCATATCCGCCACCACCAACTTATCGTCCACACGCAGCGTAGGCTGATAAGGAAACAGGGAAGCCGTGTGACCGTTGGTTCCGAGCCCCAGCAACACGAGATCGAATCGCGCGACATCCGTGGGCTTCGGCGCGAGTACATCGCGCACTTTGGCTTCGTAGGCCGCCGCCACTTCTTCTGGTGTTCCTGTCTCGACCATCACCCTGTGCACATTTTCCGCGGGAATGTTGATCCTCGAAAGCAGTGTCTCCCGCGTCATGCGGTAGTTACTCTTCTCGTCGTCTGGAGAAACCACGCGCTCGTCGCCCCAGAAAATATGTACCTTTGTCCAGTCGATACGTGATGCCCACTCCGGCTGGGCCAGCAGACTGTAGAGACGCTTCGGCGTCGATCCACCGGACAACGAAACCGTGAACCTGCCGCACGACGCAATGGACTCGTGTGCTGCGTCGATAAACACCTGCGCGGCTCTGCGGCACGCCTCCTCGGCGTCGCGCCCAATCAGCACGTTGTTCAGGTCGGGGGAACTTCCGCAGTGCATTCGTTCCGTTCTCCAATCTTAGACTTTCTCTGAAGGCATCCTGCTCAGTACGTATTTCTCCATCGCCACCGCGAAACCCTCTTCGTCGTTCGTCGCCGTGATGGCCGTCGCCTGCGACTTTACTTCCGCGCTCGCGTTGCCCATTGCGATGCTCAACCCCGACTTGCGGAACATGAATGTGTCGGTTGGCATGTCGCCAATCGTTGCGACCTCCGTCAGCGGAACCTGCATTAGTTCCGCCAGTTGTTCAACGCCCGTTCCCTTGTCGGCATGGGCGTTTGTCACGTCAAGATAATGTTGTTGCGAACGCGTCGCGGAAACGTGCACGCCACACTGGTTGCGAACCACCAGTTCGCAACCATCAACCGCCGTGTAGTTGTCACTCACTCCCACCAGTTTGTCCACCCTCGGTGGCAGATCGTCCACGTTTTCCAGGGGCAGTGGCGGATGGCCCAGCAATTCCACGTGTGCCGCCACGTGCGGCCCGCTGGAATCTGTCGCAAACCACTCGCAACCCACGAATGCCCACAGCGCAAGTCCGAACGCGAGAATGATCGTGCCCGCCTTCCGCGTGTCCGACTGTTCAAGCGGCGTCTCGCGCAAAATCTCCTGCCGGGGACTGATGATGACCGCGCCGTTCATGCAGCCAATCGGTTCCGTCAATTCCAGTTCTGCCACCAACTCTCGCACCCCGGCTGGAGGCCGCGCGGAAATTATGCTGAAGCCGATACCGGCCTCGCGCAACTTGCGCACCGCATCCTTGGCGCGATCGGTCACTCGCTTCTCCGAATCAAGCAGCGTCCCGTCGACATCCGAAACAACCAGCCGGATGCGCCTGATGTCACTACCGCTCATCTATCTTCCTGACTGGAACGGATGCCAGTGGCGGTGATCGCCGCTGATGAGGTCGTTCGCCGCGTCCGGACCATCGCTGCCTGCCGCGTAGTTCGGGAACGCTGGTGGAGGAATCTGCGCCCACGCTTCTTCAATTGGCGTGATGATCTTCCATTCCGCTTCTACTTCGTCGCGGCGCGTGAACAGAGTTGCATCACCGCGCATCGCGTCGAGCAGCAGTGTTTCGTATGCCACCGGAGTGTCTGTCCCGAAGGCCGATGAGTAATCAAAATCCATCTTCACCGATGATGTGCGCATCTGCGGTCCTGGACGTTTCGCTCCGAATCGCATCGAGATTCCCTCGTTCGGTTGAATGCGCAGCGTGATGACGTTCGGCTCCACATCTTCATCCGCCGTGCGCGAAAACAGCGCCTGTGGAGTGCGCCTGAAGTGGACGCGCACTTCCGTCCGTTGCCGTGGGAGCCGCTTGCCCGTGCGCACAAAGAAGGGGACTCCCGCCCAGCGCCAGTTGTCTATGTAGAACTCCACTGCCGCGAATGTCTCGGTGTTTGACTTCGGGTTTACGCCCGGTTCCTGCCGGTAACCATGCACGTCCGCGCCGTCGATTGTGCCTGGCCCATACTGTCCGCGCACCGTTCGCTTCGCAACTTCTTCCACCGTCATGGGACGTATGGCGCGCAGCACCTGCACTTTTTCTTCGCGTACTGATTCCGCATCGAACGCCACCGGAGGTTCCATCGCCGTCAGCGTCACCAGTTGCAGCAGGTGATTGGCCACCATGTCGCGAAGCGCACCCGTTTCTTCGTAGAATCCCGCGCGGCTTTCCACGCCCAGCGATTCGGACGCCGTGATTTCCACGTAGCTGATGTAGTTGCGGTTCCACACCGGTTCGAACATCGAGTTGCCGAAACGGAAGACCAGGATGTTCTGCACCGTCTCTTTTCCGAGGTAATGGTCGATGCGATAGACCGACGGCTCGTCGAACGCTTTGGCGACAATCTCGTTGAGGTCGTGCGCACTCTTCAGGTCGCGGCCAAACGGCTTTTCCAGAACAATGCGCGTCCAACCCTTGTCGTTGCGGTTCAGTCCGGCCTTGGCAAGTCCCTCCACGATTGGCGGCGCCAGCGAAGCCTGCGTCGACACATAGAACAGCACGTTTGTGCTTGCGCCGTTCGCCTGCATCTTTTCCAGTTCTTTCGCGATCTCCGGGTAAAAGGCGTGGTCGTTGATATCGCCCGTGAGGTAATGCAGGTTTCCCGAGAATGACTCCCAACACACGTTTGTGAACTCCCGTGCGTCGTGCGACTTCTCCGCCGATTCGCGCATCGCCGCCCGGAACTGTTCCGAGGTCATCGGTGTGCGCGCCACTCCCAGCACCTGGAACTTGCTGTGCATGCAACCCGCGCACGCCAGATCGTAGAGCGCCGGAATCAGTTTTCGCTTCGTCAAATCTCCCGAGGCGCCGAAAATCACCAGCAGGCACGAGTCCGCTTTCGGCAGCGGCGGAACGTATGGTTTATCGATTGGTGTTGCTTCAACCACAGGATGCATCGTGTCTTGCGCGCTCATTTACCTCCCCTTCTTCACCAGCTCCAGCCAGTGTGTATGAACAAAACCAGCCTCTGGCCGGTCGGCACGCTGATAGGTGTGCGCGCCAAAGAAATCGCGTTGCCCCTGCGTCAGGTTTTGCGGAAGGTTCGCCGCGCGGTAGCTGTCGTAGTACGCGAGCGATGCCGACATCGCCGGTGCCGGGATACCCAGCTCAATCGCCGTACGCACCGCCCTTCGCCAGTTCTCCTCCGCGTCCGTTACCCATTTTGCGAACTGCGCGTCCAGCAGCAGGTTCGGCAACGCCGGGTTCCGGTCAAATGCCTGCATGATCGAATCCAGCAGACGCGCGCGGATGATGCATCCGCCCTTCCAGATTCGCGCCATCTCCTTCAAGTTCACGTTCCAGTGATACTCGTCCGAGCCCGCGCGAATCAGGCTCATGCCTTGCGCGTATGAACAGATCTTCGCGGCGTGCAGGGAATCGTGCACTGCGGCGATCAGGTCCGCCTTGTTGCCCGCGTAACGCTGAGCCGCCCTGCCCAGCACCTTGCTCGCGTTCACGCGCTCGTCCTTCATGCTGGAGAGCACGCGCGCATCGATGGCCGCCGCAATTGTCGGAATCGGAACCGCCAGGTCCAGCGCTACTTGTGCTGTCCACTTGCCGGTGCCTTTTTGACCGGCCTTGTCCAGCACCATGTCGACCAGCGCCTTGCCGGTCTCCGGATCGGTTGCGGTAAAAATCTGCGACGTGATTTCGATCAGGTACGACTCGAGCGTCCCACGATTCCACTCGGCAAAGATGTTCGCGAGTTCCGCCGCCTCCAGCCCCAGGCCTTTGCGAAGAATGTCATACGCTTCGGCGATCAGTTGCATGTCGCCGTATTCGATGCCGTTGTGCACCATCTTCACAAAGTGTCCGGCGCCGTCCGGCCCCACGTAGGTCACGCATGGCCCCGAATCCGTCTTCGCCGCAATCGCCTCCAGCACGGGTTTCACGTGCTCATAGGCGTCGCGCGCGCCGCCCGGCATCAGCGCCGGACCGAATCGCGCGCCTTCTTCTCCGCCGGATACTCCCATGCCGAAGAAGTTGATCTGCTTTGCTTTCGTCGAGGCTTCGCGCCGCTGTGTATCCTTGAACCACGAATTTCCGCCATCGATCACGATGTCGCCCGGCGAAAGATATGGCGCGAGTTTGTCCAGCATCTGGTCCACCGGATCGCCTGCCTTGATCATCATCAGGATGCGTCGCGGTTTCGACAGCGCTTGCGTAAACTCTTCCAGCGTCTTCGTCCCGACGAAATTCGCTGCTGCATTCTCCGCGACAAACTTATCCACCCACTCCGGTTCCAGGTTCCACACTGCCACTCGCTCGCCGTGGTCGTGAATGTTCAACGCCAGGTTCTGCCCCATCACTCCCAGGCCGATGATTCCGAACTGCGCGGTTTGCCCAGCGCCACTAGTAGATGACATGAACGATGACTCCTCTTTCTCCACTCCGTTATAACTTCGCGCTTGCGGACGCGGTCTGTACCGCAACTTCTTTGCGTCGCGTTTCGATCACGGAAAGCAGTTGCCGGAACGAGTCGCTGAATGACGCCACGCCGTCGGCGGTCAACTTGTCAGTGATCTTCGTGAAATCGATGCCCAGCGCCGCCAGGTCCGCGAAAACTTTCTTCGCCTTGTCGAGGTCCTGCGTGAGCGTTACCGCCGGTGTGCCGTGATCGCGGAATGCTTCCAACGTGTTCGGCGGCACGGTGTTTACCGTGTCCGGCCCAATCAGCGTGTCCACGTACATCACATCGCTGTATTGCGGATTTTTCGTGCTGGTCGACGCCCACAGTGGACGCTGTACCATTGCGCCCTTCGCCTTCAACGCCGCAAAACGCTCGCCGTAGAAGACTCGCTCGAACGATTCATACGCCAGTTTTGCGCTCGCAATTGCCGCTTTTCCCAGCAGCGGCGTGATCTTTTCCGCCGGAGCCGCCCCGCTCTTTTGCAGAGCCTCCAGTTCTTTATCCGTTGCCGTGTCGATGCGGCTCAGGAAGAAACTCGCAACCGATCCGCTGCGGTCGACCGCCTGCCCTGCGTCCGCCCTGCGTTCGAGCCCGCGAATGTATGCCTCTGCCACTCGTTCGTAGACGCCGACGGAAAAGATCAGCGTGACGTTGACATTCAGGCCCGACGCGATCAGTTCCTCGATCGCAGGCAGTCCCTCCGGCGTCCCCGGTACTTTGATCATCACGTTCGGCCGATTCAGTTTCGCAAAAAGTTCCTTCGCTTCCCTGATCGTTCCCGCCGTGTCATGCGCCAACAGCGGAGATACCTCCAGGCTCACAAACCCGTCATGCGCATTACTCGCGTCGTAGACGCCGCGGAACAGGTCGGCCGCGTTGGCAATGTCCTCCACCGTAAGCGCCTCATATATCTCCTGCACCGACGCGCCTTTTTGTGTCAGTGCGCGCAGGTCGTTCTCATAGTCATTGCTACCTGCAATGGCCTTCTCGAAGATCGTCGGGTTGGACGTAAGGCCGCGGACGCCGTCGGCGATCAACTGCTTCAATTCGCCGCTTGTGATCAGGGAACGCCGCATCTGGTCGAGCCAGAGACTCTGGCCCAGTGCTGTCAATTGCTCGAATCGATTACTGCTCATCTCTACCCCCACTGCTTATGTTCAAGTGCGTCAATCTTGGCGAGGCGGCGACGGTGCCGCTCTTCGCCGGTGAATTCGGCATGCACAAAAGCTCTTATCAGGTCGAGCGCCAGTTCGCGCCCAATGACCCGCGAGCCCAGGCAGAGCACGTTCATGTTGTCGTGCTCCACTCCCTGGTGTGCCGAGTACGTGTCGTGGCAAATTCCAGCGCGCACGCCGGGAATTTTGTTTGCGGCCACGGAAGCGCCCACACCGCTTCCGCAGATGAGAATTGCACGTTCGCACCCGCCCGCGCGCAGAAGCTTGCCCACATCTTCCGCATGGTCCGGGTAATCATCCGGTTGAGTCGCGTCGTGCGTGCCAAGGTCGATGACCTCGTGCCCCAGTCGCCGCAACTCCGCCAGGATGTCTTCGTTCAGCGGAACCCCGGCGTGGTCCGCCGCTACTGCGATCTTCATCTCCACCCCAACGCGTCGTCGTCGCGTCTACCCGGTGCAGTGCGCTGCGCAGTTAACGCTTCAGCAGCGAGCGCGCCGTGTTCACTACGTTCTCCACCGTAAATCCAAAATGCGTCATCAGTTCTTTGATGGGCGCCGACGCCCCAAAGTCGCTTCTTCCTACCACTTTTCCGTCGCTGCCGGCATATTCTTTCCATCCGAGCGTCGTGCCCGCCTCTACCGTCACTCGCGCGCGCACGCCTGGCGGCAGCACTTTGTCCTTGTATTCTTGCGGCTGTTGTTCGAAGAGTTCCCACGAGGGGAAGCTCACCACGCGGCAACGCACGCCTTCTGCCGTCAGTTGCTCGTAGGCGCTCACGCAGAGCTGCACCTCCGAGCCCGTTCCCATCAGGATGAGTTCCGGCACGCCCACGCAATCGCCCATGATGTACGCCCCACGCCGCAGTCCTTTCGCGCTTGCATACTTTGAACGGTCGAATGTCGGGACCGCCTGTCGTGTCAGGACCAGTGCCACCGGAGTGTGTTTCATCTCCATGGTGACGCGCCACGCCTCGGCCACTTCGTTCGCGTCTCCGGGACGAATCACCACCAGCCGCGGAATTGCCCGCAGCGACATCACTTGTTCAATTGGTTGATGTGTAGGCCCATCTTCGCCTAACCCGATCGAGTCGTGCGTGAATACCCAGATCGATGGAATATCCATCAAGGCCGATAGCCGGATCGCGGCCCTCATGTAGTCCGAGAAGATCAGGAACGTAGCGCCAAACGCACGCAATCCGGAGAGCGTCATCCCATTTACAATCGCTCCCATCGCGTGTTCGCGAATGCCCCAGTGAAAGTTGCACGCATTCCAGCTATCGCGCTCGAAACTTCCGCCGTCCTTCATCAGTGTCTTTGTCGAAGGCGCCAGGTCGGCCGCGCCGCCAGTGAGCCACGGTACGGATTTTGCAAACGCATTTTGTATTTTGCCGCTGGCCTCGCGTGTCGCCATGCCTTTCGCATCTGTGGGAAAGACCGGGACGTCCTTGTCCCAACCTTCCGGCAGCGTGCCGCCGTGCATCATCTCCCACTCGCTTGCGAGTTCAGGGAACTGCCGTTTGTAGGCCGCATAAGCCGCGTTCCACTCTGCCTCACTTTGTTCGCCGCGGGCGACAGCTTGCCGCATATACGCAGGCACATCGTCTGGCACCAGGAATTTCGCATCCTCCGGCCAACCGTAGAATTTCTTTGTCAGTTTGATTTCTTCTTCACCCAGCGGTTCGCCGTGTGCTGCCGCGGTGTCCTGCTTGTGCGGAGCACCCCATGCGATGTGGCTTCGCACGATGATCAGCGTCGGGCGATGTGTTTCTTTCTTTGCCGTACGCAGCGCGATCTCCATCGCCTCCAGGTCGTTTGCGTCATGCACGTGCAGCACGTTCCACTCATATCCTTTGAAGCGCGTCGCAACGTCTTCGGTGAATGCCAGCTCCGTGTTGCCTTCAATCGTGATGTGGTTGTCGTCATAGATCCACACCAGGTTTGAAAGGCCCAGGTGGCCGGCGATCGACGCCGCTTCCTGCGAGACGCCCTCCATCAAATCACCATCGCCGCAGATTGCGTAGACACGGTAGTTGACCAACTCATGTCCTTCGCGATTGAAGTGTGTCGCCAGCCAGCGCTCTGCGATTGCCATGCCCACCGAGTTCGACACGCCCTGCCCCAGCGGCCCCGTGGTCGTCTCCACTCCCGCCGTCAGGCCATATTCCGGATGTCCGGGTGTCTTCGATCCCCATTGCCGGAAATTTTTCAGATCGTCCAGCGACAGGTCGTATCCCGTCAGGAACAGCATCGAGTAGAGCAGCATCGACGCATGTCCATTGGAGAGGATGAATCGGTCGCGATTCGCCCACTTCGGGTTGTGCGGATTGTGGCGCAGAATGCGATCCCATAGCACGTATGCCACTGGCGCCAGTGCCATCGGCGTGCCCGGGTGTCCGCTGTTGGCTTTTTGCACGGCGTCCATCGAGAGTGTGCGGATCGTGTTAATGCATAGTTCATCCAGTTGCGTTCCGCTTGCCGTTTTGTTTGCCGTATTCGTCTCTGCCACGGTTACACCCGCTTTCTGATCTTTGGAAAGCTCACGATCCGTTGCCATCTCTTACCTTTCTCGATTTGTTTTTGTTGTGCTGCACTCCACCGCGTAGTCGGTGCCCTCCCAGCGTTGTTCATCCGTCCACAGGAATGTGAATCGCAACGTACCGTCCATGTTTGTGGCGGTCGCGATATCGACGTAGTGGATGCTGAGAGCCGTGGCCGTTGAGGCCGTGTCGTTCACATGCGCCCACTCGTCGGCACTCCAGTGCAGGGTAAACGGACACGATGCCATCACCCGCAACTTGCTTCCCGCTGGAATCCACCGGACCTTGCGCGAGGCTTTCCACACCTCCAGCCGTTCGCGCGCGATGCTCTTACCAAGATACCTGTCGCGGACCGGTTCCAGAAGATCGAAAACTTGATTATCTGCATAAGAACGCAGCAGCTTCACGTATTCCGAGTGTCCCCACATCAGCGGAATCGCCGCCCCTGTTGGGCCACCAAGGTGGAGTAATGGGTTTTCGCTTTTCTCCTCGTCCCACACTTGCTCCGGAACCAACCCCACTCCATGTGCAAAATGCTCCATCGCTTCCAGATACGGTCGCGGGTCGCGGCCCGCCGCCAACTCGTAGTGCCCGCGTTCGCCGGCCAGCAGCGGCCACATCCGTCCCGTACCCCAGACCTTGAATGGGCCTCCATCGTCGCGCTGCCCGTAGCCGTCGTAGTTGTAGCGCTTCCAGCAAGCGCCGCCGGGAGTATCCACTTTCAGCACTGCGTCAATCACTTTTAGCGAGTCCACGATCAGCGGATCATGCGGGCTGCGAATTCCATAGCGCACCAGGTGCAGGAACCCCGCGTCCACAATCTCCTTTGCCGGATGTTGCGCCGGACGGTCGGGCGGCTGATTGGCCAGCGTGACCACGCTCGTGTTCGGATCTTCATCCCCCGAGCTATCCGCTGCATTCGCCGGAGTCATTCGGATATAGTGCCGCGTAATTCCGGGCACCAGTGTCCCTTGCGTCGTCACCGTCCATTCTTCTATATGCGACTCCAGGAAGTCTGCGTACTCGCGGACGAACTCTGCTGTTTCCTTTTCGCCCCGCGCATCGAGCACCTCCGCCGAGCAGATCAATCCCGCAATGTTCACCGCCAGCGAGTTCGGCGAATATCCCGCAGCTTCTTCCCATCGATCCTGCGGAGTTGCCGGCCCTTCTTGCAGCAGGTACGAACATGCCCGCAGCACCATCGGGTAAGGATCGAAGTTTGCCAGCGCCTTATTTTGATGAAGCCGCCATGCCAGGATGACCGGGAATGACACCTCGTCCAATTGCACGCCCTGCCAGTAGGCGTTTCCATCGATCCAGAAGTTCTGGTAGAAGCCGCCGTCCTCGCGTTGGGTCACGTCCAGGTAGATTAGCGCTCGTAACGGTGTTTGCAGGTCACCCACTGCCAGCAATGCGTCCGCCGAACTCACCATGTCGCGCGTCCACACCAGGTGATAGCCGCCCAAGTCGCTGTCGTCCTTGGAGTTTCCCCAGGGGATGCTCATCGCGGCGATCAACGCTCCTGGATAGCTCTTGTCCTCATGCGCCAGCAACAGGTTTACGCTCAACTCAAACAACTTCGAATCCCTGCACTTCAGGTTCTCCGCCAGGCTGAATCGTTTTGCGGTGCGGTGCCACTGATCGATAAAGATTCCCAGTGAGTGTTCGAAAGCAATACTTAGCGATTGCAGCAGCGTCGAGATCGCGTTGTGCAGAGAATTGCCGAACGCCAGTCCAAGCGTGAATTCCTTCTCGCGGGAAAGATCGATCTCTCCGGTCAGCGCGATGTTGCCGTCGAGCGCCGCATCGTACTCATAGTCCATCCGGTAGTTGTCTGCCAGGTCGGTCCAGCCATCGTTCACGCCCACATATCCCGCGCTACAACGCAGGAAGGGAGCTGTCGCGCACATCGCTAGCCAGGTATTGCCCTTGTAGGCCACCAGGATGCGCCGTCCCTTGATCTCCATTACTTCGCCGTTGTTGTGCCAGCCGCCGATTTCCAGGTGTGGCGCGCACAACACGTATAGCTTCAGGCGCTTCAGCAGCTCCGCATCGCCTTCCACCCGTGTGTGCACCAGCAGGCAATTCAGGTGAGGGTCGCCGATCACGGTTTCGTGCAGCGTATAAGGTTGCCCGTTGGCCTTGTTGGTTAGCTCGAATCCCAGCGCACTGTGGTCGACGCACGCAATCTCGTGCGCGAATCCACGCCGTCCGTCATGGAAGAAGGTCTCGCCATCCGTGGCCAGGAATTGCAAATCACGTATCTGTGGCGAATCAATGGTTGGATAATAGACTTCGGTAACGCAGCCTGCCGCCAGCGTGTACCAGACTTTGCTCTCCGTGGAATAGGCTGTTCCGGCAGCATCCTTTGCGCCGCGCGTCCAGCGAGGTCCCATCCCCGGTCCGCCGGGAGCAGTGTTCCTTCCGGCCCCTACCAAGCGCGGCCTCCCGCGCCATGCGACACACTTCTACTTTTACTCATCCCCACCTCTGCATCCAAATTGCCGGTATCTTCCGGCAATCGTAAATGTCTCTGTGACTATTCTTAGGATGCGTCGTTTGGGGGATTCGCTTCTAATTGCGCCACAAATCAGCCAATGGTGGCGCTAACATGGCATGAATTCACCGGAGATTCCATCGCTCCGTACGATTTGTGTTACCGGAAGTTGTGCTATTCAGCGTTTCGCTGTCTCCAGCCGCGCCGCTCCGAGTTCCCATTAGTCACCATCTCCCGTTTCTTCAGTTACTCAACGGGTGCCGGAACCATTTACAATGTCGTTTCGCCCATGGATAAGATCGCTCCGCAGTACGTCGACAACCAGAAGAAGCTAGAGGCCCTCATCGACCACCTGCGGCTGCAGCCCGTCGTGGGCCTCGACACCGAGTTCATCTCCGAAGGCCGTTACGAGCCTGCGCTTTGTCTCGTGCAGATATCTACTCCCGACGGCATCTGGATCGTGGACCCTCTGGAGATTTCCAGCCTCAAGGAGTTCTGGATCGTACTTGGCGACTCCGGCCGTGAAATCGTCACCGTGGCCGCCCGCCAGGAAGTGAAATTCTGCGCCAAGGGGGCTGGCTTCGCTCCCAGCCACGTTCTCGATCTCCAGATCGCTGCCGGCCTGCTTGGCTACGGTTATCCCCTCAGCCACACCAACCTTGTTCTGCGGATTCTCAATACCAAGGTTCAGGGCGGTGAAAGCTTCACCGACTGGAAGAAGCGTCCTCTCGCTCCCGTCCAGCTCAAATACGCCGCCGATGACGTCCGCTACCTGCTGCAGATGCGCCAGAAGCTCCTTCATCGCGCTGAAAAGATGGGGCGTGTCGAGTGGATTCACGGCGAGTGTGCCGGCCTTGTGGAGGATGTTTTGCGCGACGAAGAGCGCTGGCGTGTTTCCGGCAGCGCGCGTCTAAGCCGCCGCCAGTTGGCGGTGCTGCGCGAGCTCTGGCGCTGGCGTGACCGCATTGCACGTCACTCCAACCTGCCGTCCATCCGTGTCCTCAGTGACAGTCTGCTCATTGAGATCGCGCGTCGTTCGCCGCAGTCCATCGAAGACCTTTTCGCTATTCGTGGACTCGATCGCAAACTCTTCCGTAACTCCGAGCTTGGTGTTCTGGAGGCCGTTCAACTCGCGCTCCAGACGCCCGATCCCGAGCTTCCATCCAACGAGCGTCGCGAAGATCCGCCACAGGTTGCTGTCCTGACCAAGTTGCTTTCGGTTGCGTCCAACGGACTTGCCGCCGAGTACGATGTCGATCCTGCGCTGATGGCCACGACCGCGGATTTACAGGAACTCGTGCGTTGGTATCTCGACAAGGAGAACAACCACCGTCCTCCATTGCTCGAGGGATGGCGCGGAGAAATTCTCACCGAGCCTCTGCTGGGATTCCTGGACGGGAACCGCTGTGTGCGTGTCGGCAACGTTCGCCGTCCCAACCCGCTTGTCTTTGAAGACTATTCAAAAGCCTAGTTTCAAACGAAAAATGCGCGCATTCGCATTCAGCGAAGCGCGCATCCTTACTTCTTGTCTTTAAAATCTCTTCGGCTACTGGCCCGGCAATGCGGCTGCTTACATCGAATTCAGCCCTTTCCACACCCAGATCCCGGCAATCACCAGGATTAACAGCCCTGAGGTGGCTCCCAGAACTTTCACATACGGCGTGACTTTCTGAACCTTCTTGAGAATTTCCTGCTGCTCTTTCTGGATATGCGACTCGGAGTCGTCCAGAAACAGTTGCTCATCTTCGTGCATCGTCAAGGTACTGCGGTAGATGATGAGCACGATGAGGATTGTGGTTAGTACGGCCCAGATAATCAGCAGCACAGTCAGCGTTCCCATATGCCACCTCGAGAGTTCGATTCCTCGTGCACGCAGCGCCGTCACGAACCCAACTACTCCAAGTCCACGGCGAAACCGCGGTACGGGGCCTGATAGGTGGAGGATTATAGCCCGTCGCCGTCTTTCTAGGAACGGCAAAATACACCCCCCTTTCGCTCATGCAAAAACCGCTCTCCGTGCCCGATTCCATTCCTCTTTCTGGACTCCACTTTTCCTGGGCGCCCACTTTCTGCGACTCCTGACCATTTCCCATCATCGAACCAAATGTCGGAAGTGCCACGGTCAAGTGCTTTCAGGGAATTGCCGGCAATTTGCCGTAACCCCTTCGTGTCACAGTGCTTTGTGATAGCATTTCGGGCCCGTCTGGTATAATTTCCGTAGAGTTTTTAGGAGAAAACAATGGCCACAACGACAACAACTCCCGAGACTGCAACTCCCGAAAAGAAGAGCAACCCGGTCACCCTGACCGCGTCCGCCGTCGCCAAGGTCAAGGAGATCATGGCGCAGCAGAATCCGGTTCCGGCAGGTCTCCGCGTGGGTGTTGTTGGCGGTGGTTGCTCCGGCTTCCAGTACAGCATGCAGTTTGAGAACGGCTCTGGCGCCATGGACAAGGTCTTCGACTTTGATGGCCTCAAGGTCTACGTCGACGCGACGTCGCTCATGTACCTTCAGGGCGCGGTTGTCGATTACGTCGAGACGCTCGAAGGCGCCGGCTTCAAGTTCGAAAATCCGAACGTCAAGAGCACCTGCGGCTGCGGCAGTTCCTTCCAGGCGTAACCCTTAGCCTGTGCAAAGTTCAAAAGCCTCGCCACTCCGGCGAGGCTTTTCTGCGTCCTGCATTCTTCTGTCTCTGACAATTACGGCGTCTGCGGCGGCGTAGTTGGAGCAGTCGGGGGAGTTGGATTCAGCACGCCGCCCGGATTGGTCACCCCCGGAATGTTCGGCAGGCCGGTCCCTGAAGTCGGAGATTTTGTTCCCGGCAAGCCGGTCCCGCCCGGAGCCCCGTACTGTCCCTGGAAGGCCTGCGGATTATAGGGCCCACGGATCAGCCCTCCCCTGTCCTGCTGCGGGTCGTAGACGAAGTACCACTCGTTGTAGTGGCTCTTGCCGCCGAATTCGTGTATCCCTTGCGACTTGTTTTTGCTTACCACTCCAATGATCGCCCCGCCTCCAAAAACTTCGCCGCCTGACGGTCCGCCGCTCTCTCCGCTTGCTGGAGTTCCTGGCGTTGCGCCCTGCGGTGGTGTCGAACCTTCCGGGGGCGTTGCTCCCGGTTGCTGGCCTTGCAAGTCCGGTGACCCGGTTAGCCCGCCCTCTCCCATCTGGCTTGCCGGCAGCGATCCCAATCCGCCCGGCTGCCCAAACTGGATATCTCCCACGTGGACGAGCTTCCAGCTTCCGTCCGGCGTCATGGGGTCTTTGTAGAGTCTGCGGATAAACCGGATATTGTTGGTGTCTTCCAGTTGTTTCAGCGTGGTGGGATATCGTCCGAACTTCTTGTAGAACTTCTGGATCGCTCGCGCATATTGAACGCCGCGATGGATCATCTCGTCTTCGCGGTCGCGCTTGATTTCCGTTGCCAGTCGTGGTGCTGCTGCTGCCATCGCCAACGCAATCAGCGCCATCATCAGGACCAGGTACAGCAGCGTGTAACCTTTTTCGCCGTTCCTGCGCTCGCGTTTTAGACTGCCGGAATACATCTCAGCCCTGCGTCAGCGGGATCGTCTGCCGCGTGTTGTTCAGCATGTCTTCGATCTCCACCGCGTTCTTCATGATCTTCACGACTTTGTATCGCCGGTTGACCACGTCACCCTCACTCGCCACGAAAACGTCTTCTCCCTGCGATAGAAAGATGCGCTGCGGCTCTCCCGGGCGGCTTTCGAATCCGAAAAATCGCAGATTAATTGGCGGAGGTCCCGCCGGTTTCGGCGGCGCCGTGGCGATTGCTTTGCCAAGGCCGTTCTTCAGCGGGCTCGCCACCGGCTTGGGGAGCGGTTCGGCCTGTGCGCGAAAGATGTTCCTTCCGTTGCCTTCATACTTCACGTCTTCGCTGGCCTTCAGCAGGTCCAGTCGCAGCGTCGGATCCAGCGAGTTGATCTCCAGCTTCTTCGCGCTCTTCGGCGCCTTCGCGGTTGCCGGTTCCTGCGCCGGTTTGGATTTCCACAAAAACGCCTGCCCAAGGAACACAATGGCGATTATGCCCAGCACGATCGCCGCGATCACCTCTTTCCGGTTTTCCGTTCCAATCTTCACGTTAGGCTGCGTTCCTTATATAGGTTTCCACGTGCAAATCCACTCGCATGGCCCCGTTCTGTGTCCCGCCGAAGTTCACCTGGCTCAGCACGAACAGCATCTTCTCCCGCTCCACCGTGTTGATGAACTCCATCTCAGAGGTATAGTCGCCCACCACGCTCACCGTGATTTCCACTTGCTGCAAGCCCTTCACCGGGGCGGCCTTGGCAATGTACCTCACGGATGCAAGCTGCACGTGGTTGCTCGCCGCCATTTTTCCCAGCGTCTCGGAGATCGTCGAATACTCCGTCGGCAGCCGGTCTGCATAGAATTCCGTGATCTGCTTGCGGGCGATTGCCAGTCGCTTGTTGATGTCACGGGCCGGCAGGTCATCGTGCTTTTTCTCCGCCAGTTCCACCCGTAGCCGGGCATAGTCAGCCTCGCGGCTTGTGGTCGGCTGGCCCGCGGGAGACAACAGCAGCGCCACCGCCGCCACGTCCAGCAACACGAACAACGCCGCCACCACCAGCAGGCCACGTTTCACATCCGGGACGTTCCCCATCATCGCCGGGCCTCCTCTGGTTTGGCCTTGGATTCCGCGGAGGCACCCTTCTCGTCCTTGCTCTCCGGTTTTGCCGTGCTGGCTGAAATCGGTTTCGGGACGTACACCGCGCTGATTTCGAACTGCACCGTGTCTGTGCTTCCCGTCTGCGGAGCCAGCATCAGTTCCGATCGCAACGCCGGCTGCACGAACACGGGCGATTTTTCCAGAGCCCTCACCAGGTCCAGTGCGCGATCACGCGATGTCCCCGCCACTGTCAACCGCAGTCCCAGTTGGTTGTCAGGAGTCAATTGCGGCAGGATGGAAACCACGTGCAGTCCCGGCGGCATGATCTGTTCCAGTTCCATGAACACTCGTGTCCACGAAAACGCCTTGCGCGCAATCAACCGGTTCAGGAACTGGGAATCCTCGGAAACTTCCTTGTTTTCCGGCTTGGCCAGCAGTTCTTCCGCCTGCTTCCGTTCCGTCTCCAGCACTTCTATCTGGCTCTGGACCTCGCTGATCTCCCGGTTGATGTTGCGCGATTTATGCCACGAGTGGACCGCGTACCATGCCAGACCGCAGCTCACCACGGCGAATGCCAGCACCAGCGTTCCCCAGCGCCGAACAAAGCGCCGGACATCCTGGTAGGGCTGGCTCGCTAAATTGATGTTTACCCGCATGCAGTCTGTCCTTGGATTACAGTAACGCGCCGATTGCTCCGGCCACTTCCGGACGCATCCCCGCAGCCGTCAGGTTTGCCGTGCGCAGCAGGTCGTCGATGCGCGAACCCGTTTGCTGCTGGAGCGCCTCTGCTACTTCGCTGACGTTTGCCACGCCGCTCACCAGCACAAGCTCCACGTTTTCTCCGTAGGTATCCTGGAAGTACACCAGTGAGGGATACACATCTTCCGCCAGCCGTTCCGCGCTGATCTGGCCTGCCGTGCCGCCTTCCAGCGTGCGGAACAGCAGCAGTTCGTCATGGTTCACAATCGCAACGGAAGTCGTCTCTGCGTCCAGCTTCAGCAACATCGTCGGACGGTTCCCGTCCATCGCGCCCAGGGCCGCCAGCGTCGAAGGCATCATGATGCCGGGCAGATAACCTGCCTCCCGGATCACCGATTCGTATTCGTCGCGTATCGATTGCAACATCGTCGCCGTTACCACGCGCAGACCTTCCTGCGCGTGTTTTGCGTCGTAGCTCACGGCTGCTTTTTCCACGTCGAACGGCAGTGACTTCTTCAGCCGGAACCGCACCACTGGTTCGGCATCGGCGGTCTTCTCCGGCAGCGTGTCGAAATCCAGCAGGGTGATTTTTACCGTTGCGTCCGGAATCACCGCAATCACATCGCGTGTCCGTCCGCCCACCGCTCCAATTGTCTCCGCCACTGCCTCGCGCACCGCCTCGCGGTTCACCACATTCGTTCCCGTCAGCGAAGGCGTTACCGCTCCCGCTGGCAGGCTGCGCGAATGCACGATTTCGATGGCATCGCCATGTGGCGAGACACGCGCCGCCGCCACTAGCGTGGAGGTAATTTCGCACGCGATCGACGGCTTTTGCCCAGCTCGGTAATTTTCGGCCATTCCGCTCCCGGGGTTCCTATCGAGTCGTCTCGATGAACGTCACCTTGTTGATCTCTTTCAGCGTCGTAATGCCCGCCTTCACTTTAGCAAGCGCCGACTCGCGGAGAAAATGCATTCCTTCCTCGCGCGCTGCCCTTCGAATCTCCGAACTCGGCTTCTTTTCCAGGATCATTTCGCGGATGCGGTCCGTCAGGTCCAGCAGTTCGTGGATCGCCGTTCTTCCCCGGAAGCCCGTTCCTGAGCACTCGATGCAACCCGGCCCCTCGTAGAAGGGAATTTCGCGCCACGCCTGCGGGTCCAACCCGCTCGCCTCCAGCGCTTCATTCGTATACTGCACTTCCTGCTTGCAGTGCTCGCAGATCACGCGCACCAGCCGTTGCGCCAGGATGCAGTTCAGCGCGGATACAAAGTTATACGGCTCCACCCCCATGTTAAGGAAGCGCCCAATCACGTCCACCACGTTATTGGCGTGGACCGTGGTAAACACCAGGTGGCCGGTCAATGCCGACTGAATGGCGATTTGTGCCGTCTCCGCGTCGCGGATTTCACCCACCATGATCTTGTCCGGGTCGTGCCGCAGGATCGACCGCAATCCTCTCGCGAACGTCAGTCCTTTCTTTTCGTTCACCGGAATCTGCGTGACTCCGCGGATCTGGTATTCCACCGGGTCTTCAATCGTGATGATCTTGTCTTCGTCCGTCTTGATCTCGTTCAGCGCCGCATACAGCGTGGTTGTTTTTCCGGAACCCGTCGGTCCCGTCACCAGAACCATGCCGTAAGGTTCCGCGATGTAGCGCCGGAAGCGCCGGATATCGTCGTCGCTGAAGCCCACCACGTCCAGCGTCAGCTTGTGGAACTTCTCGCTCATCGACTCCTTGTCCAGCACGCGCAGCACCGCATCTTCGCCGTTGATGCTCGGCATGATCGAGACGCGGAAGTCGATGGAGCGCCCGTTATAGCGCACCCGGAATCGTCCGTCTTGCGGAATGCGCCGCTCCGCGATGTCCAGTTCGCTCATCACCTTGATGCGCGAGATGATCGTTGAGTGGTGCTCCTTGGCGATCGGTTTCATCGCCTCCTGCAGCACTCCGTCGATGCGGTACTTGATCACCACCGAGTCGTCGCGTGTCTCGATGTGGATGTCGCTCGCTCTGCGCTGCAACGCCGTGAAGATTGTCGTGTCCACCAGGCGGATGATCGGGCTGAAGTCGCTTTCTTGCGTCAGCTTCTCAATCGAGATTGTCTCGTCGCTGCCGTTTTCGTCCTCGCGAATCACGTCCAGCGTAAACGTCTCGCCCGCTTCGTCCAGCACGCGCTGTGACTGTTCGGTTTTCTTCAGGAACTCGATGATCTGCGCCAGTGTCGCGACCTTCGCCACGATCCGCCGCCCCAGCATCAGGCTGATCTCGTCGATCATCATCAACTGGCTTGGATCGGCGATGGCGATTGCCAGCCGCCCGTCCGCCAGTTCTTCCAGCGGGATGAAGTTGTCGCGGAACATCAGTTCCACCGGGACTTTCTTCATCAGGTCGTGCTGGATCTTGTAGTTCTTCAGGTCCACGAACTCGCAGCGATAGCGGCGCGCCAGCTCCCGTGCGCGTGTCTCGTCGCTGTCGTCGGCGGAAAATGGTTGTGCGAACAATTGAGCCATGAGAACCAGTTACTCCCGCGTGCCGCATCAATGCATGCCGTTGGCGCCTATGCTGAATATCGGCAGGTAAAGCGAAATCAATATGAATCCGACCACCACGCCCATGAAGATCAGGATGACCGGTTCGATCAGTGCCATCGCGGCACTCATCGCGTTCTGCACGTCTTCCTCGTAAAACTCGGACACCGACGTCAACATCGCCGGCAATGCGCCCGTCGACTCGCCTACTTCGACCATTTCTATTGCCAGGTCCGGAATAAATTTCGTCTCTTCCAGTGTTTCGTGCAGGCTGCGTCCTTCGCGCACGCCCTGTTTCGCGTGTTCAATTCCCAGGTTCATCAACCGGCTCTGCATCGACTGCCCCGCCGTTTCCAGCGCCTGCATCAGCGGCAGTCCGCCGGAAAGCAGCGTCGACAACATACGGGTAAACATCGCTACCTGGTATCGCAGCCAGATCGATCCGAACACCGGCATCCCCAGCTTGAACCGGTCTACCGTCTCGCCGCCCTTTGGCGTCTTCGCCCATCGCCGCAGGCCGATCACCGCCACGATTACCAACACGATAATCAGCGGCAGATACGTCTTCGCCTTCAGCGACATGGCAATCGTGAATTGCGTAATCTGCGGCAGCGGTTCGTTCAGGTCTTTATACAGGCTGGCGAACTGTGGCACCACGTAGGTCACCAGCATTGTCATCAACGCAATCACGCCCACCACCAGCACCGCCGGATAAATCAGCGATGCCAGCAGTTTCTTGCGGAATGTCAGTGTCAGCCGCTGGAAGGACAGATACCTTGTCAGCACTTCTTCCAGGTTGCCGCTCTTTTCGCCCGCCAGGATTGTCGTCGAATAAATCTTCGGAAATGCCCCCTGCGCCTCGAACGCCGCTGACAGCAGTTCGCCGCCCTTGACGCGGTCACGGACGTTTTCCAGCAGGGACTTGAAATACTCGTTGCGCTGCCGCTTGGAGAGCAGGTCCAGCGCCTGAACGATTGGCAGTCCGGCGTGCACCAGTGTCACAAATTGCTGGTTGAAGACCACGAACTGGTCAAGCTTGATCTTCGGCGCCACCAGCCGCAGTTCCCGTGTGCTCAGCAGTCCGCGCGGTTTTACCCAGTAGACAAGGAATCCCTGCTGCACGAACCGGTCGCGGATCTCCGTCGCCGTATGGCCAGACTCCGTCTGCTCCACCACGCGGCCCCGCTCATCGGCCATCTTGATGACGAACTCAGCCATGCCCGTGCCCTGTCCGGCCCACTCCGCCGTCGCATCAGTCTAACATCCTGAAAAGGAAAGCGTTGCTGCCAGGAACCATGTTTCGAAAGTTGTGGAAGTTTCAATGCCGGAATGTCCCGTAGATGACTCGAATCGAACGGTCGGACAGACCGGGCAGGACAGGCGCAGCCGTCTCATTAAAACCTTTGAAACCTCCGAAACCGTCTTGTCGAAACCTCCGAAACTTCTTCTATGGCTCCAACGACTCCGCATCCATCACTTCCACCCCCGGCGGCGGAGAGAACTTAAATCGCCCGTCCGGTACTTGGACGTTGTCTTTTTCATCTCGGAAGCGGAATTCCGTTACGGAACCGTCCAGTTCTTCCACTTCGATTCCCACGATCATGTAATCGGGAGTGATCTCCAGCAGCACCTGTGAAACGCTGTCGCCCATGCCGTCCGGCACGCCCCGAAGCATCAGGTCGCCCGCATGACGCGGCTTTTTGTCCGGCGCCCAAGACAGTCCCTTGAATTCCTTCACCAGCTTCGTGTGCCCCAGCATGTAACGCAGCGGCGAGCGGAAGTCGGCCAGCTTCTTTACCGGCGTGCGCCGCGCCTGCTTTTCGCCCGGCACGTAGAACCACGCTGTCTTGCCGTCCGTCACGAACAGCTTCTGCCGTGGCGACGTATATTCCCAGCGCATCTTGCCGGGCTTTTTCATCCACATCGTGCCCGACTCCGTCCGTGTCATCCCGGCTCCGGCGTACACTTCCGTGAACCCGGCTTCCAGCGAGCGAAGCCCGTTATAGTGCCTGTCTACTGCATCGGCAATTTTGTGTAAGTCAGGAGGAGTTTGTGCGACCGCCGTCAAACTTAGCAGTCCTGCACCGCACAGAAGTGTTACCGCCACCAGCCGCAGAAGATTGCGCATCATTCCTTTATAAATTCACCCTTCCACCCAATACAAACCCGGAAAACCTCTCGAAACTGCTTCTATGGCATCTTTGGCAGGACATTACTCTCGTTTCCCGGCGGCAGTCCCTTTGTAATAAATGGCAGCAAGTCAGGTTTCGCCACCTGCACGCGCCCGTTCACCAACTGGTAGGGGTACCCCACCGGATCGACGGGAATACTTCGCAGCATTCCTGCCTGGATCATCTCGAACCAGTTTTCCGGCGCATGTCCTTTCGTCTGCTCGAAGCGATTCACGTACTCCTGGAGGATCGTCACTTCCTGGTCTGCTCGCAGCGCGATCAACCGCCTCTCCGCATTCGCGCGGATATCGGGATCAGTGGTGCTGTTCAGGATGTTCGTCCACAGGTATTGTGCTGTCTCCGCCTCGCCGGCATTTTGCGCCAGTGCCGCCGCCATCACTTTCATCCATGGCAGCGCTCCTGGAACTTCCGAACCTCTCTGGAAGCACTCTGAGGCTGTTTTCGAATCGTGCAATTCCTGCCAGTAGATGAATCCCAGGTGGTACCACAGGCGCCACGCCTTGGGATTCTCCCGAATTCCGCGCTGCACCAATCGCACTGCCGCCTGCGGATCGCCCGCACCTTCCGGCGGTCTCTGTGACAGGAAGATCGAGCCAAACTCATATGCCACGATCAAGTGCGGATCGAGTGTCGTTGTGATGTCCAGCAGTGGCGACAGCAACTTGTAATTCAGTGAGTGTTCGTGATGCTTGGTGCCAAAGTATTGCACCGCCCGCGTCCAGTAGACGTCCGCCAGCAGTCCGTTATATCCCAGTGAGAGGCGCTTGATCGTATTCGGCGACGGAATGTAAAGCACGTCCTGCAGCATGACGTCGCCGCGTGCGGCGTCCACTTTTTGCGATACACCGATACTCGCCGCCAGGCATCCCAGCAGCAGGCCCCCTGCGATGATCGTTGTTACACTTTGCCGCTTCATGGTTCGTTTCGTCGCTTGCGACTCGCGTCTCGTGACTTCTTTACTTCAGATTCCTCTTCTCAAACACCAGCACGGCCGCGCAGTTCACCGCCACCGCGTAGGCCAGCACATACAGCGTATTCAGCAGCACCAGGTGTCCTGGCACCGGCACCGAGTGTGCCACCTGCGAAATCACGTTCAGGGAAGAGAAGTTCGGCACCAGGTATGACATGCCGGTCATCACCCACTTCGTCCCGCCCTCCGTCAACTTCGCGAATCCGCGCATGTCGTCCGCAAACGTTCCAATCACGAACAGCGAGAACGCGAATACCGCCGACAGCAGCGGGGAAGAGAACGTCGAAAAGAACAGCGCCAGCGACGTGATCAGTACGAATTGCAGCAGGATGAAATAGATCGCCACCAGCAGGTCCGCGTCCGCCCGCTGGAACCGGTGCGTCAGGTAGAGCAGCGCCGCGAAGAATCCTGCGCTCATGAAGAACGCGTTCACCGTCAGCGTTCCCACCAACCCCAGGAACTTTCCAATGATGAACTCCCACCGCCGCACCGGACGTGCCGCCAGCACCGTGTACAGCGTCCGCTTCTCGATCTCTTTCGATACCAGCCCGATTCCTATGAAAATCGCGATCACGATACCGAACAGCGAGATCGAGGTCAGCCCCAGGTTCACCAGCACCAGCCGTTCGATGCCGATGGAAATCTGTCCCACCAGCAGCGCCGCGCCCACAATCAGCAGTGCGAACACGATCAGGTTATAGAGCACGCGGTCTCTCACCGCCTCGCGGAACGTGCTGTACGCGATTGCCCACAGCCGGCCGATCATCGCGTCACCTCCTGCATGTTCTGTGAATCGCGATCTCCCGCGCCCAGCTTTGACAGGAAGTAATCTTCCAGCGTCGCCCGCACCGGAGTCACCGAAATCAACTTTCCTCCCGCTCCGCGTATCGCGTCGATCGCCCGATCCGTCGCCTCCTGTGTCAGTATCGTGCGAAACGTCTCGCTCGCCTCGTGCGTCTTACCGCCCAGCGCCGCAATCTCCGCCGTCGCCGCCGCTCCTGTCCACACAAACTCCACCTGTCCACTTACTTCGCTAACCAGGTCGGCCACTACTCCAACGCCGCGCAGTTCGCCCTTGTTAAGCACCGCCACGCGGTCGCACACCGTCTCAGCGTCGGACAGGATGTGCGTCGAGAAAAAGATCGTCTTTCCTTCCTCGTGCAGACTCTGGATCAGGTCTCTCACCTCGCGCCGTCCCACCGGGTCCAGCCCGGACATCGGTTCGTCCAGGAAGATCAATTTCGGATCGTGCACGATGGCCTGTGCGATTCCAACCCGTTGCAGCATGCCCTTGGAAAACTTCCTCATCTGGATTCCCGCTGATTCCGACATTCCCACGCGCGCCAGCGAGGCATCCACCTTGCGCGCCCGGTCCTTGCCCGGCACGCCGGAGAGTTGCGCGTAATAGGTCAGCAATTCTTTCGGAGTCAGGTGATCGTAGAAGTAGGGTTGCTCCGGCAGGAATCCGATCTGTGCTTTCATCGCCGGATCGTCGAGCGCTTTCCCCAGTATGCGCGCCGAGCCCGCCGAGGGATAAACCAGTCCCATCAGCAGCCGCAGCGTGGTTGTTTTTCCGGCGCCGTTCGGTCCAAGATACCCGAACACTTCGCCCTCTTCGACCGTCAGCGTCAGCGATTTCAGCGCGTCTTTCCGCCGCTTCCGCCAGAAGCCGATGTTGTAGTGTTTCGCGAGTGCAAATGTCTCGATGGCTGGCATTGTCAGTTCGTCGTGATTATAAGCAATAGTGCCAACTTTCATGCCTGCTAAATGTGCCTTTTGCCCGGCGCGGGATATCACCTGTGCATGGAACTTGCGAGTCTGTACGAGGGCTGTCACTTGACGTACACTCTATCTTCGCAGTTACGTTCCGACCCCCATGAACCAGGAATTTCTCGGCTTCCTATCCCGCTTGTCGTTGCTTGCCAAGAGCGCAAATGAGACCAACTCTATCCTGCACCGCGTATTTCGCATGGAATTGGTCTTCTGGGTGGCGGTGATCCTGCTGGCACTCCTGGTTGCGCGTTCAAGGGCCCGTTGGTTTCGCCGGATCGAGCAATCCTTCCTTCGCATTGCGCGTCATCGGCATCGTGCCGTTCTTGGTGTCTTCCTCGGGGCGCTGCTGCTGCGCGCCGCGCTGCTCGTTTTTCTGCCTATTCCTGTCCCCGCCGTTCACGACGAGTTCAGCTACATCCTCCAGGGCGAAACTTTTGCTGCCGGACGTCTTACCAATCCCGTCCACCCCATGGCCATCTTCTTCGAGACATTCCATGTCAACATGTGGCCGACATATCAATCGATGTATCCGCCCGCCCAGGGGTTGGTTCTGGCTCTTGGCATCCTGCTCTTCGGACACCCCTGGTGGGGTGTCTGGCTAAGCATGGCCATTATGTGTGCGGTCGTCTGCTGGATGCTCCAGGCCTACATGCCTCCCCACTGGGCACTACTCGGGGCTGTTTTCTGCGTCCTCCGCTTTGACATCTTCAGTTACTGGATCAATGCCTACTTAGGGGGAGCCGTTGCCGCCGCTGCCGGAGCCGTCTTGCTTGGTACGTGGCCCCGCCTCCGCCGCAACCCTTGCATCCCCTACGGCCTGTTGTTCGGATTTGCGCTGATCGTACTTGCCAACTCCCGTCCGTGGGAGGGCCTCGTGTGCAGCGTCCCTTGTACCATCGCCGCTCTCGCCTGGTTGTTTCGCGAGCGCCGTCGCTTTTCCCTGATTTTCCGCAAGGCTGTCGTGCCTGTCGTGGTTGTTCTCATTCTTGGCGCGGCTTTCATGCTCTATTACAACTGGCGTGGCACCGGCAATCCTTTGGAAATGCCATATATTGCCGACCAGATGCGTTACCACATCACGAAGCCCTTTATCTGGGAAAAGCGCAATCCCATCCCGCATTACGACCATCCCGCAATGCGTCGCGTCTATGTCTATTGGGAGCTTCCGTCTTACCTGATGTTGCGCTATCCGCAAGGTCGCCTTGAGCTCTTTTACCAGCGTTGTCTGACCTATTACGAGTTCTATTTTTGGCCGGCCGTGCTGCTTCTCATCCCAGGGTTCCTCATCGCCTGCCGCAGCCGCCGTCTTCGGCTCCTCCCCATCACTGCGCTGATGGTGATCCTTGGAGTGTTCGTTGAAATCTATCCTCCTTTTGCGCAGTACGCAGCACCCGCGCTCGCGTGTTTCATCGCCGTCATGCTGGTTGGCTTCCGCGCCATGCGCGCATGGTCCATTCGTGGACGCCGAATAGGTCTCGCCATGTCGCGTGCGTTCATCCTTCTTCTTGCTGTTTGGTTTGCCGTTCGTACAGGCGAACAGTTGATCGACCCCTACCACTTCACCTATGAAGAGGGCGCACCTCGCCAGGAGATCCAGCGTGCCAGCATTGTCAGCCGCCTTGATCGCCTCCCCGGCAAGCAGCTCGTCATCGTCCACATGTCGCCGTCGTTCGGCGACTATCGCGACTGGGTCTACAACAAGCCCGATATCGACGCTTCGCACATCGTCTGGGCGCGTGACATGGGACCCGCCAACAGGAGTCTCCTTCAATATTTCCACGACCGCACGGTCTGGTGGGTTGATCAGAGCGACGGCATGATGGCGCTTCGTCCTTACACTCCCGCCGATAGTCAGTAAAAGCCCGAAGCCCGGGCGAGTTCCTCATTGGAACGCTCAGCGCTCCTGGAAGAAATCCTCCAACCCGTGGATCGCCTTTTCGCGACATCAAGCTTTTTGCCGTCGTCTTCCCCAGTTCCACGCAGCGCACAGCAGATACGCGGTCATCACCGACATCAGCGGCTCCAGCGGGTGCCGGTACTTCGGTTCGGTATATGTCAGGTAGAACGGCGCCGGCAGAATCAGCATGAATGTCAGGAAGAGCCACGCGCCGCGCTCCCGGTTTCGCAGCATCAGCAGCAGTCCGCCCCACGCCAGCAGCGAGGTCGTCAGGATCATCCATGGCTTCAGCGGTTCGTCCGGTGACTCGTAGATGAGTGTTCGTCCATCCCAGAAGTCCGTCATGCGCATCATCGTCAGCCGCGTGAATTCCCCCGGATAGTCGCGGATGAACTGGAACGCTTCGCGCTGCTTTTCCTTCGCGAAGTCGATCTCACCCAGTTTTTCGTACTCCGCCAATATCCGCGGATTCGAGGCCGGATGCCGTCCCGACCACGCCGCACCGTTGGCGCCCGGGTAATTATCCAGCCAGAACTCGAATCCGAAATTGCTCCGTAGGAACACCCATCGTCCGAACGCCGCCCGGTTTCTTGCCAGCCACGGTGTAATCGCAATGCAGAACACCGCTACCGTGATTGCCATTTGCTTCCATGGAATCTTTCTTCCGCGCGCAATCTTCCATGCCGGATACGCCAGCGTGAAGGGAAGCACGCTCAGTTGCGACGGGCTTACCAGCGCCATCACGCTCCATAGCACTCCGAATCCGGCCCACGGCTGCCATCGCGCCGTGTCCAGCCGCACCGACACCAGGAAGATCAGCACCAGCAGCAACCCGCTCAGCGGAAACTCCCACACCCATGTCGTTGGATACCGCCAATAAAGCGGCACTAGTGCGAACCACCATCCCGCCACCAGCCCCACTTGCCGTCCCAGCAGTTCGCGTCCCAGTACGAAAATCGCCGCGCACGCCAGTCCCGAAAACAGCGAATTGATCCCGAGGATCATGATCGCCGAGGCATTCGAGTACAGTCCAAACACCTTGAATATCGCCGCAATCATCGCTGGGTAGACCGGTGCAATCCACGCCGTCGGTCCCGTCGGAACGCCAAACGGAGAGCTGAACCCCTCGCCGCGCGCCAGCGATCCCGAGATCGATCCCATCTCGTATCCGAATGCGTAGTGGTTGTGTCCCGCCGGAAATTCGTACGTGTGGAACACCAGGATTACGGCCAGTCGCAGCAGAAATGCCGCAACCACCATTGCGATCGCCATCCGCCGGTCTTTGCCGGTAGCGCCTGTTGTCGGTTTTGTTTGCTGATTCATGACTCTCCTGGGACTGTTCATTGTGCAGCAAATAAAAAAGGGAGCGAAGACATTTCGCTCCCTCGGTTAACCTGCTTCCGTTCGTCTGCGGAAGAGAAAGGCTTACTGCAGCGGATTGTCGGTAGCCGTCGGGCTGGTGCCGGTGTTGTTGTACCGGATTACGCCTGAAGCGTCCGTAAAGAACGCCCGCTGGCCGGTCTGGCCAATGTTCTGCGGAACGCCAGTCGCCAGGTAGTACGAACCGTTGGACACGCCGCTCACGTTAAACGTGTAGCCGCTCTTGTTGCAGGTGCCGCCACCGGTGCAACCCAGAACGCTGTCCAGCAGTCCAGCTGCCGCGCTCGTCGGGCCGGTACCTGTTACCGGTCCCAGCGCAGTCAGCGTCTGGGCAAAGCCGGCATCCGGATATGTCGACGCGTAGGTCACTTCGGCGGTGTTGATCGTCCGCAGGGAACCCACGGCAGAAGCTTCGTTCGCCGCAATTCGGGAACGCAGAAGGTTGGGGATTGCAATCGCCGCGATGATCAGAATGATCGCCACTACGATCAACAACTCAATCAGCGAGAAACCTTTTTGCTTGCGCATCATAACCTCTCTCAAGCATCTGCGTAGGGTTTTGGAAGCAGATGACATCTAATCCATGCGCACGTTTACCGCCGATTTCTCCGATTTAGTTACTGATGTAACTGTATTCAGAAATCTTGATTTAACCATCGTGTCTTCAAGCGCTTGCATTCTTGCTCTGGACGATCACTCACTTTGTTTCTCAGCTTTGGGCATACTTCCAGAACGAAACTGACAAATTCTGTCAGGAATGGCCCGCACAAATTGTCATTGTTGGGGTGTTTCGAGAAGTGCCGGAGCAACGTCCCCACAAAAAACAAGGGGCACCGCTGATACGGTGCCCCATTGGCTTGTACCCTCCCCCAGGTACTTCGCCAATTCTGTTTTCGCCTTACTGCAGCGGATTGTCGGTAGCCGTCGGGCTGGTGCCGGTGTTGTTGTACCGGATCACGCCTGAAGCGTCCGTAAAGAACGCCCGCTGGCCGGTCTGGCCAACGTTCTGCGGAATGCCGGTCGCCTGGTAATACGAACCGTTGGACACGCCGCTCACGGTAAACGTGTAGCCGCTCTTGTTGCAGCTGCCGCCACCGGTGCAACCCAGAACGCTGTCCAGCAGTCCAGCCGCCGCGCTCGTCGGGCCGGTACCTGTTACCGGTCCCAGCGCAGTCAGCGTCTGGGCAAAGCCGGCATCCGGATATGTCGACGCGTAGGTCACTTCGGCGGTATTGATCGTCCGCAGGGAACCCACGGCAGAAGCTTCGTTCGCCGCGATGCGGGAGCGGAGCAGGTTAGGAATTGCAATCGCCGCGATGATCAGAATGATCGCCACTACGATCAACAGCTCAATCAGCGAGAAACCTTTTTGCTTGCGCATGGATCCTCTTCTTGCCTTCGGTTGAAAGTCGTACAGCTCACTTTCCCTACTTGCACTTATCGCGCCAACCCCCGTGCTGTCATGCCTGAATAGATACATTTTCCGGAAGTATCAGAATTTATTGATACTTATCACTCTATGGCTGACGCTCCCGTTTCCTTGTCCCGTTCTGGTGTACAAACCGCAAAAAGGCCATACTGACAAAAAATGTCAATATGGCCCACAAAAATTTGTCAAAACGCAACTCTAAAGTGTCGAAATCAGATTCGCGGCTAGCACGCAAGCTGTTCGCGCGAGATTTTCAGCCCTCGCAGGTTTCCCAGGACAGTCACCGCGATTTCTCCCAACTGGAAGAAATCGTTCGCAATCGCCATCACGTCTTCGCTCTGAACGTTCTCTATCCGCTCGATCATTTCATTGATACTTATGAATCTGTCGTAGTACATTTCCTGCCGCGCCAGGTTAGACATCCGCGCCGTCGAAGATTCCAGGCTCAGCATCAGGCTGCCTTTCAGTTGTGCCTTGGCGCGCTGCAACTCTTCCGCGCTCACCGGAGTCTTCTTCAATTCGCGGAACTCCGCCACCACCGAGTTCACCACCTTTGGCGCCGACTCTCGCGACGTTCCCGCATACACCGCCAGGCATCCCGTGTCTCTGTATGGATTCAGTTCGCTGAAGATCGAGTACACCAGGCCCTGTCGTTCGCGCACATTCTGGAACAACCGTGAGCTCATGCCTCCGCCCAGCAGCGTGTTCAGCACAAACGATGGGTACCGTTTTTCGTGCGAAATCGAGTACGACGGCACGCCCACGCAGATCTGCACCTGCTCCAGCGACTTCTTGTTGCGCAGCGTAATCCGCGACGTCGATTTCGGTGTTGCGTCTTCCACTGACTGCGGACTCATCTTCAGGTGCTGGAAGCGGTGTGACACCAGTTCCACGAAATGATCGTGGCGCAGGTTTCCCGCGCCGGCCACCACCATGTTTCCCGGCACAAACCGGTCTTTGTAGTAATTGAAGAGCATGGCCCGCTCGAAGTTCTTCACCGTATCCTTCGTTCCCAGGATCGGCTTGCCCAGCGGATGTCCCTTCCAGAAGTTCTGTACGAACAGTTCGTGCACCAGGTAATCCGGGTTGTCTTCATCCATCTTGATCTCTTCCAGGATTACGCCGCGCTCCTTGACGATGTCTTCTTCACGGAATACCGGATCCAGCACCAGGTCGCTCAACACCTCCAGGGCGTTCGCCACGTGTTCGTCCAATACTTTCACGTTGAAGCAGATGCACTCTTTTGCCGTAAACGCATCCAGGTTGCCGCCCAGTGAATCCACCTGTCGCGCAATGTCCTCCGCGCTGCGTGTTCCCGTACCCTTGAACACCATGTGTTCCACAAAGTGCGAGATGCCGTTCATCTCCGGTGCTTCATGTCGAGAACCGCTGCGCATCCAGATGCCCATGGAAACTGAGCGCACGTGCGGCATCTCTTCGGAGACGATCGTCAGTCCATTTGGTAGCTCCGTCCGTCTTACGTTTCGCAGTTCGTCTACCCTTGCGAGTTCCGCCTTCATAATCGTCTCCATGTACTTCCAGCCTTCTGGCAAGTGCCCGGGGTTACGGCAGCGTCCCAACATGCTTTGGGCTAAATCATCTGCTGTAGCCCTATCGCCCTACCGGGCAGTTAACGTCTAGAATAAAAGAAAGATTGATACGCGATTTCGGGTACACTCCGCCCGTATCTCTATTGGATGCTCCTGTATGGTTTTCCACTGCGAACTATTGGGCCTTAGTTTAGAAGAGCTTACGGCCCTTGTCGAAAGTCATGGCCAGCCCCCCTACCGTGCCCGACAGCTCCACCAGGCCCTCTACCGAGAGCGCGTCTCCCAACTTTCCGCCATTTCCACCCTGCCCCTCGACTATCGAACCCGGCTCGTCGACGAAGGTTGGCAGGTGGGCCTGCCTGAAATTGAGAAGCGTTTCATTTCGGTGGATGGCACCGTTCGCTACCTGCTTCGTTTCTTAGACGGACAAACCGTGGAAACCGTTTGGATGCCCGAAGGTGACGGTGGCGAATTTGGCGATGGCACCGACGCCGGCGACGAAGAATCCCGCGGATTCTCCCGTGCCACCATCTGTGTTTCCAGCCAGGTCGGATGCGCCGTCAATTGCCGCTTCTGCATGACCGCCCTCCTCGGCGTGCAGCGTAGCCTCACCCCCGGCGAAATCGTCGGCCAGATCCTTGCCGTCCTTGCCGATCACGGTGTCTCCGTCGATCGCCAGCGTATCAACCTGGTATTCATGGGACAGGGTGAACCCTTCCTGAACTACGACAACTTCATGAAGGCCGTTCGCCTGCTTGTTTCCGCCGTCGGAATTCCCGAATCCCGTATGACCGTTTCCACCGCTGGCATTGTCCCGCGCATCCGCGACTTCGCCCAGGAACCTGTTCGCCCCAAACTCGCCATTTCGCTCAATGGCTCCAATGACGCCGGTCGCGAGAGCGTCATGCCCATCAACCGTAAGTGGAACCTCGACGACTTGCTCTCTGCCGCGCGTGAGTTTCCCCTTCGCAGCCGCGAACTTTTGACTTTCGAGTACGTCCTCCTCGGCGGCGAAAACGACTCTGTTGAAAACGCCCGCGAAGTCGTCGCGCTTCTCCGCGGACTCCGCGCCAAGGTCAACCTCATCGCTCTTAACCCCGGTCCGGAGATCCCCTACGCCACGCCATCCGAAGAGCGCGTCCTCGCCTTCCAGCAGACGCTGATCCGCGCCGGCATCCCCGCCTTCATCCGTCGCCCACGAGGCCGAGACATCTATGCCGCCTGTGGCCAGCTCAAGCGCACTACCGAACTAGTCCAACTCTGACCGCGTTTTTCGTTTTTCCTTTCTACTTTTTCGTTTTTCCTTTTTTATTTGTGTTCTGTCTTCGTGATTACCTTCGTCCGCCGTCCGCGCGGCCAGGACATCTATGCCGCCTGCGGCCAGCTCAAGCGCACTACCGAACTAGTCCGACTCTGACCGCGTCTTTCGTTTTTCCTTTCTACTTTTCCCTTTTTCCTTTCTACTTT
>JAJXZT010000039.1 GCA_021779935.1 Acidobacteriota bacterium
CTCGGATGGAAATCACAGCCTACAATCATCATCGAAGGCTCCTTCCTTCCAGCGTCTTACTTCCACAACAAAGAAAGACTACCGGAACTCGAAGTGAGCCTTCGCCCTTATCCAATCAATCCTGAGCGCAGCGAACGGTGGGAAGAAAGCTTGCTATTTCTTATCTGATCGCCGCTTGCGGTGCGGCAGTTGCTACCGGTGCGGACGGATTTGCCTGCGGGTCGCCAACTTCATCGCCGCGGAAATACTCATTCTTGGCCGCGCGCATCGTCGGCATCGCGGCAAAAGGTTTGCTGTAGTCGTTGCCGGCGTTCCAGAACAAGAAGCCGTCGCCGCCGTGCTCGCGCGCCACGCGGACTTGCACCATGATGTAGTCGGGCGAATAAGTTTTTGTCCGCCACGCGAAAGCCTGTAGCCACGGACGTATCACGACCCCCGTGCCCTTCGTGATGGCGACAAAGCGGTCCATCGATTCGCTGATGAAATGTTCCGGAGCATCGCCCGGGTGGGCCACGCCGTCCATCCCGAAGAAGTGCGACGGGTAGATCATCGGCGAGAGCACGTCGCAATACTTCGCCATCTGCGGAATGTCCTGCCCGGTGTGTACCAGGTCGACCGTGCGCTGCCAACCCATGATTCCGAAAACGTCAAGCGAGAAGAGCACGCCCATGGGCTTCAGTTCGCCGTCGGCGCGTTGCAGAAAATTCGTAATCACGTCGGAGCGCTTCCACGTCGGATGCTCCGTCTCGTAGGCGAACTTCGCGTCCTTCTGATCGCTCTCCGTGGGGAAGCGCACGTAGTCGAACTGGATTTCGTCGGCGCCATTCGCCGCCGCATACTTCGCCAGCGCGATGTTGTAATCCTGCACCTCGCGCAGCGACGGATCGGCCCACGCGAGCTTGTTGTTCTCCAGCCACGGCTTTCCCGTGCGACGCGAGCGCACGGCGAGTTCGGGATGACGCGCCACAAGCTGGTCATCCTTAAAGATGGCGATGCGCGCAATGGCGTGCATCCCGAGCGAGTGGATGTAGCGCGTCAGCTTGGCGAGGTTGCGGATCGGAACGCGTTCGCGGTGCGGCACCAGCGGGCCTTCAAACGGGACGCTGAGCGAGCCGTCGCTGTCCTTGATATCGAAGACCACGGAGTTGCCGCCCACCGCGCGCCACTTGCGAATGATGTCGAGCCCGTGGGCGCTGCCTGCCATGGTGCCGGTGAGATAGACGGCACGCACTTCGAAATCCTTCGGCGCCAGCCTGGACTTCTCGGTCCACGGCATCGGCATGTAATCCGGAATAATGACTTGGCTGCCAGGCTTGAGCCAGATTCCCTTGATCTCGGGGTTCTCGCGACGGATGGCCGTTTCCAGTTCGGTGTCCGTCATGTAAGGCGTCTCGGGCAGGTAGCGATAGGCGACGCCGGGAAGCGTCTCTCCGCGCGTGACTGTGTGAATGGTGCTTCCGGGAGGCGCGGTTTTCGCGGCTTCGGGCTTGGGCGGCGTTTTCTGCTTCGACGGAGGATCCGTGGCGGGACCGGCCGCAGCCACGGAAGACGGCAGCGTTTGAAAGAAGAGCAGCGTAAAGGCAAACGCAATCAGGAAAACGAAAGCGCCAGTGACCCGAAGAAAATGCTTATGCGACATTCGGAAAATTTCCACTCGTCCTGAATCCGAATGTAGCACGAAACACCGGGTTGGGACTGCCCAAGCATCACGGTTGGCACGGTACGAAAGGGTGCGTACGGTAAAAGTTTCAAGTTGGAAAACCCGCCAGCCGGAAGCCGAAAACAAAAGCGACAAAGCCCGGCCATTGCGTCAGATAGAATAATGTCTATCTGCTGTTGTTGATTTTGTGCCGAGTGGAAAAATTCAACGCTCCGCCGGGTGCGGGCATCTTACATCCTTGGAAGTTGTGGAATACCGCCGAGGCGGTTCAAGTGAGGGACACATGGTGATGCGTGGCAAAAGTGCGCGGGTGCTGGCCCTGTTGCTGCTGATGTCGACCTGGAACCTGGTGTGTGCGGCGCAGGTGAACACGCGCGATCTCCAACAGGACAAGACGACCGGCCGCATCATCCTGACTGCTGGCGACGTCTCGATGAGCCCGCAGGATCAGATTCAGGCGGGACGTAAGTACGCTGCACAGGTCGCGCAGCAGATGCCGGTGCTACCAGAGTCGAGCCCGGTGACCAAGTACGTGCAGGCCCTGGGAAGGCGTCTGGCATTGAAGGCGCCGGGATACAAGTGGCCGTTCGAGTTCCGCGTCATCAACCAGAAAGACATCAACGCGTTTGCGTTGCCCGGCGGGCCCGTGTTCGTCAACCTCGGAACCATCCAGATGGCGGATGAGTCGGAACTGGCGGGCGTGATGGCCCACGAGATCAGCCACGTGGTGTTGCAGCACACGGCGCGCGACGCGGGAAAAGAACAGACCATCCAGACGCTGGGCGCGCTCGGCAGCATCCTGGCTGGAGCCGTGTTCGGCAATACCGTTGGCGGACGGCTGGCGCAACTTGGCATACAGATTGGCGCCAGCGGAATCGCCATGAAGTATTCGCGTGCCGACGAGACGGAAGCCGACCTGCTGGGCTCGCAGATCATGTACGACGCCGGCTACGATCCTTACGCCATGGTGGAGTTCTTCGACCAACTGGCGAAGCAGGGCGGGCCGGGAGTTCCGCAATTTCTGGCCGACCACCCGAACCCCGGCAATCGCGCGGAGACCGTGCGCTCGGCGATCGAGAAGTTTCCACGGAAGCAATTCGCGCGGCACGACAGCCCGGAGTTCGTCGCGATGAAACGCGTGGCGGATCACATGCACGCCATGACGCAGCCAGAGTTGGCACAGTACCAGAAGACGCACACGGCCGATCCGAACGCCAGCCAGCCGGTGAATACGGCGCTGAGCGATGTTATGCCCTCCGGCAATACTTCGCGCCTGGATCGGGATGCGTACTCCATTGAGTATCCGGACAACTGGCAGGTCTATGGCGCGCAGGGTTCGTCGGTGACGATTGCGCCGCAGGCCGGAGTCTCGCAGAATGCGGTCGCCTACGGAGCTTCCGTCAGCAGTATGTCGACCGCCAGCGGTACTTCGCTGGAGACGGCGACGCGCCAGGTGATCGCCACGCTTGAACGCGAGAACCAGGGCATGAAGGCGATTGGCAGTGCGGAAAGAATTCGCGTCAACGGCGGAGATGGGCGGTCTGTTGACCTGACGGGAATTTCCCCGGTGCGCGACGCGAATGGCGGACAACTGGCGGAACGCGACTGGCTGGTGACCCTGCAACGCCACGACGGATCGATTGTGTCCGTGGTGTTCACCGCTCCGCAGAAGGATTTCGATGCGCTGCGTCCGGCCTTTGAACATATGTTGAAAAGCTTGCGGCTGAAGTAGGGAAGTGCGGAGTTGAAAAGCCCCAGCTTTTCTTACAGTGCTGCTTGCGATCCGTCCTGCGGTTGCTGCGGAAGGAAGATGGCGAACGCTGTTCCGCGGTAGGGGCCAGGACGCTGACTGCTGCGCAGTCGCAGTGTCCCTTCGTGTTTTTCGACGATCCCGCGGCTCACCCACAGTCCCAGGCCTGTTCCGCGTTCGCCCTTGGTCGTAAAGAACGGTGTGAACAGCGATTCGCGCGAGGCCTGCGGAATGCCGCAGCCATTGTCGGCCACCAGGATGCGCACTCCCGGGATGCTGCCGTTGCCATAACCTTGTGCCGCCACTACTCGCACGCGAATCATTCCATTCTTTCCCACCGCGTCCATCGCGTTCGCCAGCAGGTTTGAGAAGACCTGCCGCAGCTCTCCGGGGAATGCCATCACCGCCGGATGTGCTCTGTACTCGCGCTTGACTTCGATTTTTGAAGACGCCAGTTTCGGCGCGAAGAGCGCCAGCACGCTCTCCATGATCTCTTCCACGTCCACGCGCACTGCTTCGTGCGCCTCGCGGTGGAAGCTCAGCAACTGGCTGGTGATGTGCACGATGCGGCGCAGCTCGTCCTCCGCCATCGTCACATGTCCGCGGACATCGTCAGCCAGCGCCGGCGACGACTTCACCAGGTACGTCAGGTTCATCACCGCGTCCAGAGGGTTGCGAATCTCGTGTGCGATCGTTGCCGCCAGCCGTCCAATCAGCGCCAGCCGTTCGCTCGATTGCAGCGCCGCCTCCGAGCGTTTCCGTTCCGTCACGTCGCGCAGCACCAGCACCATTCCGCGCATCGCTCCCGTCGCGTCCGGAATACTCGCAGCACTTTCGTCTACGTACGCCACCGTGCCGTCGCGACGGCTCAACAACCGCTCGCTCAGCCGTTCCACTCCGGTGCCGGCATTCTTTACCCGCTGAATCGGATCAGGCAACGCCGTCCGCTTCTTCGGGTCGGAAAGTCGGAGCACTTCCGATACCGGCTGGTTCTCGGCCTCCGTCTGCGTCCATCCGGTTATACGCTCGGCGGTCGGATTCATGAACTTCACTTTTCCGTCCGCATCCGTGGCCACCACGCCTTCGCCCATGCTGCGGAGGGTTGTCAGCAGCCACTCGCGATTCTCCCGCGCCTCTTCCGTCTGCCGCTGTTCCATGTGCAGGTGCTGCAGGTAGACGCGCGAAATCTCCATCAGCCGCCGCTTGGTCACCAGCGCCAGTACAAATGCCACTCCCAGAGTCAGCAGCGCCACCATTGCCAGCGTGACGCGCGCCGCGTGGCGGGCTCGTTTCGCCCGCAGATCCCGCAGCGTTTCCACTTTGTCCAGCAGCCGTTCGCGGGACTCGCGCACCCCGTCCATCAACCGCTTTTCTTCCAGGTTCATCGCCGCGCCGGAGGTGTTCTTGCCCTGCTCGCGCCACTCGATCATTTGCTTCGAATAGACGTGCCATGATCTGTAGTCGGTCTCCACCAGGCGCAACGCGTCCCGTTCTTCCGAGTCCACGTCGATGGTGCGTTCCAGATCCGCGAATCTTTCTTCCACCTGGGGCTCGGCGGTCTTGTAGGGTTGCAGGAAGCCGGGATCGTCAGTCAGCAGGTAGCCGCGAAGGCCCGTCTCCATGTCCACGATGCTCCGCATCAGTTGGCGCGCCACTCCGGCAATGTTGTCCGTGTGCTGCACCAGCTCCATCGCCGATGTCATGTAGGCCACCTGCCACGCCAATGCTCCGGCGAGCACGGCCAGCAGGATGATCGGCAGCAGGACCGTATGACGCAGAAAACTTTTAAAGTTGCCTGGTTCCATCGGGCGAATTTCCGGGTGAACGGTTTTCCTTCGGCAAGTGAGCCGCACGGCATCCTTGTCTTAGTTAAGATGCGCACTGCGAACAATCTGCCGTCCGGACGTATTCCGGTGGCCGTTCGTTTCTTCTGTTCTGGAATTCTTCACAACCGTCACGCTCAGCCGGGTAAACCGGTTTTCGCGGGCGGACAATGCTCTCATGACTACTTACTTCTTGGCTCCGCATTTCATGTCTCCGGGGAGTTGTTTCCAAGGTACTAATGCCTTCGTAACGAATTCCGGTAACGCCGCATCCTTTGCATCACTACCACCGCATCTAGTGGTGTATCCATCTGGTAAACGCAAGTGCTCGTGCAAACACCTTGGGGGAACTTCGGTACATGTCCGGAAATCACCCGGTAATACCGGAAGTTATCGGATGTTCATATTGACACTCCATCCCGTAACCCTGCTATAACGGGCCATCGTAAGATGTCCCCCCGAGAAAGCGAGGCATTGTCCTTGCGTTGCCCGAGCGTGTACGTCTCCCCCGCGTGGTTCGGGTAATCCTCTGTGGAAAGGGCTGTTGCTTTATGGCAGAAGCGCCTGAAGTGATGAACATCCGCCAGGCCTCCGAGTATCTCGGGGTCAGTCCCGACACGCTATACAAATACGTGTACGAGGAGAAGATCCCAGCGTTCAAGCTCGGCAACCGCTGGAAGTTCAAGAAGACCATCCTCGATTCGTGGATGGAGCGGAAGAGCATCATGGGAGAGGGACGCGGCAAGAAGCGGCCGAAATCCGCGCGTGCCGCCGCCGGTCGATAAAGGACGTTCGCCATGTTTGGAATGGGAACTGAAAAAGCGGTTGTCGGACTCGATATTGGCTCCAGCAGCATCAAGGCCGTGGAGCTCAAGAAGACGCGTGCCGGTCTAGTGGTCGCTCATCTTGGTATCGAACCGCTAGCCTCGGACATCGTTGTTGACTCGATGATCGTCGATAGCGGCAGTGTCGCCAACGCCGTCAGCAAGATATTCACCGACAGCGCCATTAAGGCCAAGGCTGTCGCCACGTCCGTCAGCGGACACTCCGTCATCGTCAAGCCGGTCAAGATGCCGTCCATGCCGGACGAGGATCTCGCCAACGTCATCCAGACCGAGGCCGCGCAATACATCCCGTTCGATATCTCCGACGTCAACATCGACTACCAGATCCTTTCCGAGGATCTCGCGGCTCCCGAGATGGACGTGCTCCTCGTCGCCGTCAAGCGCGACAAGATTCTGAACTACACCAACGCTCTGCAACTCGCCGGACGCCAGCCGTCCATCGTCGATATCGACGTTTTCGCCTTGCAGAACTGTTACGAGTACAACTACGAACCGGCGCCTAATTCCACCGTTGCCCTGCTTAATATCGGCGCCAGCGTCATGAACATCAACATCGTCAAGGGTTCCACGCCGCTGTTCACTCGCGACGTCAGCGTCGGTGGCCATCAGTACACCGACTCGCTCCAGAAGGAACTCGATCTCAGCTTTGACGATGCCGAGGCCTTCAAGCTCGGCCAGAAGGTCGGCACCGTCAGCGAAGACGCCAAGGGCCCCATTCTCCAGCAGGTCACTGAAATCATCGTTCTGGAAATCCAGAAGACGTTCGACTTCTTCCGTGCCACGGCAGCCGGAGAACACATCGAGCGTATTTATCTGGCCGGTGGATCGTCCCAGGTTCCGGGATTGATCGAGGCGCTGCGCCAGGAGTTTTCGTTGCCGGTTGATTCGCTGAACCCGTTCCAGCGCATTGATGTGCCGGAGGGCCCCGCCGCCGATATCGTTTTCCATAGTGCAGCGCAGTTCGCGGTGGCCGTCGGTTTGGCTCTGAGGAGCTTCGAAAGCCTATGATTCGCATCAATCTGCTAGGTACACCGAAACCGAAGAAAGGCCGTCGAACCGGATTTGCAATGCCGGTCACGACTACCGGCGGTCCCTCGGTTGCGATGGTGGCTGCGTTGCTCGTCGCCATTGCCGGCGCCGGCAACTATTACTACTACCACCAGGTCAACAAGGCCCACGAGAAGATCCAGGCCGATATGGTGACTGCCGACCGTCAGATCAAGGATCTTTCGGCCGTCAAGAGCGCCTACATTGAGAAGCAGAAACAGGCTGACCAGCTTAAGCGCCAGTTCGATGTCATCGATCAGTTGCGCTCCAATCAGTCCGGCCCGGTCACGTTGCTTTCCACCATCGGCAACACGGTTAACGCCAGCGATGCCGTCTGGCTCGACACCATGCTCGATAACGGCAACACCATCGAACTCAACGGGACGGCCCTCAGTTCGGTCGCCGTCGCTGGTTTCATGACGAACCTGAAGAAGACCGGATACTTCAAGAGCGTCGAACTCAAGGAGACCATGCAGCAGGATTACAAGAACATGCGTGCATTCTCCTTCACCCTGATTTGCGAGAAGCAGCAGAAAGTGTAACGGGGAAGTTATGGCTAAGCTCTCAGATCTTCCGAAGATGGCGCAGATAGGGGTCGTCCTCGCCCTGGTGGCCGGTTCCACCATTGCGCTCTACATGCTTGTCTTCAAACCGATCGACGATCAGAACCAGAAGGATCTCATCAATCTCAAGGCCAAGCAGGCTGAGGTCGCGCAGCTCGCGCCCTATCGCAATAAGCTCAGCGATCTTGAGAACCAGATTGCCAGCCTCAAGCAGCAGATCGATTTGCAGCGTCGCATCGTGCCGGATTCCAAGGAAGTTCCGAGCTTCATCGAAATCATGCAGGGAGAGGCCGTCAAGGCCGGCGTCGAGCTTCGCCGCTTTACCGCCAAGCCGGTCGTGGCGCATGAGTATTACAGCGAGGTCCCCTTCGATATCGACGTGGACGGCCCGTACTACGCTGTCCTCAATTTCTTCCAGCGCGTGAGCCAGCTCGAACGCATCATCAACATTTCCAATATGCAGATGGCCAGCGTTCACATGGCTGGCCAGGCACGCGTCAAGAAGCAATACACCTACGCTCCCGGCGAGACCGTGGTCGCCAGTTGCACGGCCACCACCTTCTACAGCAATGCGGGTGCGGCTCCGGCAAAGCCGGTGAAAAGGTAAGGTTATGAAGCTGACGGCGAGCGTTTTCGTAGTTGTGCTGGCTGCATCCGCCTTGGCGGCGCAGACCAGGCCCGTGTCGCCCGCGCCCGCTCGTCCCGCGGGAAAGGCGCCAGAAAAGGCTGCGGTTCATGTGGCGCGCCCCTCCGGGGCCCGTGCCCGGCCGGTTGCTCACCGCGCGGTGGAACCACATCGCCGCGTACCCGTGCGTCACGTCGCCCAGGCCAAATCTCCGGCCCGCAAGCCCGTGCGTCGCGTTGAGCGCAAGCCCGTGCGCCGTGCCGAAACCACGCCGGCCGAGACCGAAAAGAAAGCTTCCACTCCCGAGATGGAGGGAGCTGCTGGACGCCGCGACCCGTTCCGCAGTCCGGTTGTTGAAACCGGCGGCGTGCTGGCCGGGTGCAGCACCGGCGGAAAGAAGTGCCTGGTCGTCGATCAGATTACGTTGCAGGGAATCGTTAAGGCACCCAGCGGAAACATCGCCGTGATCACCAATTCGGAGAAGCGAACCTACTTTCTCCGCGACAACGATCCCGTCTTTAACGGTTTTGTCCAGAAGATCACCGGTAACTCTGTCATCTTCCGCGAGAATGTGAAGGATCGTCTCGGAAGGCCGGTGACGCGCGAAGTGGTGAAGACGTTGACCAATCCCGCCATCGGTTGACGCGGGACGTGACGTCGGAACCGGCAGGCTGCATCCGCCGATTGGATGCGGCAGGAGTTTGGCCCCTCTTACAGGGGATACAAGAGTCAGGCAGTAACCGGCTGTTCGCGGAAGATTGGCGAATCGCCGGGGGCGATTTTCTTCACGGTGGCTGGCGAGGCTAGCGCCGGTCGACGCACGGATGGAACTTTCATCCGTGAGGAGAACTACCATGAGGCTGAAACAACTACAGGCAATGCTGATCCCGCTGCTGTTCTGCACCTTGACGGCGGCGGCTTTCGGACAGAAATTGACTGGTGTCAATGTATCGACGCACGGCCGCGAGACCGTGTTCACGCTGCGCACCAGCGATGCTTTTACCCACAACGAGTATCGTCCGGAAGACAATCTCCTGCTCGTCGACCTGAACGGCGTCTCTGCCGCCGATCTGGCGAACCGTAAGGACACTGTCGAGTCGCCCGCCGTCAAGTCGTATCGCGTGCTGACCTACAAGGGAACCAACGGCGCCGAAGTCACGCGTCTCGAGCTCCATCTTGGCAATGGTGTCAGTTTCCGTACAGACCAGTCGGCTCACGACCTGGTGCTCCATCTGCTCGCAGCCTCCGAGCCGTCCGCAGCCGCCAGTGCCAAGCCGCCCGCAACTGTTCCTTCCCGGCCGGCCTATGTCGTCCCGGCCTCCGAGCCGGCGCGTCCCGTTGCGGCTCCCGTCAAGACGGCCGCCCGCGGCGTCAGCGAGCGTCCCGGACAGCGTCATCAACTCAGCAAGGTTGCCGTAGTGCGCACCGGTGACGGACTCGCCGTGGAACTCCATGGCGCCTCGGAAGCCACCACGCTGAAGCTCTCCACCCCGTATCGTCTCGTCGTCGATCTTCAGAACACCGTGGTCGATACCCGTTCGCGCGACATTTTTGTCAACGCCCACGACGTCCGCAGCGTTCGCGTCGGCCAGTTCCGTGCTGAGCCGCCCGTCGCCCGCATCGTCGTCGACCTCAAGTCGCCGCTGGCCTATGACCTGGTACGCACCGCGAATGGATTGATCGTGCAGTTGCGCGGCCCCGTTGCCGTGGCTGTCTGGAAGGGTGAATCTCCGGCTCCGTCCGCTGCCTCTTCCATGGCTGCCGCCCGGCCCGCTGCCGCCCCGCAGAAGACGGAAATCGCTGTTAATCAGCCTCCGGCGCAGGCTCCCGTGGCCACCGTTTCGGCTTCGCTTCCGCACCCAACTCCTTCGCCTAATGCTGGCGCGGCTGTTTTGGAGCGCGACAAATCTGATGCGACAAACTATGTGCCCGCCTCGTTGCCGGTAGCGTCGCAGCCGGCGCCGCCCACGCAGCAGGCTCAGCCATATGCCTTCGTCGAGCCGCAGTATCACCAGGTGCAGAACACGCCCGCCGAGCGGGCCGCCGCGGCTGCGGAAACCGTGGCGCATTCCGACTCCAGCACGTCCGGCATTCTGCCGCCGGTCAGCGCCGCGCCAACGCCCATGCCCGCCGTCAACCTTGCCCTTGCCCAGCAGGAGCAGGCTGCCGCGGCTGCCAACGCGCCGGCTCAGCCGAAATACACCGGCGAACCGATTTCCGTAAACCTTAAGGACGTCGATCTCAAGGACTTCTTCCGCCTGATCCATGAGATCAGCGGCCTCAATATCGTCCTCGATCCCAACGTCCACGGAAGCGTCACCATCGTTCTCGATGACGTACCGTGGGACCAGGCGCTCGACATCGTTCTGCGCAACAACGGACTTTCCAGCCAGCTTGAAGGCAACGTCCTGCGCATTGCCAGTCTTGACGATCTCCGCAAGGAAGCCGACGCGCGTCACGCCCAGGAAGTGGCCGAAGCACAGGCCATCAAGAAGGTGACCGTCACCCGCTTCCTCAGCTACTCGCACGCCAAGGACATCATGCCCACGGTGAAGCGCTTCCTCTCGCCGCGCGGTGAAGTCATCGCCGACGACCGTACGAACGCGCTCGTCATCTCCGACATTCCCAGCGTTATCCCCGAGGTCGACAAACTCATCGGGCAGCTTGATCGCAAGACGCAGGAAGTTGAGATCGAGGCGCGCGTCGTCGCTGCCACCCGCAACTTCGCCCGTGACCTCGGCATGCAGCTTGGCTTCGGCTGGGGCAATGGAGTTTCCGCCGTCGGTGGCCCGGCCGGTACCGCCGGCATGGTCAGCCCCATTCAGGTCAACGGTCTCAGTCCGCGCTACATCCTTGATCCAACCGGCAAGTCGATTCCGCTGTTCTCAAACCTGGTGTCGCCGAATATCACCAGTGGCCTCTCGTTCGTCAACGCCACCAACTCCTACCGTATCGACGCCATTCTTACGATGGCTGAATCCCGCGGTCTGCTGAAAGTACTTTCGCGTCCGCGCATCGTCACTCAGAACAACGTGACGGCCATCGTTAAGCAGGGCTTACGCATCCCGGTCGTGACCCAGGCGCAGTTGGGCGGTCCGCCAACTACCACCTACGTCGAGGCTGATCTGCGGCTTACTGTCACTCCACAGATCACCGTCGAGAACACCATCTTCCTCTCGGTCGACGTGGAAAACACCACGCCTGATTTCGGCCGCACCGTCGGCGGCAACCCGACGCTGATTACCCAGCAGGCAACCACTCAGGTGCTCGTCACCGATGGCGGCACGGTCGTCATCGGCGGCGTCATCCAGACGCAGAACTCCATCAGCCGGTCGCAGGTACCGCTGCTCGGCAGCATCCCGATCCTGGGCAACCTCTTTAAGCAGCGTTCGGTCAGCACCTCGACTCAGGAACTTATCTTCTTCCTGAGCCCGCGCATCATCCAGACATAGCCTTTTGTTGCTCACCCTCTCGGCGGGTCCCTCGCGGACCCGCTTTTTTCTTGCCATCGCATTTGCTCTTGTCGTTGCTTTTGCTAACGGCCAACGACTAACGGCCAACGACCATTTACAATCTCCCCATGGACCACCCGGCCCGTCTCCATCGGCTTCTCTTCGAACTCGAGCGCCGCAAGATTGACGCGCTACTTGTCACTCATCTTCCCAATGTCCGTTATCTCTGTGGATTCACCGGTAGCGCTGGCATCCTGCTCGCCGGCCGCCGTTCCGCCTTCTTCACCGATGGCCGTTACTCCGAGCAGTCGCGTTCTGAAGTCCAGGGAGCCCGTGTCGTCATTGGCAAGGGCCCCACGCTTGCCGTGGCAGCCCGGCACATCGGCCGCTCGCGCGTCGTCCGTCTTGGCATTGAGGCCGATCACCTGACCGTCGCCCTGCGCTCCCAGCTCGCTACGGAACTTGGCAAGGGCATCAAGCTCGTGCCCGTCAGCGGAGCCGTCGAAACCCTCCGCATGATCAAGGAGCCCGCCGAGATCGAAGCCATTCGTGAGGCCGTTAATCTCGCCGCACGACTCCTGGCACCTCTTCTTCGCGGAATCCGTCCCGGAGTCCCCGAGACCACCGTGGCCGCCCGTCTCGAATACATGGCGCGCCGTGCCGGAGCCGAGGGCATGTCGTTTGAAACCATCGTTGCTTCCGGCCCGCGCTCGGCCCTGCCGCATGGAGTCGCCTCTACTTCGCCCATCGCCCGTAACGGGTTCGTCGTTCTCGATTACGGTGTTATACTCAACGGTTATTGTTCCGATATGACGCGTACCGTATACGCTGGAAAGCCCGGCGAAGAGGAACGCGCCCTCTATCGCGCCGTGCTTGAGGCGCAGTTGGCTGCCATCACCGCTGTCACTCCGGGTTTGCCCGCCGGTGAGGTCGATGAAGCCGCGCGTTCCGTCCTCAAGCGGGCCAGGCTGGCGAAGTTCTTTACCCACTCCACCGGACACGGCGTGGGTCTTGAAGTTCACGAAATGCCCCGTCTGGCTTTCCGGCAGGAACAGGTGTTGCAACCCGGCATGGTGGTCACGGTTGAACCCGGCGTCTACCTCCCCGGGCGTTGTGGTATCCGCATTGAAGACATGGTGCTTGTCACCGAGCGTGGGTTTGAAGTGCTGACCCCCGCGACCAAGGATTTAATCGAACTCTGACCAACGGCCGCTCCGGTGGCTGTTCCCAGGACACGATGAACCAGAAAGAATTAAAAGAACTTGTTGAATTCCTGATCGAAAAAGACATCACGGAATTCGAGCTCGAACGTGGCGATGTCAAGGTCCGCATCAAGCGGGGAACCCCCGTTGCTCCGGCCATCGTCGCCTCCGGCCCGCATTTTCCGCCGGCCGTTTCTTATGCGTCGCAGCCGGTTGCTCACGCCCCGGTCGCGTCCGCCTCAGCCGCCGTCGAGGACGGCGACAACGGGCTGCACACCGTCAAGTCGCCCATCGTCGGAACTTTCTATGAGTCTCCGTCCCCCGGCGCTCCGCCCTTTGTCAAGGCCGGTGACCAGGTCACGCTCGGGCAGGTCCTCTGCATCGTTGAAGCCATGAAGCTGATGAACGAGATCGAGTCCGACGTCGCCGGTGAAATCGTCAAGATGTACGTCAAGAACGGCCAGCCCGTCGAATACGGACAGCCATTATTCGCCATTCGCGCCCGCTAAGTTATGGAAGCCCCGGGCCGCAAGCCCGGGCGCTCTTCGGGGCTGTGCCTGGGGTATTGCCCCGGCCCTTGGGAATCGAAGGAAATTGATTGTGCGCCAGTGGGGTGCGCCTGATTTCGCATGTTCAACAAGATCCTAATCGCTAATCGTGGAGAGATCGCGCTCCGTGTCATTTGTGCCTGCAAGGAACTGGGCATCAAAGCCGTCGCCGTTTATAGCGAGGCTGACCGCAATTCGCTGCACGTCCGTTTTGCCGACGAAGCCGTCTGCATAGGCCCGCCGCGTCCCTCGGACAGCTATCTCAACATCCCGGCCGTCATCAGCGCCGCTGAAATCGCCAACGTCGACGCCATTCATCCCGGCTACGGCCTGCTCAGCGAGAACGCCAACTTCGCCGAAGTCTGCGCCGCCTGTGGCATCAAGTTCATCGGCCCCCGCCCGGAAGTCATCCGCATGATGGGCGAGAAGGAAAAGGCGCGCATGGCCATGAAGAAGGCCGGCGTCCCCATCCTTCCCGGCTCCGACGGCGTCATCGCTACTGCCGAAGAAGCGATCAAGTGGGCGCAGGAAGTCGGCTTCCCGGTCATCGTCAAGGCATCGGCCGGAGGCGGCGGCCGCGGCATGCGCGTCATCCGTTCCGCCGAAGAACTGCCCAACATGTTCAATGCCGCCCAAACCGAGGCCGCCAACGCCTTCGGCAATGGCGATCTCTACATGGAGAAGTTCATCGAGCGCCCGCGCCACATTGAGTTCCAGGTGCTGGCCGATGAATTCGGCAACGTCGTCTCGCTCGGCGAGCGCGAGTGCAGCATTCAGCGCCGCCACCAGAAGCTGCTTGAAGAGTCGCCCTCTGTCGTCGTCACGCCTGAAATGCGCAAGGAGATCGGCGGCATCCTCGAAAAGACCATGCGCGAGATCGGCTACTCCAACGCCGGCACCGTCGAGTTCCTCATGGACGAAGACGGCAAGCTCAACTTCATCGAGATGAACACGCGCATCCAGGTCGAGCACGCCGTCACCGAAATGGTCACCGACGTCGATCTCGTCAAGAGCCAGATCATGATTGCCGCTGGCTATAAACTTCCCGATGTCCTCCACGGCCCCATCGTCCACCGCGGACACGCCATCGAGTGCCGCATCAACGCCGAGCACCCCGAGAAGTTCACCCCCTCGGCCGGCAAGATCACCACGTATCACATCCCCGGCGGCACCGGCGTCCGCGTCGATACCGCGCAGTACGCCGAAGGCGTCGTCCCGCCCTACTACGATTCGCTGATCGCCAAACTTGTGGTGCGTGGCAAGGACCGCGAGGAAGCCATCTCGCGTATGACGCGCGCCCTGGAAATGTTCATCGTCGAGGGAATCTTCACCAGCATCCCGCTCCACCAGCGCATCATGCGCGACCCCGACTTCCGTGCCGGCAACTTCGACACGAAATTCATGGAGCGCTTCCTCGGCGAAAGCAACTTGAAGAACAAACACTAACCGTCACGAAATTACAATCAAGACGCCTTTGTGCCCTACCCTTGTCGCGTTCAGTTCGCGACAGGGTGGGGCTTTGTTCTTGCGATCTGTCCCCGCGCAATTCAGCGAAGAGAGCTTCTATTCCGACGCGATCTTGAACATCGTCCTTGCCACACTCCCCGCGCTGGCCGTCTGATCGCAGTCGCACGAGCATTTTGGCGGCAGTGTTTGGTCGCAATCACACGAGCATGGTGGTGGCACCGACTGATCGCAGTCACACGAGCACGGTGGCGGCACCGACTGATCGCAGTCACACGAGCATGGTGGCGGCACTGACTGGTCACAGTCGCATGAGCACGGTGGGGGTTGCGTCTGGTCGCAATCGCACGTGCAGGCGGCGACGCGGGATTCTTTGCCCACTTTGTCGTCCAGCGTAACGGCGCGAATTTGTGGAATTTCGAGAGTCGACACGGCAGTCCTCCGTTTCTATTGAGGGGCCTGGTTGACGGAAAAAACGGTTGTCTGTTCCGCGTGGCGCGGCTCGATCACTCCATCGGCCACCCACGCGATGAGGGTTTTGTTGATGCGGTTGGCAATCTCGCAGCGATAGGGGTCCGGATGATACAAGTCGCGAGTGGAATATCGGAAGCTCTTGATCGGGCAGTCTCCCGCGCACTGGTAGCGCAGCAAGCACCCCTCGCAAGCTTTCATGTTTGAAGCCACGCGGCGCTTCAACGCCTCGATGCGCTGTTCGTCCAGCACCACGCGCCGCTCCGCGACATCGACCCGGCCGATGAAGAACATGCTTGCCGCCGGGTCCGTTGCGTCCAGCACCTCGTAGCAGGTCGAGATGTCTCCATCCGGCGTCACGCCGAAGTTGTGTCCGCACGCCGAGCAGAATCGCTGGCGGCAACGCTCGAAACAGTGAATGCCCGAGTACCCGACGTTGATGTCGTACCGCAGGCCCAGCAGAAAACACTTCAGAAACTTTTCCGTGAACTGTTCCACGTCAGGTCGCGAGACGGTACCGGAGGAGCCGCGTCCCGTCAGCGTTACCGGCTCGAAGCGAACTGCGGCCAGCCCCAGTTGCCGCGCCAGTTCCACCGTCTCTTCCATCGTCGCCAACGCCTCCCGGGTAATCGTCGCCCGAATGGAAACGTATCTGCCCGCCTTCACCAGCGCCGCCAGGTTGCGTACCACCAGGTCGTAGCTCGGCGCGCCGGAGCGAAACGGCCGCTGGAGATTGTGGATGTCGCGCGGCCCGTCCAGGCTGAACGTCACTTGGATGTCGTTCTCGACGATCCACTGGTGCACGGCCTCGGCGTACGTGCCATTCGTGCCTAGCGTCACTGTCGTGCGCAGCCCTGCCCCGCGTGCCCGTTCGCGGAACTCCGCAACAATTTCTTTCAACGTGGCAAATTCCACCGTCGGCTCGCCGCCGCCGTGGATCGTCAGGTTCACGCCGTGCCGCCGCGCGAACCGCCACGCCTCTCCCCACGCCAGCGTGGAGAAGAAGTGGTCCATCGCAATCTGCCAGACATCTTTGCGGATGGTTTTTCCGGAGTCTCCGCCGCGGGCATAGCAATAGGCACATTGAAGATTGCACTTCGAAGTCAGGAAGATCACCAGGCGAGTCATGGACGGCGCGTCTTGCGGCTCGCGGCTGGTGCCATTGCCGCCATCCTTGACTTCCACCAAAACACCGCGCTCGCGCAGATGCCTCGCAACATCCATCAGAGCCGCGCGATCATCGCCGGATAAGCCGGTAGGGAAGCCCGCTCCGTCCGGCTGTGTGAGGAACGCCAGCATCGCCTCATTCATCGAAGCGCAGGTGCGGCTTGCCGGATCGAACAGGTAAAGACCGCCGTTGTGCCGGAACAAAGTCGCCAGCGGATTCAGAGCCAGCCGCGATGCAGGCGCCATGGGATCACCTCGCCTCGGTCCATTGCGTCCGCCACTCTATCCCCACCGCCGTCCAAAGGCGAATGTTTGCTGCCACATTTCTGTCCGGCTGTTCAGTTTCGGCAATTCGGCGGCCGGTCGCGACAGATTGTCCAGGATATCTGTGACGTGGCGTACATCATTCCACAAAGAAGTCCTTCCACAACTCCAGCGTGGTCTCGTGGTACGCGCGATTTGATGCCCAATCCATTTCCGCGCGGAAGCGATCCTGCATCGTTTGGAAATGTAGTCCGAGCTTCTTGATCAGGAATTTTCCGTCTTCGCGATCCTTGCCGCTGTTGCGGAGCATCTTCGAAAGGAGCAGATCGTAGGGATCGAGAACGAAGAGCCGCACGTGTTTCATTTTCAGGTCCAATCCTTGGAGGCGTCCTTCGTATTCGATTGGCATCTCCACCGGTCCCGCGTAGTGAATGAATACGCCGTGCCTCCGTGCCAGTGCTGATTCCTGCCCTGCGATTTTCTCCAATTTCTCCGCTGTTCTCTTCGGCAACACTTCTACGTAATCCAGGTCCGCCGTAACACGCGGAATGTCATAGAGTGCCTTCAGCACGAATCCGCCGATGCAATACAGAGTGACCTCTTCCGTGAGCTGCCTGTCCACATCTCTTAGAAATGGTCCCCACGGCTTCTCGCGCAGAAAACGCCGCAGTTCGTCGCTGTCGTCTTTCTTACCTCGCATATTGCAGCCACTCCGCCTTCCAGTCGGTCAGCAGATTCCAGTACTTCGCGTTTTCCGTGCGGTGTTCGCGAAGCCATTTCTGCTCCGCCTCCGTCATCGCGCTCTGTCCAAACGGTTCTTCCTGCGCCAGTCGTCCCCGGCCCAATTCTGTCAGCAATGCCGTCAGGGATTCCTTTTGCAAAAGCGAGGCTCTCCCGTCCTTCTGCGCCACTTCGCATGCGAGTGACACCACGAACCCAAGCCGGTTCGTGAGATTCCGCATCCTTGCCTCGCGCACCAGCCACTCGCGGTCCATCTCCGCGTAGTGCAGCACCAGCCACGGCAATGCTTCGAACAATCTCGCTTCCAGTCCCTCCTGCGCCAGCGCACGCAGCAGCACCTCCGCCGGATTCCGCTTCCATGCCTTCTTCATGTAAGCAAATCCGGGATACCCCAGCGCCGCCAACTCCCGCGCCAGTTGCTCACCCGAGATTGGCTCCTCCACTCGCGATGCCGAAACTGGCAGCACCGTCGGCGAAAGCTTCATCACCCGCATCGCCTTGCTGGCCAGTTCTGGTGTCAGCGGACGCAGCCCTTTTTCCAGCAGGGACCAGTACGGCTGCGACACGCCGAGACGCTCTGCCGCGTTTTTCTGCGTCAAACCCAACTGCTTTCTTCTTGCCTTCAGTGCTTGCGCTACCATAGTTGTATTTAATACCTTGATGTTAGTATATTACAATAATTGTAATATTTAGATCAAAATAAGTAGCTGATAATAAATCATTTACAAGTGGCAGCGTCCTTGCGTACGATAGGGCGGTTTTGGCGGAAACGAACGTGCAAACCAGCTTCTTGACTCTGCTTGCCGCGAAAGACAGCATCTTCGACTGTGTTTCGATGATTCTGGTCGGGGGAACACTCGCGCTCTATGGCCTTCGTGCCAAGACGTTTCGTGAATCCCCGCAGCTCCACATGCTCTCGCGTCTCGATGAGTTAGAGTCGTATGTTCCTCGCTGGTACCATCGCCTCTTTTTTGTTGTCCCGGGTGTCATCCTCTTCGCAGGAGGACTCTACGAGCTCTTGCATAGATAGTCCGTGACAGTCGGTGGGGCTATTCCGGGTTCCTCCATTCGTCATTCGTCCTTCCCGTTCATCAATCAGCCATCGACAATCCCGCTATACTTCCCCCATGCACCTTCCGCGGCTCTACGCCATCCTCGATCTCGGCCTTCTCCCCACCTTCGCTGCTCTCCGCGCGTGTGCCCTTGAACTTTCCGGCTCTGGCGTCACTCTCATGCAGTACCGTGCGAAGAACACATCGCCTCGCGATTCACTGGCGCACGCCCGCGAACTTCGGCGCATTCTTCCTCCCGAGGTTCGTCTCGTCATGAACGACCGTGCCGACCTCTGCGTCGCCGCCGGGTTCGATGGTGTCCATGTCGGGCAGGACGATCTTTCTCCCCTCGGCGCGCGCACCGTCGTCGGAGAGGGGCGGATCGTTGGCGTTTCCACGCACAATGTCGATCAGGTCCGTCTTGCCGATGCCGCTCCCGTCGACTACATCGCCATCGGCCCTGTCTTCACGACCTCCACCAAAGTGAAACCCGACCCGGTCGTTGGACTCGAAGGTGTCCGCACTGCGCGTGCTCTCACTTCCAAGCCGATTGTCGCCATCGGCGGCATCACCCGCGCCAACTGCCGTTCCGTCATCGATGCCGGCGCCGACTCCGTAGCCGTCATTTCTGATCTGCTAAACGCCCCAGCACATTCGGCGGAGACATTCCTCCGCCTCTTGTTGTAAAGTCTTTCGGCAGCTTTCGTCGCAGCGGGTGCCCCATCCTGAGCATCGCGAAGGGTGGGAATGACTCGTGACTAATGACTCGCGACTTTTTCCAAGGAGTCCCTTGACCCAGGAAACCGAAACCGTCATCGCCACTGAAAACGCGCCGCAGGACGCCGGACTCGTCAAGGGTCTTGGCCTTACCAGCGCCACCATGCTTGTCATGGGTTCCATGATCGGCTCCGGAGTCTTCATCGTCGCCGCCGACATTGCGCGTACCGTGCAGTCTCCCGCGCTGCTCGTCGGAGCATGGCTCATCACCGGCTTCATGACCATCGTCGGCGCCCTCGCCTATGGCGAGCTCGCCGGCATGATGCCGCACGCTGGAGGCCAGTACGTCTATCTCCGCGAGTCTCTTGGCCCGCTCTCCGGGTTCCTCTATGGCTGGACGTTCTTCCTCGTCATTCAGTGCGGCACCATTGCCGCCGTCGGCGTTGCCTTTGGAAAATTCCTCGGTGTCTTCTTCCCGTCGATTTCCGCCGACCACTGGATTCTCCATCTCTGGAAGGTTCCACCCATCCCCGTCGGCCCCATGGTTCTCGGCAACATGGATGTGGGCCTCAACACGCAGAACCTCGTCGCCATCCTTGGCGTCATACTGCTCTCGGTGGTGAACATCTACGGCGTCAAGACCGGCGCCATCATCCAGAACATCTTCACCTTCGCCAAGACCGCCGCCTTGCTTGGCCTGGTGCTCCTGGGTGTCTTCGTGGGAGCCAATCACGCGGCCATTCTCGCCAACTTCGGCGCCAACTTCTGGAAGAACGCCTCGCTCGGCTCGCTGCATGTCATCCCCGTGGGCCTCGCCGGAGCCACTGCCGCCGTCGGCACCATCACCGTGCTTGCCATTGCGCAGGTCGGCTCTCTCTTCTCCGCCGACGCCTGGAACTCCGTCACCTTCACGGCCGCCGAGGTCAAGAATCCGTCGCGCAACTTGCCTCTCTCGCTCGCCATTGGCACCGCCAGCGTCATCCTTCTCTATATCGCCGCCAACGTCGTCTACCTGCTCGCGCTGCCGCTCTTCGGCGATCCCCATAGCATGACGCTCATGGGCCGCGGCATTCAGTACGCCTCCGAGGACCGCGTTGCCACCGCCGTCATGCAGTCCATGTTCGGCTTCACCGGAGCCAAGCTGATGGCCATCGCCATCCTTGTTTCCACCTTCGGATGCAACAACGGCCTCATCCTCTCCGGAGCCCGCGTCTATTACGCCATGGCCAAGGACGGACTCTTCTTCAAGTCCGTCGCCCGCCTCCATCCCAAGTACAAAACGCCCGCCGTCTCGCTTGGCGTGCAAGCCATCTGGACCTGCGTCCTCTGTCTCAGCGGCTCTTACAGCCAGTTGCTCGACTACACCATGTTTGCCGTTCTCATCTTCTACATCATGACGCTCGGCGGCATCTTCGTGTTGCGTCGCACCCGGCCCGATGCTCCGCGTCCGTACAAGGCCATCGGTTATCCTGTTCTGCCTGCCATTTACATTTTGATGGCGGTCTTCATTGATGTAGTCTTGTTGCGCTACAAACCCCAGTACACGTGGCCGGGCCTGATCATTGTTCTGCTTGGGATTCCGGTCTACTTCTGGTGGTCGCGCAAGAACGCCCAGACGGCCTAGCCCACGGCCCCTGGTCGTCACTGGCGGTTCGCCGTTGACGGCGCCTCCGCCGGAGCGTCTTTAAGCAAGTCTAAGGAGAACACCTCGGATGTCGAAGCTTTTGGCCACCAAGCCTTTGGATATGCTGCTGGCCGAGGCGGGCGAAACAGGCGAACACAGCCTGAAACGCACCCTCGGTCCAATCAATCTCATCACCCTTGGCATCGGAGCCATCATCGGTGCTGGCATTTTCGTGTTGACCGGCTCTGCCGCCGCGCAATACGCCGGCCCGGCGATCGTCCTCTCGTTCATCTTTGCCGGTGTCGCCTGCGCCTTTGCCGGACTGTGCTACTCCGAATTTGCCTCGCTCATCCCCATCGCCGGTTCTGCTTACACCTACGGCTACGCCACCCTCGGTGAGCTCTTCGCCTGGATCATCGGCTGGGACCTCATCCTTGAATATGCCTTTGGCGCCGCCACTGTGGCCTCCGGTTGGAGCGGTTATCTCGTCAGCTTCCTTCAGGACTTCGGCATCCATCTTCCGCCGCGGCTTATCGCCACGCCCGGCACCGACCTTGTGCTTTACAACAATCGTTGGGAGATCCTCACCAAGGTCCTCCCCGACTTGCAGGCCGCGCACATCGATCCCGCCACGCTGCCGCATGTGCATGCTCTCTTCAATCTCGTGGCTTTTGTCGCGATTGCCATCGTCACCACGATTCTTGTCATCGGCATCAAGGAGTCCGCGAACTTCAACTCTGCCATCGTGATCGTCAAGGTTGCGATCGTGCTGGTCTTTATCGCCATTGCCGGGCAGTTCGCTCTTGCCCATCCGCAGCTCGTCGCCCACAACTGGCATCCCTTCATCCCGAAAAATCTCGGCGCATTCGGCGAGTATGGATGGTCGGGCATTGCGCGCGCCGCTGGCGTCATCTTCTTCGCCTATATCGGCTTTGACGCCGTCTCCACCGCCGCGCAGGAAGCCCGCAATCCGCAGCGCGACATGCCCATCGGCATTCTCGGCTCGCTCGTCATCTGCACCATCCTTTACATCATCGTCTCCGGACTGCTCACTGGCGTCGTCTCCTACACCGCGCTCAATGTTTCTGACCCGGTCGCCGTCGGCATCGATGCCACCGGCATCCGCTGGGGCAGCTTCCTCGTCAAGCTCGGAGCCATTGCCGGACTCGGCAGCGTCATGCTCGTCATGTTGCTCGGACAGTCCCGCGTCTTCTATTCCATGTCGCGTGACGGACTCCTGCCCAAGTGGGCCGGCACCGTTCATCCGCGCTTCCGCACGCCCTACATCTCGTCGATCACCGTGGGCATCTTCGTCGCCATCTTCGCGTCGTTGATCCCCATCGGAATCCTCGGAGAACTGGTTTCCATCGGAACCCTGCTGGCGTTTGTCATCGTCTGCGCCGGCGTCTGGGTCTTGCGAGTGCGCAAACCCGAACTGCATCGCCCCTTCAAGACGCCGTGGGTCCCCTTCGTCCCCATCATGGGTATCGTGGTCTCCCTCGCGCTGATGGCCAGCCTCCCGCTCGACACCTGGTTGCGCCTCATTATCTGGCTTGAACTCGGCATGTTCATCTTCTTTTCTTACAGTGAGAGCCATAGCCGCGTGCAAGCTTTGCATGGTCCTCCGGCCAAGCTCCCCACTGCTACTGCGAACATGGGTCTTGGAATCTTGGGGTCATGTCTTCTGATAGCTGGGACATTCCTTCCGTTTGCCTCTTTTGCAGAGAGTGGAAGCATGAGCTGCTGGACTTACTCGATCGGCCTTGCGCTTGCTGTGCTGGGAGTAGTGCTAAATTCGGTTTTGTTTGCATTCACCGGGCGTTACGTCCATCAATGGTTTACCGGTGGCGGTGCTGTATTGATTACGGTGCTGACAGCGATAATCGCGTACCACTCTGCGGGTTTTGCGCATTTTCAGGTGGCAATGCTTGTGCTGATTATCGGTGCGGCTCTCTTGGTGATCTCCGCCGTGGTTGGTCCAGCCTTAGCACAGCCTTCCGGCGACTAACCCGTTTCACGCTTCCCCTCAGGCCCTCCCCCGCGGAGGGCCTTTGCTTGTGCTTTCGCTAAGAGCAAAAAGCCAACCGCTAACAGCCTTTACCTGACACCTGGAACCTGGTACCTAACACCTCGCCCCTTCCCTCAGTAGCAATCCTCCCTCGCGCGCATTACAATCGCCCCGTCCGATGAAAGCGCTCCGCAACGCACTTTATCTCTCCGGCGCATTGCTTGCCGTCATGCTCATCGGCATGACTGGCTTCCACTACATTGAGGGCTGGTCCTGGTTCGATGGTTTCTACATGGTGCTCACCACCTTCACCACCATCGGATACCAGGAGCTCCATCCTCTCTCCACCATGGGGCGCGTCTTCAATGCGTTCCTCATCGTGGCCGGTGTCGGACTGGTTTTTCTCATCATCGGGTCGCTCACCCAGGCTTTGTTAGAATTCGAATTCAATCAGCTTTACGGCAGGCGCAGAATGGAACGCGATATCAGCCGTCTCAGCGGTCACTACATCATCTGCGGCGCCGGACGTGTCGGCCGCAGCGTCGCCCGCGAACTCGCGCGCAAGCCCGCTCCCTTCGTCATCATCGAGCACAATCCCGAGAAGGCCGAGCGTTACCGCGAACTCGGTCTCAACATCATCGGCGACGCCACCCAGGAGGCCACGCTCCAGCAGGCGCGCATCGAGCACGCCGCCGGACTCGTCGCCGCCACCACCACCGATGCGACCAATACCTACATCGTGCTTGCCGCCCGCAGCCTGAATCCCAAACTCAAGATCATCGCGCGCGCCAGCGAAGACGGCGCCGAGAAGCACCTCCGCAGCGCCGGTGCCGACTCCGTCGTCTCGCCCTACGTCTTTGCCGGATATCGCATCGCCCACACGTTCCTCCGTCCCCACGTTGTCGACTTCATGGAAGTCGCGCTCGTGCAGCAGGAGGAACTTGGACTTGAGATTGAGGAGGTTCGTGTCGAGGAGGGATCGCGCTTCGCCGGCAAAACCGTCCGCGAATCGCATATCCGTCAGGACCTCAATGTCATCGTCCTCGGCATCAAGCCTCACGGACAGCCCATGAAGTTCAACCCGTCCTCCGCCGATCCCATCAGTGCCGGCGACCAGCTCATCGTCATGGGCAAGCCCTCGGATCTGCGCCAGTTGGAAGAGTTCGCCAAGGCCAAGTAGAGTTCTTTTCGAGCAGAGAACTTCGGGTGCCCCACGTTCGCGGCCTTCTTTTGGCCGATAACGTGGGAGAGACGAATTTGGGTGGCCCATGCGCGCTTTTTTGCTTGCATGGGAACGAGAGCGGTCACCGACCATCGACTAACAACAATGTTCGTTTTTCTCTTGAAACTCGAAACCTGAAACTCGAAACTGTCTTTGGGTGCCCCACGTTCGCGCCCCGTTGTTGGGCGATAACGTGGGTAATTCGCCGGGTGCCCCATGCAAGCCGCTTTTGCTTGCATGGGACGAAGTGGCTTTTGCTTTTCTCGTGACTCGCGACTATCGACTGGAACGGAGTTCCCCATGAAACTCACCACCGCCGACGAAATGCGCACCATCGATCGTGTCACCAGCGAACGCTTCGGCGTTCACTCCCTGGGACTCATGGAAAACGCCGGTATTGCCGTGGCTTCGTTCGTGCGCGCGCAGTTTCCCTCTGCCACGCGCATCACCGTCGTCTGCGGCAAGGGCAACAACGGAGGTGATGGTTTTGTTGCGGCGCGCCGCCTGCATCACTCCGGCAAGGTGGTGGAAGTTGTCATCCTCTGCGATCCCGCCGAACTCAAGGGCGACGCCGCCAACATGTTCGGACGCCTCCCCTTCCGCCCCATCGTCATTCGCAGCGAGCAGGAGTTAAAGAACGAGACTGATCGCAGCCTGGGCAGCGCCGATCTCATTCTCGACGCGATTCTCGGCACCGGCTTTCGTGCGCCCGTCACCGGCCTCTACGCTGCCGCCATTGAAGCCGTCAACGCGGCCATCGCTCCCGTTGTCGCCGTCGATATCCCATCCGGCGCCGCTGCCGATTCGTTTACCCTTCAGACCGGGCTCCTCGCGCGCGCCGATGCCATCGTTACTTTCACCGCGCCGCGTCCGGCCCACATATTCGGAGGCCTCACTCGCGGCCCCGTTATCGTCGCGCCCATCGGTTCGCCCGATGAAGCCATTGTCTCGGCCTTGAACCTTCAGGTCGTCACCGCCCGCCGTGTTGCGCCGCTGCTTGCGCCGCGCGCGCTCGACGCCAACAAGGGACGCTTCGGTCACGTGCTTGTCGCCGGAGGATCGCTCGGCAAGGCCGGAGCCGCTTCCATGGCTGCTCTCGGAGCCTTGCGCGCCGGGGCCGGATTGGTCACCGTCGCCACTCCTCGCAGCATCGTCGGCACCGTCGCCTCGTTCGCGCCGGAGATCATGACCGAGCCGCTCGCGGAAACCCACGCGAACTCCATCGCACTCGACTCGTTCGCGCACTTTGAAGGTCTGGCAAAAGGGAAGACCGTGCTCGCCATCGGCCCCGGCGTCTCGCGCGATCTCGACACCGCGCAGTTCGTGCGCACCGCCGTCGCCAAATGTACCGCCCCGATCGTGCTCGATGCCGATGGCCTCAACGCCTTTGACGGTAATGCGCAATTGCTGAATGGCAAGTCGCGGACCATTGTCCTCACGCCGCATCCCGGCGAAATGGCGCGTCTCACCGGCAAGACCATCGAGCAGGTGCAGAAGGATCGCATCGGCATATGTCGATCTTTTGCCGCCGCCCACCAGTGCATCGTCGTCCTCAAGGGACACCGCACCATCATTGCCTCGCCCTCGCCGGATGATGCCACCTGGGTCAACCCCACCGGCAATCCCGGCATGGCCACCGGAGGCACCGGCGACATCCTTACCGGCCTCATCGCCGGCATGATCGCGCAGTTCCCCTCGGACCCTATGGCTGCCGTCACCGCCGCCGTCTATCTCCACGGACTCTCCGGCGATATCGGCAGCGACGTCGTCGGCGAACAGCCCCTCATCGCCACCGACCTGCTGAAGTTTCTCCCCGAGGCCATGTCCCGCACCCGCGAATGGTCCCGCGAAAAACTCCTCCGCCTTTGCTAGCGGCATATATATCTGCGGGTGCCCCACGTTCGCGCCCCGCTGTTGGGCGATAACGTGGGGAGATGGCTCTCAACCTGAGCAACACGCGCGGTGGGATTTATCCGTAAGTCATGGTCCAAGAGTTCAGCCGTGGATGAGGGCTCGCAGCATGTTGAATGTCTATAGGTTCAAACGGCCGTATGTTCCATCGCGGAGAACAACATCGCTCTTCCGCGCGGCGTTTTATCTTGTGATTGTCACGCTAGTCCTGTTTGTCATCGTCATGACCCTGGCCATCATCGACCCGGGAGCGACTTACACGATCAGCGGAACCTTGGCGTCGGTGGTGTTCTGGTTGGAGTTTGCGGTCGTCGCAATTCTCATGAGCGCTTCATGCTGCTTGTGGCTCGGGATGCTGTATTTCCTGATCGTCTATGACGGCCGCTCTGGTTTTCTCAAAGGTTTTTGGTTCGTGGTTGTCCTCCTCACGGTTTATTTTGGTGCGGCGCTGTACTACTGGTTTGTCTATCGCGAGTTCTTAGGCTGGGGGCACACCCAGCGCATCGTGTGATTCTTTTTGTGCCCTACCCTTCTCTCGCGCAGTTTGCGAGAGAGGGTGGGGTTGTTGCCTTTCAATTCGACACTCCGGCAATCCGTACATTCGAAAATCCTGTCGTCCTGCCCCAATCGTCAATCAGCAATCGTAAATCGACAATCCCTCACCCTCTGCGTTCATCCGTTGCCTTTGTCTTTTCTAATACCCAGCACCTGGCACCTAACACCTTCCCTCCGCAGCTTGCTCCATGTGCGACAATGATCCCCGTGACCCGTGAATTCACCACGCACTCCGCCGACGAGACCATCGCGCTCGGACGCCAGCTCGCGCCGCTCATCCGTGACGCGCGTGTTGTCCTTCTGCGTGGAGATCTCGGGGCGGGCAAAACGACGATGGTGAAGGGAATTGCTGAGGCGTTCGACGCCGCCGAGCGCGACGACGTCACCAGTCCAACATTCACTCTCATCCATGAGTACCGTGGGGCCGACCGTTCGCTCTTCCACATCGATCTCTACCGCATCGACACGCAGCGCGAACTCGACACCCTCGGCATCGATGAACTGATGAGCGACGAGGGCAACATCCTGCTCATCGAGTGGGGCGAAAAGTTCCCCCGCTTCCTCCGCGAGCGCGACTTCGAAATCGTCATCACACGCGCCGGTGATCAGGACCGCAAAATCGTCCTCCTCGGCGAGCAATAACTCCGTTTTAGGGAACCCCTCCTCGGGTGCCCTGAATCGGTTGTTTTTGAGCTACTCCCCAGTATCGAAATCGCCAACACAAAAGATAATCAGTTGATTACTCAATACCCTTTAGTTACTCCACCCAAAAACACAAAAAATCCGGGGCTCGATGCCCCGGATTTCATAGTCTTCTTCGGGTTTTTAGTAGCCCATGATATTGAATCCGCAGTCGACGTAAATCGTCTCTCCGGTGATCCCCGCGCCTGCCGGACTCGCCAGGAAAGTTGCCGCTGCCGCGACCTCGTTTACATCCACATTGTGCTTCAGCGGAGCCCGGTCGGCGTGCATTTTCAGCATGTCCGTCAACCCCGCAATCCCGCGCGCAGCAAGGGTTTTGATCGGTCCGGCGGAAATCGCATTGACCCGGATCTGCCTCGGTCCCATCGAGTTCGCCAGGTAGCGAACCGTGGCTTCCAGCGCTGCTTTCGCCACGCCCATCACGTTGTAATTCGGCACCACTTTTTCCGCGCCGAAATAGCTCAGCGTAATCACGCTGCCGCCCTCGGTCATCAGCGGCGCAGCCGCCCGCGAGAGCGCAATCAGCGAGTAAACGCTGACGTCATGCGCAATCCGGAACCCCTCGCGCGTCGTCAGCAGGAAGTCGTTCTTTAATTCATCCGCCGGCGCGAACGCAATCGAGTGCACCAGCACGTCAAGTCTTCCGTAGCGCTGTTTTAGCTGCTCAAACAGCGCTTCAATCTCATCGTCGTTCGAAACGTCGCACTGGAACGCCGTTGCGTTCGGAAGCGAGGCGATCATCTCCTCGGCCTCTTCCCGCAGACGCTCGTTCTGATACGTAATGGCCAGTTGTGCGCCGGCTTCCTGCAGATGTTGCGCGATTGCCCAGGCAATGCTGCGCTTGTTTGCAACTCCAAAAACAACGGCGGTACGTCCTACCAGGCTGAATGACATCCTTCTGCTTCACTCCATTTTGGGGGCGGAATGGTTGACGAATCTACCAGCATAGCAGTTTCCGCGCCGGTTGCGCCATGCATCCGCGCTGTGCCGCGATGGATCGCCAGCACATTTCGATGTGTTACGGGTCACTTCGCGCTTCTGCCGACCGGACTAAGGTAAAGCTGCTATGACTACGAAAGTGCTGGACCCGATAGCCGCGGAAAAACCAAAGGCCTGCCCGCCTGAGGCGATTCCGTTGTCCCGGGGCACGTGCCTGGAGTTCGTGAGGTTCTGCAAAGAGCAGCACCTCACGGCCCGGGCGGCACACACGTTTCTACGCGTGCTCCACAACAAGAGCTGGGAAGCTGAATGCGATCAGATCCGGGAAGCAATGCGTCCCGAAGTTGATCGCATCTTTGCTCCCGCCGAAAGCGCTCTTGCCGATGGTGCCAACTGCAAGGATGTTTTCGATAAACTGGTGAAATCGCTGGACAATCAGAAGTAACTTTTCTTATTCGTAGACGTCTTCATACATATACTAGCCCGCCATCCCGGCGGGCTTTCTTCGTATGAAGGCCTCGTAATCAGACGTCGGGAGAATCCACGTGCACGAAAAAGCGGTGCCCGCAATCGTGGCAACGGAACGGGTACTGTCCCGTCAACTGGGAACGAAGGTACTCCAGGAGAGAGCGGTGAGAACGCCACGCCCGTGGTTTTTCGCAGTTTGGGCATAGGGTGCCCTCACGGTGGGGATGTTTGTTTTTTCGCTGCTTATATTTTTCAGGCATGTGAATGCGTGTGCTTCACACAGCAACTTTCTCCGGAAAAGCAGATTCACGGAGGCCAATTGCACCACGGGCATACTTCCGGATACTTCCACTTCGGTGCGCGAATAGCCTCGTGCTACTGACTCTTAACCAGTTCCGCAGCCAGGAGGCTGGCCTTTACGGCGAGATTGTGGGCACGCTCGAAGTCTCCGTCCTTGATTGCGCTGCGCGACTGGGCAATGTAATTGAGTGCCTGGCGCATCATTCCCTGTTCGGTGGCGCTGAGTTGGCGCGTTATTTTCCGCAGATTCTCCTCGGCTGAGCCCAGCAACTGGTCGGTTTCACGACGCTGGGACTGTGCTGTACCCTGGGGAAGGTCGGCGGAGATCTGCATGGCATCACTACTGTTGGAAGGTTGCTGGCCGACCGTCGGTTTTCCGGCAGGTTCATTTACATGTGCCGATGGTTTCTTCGCCACATGATGGGTGACGCGCTTCTTTTTCCGGGGAATCTCGGGATTTGGCTTGGCCGCCTCACTGGACGTGGTGGATGCCGGCGGCTGCGCGGGCGGAGTCACGGGTTTTGTTTCCACCGGCTGCGGAGCTGTGATGGTTGGAGCCTGCGCCTGTGGCGGAACCACCTGCGGCTTCCTCTTCTTGCAGCCCGCAATCATTGAAATTGCAATCAGGGCCGCAACAGTCACGAGTTTTCGCGTATTCAGGGACATTCGGCAGTCAGTGAATCGGCGGCCTGCGGAAACATGCTACGGGTTTCCAGAGACGGAGCCTGGAACCACACCAGTTCTTCGCGGGAACAATCGCCGTGTCCAGCGAGGCGAGCGCCACGAACATCTATTCTATCCGCCGCGTCTATTCCGTGCGCGTCGAATTTTCGTCGGCAGGGGTACCTTCCGCACGCGCCGTGATGGCAAGGGGCAATAGGAGACGGAAGGTCGTTCCCCTGTCAATTTCCGAATCGAATTCCAAAGCGCCATTATGCAATTGCAGAGCACGGTATGTCATCGCCAGTCCGATGCCGCTGCCTGATTTTTTCGTCGTGAAGTAAAGATTAAAAATCTTGTCGCGCACCTCCGGCGGGATTCCCACGCCATGATCGCGAACCACAATCAATGCAAGATCGTTCTGCCGGGCGGAGGAAACAATGAGCTTGCCGCCTTGCGGCATGGCCTGTATCCCGTTCAGCACGACATTGAGCAGTGCCTGTTTCATCAAGTCGCTGTCGGCGCGGACGACCAGTGGCTCCGTGGAGGCGACATACGAGATTTCGACATTCTGCTGCCTGGCCTGGGGCGCGGCGAGAGCAAAGACTTCCTCAGCAATGCGTCGCAGATCAAGTTCCGAAAGCGCCAGTTCGACCGGCCGGGTGAAGTCGACAAGCGTTTTTACAACCCGGTCAAGGCGATGAATCTCGGAGGTGATGATGTCCATGTGACGGCGCGACTCGGGGTCGAGTTGCAACAACTTTTCGCGAAGCACTTCGAGGTGGATGACGATGGAGTTGATCGGATTCTTGACTTCGTGCGCGACGCCGGAAGTGAGGCGTCCGATGGCAGCCAGGCGGCGCGAAAGTTCGAGTTCGTTTTCGATGCGGCGGACGGATTCGACGTCGCGCATACTGAGCAGTGCGCCGATGGGTTGTCCGCGCTCCTCGATGAAATCCAGCGACATCTGCATGCGACGGCCGTCGAGGGTCTCGATCTCACGCGGTGGAACGTCTTGCTGGAGCGCGAAGGAATACAGGACGATCTGTCCGAGGCGGGTGGAATCGTTGAATATCTGTTCGACATGACTGCCAAGCATCTCGGATCGCGGCTTGCCGGTGAAGCGCTCGGCGGAAGCGCTGACGAGGACGACCCGGGCATCGCGAGTAAAGAGGACGATACCGTCCTGCAGTGCTCCCATGATCTGATCGAGGTTTTCCTTCAACGCCGAGAAGACTTCCTTTACGTCGCGGAACTGGCGGCCGAGGCGATCAATCTTGGTGTTCACAACGCCGTACTCGTCGGTCCCGGAAGTTGATTCCGGCGGAGGCGTTTCACCCTCGGCGGTCATGGCGTCAAGCCGGCGACCGATGGCTTCCAACGGACGAAGCGCAAACGAAGAGAGCAACGCGGCGAGTCCTATCGAGACAAAGAGGGCGATCACGGAGAAGAGCAGAGCTCGGTTGAGCATCGGCTGCAGCTCGCTCTTGATGAAGATGGTGGAAAGGCCCACGCGAATTTCGCCGAAGGGAGTTCCATCACGCTGGATCGGCAGACGCACTTCATAAACCCGGGGTGCGCCGTAAACAGTCGCAATCTGTTGGAAGAAGCTGCCGGTGCGGAGCGTTTGAAGGCTCGGGCGAATCGGCAGAGTCTTGCCAAGAAGGCTGGCGTCGGTGTGAAGCAGCGCGTGGTCTCCGGCATCGGCAATGGAGACATCGTAGACTTCCGGGTTGTAGCCGACGACGGATTGCAGGAGCGAATTCAGCGGAGCATCGCTTTGCAGAATTTGCGCAATGACGTCGTGAACCTGCGCGTTGTTGCGGAGGTCGACGCGCGTGCCGCTGACGTCGAGTTCGAGTGCCTGCCGTGTACCCTCCAGGACTTCGTGGGCAATAAAATCCGCGTTCGCGTACGACTCGTTGATGCGCTGGTGCAGGAGTTGGGAGATATAGACAAACGACAGCGCGACGACCAGCGTGAACACCATGCCGGTGATCGCCAGCACGAGCTTGGTCTTGAGTCGGAACCGGGGAATCTTCAGCATGGCGGAGTCAACCGGCCGGCGACGGGCCTCCAACAAGGTACAGGCAATTTTGCGTGGTATGCAACCGGCACGCAAAATTGCTTCCACCAGCGCTGCAACGCGAATGGCGGACTACCGGTGGTCGGTGCCATGCTGGGCCTGCTGTCCATACTCCTTGAGCTTGTTGTGCAGAGTCTTGAGGCTGATGCCGAGAACCTCGGCGGCACGCGTCTTGTTATTATGCGTACTTTCCAACGTCTTCAGGATCAACTGTTTCTCTGCGTCGCCCACGGTGGTGCCGACTCCGACCCGAATCGCATTGGCATCGTTCACGATATGCGGAGTGGGTACGCCAAAACCGGGCGGAAGATGGCGCGGCTCAATCACCGACGCTTCGCAGACGATGACGGCGCGCTCAAGCGTGTTGCGCAGTTCGCGCACATTTCCCGGCCATGAATAACCGCTAAAAATCTGCATTACCGCGTCATTCGCGGCACGTACGTTACGCCCGTGTTTTGTGCTCATCTCGTTAATCAGCGAATCGACGAGACTGGGCAGATCGTCGAGATGGTCACGCAGGGGCGGCATGTGGATGTTGAAGACGTTCAGCCGATAGAAGAGGTCGTTGCGCAGTTCGCCGCGGGCCACGGCTTCTTCGGGAACCTTGTTGGTGGCGGCCAACACGCGCACGTCGATGGAGGTTTCGGTTTTGCTGCCGAGGCGGCGCAACTTGCGGTCTTCCAGGACACGCAACAGTTTTGCCTGCGTGCCGACCGGCATCTCGCCGATTTCGTCCAGCAGCAGCGTACCGCCTTCGGCGAGTTCGAAACAACCGATGCGGCGTTCGAGGGCACCTGTAAATGCGCCTTTTTCATGGCCGAAAACCTCGCTCTCGATAAGGGTCTCGGGAATCGCGGCGCAGTTGATTGCGATGAAGGAGCGGTTCTTGCGCGGGCTGAGTTCGTGAATCGTGCGTGCGACAAGTTCCTTGCCGGTACCGCTCTCTCCGGTGATGAGCACGGAGGCCGTGCTGGGCGCAACGAGTCCGGCGAGGTGAAAGACCTCCTGCATTTTTCGGGAGGAGCCGACAAGCGCGCCGAGACGTCCAGTGTCACGCAGCATGCGGCGCGTGGCTTCAAGTTCGCGCTCCGTGCCGCGCTGGCGCGCGGCATTCTGCAGGATAGTGCGCAGACGAGTCGGGTTCACTGGTTTTTCAATGAAGTCGTACGCGCCGAGTTTCATGGCGGATACGGCGGCGTCGATGGAGCCTTGCGCGGTCAGGAGCACGACCGCGACTTCATGAGGCGACTCCGCGATCTTCTGCAACAAGCCCATCCCATCCAGGCGCGGCATCTTGAGATCGGTGACGACGATGGCCGGCCGCCACTCCTCCACCTTCTCCATGCCCTCGATTCCGTCGCAGGCGGTTTCAGTGCTGTAGCCCCAGGCGGAAACCAGCTCGGCCAGACCTGAGCGCTCGTTTTCTTCGTCTTCGACTATCAGGACTTTTTCAGAATTCATAAGGACACGACCCTTTGTGCCTGCTACTTTGAGCAATTACTGTGCCAGAATACACATCACGTGGGGCTGGGGAATTCCTGTCAAATCTTGCGATGCGGGCCGATCACAGTATGTAACTTTTTCCTGCTCGGAAATTGTGACACATCCGAGAGGGCGTGTAAGCGGCAAAGAACCTCAAGACAGTCAACCAGACGATTTTGACTGCATCTTATTGACGTATCGGGATCACCGGCAGGCAACCCGGGGGCTCCCGTCCTTTGGTCGCAAATTTGCACAAGACTTTAAATCAAGGCAATAAGCCTAAATGGGGGTGTGAGGATGACTAAAAAACTCTGGATCGCAATCGTGGCAGTTGCGCTGGGCAGTTTTGCCCTTGCACAAACCTCTGCCGGTTCGCAGACAAACGCATCGGCGTCAGGCAACGCTTCGGCGCATGCCAGCCGGAATGGAGCCCAGGTAAACAGCAGCCATTCGATGTCAGCATCGCAGAACACCAGCTTGATTTCCGGGCCGAAAGGCCGTGCGTTGAAAGCGCATGGATCGTCAAGCAACTCGTCGAACAACTCGCTTGCGGTAGGGAAGAACGGTATCTCTTCGAACGGCAGTTCGCAGGGATCGAGTTCGCTGCAGGCGGTGCTGACGAAGCCGATTAACGCGAAGAAAGCAAAGCCCGGCGACACGGTGATGGCAAAGACCACGCAGGCGTGGACGACAGCGGACGGAATCAAGGTGCCAAAGGGTTCCAGGCTGATTGGCCACGTGACGGAGGCGCAGGCAAAGAGTCACGGACAGGCGCAGTCGTCACTGGGATTTGTCTTCGACAAAGCGGTGCTGAAGCACGGGCAGCAGGTGCCGATCCACGGCGTGCTGCGGGCGGTGGCTCCTCCGCGTAACCTGGCGGCGATGGCGTCGGGCAACGGCATGATGGACATGGGTGCTAATGGCGGCATGTCCGGCATGGGTGGTGCGGCTCCGGCAGTGGCCTCCGGCGGCGGAGGATTGTTGGGCGGCGTGGGCGGCGCAGTGGGCGGCGTGGCAGGTAACGCAGCACCGGCGCTCGGCGGCGCGGCGAGTGCAGCTGGAAATCTGGGTGCGAACGCAGCGGGCGGTCTCAACGGAGTCGCAAGCGGAGCGGCGCAGACCACGCTGGGAGCGGCCAGCAGCGGAGTAGTTGGACTGCGCAACATCCAGATGGTGACCAGCGCAGCGGGCAGTGCGAACGGCAGCATGAGCAACGTGCTGACGTCGACGACTCAGAACGTACAGCTGCAGAGCGGCACGCAGATGGTCCTGAACGTAACGAAGCAATAACGCAAAACAACCAACCGTACACGGATGGGCCGGCGACATTCTCGCCGGTCTTTTTGTATTCACCGGGAACGTCATGCATCGACGGTTGTGCGGGGGAGTGGCGCAGGTGGTACCCTCTGAGAGGGGGATAGGTGCAGCGCGGACGTTGTTTGGCTGCATCTAATCGGGATACGGGGAAGTCCGCAGACGGATGTTGGGCTTCGTCACTTGAACTCACTCATCATGAAGATTTCCATCGGAATGCTCTCGACGAGAAGCGCTCGCAAGATGCGTGTACTGGCAGTGCTGTGCCTGTTGTTCTGCGCCTTGGCCGTGCAGGCCCAGTGGCGGTTGCTTGGGCCGGAGGGTGGAGACGCGCGTTCCCTGGCCTACGACCCGAAGAATCCCGACCGCATCCTGCTGGGCACAAGCGCCGGCCGGTTGTTTGAATCGGTCAATGGCGGTCGATCATGGAATTCCTTCGCACATCTTGGAAGTGGCGACGATTATGTGCTCGACAGCATCGCCTTTGATCCATTGAATTCGAAGACGATTTACATAGCCGCGTGGAGCGTGGAAAACAACGGCGGCGATATCTTCCGCTCGCGCGATGGCGGAAAAACCTGGCATGCGCTTCCGGGAATGCACGGCAAGAGCGTTCGCGCGTTCGCGGTTGCCCAATCCGATCCGAGGATACTGACGGCAGCGGCGCTCGATGGCGTATATCGCAGCTTTGACGCAGGCGACACGTGGAAGAGGATCTCGCCGGACGGTCATCCCGACCTGAAGAACTTCGAGTCGCTGGCGGTCGATCCGAAGGACCCGGCCATCATTTATGCGGGAACGTGGCACCTGCCGTGGAAGACGAGCGACGGTGGCCAGACGTGGCACAACATCAAGAACGGCATCATCGACGACTCCGATGTGTTCTCGATCATCATCGACCATTCCAACAACCAGACAATCTATGCCAGCGCCTGCTCTGGTATTTACAAGAGTGAATCGTCGGGGGAACTCTTCCACAAGATTCAGGGAATCCCCGGCACGGCGCGGCGCACGCGGGTGCTGCGGCAGAACCCGGTAGACCCGAACGTGGTTTACGCAGGCACGACGGAAGGATTGTTCAAGACTACCGACGGCGGCAAGACCTGGAAGAGAATCACGCCGACGGATTACATCCTGAACGACGTACTGATTGATCCGCGAAACCCGATGCGGTTGCTGATCGCAACCGACCGGGCCGGAGTCTTTGCAAGCGACGATGCGGGCGCGACATTTTATCCCTCGAACACGGGATTTTCTCACCGGCAGATCACCGCCGTTATTCGCGATGTCCGCGATCCGAAAACTCTCTACGCCAGCGTGGTGAACGACAAGGAGTTCGGCGGAGTCTTCGTCTCGCACAGCGCAGGGAAACAATGGGAGCAATGGAGCGCCGGACTGGACGGGCGCGACGTCTACGACCTCGCACAAGCGTCCAACGGAACATTGCTGGCGGGAACGAACCAGGGTGTCTATCGGCTTATGCCGGATGGGCGAGAGTGGCAGCCGGCAAACGTGGTGTTGCACGAAAAAACTTTTCCACCTCCGAAGCCGCACCGCGTTCGCGGCAAACTGGTTTATCCCAAGCCCAAACCTCCCGTGTGGCTGGAGTCATTGCTGACGGCAAAAGTGAACAGCCTGAACACTGGAGCCGCGAAGTGGTTCGCGGCAACTTCGTCCGGACTGTATGCAAGCCTGGATGCGGGAAATAGCTGGACGGGGGGCGAGATACAGGGAGAACGGAATTTCATTGACGTGACGCAAGAGGGCAGCACGGTGCTTGCCGTCACCCCCGCGCATCTCTTCGCTTCAAGCGACGATGGCGCTACCTGGACGGTGAAGAACGTTCCGCAATACGTGACCCGCATCAACAGCGTGAGCATTGCCGGCGGGACGTGGTGGCTGGCAACACGCGAAGGCGCACTGCGCAGTACGGACAGTGGTCAAAGCTGGGAACACGTGCTCGAAGGATTGCCAGCGCGCAACCTGATCGCCATCGATAGGACGCGGGATGGGTTGATGCTGGCGACGGCAGAGGATCAGGTTTCAGTGTTCATCAGCCGCGACCAGGGAGCTACCTGGTTGCCATCCGCCGGATCAAACTATTCTCTACGCAAGGTTCTCGAGTTAGATGGACACCTTGTGGCTGCGACCGCATTCAATGGTCTCGCCGTAAACGATAGCGACGTTGTGGCAGTGCTACCGGAGAAGACAGCCGGGCGTAGCGGCAATGAGTGATTCAAAATTCTGCGCATTCTTCCCGTCTGCGTCCCCGCGATTTTCCATAGCATGAAATTTCTACATGGCCAGCGTTCGTGGTGTACTTTTAAGCTATTGATTCATAAGGGTGAGCCGTTTGGCATCTCTTCTGCATCCTTACATTGCATAGTCCTGTGGAAAGGGAATTTGAGGAGGCCAAACCATGAACAATAAAACATGGGCATTGTTATGCTCCGTGTTGCTGCTGGTGATGTGGGGAGCGGGCTGTAACCATGTTCCTTCGGACGCGCAAGCGGCTACGCAGCAGACCGATAGTGGAACCCCTGCTGCGGGTAGCGGGGCAGCGCCAGCACCGTTTGCTCAAAGTGAAAATTCTGACGTGCAAGCACCACATTCGCAACCAGTCAGAAGAATTACGATTCCTGATGGGACCCCGGTGACGATCCGAATGCAAAGCAGCGTCTCAAGCGCCAATGCTGTAGTCGGCGACGAGTTCGACGCCGTCCTCGACGGACCGCTCGCCGTTGGGGGACGCACGATTGTCCCGGCCGGTGCGCCGGTCCGTGGCCGTGTAGTAGCCGTTACGCGTTCCGGTCGCCTGAAAACGCCGGGAATGCTGGAAGTGTCATTGGCGTCGATCACGGTTCATGGCGAGCATATTCCGGTGACGTCGACTGCCGTCATGGTTCGAGCAGGCTCGCACAAGAAACGTGATTGGGCGATGATCGGTGGTGGTAGCGGCGGCGGTGCGCTGATCGGCGCCCTTGCCGGCGGCGGAAAGGGTGCGCTGATTGGCGGTCTGGTCGGAGCCGGAGCAGGGAGCGGAGCGGCGTACGCCACCGGGAAAAAGGATGTGGGCTTCCACGCGGAAGAGGTACTAACCTTCCGGCTGCGGCAGCCAATCGTGGTGCACTAAACAAAAGAAGCAGCACAGTTATAGTAAGACTGTTGCGAAATTCATCAATTGAGCAATCAAGAGGCGCTGGGAACCCGGCGCCTTTTCTCTGTTTAGAGCGCATTTATGCGCACGTTGAGAATCTTGCATTCCGATGGATTGCGTTAACTTCCCGTTTTACGTAAACCGTAATTCGCTTTGGGAAATACTGATTGTCACAGTGAAATCAGCGACTTGCGCTGAGTTTCATCATGGGGCGTGATTCACTTTGGGAAATAGAGAGCGAGAAGAGTTATCGAGAGAAACCACCGCAAGTTGCAATAAGGCCTGTATTTTCGCACATTTGCAAGTTCTGAACGGAAATGGTCAGGAACGTGCAAATAGGAAGTGTGCCAGCGAGAGAGGAACTGTCGACGATGCAAGAAGAACGCGAGCGCAGCGGGGAGCTGATGCTGAACGCCTTAGGGAGCCTCTGCACAAGTTGTGAAGTGTGGCGGGGTTCGGGTTTTTAGATCGGCGGAAGCGAAGTTGTCAGCGTTTTCCGGGGTGTTTCGGGCGGCTTGCGGGTTCAGACATCACTGGCCAAC
>JAJXZT010000008.1 GCA_021779935.1 Acidobacteriota bacterium
TTGGCCAGTGATGTCTGAACCCGCAAGCCGCCCGAAACGCCCCCGGAAAACGCCGGCAACTTTGCTTCCGCACGCCCACAAAACCGGAACCCCGCCACGCTTCACAACTTGTGCAGAGGTTCCCTAAAAGCAAAGGGCGAGGGAGTTACCCTCGCCCCTGGAAAAAGGCTCGCGGCTACTTCGCGAGGATGTGGAAGAAGCGGATGATGGACTCAACGCCGCGGTGGAAGTTCGGAATATGGAACTTCTCGTTCGGGGCATGGAGATTATCGTCCGGCAGACCGAGGCCCATCATCACGGTTGGAATCTTCAGGTCGTCGCCAAACTGCGTGACGATCGGAATTGATCCGCCCGAGCGGATGTAAACGGTCTCTTTGTGGAAGACCTCTTTGAGTGCTTCCGTGGCGGCGTGGATCCAGTTGGAGTCCGTGCCGACGACCGAGGCCGGTCCCTTGCTGTGAATCTTGATCTTCAACTGAATGCCCTTGGGAGCGAGCGACATCACGTAGTCGGAATACTTTTTGAAGATGTCGTCGGCGTTCTGGTTAGGCACCAGCCGCATGGAAATCTTTGCCGAAGCGCGTGCCGGGATGACCGTCTTGGCGCCGGCGCCGATGAAACCACCGGGCATGCCGTGGACTTCCAGCGTGGGACGCGCCCAGGTGCGATAGAGCACCGAAAATCCAGGCTCGCCAGTGAGAACCGTGGAGCCAACTTCAGTCTTGCGATAGTGCTCCTCGTTGAAGGGAAGCGCCTTCCACGCCTTCAGTTCGTCGGCGGTCGGTTCCTTCACATGGTCATAGAAGCCGGGGATAAGAATCTTGCCGTTCGCATCCTTCAGCTTGCTGATGATTTCGATGAGCGCAAAAAGAGGGTTGGGAGCTGCTCCGCCATAGATGCCGGAGTGCAGGTCGGTCATCGCGCCCTGCGCTTCAATCTCGGTGTAGACGAGGCCGCGCAGTCCGACGCAGAGTGTCGGAAGATCAGGCGCGAAGAGTTCGGTGTCGCAAACCAGCGCGAAGTCGGACTTCAGGCGCTCGGGGTGCTCCTTGATGAATTTCTCGATTGACTCGCCGCCGACTTCTTCTTCACCTTCAAAGAGGACGCGGACATTGATGGGCAGCTTGCCGTTGCCCGCCTTGAACAGCGACTCGAAGGCCTTTACTTCCATCCAGAGCTGGCCTTTATCGTCGACCGCCCCGCGGGCGTAAATGTTGTTGTCGCGTTCGGTGGGCTCGAATGGCGGAGTCTTCCACTCATCGAGCGGTTCGGCTGGCTGGACGTCGTAGTGGGCGTAGCACAGGGCAGTGGGCTTGCCCGCGGCGTGGAGCCAGTCGGCGTAGACGAGCGGATGTCCCTCGGTGGGGATGATTTCGACGTGCTCAAAGCCGATCCGCTTCAGGTCGTCAGCGACGAACTTTGCGGCCTTGTGGATGTCCTCCTTGTGTTCCGGCAGCGTGCTGATGCTGGGAATGCGAAGAAGGTCTTTCAGTTCTTCCAGAAACCGTTGCCGGTTTTCGTTTGCGAAAGCTACCGCGGATGACGCCATGGGGAAGAATCCTTTCTTTGATTGGTGGAACGCGAACCGAGTAGTGCGTGTGAACTTCCCGGGCCGGCTGCACTCCTGTCGCTGCCCTCGTCTGACAGGAAGCAAGCTGGCAAGTATACAACTTGCGGCATGGTGCGGAAAGCGGGAGAGGCAGCCGTAATGCTCGACATATCATTGGTGGGGCGCGGAGAGAATCGTCACAGATTGAATCGCGATGGAGAAAAAGGAGCGATGTCGATTTCCGAGCGGCCCGTTTGCAGCACCTGCGCGAGGGCGCGCGCCGAGCCGGGAGCCAGCAGAATGCCATCGCGATAGTGTCCGGTGCAGGCAAAATATCCGTCGATCGAAGTAGGACCGAGAATCGGCAGACTGTCGGGGGTCCCGGGACGCAGGCCGGTCCAGGCTTCCAGAATGCGGGCTTCCTTGAATTCCGCCACCACGTTCGTCGCGGCGTGATGCAGCCGCTGAATGCGGTATGTGTTGACCGTCTTGTCGTATCCGGCGGGCTCTACGGTGCTGCCCACCACGAAGCGTCCAGTGCTTCGAGGCAGGATGTAGCACCAGCGCGAACGGATTACGTGCCGCAACACGGGCGGCTGGTCAGCGCCGGGAGTCCCCGCCGGAAACGCGAGCGCAACCATATGGCCCTTCACCGGACGAGTGGGCAGCTCCAGGGGAGCAATCTGCGGGGCCCACGAACCGGCGCAGTTGACGACCGATTTTGCAACGTACCGGGCACGCGCGGTTTGCACGCCGGTCGCGCGACCCTCCTCGGTGAGGACGCTTTGCACGGGAGAACCGTTGACGATTTCAACGCTGCGCCGGCGCAATGCCAGTACCAGCGCGGTGACAAGATCGCGTGGATCGATGGCATTTTCCGGCATGAAATACGGAAAACCCTGCACGGTAAGCTTCGGCTCAAGGACGCGAACTTCTTCGGTGCTCAGTGAGCGAACTCCAGTGCCGGGCTCGGGAGCGATGGCATGCTCGAGCAGATCGATGGTGCCGTCACGGCGGAAATCGATCTTGTGACCGGATTCGTCCTGCAACAGGCGAACGAACTCGGGGTAGAGACGTGCGCTAAAAGTGGCCAGCGGCCTGAGTTCGGGAGGAAGGACGGGATCAAGATCGGCGATCATTCCACCCGCCGCATGTGAGGCCTCGCGGCCGGGTTCGCCGCGTTCAATGACCGCGACGTCGGCGCCTCCGCGCGAGAGTTCAAGGGCGAGCGAAAGCCCGATGACACCGCCGCCAATCAACACAACATCCCAAGTCTTCACGGCTGAATTGTAACGGAGTCGGCGAAAGAACGCGCGCAACGGGTTATACGGAGATATGTCGCACTACGATCAAGCCCAGTTGCGCCGGTACGTTAGCGAAAACCGCGGAGAAGATGTCGCAAGATGGGAAGAACCTGGAGGGGATTCGCGGATACCTCAAATGGCACATTGACGCCGGGTGAACGAAGCTGAAACAATCCCGTCGAGTTGTGTGACAACTTAATTACGAACCAGAGGGAGAATCCGTGCGGCCCAGGCCCCGCGCGGCGGATTCCTCCAAGGAGCAAAACATGTCCGATGAAGGACAGGTGGTAGCGAACGAAAGCCACGTGCTGCGGTATGTACTGCTGGCAGTGGCGGTGATCTACATCATCATTTCGTTATTCCTTATCAACGATCTGCGAGGACGCGTCGCGGAACTGGAAGGCAAGGAGAAGGTTTCCGAAGTTGCCCAGAAGCAAATCCAGGAAAAGCTGCACATCACGGACGAACAGATGCGCGCCGCAGTCGAGGAACTTGGCTCGAAGGTGGGAATGACGCGTGAAGAGATCGCGAAACGCTCGACCGAACTGAAGCGCCAGCAACAGCAGTCGGAAGAACGGTTGACCGCCGAACAGCAGAAGACCCAGCAGGCAGTGGGGCAGGTGAGCGGCGAAGTGTCAGGCGTGAAGACGGAACTCGGCGGCGCGAAAACCGACATTGCCGTGAACAAGACGGAGATCGAGGCGACGAAGGCACAGCTTCAGAAAGCGATTGGCGATCTGGGCGTGCAGAGCGGCTTGATTGCGCGTACGCATGACGAACTGGAAGAACTGAAGCACAAGGGCGATCGCAACTACTTCGAGTTCACGCTGGCAAAGAAGAAGCGCGTTCCGGTTTCTACGATCAGCCTTGAGCTGAAGAAGGCAGATGTAAAACACGGGAAATTCACACTGAACGTGATGGCCGACGATCGCACGATCGAAAAGAAAGATCGCACGATGAACGAGCCGCTGCAATTCTATACGGGTCGCGACCGGCGTCTCTACGAGCTCGTGATCTATAAGGTCGAGAAGAACTCGGTGACCGGTTATTTGAGCACTCCAAAGAATTAACGCGTAAGCACGGAAGCGGAAGAAGGCTCGCCGCGGCGGGCTTTTTTCTTTGTGGCGCGCGATGTTGTAGGATGCGCGAGCGAGGAGTTCGACGAAATTGAGGGAGAAAAAATATGGCTCCGTGGGGAACGCTGCTGAACATCGTGTTGCGGACAGCCGCAATTTACATGGTCGTGCTGATTGGCGTGCGATTGACGGGCAAGCGCGAGGTCGGACAGATGACGCCGTTTGACCTGACGCTGCTGCTGTTGTTGAGCAACGCAGTGCAGAATGCGATGACCGGTCCGGACACTACGCTCGTCGGAGGCGTGGCTGCGGCGTGCACGCTGCTGGTGATGAATTATGGAGTAGCGGAGTTGAGCGGCATAAATCGCGGGTTCCGGAAGGTGGTGCAGGGGGAGCCGTCGTTGCTGATACACAACGGAGAAATGGTGATGGCGAACATGGCGCGCGAGCACATGACGGCGGACGAGGTGGAACGGGCGCTGCGGGAACACGGAATCGCCAGTGTTTCCGAGGTTGCGCTGGGGGTGCTGGAGGTGGACGGATCGATCAGTCTGCTGAAATATGACGACGTGCCATCGTCCATTCACCCGCAGCATCGGATGAAGTTCCTACAGAGGAAACGGTAGCAAAGTAGTTATCAAACCTGTTGACCATCTGGTTATGGGGAAGTAATGCAGGAGTAATTTCCGATTGGCTGGGAATAATGATTAATAAGTTATCGATAACGAATTGGTAAATCTAGGCCCGTGATGTGAAGATCGCGGGATGGATACCGGCAAAAGGAAAGCCACCTGTCCGAACGGAGCGGGTGGCTTTTGTATTGATAAATATCGATGAATGCCTAGCGTTGAATCTCGATGGGGTTGGCATTGTAGAACGAGATGGTGGCGATGAGCGCGCGCCGCGCATCGAACTTCACCTTGTTGGTGGGGAAACTGACAATGACACTGCCGGAGACCTGCGCACCGGGAGCAATCTTGGTTTCACGGGCCAATCCCTCGATGGAATGTTCCTTGAGCTCGGGGTAAGCCTGGAAGTACCGGGCCAGGTCGGTGACAGATGCGGCGTCGTCGCTGTATTCACCCTGGTCGGTGCGCAGAGTGATGTTGATGTTGCTGAGGTTGATGGTCTTCTTGGTCACATTCTTGATGGTGAGCTGGACGGTGGCGAGGACGGTGCTCTGGTCGGGAATATCGACGGCGTAGGCTTCGTCGATGCTGCCGGTGGCGACGGGTTGAGCGCGGAAGATCCACGCGAGTCCGGCCACGACGATGGCGACAAAGAGTAGCGCGATGGCAACCGGCAGAGCGTCAGGCATGGTGTGCTTGGGACTGTCGAACTCTTCAGTGATGGGAACGTGTCCGGCGTCGACGGGTTCGTTGGGGGTGAGATTGTCGCTGCCCATGGCTCCTCCTCATTTCCTGCAAACGGCTATGAAGGTGAATCCAATTGTGACGGGAGCATTGTACGTCGGATGGAGGGAGAGGGGGTAGAAGCAAGTTTCGGAGGTTTCAAAGGTTTCGGAAGAAGACCACGGAGGAACTGCCGGATATTCGAACTGGAAAGACAAAGGATTGAATGCAGAGGAGGTCAAGCTTAGACGCCGAATTGCGTTTGGTAGCTCGGTCGGGCGACATCCAGCGCCCCATGTTTGATCCGTAGTACCTGGCCCCGAAGTAGTCGAGGCTGGTTTCGGAGTCGCGTTCTTTGCCGGTGAACTTGCGCTTTGCCAAGTCGTACACCTACTTTGATCTGCTACTGCGCTGCTTGAAGATATCGTCAAGGAAAGCGCGCTCTTGCTCATATACCGCGATAGGCAGGAGGATCCTTCCGTTCTTCAAGCAAATACGGTGAACTGATGAAAGAGAATTCCTGGGGTCAATCGTCAGTTGGTCTTCAGGTACGGCTGCTCCTCCGTCATAAGGCTTAAACTCACCACCAATGATCAAGACGCCATTTGAACCATAGATCGAGCAGCGGTTTGAACTCATGGAAGAATCTATCGTGCACTCCTCCCACCATCCTTGTTTTGCCCCTTGGACAAACACGGCGCTATTAGGAACGCGAGCGGGGCGAGAAGGCGCACAACTTGCGAGAGTAAGAATGACGGCGAGCGCCATTGTCATGATTAACGTCACTACGCACTTTCCCATAGCACCTCCTAATCCCTCTTCGTATTCGTGCAGTTCTCACTGTTCGTGTCGCAAATGCTTGTTGTCACCTTCTCAGTCTGCTTCTTCTTTTTCTGGTCGCCCGAATAGGGGATGGACTTTGCCGATTCCATCAAAAGCCGCACCATGTAATTAGGTGTGATATTTGTTTGTGAGAGGTTTGAGCGTTGGATACCTGCCGCGTCCAAGCCGAAGTTGACGTAATCTCGACAGTCAAAGATACCGACGAAATAGACCTGCCACGCCAACCCGTGCGTGTCAGCATTACTACTCATCCAAGCATCGAGCGCGGCCTGCTCAGACGAACTCGTCTTAAAGTAGGCCAGCGAGATACTCTCTTCGGGCTGTTGCTCAGTGCCTGAAAGCTCCTTCACCAAGGCAGCCAACGATTCCTGCGTTGGTTGTCCGAGGCCATTGAATTGAACATGAGTCGCCAGGGTATAGCTATTCACATGCCCAGCCCAAACGGGTTTAGACCCGCCAGCCGGACCGAATTCGCCAAATCTCGCTATCCCATTCGTGTCAACAGAAATCAGGCCAACGTGTCCTGCACCAGCCGCGAGCTTGCTGAATCCAACCACGACGGCATCGCGGCCATCGGGGTCGATATAGTTCAACGGATTGTTGACGGCATAGCTGTAGAGGTTTAAGCGCTGTGGATTTATGACGCGGAGGGCATTCATCATGAGCGGATCAGGACTCATGAATCTTCCCATCGTACTCGCATTGTATCTCGCCCCGAAGTAGCCGAGGCCGGTTCCGGTGTCGCGTTCTTTGCCGGTAAAGCGGTATGGTACAAAACGCAAGTCAGATGCACAAACGGCAACCGACGTCATAGTTACATCTCGTCGTCGTGCATTCATGACCAGTCCCAAACGGCGAGGGGCCGGTGGCACACTCACCTAGGTTTGGGCGGGCCAACGCGCCCGCGGCTACCTGCCACGGGAATAAGAATCAAATTGTGTGCCAGATAGATTTTGTCTCCATCGGCAGTAACGAACATCAATTCGCCAGCCGTCGCTCCACGCATTTCATTTTTCAAAACGAAGTTTCCTTCCATGTAAACTTCACCTGTGCTGTCCTGATAAACAGTACAGATGTTAGGTTCACCCTTCTCACTTGGCGTACAAGTGAAGAATGCGCCACCGTCAGCCCCACCGGCCCAAACGGCAGACGCAGGTACTCCGCGTGGTCTCGTTGGGGCTTTTCGTTTACAGCCCAAGGACAACACTGAAATCAGGAGTGCCAATAGAACAAGACAGACAACTGACAGTCTCATGGCTTTTTGTCCTTTGTCGTGAGCGTTCCGTTCTTCGCGTCATATGTGATGGAGCCGTCAGAACTCTTTTGCATATCACTTATGATTCTTTCCGGTCTGGAATCTCCCCAAGTATGTGAAGTGTCCCCTCCGCCAGCCTCGATTCCATCCCGTACAAATGTGCCGCAGTTATTCGCTCCCCAAAGAACTCCAGTGCTGTAGGGTGTCCGATCAGGGTTTCCGTTCTGCGACATCCTTCCTTCTGCATATGCATCAACCTTAATCGTGTTCTGATCCGACATCTTGTAGTACGCACCAGAAATCGTCCCGGTATAGTTGTGTTCTTGTTTTGCTATCCCAGCCAAAAGCTTCTTCATTGATGCTTCTGTAGGTTTTCCATCCTTCATGACGAGATTCGAAGTCTTTAGCCTGCGAACAACTCCCTTGTCGTCCCCGTAGCGACCATATTCAAAGCCTCTTGTATGTCCTTTGGAATCTATTGTGATCAATGCGCCGTGCCCGGTCATTGGGATGTGATAACCGTGAACCTCTGCTCTGTAATTGTCGAACGAGAGTCCAAGAGAATCATGCCCATCTGCATCAATGTGAATCAACGGATTGTTGCCGACATACGCATAGAGATTGAGCGTTTGCGGATTATCCAGCTTTGCGTACGGTACAGGTTCTTCCTTCGCGGACCAGTCGGGCGAGAGGAAGCGTCCCATCGTAGACGCGTAGTATCTCGCTCCGAAGTAGTCGAGTCCGGTTTCTGTATCGCGTTCTTTGCCGGTGAACTTGAAGCTGTTCGAGTCGGCGTCGAGGATGCGGCGCTCGCCGCCGTACGGATAGTAGTCTGACTCCTTCTGCACAACCCCCGTGCTGCTGGTAATCACGCTGGCCGTGCCCAGGTGGTCGGAGAAGTAGTAGTGCACCGCGCCACCCGGCAGGTCCCGCCGCGCCACTCGCTTGCCGTTGAAGAAGATGTACTCGGCCGTGAAGTTGCCAGCCGCGTCGCTCTCCAGCAGAGGCTCGCCGCCCAGCCCCGTCCAGTACAGCTTGCCGTTCGACTTCCGTGCGCGCCTGCCGTCTCCGTCGTAGGTGTAGGTGATGCCCGCTGCCGACGACATGCGTTCCTCGGCATCGTAGCCGTAGCCTCCGCTCAGCAGATTGCCGGAAGTGTCGTAACCGGATTCGTGAAGCCGGTTCAGTCCCAAGGGCACGTTGAGAACTGTATCAGAGGAGTTTTCGCGCGACATCAGATAACTGCCTCGCTCAAGCCAGCGTCGGGCTTGAACGGGCCACCGTCAGTGTTTTGGTAACCCGGGCCACCTGCCGCCCATCATAATCATGATCATGACGCCAAGACTAACTCCGAACGCCAAGGCGTGATTCTGTGGCATTTGCCTTCCTTCGAAACAATAGCCAGTATGCCAAATATCCAATTGGGTACCACAGAACTGCAGAAGCTAGGAGCCTGTCTGAGTAACCGACTGCGTGTGCGGGTGTGATCGGGGCGGTTCTTGGTTTTCCTGAGCAGGCTTGGTGGCGAATGTTCGTTCGCAAGAAACGAGCGGAACTGGGGCTATTTCAGT
>JAJXZT010000061.1:0-77500 GCA_021779935.1 Acidobacteriota bacterium
ATGTGGGTAGAAACAAAGCCGCGCGCAGCGCGTCCGAGATTCTATCAATGGGGGAACGATCGCGAAAGGATGGAGTGAAAGCCCGACTGAGCGGCTGATCGGTTCTTCTCCCCCAAGTTCCCCGCCGTACTCTCATATTTCCGATGTGCTCCTGGACGTCCATTGATGTGCTATTCGTGTCGGGCTTGCTTACGGAGCATCAAGCCTTTTTCAATCATATTCTGTACTGTCTTGGGACAGCGCGAGTACCCCACAGCAGATTCTCCATAGTTGTCTTTGGTGTTAATGTCAGCTCCTGCGGCTACCAAATCGACTCCGAGCTCTTCGTCGCAATTCCAAGCCGCCCACATGAAAGGCGTGCGCCCGTTCCAATCCCGGGCGTTTGGATCCGCGTCAGATGCCAGTAATATCCGAGCTGCACCAACTTGTCCTTTCTTGCTTGCGTGCATTAACGCTGTCTGACCGCTTTGGTCCCGTATGTCAACTCTCGCATTGGCTGAAATAAGAGTTCTAATTGATGCAATATCACCTTCTTCCGCTGCGTGCATCAAGGGTGTAACTTGGGGATCAATAAGCTTGCCCCCCCAGGTGTCATATGGGTCAAAACCAGACACGTATACTAGGCATACAATACGAACACTGAGTTGGCCACGTGCTGAAGTCCATCCCCTTTGTTTCAGGGCGGCAGCGATATAAGGCTTCGCTTGCGCCGCGATCAAATGGCCATATAGCGAACCATACGGTGACTCTGGGACAGAGATGCTTATGAATCCAGAGGATCGCTCCCAATCAAACTGCACCGGCACAGTCTTCTTGAATACATAAGGATGGTTCACGATTATCGCAATACCAGCACAGATCATTGCACACACCACAATCCACAGAACTACGCGTCGACGTTTTTGTAGCATCTGCGGGATCAACAAAATGTGCCTCCTATCGATATTCGAAGCGCGGTCACTTCCTAATTGAATCGAACGTATATCTTTTCTAGAGCATGTTTCAAAAACACCTCCGTAGGGTAATCCAGAAGCAAGCGATGTAGAAGAAGGCGCGATAGGTGGAGAGCAGATGTTCATGGCGAACGAGCAATCGGCGGAACTGTCCCAGCCAGGCGTTGGTTCGCTCCACAATCCAGCGGCGAAGATATCGCCGCAGCTTGCGACCGTCTTCGTAACGCCGTACCTTGTTGTTCTTCCGGTAGGGCACAATCAGCTCGATGCCGCGTTTCTGCAGACGTTCGCGCAAGGGATCGGAGTCATATCCGCGATCGGCAATTACGCGCTCGGGTTTTTGCCTCGGGCGCCCTTTCGGCCGGGGGACGCGGACTTCCGCGGGTTCTATAAAAGGGGATGTCAAGAGAAAACACTTCACCCCTTTCGCAGCGGGGGGGCGGTTTGGCGCATGACCCAAGTCGAAATCCCCGCCTATCCGCAGCCAATCCTCAATCAGAAATCAGCAATCGACAATTCTTCCGAAACTCTACCCGTGAAAATTCACGCGAATCCGCGGCTGATGTTTTTCCTCTGTGACTCTGCGTCTCGGTGGTGAATTCTTGTCTTTCTCGAAACTCGAAACTTTTTTGTCAAGCCTCCTCATGGCATAACTCACGGCAAACAAAGCAAATCGAGGTGGTCCGTTTCCCCGCGCGATTTGCTATTCTAGAAATAGAGGGACTCGTCTTCCGGCGAGTTCCTGTTCTTTTACAGTCGATCCCCGGCATGAACCCTCGATAATTCCATCCATATTCGCAAATATCTGAAAACAAGCACGTTTAACCCCTTTGTTTTTCAAATATTTAGCGACAAAACTGCCCAGATATTTGATTTACAAGGATTTAAAACACGGGGGGGTGGGGGCCGTTCACGCCCTTCACCTGTTTCCACTGCCTCGGCCAAGCCCAGACTCCGGCTATCGGCGTTGTTTCAGCATCGGCCGTAACGCGCACTGTTACTGCAAAACAGCCCGGCGGCTCTGTGGGAAAAAATGTGGAAAACGAGGCCCATATTTCTACCCTGCTGCGCCAACCGTCGTTTCAGCGCCCAATTTTGGGAGCAAGTCTCAAGATAAGACGTTCGAATTGAAGTAGTTGCGAACCGCTTAGGTTTCCGGTTGACGGAGGGGGGATTATCTGTTCGCTAAACCTTGCAAAATGGACTTTTGCACATTTGTCACTTTTGTGTGTGACCGCCTGATGCAGTAGCAGCCTGAAAATCTGTCCCGTTTTCAGCAGCTTAGCGTGTACCGGTTTCGGTTCTGACGTGTCCCCCGTTTGGGGTAGGCCGCCATCGTTGACCGATCAGTTAACTTTCCTCGCTCACTCTCAGGACGGCCAGGAACGCCTCTTGCGGAATGTCCACCTTGCCGATGCGCTTCATGCGTTTCTTCCCCTCTTTTTGTTTTTCGAGGAGCTTGCGCTTGCGGGATATGTCTCCACCGTAGCATTTGGCAATCACGTTCTTGCGCAGCGCGCCAACCGTTTCGCGCGCAACGATCTTTGCGCCAATCGCTGCCTGGATTGCGACTTCGAACTGCTGCCGCGGGATCAGCTCGCGCATCTTGGAGACCAATGCCCGGCCGCGCTCCTGGGCGTGGTCCTTGTGGATGATGATGGAAAGCGCATCGACCGCATCGCCCGCAACCAGGATATCGAGCTTCACCATCGGTGACTCCCACCACCCCGACAGGTGATAGTCCAGCGAGGCGTATCCTCGCGAAACCGACTTAAGCTTGTCATAGAAGTCGAGCACGATTTCGTTCAGCGGCAGTTCGTAGGTCAGCATCACGCGGTTCGCGCTGACGTATTCGAAATTCTTCTGCCGCCCGCGTTTTTCCTCGACGAGCTTCAGGATGCCGCCGACGTACTCTTCCGCCGTCAGGATCGTCGCGGTGATGATCGGCTCGTTCACCTTCTCGATCAACGTGGGATCGGGCCACTTCGAGGGATTGTCGACTTCGATGATCGCGCCATCGGTCAGCGTCACCATGTAGCGCACGCCGGGAGCCGTCACAATCAGGTCGAGGTTATATTCCCTCTCCAGCCGTTCCTGGATGATCTCCATGTGCAGCAGGCCCAGGAATCCGCAGCGGAAACCGAACCCGAGCGCCACCGAGCTTTCCGGTTCGAAGAAGAACGACGAGTCGTTCAACCGCAGCTTTTCCAGCGCATCGCGCAGCAGCGTGTGCTCGTGCGAATCCACTGTATAGAGACCGGCGAACACCATCGGCTTCAGTTCTTCGAAGCCCGGCATCGGTTCCAGCGCCGGATGCGTGTCGTCGGTCACCGTATCGCCAATTTTTGTGTCCGCCACATTCTTCATCGTGGCGAAAAAGAAACCGACTTCGCCGGCGCTCAGTTCCCGTATCTCCACCGGTTTGGGCATCTGCACGCCCATGCTCTCCACCTCGAACGCCTTTCCGTTCGACATCAGGCGGATTTTCTGTCCCTGGTACATGCGTCCGTTGACCACGCGTGCCAACACTCCGACGCCGCGGTAGGAGTCGAACCATGAATCGAAGATCAGTGCTTGCAGCGGAATATCGGGATTCCCCTTGGGATGGGGAATTCGTTGGACGATTGCTTCCAGTACCTCGTGAACCCCAATACCGGTTTTCGCGCTGATGGCCAGGGAACGGCTTGCGTCCAGCCCGATCGTGCTTTCGATCATCTCCTTGGTGCGTTCTATATCCGCGCTCGGCAAGTCAATCTTGTTGATCACCGGAATGATTTCGAGGCCGTGATTGATCGCCAGGTAGCTGTTCGCCAGCGTCTGTGCCTCAACGCCCTGCGTCGCGTCCACCACCAACAGAGCACCCTCGCATGACGCCAGCGAGCGCGACACTTCGTAACTGAAGTCGACGTGCCCCGGCGTATCGATAAGGTTCAGTTGGTACGTATTGCCATCTTCGGCCGTGTACAGCATGCGAACTGAGTGTGCCTTGATGGTGATGCCGCGTTCTTTCTCCAGGTCCATGGCATCAAGCACCTGTTCGTGCCCCAGCATCTCGCGTGCGGAAAGAGCGCCCGTCAATTCGAGCAGACGGTCGGAAAGTGTCGTCTTCCCGTGATCGATATGGGCGATGATGGCGAAATTGCGGATGAAAGCGCAGTCCATGCTGGCGAAATCTCTATTAGGCAATCACTTGCGGGTTGCGTTAGGGATTAATTTTGATTGTAGCATCCATGTCAGGGAGCCTGCGCATCTGAAGCATGCAAGGCGTGTTCCGCAGCGACTCCTGCACACTCCGGAGTTTCCGGCAATGGATCGGTGCGTGTTTTGTTTTCCAACCAGCGGTGGAAGTGATTCTCCGAAGATTCACGTCTGCAACTTCTGCTTGGTGGTAGGTTGGAAAACAACCATCCCGTTCGTTGCATACGAAAGCCAATCTGCAAGTTGGATAGTTACCAAGTAGGAGTTCGCCTTGCAATGTCCATTTTGTAAATGCGAAAACATACGGTCTTCACATTTTCGCGCTCGTGACATACCGGCAGTGCTGAGATTTCTTCGGCCCTTCCGTTGCCGCAGTTGCCGGCGGCGGTTCTATTTTCCGGTTTGGAAGACCGCGGAGAAACAGAAAACTCCGGCCACGTCATGAGCCGAACCGCGATCCATCGCATCGTTCAAGAGAACTTGTTTTAAGCCGGCGCGCCGGTGCCGGACAGGAACTCCGCCTTCTCCGTTCTTTTCGCTAAAATGGAGTCGATGCTGGTTCTTGCCTCTCAATCTCCCCGGCGAGCGGAACTGCTGCGAAACGCCGGAATTCAATTTCGTATCCGTCCCGCGGACGTCGTCGAGAAGATGCAACCGAACGAAGCTGCGGAGGCATACGTTCAGCGACTGGCCCGCGAGAAGGCGACCGCCGTCTACGCCGAGTGCGACCCAAGTGACTTCGTGCTTGGCGCCGACACGGTCGTCGTCACGGACGACGTGTTGGAAAAACCATCGTCCGAATCCGACGCCGCCGCAATGCTGCGATTGCTGTCTGGCCGGGAGCATCAGGTAATGACCGGCGTCTGCCTCGTGGGACGGAATGGAAACGATCGCTTCGAAGACACCCAGGTCGAAATCACCCGCGTCCGATTCGTGCCGCTCTCGGAAGAAGAGATCCACACCTATGTCGCCACCGGTGAACCGATGGACAAGGCCGGAGCATATGCCATCCAGGGCATGGCCTCGCGCTGGATCAGCGGTGTGAGCGGTTGCTACTTCAATGTGGTGGGACTTCCGGTCGCGCGCGTGTATCGAATGCTCCACGCGCACGGTGCCCTCTAAAAACAACAAAGAGCGCCGCACAGGCGCCCTTCTTCAATTCCTTGGAGATGCGTTGAGGGAAGCTACTTCTTCTGGTTCTGGTCCGAGTTCGACTCGCCTTCCTTCATCGACGACTTGAAGTTCCTGATTCCGTCGCCCAGTCCCTTGCCAAGCTCAGAGAGCTTTGACGGGCCAAAGATGAGCAGTGCAATCGCCAGAATCACCAGCAGCTCGGGAATTCCAATTTTTCCACCGAACATAACTTCCTCCCTGATACGCTCATCGACTCGCTGCCGGATTCGTTCCGTTGCACACGGGGCGATATAGCCAGTTTAGGCTACCTGTTTCAGCTAGTCAAAACAAAGCCATGCCATGCAAAGCGAACATCGGCCGGTAATTCCCGCAGTTGCGTGTGGCCCGTGGACAAAGCGCACCAGCGAACCCGCGCACTCTGATCACGCCTGCCATATGGCACTTATGTGTCGATTCTTATAACTCTTCGATAAGCCGGGCGGCCAATGCAATCCGTCGAGGGACCTCCGCCTCCACAATGTGCTCGTGAACGGCGTGAGCCCCGTCTCCCACCGCGCCCAGGCCGTCCAACGTCGGAATGCCAATCGCAGCCGTGAAATTGCCGTCCGATCCGCCGCCCACTGAAACCTCCGGTAGTTCGAAACCAAGGTCGCTCGCAATATCTTTGGCCTTGCGGTAGAGAACCAACGTTTGCTTGTTGCGTTCCAGCGGTCCGCGATTGACCCCACCGCTGACCTCAATCGAGCAGCGGCGATCCAACGGCTTCAAGCTGCGGAATCTTCGGTCCAGCGCTGGCGCTTGTGATGTCTTTGTCACCCGCACGTCAACCAGGGCTTCCGCAAATTCTGCAACCACATTTGTCCGCGTTCCGCCGCTGATAACTCCGGGATTTACCGTGATGCCGTGCTTCAGGTCGGTGAACTCGCTGATCTTCTCAATTTGCCGCGCCAGTTCGAGAATTGCGCTCGCTCCTGTCTCGAAGTCAAGACCGGCATGGGAGGGCCGCCCGTGCACGCGAACCCTGTAATCTCCAACTCCCTTGCGCGACGTTTTGCATGCGCCGCGAGCTCCCGCCGAGGGTTCAAAGACCAGCACCGAGCTGCATTTCTTTGCCAGCTTCTCCGTGAAGGGACGCGAGGCGCGGCTCCCAACTTCTTCATCAGGGTTGAGCAGCACCGTAATCGGTCGCGGCAATCCGCCGCGTAACTGCTGAAGAGCTTTGATCGCATACAGCATCTGCACCACCCCGAACTTCATGTCGAAGATGCCCGGTCCGTAAATCTTTCCTGCACTCACTTTCCATGGCATGCGCGCCAGCGTGCCCATCTCCCACACCGTGTCGAGGTGCCCAAGCAGCAGGATGCCCTGCTTCTTCCCGCCGGAGAAATCCACTTGCAGGACGTGTCCATATTCGCGTTGCTTGTGCAGCCGGGAACGTCCTCCGGCCTGTTCAAAGAGGCCCGCCGTGTACTCCGCGATGGCATTGACCGCGTCCCTGTTGTTGCTCGGCGACTCGCGCTCCACCAGGCTGCGCAGGATTCCCAGCGCCTCGGGTTTCATGGATCGTGCAAGTTTCAGGAGGCTCGCCTCAGACGTTTCTGCATGCCGTTCCCGCCTTTTCATCTGCTCTCCCGGACGCCGGACGCGCAAATGCAGGTGCGCGCGGCGTGTATAATTTTCGTTTCGAGACTACCTCATGAGTGACACTGTATCCAATACGCCGGAAACCGCCACTGGCGAGCAGAAGACGACCTACGATATTCAGGCGATTCAGAACATCCTGCCGCATCGTTACCCGTTCCTGCTCATTGATCGCGTGATCGAAGTTGAACCCCATCAGCGAATCGTCGCCCTCAAGAACGTATCCGTGAACGAACCATTCTTCAACGGACATTTTCCCGGCAATCCAATCATGCCCGGCGTGCTCATCGTGGAAGCCATTGCACAGGCCGGTGGCGCGCTTTTGCTGACCGAGGTTCCCGACCGCGCAAACAAGTTGATGGTCTTCGCGGGTATTGAGCGCGCAAAATTCCGCCGCCCGGTCGTTCCCGGCGACCAGCTCCGCATTGAAGTCAAAGTCATCGTCTGGCGCAGCACAGCGGTAAAGATGGAAGGCAAGGCCTACGTCGACGGCAAGGTGGCCTGCGAAGCCACCGTCACTTGCCGGTTGGTGGACACAAAAGCCAACTCCAACGCCAGCGCGGAAGCGGAATAGCGAGACCGGCAAATGAGTATTCACCCTACAGCAATCGTGGAAGCCGGCGCCATCGTCCCGGAGTCGTGCAAGATCGGCCCTTTCTGCACCGTTGCCTCCAACGTCGAGATGGGCGAAGAGTGCGAACTCATATCCCACGTTGTCTTGCACGGGCCAACCAGGATTGGCAGCCGTAACCGCATCTATCCGTTCACATCCATCGGCATGGGCCCGCAGGACCTTACGTTCAAGAACGATCCCACGCGGTTGGAGATCGGCGACCGCAATGAGATCCGCGAATTCGTCACCATCCATCGTGGCACCATCAAGGGCGGGGGGCTGACGAAGATCGCCAGCGACTGCCTGCTCATGGCCTATTCGCACATCGCTCACGATTGTCGCGTCGGCGACCACGTCATCATGGCCAATGCGGCTACGCTCGCCGGTCACGTCATCGTCGAGGATTGGGCCACAATCGGCGCCTTCAGCCCGGTCCACCAGTTCGTGCATGTCGGAACACACGCTTACATCGGCGGCGGATCGATCATCACCCAGGACGTGCTTCCCTTTTCCAAGACTTGTGCCGTTCGTGATGTCCACGCCTACGGAGCAAACTCCATTGGACTGGAGCGCCGCGGCTTCTCCAAGGAACGTGTGCGCGACATCCAGCGCGCGTTTCGTGTTCTCCTTCACTCCAAGCTCAATACCACCCAGGCCCTCGAGCGGCTGCGCTCGGAAGGTAACCTTTCCGAAGACGTCGAAATCCTGATTCGGTTCATCGAACATGCCGACCGCGGCATCATTAAGTAGCTTCCCACTGGCGATTGCCGATATAAGGGGCATTGGAGATCTGCACTTATGGCGGAACGGCTTGGACTCATCGCGGGCAACGGCAAATTTCCCTTCCTCGTTTTGGACGCTGCCAAATCGCGCGGCTACGAAGTAGTAGTGGCCGCCATCAAGGAAGAAACTTCTCCCGAGATTGAAAAGATGGGGGCAGTTTCCGTGCACTGGCTGTCCCTGGGAGAACTCTCCAAGCTGATCGATACCTTCAAGCGCGAGGGCGTGACAAAGGCGATCATGGCCGGCCAGGTCAAACACAAGCAGATTTTCAGCAGCATTCGTCCGGACTGGAAACTGGCGAAGCTGTTGCTTACGCTGCCCACCCGCAACACCGATTCCCTGATCGGCGGAGTCGCAAAAATATTGGGCGATGAAGGCATCACGTTGCTGAAGTCAACCGAGTTCCTCGAACCCATGCTCGTCTCCGAGGGCGTGCTTACGCGCCGTCAGCCGACCGATCAGGAGCAGACGAACATCACCTATGGACGCGCCGTCGCACACCACGTCGCGCGCTTCGACATCGGCCAGACCGTGGTGATCGCCGAAGCTGCCTGCGTGGCCATTGAGGCCATGGAGGGCACCGACGCAGCCATCCTGCGCTCCGGAGAGCTCATGCAGAGCCTCCACGGCGAGGCTTCCACCTTGAGCCGCGCGTTGACCGTCGTTAAGGTCGCCAAGCCGAATCAGGACATGCGCTTCGATGTCCCAGTCGTCGGGCAGCACACCATTGAGACCATGCGTAAGGCGGGCGCCACCTGCCTCGCTCTTGATGCCGGCAAGTGCCTGATGTTCGACAAGGAGTCCGTGATTGCCATGGCAAATGACTCCGGAATCTGCATCGTCGCCGAAGAGCCGGCCGTACATCACCATTCGTAGTCATGCTGGCCAGAAATCTCGTGGCGGTCCCGTCCGTCCTGCCGCGTCGTCTTCCCCCTCCGATGTACTGACCAAACCCTGCCTGAAGTGCGACAATCATCTTTTTGAGTGAGGCCACTTTGAGCACAAGCACTCTTCGCGTCGCCGCCGTTGGCACCGGTTCTTTCGGACGCAACCACGCGCGTGTTTATCAGCAGATTCAAAAGAGTTATTCGGATACTCCCATCGAATTGGTTGCCGTAGTCGATGGCGATCGCAAGCGCGCCGAGAGCGCGGCATCCGAGTTCGGCGGCCGGGCCTTTTCGTCCGTCGAGGACATGCTGGCATCCACGCATGTCGATGCTGCTTCCGTCGCGGTCCCCACCGTCGCGCATCTGGCTGTGGCACGGACTCTCATGCAGGCCGGCGTGGACGTGCTGATCGAAAAGCCCATCGCCATCAACCTTGCCGAAGCCGACGAACTCATCGCGCTCGCCGCGAAGCACGGCCGCATCGCACAGGTTGGCCATCTGGAGCGCTTTAATCCAGCCGTCCGCGCAACGCTTCCGTTAATCACGCGCCCCATGTTCTTCGAGGTACATCGCCTCAGCGTCTTCACGCCACGCTCGCTGGATGTTGACGTCGTGATGGACCTGATGATTCACGACCTCGACGTCGTGCTCGCGATCGTCAAGTCGCCGGTGCGCGAAATCCGCGCCGTGGGCCTGCCTGTTCTCACCTCCAAAGTCGACATCGCAAACGTCCGCATTGAATTTGATTCCGGCTGCATTGCGAACTTCACCGCCAGTCGCGTCAGCACGGAGCGCGTACGCAAACTGCGCTTCTTCCAGCCGCATCAGTATGTCTCGCTCGATTTTGCCCGGCGTGATGTCTTCACCCTCACCGTGAAGCCCGCCGAGGATGCAGCGCCAGGTTCGTTGCTCGACATGCAACCGGCGGAGGGCATGCCGGTCATCGCGCCCTCGAAACCGCCGGTTGATGCCGAGGAACCTCTGCTCTCCGAAATTCGCAGTTTTCTCCACGCCGTCCGCACTCGCACGCAGCCTGAAATCCCTCTTGCCGACGGACGCCGCGCCCTGGCCCTGGCGCTCGACATCCAGCGCAATATGGAGGAACACCGCCGCCGCGCCGGACTTGGATAAACCCGATGGCCTATACGTGCCTGACTGGCGCTCGCTGAATTCAGTTTGCCATCAGGCGATTTACGGCAGAATTGTTCATAATCACCTCAGGAGTGAGAAAATATCCTCAGCAACAGAGTCCGATGGCGGGGGTTTACGTCTAAGTAGTGTGCGTGGTCCCGCGTCGGTAGTGTGCTTCGCCAATGGACCAGCCGATGTCCGGTGAATTTGGCCCGGCAATCCTTGACGCGAGAGATTTCCAGAACCGTATATTTTGATGACCGGATTACAGATTCCCTCCCCCACACCGAACCCGGCCCCTCTGCCTGAGCCTCCGGCGTGGGAACCACAATCCGCGATTGAGAACGCGGATTTCTCTCCTGTGTTGCTGGCGCAACTCGAGGATGATCTTGCGCGGTCGCGCTTCCGCGAGGCTTTCTGGATTTCAGTCATCGTCCACATCTGCGTCGTCATGCTGCTGTACTTCTCGCCGAAGTTGATGCCAAGGCGCAATCCGGTTCAATTGCTGAACGCCCAGGACCTCATCAATCAGCGTGATTTGACATATCTCCAGATGCCCAAGGACCGGCAGGCTCCCACCAAGCCGCCGGACACAAAGTATCTCTCCGACAAGAACCGAATTGCCGAGTCACGCACTCCGCCCATCGACCGCAAGACGTTGGAGCAACTTCGGGATGTGATGCCCCAGGGTGCTCCGGGCGCTGCCGGACAGCAGTCCGCCGAAGCCACGCCGCCTGCCATGGGTGCTGGTGGTGGACAGCGACAGCAGCAGCAACAACAAGCCCAGGCTACAAATCCGAATCCGGCGCTTCCCGTTCCGCAGCCCAAGCCCACGCAGAATTTATTTGCTTCCGCCCTGTCGTCGGCAGGTTCGTCGATTCAGGAAGCCGCGCGTGACAGTCGCGGCGCTGGCACCGGAGGCAACTACGGAGATTACGGACTCGGCCAGAGCAATTACGGCCGCATGGGTCCCTTCGATATTCTCAGCGACACCCAGGGTGTGGACTTTGGACCCTACCTGGCACGCGTCTTGCAGACGGTGAAGATGAACTGGTACAACCTGATCCCGGAAGAGGCGCGACCGCCGCTCCTGAAGCGAGGAAAGGTTGCCATTCAGTTCGTTATTCTGCCGGACGGAAAGGTAGCTGGCCTCCAGCTCGTGGGGCCCTCCGGTGACATTGCACTTGATCGCGCTGCCTGGGGCGGAATCACGAACTCCAACCCCTTCTCCGCGTTGCCGTCCCAGTTCCACGGCCCTTACCTCGCGCTGCGCTTCCATTTCTTCTACAATCCGCGCAAGGGTGACATGGAATAGCGGCATCTTCGCTTGGATGAACGTTCGAGGTTAAGCGGCGCGCGGAGGATACGCCATCAGAGCCAGCACCCTCTGCGCAAATGGCGAGTACACCAGCGCAACGCAACACGCAAAGGCGAGTCCCGTTCCAATCAGGTGCGTAATCAGGAAGGGCGACAGCGCCCACACCAGATCGAGCGGGAGCGCCAGCCAGAACAGGCGCTGGAACTTGCGTCCCAGGTGAACGTAATCAAACAGCGTGGCGTTCAGCGTATAAAGTCTCACGCAGATTCCGACCATCGCGGTCACAAGGATCACCGACTCGGTGAGCCCCGGCCTTATGTTCCAGCGGAAATAAACGCGCAGTCCGCACTCACTCAATCGCCATAGTGCAATGCCGTAGAACAGCAGATACATTCCCTGCAACACTCCGAACAAGGTCCGCGGAATCTTGCGATCCACCGTTGGGAGGTCGGGATACCGGCCCGTGCTCCCCTCCGCACCAGTCTCCACTTTGCCCGGCTTGGCCGGCGTCTCCGGCTCTTCGTCCAGCCGCTCCACCGGCGCAATGAATCGGTACCCGCGTCGCGGCAGCGTTTCAATAAAGCGCGGATTGCCCGCCGTGTCGCCCAGGGCTTCCCGCAGTTTGTTGATCGCCGTATTCAGGCTGTGATCAAAATCGACAAAGGTATCCGCCGGCCAGAGCCTTTCCCGCAACTCGTCGCGCGAGACGGCTTCGCCCGGACGCTCCAGCAGCATCAGCAATACCTGGAACGGCTGTTCCTGCAATCGCAGCCGGTCTCCGTTCTTGCGGAGTTCCCCGGAGCTCTCATTGACTTCGTACAGACCGAAGCGAAATCTGCGGCCTTGGGTATCTTTGGGCATTCCGGCGCGAGTGTATCACTTCCCGTTTTCCGCCGGGTGTCCATCCAAGCTCTGTTTGGGGGCGTTGCTGTTGCTGTTGCTCATGTGGTTCGGTTGTTCGTTTCTTCTCTTGTCGTTGCCGTTGCTTTTAGTTTCAAGCTAATGCCTAACACCTAATACCTAATAGCTTCTTTGTCTCAGCTCAGTAGCTTCTTCTGTACAATGACCCCGTGCCAAACCATGCCAATCCCGGCACGGTCCGCCGACTGGTGGGCCTCGCGCTGCTCACCCTGCTCATTGTGGCTTTCACCATCGCGCGTCTCTGGAGACACATTCCATGGAGCGCCCGTTGAGCGAGCAACTGGCCCTGCCAGGGCATCCACTGGTTGTCATTGTTGGCCCTACCGCCAGCGGAAAGACTGCGCTCTCCCTCGCCCTCGCAGAGCGCTTCAACGGTGAAATCGTCAGTTGCGACTCGGTTGCCGTCTACCGTGAGTTCGAGATCGGTACTGCCAAGCCGAGCCGCGAAGACCGCGCCCGCGTTCCTCATCACCTTATCGACGTCGCCGCCCCGGAGCAGACCTTCACCGCCGGAGACTATTCACGATTGGCGCGTGTCGCGCTCTCGGAGATTACTGCTCGCGGACGGCTCCCGATTGTCGTCGGCGGCACGGGTCTGTATCTGCGTGCGTTGCTGGAGGGACTCTTTCCCGGACCGCCGCGCTCGGAAGATTTGCGCAACCGCTTGCGCGCACGTTCGGCAAAGAAGGGGCCCGGCCATCTTCATCGGATTCTCTCTCGGCTCGACCCGGCGGCTGCCGCTGGAATCCACGCCAATGACGAAGCCAAAACCGTCCGTGCCATTGAAGTATGCCTCGCCGCTCGGATGGCCATGACCGAACTCTGGAAGCGGGGACGCGACCCCTTGGTTGGTTACAAAATCCTGCGCATTGGCCTCAATCCCAACCGGCCCGCCCTCTATGAACGCATAAACCAGCGTGCGCAGCGGATGTTCGAGACCGGATTGGTCGAGGAGACTCGCGCACTCCTTGAACGCTACGGAAAAGCTCCCGTTGCCGCGTTTGCCGCACTCGGCTACCGGCAGGCAATTCAATACATCCACGGCGAGCTCACCCTTGAGGAAGCGATATCGGCCGCACAGCAGGGCCATCGCAACTACGCCAAGCGCCAGTTGACCTGGTTTCGCCGTGAACCGGAGATCAATTGGTTCCCTGATTTTGGGAACCATGCCGGGACGGAAAACGAGGTTTCGCGCCTCGTGGTAGTGTCTCAGTTTCAAGTTGATGGGGGAATAGCGAGACGGCACGGCTAACTGCGGGATGTGGCATGATTGGACTCGTGCAAAGACGCTCAAGCAAGCGGGACGTGACACAAAACGCGCTTAGCGTCGCAGAGACTTCGACGGGTGCACCACTCAAGCCCAAGCAGAAGAACCCGGCAGCGGTGGCGCTGGGGAAGTTGGGCGGGGCTAAGGGCGGTCGGGCTAGAGTCGCCAGACTGCCACCCGAAGCCGAAAGGCTTTAGCCCAACGTGCCGCAAAAGCACGTTGGGCTAAAGCGGAAACTGGTTTAGAATAACGGTCAGGGAGTAGCTGGCTCCACGACCGCAATAGCGCAAACGGTGCTACGCTATATCGGTACCTCGATCACGTAGGTTTCATCGCCGACGGAAATCGTGATTACGACCTTTGTGACCGACCTGTGAACGGTTACCCGTATCACATAGGGCCCCCTTTCTGAAACCGCTCGTTCTGACAGACGAGCGGTTTCTTTATTTGCCAGAATTCTCGCGCTCGATCGTGACCTTAATTGACCCGGCCTCGCTCGATGAATCCGAATACACGAAATCGAAATTCATAGCGGCTGCTTGGAGCCATTTCCTTCTCGCGTCTATGCTCCATTCCGTCTCGGCATCAGGTAGCGCCTTTATCAAACCCTCGATTAGTGGATGGTGCCTCTTGCCCCCGTCACCTCCAACGCCGCCATTCCGCTTATCATCGCTGCCGCCAGCATCCTGCTTTTCTTCACTAGCGGGTGTGGCCTTGACCGATGGCATCACCAAACGGTTGTTGCCATATGCAAAAAATCCGGCTTGGGTGGCAGAGCGCTGGAATACCTGGCGCGCTTTGTCTTTCTGCTTCGGGGCAACGCCAAGGCTCTCAATTGCCCCCTCTAGACCCGCGTTGGCAGGAAGGACGGTGGTCTTGAACTGCTCGTATAGGGCGGAATAAAGGGGGACGTTCAAGAATGCATCAGCGCGAGCGGCTTTCTCTTGCTGTGTGTCGCAGATACGGAAACCTAGGGGAGTCAGTGAAACCGTGCCCTTTTCGGTGTTGATAAGCCCAAACAGCTTCGCAGTGATGAGTCGCAAACCAAACCCGCCGCCAGTAGCAGCGAGATTCAGATAAGCGGCTAGCTGTTCTTTCTGGCAGTTTGTTCCACCGACTTCGTGAACGCCCTTTGCAATCCCGATGGCGTCGTCTAGGTCTTGGTACGGGAATTTAATCGTTGATCGGCCCTGCCCGGAGTCTTGGATGCCCTGTTCGTCATGGATAGATTCGACCTGACTGGGAGCTTCCTTAGGGCTCATTTTAGTAGCCCTCCTTTCAAGTGCATATTCAGATTACCGAAGTTCGCATAAATCCGCAAGTTCAAATTTGCGGAATATGCGCATTTAACGCGTTACGCATATCGTTACTTCATTCACTCCAGAAAAATATTATTATTATTATTATTATGAATAAGTTAGCAACAGTTGAGCGGGTATAAATCGCAATGACGTTAGTTGCGGATAACAGCATCTAGGTAACTTTTCTGTTTTCGGGTACCAGGAAAGATGCCGTCACGAAGCTGCTTTCTGACTTGGGACATGCAAACTCAGACCATCGCAATGCGGCGGTTCGTGGTGTCCGTTCCCGCCGGGTTCAATGCGATGAAGTGTGGAGCTTCTGCTACGCAAAAGTGAAAAACATCTCTGCCGAGAAGTAGTCCGAAAGCGTGGGCGGCGTTTGGCGTCGACTATAATCGACGCCGATTCAACACTAGTTCTCTCGTACCTGTGCGGCAGCCGTGATGCTGAGCGGGCTACGACATTCATGGAAGACTTAGCTTCGCGTGTCGCCACGCGGACTCAGATCACCACTGCTGGTCAGCGGGTTTATGAGGAGGCGGCCACTGGTACGTTTGGGTTCGATGTACATTGCGCGATGCTGACAAAGCTGTACGGCGCGCCCTCTACTGAAAGCGGAGTACGGCGCAGCCTCGCACGGCGCATTGGTACGCGCATCGCTGTCCTGAGCAGCGGACCCGACGCCACACACATCAGCACAAACTTTGTTGAACGGCAGAACCTGAATATGAGGATGGGGATTCAGCGGTTGAAGCAGCTGACGAACGCTTTCAGCAAGAAGTTCGAGGGCCATTGCCACGCGGTCGCGCTGTACCTGTCTTACAACTTTTGCCGTGTGCACCAGACATTGTGCGTCCTACCAAAAATGGAAGCAGGAATTTCAGATCACGATCGGTCATCAGAAGAACTCGTTCACCTATTAGATTAGACGCTCAGGACGGAAAAACCGTTTCAGCGGCATGAGATTTCAAACTGCCCGACTACCCGCCTCGCAGAAAGCTTTCTTTCCCTTACGAATGGCTGATATCGTGGGACGCCATGCGAAAATACCTTGCGGTTCTCATCCCCCTGATCCTTTGTGCCGTTTCCGCCGTTTCTCAGAATGCCCCTGCGTTGCGCCACGACCGCTCCGTGGATAAGTGGGCCGACAAAACCCTTCGGAAGATGTCGCTGGAAGAGAAGGTCGGGCAGATGTTCGTCGTCTGGGCCCGCGTTCAATTCCTGAACATCAACAACCCCGAGTACGCTCATCTCCGCGACGAAATTCAGAAGTACCACGTCGGAGGCTTCGGACTCACGGTTCCCGTCGAAGGCCCAACCCTCGCCAAGAGCTTGCCTCTTGAAGCCGCCGTGATGACCAATGAGTTGCAGCGGGACTCGAAGCTCCCGCTCTTCATCGCCGCCGATTTTGAGCGCGGACTCAGCATGAGGCTCAATGGCGCAACCGCCTTCCCGCACGCCATGGCCTTCGGCGCCACCGGCAATAAGGACTACGCCTACCAGTCCGGAAAGATCACGGCGGAAGAGTCGCGCGCCATCGGCGTGCAGTGGAACTGGTTTCCCGACGCCGACGTCAACTCCAATCCGGCCAACCCCATCATCAACACGCGCTCCTTTGGCGAAGACCCGGCGATGGTCAGCCAGATGGTGACGGCATACATTGCCGGCGCGCACGCCGGAGGCATGCTCACCACCGCCAAACATTTTCCCGGCCACGGCGACACCGACACGGACACCCACTTGGCCATGGCGCGCGTCAACGGAGACATGCAGCGCCTGGAGTCGCTGGAGTTGCCTCCCTTCAAGGCCGCCATCGCGGCCGGCGTTGACGCCATCATGGTCGCTCACGTCACCGTTCCCGCGCTTGAACCCGATCCCGACAAAGTCGCCACGATTTCGCACAACATCGTTACCGGCCTGCTCAAGGACAAGATGGGCTTCAAGGGACTGGTTGTGACGGATGCTCTTGAAATGAACGGTCTTATGCGCCTCTTCCAACCAGGAACGCGGGCGGAAATGTCGGCCAGGGCTGCCGTGGCGGCTGTTCTCGCCGGCGACGACATGCTGCTCATCCCGGGAGACCTCGACGGAGCCTACAACGGCGTGCTGAATGCCGTCCGCTCCGGACAAATACAGGAAAGCCGCATCAATGACTCGGTTCGGAAGATCCTCGTCGCCAAGGCCTCCGTCGGCTTGAATAAGCACCGTTTCGTCGACATCAACGCCGTCAACAAGATCGTGGCCTCTCCGGAAAGCCTCGCCCTGGCGCAGCAAATCGCGGATGACGCCGTAACCCTGGTTCGCGACAATCACCAGGTTTTCCCCCTGGAACCCTCCGCCGCCGGAACTTCTCAGTCTGGCCTTGCGTATCATGCAGAGGGGCCTGGGGGGAACAGCGTGCTTGCCGTAATTTTTTCAGACGACGTTCGTGGCGACTCCGGTCGCGTGCTCGAGCGCCAGCTCCGTTCCCGCATTCACGATGCTCGCGTGATCTACGTGGATGAAGGCACCGCCGGTCCGCGCACGCCGGAGATCATGGATCTCGTAGCCAAGGCGCATGCCGTCATAGCCGCTGTTTACGTTGCTCCCTCCGCTGGTCGCACCGCGAAAGGCGGGAATTCGGCTGGTTCCATCGCCATGGACGAAGGTCAAGCCGCCCTGCTGCACCAGATCCTACAGGCGGCAAATTCGCGCACGGCGGTCGTAGCGCTGGGAAATCCCTACGTCGCTTCCTCCGTCCCCGAGGTGCAGAATTACATCTGCACCTTCTCGAACGCCCCAGTTTCAGAGATCAGTGCCGTGAAGGCGCTGTTTGGCGAAATTCCCATGCGCGGGCATTTGCCGGTAACCATTCCCGGCATCGCACCGCGTGGCTTCAGCCTGCTCGATAAACCGGCGCAGCCGGCTTCGGGCTCTTAGTATTGTTTCAGTGGAGGATCATCATGAAACGGTCAGCCGTCGTCCCAGCTACGCTGCTCCTCGCAATTGCGGTCACCTTCGTGATTGCCTTCTCGGCTTGCACGGTTACCAAGCAAGGCGAGGGCGACAACAAAAGGGTAGACATCCGTACACCCCTCGGTGACATGAAGGTAAACACCGATGTTAATCATGTGGACACTGGCCTTGCCGTGTATCCGAACGCCAAATTGATGCCAAAAACTGGCGACGATGAGGGCCGGGCCAATGTAAACATGGACACTCCCTTCTTCGGACTGAAGGTCGCCGCCGTCAAATACACCTCCGATGACTCCCCCGCCAAGGTCCTCTCGTTCTATCAAAATGAGCTAAAAAAATATGGTGACGTCATCGCCTGCCAAGGCGGTTCGCATACCAGCTACACGTATAAGGGGAAGGACAAAAATGGTGACCGCCCCGTCAGTTGTGACTCCGGCACCACCCACATCACCATCACCACCGACTCAAACGGCGGCATGAAGGTGAGCAATTCGAAAGACAACATTGAACTCAAGGTCGGCACCGACAAGAACCAGCACATCGTTGCGGTCAAGCCCTCCGGCACTGGAACGCAATTCACGCTTGTCTACGTCCGAGTGCATGGCGGCAACGACAAAGGTGACGCCATTTAACCTGCATTCACAGCGCGGGCGGTCTCCAGGGCGTCAAGCCTTGCACCGCTCTCGCGCTGCTGTTACCTTGCATTTGTGGAACATCCATGTCCAAAGTGCGGCGCTTCCGTGGTAAACGGGACGCCCTTCTGTTCGCAGTGCGGTGCACCTCAGATCAGGGTATCGATTCAGGCAGAGCCGCTTCCGTCCGCCACTGAACCCCTTCCACCCGGCACTCCGGAGGACATTCAACCTCCGGCCGAGCCTGTTGTTCCGCCCGCATTTCCCGTGATTCCGCCGCCGCACATGGCGTTTCCTGCCGCGAATCTCGACCGGATCAACTGGCGCGATGCCATGATCGGCATTCTGATCGCCGGCATCGTTGGCGGCTTCGCCACCCTGGTTTTCTCCGCCGTGATTCCGTTTCTGCCGTTCACTGCGCTATGCATGATTGCCTGCGGAGGCATCGCCGTAAGCCTCTATGGACACCGTGCGCACGCCATTCACGTAAAGCCCTCGCAAGGCTTTCGCGTTGGAGCGCTCGCCGGACTTGTCGGGTTTCTCTTGACCTCGATCATCGCGCTTGTAGACTTGACCTCCGCCTACGCCCGCTCCCAGATTCGCCTCCAGATTCAGGAGCAGGCCAATAAAGCGATGGCCTCAGCTACAGACGCCGCCTCCCGCGACGCCATCCAATCCATCGTCAGCCGCACTTACACCAATTCCGGATTGTTTTCGCTGTTCCTGATTTTCCTGGCGATTTTTGGGGTGCTATTCATTTTTTTGAGCGGATTCGGCGGTCTTCTCGGCGCCTGGCTTTTTGGCCGAAAACCGCACGAACAATAAGGCGAGCCCGAGCAACTTCTCGTCCTCCAGTTCCAAGCCGACTTTCTGCAGATATGTGCTGTTGCCCGCTCCCTCCGCCATCCCGTATCATCGGAAGGCTATGAACGCGACTTCCCGCCCAGCAAACCTCCATGAGAAGGGGCAGCTTATGTCTGCCTCCGAAATCGAACGCACGCTCGTACGCCTTGCGCACGAAATCGTGGAGAAAAATAACGGAATTGAAAACATCGGTCTGGTTGGCATCAAGCGCCGTGGCATTCCAATCGCCCAGCGCCTTGCCAGGCACATCGAACGCATCGAGAAGGCTCCCGTACCGGTGGGCACTCTCGACATCACGCTCTACCGCGACGATCTTTCCACGGTTGGCCCCAAGCCGGTAGTGCAGCCCACGCCGATGGAGTTCGACATCGTCGGCAAGGATATCGTCATCTGTGACGATGTTCTCTACACCGGGCGCACGGTTCGCGCCGCTCTCGACGCACTCTTCGACCACGGTCGCCCGCGCCGCGTGCAGTTGCTGGTGCTCATCGATCGTGGCCATCGCGAACTGCCCATCGAAGCGACATTCGTCGGTCGCCGTGTGCAGACCAGCGATCTGGAGATCATCGAGGTAAAACTGCAGGAAACCGACCAGTTGGAGAAAGTGCTTCTGGTTGAACGCGACGCCCTGTAAAGGCTGGTTCTCATGAACGGCAAGCCGCGATCTCTGCTCGGGATCGAACCGCTCACCTCCCGGCAGATCATCGACTTCCTCTCCGCTGCCCGGAAGATGGACCCTAAGCGGCCGCGCACCACTCTTCGTGGCCGCCGCATCGCCCTTCTTTTTTACGAAAACTCGACTCGCACCCGCGTCAGCTTTGAGGTTGCCGCCAAGTCGCTGGGCGCGAGCACGGTCGTCATGCACGCCAGTTCGTCGAGTATCGAGAAGGGGGAATCGCTGAAGGACACTGGTCTGACGTTGCAATCCATCGTCGACGCCATCGTCGTTCGGCACCCAAACTCCGGCGCTCCCACGCTTCTCTCTCGCATCCTCGACATCCCCATCGTCAACGCCGGCGATGGCATGCACGAGCATCCATCGCAGGCGCTGCTCGATGCCTTCACGATTCTCGAGCACAAGAAAACGCTCAAGGGGCTGAAGATCGTCACGGTCGGGGATATCTATCACAGTCGGGTGGCGCGCAGCGACGCGCATCTCTTCACCAAGCTTGGCGCACACGTGACATTCTGCGGCCCGGAAGTCCTGCTCCCCGAGGAAGCCACTCAGCTCGCGCCCGGCATCCGCATCGTCCGCGACATGGACGAGGCGCTTACCGGCGCCGATGTCGTCATGATGCTCCGCGTACAACAGGAGCGCCTCTCCGGATTGCAGATCAACCTGGACGAATACATCCGGCGCTATCAACTCAACCCTCGGCGCGTGAAGCTTGCGAAAAAGAACGCGCTCGTCATGCATCCCGGCCCGATGATCCGCGGCATGGAGATGACCGACGAAGTTGCCGACGGCCCACAGTCCGTGGTGCTCGAACAGGTCCTGAACGGCGTGAAAGTCCGCATGGCAATTCTTGCATCAATTCTCGGAGGCCGCCGATGAACAGCTTACTCATCCGTGGTGGCCACCTCGTAGACCCTGCGCAGAACATCGACGAACCGCGCGACATCCTGATCGTCGATGGGCGCGTCGCGGAAGTGGGCGCCCCTGGCAAATTGCAGTCCGCCGACAAAGTGGTGAACGCTCTCGGACTCATCGTTGCTCCTGGGTTGATCGATCTTCACGTTCATCTTCGCGAGCCCGGCCAGACGCACAAGGAGACCATCGCGACCGGCACCGCTGCGGCAGCTGCTGGCGGATTCACTTCCGTTTGCGCGATGCCCAACACCAAGCCAGTAAACGATTCTCCGGCGATCACCCGCTGGATGCAGGACCCCGAACGCGGCGCCGTCGTCAATGTATTTCCCATCGCGGCCGCCACTGCCGGCAGCGCCGGGGAAAAACTTTCCGACTTTGCGGCACTTTGCCGTGCGGGTGCCGTCGCCGTCAGCGACGATGGCAAGCCGATCCTCGATGACGCACTCATGCACGAAGCGCTGGCAACCGCCGCGCGGCTCGGCATCCCGGTCATTCAACACGCGGAAGACACTCGCCTCACCGCCTCCGCGCCGATGCACCTCGGCGTAACTTCATTTCGCCTCGGACTCCGCGGCCAACCCGCCGAAGCCGAGTGGAAGATCGTGGAACGCGACATTCGCCTCGCCGAGATGGCGGGAGCGCAACTGCACGTTGCGCACATCTCCACCAGGGAAGGGCTCGCGCTGGTGCGAGAGGCCAAGCAGCGCGGTCTGAAAGTAAGTGCCGAGGCCTGCCCGCACTACTTCCTGTTTACCGACGAAAATTGCGCCGATTATGACACGCGCTACAAGATGAATCCTCCGCTGCGCACTGCCGCCGATCGCGATGCCCTGCTTCACGGCCTCGTCGATGGCACGCTCGATATCATCGCAAGCGATCACGCGCCGCACGCGAAGTTTGAGAAATTCGTCGAGTTCGACCGCGCAGCCTTCGGCATCACCGGCCTGGAGATTGTTGTGGGCGCGACGCTAACGCACCTCCATCGTGCGCGCAAGGTACCGCTAAAACGAATTATTGAGTTGCTTTCGACGAATCCTGCTCGCATCGTTCACCTCGAAGGCCGCGGCACGCTCGCACCTGGAGCGCATGCCGACGTGACCGTCCTTGATCCGAAGAAGCGCTGGATTTACGATCTCTCCAAGACGCTCTCGAAGTCGCGCAATGCGCCTTATGGTGGCATGGAGTTCTACGGAAAAGTCATGAAGACGATTGTTGCCGGAAACATTGTCTTCGAAGCATAACTTCGAAAATATTCTCACCGATGATCGGCGGCTGACTTGGCCGCCGATTTATTCTGTTACTCTTGGGATGTTGGTTTCCGTGTAGGCAATGCCGAATTTAGACCATATTTTGCAGACCGTCTTTGGGCTCCATCAGTTCCGGCCTCATCAGCGCGAGGTCATCCAGGACATTCTCGACAAAAAAGACGTTGTCTGCGTCATGCCGACGGGCGCCGGCAAGAGTCTCTGCTTCCAACTGCCGGCGGTTGCACTGGGCGGTCTCACCATCATCGTCTCGCCGTTGATTTCGCTGATGGCCGATCAGGTCGTGCAGTTGCGCCGGCTCAAGGTTCCCACTCTTCTGCTCAACAGTTCTCAAACATTTGACCAGCAACGTCGCGTGCTTCACGAACTTGCCAATGGATTCGCCGGGTTGCTCTACATTGCTCCGGAGCGCTTCTCTGCGCCATCGTTCCAGAGGCTCGTCCCGCGCTTGCGACCGCGTTTGTTCGTCATCGATGAAGCCCACTGCGTCAGTTTCTGGGGACACGACTTCCGCCCGGAATACATGCGACTCCGCGAACTGCGCACGCAACTCGGGTCTCCGGTGACCGTCGCCGTCACGGCCACTGCAACGCCGCAGGTTCGGCAGGACATCGTCGACATGCTGGCTCTCGAACATCCGCAGCTCCATGTCACCGGTTTCGACCGGCCGAACCTTTCCTATGCATGCCGGCACTTCGAGCGCGCTTCCGAGAAGGACGCAGCGTTGCTGCGCTTCCTTGAAAACCGCACCGGAAGCGGCATTGTCTACTGTTCCACCCGCCGCGCCGTGGAGGAACTGGCCGCACTCTTCGAGGAGAAATTTCCCAGCCGCGAAGTTTGCGCGTATCACGCAGGGATGGATCAGGCCGCGCGAAAGAAGAGTCACACGCGTTTCATGGATTGCGAAGACGTACTGGCTGTCGCCACCAACGCTTTTGGCATGGGCATCAATAAGCCGAACATCCGCTTCGTCGTCCACTACAACTTGCCGGGAAGTTTGGAAGCTTATTACCAGGAGGCGGGACGTGCAGGCCGCGATGGTCAACCGGCAGCATGTGTGCTTTACCACGCTAACCGCGACCTGCGCACGCAGGAGTTCTTCATCGACCACATCGGCGAGAACAACGATTCCCTGGCGGAGAGCGCGATCCTTGCCTTACAGCAGCACGCCCGGCGAAAACTTGACCTGATGTTGCGCTACGCTACCCAGGGACAATGCCGTCGCCAGCATATTTTGGACTATTTTGGCGAGAGGAAAACAGTCAGTTCCTGTGAGTGCGACATCTGCCAACTTCTTCGCACTCACCGCTATCGCCCCGATCCCTCGGCTGTGGCTCGCCGCGCAGAGCATGAAAAAGCACTCGACTCTAAGAGCACAAAGCACCGGGCCTCCAAATCGCAAGAATCGCATTCCATAAACGCCAATGCGGAGGACCTTTTCCAGAGACTTCGCCAAGTGCGCCTTGAACTTGCCCGCGAAAACGACTGGCCCGCCTACTGCATCTTCCACGACCGGCACTTGCGCGAAATTGCATCAACCCTGCCGCGTTCGATTGAATCATTGGCGGGAATTAAAGGCATTGGAATTAACAAGGCTGCGAAGTTCGGCCCCGCCATCCTCGCTGCTCTCGCCAAGGAATAACCTCACTACTTGCCCGTCGCCAGAAATGTCTGCACCACCGGAACCAATTTGTCGTGCTCGCAACCGACGGCGCTGTGCCCGCAATCGGAGTGAAGTACGAACGTCTGCGCGTCGAGATACTTCGCAATTTCCAGCGCCGGCGTTGGATTCACCATGTGGTCCTGCGCCGAGACAATGATCAGAAACTTCGCCTTCAAATTTTTCGCCGCCTGTTGCAGCGTCTCTCCGGGCGCGATGTCCTGTGCGATCATCGCCTGCAACTGCCGCATGCGGTCATTGGGATCGAAGTGTGCCGCCTCGATTTTTTCGGCGAACTGCGGATAGGGACTCGCAGGTGTGTGCTCCACCTGGTATTCCGGCGTGTTGATGTGCAACCAATGTATGTCTGCCACCACGGGCATTTCCGGTTCGCCCTGGTAGTTGCCATTCTTCCAGTTCGGGTCTCTCTCAATTGCCTGCAACTCGGCGCGCCACAGGATCAAGTCGTAAGAGGTCTGGCGCGGTGTTCCGACGATCGGTATCGCGAGGTCAAAGAAGTTCGGGTACGATGCCGCCCACTGGAAAGTCTGCATGCCTCCCATGGAAATTCCGGCCACCGCGTGCAGATGATTCAGTTTCAGCACCTCGGTCGCCAACCGGTACTCCGCGCTCACCATGTCGCGAATCGTGATTTCCGGAAACTGCATGCGCGGCTGCACCGTGCTGTTTGAAGGCGAAGAGGAAATACCGTTCGCCAGCGCGTCCACGGTGATAACAAAATATTTCGTGGAATCAAAAATATTTCCCGGTCCCACGACTGACGCCAGGTTGGCCGACGTTCCTCCAAACCATGTCGGAATCATCACGGCGTTGTCCGCTGCGGCGTCAAGCTTGCCGTAGGTCCGATAGCCAAGCCGGCAGTCGTGGATCACCTGCCCGCTCTCAAGTTTGCAATCGCCAAGATTCGCAACCTGCTGTACGCCGTCGGCGGCCATCGCGGAGAGCGAGAACAAGATCACCGCACACAGCACAATCCAAAAGTTCCGCCTGATCACCATTCCCCTCCTGAACATCTTCTCCGCAAAATAGCACAGCGGACGCAATGCGTCCGCTGTTTCCTGCAGGTACCTGCGTTCTTACTGGATGATCCCCATTCGCTTGCCCACTCGCTTGATGACTTCGAGTGCCTGCGTGAGATCATCTTTGGTGTGGGTCGCGGTAACAATCGTCCGCACGCGCGCCTTGCCCTCGGGCACCGTCGGGAACGCGAGTCCGGTTCCCATTACGCCCTCTTCGAACAGCGCCTTGGAGAAGTCCATTGTCGTGCGCCCGTCGCCAATGATAATTGGCGTGATTGGCGTTTCGCTGGCCGGAGTGTTCACGCCACCGATGTTGTATCCGAGCAGGCCAAGTTCCTTCTTGAAGAACTTCGTGTTGTCCCAGAGTTGCTCCATCCACTGCGGTTCCTGCTCCAGCACGTCGAAAGCGGCGATGCAGGTTGCCGCAACGGATGGCGGGTGAGAGGTGGAGAACAGGAATGGCCGTCCGCGGTGATAAAGGAACTCGATCAGGTCACGTGAGCCGCAGACGTATCCGCCCAGTGCGCCTATCGCCTTCGAAAGCGTTCCCACCTGGATGTCCACGCGTCCATGCACACCAAAGTGATCGATCGTACCGCGTCCATTCCGGCCCAGGACGCCCGAGGAGTGAGCATCGTCCACCATCATGATCGCGCCATACTTCTCCGCGATATCGCACAGCCCCGGCAGCGGACCGATATCGCCGTCCATCGAGAACACACCGTCCGTGATCAGCAACTTTCGTCCTGGCTGGTCCTTGACGCTCGCCAACTGCTCCTCGGCGTGCGCGACATCCTTGTGATGAAATACGAGGATCTTCGCGCGCGACAACCGGCAACCGTCGATGATCGACGCATGATTCAGCTCGTCCGAGATAATGAAATCTTCCTTGCCGAGAATCGCCGAAACCGTTCCGGCGTTCGCCGTGAAGCCTGACTGAAAAACTACGCACGCCTCCACGTTCTTGAAGCGCGCAATCTTTTCTTCCAGCTCCATGTGAATCTTCATGGTTCCGGCAATTGTCCGCACCGCGCCCGACCCGACGCCGTACTCCTTGATCGCCTTCAGCGCTGCTTCGCGAAGCTTAGGGTGGGTCGCCAGTCCCAGGTAGTTGTTGGACGCAAGATTGATCACCTTCTTGCCGTCGAAGTGGCAGACCGCCGCCTGTTCGTCGTCAAGCACGCGCAGCTTGAAGTACGTGCCCTTCTGCTTCAGTTCGTTCAGTTGATCGGTCAAATAGGAAAGCTGCGGACGTGTCCCTGTGCTTGATGCCATCATTCGCCTCTCGGATTGCGCAGTTACGCGCGAGAACAAAATGTGCGGCCCGAAGGCCGCACGGAACCCTGTTACTTCACTCCTTGCGGGTAGAGAAGAATCTTGCTCGCCTTACCCGAATTCAGCTTCTCCATACCCTTGCTGAAATCGCGCATCGCCATGCGGTCTGTAATCACCGGATGCAGGTTGAGCTTTCCGGCTTTCAACAGGGCCGTCATCTGGTACCAGGTCTCATACATCTTGCGCCCGTTGATTCCCTGTACCAGCGCACCCTTGAAGATGATGTCGTTCGCCAGGTCAAGTTCCACCGGCCGCGACGGAATTCCCAGCAGCGACATCCGGCCGCCCCGGCGCAATACGTCGAACCCCAGTTTGATTGCGTCCTTGTGGCCTGCCATTTCCAGTACCACGTCGACTCCCGTACCTCCCGTATGATCCATAATCATCGTCCGCACATCGTCTTTTGTCGGATCGAGCACCAGGTCGGCATCCATTTTCTTTGCTACTTCACGGCGGTATTCGTTTACCTCAATCGCATACACCGCCGTCGCTCCGCAGGCCCTTGCCACGGCGATCGAGAACAATCCGATTGGGCCGCAGCCCGTGATGGCGACAGTTTTTGCAGCGATATCTCCCGCTAGAACCGTATGCACGGCGTTACCCAGCGGATCGAGTATGGAGGCATAATCCGGAGGAATCGTAGGATCAAGTTTCCAGATATTCGATTCGGGAATCGTCACGTATTCGGCGAATGCACCATCGGCATCAACGCCGATGATCTTGACGTGCTGGCAGATGTGCGCCTGTCCAGTCCTGCATTGCAGGCACTTGCCGCAGGCCACGTGCATTTCGGCCGAGACAAAGTCGCCTTCCTTGACGCTCGTGACTTCATCGCCAAGTGCCACAACTTCACCGCAGAACTCGTGGCCGGGAATGAGCGGGGGATGAATGCGCCCCTGCGCCCACGGATCCCAGTTGTAAATATGAACGTCGGTACCGCATACCGATGCTACTTTTACCTTTACCAATACATCGGTTCGGCCGTATTTCGGGATTTTGACTTCACGAATTTCCGCGCCCGCTTTTGCTTCGGGCTTTACAACGGCGAGCATTGTGTCAGACATGGGATGATGGCTTTCCAGCCGCTGTAAAATTCCCGCGCATGGGCCGCGCGGACAACGGCGCAATGATGGAGTTAAGAACTGCGTATTTTAACACTGCGTGGGCTTTCTACTCCGCACCCGCCGTCACTTCATCGTGGGTCGCCTCCTCCATTTTTTCTGCAAGTGACGGCCAGCGTCCTCAGGTACACCCTTCTCTCGTAACTTCGACTTTCTTTCAAATATGTAAAAATCTGTTGACATGTGCACTAACTAACCACAAAATATTGTGGCAGTGGCAGTAATCATCCAAGTTGTGGGATGGTACTGTTGGCTAGGCCCAAATCTAACCACCTTCAAGGGAGAAGGTTCTAGGAGGCATCACATGCCAGTAAAGAAGAAGGCCGCAAAGAAAGCTGCAAAGAAGAAAGCCAAGAAGTAACTGGTGCGAGGTCTGAACCTCGCGAGAAAGTTTAGGCCCTATCTGTAGAGTCTCCGCTAACGCGGAGACTTTTTTGTTGCTCGCTACAATTTCCACGGGAATCAAAACGTCAGCGGCACGTCCGTCCGCTATGGCACTTGGCGGCCAGTTTCGTCAGGGCAGAGTTGTTACACCCATCGCATACGTGTTACAAAGCAATGAAAGCACGGAAGGGGAGGCGCCCGCTGCGAATGCGGGCCGCTCGCGCAACACGCTGGCGCCAGCTTCCGCTCAGAGGCACATGGCAACGTCCAACAAGAAGCGCGGCAAGGCAAAATCCGAGGAAGTCATCATCCCGGACAAGCTTTACTTTCGCATCGGCGAAGTCTCCAAACTCGCGAAGTTGCCCGCCTACGTTCTTCGCTTCTGGGAGACCGAGTTTCCACAGCTTCGCCCCAACAAGGGCAGCACGGGCCAGCGCATGTATCGCCGTCGCGACGTCGAAAACACCCTGCTTATCAAGAAGCTGCTTTACGAGGATGGGTACACAATTGCCGGTGCGCGCGAGAAGTTACGCGCCGACCTGAAGCCCGGAAAAGACCAGGTGGTCCTTCCATTTACGTCAGGCCAACCGAATACTGCCCAACTCAAGCACGTTCGTCAGGAATTGAATGAAATCCTGAAGCTCCTGAATAAAAGCTCGCGCAAGCGCCGCGAGGACTAGCGGCTGCCGCTTACGTTTCTACCGTTCGATCTCCGGGTCTCCGCTGAGTTTCTCCGCGTCCCGCTGCTCTTCAATCAAATCTGCCAGCGATAGCCGCAGATTACCTGGATTGGTCGCATACTGCAGGGCAATTTCCATGTCCACTACGCCGTTGCGGACCATCTTCTCCAGTTCGCCGTCGAAATACTGCATGCCATCCTGCTCACCATCGCGCATCGCGTCCAGCAAGGTTTTTCCCTCTCCTTCGCCCTTCTCCACATACTCCTGCGTGCGCAGCGTCGACTTCAGGACTTCCATCGCGGCCACGCGCCCGTTGCCGTCCTTGCGCGGCAGCAGCCGTTGCGCGACAAAATAGCGGAACGATGCAGCCAACCTCACTCGAATCGTGTCCTGGTCGGAGAGCGGAAAGACACCGATGATGCGCTCCACCGTCTTTGACGCATCGATCGTATGCAGTGTGGAAAATACGAGATGCCCGGTTTCAGCGGCGGTCAGAGCGATGTCGATCGTCTCCTTGTCGCGCATTTCGCCGACTAGGATGACCTTTGGCGCCTGCCGCAGCGCCGCGCGCAACGCCGATGAAAAGCTGAACGTGTCGCTATGCAGTTCGCGCTGATGAATCGTCGCCTTCTTGTGCGGGTGGACGAACTCCACCGGGTCTTCGATGGTAATGATGTGTTCGGCTTTCGTCTGGTTAATCAGGTCGATGATCGCTGCCAGCGTCGACGACTTTCCAGATCCGGTCGGCCCCGTGACCAGCACGATGCCGTTCTTCAGATCGCCAATCTTCTTCAATTCATCGGGCAGCCCAAGTTCCTCGAACGTCGGGATTCGGCTGGCGATCACGCGCATCACGATCGCATACGTGCCGCGTTGCTTGAAGATGTTTGTCCGGAAACGTCCTACCTGCGGAATTCCATACGAAAGATCGGCCGAGCCTTCGTCCTTGAGCATCTGCGCTGCCACGCGGTTCGTCCCGATCAGGTCCGCAGCGATCTGCGCCGTGTGCAACGGCCCAAGCACGCCCACTCCCGGCACCGGCACCGGCACCAGGTGTCCGCTAAGTTCCACTTGCGGCGGCCGCCCGGGAGAGAAGATAAGATCACTCACGCCCTTGCCGCTCTTCAGCATGGCGGTAATCAACTCAGGCGTTGAAATTGGCAGCCGATTTGAATTTGCCGCGCTGTCTGCCGGCACGCTTGAAGGAGGAGTACTCACCCGTGACCCTCCACGATAGGATGTTCGTTACCCTATCGAAGAATTGCTCCGCAATCAATCGCATCTTGGGAATTAATAGCGTAATCTGTTCCGTCTCAGGCATTCGGCGCTATGGCCAGTCGTTACCCGCGAACGGAATAATGCGCTGGAGACACACTACGCAGCCGTTCAGCGGCGGATTCAGGCGTGATGTCGCGCTGCGGCGACGCCAGCAATTCGAAGCCAACCATGAATTTCCTTACGGTGGCCGAGCGCAGCAGTGGCGGCAGGAAATGCGCGTGGAAATGCCACTCCGGGTGCTCACGCCCGTCCGTGGGACGCTGATGGAAGCCCATCGAATAAGGGAAGGAAATCTCGAAGAGGTTGTCGTAGCGGGTTGTCAGTTGCTTCAGAATATCTGCAAGTGCCGTTCTTCCGCGACCATCCAGTCCCGTGATGTCAGACACGTGTCTCCGGCTTACCACCAGCGTCTCGAACGGCCAGACTGCCCAGAAGGGCACCACGGCGAGGAAGTCGTCATTCGCGCAGACGGCGCGATCTCCTGCCGTAGCCTCCAGCGCAAGATACTCGCACAATAGACACTTTCCATGGCGCTCCAGGTATTCTTTCTGCGCCTGTTGTTCTTTTTTCGGTTCGTTCGGCAGGCTCTTGGTCGCCCAGATTTGGCAGTGCGGATGCGGATTGCTTGCGCCCATCATCGCGCCGCGGTTTTCGAAAATCTGCACGTACCCTACGTTGTTCCTGCATCCAAGTTCCGCGAATTGCGCCGCCCACAGGTCCACTACCGTTCGGATTTCTGCCACCGTCATCCGCGCCAGCGTGAGATCGTGTCGCGGCGAGAAGCACAAAACCCGGCAGTTGCCCGGCTCGCTTTCCGCAACCAGCAACTCATCGCCATTTGTGTCCATGGCAACCGCAGGCACATCCGGTTTCAGCGCCGCAAAGTCGTTGTCGAACACAAACGTCGAGTCGTATTTCGGATTTCGCGCTCCACCTGCGCGTTCATTACCTGGACACAGGTAACACTCGGGATCGTAGGCAGGAACCGCCTCCTGCTCGGTTCTCTCCACCTGCCCTTGCCACGGACGCTTTGTTCGATGGGGAGAAACCACCACCCATTCGCCCGTCAGGGGATTAAACCGCCGATGCGGCACTTCCTTCAATTCGTCGATGCCAGCCATGCCGCCGTTTATCCTTCGTATCCGTTTGGATTTCGCTGCGCCCATTCCCACGCAGATTGGATGATCGCCTCCAACTCCGCATACTGAGGCTTCCAGCCGAGTTCGCGTCGAATCTTCTCCGAGCTTGCCACCAGCACCGCAGGATCGCCAGGTCGCCGCGCGTTCTCCACCGCGGGAATTGCATGCCCAGTCACGCGCCGCGCAGCTTCAATCACTTCCCGCACGCTGAACCCGCGTCCATTGCCAAGGTTGTAGATGAGTGCCGCCGCGTCGTCTCTCTTCGCCAACGCGTCCAATGCCAGCAGATGGGCGCTCGCCAGGTCCGTGATGTGAATGTAGTCGCGGACGCACGTGCCATCTGGAGTGTTGTAATCGGTTCCGAAAATTGAGATGCTCTGTCGCGTTCCGGCAGCCACTTGCAGGATCAGGGGGATCAGGTGCGTTTCCGGATGATGTGCTTCGCCGCGTTCCGCCGTGGCTCCGGCAGCATTGAAATATCGCAGGCTGGCATACGACAAGCCGTGAATGCGGTGAAACCAGCTCAACATCTTCTCCACCAGCAGCTTCGACTCCCCGTACGCATTTGTCGGACGCAGTGGATCGTCTTCTTCAATCGGAATGCGCTCAGGATCGCCAAACAACGCAGCCGTCGACGAGAACACGAATCGCTTCACGCCCTTTTCCAGCATCACTTCCAGCAGGGTCAGTGCGTTGGCTGAATTGTTGCGAAAGAATCGCTCCGGCTCTTTCATCGATTCGCCGGCTTCGATCCACGCGGCGAAATGCATCACCGCGTCGAATTCCTGCGCGTCGAAGAGCTCTCGCAAGCGATCGCGATTGCCCACGTCCCCCACCACCAACTTCGCCCCAACCGGCACCGCGTGTGTGCTGCCCTTGCTGAGGTTGTCGTAGATAACGACGGAGTGCCCCGCATCCAGCAACTGCGCGGCAACCACGCTTCCGATGTAGCCCGCACCGCCAGTCACCAGGACTTTCATCGCGCGCCATCCTCCACTACCTCGCCAGCAGCTTCCGCCGCCGAGCATACGTAAACATCCGCCGCTAGATTTGTCACTCGCTGGTACTCTCGCTTGATCGTGCTGGTGAATGCTTCCACCGCGTCGGCTCTTACAAGATTCACTGTACAGCCGCCAAAACCCCCGCCCGTCATGCGTGCGCCATAGACGCCGTCGATTGCCGAAGCAATTTCCACCATCGCATCCAATTCCGCGCAGCTCACTTCATAGTCGTCACGCAGACTTCGGTGCGATTCCGCCATCAGCACGCCGAACTCCTTCATATCGCCTCTCAACAGCGCCCTCGCCGCCTTTTCCACGCGCACGTCTTCGCTAACCACGTGGCGGCATCTGCGATAAGTCGTCTCCGGAATTTCACTCGCAAATTTCTCCAGATCCGCAGGAGTGACATCGCGCAGCGCCCGGATCGCCGGCAGATGTTGCCTGAGGATTCGCACGCCTTCCTCGCAACTGGCGCGGCGCAGGTTGTACTCTCCGCCTGCCAGTTCGTGTTTGACGTTCGTATTGCAGATCACTAGACGCGCATTGTCGTCCAGCGGAAGCAGTTGGTAGAAAAGGCTGCGGCAGTCGAGCATCAGCGCGTGTTGCCGCTGTCCGAAGCATGCGATGAACTGGTCCATGATGCCGCACATTGTTCCGGCATATTCGTGCTCCGCTTTTTGGCAGACCCTCGACACCTCCGCACGATCCATCTCGACGCCAGAGTTTGCCAGCAATGCATTTGCCACCGCCACTTCGATTGCCGCCGAGGAACTCAGTCCAGCGCCAATCGGAACTTCTCCGCGCAACACAAGATTCGCGCCACCCAGTTTGGTCCCCTTACTGAGCAGGACACCCGCGACACCTCTCACGTAATCCGACCAGTGCCCCGTGGGACCGCGATCGATGCGGTCAAGGCCGAACTCCACCGCTTCGCTGAAATTATCTGAGTAAACACTCAGCTTCCTGTCAGCCCGCGGGCCGATGGCGGCAAAAGTGTAGAACTCTATTGCGGCGGGCATCACGAAACCGTCGTTGTAATCCGTGTGCTCGCCAATCAGGTTCACGCGTCCCGGAGCACGAAACACACGCGGCTTGTCGCCATAAAACTCCGTGAAGATTCCTCTTGCGCGTTCGGCGCCGAAGGTCTCCCCTCTGGTCGTTAGATCCATGTCTGTTCTGCTTGTTTCTAGTGTCCGTTTGGCCGTGATTGCTTGCCTGCCTGATTTCCGGCTCCGGCTTCTTTCGCCGCCGCGGCTGCCCGTCTTCCGCCGCGAATGCCATACGCCAGCATCAATGCGCCAAACACCAGCAGCACAGAGCCCCAATCCAGGTTAACGTTGATCCCCAACGATCGCTGATAGATCGCGGAATTGCCAAACGCACCAAACAGGACAAGGATCATCCCCAGGATGGAGAACATCAGGCCAATCGGTATCCGAATATCGAGACCCATCGCATTCACTTCCTACCAGAAGATAATGTTCAGCAAGAGAGCCACACCCAGAACGAATACGCCCAGCACCGCCGGCCTCTTGTACCACGGCAGGTGCCCTTCACTCGGCTTCTCCGTCAACGAATACACCAGTCCCACCAGTTCTTTTTCTTCGCGAGGTTTTGTGACCATGCTGACCAGGATCGTCACCACGAAGCACGTCGTCCACGCCCAGATCGCCGTCCAGAAGTTCTGCGCCATGTCGCTTGGATACACATGAACCAGGCCCAGCCATCCGCCTTTAATACCCGCCACGGCTCCTTCCGGCAGGGTCAATCCATGATGAAGCGCCGCGGCCGCCGTACCCGAGAGCAAGCCCGTAAACGCGGCGTGGCCCGTTGTGCGCTTCCAGAACATTCCCAGCAGGAATGTCGCAAACAGCGGTGCATTCACAAATGCAAATACAAGCTGCAGGAAGTCCATGATGTTGTTGAAGCGCGTGGCCGCGTAGGCCGCCCCCATGGAAAGTATGATGCCGAAAATCGTCGCCATCCTCCCCATCCACAGATAGTGCTCGTCACTGGCGTTCTTGTGGATGTACGACTGGTAGATGTCGTAGGTCCAGACCGTGTTGAACGCCGTCACGTTGCCGGCCATGCCGGACATGAAACTCGCCAGCAGCGCCGTCAACCCCAGCCCAAGCAATCCCGTCGGGCAGTAGTGCAGCAACATGTTCGGAATCGCCAGGTCATAGTCCAGCACCGGTTTGCCATCGGTGTTGAACATCGGCTTGCCCGTGTCGGGATCGATCTTCACCGGGATAAGGCCCTTGCCCTGCGGGGCAGTAGTCGATATTTGTGTTCCGGTGCCGGTCACGTTCGCAGCCGTCACCAGCTTCGGCACGGCGATGGCGATCATGCCCGGCAGGATGACGATCAGGGGAAAGACCATCTTCGGCAGCGCGGCAATCAGCGGCGTCCTGCGCGCCGAACTCATCGAGTCGGCCGCCATGGCGCGCTGTACCACCAGGAAGTCCGTGCACCAGTATCCGAACGAGAGCACGAAGCCGAGGCCCATCACCAGTCCGAACCACTCCACGCCCAGTGGATTCGTGTGTGCATTGCTCATACCCTGCCACGAGTGGGTGAAGTTGGAAGGCAAGTCGTGCTTCAAACCGCTCCATCCGCCAACATTCTTCAGGCCCAGCATCACCAGCGGCAGGAATCCGGCGACGATCAGGAAGAACTGCAGCACCTCGTTGTAGATCGCGCTCGTCAGTCCGCCGAGGAAGATGTAGATGAGCACGATGATCCCGGACAGGATGATGCTGATGTGGAACGTCCATCCCTGCGACAGTCCCATCGCCGCCAGTGGTTTGTCCAGGATGTGCAGCACCTGGATCAGCTTGGCCATGGCATACATCGAGATGCCGGACGAAAACACGGTCATCGTCGCGAACGAAATCGCGTTCAACCCGCGCGTCTTCTCGTCGAAGCGCAGGCTGAGATATTCCGGCACCGAACGCGCTCTCGATCCGTAGTAGAACGGCATCATGAACACGCCGACAAATACCATCGCCGGGATTGCGCCGATCCAGTAGAAGTGGCTGGTCGCAATTCCGTACTTGGCACCCGAGGCCGCCATGCCGATAACTTCCTGCGCGCCAAGGTTGGCCGAGATAAAGGCCAGTCCGCATACCCAAGCAGGCAGCGACCGCCCCGCGAGAAAAAAGTCCGTACTGCTCTTCATGTAGCGCTTCAGGGCAAAGCCAATCCCTAGCACAAACACGAAGTAGACGAACATGATCAGCCAGTCGATCAGTGTTAGGTTCACGTTAGACCCTTTCGAGGGAGTCGTCGGCCGTCACCGAAACTCAATTTCGCCCTTACTAAAACGAATAACCTGCACTGGAAAATACACTGTGACCCGCCTTTTGTCAGTGGCGGAATTCAACTTTCTTCACAAATTCTACTCGGCGCGCGATTCTCGCAGGCTGGCTGCTGAATGCAGGGCCGTCGCCGTGTCCACAAAAACCGCACAATAGTGGAGCAGCACTACTTCTGGTTGCTGCCCACGCCCGCTCGCCACCCGAAGGGGTGCAAGCATTCCTCGTCCCACGGACTATACCGCGCCACTTGCGGCATTGCGATCCAAACGAATGTAATCGTTTACAAAATGGATATAAACGAATTAATTGCGTATCCGGACGACATTTCGCGTATATCTTTACGACCTCACAGGTGCAAATGGGACGCCGCCGTCCTTCTCCGGTGTCGAGGCCTTGATGAACATTAAGAGTGTGGCTGCGTGAGCCCCCGTCCTCCGCGAATCCACCGCTGTTGTCAAATGTCGGACAGATCGCCATCAATAATGCGATTGAACAAACGGTCGCTCTTGGCGATGATGATAAGTACGCATCGACTACAGCATGAACTCCATGGGAAAGCACTCCGCAATCACAATCCGCCCCTGTCAGGGCATCGACGAACTCGAAGCCTGCTTCGAGATTCAAAAGCATGTTTGGGGATTTTCCGACCGTGATGGTGTGCCTTCGCAGGTTTTCGTCGTGGCGCAGAAGACCGGTGGGCAAGTCATTGCGGCCTTCGACGGTCCGCGCCAGATCGGTTTTGTGCTGGCGTTCATGGCCGCCGACGACCGCGGAATCTTCATTCATTCGCACTTTGCCGCCGTGCTCCCCGAATACCAGGGTCACGGCATCGGACGCAGGCTGAAGCTGGCGCAGCGCGACGACTGCCTGCAGCGTGGCATCTCGCGTATGCAGTGGACCTTCGATCCCCTCGCCTTCGTCAACGCTCACTTCAACATCAATCAGCTTGGCTGCATCGTTCGCCACTACGTGCGCAACCAGTACGGGCTCACGTCCAGTCATCTTCACGGTGGACTGGAGACTGATCGTTTTGTCGCCGAGTGGGAACTAAGTTCGCCGCGCGTGCTTCGCATCCTCGAAGGCTGCGTCCCTGCATTCCCCATCAATTGCACGGCCATCACGCTGCCCGCCAACACCACGGCTCTCGCACGCAACGGCTCTCGCGATGCCGCGGATATCCAGGCCCGTATCCGGCAGGAGTTTGCGGATCACTTTGCCAGGGGCTACGCCATCACCGCCTTCGACCTCGGCCCCGAGCAGGCCCGATACCTTCTGGAACCTTACGCAGAACCGTGACCGCAGGACACGTTGCATCACGCGCCATCCTGCAACGCTTTCCGTGACATCTGGGATTCTGGCTTACCGGAAATTCTCAACCAGTGTGATGTGGCTGCCTGCTTCTGTCAGGTCGGTATAGAGAAGCGATCGACCGTCCGGCGAGACCGTCAGCCCGGGGACCGGCGGGAGCACTCGTTGCAAAGGCATGATTCGCGTCGTGCGCCGAGAGGATATATTGAAAGATTCCAATGCAGGAGCTATCGGCGTCGCATTCAGATAGAAAATTTCATCTCCGCGAATGGCCCATGAGCCCCAATATCCGATGCTCGGATAACTCAGCACCTTTTCTTCCGCGCCTCCGGAAACAGGAACCCGCCAGATACCTGCCATGTCTGACTTGGTGTAATACGCCCACTTGCCATCGGCGGATTCGGAGGCGACAAAACCGCCTTGCGCCGTTACCTGTTGTGGCGTGCCGCCTTTCGACGGCACCTTCCAAATCTGCCAGACACCTGATCGATTGGAGCCAAAATAAATCCATCGGCCATCGTGCGACCAACTCGGCACGATGTCGTTGTTCCCGCCGCCGGTGATCTCCTTCGGACTACCGCCATTGACTTCGATCACGTAAATGTGGGAGTGCGCGCGAGGCCGCGAGTCGAAGGCAATCTGTTGTCCATCGGGCGACCATGACGGGCTGCCCGTAAGTGGGCCGCCAAAGGAGGTCAGCTTGACCAGATCGTTCCCTTCACTGGTACACGCCCAAATTTCCTGCGTGCCAGAACGTAACGATTGGAATGCAATGCGCGATCCATCTGGCGAGAATTGCGGAGCCGAATCCTGCTGAGTCGAAGACAGCAGGCGTGTCGGAACAGGTTTAGCAGTATTAAGTCCAATTCGCGAAATACTCCATTTTGCCGACCGCTGCGAATATGCAAGTAGATTTCCTTGCCGCGAAATGGCGGGATCAAACGCGTCATCGCCGCCCACGGGAAGGCGTTCCGGCGACCCGCCTCCGGCAGAGATCCGCCACAGCGAGTACATGCCGCCGCGATTGCTGGAAAACACAATGGCTGTACCGTCGGCAGTCCATGTCAACCCTGACACGAAGCGGTCGTCAAAGGTCAGTCGGCGTGGCTTTCCGCCGGACGCCGGCATGACATAAATATCGCGAACATAGCCTTCCGTACCGCGGATGAATGCTATTTGCGACCCGTCCGGCGAGTAGACAGCACTGAAGTCGCCATCGATGAGCTTGGAGGGAGTCGTAATCTGCTTCACCTCCATGCTCGTCAGGTCTAACTCATAAATTGCAGAAGGACTCTTGGCCGATTTGCCATCCGGAAAAATGAGGCGCTTGCCATCCGGAGACCACGACAGTGCGCCCCGATCCCATTCTATTTTGCCAACCGGGGTAAAAAGCTTGCGCACCGCTCCACCAATCGCTGCCACAACGTAGATTCCGCGTTCACTCGGCGATATGCGAAGGAAAGCAATCGACCGCCCATCCGGGCTCCACGTTGGACTGATGTCATTGTCCGGTCCTGAGGTGAGTTGCAGCGACGTCTCTGCCCCAATCAACTTCACATAAAGGTGTTGCACTCCATCCGGCCCGCCATTCCAAACGTACGCAACCTGGTTGCCGTCTGGTGAGAAGGCCGGTTGAGTTTCCGCGCCAAGATTAGAAGTCAACGGAATCGTGATGTATGCGTCATCCTGATCGCTCGCGGAGTCCGCCCTTGAGGTCACTCGGTACACGATCCCGGCAGCCACAATGACCGCCAAGGCCACCAATGCAATCCAGCCCGGAATGAACCATCGCCTGGCGGCCGCTATTCGGGCGAAAGGCACTTCCACAGGTGGCTCGACGGTGGACGTGGACGTAGTAACCGGCACCAGTAATTCTTGATCCATAGATACAGGGACCATGAGCCGGTACCCTGATTTCGGGATCGTCTGAATGAAATGTGGAGCGCGTGCATCGTCCTCGAATACTCTCCGGAGCTCCGAGATGGATCGAGTCAGCACGTCATCGCCGACAAACGTGTCTGGCCAGACGGCGTGTATGAGTTGTTCCTTGGAAAGGACCGTATTCGGTTGGGACGCCAGTTGGATCAGGACCTGCATCACCTTAGGTTCGAGGTGAATCGAGCGAGTTCCCCGGCTGACGCAATTAAGTTGCGGCTGAATCTCCCACTCGGCAATGTGAAAGGTTCCTTTCAAGGCCAGCCATTCCTCGCGTCTCTTCTATTCCATTCATTATAAAGCGTATTGGCACGTGACTATATATCTCCGCGAGAGCCGTTTCGAACCTCCCTCGGAATTTCCTCAGAAAAACATTTGCATTCGTGAAGGACTTGCAGGGCGCAAGAAACATAACCTCGGTCGGCTTTCGGCACAGTTCACGGCGTATACCGCGGTTTCCATGCCGCACTTCACCTGGATGTGATCAAGGTATCGATATCGCCCCCATGTGGATTGTGGTGCGTCCGCAAAACCTCAGAACGTCGAGAGAGTCATCTGGAAAGAACCGGGCTCAGGCTTTCAGCTGCCGAGTCCGTACATTCAGAAAGTGTAGCTCTAAACGGGAGATGACAGCATGTCGCAACAAAATTCGTCGCGGCCGGCACACTTACCACCAATGAGTCGATCCATGAAAAATAATTCACCTCACCCCTTTCGCCCCAATGGAATAAATCCACGAGTTCTCCTGACGTTGTTCATTCTGGCATTCGTGCTCTGCGGCACGGTGATCGCCCAGGTAACATCAGGAACAATTTTCGGCGTCGTCAAAGACAGTTCCGGCGCCGTAGTGCCCAACGCCAGCGTCACCGTCATGAATCCCGAAAAGGGAGTGGTGCGTAATGTGCAATCAGGTGGGACTGGATCATTCGTCGTTCCCAGTCTTCCTCCCGGAACTTACACGATTGCCGTGGAGGCTCCCGGCTTTACGAAGCTCGAGAAAAAAGGTGTCATCTTGAGCGCCACAGACAAACTCGATTCCGGCGAGTTCGTCCTCCATGTAGGCGCGGCCGGGACTGCGGTCACGGTGAGCGCGGACACCGCGGAGCTCCAGCTACAGAGCAACTCCGGCGAACGTTCGGACTTGATCTCCAATAAGCAACTTAACGATGTCGCGCTCAACGGGCGCATGGTCCTGGATTACATGAAGCTCATTCCTGGCGTGGTCAGCTCCTTTGACGGCCATCAGTCTGGAACCGGCGGCATCGATGCATTCAACATCAACGGCACTCGCGCCAACGAGCACGAGTTCACCATCGACGGCGCTTCCAACGTCGACACCGGCAATAACGGTGGCACCCACGTCACTATCAATCCCGATGCCATCGCCGAGGTGAAGGTACTCACGTCAAACTACCAGGCCGAATTCGGCAAGGCTGCCGGCGGCCAGGTGATCATCACCACCAAGGGTGGCAGCAACGAATTCCATGGAAATGCGCGCTTCTTCCATCGCAACGAGGGACTGAACGCCAATGATTGGTTCGCCAACCAGAACAAAACACCCATCGCAAAGTACCGTTACAACTATGCCGGCTACCAACTCGGCGGTCCGGTCATCATCCCCGGAACCGAGTTCAACAAAAAGCGTGACAAGCTCTTCTTCTTCTGGAGTCAGGAGTATTACAACCAGTTGATCCCTGTCAGCGGCGTGACCACTTTCTACACGCCGACCACTCTGGAGCGGCAGGGAGATTTTTCGCAGTCGAAGGACGGCAATGGAAATCCCATCCTGATTTCCGGCCCGGGAGTCGTCAACAACAAGATCAACCGTAATCTCCTCTCACCGTCGCAACAGGGCGTGTTCGATCAGGTTCAGAAGATTCTGAACCTGTATCCCACGCCAAATATCTCCGGTCATAACGATTACAACTACTCAACCACTTTGTCTTACGACAACCCTCGCCGCGAAGACATCCTCCGCGTTGACTACCAGCTCAATAACAGCAACCGTATGTTTGTCCGCTGGATCCACAATGCGGATTCACAGACCGCACCGATTCTGCCGTGGCCCGGCCTGGGAACTTTCGCTTGCGCGGGCGCCATCAACCTTGCCGGCGGCTGCACCTCGAATCACCCCGGCTGGAACCTTTCGACAAACATCGTCAGCGTTATCACCCCCACCATCATCAACGAATTTTCCGTCGGGCCGAGCGTCACCAAAACGCTGACGCAGAGCGTAGGAGGAAGTCTTTCGATCGGGAAGAATGGCATCAACCTGCCGATGCTCTATCCTCTCTCGTCCGATCAGTCGATTCCGGACATGAGTTTCGGTGGCATCCCTGGTGTCAACTTCGGTTGGAGCTACCTCGGCGCCACGCCCTGGTATCAGGCCAACACCACCATCAATATCAATGACAACCTGACTTGGTCGAAGGGCAACCACATCTTCAAGACTGGCATTTTCTATCAGCGCAGTCGCAAGGACCAGATCGCCTGGGGCAACATCAACGGCCAGTTCAGTTTCAGTAACAGTCAAACTGCGCCGTCCAACTGCCCCGCCAACACTACCTGCGGAGATCCCTATGCCAGCGCGTTGCTGGGCATGTTCCAGACCTTCAGCCAGTCGACGGCTCGCCCGAGGGGTTACTTCCGCTATAACCAACTTGAGTTCTACGTGCAGGACACGTGGAAGGTCACGCCCCGCTTGACGCTCGACTACGGAATGCGATTCGCCTGGATCCCGCCGCAATACGACGCTAAGAACCAGATCGCGGTCTTCGATCCGGCCGCGTATGATCCGGCCCAGGCGGTTCACGTCAATCCCGACGGAAGCATCGATCTGAGCTTGGGCGGAAATCGCCTCAACGGACTCGTATTCACCAAGAACGGCACCGTGCCTGATGGCGGCTGGAACAGCCGTGGCATTATGCCCGAGCCACGTTTTGGTTTCGCCTTCGATTTATTTGGCGATCACAAGACCGTTCTGCGCGGCGGTGCAGGCATGATGCATGACCGCACGCAGGGCAACCTGATCTTCAACACTGTCTTCAATAACCCTGCCATCGTCGTTACACCGCAGGTATCGAACAACAACATCGCAAACCTCCCGACACTCGCGGCCGCCGCGCAGGCCGGCCTCACCTCGCCGTTAACCAACATTTTTGGAGCGGAGAGGGGCGGAAAGGTTCCGACCGTTTACAGCTTCAGCTTCGGCATCCAGCATGACCTCGGTGCCGGCATCACGCTGGATATGGCATACGTCGGAACGCTCTCACGGCACCTCGTGACCTCCCGCGACATCAACGCCATTCCTTACGGCACGGCATTCACCAAGGCAGCGCAAGACCCAGCCTGCTTCGCGGGCGGAGTTGTTCCCAATGTCGAGCCAAATCTCCCGTCGCAGTACGCTGCTGCGGGATATAGCTTCAGCGGACAGTGTGCACTCGGCCGGGCCAACTACACGGATGCACCGCTGGTTCCGTACAAGGGCTACGGCCAAATCAGCTACATGCGCTTCGACGGAACTTCCAACTACAACTCGCTGCAAGTCTCGTTGCAGCGCCGTTTCGGTAAGGGCTTGACGTTCGGAGCCGCATACACCTGGTCCAAGTCGCTCACCACCGCGAATTCGGATCAGGACTTGCAGGATCCATTCAATGCGCTGCTCGACTATCGCGCTGCAAGCTGGGACCGCACGCATGTAGTAGCCATCAGCTACGTTTATGACCTGCCGAGTCTCACCAAGCGCTTCGGCGGGCCGAAGTGGCTCTCCGTCATCACCGACAACTTCCAGTTGAGCGGCGTTACCCAGTTCATGACCGGCAACCCGATCGACCTGAACAACGGCTGGTCGTTCGAATCCGGCGCCCTGGATGGATCGAACATGTGGGGTGCAATTCCCTACTACTACACGCTCGACCAGAGCGGGAACCTTGTCGCTCCCAAGATCGGCCCGCCGACGCGCGGCACTCGCGACGTCCTGCGAAACGGCGGAATGCAGAATTGGGATATGTCTCTGTTCAAGAACATCCATCTCGGGTCCAACGAACAGCGGTATCTCCAAATCCGTCTGGAAACCTTCAACGTCTTTAACCATCCCAACTTCCAGAGCAAGTATTACAACGTCAACGTAAACGGGCCCTGGCAGTGGAACTCACCTTCCACCCCGGTCACCGTTTCCAAGGGCGACAAATGGGGCCAATACTCCGGTCAATACACTGGAGTCGGCGGCCCGCGCGTTGTTCAACTCGGGGCGAAGATTTACTTCTAACGCCTCCACTTCCGGAGAGCCCGCGGTCATCCAGGCCGCGGGCTCCAGGGATGTCATTGAACAAAACCAGTCACCGTCGTTATCTTTAGCAACAACGAGAAGAAGAGTAGAGTCTTGCTGACAAAGTAAGGACAAGAACGCAATTCATAACTTTCGCAAGCCGGACGGAGACAGACGTGAGCAATTTCAATCGACGTGAATTTCTCAAGATCTCAGCCGCAACCGCCGCAGTGACAGCCGTCCCCGAAGTGATGGAAGCCTTCGCGTCCGTCGCGCCCGAGGGCGAGATCCAGGTATGGAGCACCTTCAAGGACCAGCGCCATGCGAAACAGCAGCCGCTGCGTTGGAGTGCGCCCCGGAAAACCAACAACGTCATCCAGGTCGATGCTTCGCGGCAGTATCAGCAGGTGCTTGGATTCGGCGCAGCGTTCACCGATGCAGCTTGTTTCACGCTCAACCGGCTGGATGCAGACGTTCGCAAGCAACTGTTCAACGAACTGTTTGGCCCGGCGGAGATGGGTTTATCCGTCAGCCGCATCTGCGTCGGTTCAAGCGACTACGCGACCAGAGCTTACAACTACAGCGAGGGCACGGAGCCTGATCCGGAGTTGCAACGCTTCTCCATCGATCACGATCGCGAATACATCCTTCCAATTCTTCGCGAGGCGCGAGCGACGAACCCTGACCTTTGGCTCCTGGCATCGCCGTGGAGTCCTCCAGCGTGGATGAAGTTCAACAAGTCGATGCTCGGCGGAAGCATGCGGCGCTATTGGCTGGGCGTTTACGCGCAGTACTTCGATCGCTTCCTCGCCGCGTATGCCGCCGCTGGCGTCCGCGTGAACTCCATCACGTCACAGAACGAAGTCGACACCGATCAGGATGGCCGCATGCCAGCCTGCATCTGGCCGCAGGAGTATGAGATCGAATTTGTTCGCGATCACCTGGGGCCGGTGATGGCGAAGTCGGCGAACCCGGCCGATATCTGGATACTCGACCACAACTACAACCTGTGGGGCCGTGCCATCTGCGAACTGGAGGACGAAGGCGCGCGTAAATACGTCAAGGGTATTGCGTGGCACGGCTACGTCGGATCTCCCGACGCGATGACGCGCGTGAAGAACACTTACCCCGCGATCGACAACTTCTGGACGGAAGGCGGGCCCGACTTCGACACACCCGGATACGAAACCGAGTGGGCAAAATGGGGCGACCAATTCGCCGGCATCCTGCGCAACTCGGCGCGCTCCATCATCGCGTGGAACTATGCACTCGACGAGAAGGGCAAACCCAACATCGGCCCCTTCAACTGTGCTGGCATGGTCACAATCCATTCGGCAACGAAGGAGATCACGCGCAGCGGACAGTACTGGGCGATGAGGCACTTCGCCTCTCACATCCGGCGCGATGCTCGCATCGTCCACTCGACGGGCGAGATCGCCGGTGTCTCACATGTCGTGGCGAAGAATCTGGATGGGAGTTTTGCCGCTGTCCTCACAAACACAAACAAGGAAGACGTTTCCGCAACCTTGTCGGCCGACTCCTCTTCGGCAACATTGGTACTCACTCCAGACTCGGTGACAACATTGACATGGAGCTGAGCCGGGCACAAGGTAAAGGCTGAATACTGAAACGCCCTGATCTCGGTCAGGGCGTTTTTGCGATATGGCGTACTTGCGGGTGATCAGGAAAACTGAACAATCACGGTCAAAGCGGTAACGGTGTCATTCACTGTTACTGCTTTTGTGGTCGATCCCCCAAGCCCATAGTTGCGGGATCTAATGAGCACGACGCCGTTGAAGAGTCAGACGTGCAAGTAAGAGTAACGGTCATCGAGCTCGCTGTGTAATTTGACACATTAAGTGTGGTGCCGTTTTCTTCATTGGGAATGAATACTTGCGCGTCCACTGATGAGATGACCCGGTGTTCTCGGGAACAGAAATATCCGGCAGCAATACTTAAGCGGGCCTGCGACAGCCGATCGACCATGGGAAGAAATGGCGGAGGGTGAGGGATTCGAACCCCCGGTACGGTTTCCCGTACAGCGGTTTTCAAGACCGCCTGTTTCAACCGCTCACACAACCCTCCGCGGTTTGGAGCCCCTTGCTTTCTTATATTGTACGATGATTCCGCTTCGGAAGGCTTCTTCCATCTCACCGTACGCGGAATACCGCTACGGTCATTCCCGGCAATGTGACGCTCAACTCTCCCGCCGCAAGGTTTGACTTCGCTTTGCCGTAGAGCACGTCTACTCCGCGCAGATTCTGCAAGGGCGTGTCTCCCAGTTTCAACTTGATCGTTTGTTCGGCGGGCGCGGAGTTCAGCACGACCAGTACGCGATCACTGCCCTCTTCGCGGAGAAACGCATAATATGTATCGCCCAATCCCATGTGGAACTGCCTGCCGGTTCGCAGCGCCGGATGTTCACCGCGCAGTTTGAGCAGCGCCTGCGTATTCTCGAACGCGGCCTGTTCTTCCGTAGTTCTGCCTGCCGTGGTGAAAGCGTCTTTCGGGTCGCCGGGGAATCCGCCGGGAAAATCACGCCGGTTGTCAGGATCGTCGCCACCCGGCATCGCTATCTCATCGCCGGAGTAAATCTGCGGCACGCCGCGCATGGTGAGCAACAGGGCCATGGCCGCATTGAGTTTTTCGACCGTCGCTCCCGGTTCGCCCATAAAGCGCTTCTGATCGTGGTTGCCGATCAGCGTGACCAGTCCGTATGGGTGGACATACAGTGAATCGTGTTGCAGCACGTTGACGATTTTCTTTGCCGAGGCGCCTTGCAGGATCACATCGCGCACTGTCGATTCCAGCGGGAAATCGAATACGGTCGAGACGCCGGTGTCGATGCCGCGTTCCTTTCGCCCTCCAACAAAGAACGATGTGATCCACGGGTCCGTGTTCATCACTTCGCCCACCGTCCAGGTGTGCGGGTAGACGCGGAAAAGGCGCCTGTGCCATCCCGCCCAGAAGGAGCGCGGCGAATACGGAAATGTGTCGAGACGGAACGCATCGAAGCCCGTCGACTCCATCCACCAGATCGCGTTGTCCGCGAGATACTCCGCCAGCAGCGGATCTTCCACGTGGAGGTCGGGAAGGATATTGGCAAACCAGCCGTCGAGCACGTTGCGATATTCACGCCGGGTCGCGTGCGGATCGACGAGGGTGGCGAAATCATAATCCGCCGCCGTGTGATGCTCGGGCGTGCCATTGATCCACGTCGGCGTCGGCGGATGCTGCGCCCACGGATGCAACGGCCCGGTATGATTCACCACGTAGTCCATGATGACCTTGATTCCGGCTCGATGCGCGGCCGTCACCATCGCGTCGAGATCCTTCATGGTGCCCAGGTGTTCGTCTGTCGCGTAGAAATCCACGCATCCATAACCGTGGTAGTCGGAAGTTGTCGTGGCTTGCTTCCACCACGGAGTCAGCCAGATCGCGGTTACACCCAGCTTCTTCAGATACGGAATGTGCTCGGTCACTCCCTTCAAGTCGCCACCGTGCCACTTGCGCGGCTGCGAGCGATCGGTCTCGCCCGGTGCGTCCGGAGGATTATCGTTCGCCGTGTCTCCGTCGGCAAAACGATCGGGCATGATGAGATAGATCACGTCGTTCGGTGTGATGCCCTGGTAGCGCCCCCTCTGGCTGGCGCGTGCTTCCACTGGAAATGTAAACGAGGTTGTGCCGCGTTCGGTCGTCACCGTGAACTTTGCAGCGCCGGGCTTGGCGCCTGCTCCAATCTCCAGCCACGCGAAGAGGTAGCGACCGTCGGGCCGTGGCTCAACACGAGAAATTCTTAGTCCCGGATAATCCGTTGCGAGTTTCGCTCCAGCCAGTCCCTGCCCCGTCAGCATCACCATTGGCTGCTGCGGCATGTTCACCCACCAGTTTGGCGGCTCCACTTTGCTGATGGACGGCGCTTGCGCCAGGGCCGCGCACGTGAGCGAAAGAAGAATGATTGCGAGTAGAACGGAACGTCGGCGTGAATTATGCAGGGCGTTTGCCGTCATGGGCGTTCACACAGAAAAAAGGGGAACAGGTCTCCCTGTCCCCCTTGAGTTGTCCAAATGTTAGAACGTGAAGCGCAGAGCAAACTGCATCTGGCGCTCCGAAGAGAACCTAGTACTCACGTTCGTGGTGTAGACGTTTGGCGATGGGTTGGTGAAGTTGCTCAACGAATTGCTGCCGTAGTAGTACTGCGGCGTATTCATGAGGTTGAAGACTTCCCAACGGAACTGCGACTTGACACGTTCGGTCAGCGCGAAGTCCTTGAAGATGGACATATCCCACGTGTGCAGCCCTGGCCCGTATAAAGTGTTGCGGCCAAGGGTTCCCGGACGCGTAAAGACGCCGGCTGCATTCGTCGGTGGCGCGCTGAAGTTACCCTTCACCGTCAGCACTCCATTGCCCCAGGAAACGGAAGCGGGGCCGGTGAGGTCCGGACGGTTATTCGGAGTGCCGTTCATCTGGAGATCGAACGGCGCGCCGGACGCCAGCGTCACGATATTGTTCCACTGCCAGCCACCGAACGCGTAATCGAGTGCCTTCGGCATGTGGGAACCAAACTCCTGGCCCCGCCCGAAGGGCAGCGAATACATCGAACTGAAGACAAAGTAGTGGCGGATATCGTTATCCGAGTTGCCGTTGTTCAGCGAGAGCATCGCGTTGCCGTTCGCGTCCACAAAGATGCGACCGCCACCGCCAGTTGCGCTGAAGGCGCCGTTGGAGTTGTCGATGGTGTGCGACCACGTATAAGCAGCGGTGAACTGCAAGCCCTTCGAGAAGCGTTGCGTCAGGCGGGTCTGCAATCCGTTGTATGTTCCCGAGCCGATAAAGGCATAGGTCGTAACGCTGCCCAGGTTCGGGAACAGACGAGTCGAACTGGTCGCCGCATTCAACGGAACCGCGTTCGAGTTATATGGCGTCGCCAGGTGGGTCATCTTCGTCCCGACGTAGGCGATGTTCAGCGCCATGTTATTGGTGAGCTGGTGATCGAGCTGAACGTTCCACTCATGAACGCGCGAGTTCTTGCTGTCCTTTGGATACTCGATCACGTTCACGTTCTGTGGGTTGTTGATGTTGACCGTACTGGTCGCCAACGGCATTGCGCCTGTCGCGAGCGTCCAGTTGTTGTTACCAATCGGGCCCATGCCGCTCAACGTCGGACGGTATCCCGTGGCGCACGAAGCGGTGGGGCAAGCCTGGTACGTGGAAGTACCGTTGAAGTTGGCATTGTTGCTCAACTGGTTGCCAACGCCGCCACGGTCCAGGTAGTAGAAGAGGCCGTACCCGCCACGCAGCACCGTGCGGCCATTGCCGAACAGGTCATAGGCAAAACCGACGCGCGGCGCGAAGTCGTGCTTGTCGGTATTGATCAAGCTGCTGGGCCATCCCGGAGTTCCCGGCAGGATGAGTTTGCCGGTCGTGGGATCAAAGTTCGACTGCTGTCCGTGTTCTTCGGTGGGCCACGTAAAGAGGTCGTAGCGCAAGCCGAGGTTCAATGTTAGCCGGTTATTGACGCGCCAATCGTCCTGAACGAAATAGCCCGTCTCCCAGTTGCGAGTGTTGTAGTAGTTGCTAGCCTGGCCAATGGTGTAATCCACAAAGCCCGCCAGCAATTCGGACACTTCATATCCGGTGAAGCGGCCCGTTCCCGGGTAGTTTACGCCACCGATGATGAAGTAGCCCTTCGCACTGTTGCCTTGGAAGAAGTCCACGTGACGCCGGATGATGTTCGCGCCGAACTTCACCGAGTGGTTGCCGTGGTTCCAGCTCACCGAGTCCTCGAACTGGGTTGCGTACTGCGGAACCACGTATGGACCGCCGTCACCCGTGTACTCAAGTTCGTTATTGTTGCCGCCGATCAGCGCCATGCCGCCAAGCAGCGCGCTGCGGTTGGCGTTCGGAATGCCGAAGTTCGCGGCCATCGGAATGTTCTGCATCGGCGGGTTGTAGCCAAAGTTGGGATGAGTCCAGCCGAAGTGGAATTCGTTCACCAGGTTGCTGGTGAAGATGTGCGTCCACCCCATTGCCACGCCGCGAGGATGGTTGAAGTTGTCGCCCGACCCAAAACCCGAAGGCAGCGGTGGGAGGCGGTTGGTCACCGTGAAGTTGTCTTCACCGTAGCTCCAGCGACCAAAGAGAGAATCCTTCTCCGACACGACGTAATCCACGCGGATGTCGTAATCGTCGAAGTTGCGGATGCTCTGGCGCTGTGCGCGGTAGTTCTGGAGAATTACGCCGGCGATATTCGGCTCGGGGTACGCATTGAGGTACTTCAATGCAACCGGATTTGGATTTGGAATAATGTTCGTGCCGGTGGTTCCGTTCCATCCGAACGGCAGGCAGGTCGTGGGATTGTAGATGTAACCTTTGCCCGCGAACTGCGGCATCACCGTACCGCCGGAATACAGGTTGGGACAAATTGCCGCTGCCGGAACCGTCGGCAGGGTCGTGCCGAGCAACTGGCTGAAGTCGCCCTTGCGCATCTGGTCCGTAGGAACCGTTGCGTATTCGATGTTCAGAGGCTGCGACTGGCGAAGTCCCTGGTAATCACCAAAGAAGAACAGCTTGTTCTTGATGATCGGTCCGCCGAGCGTGCCGCCAAACTGATTGCGCTTGAAGGGAGCCGGCCCGACAGTTCCGTACGGCTTCGCGTCAAATTCGCTGCTACGCCGGAATTCAAACGCCGAACCATGGAAAGCGTTCGATCCGGATTTGATCGAGGTCTGGATGATCGCGCCGCCAGCGCGTCCGAACTCTGCCGGAGCCACGCTGGTGTTGACGCGGAATTCCTGGATCGCTTCGGCAGGCGGAAAGAACACGATCGAGTTGACCATGCCTTCGTTGTTGTCGATGCCGTCCAGAATGAAGTTGTTTGCCTGCTGGCGCAGGCCGTTGGCGGAGATCGATGCGCCACCGGTTTCCGAGTTGCGGAACGCCTCGGCATTGGTGCCCGAGGTGCCGCCCATCGAAACGTCGCCATATGCGCCGCGCGTCACGCCCGGCGTCAACAACGCCAGTTGCGTGAAGTTACGGCCATTCAGCGGAAGGTCCGTGACCTGCACTCCCTGGATCACTTCGCCCGTCGAAGACGTGCTGGTGGACACCAACGGAACTTCATCCGTTACGTTGACCACCGTATCCACGGCACCAGGCTGAAGTTTGAAGGTAATGTTCTGGACCTGCGATACCGTCAGCGTGAGGTCCGCCGTCGCAGTCTTGAAGTTGGCCATCTTCGCGTCAAGATGGTAATTTCCCGGCGTCAATGCGGGTATATTGAATGCCCCCGTTGCGCTGGATTTGACGGTGAATTTGCGTGCCGTAGCGGTGTTGGTCACGGTAACTGTTGCACCTGCTACTGCCGCTCCTGTCGAATCGGTAACCGTTCCTATGATTCGCGCTGTATCAGTCTGGGCGAAGCAAAGTACCCCCATGCCGATGATTAGCGCCAATGCCAGGAAACGGTATGTACTGAACCGTTTCATAATTCCTCCCTGATCCGGAAAGCGTAATAGCGTCTCCGTCTGGAGACGTCTGGTTGTTTTTATGGTTGTTGGTGGAAATGGGCATGCACGGCAGAGTCGCCGCGCATTGCTGATGGAATGCGTCAGGAGGGTGCTGGGAACTGCTTCCGTCTTCTCGAAGAAATATCATCCCAAAAGTCCGAACGCCTCGCACATTCTAATCATGAGTGCCGGAGTTTCACAACCGTTCCGGAAAAAATTAATTCAATTAATCGATTAAGCACTGGGTAATTGTTTGACACCACCGGCGTGACTGCCATACGCTTGCGCCCGTCATGATCCGATTACGACTGGCCGTGCTCTTGTTGTTGACACTTTCGTATACAGCTTTTTCCCTTGACGAAAATTCTTCTACTCGCTTGACTGTCGGCAAAGTTGAGCACTACAAAGCTTTAACCAACGGCGCTGAGTACCAGTCTGGAAATGCGCTGGTTCGCATCACCGCGCTCACGCCTTCCATCGTCCGGTTGCGCTACACTGCGGGCAAACAATTTCCACAGGATTTTTCCTACGCCGTCGTTCCCAGCGCAAATGCGCTCACTTCGCCGGTGCAGCAATCAGAAGACGCTCAGTCGTTCGCTTTCGATACCGGCGGCATGGTGGTTCGCATTCAACGTGCGACCGGGCAGGTACAGTTCCTCGATCATGCGGGCAAACTCATCTCGGGCGATGATGCCACTCGGCCCATCGTTTGGCACGGCAGCGAGTTCCGCGTCTATAAATCGATGCCTGTCGATGAACACTACTTCGGGCTCGGCGACAAGGCCGGCCCCATCGATCATCGCAACTCCGCCTTTACCATGTGGAACACCGACGCCTTCGGTTGGACCGAGGGGACCGATCCACTCTACAAAAGCATTCCGTTCTTCCTCGGATTGCGTGGCGGCAAAGCTTACGGCATTTTTCTTGATAACACTTTCCGCAGCAGCTTCGACTTCGGAAAGGCGTCGCCCGACTATTACTCCTTCGGCGCCACCGGCGGCGAGTTGAACTACTACTTCATCTATGGTCCAGACCCCAAGTCCGTCATCGAGAACTACACCACGCTGACGGGACGCACTCCGCTTCCGCCGCTGTTTTCGCTGGCCTACCAGCAGAGCCGCTACAGTTATTTTCCAGAAGCGCGCGTGCGCCAGGTGGCCGAGGAATTTCGCCGCCGCCACATCCCGCTCGACGTCATCTACTTCGACATTGATTATCTGCAGGGCTACCGGGCCTTCGACATCAACCGCACATACTTCCCGCACTTCGAGCAACTCATCAAGGATCTCGCCGCGGAAGGCATCAAGAGCGTCGTCATCTCTGACCTTCATCTCGAAGCCAAGCCCGGATACGCTCCCTACGACGAGGGCCTGAAGGGCGACGATTTTCTCAAGAATCCCGACGGCAGTCTTTATCTCGGACACGTCTGGCCGGGAATGTGCGTCTTCCCAGACTTCACGCGCCAGTCCGTGCGCGACTGGTATGGTTCGCTCTACAAGGACTTTGTCGACATGGGCGTGCGCGGCTTCTGGAACGACATGAACGAGCCTGCGGTTTTTCGCTATCCGCAGAAGACAATTCCGCTCGATGTGGTCGACCGTATCGACGACCCCGGCTACCACCGCGTCACCAACCAGCGCGAGATCCACAACGTTTTTGGCATGCAGAACGTCCGCGCCACGCATGATGGCCTGCTCAAACTCGCGCCGAATCTTCGACCCTTCGTGTTGACGCGCGCCGCCTTTGCTGGAACGCAGCGCTACGCGGCCACATGGACCGGCGACAATTCCTCCACTTGGACGCACTACCGGCTCACGTTGCCCACCATTCTCAGTATGAATGTTTCGGGCTATCCACTCGTCGGTGATGACATCGGCGGCTTCGCCGGCAGCCCGACGCCCGACCTGCTCACTCGCTGGATGGAACTCGGCGCGTTCATCCCCATCTATCGCAACCACACATCCAACGGCACGCTTGACCAGGAGCCGTGGGTGCACGGGCCTTACCAGGAAGCGATTCGCAAGCGCTACATCGAGACGCGCTATCGATTGCTGCCTTACATCTACACCAGCATGGAGAAGACTTCGCGCACCGGTGTCCCGCTGATGCGCCCGATGTTTGTCGAGTTCCCTTCTGACGATCGGCTCGCCACCATCGATAGCGAGTACATGTTCGGTCCGGACTTACTGGTGGCGCCGAAGCTGCTGGAAACACTCGACCCCTACGACGTCATCTTCCCCAAGGGCCCGTGGTATGACTACTGGACAGGCGAGCGCATCGAGGGCGGCGTCACGCGCAAATTGAATCCTCCTCTCGATGTACTGCCCGTCTACGTGCGCGGTGGCTCCATCCTGCCGCAACAACCCGTGGTGCAATCCACGGATGATGTGCCGAACGGCCCGCTCGAACTTCGCGTCTATCCTGGCCCCGACTGCCACGGCTCCATTTATTCCGACGACGGCAAGACTTTCGACTATCGCAAGGGAGCCTTCTTTCGCCAGTCGTTCACCTGTGAAGTTTCAAGCACGGGCATTCAAGTGAAGCTCGACGTGCCAGCCGGAAACTATCATCCATGGTGGCATCAGCTTCGGTTGACCATCTTTGGCGAAACCCGTCCGCGGGAAGTTTTCATCGATGGCCGCCCGGCGCAGGGTTGGAAGTACGATGAGGCAGCGCGCGTCGTCACCATCAACATGCCGGCGACTGCGCAAGCCTCTGCGGTCAGCATCGCTCGCTGATCCCGGAAACATTGGCTGGCCGCGGCCTCGGGTCGCAGCCCATTTCGCTCGCTTCGCCGATACTTGCGAAGTGGCCCACGGAACGCTTACTGTAACGAACCAATGAAATTTCCTCGCTCCAGTGGAATCCTGCTGCACCCTACGTCGTTGCCCGGTCCTTACGGCATCGGAGAACTCGGCAAGGAAGCCTTTCGGTTTGTGGACTACCTGCGCGGCGCCGGCATGAAAATCTGGCAGGTGCTCCCGCTTAACCCGACGGGATATGGCGACTCTCCGTACCAGTCATTCTCGGCCTTCGCCGGCAACCCCCTGCTCGTCAGTCTTGATAATCTCGCCGCGCAAGGGCTGCTTGATACATCGTCACTTGCCGATGTTCCGAAGTTCCCCACGTCGCAGGTCGATTTTGGCTCGGTCATTGCATTCAAGTTCCCGCTCCTGCGGAAGGCCGCCGCAAAGTTCTTTCTCTCTGCAACACCCTCGCAGCGCGACGCCTTCGAGCGCTTCTGCCGCGAGAACGCTGCATGGCTCGACGATTACGCGCTCTTCATGGCCGTCAAGGACGCGCACCACGGCGTCGTCTGGACAAGTTGGGACGCGGCCATCGCCGCACGCAAGCCCGCCGCAATGGCCCATTGGCGGCAAAAGCTCTCCGCCGAAATCGACGCCTATAAATTCTGGCAGTTTGAATTCTTCCGCCAGTGGCGCGCTCTCAAGCAGCACTGCCACCACGGCGGAATTCGCGTTATGGGCGATATCCCCATCTACGTCGCACACGATAGCGCCGACGTCTGGGCTAATCCTGAACTTTTCTGGCTCGACGAGCGCGGCAACCCAATGCGCGTCGCGGGCGTTCCACCCGATTACTTCAGCGCCACCGGACAACTCTGGGGCAATCCCATCTATCGTTGGGACCTCATGAAGCAAAACGGATACCAGTGGTGGATCGAGCGTTTCCGCGCCTGCTTCGAAATGTTCGACATGGTTCGCGTCGATCACTTCCGCGGCTTCGAGGCTTACTGGGAGATCCCTGCCGGCGAACCCACGGCGATGAACGGCCAGTGGATCAAGGGACCCGGCGCCGATCTCTTCCATACACTCACGCGCACGCTTCCTGAACTGCCCATCGTCGCGGAAAATCTTGGCGTTATCACTCCCGAGGTCGAAGCCATTCGCCACCAGTTCGAATTTCCCGGCATGGCTATTTTTCAATTCGCCTTCAGCACGGACCCGCAGGCGCCGACATTCCGTCCGCACAATTACGTACGGAACCTCGTCGCCTACACCGGCGGGCACGATAACGACACCATGTTCGGCTGGTGGCGTTCGGGCGTTTCCGATAGCACGCGCAGTGCCGCTGATGTCGAAAAGGAATACGCCGACACGCGGGACTATCTCGGCGTCACACGCGAGCAACTCGATCGCGAAGTGAACTGGATCTTCATCCGCCACGTGATGATGTCGATTGCGGATACGGTTCTGTTTCCCATGCAGGATGTGCTGGGGCTCGGCTCGGAGGCTCGCATGAATCTTCCTGGCAGTCTTGGCCGCAACTGGAAGTGGCGCATGCAGCCTGATGCTTTGCGGCCGGAGCATCAAGCACGACTGAAGAGGTTCGTGGAGATGTACGACCGCTGATCGATGCGGCCGCACGCCGTCACGCGTTGGCGGGATGTTTTGGTTTTTGATTTCTGCGATACTGCGCAAAAGGATCGTGCATGAATAAGCCCCGTCGAAGTTTTTGGCAGATCTGGAACATGAGTTTTGGCTTCCTCGGCATTCAGTTCGGCTGGGGCCTACAGATGGCCAACATGAGCGCCATTTACGAGTATCTTGGCGCAAGCGCTGACCGCATTCCCATGCTTTGGCTGGCCGCACCGCTCACCGGCCTGCTCGTTCAGCCGCTCATCGGACACGCCAGCGACCACACCTGGGGCCGCCTCGGACGCCGTCGCCCATACTTCCTCACGGGCGCCCTTCTCAGTAGTTTCGCGCTGCTGCTCATGCCGCGCAGTTCCGCGCTCTGGATGGCTGCCGGTCTGCTCTGGGTTCTCGACGCCTCCATCAATATCTCCATGGAACCCTTTCGCGCCTTCGTCGCCGATCTGCTCCCGGAGGAGCAGCGCACCGAAGGCTTCGCGATGCAGTCGCTGTTCATCGGGCTCGGCGCGGTGGTCGCGTCCGCGCTCCCCTGGATACTGACCAACTGGTTCCATCTCCACAGCGAGGCCACTGGCGCGCATGCCATCCCGCTGACGATTCGCCTCTCGTTCTACATGGGCGCAGTTGCGTTCCTCGGCGCGGTTCTCTGGACAATTTTCTCCACGCCTGAATATCCGCCGGAGAATCTCGACGAATTCCATCGCATGAAATCGGAAAGGCGCGGCATCGGGCAAAACGTTGCGGAAATTTTCGAATCCATTCGCCTGATGCCGAAAACGATGCGGCAGCTCGCGCCGGTGCAGCTCATGACCTGGCTCGGACTCTTCTGCATGTGGCTTTATTTCCCGGTCGCCGTCGCCCACAACGTTTTTGGCGCGCCCTCCGAGAAGTCTCCCATCTACACCGCGGGTGTTGAGTGGGCCGGCATCTGTTTCGGACTCTACTCCGCCGTCTGTTTCGTCTGGTCGTTCGCGCTCCCCGGACTGGCAAAGCACCTTGGGCGCAGACACACACATTCACTGTGTCTTGCTGCCGGAGCCATCGGCTTGATCTCGGTCGCGGTCATCCACAACAAATTTCTACTGTTGCTTTCGATGACGGGTGTCGGCATCGCCTGGGCCAGCATTCTCTCCATGCCTTACGCCATCCTCGCCGGATCACTGCCCGAGGAGAAAACCGGCGTCTACATGGGCATTTTCAACTTTTTTATCGTGACGCCGGAAATCATTGCGTCGCTCTTTTTCGGCTGGGTAATGAATCACCTGCTGCACAACAATCGCCTTGCAGCCGTTATCGCCGGCGGAGTTTTTCTTCTGATCGCTGCCCTGCTGATGCAGCGCGTCCACGACCCCTTCGAAGCCGCGACGAAATCCAAAACCGTTTCCGCCGCGCAGTCATAAAGCGATCCGCGTCTTCAGCATCGGCCACGATGATGGGATAATCTCTACGAAGCCAAATTTCTTTGTGGATCGATTCACGCCGTGAATATCGTGCTCAACGAAGTGGAAGTCCGTGTCCTGGGCTCGCTGGTGGAAAAAGGGATCACCACGCCCGAGTACTACCCTCTCTCGCTGAACGCGCTCACCAACGCGTGCAATCAGAAATCCAGCCGCGATCCCGTGATGGAACTCTCCGACGATGCCGTTCGCGAGGCGCTGTATTCGCTCGACGAAAAGGGATTGGCTTCAACCTCCGCCGGGTCCTCCGGACGCGTTTCGAAGTTCGAGCACCGTTTGCAGGAGGTCTTCAACTTCGACCGCCGCGAGACCGCCGTCTTCTGCATGTTGCTGCTGCGCGGTCCGCAGACGCCCGGCGAACTGCGCGGACGCACCGAGCGCATGCATCATTTCGAGGACCTTGACGAGGTGCAATTCGCGCTCCAGCGCCTGATGCAGCGCGAGCCTCCGCTCGTCAAGCTGCTGCCTCGTCAACCGGGAACAAAAGAGGCGCGTTACGCACACCTGATGGCAGGCGACGTGGAAGCTCCATCCGCCGCGCAGGTGTCAATGATGGAAGGCGCAATGGATTCGAGCGAGAAAGAACGCGTCGCGCGGATGGAAGAGGAAATCGCCAGTCTGAGAAATGAAGTAGAGGAACTGAAGCGCCTGTTCGCGGACTTCCGCAAACAGTTTGAGTGATGCTGATTACTCAGGAAACTGGCTCACGCCGAGCCCCGAGGTGAGGAAATTTCGCAGAGTGTCTTCACTTTTCACTTTCTCTTACAGCGTAATTTCCGGCATGTCCATGTTGTGCTTGGCGAAGGCGTTCAGGAAAGCCCGCACCACCATCGGATCGAACTCCCGTCTAGCGCCATGTTCAATGATGTCCTTCGCTTCGTAGGGAGAGCTTCCCTTGCGATACGGACGGTCGCTGGTGATGGCATCGTATGCGTCCGCCACCGCGAGGATTCTTGATTCCAGCGGAATCTCTTCCCCTGCACGCGGCGTGTAACCTGAGCCATCGAAGCGGTCATGATGCGAGAAGATGATCGGCAGCACGCGTTTCAGCGAGCCGCCCACTGGCTCCAGAATATCGATTCCCCGGGCCACATGCTGACGAATCTCTTCGTATTCGTCCTTGGTCAGGCGCGCTGCCTTGAAGAGCAGGTCCTTGCTGATGTCCAGCTTTCCAATATCGTGGAGCAGCGCGGCAGCGCGGACATCTTCCGTGCGCTCCGGCGTAAATCCCATCTCCTGCGCAATCCGCGTGGCGTAGATCGAAACGCGGTAGGAGTGGTTCTGCGTGTACTTATCTTTTGAAATGAAGTGGCCCAGGATCATCACCACGCCGTAATACGTCTCGCGCAGTTCGCGCATCTTCGCCTGGTTCAAGTCGTAGAGTGAACCCATCGCGAATGCGGTCAGGATCAGGATTCCACCCCAGACTCCGATGTCGTACCACTTCTCGCCGGCCAGTACCATTCCGCGATCGCTGAACAGCGCCGGGTTGTAGTACGTCACCACAACCACCAGCAGCACACTCGCCACCGCCGTCAGCATCGCGTGACGGCGTCCATAACAATAGGCTGAGAAGATTGTCGGCAGCGTGTAGAAACTTAACAGCATGCCGTGAGAGCCGATTACGAAGTTGAACAAACCGGCTATGACAAATAGCGACAATACCAACCAGAGCTCGCGATTGACCTCGGACACCCTGGCCAGAACCCGGCCGAATAGATTCCCTTTTTCGCGCCGTGGCCACATCTCATGTTCGAGGCGATGTTCCACTTCAGTATTCATGACCTACCCCAAAACCCAAGCGGAATCGTATCGAGTAGGAGGCTGCTTGGCAAGTAACCTTGGGCAGAACGCAAGCGGCTTGGAACCCTATTCCACGGAGGCATACTTTCGCGGACGGCGGTTTTCCTGCAGTATTTTCTTGCGTAAACGCAGGCTCTTGGGCGTCACTTCCGCGTACTCGTCATCGGCAATGAATTCTATCGCCTGTTCCAGGTTGAGCTGCCGGCAGGGTACCAACCGTATCGCGTCGTCCGCCGTCGAGGACCGCATGTTGGTCAGTTTCTTTTCGCGAACGATATTGACGACCAGGTCGTTGTCGCGCGAATTCTCGCCGATCACCATGCCTTCGTAGACTTCCACTCCGGGGCCCACAAACAACTCGCCGCGCTCCTGCAATCCCCAAAGCGCATAGGCAGTCGTCGTGCCCGGACGGTCCGCCACCAGTGCGCCCGTCGGACGATGCGGGATATCTCCCATCCATTCCGTGTAGCCGTCAAAGAGCGAGTTCATCACGATGGTTCCGCGCGTATCCGTCAACATCTCACTGCGCAAACCGATCAGCCCCCGGCTCGCCACCTGGAACTCAAGCCGGACGCGCCCGTAGCCGTGGTTGCTCATCTTGAGCATCTGTCCCTTGCGCGCGCCGAGCTTCTCAATCACCACTCCGATGAACTCTTCCGGGATATCGATGGTCAATCGCTCCACCGGCTCCATCAGTTTTTCGTCAATGCGCCGTGTGACAATCTCCGGTTTGCCCACCATCAGCTCATAGCCTTCGCGCCGCATCATTTCGATGAGAATCGCCAGTTGCAGTTCGCCGCGCCCCAGCACCTTGAACGTATCCGGCGTCTCGGACTCTTCCACTCGCAGCGACACGTTGGTCAGCAATTCCTTTTCCAGCCGCTCGCGCAAGTTGCGCGAGGTCACGAACTGGCCTTCGCGCCCGGCGAATGGAGACGTGTTCACCGTGAACTGCATGGCAATTGTCGGCTCGTCGATGGCGATACGCGGCAACGGCGCGGGGTTCTCCAGCGAGGTAATCGTGTCGCCGATCTGGATGCCCGTGACACCGGCAATCGCAACAATATCGCCATGATCCGTTTTTTCGATGTCCGTGCGCTTCAGTCCGCGGAACGAGTACAGCTTGGTAATTTTCACCTTCTCCAGCGAGCCATCCTCTTTCGCAATGCCCACTTCCTCGCCGTTGCGCAGCGTGCCGTTGAAGACACGCGCAATCGCCAACCGTCCGAGGTAATCGCTGTAGTCGAGGTTGGCAACCAGGATTTGCAGTGCCGCTTCGGGTGTGCCTCCCGGCTCGGGGATGGTCTTCAGAATCGCGTCGAACAACGGACGCAGGTCCGTGCCCGGAGTTTCGAGGTCCGTCGTCGCCGTTCCCAGCCTGCCGTTGGTGTAGAGCACCGGAAACTCCAGTTGCTCTTCCTTCGCGTCCAGATCGATGAACAGGTCGTAGACTTCGTTCAATACCTCCTGTGGGCGCGCGTCCGAACGGTCGATCTTGTTGATCACCAGGATCGGCGGCAGACCCGCTTCCAGGGCCTTGCTCAGCACGTAGCGCGTCTGCGGCAGCGGACCTTCACTGGCGTCCACCAGCAGCATCACGCCGTCCACCATCTTCAGAGCGCGCTCCACCTCGCCACCGAAATCGCTATGCCCCGGCGTATCCACGATGTTGATCTTGACGTCGTGGTAGAAAACGGCTGTGTTCTTGGCGAGAATGGTGATGCCGCGCTCGCGTTCCAAATCGTTGGAATCCATCACGCGCTCGGCATGATGTTCGTTGGCGCGGAAAATACCGCTCTGGTTCAGCATCGCGTCCACCAGCGTTGTCTTGCCGTGGTCCACGTGCGCAATGATGGCGATGTTGCGAATTGCCTGAGTCAAACGGAATCCTTCTGTCTCTTGCGTAAATCGGGTGATCGAATCCGGAGGGATCTCTACCGTACGCTGCGGGAAATTACCGGAAAATGCCTACTTCTTAGTGTACATCAGGGCAGGTATCTATCAGGCGGGGCGGCTGCCGCTCTGGCCATTTTCACCCAAAAGAGTAGGGCGGCCCGTAAGCCGCCCTCTCCCAAACTTTGAACGGTTCGCCTTGAACAACTTACAGCGGCATTACGTTCTCTGCCTGCCAGCCCTTGGGTCCCTTTACGACGTCGAACTGCACGGCTTGTCCCTCTTTTAAACTGCGGAAGCCGCCGCCCTGAATAGCGGAAAAGTGAACGAATACGTCTTCGCCATTTTGGCGGCTGATGAAGCCAAAGCCCTTTGCGTCGTTAAACCACTTAACTGTTCCTTGTTCCATGGTGTAGCAAAATCCTTTTATTGATTGAAATCAGCGGGTGAATCGAAGGTACTAGCTGGGCAGGCACGTGCCATGTGTTGCAGTTTCTGCTCACGTCCTTCCAAGTCAAACGCACACCAATTATACATCGAAACATCGACGTATTCATCAAACTTGCCGTCCATGGCCTGATGGACCGTCCTCCATGCGCATTCTGGGCGATAATGAAGTGGGTGGTTTTTCCATGCTGAATCAGATTCGTAATCGGGCCGCGTCTTCCGGACCGCAGACCGCCGCCAGCCTTTTACTAGGCTGTCATGATCGCATCCGTCACTTTACCGGCGTCGCCGTCAACCTTGCGCATGCGCACGCCGCCGAACCCGGCCAGATTTCTCGTGCTGCTGATGCCGTTTACCGGTATTTCTCGATCTCCCTTCCGCTCCACGAAGCCGACGAAAATCTCTCGCTGCACCCGCGCCTTCATCGCGCCCTCGGCACCGCCGCGCCTGACGAACACAGTACGCTCCGGCAGTTGGCCGGCCCCGCCGCCGACGCCATGCTCGAGCAGCACGAGTCGATCGATCAGCTCGTCGAGCGCATGTTGCCCTTGCTCACCATCCTGCGCAATAATCCCGCCGCGCTGCCCGATGTAGCCAACGAGTTGTGCGAAATTACTTCGGCACTCAAGCAGATGTTCGATGGACATTTAAAGCTGGAAGAAGAGACGGTCTTCCCCGCGATGGAGAAGTATTTATCGCCGGAAGAGTTGGCAGGCCTGGTCGCGGAGATGCAGGCCCGCCGCAAGAATTAGCAGTAAAAGAAACAGGCAATCGGAAGACAAACCACGTCGCGTCCGTCTTCAGTTCTTCCGATTTTCGGTTTTTCCGATTACTTCACTCGTAGCGCAACGCTTCCACGGGATCGAGTCTTGAAGCCTTCACTGCCGGGTAGAGTCCGAAAAAGAGTCCCACGCTCATTGCCGCCGCCACCGCCACGCCGATCGCCCAGATCGGTACCGCTGCCGGAATCTTCGGCAATGCAATGTTGGCAATGAAGACCAGCGAGAGGGCGCAGATCACCCCGAGCACACCTCCGGCTCCGGTGAGCACAACCGCCTCCACCAGGAACTGCCGGATAACGTCCGTGCGCCGTGCGCCGATCGCCTTGCGAATGCCGATCTCGTGAGTTCTCTCGGTCACCGACATCAGCATGATGTTCATCACGCCGACGCCGCCCACCATCAATCCCACCGATGCAATCGCCATCGTCAGCAGCGCCACCGAACTCATGATCTGCCGGAATTGCGTGGCGATTGCCTCCGCGCTGGAGATGCCAAAATTATTCTTGGCGTCATACGGCACTTGCCTCAACCGCCGCAGCACGCCGGTAATTTCGTCCTCCGCCTCGGATTTCCGTCCGGGATAGGCCAGCGCGGTAATAAAGTTCTCCAGGTCCTGCGGACGGTGCTTGCGATACGTGAGGTATGGAATGATGACTTCCTTGTCGGCGCTGCTGTCGCGCAGAAAGACACCTTTCCGTTTCTCCAGCACGCCGATCACGCGGAAGTTCATTCCGCCGACTTGCACTTCTTTGCCAAGGGCGTCCTGTGCCGGGAAGAGCGTGTCCGCCAGGTCGTAGCCCAGCACCGTCACGTCCTGCCGGTGATAATTCTCGGCGTCCGTGAAGAAGCGTCCGTACGCCATCTTCGCGTTTTGTACTTCCGGGTAATTTGGCGTAGCACCGGAGAAGTCGATGTTGAATACTTCCTTGCCCTCATAGCGCGCCGTCGGCAGAAATGTCGGTGGCCCTGGCGTGAAGCTCCACGGCTCTACCTGAACGTTAACCGCTTTCACGTCCGGGCAATCCTCCGCCAGCGCTTCGCCCTCTTCCAGTGTCAGCGGTTTGCGCATGCGCTCTTCCTGCGAGAGCCGCCCGATGTGTATGCCTGGCTCAAACTTGAAGATGAACAGAGTGTCCGTACCAAAGTCTTCCAGGTAAGCGCGCATGTCGGAGTCCACGCCGTACATGATGGCGAACACCAGCAGCAGGACAACCACGGCAATCACCACTCCGAGGACGGTCAACGCCGAGCGCGTCTTGTGTTCGCGCAGCGTATCTATCGCCATCTTCGTGTTCTCGCCGAGTTGAAGAAGTTTCCGTAGCTGCTTCATCGCCACACCTGTTTAGTTCTCAAACCGCAACGCTTCGATCGGGTCCAGCTTGGCGGCGCGCCTCGCCGGATATACGCCGAAGAACACGCCCACGCTGGTCGACACCAGTAAAGCCACAATCACCGCTGAAATCGGCACCTGCATCGGCAATGGCGTCGTCCGCTCCAGTATCACCGCCAGCAACCACGCCACGGCGATCCCGATCGCTCCGCCAATCGCGGTCATTACCGCCGATTCAATCAGGAATTGCGCCAGGATATCGTTCCGCTTCGCACCCAGCGACTTCCTGACTCCGATCTCCCGCGTCCTCTCCGTTACGCTTGCCAGCATCACGTTCATCACCACAATGCCGCCGATCACCAGGAAGATCGAGACGAAGCCGACCATCGCACCCGCCAGGGTTGCCGTCAGGTTGTTCCAGAGCTGCATGATCGTGTCCGACCCGATCAGCCCGAAATTGTCGTCCTGGTTGGGAGCGAGATGGCGCCGCGCTCTCATCAGCGCACGCGCTTCGTCTTCCGTCCTCTGCATCCAACCCGCGCTGCGCGCCTGTATGTTGATATTGATGCTGTCCGTGTGATCACCGTAAATCTTGAACCATGTCTGGATCGGGATATAGGCGAAGTTATCCTGCGGTTGGCCCAGGATGCTGCCCATCGGCTTGGCCACGCCCACCACGGTAAACAGTTCGCCGCCAATATTCACGTCCCGGCCAATGGGATCGACGCTGGGAAAGAGTTTCTTCACCACGTCCGCGCCCAGCATCGTCACCGCCGAGCGGTGGTCATTGTCGGTGTCGGAGATATACCGTCCGCGCGCAACTTCTTCCACATCCATCGGGCCTATATTGGCCGTCACGCCACGGATTCTCACGTCGTCCGCCGTATGGCCGTCGCCCCGCACCTGGTCCGTTGCGTTGGCTTGCAACCCCACGGCCCTTGGCAGTTTCAGCCCATCGCGCAGCGCCACGTAGTCGTCCCACGTGATCTGCCGGTTCCGGCGGGTCGCCCTGATGAACGCTTGTTGATCGTTGATGATGCCGTAACGCGTGATGATGAAGACATCGGAACCCAGGTTGGCTACCCGATCCGCGATATAGACGTTTGTTCCATTAATCAGCGCCACGACCAGGATGAGTGTCGAGACCGAGAGAATGATGCCGAGCAACATCAGAAACGAGCGCAACTTGTGCGTTCGCATCGTTTCAAAGGCAATCACTGCGGGTTCACGGATAGAAGATATGCGGCGCATACGTTCCCATGGGCTTATACGGCAGCGGGAGTCCCGAAGTTCCGCGTTTCCGGAAAAAGCGGCTTTCGGCGCGTAGATTTCCCTCCGCGCACTCTCTACTCTATCTTACAGACGTACACGGCGCTGTTTTGGTAGGGACAATCCTGCAATACCGGTGGTTTTCCGTTTTTCGCCAGGATCGCCCAGTTCACTCCGAATTGTTTGTTCAAGCGCTCAAAATCCGACACCTGGAAGTTTTTCCAGCCATCCTCGGCGTGCACTTCGTCATGCCATCTGGTGGCCACGTCCGGAAACAGCGATACCATCCCCGGGTCCTTCTCCCAGTCCGCCATCTGGCTCCTGTCGGCCAGTCCACGGAAGCCATGGTAATCCTCGCCAGGCAGGGTAATGTAGTGCGGATCCATCACAAAATAAGCATCTTGCGGCGTATTCGCCTTCACCCAATCGAAGGCTTGCACCCAGGCATTTCCCGTCGAACGGCCTGGCCACTCCACCTGCGGCGAATCGGGAAACAGCACCCGCTGCGAGTACCACATTCCGGTGCAGAGCGGCACAAACAGCAGCAGCCAGCGCCAGATATGTTCCTTCAAAATAAATTCCGCCAGCAGTCCGCCGATAATCAGAAACATCACGATATAGACCAGGTGGAAGGTCCGCAGCGGCTGATAGGGCGTCAGCCGTTCGAACTGCGGCGGCAGGATCAGCGCAAGCCCCGCCACCAGGCTGAACACCGTGAAGTAGAGCGTCCGTTTCGTCAGGTTCCGCACCAGCGGCAGATGCTTCTTGTGCGCCACGCTTGCCAGCCACCACAGCAGGAACGCCGGCGCGATAATCCCCAGCCACTCGTACCACTCCCAGCGCAGGACATAGTGCTGCGTGCGGGTTCGCGCCGCTTCCGCCCAGTCCGGCGATGCCTTTTCAAAGAACGAGCGAAAGGGGATCAGCAGCAGCGCATAGTGCAGTTCGCCTCTGCGGCCGCGTTCCCACGGCATCAGCAGAAAAACGATCATCAGCGCCCCGTAGGCCGCCATCATGATATGGACAGTGGCCGCCAGCACCAGCCACACCGCCGCCAGCGCCATTCGCCAGATCGACACGCTCTGCCCCTCGTGTCGCGGCAGCACGGTAAACATTGCGAACAGCACACACGCCGTTGCCAGCGTTCTCGGTTGCAGATACTGATCCGCGATGTATAGCGCCGTTCCCGCTATGGAGATCGTCAGCAGGGCCGTGATCATGGCCACCGCGCCAAAGCGCGCCTTTTCGGTCGGAAACACCCTCGCCGCCACCAGCCAGCATCCCAGCAGGAACAGGAATAGCGAGGCCACATGCCATGCAAACACGGCCGTCGCCACCCGGACGTGCAGCAACCGGACGCTTCCCGCCACCAGCGGGCCGATCATGGTCGCATTCGTCTGTGGACGGAAAAACACCGAATCGTGCGGATAGAGCGCGGGGTTCAGGTCCTGCTTGATCGCCGGCAGGTAGATCGCCGAGTCTTCAATCCCGTAGTGATAACCGTGGATCAGGATACCTGCCGCCGTCAGCAGTAGCAGGATGATTCCAGTCCAAACGATGCGCGCCGCGGTCAGCGGAGAATTAGGTGTGTAGTCAGCCAAGATAACAACCTATCGGTGTAACTTTGCCTCTGTCAAATTCGCGGCAGTCGGACATGCCCTTTTGGACCATCGATTGCAACACCCAGCCGCTTGGGAGACGCCCCTTCGTGTGGTAGCTTTTACCCGAGAAGTTTCTTAGCCACAATCTCTAGGTATCATTTCGTCTCCATCAGACGATCAGGCCCATTTTCCGCGGAGCGCGATCATGCTGGGTTTTGGTTTCAATAAAGATAAAGTTCGCGCTTCTGCTGAACGCTACGTTCAGCAGGGTAAGCTGCAAAACGCCGTAGGCGAGTACGAGAAGATCCTGAAGGAAGATCCCAAGGATCTCAACGTCATCAACACCATTGGCGATCTCTACTCTCGGCTTGGGCGAATTGAGCAGGCCGTCGCCTGCTTCAAGAAAGTCGGCGACAGCTACGCATCCGAAGGCTTCACCGTTAAAGCCATCGCGATGTACAAGAAACTCACCAAGCTCAGCCCCACTTCACTCGACGCCGTTCAAAAGCTTGCCGATCTTTATATCCAGCAGGGACTCTATAGCGACGCACGCGCCCAGTACCTCTCCATCGCCGACTCTTACCTTCACTCCAACGCGCTCGACGACGCTGCCCGCACCCTGAAGAAACTCCTCGAGCTCGATCCCGACAGTCTACCGGCACAGGGAAAGCTTGCCGACATCTATCTCCGCCAGGGAAAGAAGGAAGATGCCAAGCGCGTTTTGCTCTCGGCCGCCGAATCGCTCCGCCAGCGCAATTTGTTGGATGCCGCCGACGACGCTCTCCGCCGCCTGCTGCACATCGACGCCCAGAACTTTCGCGCGCTTGAGCTTCGCGGCCAGATTGCCATCGAACGTGGCGATCCTGCTGCGGCCATCAAAACGCTTGAGGTTCTCCCCGACATCGACTCGCGCCCCGATGCGCTCCGTTGCCTGCTTCGGGGATACGTACACACCCAGCGTTTCAGTGAGGCTGAATCTGCTGCACGTAAGCTAGCCGTCGTTTACGGCGACACCTCCGGTGTGCTCATTCTCACCGAGAAGTTGATCGCCACTTCTCCCGTCGAATGTCTGCGCCTCTTCCAGGAATTCGCCGACCGGTTGCTGCCGGCCGGTGCCGCCGCCGTCACCGCGCAACTGCGCTCCTGCCTCTCCCGCCTTAAGGAAGACCCCGTTGCGCTTGACGCCATTTATTTGCTCTTCCAGCGCACCGGCGATGTCTCCGACAACGCGGAAGTGCAGGAGTTGATCGCTCACGCCGCCATGCAGCGCGGCGACTTCACGCGCGCCCGCGACATCTACAAGCAACTCTCCGAACAGGAACCCGAGAACCCCGCGCACCTTCAGAACTACCGCCAGGTTCTCGCACGCCTGGGTGAAGATGCGGTGCTGATGCCTTCTACCGAAGAGGACCGCGAAGAGGCATTCCTGCGCGACACCTTCGACGCCGTTCCGGCCACAACCATCACGCAGGAGCACACTCCGCAGGTTGAGGACGCCATTCTCACCGCGGTCGCCGAAGCTGACGTCCGTTCCACCCACAAACAGACTGCCCAGGCCATCGCCATTCTTGAGGCCGTGTTGCCGCAGGCACCCGAGGACGTCCGCCTCAACCGGCAACTCGCATCGCTCTATGCCGACCTTGGACACTTCACGGAAGCGGCCGAGCACTGTCGCCTCTTGCAGCGCGTCTATCTCGCAGCCGGGCAAACGGCTGACGCACAACTTTTCGCCGAGACCGCACGTGACTATGACCGCAAGGCTGGCACTCTAACCACCGCGACTCCTGCCCCTGTGCCGGAAATTTCGGCATTCGATCTCGGGAGCCCCGCTCCACCGGCCGCTGAGTTTGATGTCCCATCTGCCGCGCCGCAGCACCGTTCCGCAATTCAGGAGTTCAGTTTTGAGGCTCCGCCCGCAGCGGCTGAACCGCCAACTCCCGCACCGGCGCCACCCGTCGTCGAGCCGCCATCAGCATCAGCTTCGAGCGCGCACGAAATCGATCTCTCCGAAGAATGGGAGAGCGCCTGGCAGAAGGAGATTTCCTCAGCTCCCACTCCGCCCGCCAAACCCGCGCCTCCGGCCCCTGCAGCTCCAAACCTGTCTGACCTGCTAGAAGAGACGCGCTTCTATCTCTCGCAGTCGATGTGGCACGAAGCCCAGAGCGCCATCGACAAGCTCGCCGCTCTCGCGCCTTCACATCCCGAGCTTGCGGATTTTCGTCGTCAGCTCTCTGCCGCGCAGCAGCCGCCCGCAGCGCCAGTTGCGGCCGCACCGGTCGAAGCAGCGCCGCCAGCCGCAAAGAATTCTTCCGTCACCACCTTTGTCTTCGACGAAGAGCGGCCAGCCCCCGCGCCTGTGGTTCCTGCGCCCGCCCATCTCGCTGAGGAAGTTTCGCTCGCCGACTTTGCTCTCGATCTCGATGCCTCTCTCGGAGACGACTTCGTGATCGGTGGCTCTGCCTCCCCGGAGTCGGCGCCGCCTCCACCTCCTCCACCACCCGCACCCGTTGCGGCCACTCCCATCCTGCCGCCGGTCAGCGTCCCTGCCGCGCCCGTTGCGGCGCCCCCCCCCCCACCAGAATCTTCTTCCGAGCTCGGTGTACTCTCCGACCTGTTTGAGGAGTTCAAGGAAGACGTTGGCGATGCAGGCGAACACGACGACGATCCTGAGACGCACTACAGCCTGGGAGTCGCGTTCAAGGAGATGGGGCTGCTCGACGAAGCCATTGGAGAACTTCAGAAGGTCTGTCACCTCGTCGATCAAGGTGGCCCGTTCCCGCACGTCATACAGGCCTACACCTGGCTTGCTGGCTGTTTCGTCGACAAGGGAATCCCCGAAGCCGCCTTCAAGTGGTACAACCAGGCACTACAGTTCGCCTCCGACGAGCAGACCCGCACCGCCATTCACTATGAGCTCGCCTCGGCCTACGAACTGGCTGGCAAGAAGCAGGAGGCCATCCAACACTTTATGGAGGTCTACACCAGCAATATTGATTATCGTGATGTCGGCGAGCGCATTCGTGCCCTGAGGTCGTAAAATCGGAAAATGGATCAGAACCAGTATCCTGCCGGGATGCCGGCCCCTGAACAGTTTCCCGGCAGCACGGCGTCGGCACAGCCCGCTTCTTCGGACGGCGATACTGGCTCCACGCCTGCCGCTCAACCCGCCGCACCGGCTCCATCTGCACCTGCTCAGACTCCCGAGGAAGGTCCGCTTCCCGTCTGGATGCAGCGCACGTTTCTCGTCATTTACGTCGTCTTCTGTCTTGAGATTGGCATGTTGCTGACCATACTTCCCTGGACCGAGTTCTGGTACAACAATCCTCTTCTCCTCGGACACATGTCGGCCAAGGCCCTTCTCTCGCACAATTTCGTTCGCGGCATGATCAGCGGTGTCGGCCTGCTCGACATCTGGCTCGGCATCTGGGAAGCGGTTCACTATCACGACCACCGGACCGTGCCACCAGTGGCTCCATAGCTGTGAACGCTGTTTGTTAACCTGTTCGCTATTTCGGACCATTTGAGTTTTCGGATATGGCAGATATCAAAAATCCCAATAACTTCCGCGCTCCTCTCGCGTACGAAAACAAGAACTTCCTCACCGGCGCCGACGGCCGCGCGCTCCGCATTCTCGCTGAGTACTCCGAGCCGCTCGCCCGTTTCCGTCACGAGGCCATACAGGACACCGTCGTTTTCTTCGGCTCGGCGCGCTTCCATAGTCTCTCCGACGCCGAACAGGAATTCACGGTTCTGCAGAGAGATGGTTCCGCCGAACTCGCTCCGCCTGAAGAGCAGCAGCGCCTCGCAACCGCCAAGGCTCGGCTGAAAATGGCCAGGTATTACGAGGACGCACGCCGTCTCGCTTATCTCCTCACCAAGTGGTCCAAGACCATCCCCTCCAAGCGCAAGCGCTTTGTGCTCACCACCGGCGGAGGCCCCGGTATCATGGAGGCCGCCAACCGGGGCGCGCGCGAAGCCGGTGGCGCCACCATCGGCCTCAACATCAGCCTGCCCTTTGAGCAGGTGCCGAACCCTTACATCACGCCATCGCTCAACTTCGAGTTCCATTACTTCTTCATGCGCAAGCTCTGGTTCGCCTATCTTGCCAAGGCCCTCGTCGTTTTTCCGGGAGGCTTCGGTACGCTCGACGAACTCTTTGAAATGCTCACCCTCGCGCAGACCCAGAAACTCGCGAAGAAGATGACCATTCTCATCTATGGCGAAGAGTACTGGCGCAAGGTCATCAACCTTGAGGCCCTCGCCGAAGCCGGCACTATTTCTCCCGATGACGTCAACCTCTTCCGCTACGTCAACACGCCGGAAGAAGCCTTCGCAATCCTCAAGGAGAACCTCACGCGCGACCACCTCCAGGCGCAGCCGCCCGCACGCCGTCGCCAACCAGAGATCGCCAAGACGCGGCCGTAAGATAATTTGTAAAAAGCGCATAACCATTCGTGGCCGGGTCAATTTCTGGTTTGGTTCTTAGATCTTCTATTCCCATCCGCGTTCATCCGCGCAATCCGCGGCTGCCTTGTTTTTGTATTCGCCACTTTCGTGCTCATCTCATTTACAATTTCTTCTCGGAGGATGTATGACTACCCCACGAGCCTTATTCCTCACCGCACTTCTCTCTGTCTTCTGCGTGCCCGCGATGGCACAATCCGTAGCTCCCAATTCCAAGCCCGCTCCGGCGAAGTCCGTCGCGGCGGCCCATCCGGAGAACGCCGTGCACGCGTCCAATACGACCGGAAAGCCCACTCTCGCCGAAGCCGAGCAGTGGATGGCCCAGACCGAGGCCGAACTCAACGATCTCACCGTCAAGCTCTCGCGCGCGCAGTGGGTGCAGGCCAACTTCATCACCGACGACACCGAGGAGATGTCCGCCGAGGCCAATGAGCGCCTCATTACCGCGCAAACCCGTCTTGCCGAGCAGATTAAGCGCTTCAACGGCATGACGTTTCCGCCCGAGCTTGATCGCAAATTCAAGTTGTTAAAGCTCTCGCTCTTTTCGCTTCCCGACAAGAAGGACCGCGAAGACTTCTCTCGCCTCGCCAGTTCGCTTGAGGGCGATTACGGCAAGGGTCAGTACTGCCCCACCACCGGCAAGTTCGCCGGCAAGTGTCTTTCCATCGGAGACATCGAAAAGATCATGGCCAGCAGCCGCGACCCCGAAGAGCTCAAGGAAGTCTGGGCCGGCTGGAGCACCGTTGGCGCTCCCATGCGCGAGCGCTACGTCCGCTTCATGGCCCTCCAGAGCAAGGGCGCGCAGGAACTTGGGTTCAAGGACATGGGCGCCATGTGGCGCAGCAATTACGACATGCCCCCCGACCAGTTCTCCGCCGAAGTCGAGCGCCTCTGGCAGCAAGTGCAGCCTCTCTACGACTCGCTCCACGCCTACGTCCGCACCCAGCTCATCAAGCAATACGGCGCCAATGCTGTCGGTCGCGATGGCATGATTCGCGCCGATCTCCTTGGCAATCCATGGGCGCAATCCTGGGGCAATGTCTATGACATCGTCGGCCCCAGGGATTCCAAGGGACGCGGCTACGACCTCACTGAAATCCTCAAGCAGAAGAAGGTCGACGAACTCGGCATGGTTCACTACGGCGAGAACTTCTTTAAGTCGCTCGGTTTCGCGCCGCTTCCCAAAACTTTCTGGGAGCGTTCGCTCTTCATCAAGCCGCGTGATCGTGCCGTCGTCTGCCACGCCAGCGCCTGGGACATCGACAACAAGGATGATCTCCGTCTGAAGATGTGCATTCAGATTCGCGACGAGGATTTCGTCACTGTTCATCACGAACTCGGCCACAACTTCTACCAGCGCGCCTACAACCAGCAGCCGTTCCTCTTCCAGAGCGGCGCCAATGACGGCTTCCACGAAGCCATCGGCGATACCATCGCCCTTTCCATCACTCCCGCCTATCTCAAGCAGGTAGGCCTGATTGACACCATCCCCGAGTCCGACGACACGGCGTTGCTTCTGAAGCAGGCACTCGACAAGGTCGCTTTCCTGCCCTTCGGTCTGCTCATCGACCGATGGCGCTGGCAGGTCTTCAGCGGCGAAATCAAGCCCGCCGATTACAACAAGGCCTGGTGGACTCTGCGCGAGAAGTATCAGGGCGTCATGCCTCCGGTCACCCGCACTGAGGCCGATTTCGATCCCGGCGCCAAGTACCACATCCCGGCAAATACGCCTTACATGCGCTACTTCCTCGCCGACATCCTTGAGTTCCAGTTCTATCGCGCCATGTGTCGCGAGGCCGGACAAACCGGTCCACTCCACACGTGCTCGTTCTTCGGGAACAAAGAGGCCGGCGCAAAACTCAACCGGATGCTGGAGATGGGCATGAGCAAGCCGTGGCCCGACGCGCTCAAGGAACTGACCGGCGAAGACCACATGGACGCTAGCGCAATCATGGAGTACTTCGCTCCGCTCAAGCAGTGGCTCGACCAGCAGAACGCCGCCGCCGGTGTCACTCCCGGATGGAAGCCTGATCCCAATCCGCAAGCCGGCCTGGACTAAACTCCACGGCTGCGTAAACCAACAAAGGCCATCGCCCGCGCGATGGCCTTTCATTTTCTTCCGCCTTCTTTGTTGTTTTGCTTTTCGCCTTAGTTAGTCCGTGTATATCCGTGCCAATCCGTGGCGCTTTTGTTTTTCCGATTCTCCGATCTTCCGATTTCCCGTTTGCTTCTACTTTTTCCTTTTCACTTTATAAGTTCCCCACGCCGCCAGTGTGCACACGTCCGGGATCTTCCCTTCGCGAATCATTTCTTCGAACTCGGCAATCGTTACGCTCTTCACGACAAGGTCGTGCTCCTCCGGATCAGGATCTTTTTCTCCCTGTGTCAGCCCCGTCGCCAGGAAGACATGCTGCCGCTGATTGGCGAATCCGTAGGCGATGTACATCATCCCCAGGTACTCCATTTTCTCCGCCACCAGCCCGGTTTCTTCTTTCAACTCTCCTCGCGCCAACTCTTCCGGATCGACATTCGCCGTCTCCCATCCGCCCTGCGGAAACTCCATATACCGACCCTGCACCGTGTAGCGAAACTGTTCGACGAGATACACCCGCTCGCCCTCGATCGGAATGATCACCGCGCAGTCGTCCTTGTCCACCACGCCGTAGACGCCGCGCTCCCCGTTATCGCGTTCAATTTCGTCTTCCCGCACGCGCAGCCACGCGTTGCGGTACACCTCGCGCGAACTCAGCTTCCGAATACTCATGCTTCCCCTGTTTCAGTCTCTGCTACGTGGATCGTCCTTCTCTGCGTTACTCTTCTTTCGTGCTCTTCTATTACATTACCGACCGTCGCCAGTTCCCCGGCACGGATGCCGATCAGCGCCACTCTCTTCTCGCAAAGATCGCTGAGGCCGCCGCTGCCGGCGTCGATCTCATCCAGCTTCGCGAAAAAGATCTCTCTGCCGGAGCCCTCGAACAGCTCGCCCGCGAAGTCCTCGTCGCCATTCGCCAGGCAGGTGCGACAACCAGACTCCTCATCAACTCTCGCATTGATGTCGCCTTGGCTTCCGGCGCCGATGGCGTTCATCTCACGTCCACCGACATTTCACCCGCCGATGTTCGTGCCGTCGTCGCGCAATCCGCGCCCGGTTCTGCGCCCGAAACTCGTAACTTCCTCGTCGCCGTCTCCTGCCACTCCGTTGAGGACGTATCTCTTGCCGAGTCGCAGGGCGCCAGTTTCGCCGCCCTTGCACCCATCTTCGGGAAAGTGTCCACCGGCGCTCCCGGCATCGGTCTGTCTGTTCTCCGCGAAGCCACGCAACGCCCGCCCGTTTCGCATCGCCGGCCGTTCCCCGTGTTTGCTCTCGGCGGCGTCACGCTGGCCAACGCCTTGTCCTGTATCGACACCGGAGCCGCCGGTATCGCCGCCATTCGTCTCTTTCAGCAGACGAACATTGCAGAACTTGTCCGCCAGCTTCGCCCCGAATAATCCTCTGATCTATTGACCTATCTGTGTTCCTCTGTGTGATCCGCCGCTGTCTTTGCCTTTATTGTTAACCCCGATTCATCCGTGTAGATCCGTGCTCATCCGTGGCGATTCTGATTGTCCGATTTTCCGATTTCTCGGTTGCCCCATCCGCAGCACGTTTTACCTTTGCCTCTCCTTCGGCATCAGCCATTTCTGCACCATGTGCAGCAGCATCAACAGCAGGGCTCCCCAGAATGCCGCCCGGAACCCGCTCACATAGAACCCCTTCACAAAGTGCGACGCCAGCATCAACATCAGTGCGTTGATGATCAGCAGAAAAATCCCGAAGCTTAGAATTGTCAGCGGCAACGTCAGCACCTTCAGCACCAAGCCGAGTGTTGCGTTGATCAGGCCGATCACCAATGCAGCCCACAGCGCCGCCCACAGGCTCGTCACCACGAACCCCGGCACCACGTGCGCAACCACCAGCAATAACACCGCACTGATAATCCAGTTCACCAGCATTCTTGTCATACCATTCCTCCGCCCGCCACTTACAAGGCGAGCATAGCAAACGTCCTTAAACAGCAAAAGGCTGGCACCCGCATTTTCTGCGGTCTTTGCCAGCCTTCTTTCCGTTCGTCCACTGCTATTTGATTTGCAGCGACCGGATATATTCTGTCAGGTTTTTGATGCGCAGCGCCACTTCGCCCTGGTGTGCCAGGTCCATTCTCAAGAACACGGGCCCCCACACCGGCATATCTTTCGACCCATGCGACGGGGCGTTCACATCGCCACGGATGACGGCCGCCACGTGGTCCGCCGGAAATACGCCGTTGTGATCCGCCGCCAGCTTTCGCAAGTCGGTTGTCTTTTTTGCCATCGCCGAGGCTGCTGGGCCATCGCCCACCCCATCGGCTCCATGGCATGACGCGCAATACGCCATGTACATTGCCTTTCCCGACGTGGGAGACGTGTACGGCGCGCTTTGTTTTTGGATTTTCTGTGCCAGCGCTGAGGCGGCAAAAAGTATGGCCAGTGTAATGACTATCGTTATGCGACGCACGATCGCACCCTTCCTTCCGTGGACGCGGCCCGTTGCGCCGAATCCACATTGCAGTTGGGTCCTGCTACCGTACGTACGATGGAACTTTTCGCCTCTCCATGTCAGCCACGCCCATCACCTTTTGTTGTGACGGACATCCTCGGTTCCGCATTATCTCGTCAGCCATCCGCGCGAGCGCACCGTGAACAGCGCCACCGGAAACACCCAGAACATGGCAAACAGGTCGTAGTAGGAAAACATGATGCCGTAGACAAATTCCGGCGAGCGTTCACTGCGGAGATAGTAAAGCATGCAGAACGCTGAGATCACTCCCATCACCAGCAGCAATCGCACGATCATCCACGGATGTTCTGGCGAAAGCATTACCAGCAGGGCAATCGTTGCGTAGTACACCGGAAATCGCAGGTTCGTAATCACGCGGTCGAAGATCGCCATGACCCTCGGCCCCAGCGGACGCCGCCACACAACGCGCATGAAGTACAGTTCTTCGCGCACGTAGCTGCGATCCCAGCGCAGGAACATCTTGCACAGCTTCATGTACGATGTCGGCGCCAGCGTGTGCACCACCGCCATTCTCTGGTACACCGTGTCGTAACCGTTCTCCAACATCAGGTTTGTCAGCGCGCGGTCTTCTCCAATCGTGCACGGCGCACCCAGGAAGGTCTGGTGCTGCCACTTTTTCAGAACCTTGCGCACAACCGCCGTGCGATACGCCGTCAGCGCTCCTGGACAGCAGTACACGGTTCCATAAGTCGATTCCGCCGCCCGCAGCAGATCAAACGCAACGATGAAGCGCACGTGTAGCATTCGCGGAATGATGCCTTCGCGCCGGTTGTAGACCTTTACTTTGCCCGCCACCGCCCCCACTCGCGAGTTGCGGAACGGGCCGGCCAGTTCGAGGAGGGATTTCTCGTCAATCGTGCTATCGGAATCGAGCGTGACAACAATTTCGCCCTTGGCTTTTTCGAATCCTACCGCCAGCGCAGCCCGCTTCCCTCGATTTCTTGGAAATCGTATCGGATGTACCAGTTCCGGGTATTTCATCGCCGCGCGCTGCATGTGCAGCCAGGTGTCGTCGCTGCTTCCGTCGTCCACTACGATGACTTCCAGCCGGTCTCGCGGATACATCGACCGGGCCACCGACTCAATCGACTCCAGAACCATTGCGCCTTCGTTGTATGCGGGGATGATCACCGTCAGCGAAGGTGCGTCTTCCATCGTTGCCGCCGGAAAACTTTTGTATCGAAGCCAGAGGACCGTCCGTATCGCGAGTAGCAATGTACCCATCAAACCCCAGAGCAACGCCGGTCGCGCCCCCAGCCTCAGCCATCGATGACCATCCAGTTCGGTAATGACCGGCTGAATCAGTGAGGCTTGAACTCCCGTGTACGTCAGGATCGAGAGCCCCGCGACAATCGCGCCGCAGAGCACCCAATCCCACTCGCCAAAGGTCGGCGCTGCCATTTCAGTTTGCGCCGCATCAGGCGTCTCTACCGGGGGCTCCGCCGGAGTCGGCAGGGGTTCCAAGTCGGCGAGTTGCGGCATTACATTTCCCATTGCTATCGTTCCTTCGGAGTTCGGCCGTTCGCAGACAAACACACTACTGTGGGCAAACACTCCGCTCAATCGACTGTTTCTATTTTCGCCGCGAGAGCCCCTCTGCGGAGTCACTCAATTGGGGGATACGAAAGGATCAGGAGCGGTTGTTTGGAATTCTCGTACTCCGGAGGATGTGTGAAATCACCCACGCATTTCGTAGTCGGCATTCATCCGCGAATCCGCGGCTGCCCTGGGGTTGCCTTTCGAAACCTCCGAAGCTTCTGCAACCTCCGGCACTTGATCGTCAATCGTCCTTCGAACCCTTATCCTGGTTCATGCCATCTCTGTGATGATCCATTTTCGCCGCAAAAGGAAAGAGCCACCTGTTTTCACAGGTGGCTCTTATTTAATCCGGCGACAACCTACTCTCCCACACACTTTCGCGTGCAGTACAATCGGCCCAACAGAGCTTAACTTCCGTGTTCGGGATGGGAACGGGTGTTTCCCCTGCGGTAAGATCACCGGAAATTTGAGGCGTTTTGCGGGCGTCTGAGCCCGCAGCCGAAATCCCGAGGCATTTCGCCGAGGGATCTCTTCTTCTCACGCCTAAAGATCGAGGACGATGCCTCACAACTGAACAGCACTGGGAATTACTTGGGAGGCAGGTTCGCCTCCAGCGTCTCTGGCTCGTTGGTTAACGTTGATTCAGAGCCGCATGCGCCAGGTAAATTTTATGGTCAAGCCGAACGGGCGATTAGTACTGGTAAGCTACATGCATTACTGCACTTGCACATCCAGCCTATCAAACAGGTGGTCTTCCTGTGCCCTTCTTCACCCTTACGGGTTGGGAGATCTAATCTTGAGGAGTGCTTCCCGCTTATATGCATTCAGCGGTTATCACAACCGAACTTCGCTACCCAGCCATGCCGTTGGCACGACAGCTGGAACACAAGAGGTTCGTCCATCCCGGTCCTCTCGTACTAAGGACAGGCCCTCTCAAATCTCCTACGCCCACACCAGATAGGGACCGAACTGTCTCGCGACGTTCTGAACCCAGTTCACGTACCGCTTTAATAGGCGAACAGCCTAACCCTTGGAACCTTCTACAGCTCCAGGATGCGATGAACCGACATCGAGGTGCCAAACCGGAGCGTCGATATGAACTCTTGGCTCCGATCAGCCTGTTATCCCCGGCGTACCTTTTATCCGTTGAGCGATGGCCCTTCCATACAGAACCACCGGATCACTAAGACCTGCTTTCGCAACTGCTCGACTTGTAGGTCTCGCAGTAAACCACGCTTATGCCTTTGCACTCGTCGGCTGATTTCCAAACAGCCTGAGCGTAGCTTCGTGCGCCTCCGTTACAATTTAGGAGGCGACCGCCCCAGTCAAACTACCCGCCTCACTATGTCCCTCTCCCGGTTAACGGGAGTAGGTTAGAATCACAGCATTCACAGGGTGGTATCTCACCGTTGGCTCCCTCGAGCCCAAGAGCCCGAGTTCAAAGCCTCCCACCTATCCTGCGCAGTAAAGGCCATAATTCATAGTGAAGGT
>JAJXZT010000061.1:82500-120970 GCA_021779935.1 Acidobacteriota bacterium
ATCCCTGTTATTTTTCGCCTTTCTTCACCACTGGACCGCTACGGGTGCGCATGCGTGAAGTCGGCGTACAACAGATCCGTTCTCGAACTTTGAAATATCCTGGTCACGCGTCTCCGGAGACTCGCTCCGTACGCGCCGGCGCATTTGCGCCGCAAGCCTGCTTCACTTTTATACCGGACTTCCCCGGTTCTTGCAAATCGCCTGCCAAATTCACCTGACAACTTCGCCACAAACGCCTTCCATGCCTTATAACTCATAGAAACACAAGACTTTATTTGTCATCATCAATCTGCACAATAAATCGTGCACTGTCCACCTTTTGCCATCCCTGTTGGAATTCCATCACCCTTCGTTCTCTTCTCCCACAATCCCTTGCGCCTCCTTTCATCCACGCCACCGCACCTCGCCCCGTTGCCAGATATGGTTCCTGATTCATCTCTCCTCTGGCACTTCTCGCAGATTGGCATAACATTCGCATGCCTCAATGTTTTACTTCTGCTTGCTCATAGCAAAGCGCGGCAATCTTCTGCCGCGCCTTTCTTTCTCTCGCAATATCTGCCTTCAATCTTTGATCTGTCCTCGCGTTTCTCCTCCGCGATTGCTTTTGTTTTCCCGCTTTTCCGTTTCGTTTAATTGATCTCCATCACCACCAGCCGCGCGTCCTTGCGGCTTTGCAGTTTAGTGATTCCGCTCGTGAACACGAATGCTTCCGGCTCTTGCAACACCTGGTCGCCCTCCACCGAGTACACATCCACTTCTCCGTCGTTCATCAGTGTGGTCAGCATGTCGCCAATCAGCACCGCGTCCTCTCCTTTTCCCAGCGTAATCGAGGCCACGCTCGCGTGTGGAGACCGCGTCAGCATCGTCGCCCTGCCCTCGCGTTGCAGCCGCATCAGCGATGATGGCTTGGCATGCGGTTCGCGCCGCGTCAGCGCCACCGTGTAATTGCGGAACGGCGTTTCTCCCACGTTCCTTACCCTGTGCACGGTCCCTGCCGGCGCAATGAACGCCTCTCCTTCTTCATGCTTCTCGCGCCGTGCCGCCACATCCTCCGGGGCGTTCAGTATCGGCGACGCTTCCAGCACCAGCGTCACGTAGGGATGCGCGTGTGAGTGCAGCAACGTCGACTCTCCCGCTTCCAGCTCCACGTAATACACGCGGATCACGTCGTTCGACATCCGCAACCGGTGGCGCGGCTCCCGCGCAACCGGCACCGCCTGTTCCGCACCCTGTTCATGTTCCGTCGAATCCGCCATAGTCCCTCAGCGCATGTCAGGCTCGCTGCCTCTTGATTGCGGCCCGATCGCCTCGCCACTTTCTGCGCGGGATTCTACGCTTGATCCGGACAGGAATGAACTTCATTCGTGCGCCCGTCGCACTTCGTCTTGTTCTTTTTCCCGATCACCACAACCAGTCCGCAATCGTCTCGCGTGTCTCCTCCCCTGGTTCGTCTTTGGCGATGTCCATCATCTCCACTCGCTGCGCCTTCCGCGGACGCTCGCCTCCTTCAGTCCCCATCGCGCAGTCCGCTGCTTCATCCCTTCGATCCGCCATCGTCCATCCCCTTTCTTTGCCAACGTTTTTCGTCAGTATCCTGGCTCATTCCGCTCCGGCAAACTACTCGCCACCGAATATAAAGTGCTTGTTATCACAAAGTATCAAACCAAAAATAACGAGCGGCCCGTGCCGCTCTCCCCGGAACTTATTCCATCTTTACAGACGCTTCCGCGTCGCCTCTATGATTGCTTCCATCTCGCTCAGGTATTGTTCCAGCGCTTTTCTCCCGCGCGACGTCAGTCGAAACTCCGTTCTCGGCACTCGTCCCTCGAAGTATTTCTTGCACTCCACGTATCCGGCTTCCTCCAACCGGCGCGCGTGCACGCTCAGGTTCCCGTCCGTCGTGTCCAGCGTCCGCCGGAGGTCGGTAAAGCTCAGCGACTCATTCACCGCCAGTGCGCTCACAATCCCCAGTCGTATGCGTTCATGTATGACGCCATCCAGGTCCGGCGCAATCGCACCCTCGGAGTTCTTCTGGCGAGACACCCGCTCATTGCGGCTTCGCTCTCCGCGTCCCGTTTCCTGGCCGTGATTCAAGTTCCTGCTTCCCATTATTTCTTCCTTCTTGATCTTGATCCGCTTCTGCCCTGGCTTCGGCTTTGCTCTTACTTTTTACTTTCTACTTTTTCCTTTTTACTTTCCTACCCTCCGTGACGTCTCGCGATGGCCGCGCCGAACACGATGTTCACTATTCCGAACCCTGCCGGCACCAGCCACAGTGCCAGCGCTCCCGGCACGGCGAACGCCGCCACGCCCAGCATGACGAAGCAACCTCCCATCACCGGAACCAGCGGCACCGAATTAGCACCTGCCGCGATCACGCCCACGCCATACAGCAGCAGCCACAGTCCTGGCACTACCTCCGGCGTCGCCATGCCGCGCATGTAGAGCACCGCCGTCAACACACCGCCCGCAGCAATCGGCGGCAGCAACCCCAGCAGCGCTCTCTGTCCCGGCCCGGAGAGCAGTGCCGCACGCACCCGCTCCGCTTTCCGTTGCATCGCCAGCGCCAGAATCGTCGAACCCACGATCGCGTCCGTGACCCACGCCACCATCCAGCGGTCGAACTGTCCCACTCCCCAGCGCGACGCAACCCATGCCGTCGCCAGAGCCGTTGCGCCTACCCACACCAGTCCCCAGCCGGGAACCGCCGTGAAGCGCGTCGAATCTGCCATCGTGCGCCGGATCTGCTGCAAATTCGCCAACGCGTCGTCGTACGCCGGATGCATTACCATCCGCGCCCCGCGACGCCTCGGACTATGCCGGAACCTCGGCCCTTCCGCCATGCACGTCACCCTATCTACCGGAACATTTCATGTCAAGTACTTTTCTATACAAAGTCACAAGCCGCGGTTATATTACCCTCGGGCCTGGCCGTTGCCTTGCTTCTGCTCTTGCTTCTTCCTAAAAGCTAATGCCTAGCAGCTAACACCTTACTTTTAGTACGCGAACGGCTCCACCTTCCACCGCTCGTACACCTTCGCATCCAGGAACAACTGGAACACGTGCGAATCCAACTCGCCGTCCTTCACCATCAATTCCAAAATGTCCAGCGCCTTTTGCGTACTCACGGCTCTCTTATAGGGACGATCCGAAGCCGAGAGGGCGTCGAACACGTCCGACACCGTCATCAGCCGCGTTTGCAGTGGAATCTCCGGCGCCGAGAGCTTATACGGATAACCCGTCCCGTTCAGCTTTTCGTGATGCCCGCGCGCAATTTGCGGGATGTTTCGAATCTCTTTTGTCCACGGAATCTGCTGCAGGAAGTTATACGTGTGCACCACGTGCGACTCGATCTCCAACCGTTCCGCGTCGTCCAGCGATCCCTTGCGAATCGAGAGCAGCTTGACCTCGTCCTCGTTCAGTAGCCGACGCTCTTCCCCGTCCCAGCCCGGGTAGTTCTTCGCCGCAATCTCCAGCAGATCGTCGAAGCTTCCTGCCGGCAGCACCGTCGGTTCGTTTGCCTGGATAATGACTTGCAGCGACCGGTCCAGCTCCGCCAGTTCTTCGCTCAGTTTCGCGTCGAACGTCTTAATTTGCTTCAGGTATTTCTCGCGGCCTTTTTCCAGCACGTACTCCAGCCGCCGTCGGTTTGTCTCCGCCTCCAGCGTCCGCCGCACAAAGTCGAATCTCTGCCGCACCAACTCCATCTGCGCGGGATACAGTTTGCGCGCCTTCACCAGCACTTCCTCGCGCACCCCCACCTTTCCGAAGTCGTGCAGCAGCGACGCGTAGCGGATCTCCCGCATCTCCTCGCGCGTAAATCTCACGTCGTCGTAGTGATTGGTGTCGCGGTCCACTGCTTCCGCCAGCGCCACCGTCAGGTTGGCTACGCGGAAAGAGTGGCCGGAGGTCGTTGGATCGCGCGCTTCAATTGCCGTGACCGACGCCTTGACGAATCCCTCGAACAGCCGCCGGATATTCTCGTACAGTTGGCTGTTCTCGTATGCCACTGCCGCCTGGCTCGCCAGCGACGACACAATCTCCTGCTGGCGCGGCGTAAACGGCAACACCTGGTGCACAATCGACGAAACCGAGTTCAGCTTTGCCGTCCACTCCCGTTTCGCGTTGATCAGTTGCACCACCCCGACAATCTCGTCCTTCGGGTTGCGCATCGCGACCGCCAGCACCGATTTCGTCCTGTAGCCTGAGTCTTCATCGAACTTGCGATTGATCTTGTACGGCATATCCGGCGGGATGCGGTATGCGTCTTCAATCATCACTGTTTCGCCGTGCGCCGCCACGTATCCCGCCACAGACTTCTCGCTGATCGGCAGCGTCACTTCGCGGAATGGCAGGTCGATGGAATCGTTCTGTGCCAGTTTGAAGCGCAGGATCTTCTCGTGCTGTTGCCGCGACTCCGGTGTCGACCCATTGCCTTCCTTCTCCACCACTTTCTCTTCCACCAGGTAGAGCGACCCCGCGTCGGCTTTCGTAATCTCGCGACACTTCGTCAGGATCATCGCCAGCAGTTTCGCCGTATCGTGTTCCGCCGACAGTGCCGCCCCAATCTTGTTCAGTTCATTGATCTCGTGCGTCGCCCCGGCCAGCCGCTCGTTGGCATCCTGCCGTGTCACCAGCAGGTGGATGTGGTCCACCGCGTTGTCCAGTATTCGTTCCACCAGTGCTGCGGGAGTGTTCGTCGGCAGGTATGCGTACACCGAGCCATCCAGCCGTGGGTCTTTGAATCGTGTATCGCTCAGAGCCACCACCCGCACGTTGGGAGCCCGCGCCGCTTGCTGATGCTCTTTCAGCAGGTGTTCCATCGACACCAGAATCACTATTTCGCTCGCCCCTGCTTCCTCCAGCGACGCCTCGAAACTCGCCCGGTAGAAGTGCGCGCAATGTGCCAATTTCTCGCGTGCAACCATATCGCCTTCAAAAAACATTGCGGCGGGCAGCTTTCGCGCCATCCTTGCTTGAGTTGCGCTCTTCGTGGCTGTGATCATACTTGTCCAGAACGGACTCTCCGGGATAACCCCTGCCCCGGGAGTATCGATTAGTAACTGCGCAAACTATAGACCAGCTTTCCCGCGAACTCCAGCACGACCGCACGTCCCGTGCCCCTTCCAAGCCATTCCGGTGCACGCACGCACTCCCCGAAGTTACAAAAATGGGGAGTCGCCCACCTTCTCGTCCTCGCGTTCATCGTAACTTAAGCTTATTTCCGGTATCCTTTTTGAGTAACCCTTGGAACTTGATCGCACTCCCCGGGTTGACTGGTACTGGTTCCTGTCTTGTTTTCCGCGATCCCTTAACTCCCCGAAGGCGGGCACATGCCCAGTTACGTCTTTTTGTTCGTCGCTCTCGTCGGATTAGTCTGCAGTACGGGCTTCGTTGTGCTCCTTGCTTTTGCGGCAGTTCGCTTCTCTGCGCGCCGCCGGCAGGAGCGCGGCCAGAGTTCCATACTTCCTCCGGTCACCCTGCTCAAGCCGCTCTGTGGCATGGAACCCAATCTCCGCGCCAACCTTGAGAGCTTCTTCCGGCAGGACTACCCCAATTTCGAGATTGTCTTTGGGACGCGTAATGCCACCGATCCGGCCCTCAACGTCGTTCGTGAGCTCCAGGCCCTTTATCCCCGCATTCCCGTCAGGATTACTTTCTCCGGCGAACCCGACCGTCCCAACGCCAAGGTCTGTTCCCTTGAGAAGATGTACACCGCCGCCTCACACGATTTTCTTGTCATCAGTGACAGCGACGTTCACGTCCGCCCCGAGTACATTCGCGAAGTCGTCCGCCCCCTCCTCGAGAGTTCTATTGGACTTGTCACTTGTCTTTACGAGGGGGTGCCGACTGGTGGCTTCTGGTCCCATCTGGAAGCCCTCGGCATGTCGGTCGAGATGACTTCCGGTGTAGTTGTCGCGGATTTACTGGAAGGGATGACCTTCGCCCTTGGGCCGACCATGGCCACCCGGCGCGATGTCGTGGATAAGATCGGCGGCTTCGGCATTCTCGCCGCCTACTGTGCCGATGACTATGTTCTTGGCAATGAGATTTACAAGGCCGGTTATACCGTTGTGCTCTCGTCGCACATCATCGAGCACGTTGTCCTCAATCGCAGTTTCAAGTCGTCCATGCTCCACCAGGCTCGGTGGATGAAGAGCAGCCGTTTCTCGCGCTCCGCCGGACACATCGGCACGGTCCTCACCTTCGCCATGCCCTTTGGAATCCTTGGCGCCGGTGCCGCTCTTGTCGCGGGACTCCCGCTCGTTGCTCTTGCTGTTTTTGGGTTTGCCCTGTTCAACCGGCTGGCCTTGTCCATCATCGCTGGCTGGGTTGTCGTCCGCGACCGCCGCGCCCTCACCCTCTGCTGGCTTTATCCCGTTCGCGACCTCATGGGTTTCGGCTTCTGGTGCGCCAGTTTCTTCGGACGCGAAATCGTCTGGCGTAACGAGCGTTACCGCCTTGAGCCCCGTGGACTTATGGTGCGCGTCGGATTGCCCCCCAAGCCCGCTGCTTCAGGGCCGGTTGCTGTAGATGATCTTGTCTGACGACTGCGCCACCACGTACTTCGTCTCAGGCAGCAACTCATTCACTTTGTTCCGCTCGTACCTTGGCACGAACAGGAACACCCGCTTCGCCGAGTGCCATTCCCGCAACAGGTCCGCGTCTTTCAGGAAGATGTGTGGCGCGTCCGGATACGTCGACCCGAACCACATCGATGTCGTCCGCCCGTTCACCAGGTAAATCGGCTGCCGCAGATAAAACAGCAGCGACGATCCAAACGCCTGGTCTCCGTAGATCATCACCTCGTCGCCCGGTTGTTCCACCTTCTGGATCGCCGTTGCCAATCGTTTCGACGACAGGAACGGATCGAATCGCACTAGCGCGATATGCGCCGCCACCAGGAACACTCCCATCGTCAGCGCCGTCACCCATGTGCTCATGTAACTGCGCCGCTTGATCCGCAGCCATAGCGCCACCAGCGGCCCAACCCCCAGCGCAATCATCGCCAGGATCGCCGGCAGCCTCAGCGCCGCAAACGACTCCCCCGTCAACTCCGTGATGTGGCCCATCGAGAGCGTTTCGTCCGCCAGGTTTGGTTTTGCCAGCACTGTCCCAATGTCCGGCACAAAGGGCACATGCCGCGACGACCATAGCCCCGCAAACAACACGCCCGCCGCCGCCAGCGAAACCACCGCTGACACCGCCGTCATCGTCTTCAGCCAGCCCGTCTTTTCCGCTTCTTCATCGCCCGCCACCGCCGCCGCCAGCAGCAGCAGGAACGGGAAGTACGCCGGAACCGTGTAGTATTCCTGGTTTGTCGAGAACGAGAAGAACGTCAGCAGCACTCCCGCCCAAAGCCAGCACAGCAGCGTCGTTTTTCCCGCGAACGAGATCGTCCTGGGTTCTTTCTTCTCTTTGCGCGCCCGCAGGTCTTCCCACACCCTCCGGAACGCCACCGGCAGATAGACGCTCCACGGGAACAGCCAGACCAGGTGCAACCCCCAGTACAGAGCTGCAGGCAGTTTGTTGTAATCCTTCGGATACCGCTCGCCCAGGAACCGCAGGAAGTGCTCGTTTATGAAGTAGAACCAGAAAAATCTCGGGTTGCGATACCCCGCCAGCAGATGCCACGGCGTTGCAATCGCAAAGAACAGCAGCAGTCCCGTCACCAGGTGGAACTTCTTCCACCGCCGCCACTCGCCTGTCAGCACGATGTAGAAAATCAGCGGGAATCCAATCACCACCAGCGGCAGCAACCCCTTCGTCAGCACCGCCAGCGCCATGCAGACGTGCCCCGCATACCAGCGCCACGGCTCCGTCTCATCCTCCAGCGCCGTCAGGAAGAAGTACATCGAGAGCGCGATGAAGAAGCTCAGGATCGTGTCTGGAATCAGAATTCGCGTGAACAGGAAGAATCCTGCCGCGGTACACACAAACAGCCCCGCATAGATTCCCGTCCTTGCCCCCCAGGCCCGTGTCGCCCACCGGATCGCCAGCAGGATCAGCCCCAGCATCGCCAGCAGCGTCGGAATCCGCGTCGCTAATTCATTGATTCCCAAGATTTTAAAACTGAACGCCACCAGCCAGTACATCAGCGGCGCCTTTTCCAGGTAGCGGACGCCGTTGATGTGCAACGTCACGTAGTCGCCCCGCACCAGCATCTCGCGTGCCGCCTCGGCGTGCGTCGAATCCGCATCATCCTGTAGAGAAGGCGAGAACGCCGACCCTAGGTAGACGATCAGGAATAGGATCAATACCGCCAGCAGCGACCGCGATCTGCGACCGCTCCCTGCTCGTGCCTGCGACTGCGAATTTGCCTCTACCATCGATTCGTCCCCGGGAACTTTCTACATGCTCCCCGTATCCTATCAGCCGCCGCCCGTTCCCTCATCCTGCCCCCTGTCCTCTTTCCCACTGCCCTTCCCCCTCCAACAGTGGTATAAACTCTGCCACGGCCTTCCCCGCTCCCCCAGACGTGCGGAGCACTGTTTCCCGCACTTTGCCTACAGGTTCTCCGTCGCGGGAAGTCGCCGTATTCGGGGTTTTGCGTCACCAAGCGCAGTCTGTTGACACGGGGCATCGCGCCTCGCCGACTTAGGAGATGGGGCTCATGGCTTCACCGGCCGCTACCAATTCCATAAGCACGTCTCTCGCCGCTCCCGACGCTTCGTCCACCGCTGCGGGCCCCGGCGTCGAACACTTTCTCCAGCGCATCAAGCTCTTCAGCGCGCTCACTTACGACGAGTGCCAGCAGGTACTCAAGCGCATGAAGCGCCGCGATTTCCCGCCCCAGCACGCCATCGTGCGCGAGGGAGCTCCCGGCAACTCCATGTTCTTCATCACCGCCGGCGCCGTCGAAATCCGCAAGAAGGATCCCAACACCGGCATCGATTTCCTCCTCACCGAGATGGGTCCCGGCCAGAACTTCGGCGAGATGTCTCTTCTCACCGGCAAGCCCCGCACCGCCTCCGTCACCACTCTCCAGGCAACCACCTGCGCCATCCTCGAGCAGAAGGACTTCCATGATCTTTTGATGCAGTTTCCGTCGATGGGCCTGTCGCTCACCACGATTCTCGCCGAACGCCTTGAGCAGTCCAACCTTCAGGGCGGCATCGAATTCATCAACCTCGCCAAGCTCCAGTTCGATCCTCGTGTCCTCGCCCTCGTTCCGCAGGTCATGATGTTGCAGCACAAAGTGATTCCCGTGGCTTACATCAATAACCGCCTCACTCTCGCCATGGTGAATCCCAATAACATCCTCGCGCTCGATGATCTCCGCCGCATCATCAAGGGCGTCATGATCGAGCCCGTCATCACCACCGAGGACGACTTCCGCAAGTTCATGAGCACTGTTTACGCCCAGCTCATGAAGAAGAACGAGGCTGACACTGCCGCTGCTGTTGCCGCCGCCGTCCCCTCGCGCCCAGAACCCGCTGCCACTCCTTCTGCCGCCACTTCCATTGAAGACCTCGACATGCTCCAGTCCGAACTCATTCGCGACCTCACCATGACCGAGAGCACCAATGAAGGCGACTTCGAGACCAAGCAGGACCTCATGCACGCCTCCGAGGACGCGCCCATCATCCGCCTCGGCAACTCCCTCCTCGGTCTCGCCATCAAGCGCGGCGCCTCTGACATTCACGTCGAGCCCATGGAGAAGGACGTTCTCGTCCGCTACCGTATTGACGGCGTTCTCCAGACCGTCCAGAGCCTGCCCAAGAAAGTACAAATGGGCCTCATCTCCCGTCTCAAGATCATCTCCAAGCTCGACATCTCCGAGAAGCGCATGCCCCAGGACGGCCGCATCTCCGTCTTCATGGAAGGCAAGCCCATCGACTTCCGCGTCTCCACCATCCCCTGCAAGTGGGGCGAAAAAGTCTGCATGCGTATTCTCGACAAGAGCAACACTTCGCTCGGACTCGAGAAGCTCATCACCCACGAGCCCACTCTTCAGCTCGTTCGCGAACTCATCAACCTGCCCTACGGCATCATGTACGTCACCGGCCCCACCGGCTCCGGCAAAACCACCACGCTCTACTCCGCCCTCGCCGAAATCAACGATCCCGGCGTCAATATCTCCACCGCCGAGGACCCCATCGAATACGACCTCGCCGGCATCAACCAGGTGCAGGCCAACAAGGACATCGGTCTCGACTTCTCTCGCATCCTCCGCGCCTTCCTTCGCCAGGACCCCGACGTCATCCTCGTCGGCGAAACCCGCGACAAGGAAACCGCCCACATCTCCGTCGAAGCCGCGCTCACCGGACACCTCGTCTTCACCACCCTGCACACCAACAGTGCCGCTGGCGCCTTCAGCCGCCTCAACGAGATGGGCATCGAACCCTTCCTCGTCTCTTCTTCCACCATCGGACTCATGGCGCAGCGCCTCGCCCGACGCCTCTGCAAAAGCTGCAAGGAGCCTTACAAGGCCGACGACGCCACCTGCGACTACATGAGCGTCCCGCGCGGATCAACATTGTTCAAAGGGAAAGGTTGCGACCAGTGTTCGGGCAAAGGTGTCCGTGGCCGCATTGGAATCTACGAAGTCATGAAGATGGTCCCCGAGCTCCGCCAAATGGTTGCCAAGGGAGCCCTCACCGAGGACATCCACAACAAGGCCCTCCAACTCGGCATGTTGGACCTCAAAAAGTACGCCGCCATCCTCCTCCTCAATGGCGACACCAGCGTCGAAGAAGTCCTCCAGGTCGTCAGCGTCCAGGAGTAGTCGCTTGTTTTTCTGTGGAAGCACCGGACTTCAGTCCGGTGAACAGCAGCCCTTTTCACCGTTCCCCATGAAAATAGCCCGGCCCTTCAGGGCCGGGAACCGCGCGCCCTATAGTCACGAGTCACTGAGCAGTTTCGTTTCGGTGCTTACGTATCTGACTTGTCACCTGCCGAACCGAAGTTCACCGAGAAGGAACTTTCACTACTGCCTGGCTACGCGATAATGCTGACGCTCGGGCGAAATTCAGGTTGACATAGGCGAATAAAAGGCGAAAATAAATGCAAATGTCGCAAACTCGTCGATTAGATGAAATCGGCATATGGTCGGAAGTAAAACTTGCGATTCTCCGCGACTACGCTAGCGCGTACTCGCGAATTCTTGCCGCGCAGTCATCCCCAAAACTTCATCATGTATACGTCGACGGATTTGCGGGTGCAGGTGTGCACATCTCCAAAATGAGCGGGGAATTTATTCCCGGCAGCCCGCTTAATGCTCTCAATATTCAGCCACCTTTCCGCGAGTACTTCCTTGTGGACTTGAACCGAGGCCGCGTGGCTGGGCTGAAGGAGTTGATCGGTGAACGCACCGACGTTCATTTGTTTGCGGGAGACTGCAACGAGGTACTGTTGAAGGATGTGTTCCCTCGTGTGCGCTACAACGATTATAGGAGAGGGTTATGCGTTCTTGATCCTTACGGGCTTCATCTCAACTGGGAAGTGATTCGCACCGCTGGAGAAATGCAGAGCATTGACATGTTCTTGAATTTTCCCCTTGCCGATATGAATCACAACGTTCTCTGGCATAACACTGATCGAGTCAATCCTAAAGAAGCAGGAAGGATGACAAGGTTTTGGGGAGATGAGAGTTGGAGAGAAGCGGCCTATTCCCAAAGCCAAACGTTATTTGGGGACTTCGTGCCTGAGAAGGAACCAAACGCTGTCGTCGCAGAAGCATTTCGCCAGCGCCTTAGGAAGGTAGCCGGATTCAAGAGAGTTCCTGAACCGCTACCAATGCGCAACTCTAAAGGTTCAATTGTTTACTATCTGTTTTTTGCCTCTCAGAAGGGGACAGCAGAGAATATAGTTCTTGATATTTTCAATAAGTATCGCAATGCCGGACTCGCGAGGTAGGCATGTCTGATCATTCAACCATCGAATGGACCGACGCAACGTGGAACCCCGTGCGTGGCTGCACGAAGATCAGCCCCGGCTGCAAGTTCTGCTATGCCGAGCGTTTTGCCGAGCGGTTTCGCGGTGTGAAGGGACACCCGTTCGAGCAAGGCTTCGATCTCCGGCTTGTTCCGCACAAACTGGCCGAACCACTTCGCTGGGCGACTCCTCGCATGATCTTTGTTAACTCGATGAGCGACCTGTTCCATCAGAATGTGCCCGATGACTACATCGTGTCCGTCGCCAGGGTCATGGTCGAGGCCAACTGGCACACTTATCAATTGCTCACCAAGCGTGCGGATCGCTTGCGGCGTCTACTCCAGACCAAACTGCGCTTTGCAGCAAAACAGAGTCATATCTGGTGGGGTGTAAGCGTTGAGGACAAGCAGTATGGACTTCCGCGCATCGACCACCTTCGAGAATCTCCCGCAGCGGTTCGCTTTCTCTCCATCGAGCCGCTCTTGGAGGATTTAGGGCGTATCAATCTGTCCGGAATGAATTGGGTGATCGTTGGCGGCGAAAGTGGTCCGGGCGCTCGTCCCATGCAAAAGGAATGGGTGCTCTCCGTCCGTAACCAGTGCCGCTCTGCGCACGTAAAGTTTTTCTTCAAACAATGGGGTGGCGTTCGCAAGAAACTGGCCGGACGCAGACTTGACGGTCGCACTTACGACGAATACCCGGCGCGCACCAACAATCCCGTATTGCCGACTCCTGAACGCACACGCATTGCCGCTCAGTTTGCAACTGGATATTCGGAGTATGAACTGATTCCTGCAGCTGCCCTGGCAGGAGATTAGAAACTCGGCACTGGAAGGCTTTTGTCTTGGTTCTTGCCTTGTCTTTTCTCTTGCGGTCTTTCTCAGCAGCTTAGTAGCTCCAGCAGATTCTTTTCAGCGCCTTCTCTCCACCACTACCACTGTCATATCGTTCTCTGCCGCCTTCCCCCTCAGGCACGCCTGTGCTTCTCGCAGCACGGCTCCGCACACTTCTCCCGCCGAACGGCCTTTATTTGCCGCCAGTGTCTGTCGTACGCCGTCCACGCCAAACTCATGGTTTCGGCCATTTCCGCCGCACTCCACCACGCCTCTCGACGCCAGCACCAGCGCATCGCCCTCGCCCAGCACGCACATCTGCGCGTCGTGAATCGTGTGTGTAAACAATCCCAGTGGCAGTCCCGTCGCCCCCAGCAGATCCACTTTCCCGCGCTCCACCACGAATCCCGGCGTATGCCCCGCGTTGACGTAGAAAATCGTTCCCAGCTTTTGCGAGTAACACGCCAAAAACGCCGGCGAGAAGTGTTTCGTCTGCGCCGCATCGATGATCGCCCGATTGATCCCCAGCGCCAGCTCTGACAATCCCTCTGCTTCGTTCACCTCGGCATCGCCAAACAGTTCCGGCCCTCTCCGCCGGAAACTCTCCTGCGCATGCGCCGCGAGGTGCAGTGCTTGCCTGCGTTCTCCCGCCACGTCCATCAGCAACATCAGCACGCGCCCATGCGCAGCCGCCATCACGTCGTAGAAATCGCCCCCCACGCGTGCCCCGTGATAGCGTGCAGCTATAGCGATCTCCTCCACCGCCGGAATTTCCGTTCGCTCCGGCACTTTCCATGTCACTTCTGGCTTCGATTTCAGAAAGGACAGTTTCACTTGCAGGCTCCGTGGCCCATCTTCGATGGTGTGGCGCAAGTTATCACACAGCGGCCTGAAACGAAAGTGGTATGCCACTAACTTTTGTCACCTCCGTGGACACTCCCGTCTGGAGTCCCCTTCTGGCTTCCGTTACCCTTTTGCCATGTCCACGAAAAACCCCATTCAGCCTTCTCCGGCCTGAATGGGGTCGTTGCTTTGCTTATGCGGCGCGGATGCCTTCGCCCGCGCTTTTGCCGTTTCTCTTCGTTTTTCAAATTCGGCAATTCGGCAATCCAAAAATTCGAAGATCCCTTCCGCTTCTAGTTCGGCGTCGCCAACCCAATCGGCTGGCTATATGCCGAACTATTAAACGGCGATCCGCTTGCCGCCGTCAGCGTTCCTCCGCTGACTTTGAATACCGAGATGCTTGCCGAGCCCGAATTCCCCACGAACATCAGGTTATTGGCGGCATCAAAGGCGATGCATGACGGAGCCGTGCCCACCTTCACCGGCGAGTTCGAAGCCGCCGTCAGCGCCCCGCTGCTCGAGTCCATCGTAAACACCGTCAGGTCATTCGATCCCCGATCGGCAACGTACAGCGCCCCGCCCGCCGGATTCACGCGAACATACGTTGGCGTCGTCCCGGTCGCATACGCCGGCGTCGACATCGCCGTAAGCTGCCCGCCGCTCCCGATCGAAAAGCCAAGCACTTCGTTGAGCTGGTCGTCCGTTGCGTAGAGAAACTTGCCGCTCGCATCGGCATCGATCGACGAGAGGTGTTGACCAGCCGGGAACGGCGATCCCCCGACTGCCGTCAACGTCCCCTTGGTCGCATCGAAGGTGAAGACCGAAATCGCTCCACCCGCGCCGTTGCCTGCGTCTGCCACAAACAGATTCGTCCCCCGCGCCACCAGTCCTACCGGTGCGACGGCGCCCGTCGAGAAGGGCGACCCTGCGATCTCGGTCAGAGATCCGTACGTCGGATCAATCGTGTACACCGAGATGTTGTTCGATCCCCGGTTCGCCACAAACAGCAACGTGCCCTTCGAGTCCGTCGCCATGTCCACGGGCGAAATGCCGGCGTTGATCGTGATGCTCGCCGTCGTTGTACTCGACGTGCTCGACGGGTTGTTGTTGACGTTGACCAGCCCGCCCGTTGTCTTGCTGACGCTGTACTCGTAGATACCGCCATCCAGGGTCGGCCCTGAGTCGTCCGCGACATAAGCAAAGGTCTGCGACGGAGTTATCAGGATGCTCTGCGGGTTCGGGCCCGTAGCGACGGAACCGCTGCCCAATGTGAGCGCGCCGGAACTGGAAAACTGATACGTGCCCACGCTGGTAGCGCCTTGGGAAACGACAAAGAGATTCTTCCCCGAGCCGCCTCCCCCGCACGAAACCAGCAGGCCAAGACTTAACAGGACTAGGAGGAAAATAGTGATAAGGACGAAGGATTTACGCAGTGACTGCTTCACCTGCGGCACAACGGTCATTCGGAACTCCAGGGACGGGCCGGACTCCAATATCAGTTTGGCTGGAACGGCACGGAATCAGCAACAGGCCGGTGCGTAGAGGCACCGCACCTCAGAGCCTTAACCCTTACTGGAGGTAAAAAGTTGTGGAGGAAACACCCACACACAGGTGCCCCATGCTCGCGTCCCCTCTGTTGGGCCATACCGTGGAGACTGAATCACTGTCACACCCGAATCCGTTGTCCCTTGTCTTCATCCGTGATAATCCGTGCTTATCCGTGGCGATTCTGCTTTTCCGATTCTCCGATTTTCCGATTTCCCGTTTGCCTCATCCCCACAATCCGCGGCTACTGCTTTTTTGCCGTCAGCTCGTTGCGCGGCCTGATGCGCTATTGCGTCCCATTGGGGATGAAGTGGACAACCGACACGGTGTATGTCATCCCGCCGTCTTCGTCGTCAGGGGTCTCTTCCAGTACGACCGACGTTTGTCCATCGGGGCTGTCCCAACGAGCTACCTTGTTCGACATCATGGTAGCCAGTCGCGTTCGGAAATTCATCCGTTCAACATAATTCGCCGGGAGAGCCTTTTTCACAAAGCCGTGCAATTCATCGAACATCGACGCAGCCCTGAAGATTGCTGGAGACGTGCATTGCAGCGACCAATGGGAATCGTCGGCAGTGTAACCCGCCGGGAAGAGGGCTGAGGCGACTTCACATGTAGAGTACGGCAACGCAAACGGCAGGCTCGTCTCGTAAGTCGAGTTTACGTTGCCCGACTTGGTGAGCTTAGTGCGGAGTTGGATGAAGTTCGTCGCAGCTTCCTGCAGTCCCGTGACAATCTCACCATTGAAAGCTTCTGTAATCCGCGTTTGGTCGTCCACCGTGACGCCTCGAGAAAAGATGGCATAGTGCGGATTGTTCACGACGTATTTCCGCACCGAGAACGCTATGCCTGTTTCTTGCTGCTCTGTGCCGCTCGCCTTCTTGACGTACGGCGTCGCGACAACGCGTTCAGTTGCTGAATGGCGCCATGTGTAGATGGTTGCTCCTGTATCTTTGTCCAGCGCCCCCATCAGCATGTAGCCCGGCGTCGGGCCGAGTGCGCGGAGTGCCCTTGCGGCAACATCCGAGGCCTCATTGATCGTTGTGCCGTTGGGAAGCAGGACCACGAAGAAGCACTCCCAGTACTCGCGGTCTTGCGGCGTCGCCAACGAGTGATCGATCCTCCCCTGCGGGATGTTTGGGTCCGTGACTGCATACTCGTCGTAGAACTGGTCCCCATCGGTCCTCTTCCCTTGCAGGGACGCGAAATTCGACGGCATCGCGGCAACTGCGATCTTCACGATGTGCGCGATGACTGTGGGTTGCTGCGATGATTGCGCGAACGCCGGAACGGCGAGCGCAACCAGGAGGGCAAGGACCGCGTGGCCGAAGGCCTTCCTCATGATGTGTTGTATCCCCCGCGTTGACACGTATCGAGGCCCGGCCCCCGCCGCATAGCTTGCTCAGGCTACCTGTGCCCGCGCCGGATAAGTCGGCTGCCATCCGTCAACCCCGATTGGCCATCATCATCCGGCAACCCATTCCTCTCCGCAATGCGACCTTCGCGCCATGTCTCCCCGTGATCCACGGCCACCCGGGGGTGGCCCATGCAAGCCGCAGTTGCTTGCATGGGAACCCGGCACCCCCTCCGCGCATCCCTGCGCCCTCTGCGTTCATCTTTCGTTTCCGCTTTTCGAATTCGAAAATCCGGCAATTCATAAATTCGAAAATCTACTCGTCAATCAGCTCTTCTTCCCGGTCAGCTCGTTGTACAGCGTGTCGATCCATGCGTCCGAGTTGATGAAGCTTCCCGACCACTTTTGCCACGGCTCCATGATCTTCTCCTGCTTCATCTGCTCGACCGTCTTGCCTTCCTTGATCGCCTTCTGCACCGCCGCCCGCGTCTGCTCCAGCATGGTCACATAGTCCTTCAGGTCCTGCAGCGTTGAGAGATGCCCGTGGCCGGGGATGATCTTCACGTCCGCCGGCAGTTTCGGGATCATCGACTTGAACTCCGCGATCGTCCCCTCCACGCTGCCGCCCGCATTTAGATCGATAAATGGGAATCCATACGTCACAAACGTATCGCCCGTCGCCACCACGTGTTCCTTCGGGAAGAACACCACGCTATCGCCGTCTGTATGGGCGTGCGGATAGTGCACCACCTTGATGTCGTCGCCATTCATGTGCAGGTCCACTTCTTTCGTGAACGTCATCTGCGGCAGCATGTCCGGCGCGGCCGGCTTGTTCTCGTGGATCACCTTCGTGATATACCCCGTCGGTCCGCCTTCCGCCAGCCGCTTGCGTACGTTCTCCTGCGCGATCAGCGTCGCAATCTTCCCCCAGTACGGATCCCCGCTCGTATGGTCGAAGTGATAGTGCGTGATGATCACGAACTTCACCGGTTTGTCGCTCACTGTCTTCAGTTCCGCCTGGATCTTCTCCGCCAGGGGCATGAACTCGTCGTCCACCATCACGATGCCGTCGTCTCCCACCGACGCCGTGATGTTGCCGCCTGCCCCTTGCAGCATGTAGACGTTGCCCGACACCTTCTGCATCTTCACTTGCACTTTGCTGAAATCGGTTTGCGCGGCACACAACGACGCCGCCATCGCTACACACAGCACGACCAGACCCTTGCGCATAAGATTTCCTTTCAGGATGGAACTTTGTTAACGAAGTACGATAACGCCAAATTCACTTTTTGCACGGAAAAAGCGAACCTGTTCCAAGCATGACTTCCCGGTTACCTGGCGGTAACCAGTCAGTCAATAGGTTCCGTTACTCTTTTGCTACTGGCTTAGTATCGTCTTGGAGGCGTGTCGAACACCTTCGTCATATCGTAAGGCGATACTTTGTAGATCACAAAACTCGTTCCTTCCGGCCGAATATTGCGAAAAACGAAGTCCGCCCGCCCGTCTCCATCCGCATCCACTGCGTCCACCAGTCGCAACGCCGGAAACGTCTCCAAGTCCAGCGGATCGCTCACTTCCGCGAAGATCGTGTTCACAATTCCATCCGCACTTTCTCGCAAAACCACCGTGACCGAATACGACCGCTGTAGCGCCGGAGCCGCGCTGGCAGCGGCTTCCGTGGCCATCGCGGCTTTCTCCGCCGCGTTGCCTTCCACCCATCCGCCCGTCTTCGCCGGTTGTTTTTTTGTTGCTTGCGTGACTGGCGCGGGAGCAGGAGTATACGTCGCCGTGAAGACAACTTCGGGCGAATTGCTGTAGTCGAGATCGTACGCGCGCACCGCGATATCCGTCAGCGGAATGTCTCCCTTTGCCGGGAGCGTGAAGTGCCGCAACGGTGCGGCCTTGCGCAGTGCGGCAATCGCGACCTTCCTCGCGTCAGCCGTCAATTTTTCTTTTTCCGCATCGGTCCACTCATATCCCAACGGACGATGTTCCATCGGATTCGGATCGGAAACAGCAACCATGTATGTGCGCGGGCCAATAATCTTATCGGATTCTTCAGCCTTATCCTTGTCCCCAGGCCCACCCCGCGTCAGTCGTGGACGATTCGGATCATCTTCCTCAACCTGTTCGTTGGACCCCACGGATTCCGCTGCCGGTTCCGTCGCTGGCCGGTGCAGATGTGGCCGGTCCGGATCATCCGTGTCCGGTGGAGGCGTGTCTTTCTTCGCGTCTTTGTCGGTCGGTGATTTGTCGACCGTCGTGTCGCTCACACGGCCAGTCTTGGGATCAATCTTTACGTGCAGTTCTCCGCCCGACGTATCTCCAGTCTGTTGCCCTGAAGAAGACGCAGTTGTGGTCGTTGGCTTGGCCGTGGTCTGCGGTGTCTGCAGGATTGGTTTTCCGGTATCAGAAAATGTGGCGGTCGACTGGGTGTGCAGCACCGGTTTCTTCTCGGCGGCAAGCACCGTCGGCTTCCAGAAACCTTCGCCCCACCAGGCGGCCCCCATTTGACGCGCACCATGCACCGTAAAGCGTCCGACCGGTGTGCCGGCATTCAGCGCTTCGTAAAGCGTGTCGGAATAAAGTGCCAGTGGGACCGGATTCGATTGATAAAACGTCGCGTCATAGTATTTGCCTTCGTACCAGAGACTAACCGGAATCAGGCGTGCGCCACCATGGGCGCCGACCTCCAGCACGGCAACTGCGCGGGGCCCTTTGTGTTGCTGGGGAGCACGATACTGCGCCCAGCCAGAGATCGCGAAAGTCAGCGCCGCCAACACTACCATGGCGCGAAAAGCCAAATTGCTGTATAGATTTGTCTTCATGGACGTCAACGACCACGCACCTGATTTTAGTCTTCCCGACGAAAACGGTAACACGGTCAAATTGTCGCAGTTTCGCGGGAAAAATGTCGTGCTGTTCTTTTATCCCCGGGCCAACACTCCCGGCTGAACCATAGAAGCGTGCGGGTTCCGCGACGCATACACAAAACTACAGAAAGCCGGCTTTGTGGTTCTGGGCATCTCTCCTGATACTTCGCCAGCACAGAAGAAATTTCAGGAGAAGTACGATCTACCCTACTCCCTGCTGGCTGACTCCGGCAAAAAGGTCGCCGTACTGTTTGATGTATTGAAAGAGAAAAACATGTACGGCAAAAAAGTGATGGGAATTGCGCGCACGACTTTCCTGATTGGCCCGGATGGAAAAATTGTGCACGTGTTTCGCAACGTCAAGCCGGAAGGCCACGCCGAAGAAGTATTGGCATATGCGAAAGAAAAGTAACCTGCTCCGCTACTTAAAGAGGGCACTCGGCACAGATCGAATGCCCTCTTTCTAAGATCTACTTACGGGGAGCCGGGTTGCTGACGGTGAACGTGATCGCCGCCTCTGCTGGAAGAACGACTTCCATTTTCCCGGTTGCGGCCGCTACGCCAGTCCCTGCGGCGCCTCCAGCCCCTGCGCCAATCAGTGCGCCTTTTCCGCCACCGGCGATTCCGCCGATGATGGCTCCGAGCGCGGCGCCCCCGCCAATCTTTGTTACATTGCTCTTCTTATGGCTCTTGCCCTCGAAGGTGCGGCGAAGAGTCGATACGGGTGTGCCATTCACGCTGGTCAGACGCAGCGAGAGAATTCCTGGGGTCTTGAGACGACCGCTGGACTTTGCACTGACGACTGTTCCCTCAACCCGTGCACCTGCCCTGGCGACGACTTTTCCGCGGACGAGAACGTCGCGCTCAAGACTGCCTTGCCAGCGATCACCGGGTTGCGCATTGGCTGAAGTGATTTGGTTGGTGAGCCGCACGCTGATTTTTGTTCCGGACGGGAAACTGGCGGCCGAGGCAATCGCGGCGCAAAACATCAGGATGGTTGCGATTCCGAGAAGTTTCTTAAGTCTCATGGAGTGCTCCTTTAAAACTCAACAATTACAGAACGTTAGGCTACCGGCAGTAAGCGCAAACAGCCGCTGGTACGCAACACAAATCCTGCCTGGACCGGAGTACTGCTTGAAGGTCTGCCTGTAAGATGCACCAAATACCGCCGTGGCGAAAGTGAATCGTGCACAAATGAGAGAATCGTTCGTACATGGGACGACAGGACAAAAGTACACGGCACGCGGTTGTAGCAGGAAGGACGCTCGACCGCAGTTTTTATGACCGTGATCCGCGCGAGGTAGCGCACGACCTGCTCGGCAAGTTGCTGATTCGACGGGTGGGTTCGCAACTGCTCGTGGGGAGAGTGGTGGAAACGGAAGCGTATCTCGGAAAGGACGATCCCGCGGCTCATTCTTATCGCGGGAAGACCGATCGCAACGCCGTCATGTTCGGTCCGCCTGGATTTGCATATGTCTATTTCATCTACGGCATGCACTTTTGCCTGAACGTCTCCTGCCTGCCGGAGGGGATTGCCGGGGCGGTGTTATTCCGGGCAATGGAACCGGTCAGCGGGATAGATCGAATGGCGCGCCTTCGCAACGTCGCATTACCGGAGGAACCGCGTCTCTCCTTGTTGCGCACGCTGACGAGCGGTCCCGGACGCATGGCTGCCGCACTCGATGTCACGCGCCTTCGCGACAACGGAAAAGACCTGACCAACTCACGCAAGTCCGATCTCTGGCTTGCCGACGACGGACATCGCGTCGAGCGCATTGTGGCAACCCCTCGCATCGGCATCACCAAGGCCGTCGAGCATCCACTGCGCTACGTCGTTGCCGGCAACCCATACGTCTCCGCCAAGCGCGAACGCTGAACGCAAGTCCTACCCACGCGGGAAGTTCCACAAGAGTTTTACGAATTGGCCGGCAGCAGCAGGTTGTCGATCAAGCGCGTATTGCCTACCCAGGCAGCAACGGCGACCAGTGCGGCTTGACTGACATCCGAGACTGGATCGAGCGTGTCGGGATTCACGATTGCAAAATAATCAAGGCGCACTCCGGGTTCGTTGGCAATAACCTCGGCGGCGGTTGCGATCACCTTCGACGCATCGCGTTCGCCGCGTGACACCAGATCCCTCACGCAACTCAGCGTGCGATAAAGCACGAGCGCATGCCGCCTCTCCTCCGGCGAGAGATAGCGATTGCGTGACGACATCGCCAAACCGTCCGCTTCGCGGACGATGGGACAGACGACGATTTCCACGTCCATGTTGAGGTCGCTTACCATTTTGCGCAGCACCGCAACCTGCGCCGCGTCCTTCTGCCCGAAGAACGCTCGGTCGGGATGGACGATCTCGAACAACTTGGCAACCACTGTGGACACTCCCCGAAAGTGTCCGGGGCGCGATTTTCCATCCAGTTTCTCGCTCAGACCTTCGACGTACACCGTTGTGCATGCGCCTGTCGGGTACATCTCTTCGGTTCCCGGCGCGAAAAGAAGTTCGACGCCTTCGGCCACAAGTTTGCGGCAATCCTCGTCGAACGTCCGCGGATAACGGGAAAAATCTTCCGCCGGCCCAAACTGTAGAGGATTTACGAATATCGATACGGCCACCGTGTCGCACTGCGATCGCGCGATCCGCACGAGCGACAGGTGGCCTTCGTGGAGCGCTCCCATAGTGGGCACAAAGCCCAGGGTCCGGCCTTCACGCCGCACTTCGCGGCACGCGGCCTGTATCTGCCGGGAAGTTTCGAAAAATTGCATGACGTTAAAGTTAGAAATGTGCCGGAGCAGGAGGCGGCTTCACGGGTGTGGGAGCCGGCTTCCAGCTCTCCAGTACGTGCCGGAAAATCGGGTCCATGCGATCGAATGCCTCCGGCGAGCAACGGAGCGCCACCGCGTAAACCAGTTCGTCTGAATTCAGGAACGCAACTTCTTCGATCCATTCCGTGGATGTCCGGGTGTCATGAAGGCGCACTTTGACGACCTCAGCCTGCATGTCGGCAATCAGTTCGTTGGTGCGACGTTCGGTTTCCGCCGTCACTCCCTTGGCAGGCGCGCCCAACACGGAATCAATCAGCGTATCGAGATCGGGTTCGTCCTTGCCCGGAGGAGGTTCCGGTAAATCGATGGCAGCAGCCGTGATCTGGCTCCAGTCATCCTTCGGGGCATTTGGCTCGGGTTCGGCGACCACAAACCCCGCACCGTCGAAAATCTCTCCGAGCAATTCCCAATGTGCGGGAACGTCGATGCAGAAATCACCCACGTTGGAGCAGTGGCTGCGCCATGCAATCTGCGCTGGTTTAGGTGCGCGCTCAACCGCCTTCGGTCGAGATGCCTCCGGCTTGGCCGCAATACGCGGCTTGGTCTGCGCCAACATTATTCCGCCGAGCAAAAGCCCGGTGGCAAACAGCATCAGAGATCTTCCGCCAGGGGTCATCACTTTTGTATGGAGCGTTTGCGCTCGACGATTGCCGCAAGCGACGTAAACATCTCCTTGGAAAGATGGTAACACTCCGCGTCGTCGGGATAGGCACGCGTCTTCACATCGTCGCGGTACGTTTTCACCGAATTGGCAATCACCTGTCCAACGTCCGCGTAGCGGCGAACAAATTTTGCCGGCGGCTGGAAGGTCATGCCAAGCAGGTCATGGATCACCAGTATCTGCCCATCACAGTCAGGGCCAGCGCCAATGCCGATGGTCGGAGTCTCAACCGCTTCGGTGATCATCGAGGCCACTTCACGGGGAATTCCTTCCAGCACCAGCAGGCAAACACCGGCACGGTCGAGCACCGTGGCATCGCGCATTAGTTGTTCAATCGCCGAGAGCGTCTTGCCCTGCACCTTGTAGCCGCCCATCATGTTCAGCGATTGCGGTGTCAGGCCGATGTGCCCGACGACGGGAATTTCGGCGTCCATCAGGCGATGTACTACTTCCAGCCGCTTTTCGCCGCCCTCGATTTTGACCGCCTCGGCGCCGCCCTCCTTTACGAAGCGCGCAGCGTTGTTAAGCGCATCGCGCACATCCACGTGGTAGCTGGCATAAGGCATGTCGACGACGAGGAATGCATTCCTGACCGCTCGGCGGACAGCCTTGGCGTGATGCAGCATCTCATCGACGGTCACTGGAATGGTGCTGTCGTAACCGAGCATGGTTTGGGCGAGCGAGTCACCTACGAGGATGACGTCGATGCCGGCTTCATCCACGAGGCGCGCAGTGGCGTAGTCGTAGGCGGTGAGACAGGTGATGGGTTCGTGTTTAAGTTTTTTCTCGGAAAGAGTGTTGACGGTGATCTTCGAGCGGAAATCGCCGGTGGTGATACTCACGGATCCTCCAGTGCGGCTCCGGCTCGCGGATACCGCCTGAGTGCCCGGCAAAGTTGAACTTTGCGGGGACCCTGAACACATCCCGATGGGTTTCGGGACATCGGCCAATTGCTAGGATGCAGCCCGAGGTATTGTAGACGCAATTCCGAGAGGTTTCGAGTTTCTAGTTTCCCGTTTCAAGAAGGGAAGTTCTTATTGGAAACCAGTCACTCGCAACTTGCTATTTATGCGCTGGCGGCCTCGTCCTTCCCCAGCGGGAGGAAGTACTGTGTTCCCTTGACCGGCTCGCTGATGCGGCGCACAAGTTGTTGCAGTTCCTGGCCGCTTTCGACGAAATCGATCTCCGAGGTGTTCACCACCAGCAGGTCGCTTGACGTGTAGTGAAAAAAGAAGTGCTCGTAAGCCTTCACCACTTCTTCCATATAGTCGTCACTGATGGCGCGCTCCGAGGGTGCATTCTTGCGACGAAGCCGCTTGCGCAGCACGTCGGTCGAGGCTTGCAGATAGATCACCAGGTCCGGCACCGGCAGCGAGGCGCGGAACATCCGGTAATAGCGGTCATAGACCGTCAGTTCGGCGTCGCTCAGGTTGAGGTTGGCGAAGAGTTTGTCCTTCTCGAAGATGTAGTCGGTGACGATGACCTTGCGCGAGTTCGGGCCGACTTCCAGCGGACGCAATTGCTCGTAACGTTCTACAAGGAAAGCCATTTGCGCCTGGAACGCCGCCCCCGCTTCGCCTTCATAAAAGGCATTCAGGAATGGATTGTCTTCCGGTTCGTGGACGAGTTGGCCGTGGAGCTGGTCGGCAATGGCGCGGGCCAGCGTACTTTTCCCGACCCTGATCGGGCCTTCAACTGCGATATAGCGGGGTGGTTCGAAGAAATTCGCCATGAGATCAATGGATGAGTCTGGGGCAGCATAGCGCGACTGAGCGGCGAGGGCAATTGTGCGATGAGTAAACGTTTGAAATTTGTCCCAGGTTGCTGATCGCAAATGGCAAGGCGGAAAATTGTCCGGATGTGACTACTTTCCCCTTCTCTCCGAGTTCCGAGGCGAGTACATTCACTCATCACAATCCAGAAGCGGGCCCTCCAATCAAAATCCGTTGAGAGTGAAGGGAGATGCCATGAACGGACGAAACATCGGCGCAATCGTGGCTGCTGCGTTTGTACACTTTATCTTCGGTGGTGTGTGGTTCACCGTTCTGATGAATCCATGGCTGGCCGCGATCGGCAAGACGCAGGAACAATTGATGGCCGAGGCCTCGCCCCGCATTGCCTACCTCGTGGGGTTCATTTGCAACCTGTTGATCGGCTACGCAATCTTTCGCGTGCTGACGTGGCGGGGCAACATCACTGCTGTCAATGGTGCAATGGTCGGGCTTCTTCTGGGCCTGCTCGTTGCCGGTGCCGCATTTGTGACGGAATTGGTCTTCGAGGCCGCGTCCATCAAGTCGATGGCGATCATCGCCGGATACCCGATTATTGGACTGATCCTGATGGGGCTGGTAATCGGCGCAATTGCCAAGACCGAGGCGAAGACCGCTGCGTGAATTAAAATCTTGAACATGATCGGAACGCTTGCAGGGATCGGCGCGGTTGCCGCCGGAGCCAGTTTCGTGGGACTGCACACGATGGTTCCGTGGTCGCAGCTCTATGGGGCGAACTTCAATGGCGAGGCGCCGCCGTCGCGGCGGTTGGCGCTCACCTACGACGATGGCCCCAACGATCCACACACGCTCCATCTGCTCGACGTGCTGGCGCGTCACAATGTGAAGGCAACATTCTTCATGGTTGGTCAGTTTGTGCGCCAGCGACCGCAAATCGCGCGCGCTGTGGCGGAGGCCGGACACGCCATCGGCAACCACACTTACACGCATCCCAACCTGATCTTCGTCTCCAGATCCAACCTTCGCCGCCAGTTGGAAGACACCACCAAGGCAATTGAGGACGCCACCGGGCAGACGCCGAAGTTGTTTCGCCCTCCCTTCGGAGGCCGCCGGCCGGGGACATTCGCCATCGCTCGCGAACACGGCATGACGCCCGTAATGTGGCGGGTTACGTGCTTTGACTGGAGCGCCAAGTCGAACGAAACAATCGAACGGCACGCCAACCGGCAGATCAAGGGAGGCGACGTTATTCTTCTCCATGATGGCGGACACCTCGCCATCGGAGCCGACCGTTCGCATACGGTGAAGGCGACGGACAATCTGATCGCAAAGTACAAACAATCAGGCTACGAGTTCGTCAGTGTGCCGGCGATGATGGGATAGCACCTTTCCCCTACCCTCCTCCGCATGAGAAAATAAGATTTACCTTTTATGACTTCCCCTGAGAATGCTGCCATCACTGCCGAGGTCATCCGCGACCACGGTCTGACGCAGGACGAGTACCAGCGCATCCTGAAGTGGCTCGGACGCACGCCGACCTTGACCGAGCTTGGCATCTTCAGCGTGATGTGGAGCGAGCATTGCTCGTACAAGTCTTCGCGCGTCCACCTCAAGCGGCTGCCCACGCGCAGCAAGCTCGTCGTGCAGGGACCGGGCGAAAACGCCGGCATCATCGACATTGGCGATGGCTGGACCTGCGCCTTCAAGATTGAAAGCCATAATCACCCATCGTTCATCGAGCCCTTCCAGGGCGCGACTACCGGCGTCGGCGGTATTCTGCGCGACATCTTCACCATGGGCGCTCGGCCCGTGGCCGTGATGGATTCGCTGCGCTTTGGACCGGTAACGAAAGAACCGGGCGACTCCGGGCGCTGGCAGACCGACCAGGCAACGATCCACAAGAACCACTCGATTGTCGATGGCGTGGTGGGCGGCGTCGCGTCCTATGGCAACTGCTTCGGCGTGCCCAACCTCGGCGGCGAAACCAAATTCGAGCCGTGCTACAACGGCAATCCCCTGGTGAACGCCTTCGCCCTCGGCCTGGTGAAGCGCGAGAAGATCTTCTACGCCAAGGCCGCTGGTGCGGGAAATCCCGTCATTTACGTTGGCTCCAAGACCGGGCGCGACGGCATTCACGGCGCCACCATGGCCAGCGAAGAGTTCAGCGAAGGCAGCGAGGCGAAGCGTCCAAACGTGCAGGTGGGCGACCCCTTCATGGAGAAACTGCTGCTCGAGGCCTGCGTCGAGGCAATGGAGACCGGCGCGGTCATCGGCATTCAGGACATGGGTGCCGCCGGGCTCACCTGCTCCACCTGCGAGATGGGTGGACGCGGTGCTGTCGGGCTGGAAATCGAACTCGACAAAGTACCTCAGCGCGAAACCGGCATGACGCCTTACGAGATCATGTTGAGCGAATCGCAGGAACGCATGTTGCTGGTGGCCGAAAAGGGTCGCGAGGAAGAAGTGTTCGCGGTCTTCCGTAAGTGGGGTCTTGATGCGGTCGAGATCGGGCAGGTCATCCCGGAAAACAAGATGCGCGTGCGCGAGCACGGCAACGTCGTCGCGGAGATTCCCAACGAAGCGCTCACTGACGATGCGCCGCTCTACCACCGTCCGGTGGAACCGTGGGTTTCACCGGTGGCGAAGGAAGTGCCGGATGGGATCAAGTTCGGCACGAAAAAGGATCTGACAGGCGAGTTTCATGCGCTGCTCGCCAGCCCTAATATCTGTTCCAAGCGCTGGGTCTACGAACAATACGACTCGATGGTGCAGACCAATACGATGCAGGGACCGGGTGGAGAAGCCGGCGTCATTCGCATCAAGGGCTCGCAGCGCGGACTGGCCATGGCGCTCGACGGCAACGGCCGCTGGTGCTACCTGGAACCAAAACTCGGAGCGATGCATGCAGTCGCCGAGGCGGCTCGCAACGTGGCCTGCACTGGCGCCCGACCGGTCGCGGCCACCAATTGCCTCAACTTCGGCAACCCGGAAAAACCGCCGATCATGGGCCAGTTCTCGGCCGTCATCGACGGACTGACAGAAGCCTGCATCGCGCTCGAAACGCCGATCACCGGCGGCAACGTCAGCTTTTACAACGAGACACTCGGTGAAGGTATCTATCCGACGCCGGTCCTTGGCATCGTCGGCCTCCTCGACGACACCAGCAAGGCCGTCGGCTCGCACTTCAAAGCGCCGGGCAAGGCAATTGTCCTGCTGAACGAAAATCGCAAAAAGCACATTGACGAGGCGCAGGTGGAGTTCGGCTCGTCGGAATATGCACTGCATATTCTGGGCGCAATGTGGGGAGCCCCGCCGAAGTTGTCGCTGGGTGCGGAAAAAGTTCTCCATCAGGCGTTGCGGCAATTGGCCGCCGAAGAGCTTGTCGAGTCCGCCAAGGATTGCTCGGACGGCGGCATCGCTGCGGCGCTCGCCGAGAAGGGTTTTGCGCATAATATTGGCGTGGACGTGGACTTCGCCAGCTCTGGGCTACCCCTGGAGTGTGTACTTTTTGGCGAAAATCCCACCAGAGTGCTGGTTTCGTGCGACGCGGGACACGTTTCTCGAATCCAACAAGTAGCGACAAATTTTGGTCTCGCGGCGCGGCAAATCGGAACTACAATCCCCGGCAACTTCCAGGTGCGCGTGGATGGCAACCCGGCGCTTCGCGCGGAGGTGTCCGCTTTGAAGGAAAGTTGGGCAACCGCACTGGACCGGGCATTGCATAGCGATGTCAAGGCGGCAGCGGTATAGCGGCACGTGAATCAGGGTCCGGCAGGAAAAAGGTGAGCGAAGATGTCCAGCAGTAGCGATCGTTCGGGGTTAGACAAGTTCAAGGACGAATGCGGCGTCGTCGCCGTCTATGGCCATTCCGAGGCGGCGAAGCTGTGCTACCTCGGACTGCACGCTCTGCAACATCGCGGGCAGGAGTCTGCCGGAATCGCATCGTCCGACGGCCGCATGGTGCACATCTTTCGCGCCATGGGCCTGGTCGCTGACATCTTCAACGAAAACTCGCTGAGCCGTCTGCCCGGTTCACTCGCCATCGGACACACGCGCTACTCCACCGCCGGTGATTCCGCGCTGCTCAATGTGCAGCCGATCATGGTGGATTGCAACAAGGGCCGAATCGCCGTAGCGCACAACGGAAACATTGTGAACGCGGCCGACATGCGCCACCGCTTCGAGGCCCAGGGCTCCATCTTCCAGACGAACAGCGACACGGAGATCATCCTTCACCTCATCGCACAGTCGCGCGAGCAGACCATCGATGGGGCAATGGCCGACGCGTTGCGCAGGATTGAAGGCGCGTTTTCGCTGGTGATGGCGACGGTGGACCACATCTTCGCCGCGCGCGATCCGCGGGGCTTCCGCCCGCTTGCCATGGGACGCATTCCTGCCGCTGATGGCCGCCCTGAATCGGTAGTTTTCGCCTCGGAGACTTGCGCCTTCGACCTGATTGGCGCCGAGTACATCCGCGACGTCAGGCCCGGTGAACTCATAGTTGTTGGACCCGAGGGTGTGCATTCGCGTTTCTATACGCACACTCTTCCGCAGTCGAATTGCATCTTTGAGCATGTTTACTTTTCGCGCCCGGATAGCCTTGTCTTCGGACGCTCCGTGCAGCAAAGCCGTGAAGCCATGGGCCGGCAGTTGGCCCGCGAAGCCCCCGTGGATGCGGATATCGTGGTACCCGTGCCTGACTCGGGCGTGACCGCAGCGGTTGGCTTTTCGCTGGAGAGCGGCATTCCGCTGCAGTTCGGGCTGATCCGCAATCACTACGTCGGCCGCACGTTTATTGAGCCCGAACAGCGGGTTCGCGATTTCGGCGTCAAGCTGAAGTTGAATCCGGTGCGACACCTGCTGCAAGGCAAAAAAGTAATCCTGGTGGATGACTCGATCGTTCGCGGAACTACCAGTAAGAAAATTGTGCGCATGATTCACGATGCCGGGGCGAAAGAAATACACATGCGTATTTCTTGCCCACCGACGACTTCCCCGTGCTTCTACGGAGTAGACACGCCTGAACGTCGCCACCTGATTGCGGCGGTAAAGACGATTGACGAAATTCGCGATTTCATCGGCGCCGAGTCGCTGTCGTATCTCTCACTGGAAGGCTTGCGCAAAGCATGTGGCGAGCAACCGGAGAGTCCCAGTTTTTGCACTTCTTGCTACACCGGCCATTACCCGACACCTTACGTCGACCTGCAACAGATCAAGCCGGCGGAAGTTGTGGTGAAGTAACAAGCTCACCGGAGAGGTTCCGCGAAGCCGGCTATTGGCGGAACTTTTGTGGCCTCTCCGGGTTCGGCTCCAATAGGCCCTGCCCAGGCGTTCGCGCCCATGTCGCCTTCAGGCAGTAAAATAGAGATGATTCCCCCGGAGGCGGCTCCGCATCAAACATATTCAGAACGGCTGGCATCCATGAAGATGATTTCTCGACTTTCCGTGATTCTGCTGGTGGCCGCGTCCGTCTCGGGCTTTGCCCAGGACGCACCGAGCGCTCCCAAGAGTACCCCCACTCCCGCGGCTAACACCGCCGCGCCTGACGCCAGCGCGCAGCAGAACGCAAGTTCCACGACTCCAGCAAAAACTCCGGACCGGGCCAAGGCGTACTACCACTACGAACTCGCACATATGTATGAGGAAACGGTCGCCATGACCGGGCGCATGGACTACGTCACGAAGGCGATTGACGAACTCCGGTCGGCGCTCGAGTATGACCCCGATTCTTCTTTCCTGAACTCGCAACTGGCTGAGTTCTATGCGCGCAGTGGTCGCATCCGCGACGCCGTTCTACAGGCGCAGTCGATCATTCAGCGTGATCCAAAGAATCTTGATGCACGCCGTCTATTGGGCCGCATCTACCTGCGTTCGCTGGGCGACCTGCAGGCGGGTTCGCCCTCGCAGAACATGCTGAAGCTCGCCATTGAGCAGTACGAGCAGATCGTCAAGCTGGACCCGAGTGGCGTTGACGATCACCTTTTGCTCGGCCGCCTCTATCGTCTCGACAACAGCATGGCGAAGGCGGAGAGCGAATTCAAAACCGCCGTGAAGCTCGATCCAACGTCAGAGGAAGCGGTTACAACGCTGGCTTACCTCTACAACGAAGAGGGCGATTTCACGCACGCGCTGGCGACGCTGCAATCCGTTCCGGAGGCTTCGCGTACCGGAAAGCTCTACGCCGCGCTCGGCTACACCTACGAGCAGAAGAAGGATTACAAGGACGCCGTCAAGTCGTATCGCATGGCGGTGAGCCAGGACAGCGAAAATCTTGATGCGGTGCGAGGCCTGGCGCAAAACCTGATGAACGATAACCAGCTCGACGCCGCACTCGATCAGTACAACGCAATTGTCGAGGCCGACCCGCAGGACGCGCAGACGTTTCTCCGCATCGCAGAAATCTATCGCCGCGAAGGAAAATTCCAGCAGGCATTGGACTCACTGAAGAAGGCGCAGGCGCTTGTTCCGGATTCGCAGGAAGTGCCCTACAACATGGCCGTGATCTACGACTCTCTGGGGCGCTATGACGACGCGATACAGACGATACAGGATCTCCTGAAGAAAACCGAACACGCCGACGGAAACTACAGTGTTGCCGACAGCAATAATCGGGCAATCTTCCTGGAGCGCCTCGGATCGGTTTATCGCGAACAGAACAAGACCCAGCAGTCGGTGGACGCCTTCCGCCAGATGCTTACGCTTGGAACCGACAACGCAGTACGCGGTTATCAGCAGATGATCGAGACCTACCGCGACGCCAAGCAGTGGCCGCAGGCAACCGCAGTGGCCGAGGAAGCCGTAAAAAAGATTCCGGCGAATCGCGACTTGCAGATGATTCTGGCCGGTCAAGAAGCGGACATGGGCCAGGCCGATCAGGCGCTGGCGCGCGTCAAGGCGATGCTGAAAGGCACTCCCGACGATCGCGATGTCTACATTTCGCTGGCCCAGATGTACAGCCGGTTGAAACGCTGGCCCGAAGCGGAAGACGCTATCAGCAAGGCCCTGCAACTTGAGAAAACCAAGGACGACAAGGATTACGCTCTCTTCATTCAGGGCTCTATCTTTGAGCGCCAGAAGAAGTACGACCAGGCGGAGGATGTCTTTCGCAAGGTCATTACCGACGATCCCCTGAACGCCGCCGCACTCAACTATCTCGGCTACATGCTGGCTGACCGCAACACGCGACTGGATGAAGCGCTCGGCTATATTCGCCGCGCGGTGATGCTTGACCCGCAGAATGGTGCATACCTCGACTCACTTGGATGGATCTACTACAAGATGGGCAAGTATGACCTTGCCGAAGCGAACCTTCGCAAAGCCATCGACCGCATAGGCGACGACCCGACGGTGAACGACCATATCGCCGATCTTTACCAGCACACCGGCCGTCTGCAGCAGGCCGTCGTCCACTGGGAACGCGCCATCGCGGAGTGGAAACAGACCATTCCGGCCGAAGTGGAAGCTTCGGAAATGGCTAAGGTCCAGAAGAAGCTGGATAACGCCCGCATGAAGTTGGCGAAGCAGGAAAACACGAAGTAAATATCTCACGGCCGCGAATCAGGTCAGAGTTTTACGGGGCTCATAAATGCCCGTGAATATCAGTCTGGTTTGCGGCCGTAGTGTTTTGCCCTGATCTCCGATCGATTCATCTGCCTGCGCATAACTCTGCTACACTCCCCTCATGCTCGCCCCATATGCCGTGCATGTCAAAGACTCGCGCGGGCGCCGGTATCCCGAGGCGAAGCACCCGTACCGCGACGACTTCCAGCGTGACCGTGATCGCATTGTTCATGCGCGTGCCTTTCGCCGCCTTGAAAACAAGACGCAAGTATTCACGCGCCGCTACTCCGACCACTTCCGCAATCGCCTGACTCACACCATTGAGGTTGCGCAGATATCGCGCACCATTGCTGGCGCATTACATCTCAACTCCGACCTGGTGGAAGCGTTGGCACTGGTGCATGACATCGGACACCCGCCGTTCGGCCACTCCGGAGAGAACGCTCTCAACAAGTGCATGCAGCGCTTCGACGAGCGCTTCGATCACAACCTGCACGCGCTGCGTATTGTCGAGGAGTTTGAAGCTCGTTACGCGGACTTCCCCGGGCTGAACCTTACCTTTGAGGTGCGCGAAGGAATCATTAAGCATTCGCACGACTACACGGAGTCCGAGTATCCGCAACTCGGTGAGTATCTGCTTAACCAGCGGCCACCGCTCGAAGCGCAGCTTATCGACCTCACCGATGAGATCGCTTACAACACCGCCGACCTCGACGATGGTTACGAAGCAAAGCTACTGAAACTGGCCGACATACGAGCTTCGGTTGGAATCTTTGAGAGATTCTACCGCGAGGTGGAGAAGCAATACCCCACGGTTCGCGAACGGCTCAAGTTCAACGAAGCACTGAAGCGTATGATCAACCGGTTTGTCACCAACCTCATCGAGACCACCCTGCAACGGGTGGCTGAGTCTGGCGTGCGGTCCGTTGAGGACGTAAGAAATCTTCCCGAGCGGATTGCAGCATTCAGCCCGGAAGTGAACCACGAGCGCCAGGAAGCCAAGGAATTTCTCTACCGGTATATGTATTTCAGCGACAGTCTGCGCGGCCAGAAGGCGGACGGCGAAAAGATCGTTGCCGATCTGTTCGAGCACTGGGTCCAGAACCCGGGCGACCTGCCGCGCAGCTACCAGATTCAGATTAACGACGGAGTGGCGTCATTGCCCCGAATCATCTGCGACTACATTGCCGGCATGACTGACAATTACATCCTCGACCAACACAAGAAGCTGATTCGCCGAGACTTGCTCCGTTAGTGTTCCGGGACAAATTTGCCCGAGCATCATCCCGGTCGCATTCTTGCGAAACGGAGGGTATGATACGAAATAATATCTTTCGTGGGGAAGTGTTGTGTCCACTAGCGGAGAAGCCTCGTTGCGAATTTCTGCCCGCAGACTGACCCTTTTCATCTCTCTTGCCTGCATTCCAGCCGGCGTGTGGGGACAAGCAAATCTGGCGCCCGTGCAGCCTGCACCCGCCGCACAATCGACCGCTTCGCTACCTGCTCCCCAGCCCCTGGTGGATGTGAATTCACTTCCCGTGCCAAAGATGAGCCCGCAACTTGCCCGGGAACGGAGCGCCGCTCTCGAATTGGCGGAAGCCGGCTCCTGCGACCGGGCGATGCCAGCCCTCCAAAGCTTCCTCGCCAGCGTCCCCACGGACGCGGCCGCACAGGAAGAACTCGCAATGTGCATCGCCGACCAGGCCTCGGCGATGACCGACCCCCAATCCAAAACTGCTGCTCTTCTTCGGGCGCGGCAGGAATTCGAAAAGGCCCAGCAGCTCGGCGACAACAGCAGCTTGCTACAGGCGATGCTGGTCGCTATCCCGGCAGACGGGCAAGCCCCAGCCATTGCTCGCAGCCTGATCGTGAATGGGCTACTTACCCAGGCCAACTCAGCCGCCGCCAAGGGAAATGACGACTTGGCCCAGCAGTACTACTTCCAGGCACTTCTGCTCAATCCTCAGCTCTTTGACGCGGCCCTTGGCATCGGCAACGCTTACTTCCACGAGAACAAGACTCTGCCCGCCGCCGCGTGGTTCGCACGCGCCGTCCAGATAGATCCCACCAAGGAGATCGCGTTTCGCTACTGGGGCGACACGTTGTTGAAGGATCACATGCTCGCCTCGGCGCGTTCCAAGTACATCGACGCCATCATCTGTGATCCGTATGACCAGAAGACCTGGGATGGCGTGAACAACTTCCTTAAGTTCGCCAACCAAGGACCAACATGGCATCCCATCAAACCTCCCGAGGATGTCTCGACGAGTAACGTCACCGCTGATGGCGATATTGACGCCACTGCGCCAGCACCCGACAACACGGATAATCCATGGACTGCCTATAACGCAATTCGACTTCAGTGGTCGAAGACGAAGTTCAAGCAGGAATATCCCAACGAGCCCATCTATCGGCACACATTGAAGGAGGAGGACGAGGCGCTCGGTACCGCCGCTCGCATCGCCGAGCGAAATGCCAGTGGTGCAATCGACGGAGTGCCGCGACCACTTACACCCGATCTGGCCTTTCTGGTGCGTGTCTATAAGGCCGGGCTGCTCGATCCTTTCATTCTCGTCACTAACCCCGACACCGACCTTATGCGCGAGTACCCGGCCTATAAGCAGGCGCATCGCGACCTGCTGGTCCGCTACCTGAACGAGATTGTGATACCACCGCCACCGCCCGGCTCGCGCTGATGGACTTGGGGCAGCCACCACTGCCCCGCGCAGATTCCGATACCCGCGTGGACGAATTTACTCGCCCTTGACTTTCCTACCCACCCTTGTGCGATATCGCCATTTCTGGCGCTCAAGTAACACGCTGAAAATACTGCACTTATTCATTCAGTCGTAGGCCCTTCGGTTTGGCCATTGAACTGTACTAGGAGATGGCGTGTGCGTTCCGTCGAAAGCGGGACACAGCCTGGCACCAGTCTTGGGCCGCCCGGATTTTCCGGGCGGCTTGAGATTGCATCATGAACCAGGAGCCGGGCTCTAACTCGCAGATCGAGATAGCACAGTGTTTTCCGGGGCGAGGGTTTCCAGGCTTCCCCCCGTCGGAGGATTTTCCATGAAAGCATCGATACTCATCGCATTGCCGTTAGCCGCAGCACTCGCACTCCCAGCGATCGCGCAGCAATCCAGTGATCAGCAAACACCGTCCACGCAGAGCCAGGCGGCCAGTGATTCGAATCTCGGTCCTCGTCAGCCCTTGCAGCCGCAGACGCGCCAGGGGTTCTGGGGACATCTCAACCCGTTTGCGCGCAAGAAGTACGTCGAGCGGCAACTCACGCCGATACGTGATCGCGCCAATGAGCTCGATGACGTGACCAGCGCTAACGAGAAGAGGCTGAAGGACGTGGACGCTCGCGCAACCGCCGGAATCAACGAGGCAACCGCGCAGGCCAACGAAGCCGACCAGCACGCCGTGGATGCAGGCAACCGCGCCCAGCAGGCGAGCCAGACTGCACAACAGGCCAGCAGCCGTCTTCAGGCAGTCTCCAACGCGGTCGGCAGCCTCGACCAATATCACTCTGCCCAGCAGGTGGACGTAGTGTTTGCTCCTGGCCATACGCTGCTGACGAAACATGCGAAAGAGACGCTGGACCAGGTCGCCGCGAACCTTGCCACGCAGCAGGGCTACATCCTGCAGGTGCAGGGTTACGCTCCTGGACGCGGCCAGGTTGCAATCCGCAACTCGCAGGCGATGGCGGAGTCGGTAGTGCGCTATCTCGTACTCCAGAACCAGGTACCGCTCTATCGCATCTTCGTCGTGGGTATGGGCAACGCACCCACATCGATGGCCGATGGCAAGATCGCCCGTGTACGCACCGGTCGCGTGCAGGTTACGCTGCTGCGCAACGACGTAGCCAGTGAACTCGCGCAGGGCTCGACGGCCACAGCCACCAACGCGAACTGATTTATAACATCCACCGGACTTCGCACGTCCTCGCATGGATCCATACCGCGGGGTCCGGTGGAATCTCCATAATCTCTCCGGTGCCCAGTCCTGGGCGCCTCATCCCCAAGCCCCTCTCCGTCGAGGGGCTTTTTTATTTGCTTGCCCTGTGATGCAATGTCCGAGGTCGGAATACTCCAACGATGGAAATTCTCCTCTATACGCGCATTGCCTCGTCGCCGGTCGGACCGCTCGTGCTAGGCGCAACGTCCACAGGGCTCGCGGTGCTCGGGTTCGACCATCGCGTCGCGATGGCCGGCAAGTTCGGGCAGGGCTTTCGCACGGAGCATTCTCCGGATGCGCTTGCGGCTTACGTCCAGCAGCTGGAGGAATACTTCGTCGGGCGGCGGAAGTCATTCGACTTCCCGCTCGACCTGAGAGGGACGGAGTTCCAGAAGATGTGCTGGCGGGCGCTGCTGGAGATCCCTCATGGAGAGACTCGCACCTACTCACAGATCGCCAGCGCGATTGGGCGTCCGCAGGCGGTGCGAGCCGTGGGCGCGGCGAACGGGGCGAACCCGATCGCAATCGTGGTGCCTTGCCATCGAGTGATCGCCGCCGACGGAACGCTCTGGGGTTATGGCGGCGGACTCGCAGCCAAGGAATGGTTGCTGCATCACGAAGGAGCGCATTTCCGCGGCGGCGGGAACGATCATGCGATGACGCCGAGTCTGTTCCAGTCAGAGGATTCTGCGCAGTAGCTTGAAGAACTGCTCACTGCGAACGTACACTTTCCCAAGATGCATTTTCATGGCGGCCACGATCACGGACATTCGCACGGGAGCGCAACGGCGCGCACGCTGCGGATCGCACTGATCTTCACGGTCGCATACATCGTGCTACTGGTGATCGCGGGCATTCGCGCGCACAGCCTGGCGCTGCTCTCCGAAGCTGGTCACAACGTCTCGGACTTCCTTGCGCTGCTGCTCTCGTGGTTCGCCGTCTACCTGGAAGAGCGTCCGCCGAGCGCGACCAAGACTTATGGCTATCAGCGCGCGGGAGTATTGGCGGCATTCGTCAACGCCGGTTCGCTGGTGCTGATCTCGCTGATGATCTTCTACGAAGCGATTCAGCGCTTCTATCATCCGGCGCAAGTTCATGCCGGGACGATGATGTGGGTCGCCGGAGCCGGAGTGGTTCTGAACGGCGCGATTGCGTTGCTGCTGTTGCGCGGGCGCCGCGACCTGAACCTGCGCAGCGCGCTGATTCACGAGATCGGCGACACGCTTTCGACGGCGGCGGTAATTCTGGGCGGCTGGGCGATTCTCGTGACCGGCCATGAGTGGATCGATCCGGCGCTGTCGGTGATCATCGGCGGAATGATCCTGTGGTCGTCGGTTGGCATCATACGGGAGAGCCTGAATATCCTACTGGAAGGCACTCCGCGCGGAATTGACCCGGCCAAGATCGAGGCGGAACTGATGAAGGTGCCGGGAGTGATGGGCGTTCATCACCTGCACGTCTGGAGCATCGGTTCGGATGCGCACGCGCTTTCCTGCCACATGGAAATTGGGGATGTTCCGCTGTCGGAGAGCACGGTGATCATGAACGAGATTCGTCAGCGTCTCGCCGAACAGTTCCACATCGATCACACGACAATCCAGTTCGAACATGTCGCGTGCGAAGTGACGAACGGATGCGCGATTCCGCAGAGCACGCCGTGGCAAAACAAATGAAGACATTGTCGAATTTTCGGATTGCCGAATTTTCGAATTGAAACGAAAAAGCTTAGGCCAATTTCCCAGCCAAGTCGCACCCCCCCCTATTTCCCATACTTTGTTTTCAAATAGATACGGACTTTCCCCTCTAAAAATTTCAAAACAAAGGGGTTAGAGGTCAAATATTTCAAAAGAAAGCACTTAGGGGAGGTGCTAGGTATTAGGTACTAGAAAGACATAAGCCCGCGCGGGGCGGACTCGTGTGTTTTGTCTCTACATCTAGTGTGACACATGGGAGGGGGAAAAGGTGACATCGAAATGAGAACTCTATTTCCTTGCGAATGAGATAGCTGGGGGAAATGTGTGACCGGCGTCCTCTTGACGAGTGAGGCAGTTTCGGAGGTTTCGGATGTTTCGAAGGTTTCGAAAAGCAAGGATCACCACAGGGGTCACAGAGGAACACGGAGGAAAGGCAAAAGATGAACGCAGAGGGCGCGGAGGGACGCAGAGGAATTGTCGAATTTTCGGATTGCCAGATTTTCGAATTGGAAAGACGAAGAATGAATGAACGCAGAGGGCGCAGAGGAACACAAAGGGAGTGCTTGATTCCCATGCGAGCAACAGAGGCTCGCATGGGCCACCTGTGATCTTTCAAGACGTTGTTCCCAACAAAGCAATAGTCCATTTGTTCCGGAGCGGAGAAGCTGATGGCTGCGACGCAATCTGCTGCTTCGGAAGGAACAAATGGACCTT
>JAJXZT010000031.1 GCA_021779935.1 Acidobacteriota bacterium
AAGTGCAGAAGGCGAGGAACCGCAACAAGTCGCGCGTGCGCTCGAAGGTCGAGCATGTGTTTGCGGTGATCAAGTTGAAGTTCGGATTTGTGAAGGTGCGCTACCGAGGACTGCGAAAGAACGCCAACCAGGTCTTCACCTTGTGCGCACTGAGCAACTTATTCCTGTCGCGCCGCCGATTGCTGCGCACCCAGGCGGCGTAGTGTTTCAGGGCGTTGGCCAGTGGTATCTGAACCCGCAAGCCGTCCGAAACGCCCCCGGAAAACGCTGACAACTTCGCTTCCGCCGGCCCACAAAACCGGAACCCCGCCACGCTTCACAACTTGTGCAGAGGTTCCTTAAGGATAGGCGGGGATTTACTCGCCATGTGTCCTGACCGTAGGCGGAGTAATTTGCATCAAGATATGTAAATCCAGCGAGGCGGTCGTACAAATAGAAAGTCGCCGTCGCGCTCTCGACCGCAGGCATGGACAGGAAATAAGTGCCCATTATCAGGCTTTCCGGCGAGGATACCGGCGAATTGCGGCGGTAGTCGAAGCCGAACTTGAGCTGATGGCTGCCCAGCTTGACTGACAAGTTGTCGATAAAGTTGAGGCTGCGGCCCTGGTTGCGCGCAATGGGGCCACCGCTGGCGCCCAATGGATATCCGCTGACTGGGTCGCTAAACGGATAGAGGTAGTACGTCCAACGGCGCTGCGAGCCGCCATAGTTATCGGGAAGGAAAAGATTGTCGGGCGGCGGCGTTGCTCCATCCAGGGGAATGTTGTACTCGATATCCTGCCCATCCAGGCTGCTCATGTTGAAGCGAACTTCATTGACCATCCGGTTGGAAAGCACCTGGGTTGCGCCAACCGTGAGCGTCTGGGTGTTTTTTATGTAGTGATCGAATTGCGCGGGGTTTTCGTTATTGGCCACGTTCGAGTACGAAGGCGCCCGATTGTAGCGGAAAAAGAACGAGTAGTTCTGGCCGAAGTTCTGGTCAATCCTGAGATTCCAGGCGTCCATGTTGTTGACGTTCGAGTACGACTGCGTAAACAGTCCGCCAAGAGCGTTGCCGTTCGAATCGAAGAGGGTATTCGCGCCGTTGGGTAACGGGAAGGCGCTCAGCAACTGCTTGGTGATGGGATTCGAGGCATTGTCCCGGAACCACTTCGTGGGAGTGACAATCTCGATGTTGGGTTGCGGTAGAAGGAAGCGCTGGCCTTCATAGGAGAAGAAGAAGAAAGTTTTGTTGCGACCGTTGTAGCCAGGCAACAGAACAGGACCGCCAAAGGCACCGCCGAAATCGTTGTAGCGGAGCGGCGGCTTGGCCAGCGGAGTCGTCGACAGCGGATTGTTCGGGTAGCTGTAGTCGAAGTAGTCGCGGGCATCAAGGATGTCATTGCGAAAGTAGTCGAAAGCGGAACCATGAAACTGGTTACTGCCCGAGCGGGTGACAAGAGAAATTTGAGCGCCAGGCTGGCGGCCGTACTCAGGCGCGAAGGTGGACGTCTGGATCTTGAACTCCTGCAGGTCGTCCATCGTGACCAGATTACTGAAGCCGCCTTGAATGTTCGTCGCCGGGAGTGAGCCGCTCACCTGCTGGCCAATGCCTTCGAAAACTGTCGTGTCGAAGTTGGCGGCAACGCCATCCACGGTGAAATAGTTGGAGTCCGTGCGCTGGCCATTGACACTGAACTGTCCCTGTTGGCCGCCGTTCTGCGCAACCGGCGTATTGACGACGCCGGGAGAGAGTTCGATTAGCGTCTGGAAGCTGCGCCCGTTCACCGGCAGATTTTGGACAAAGTTGCGATCGATGACCGTACCGACTGTCGCGTCAACCGAATTAGCTTGTGCACCTTCGGCGGAAACAGTGACGCTCTCCGAAGCGGAGCCAATCTGCATTTTAAAATTTTCGCTGACTGCGTCCTGCACGTGGAGCGTAAGACCTTGCTTGACGAATTCCTTGAATCCCGGATTCTTCACGGAGATGCGATATCTCCCCGGTGCAAGACTTGGAAATAGGTAGAGTCCAGCCTGATTTGTGTGATTAACCTGCGATACGCCGGTTTCCACATTGGTGATTTGTACGTCAGCGCCTTGAATTACACGCCCTGAAGGATCGGTGACGTAGCCAGAGACGCTTGCGGATTCCGCCTGGGCCAAGGCCAGTCCGGCGAGCGCCAGGAGCACGGTGAGAAGAACAAACAAGCGATGAACTCTCAAGAGTGAAACCTCCACGGACAGATTTTCCGTTTGATTAAGAATGTCTGGAGAGGTAGTGGTTTGTACCAACCGATGAGAGAAAAGAATTCATGCTATCAATCAAAATTTCGCGGACCAGCGATTTCACCCGCGGAATGACACGCGAGGCCCTTGGCGGATAACACTCGCGATTATGGATGATTGGGCCGCGAGCCGAGGTACGCCTGCAACAACCGGCGACCCTTTGGAAACGGCGTATCCTGGTGCGATTCAACCGTGACGAATACTGTGTCAATCGACTTCAGCTTGGCTGGATCGTTCACTTTCATGACCCAACGCTTTTGCACCGCGCTATCGATGTAGAACACACCAAGCTTCCGCGCATCCTTTTCGTAGCCATCGCGTTCACCCCACGCCTGGAAAACCACTTTCCTTCCAGCGTGGACCTTGTCGAGGTCGAACGCATAAAAAATCAGCGACTTCCCTTCCGCATAGATCACGCGCCCAAAAGACTTGTTCGCAACGGAGCCATTCTCCGAATCGTACACATCGATGATATGCAGCTTGCGCGCGCCCATGAGTTCACGGACATCACTGGCAGCCGCATTCAACTGGCGCTCGCGCTCGACGGCTTCGTGCGCATTGTTCACAGAGAGTTGAAGATCGTGAATGCGATTCTCGTCCGCAACATAATCGGCCAGCATATGATCGCGAGCCATCTTTATCCGCTGCATATCTGCAGACATTTGCGCGATGGCAGTATGCTGGCTGGAATTCTGCTGGCTGAGTTGTGCAACGAGCTGCCCTTGCTGGGTAAGTTGCGTGGATACCTGCGCGGCGTCAAGACGAGCCGCCAGCAATTGGCCTTTTAGCTCTGCCGATTGCCTCTGGTAATAAGCGGCGCGGTCGCGCTCATCGGCAAGCTCCGCTGAAAGCCGCCCGTCAACGGCGGGTGTCGACGTAACGACAGGCTTCTCCGGAACCGCAGCTGGAACACTAACGATGGGGACGGGAGCAACCAGGGCGGCTTGCATGGGATTCGCCCGGTCATTCCATACTATGGCCGAAGCGCCGATGAGAACCATCGCCGCGATTGCCGCACCGCCAAACTTCGTCCAGCCAGTACGGAACTTCTTTTCCGCCCGGGGAACAAATGCGTTCATCGCGTCACTGGAAAACTCCACGCCTTCAATCCGCGCGCGCGAAAGAAAATGTGCGGCACGCGACGTTTCCTGTATCTCCAGCACGTCGCGATCAGCCAGCGGCGCCAGTTCGACTGGAAAATGGTGAATCGCGTCCACGTATTGCTGTGCCACTCGATTACAGGACTCGCACGTACGCAGGTGTTCCGACAGTTCGCGGTGTTGCTCTAGAGAGAGTTGGCCGATGATTGCCAACGCGCAGAACTCCTGATACTCGTCATGCTTTCGCATCTGAGATCTCCTTGCGCGCATAAATTATCTGGGGTTGAAAAGAAGATGAAAGCTGTTCACGAAGTTTATCCAGTCCACGATAATAATGATGACGCACGTTCCCGACATTCTCGTCGAGACATTCGGCAATTTCTTTTAAAGTCAGGCCCTCAAAGAATGCCAGTTGCAGGACGTTCCGTTGCCTGTCATTCAACTGGGACAGCGCCTCCTCAATGAGGTGCTTCTTCTCGGGATAGGTGAGGTCGCCCGGACTCAGGAGCGGCACAAGATCCTCAAGTTCCTGGACCGGTTCCGCGGCGAAGCGGTTGCGAGTGGCGAGGTGGCGACGCCGATTTAGACTAAGATGGTATGCGAACTTGAGCACCCAGGTCTTGGCGGACCCGCGAGCGGCATCATAGCTGGAAGCCGATTTGTAGAGTTCCAGAAACACGCTCTGCGTCGTATCCTCTGCCTCCGCCACGTCACGCAACACCTTAATAGCAATACTGAATACCAGACGCTGATAGCGATGAAACAATACCGCCAGCGCGTCGCCATTGCGGTGCCGGAGATGGGCCATCACCGCTTCGTCCGGCAACAAACTCAGTTGCGCGAACGTCAGAGCTTTTTCTTCCCGATCGTTGTCCATCTCGCGCGCCTCGCTCCCACAGTGCGAATCGTGCCAAGTACTTTAACTCAGCTCGGGCAATATATTTCAGGGATATATTTTTTGCGGCGTTGGTACAAATCGGCAAACTTACAACAAGGCGACTGAACGGCCCCATGGTTCTCGGGATGCACACATAGACTTGGCAGGGAACGTTTGTCCCTTTCGGTTACGAGGTTAACGCACAACTGACGAAAGGGACTCCCGCTGGCCACACTCTGGCAACGAGGAACACGAGAGAGGCAAGCGCCGGCTGGAAAATTCCGTATTCCAGCAACCACGCCTGAGAACCGCAGGCACTTTGTCTTGTGGAGGCGTGTAATCGTAGGAACAAAGACGAAGAGGCGGTACAATAGCGGTCATGCAGGGTTTGCGCAGGTAACGGACAGCGACGGCAAATAGTGGAAACTCCTCGAAGTTGTATTTGGGTCCCCTGTAAAAACCCCTGCCATTTGTTTGCACCAAAAACTGTGAAGTAAGATAGTGATTCTAAAAGCGAAAGTGGCGGAATTGGCAGACGCACCAGACTTAGGATCTGGCGGGGAAACCCGTGGGGGTTCGAGTCCCCCCTTTCGCACCAGGCTTCCGTAGCACTCTCGTGGGCTGGCGGGGTGACACTTCCTTCTCCATCCTTTCCTTGATACTCTGCTCCATCCATCATTTCTTTTCTTTCTTGCGAGGCAGTTATGTCCTTCACCGAACAGCCTGAGATCCGAATCACCAATACTGACGATTTTCGCGACAACTACTCCAACAGCGTGCAGGTGCGGATGAGCGTGTGGGACTTCTACCTTGCGTTCGGAACCCTGCTGCCAAGCGGCGATAAGCTCGAGGTGCGAAACTTCCAGGGCGTATATCTCAGCCCTCAGCAGGCCAAGGCGTTGGCGGTTATGCTCCATCAGAACGTCGCGAACTACGAGCAAACCTTCGGCGAAATCAAGCTCGATCCGCAGTTTGCCACCGGTCCGGTGCACTAGGGAGTTCGCACGCGAGATGGCCCATCGACACATCGAGCGGGATCAGCGGCACTTTCACCTCCCGACGGTCTCCGTCTTCGCACTGATTTTTACCGCCATCTTCCTGATGCATGGCGCGTTGCTGCGTCTTCCGTACTTCTGGGACGAAGCGGGATATTTTGTTCCCGCCGCGTGGGACATTCTTCATGGCGGCGGACTGATTCCGCACACCACCCTGTCCAACGCTCATCCGCCTGTCGTCATGTTGTGGCTCGCCGCATGGTGGAAGTTGAGCGCCTTCAGTCCGGTCGTAACGCGAACCGCAATGCTGCTGGTGGCTGCCTTCGGCCTGCTGGGACTCTACAAACTGGCGCGGTTGGTGTCGAACTCCGCTGTTGCCGCCGGCACAGTTGTGCTCACGGCGCTCTACCCTGTTTTCTTCGCACAGAGTTCTCTTGCGCAGCTCGACGTTCCCGCGATGGCGTTGACCCTATGGGCAACGTATTTCTATCTCGCGGGACGCCGCTCTGTTTGCATTGCCGTTGCCGCGCTCGCCTGCGTAACCAAGGAGACCGCAGTAGTTGTGCCGTTGACCTTCTTCGCGTGGGAACTGTTGTGTTACGTGGCACAACGGCGCATCGCAAGTTCGAATGCCGGAGGAAGTTCGGCGGAGCGCTGGCTGCTTGAGCCGGTCGCGCCATGGAAAAGCTTCTGCCATCTACTGGCACTGTTGCCTCTGACGGCGTGGTACACCTATCACTACCTCCACACCGGACACATCTTCGGCAATCCTGAATACCTGCAATACAACATGGGAGCGACACTCACACCGCTGCGTATTTTGATCGCCGCCGGAATGAGGCTCTGGCATACATTTGGATATATGAATCTATTCGTACTGACGGCCATCTCCCTGCTCGCCATGGGGCTGCCGCCGGTGGAAGACGATGCCATTGAGCGACCGCGGATTGCACTGCGCGTGCAGGCGGTATTTGGCGTGCTCATCCTGGCGCATGTCGCGGAGTTTTCCCTGCTGGGCGGAGCACTGCTGGCGCGTTACATGCTGCCGGTGATTCCCCTGGTGATTCTGCTGTGCGTCTCAACCCTATGGCGCAGATTGGCGCACTGGCAATGGTGGACAGCCGCCGTGGGAGTGGCGTTTGTCGTCGCTCTGCTGGCAACTCCGCCGTGGAGAATCGCTCCGGAAGATAACCTTACTTATAGCGACTTCGTGCGGCTCCACAAGCAGGCGGCAACCTACGTCGAACAGCATTACGCAAACGATAAAATTCTTACGGCGTGGCCTGCCTCGGACGAACTGCATCGTCCATTCCTCGGCTATGTAAAACAGCCGCTTACCGTCGTGCGTGTTGAGAATTTCACGCTGGACCAGATGATGACGGCGGCGCAGCAACGCGACGGGTATGACGTGGTCGTGGCTTTCTCCACAAAATACGATCCTCCAAGCGGATGGGTGAACCGGCTTGGGTGGTGGAATCGGATGCAGGAAAAGTATTTCGATTACCACTCCGACCTACGGCCGCAATTGATCGCGACCATGCTGCAGGGACACATCGTCTGGCAACGCGCCAAGGGCGGCGAATGGATCGCCATCATCGAGCTGGATAAAATCCGCAATGCCTCGCTGCAAGTCCACGGGCGCACCTGGCTTTCCCCGTAGCCGCCAAACATACATATCGACATATAGAGATACGGAATCCAGCCACGTTGTTTATGGCTGCCTGGTGAGGCCGCGTGCAGTTTCAAACACCTGCTGGAACATAGCGGCGGTCAACTTACCGGTCGCCGTGTTCTGGTTCGACGGATGATACGAGGCAAGCAGCACAATGCCGTTTGGCATTGTATGCTGCGCTGCATGACCGAAGCCGTATCCGGCCTTGCTGGCGATCACGCCGGCACGCCTGAGAAAATTCAGGTAAGCATCGAACCCGATCTTTCCCAAAGCGACCACTACCTTCAGGTTTTTGAGTGCGCGGATTTCGCGATCGAGAAATGGAGCGCAGTTTGCGATCTCCTGCGGGGTGGGCTTGTTATCCGGAGGAGCACAGCGTACGGCCGCCGTGATGTATGCGTCGTGCATCTCCAGTCCATCGCCGAGGCTCTCAGCTTCCGGTTGCGATGCAAAACCTGTCTTGTACAGAATTGGATACATGAATCGCCCGGACGCGTCGCCGGTGAACGGCCTTCCCGTGCGATTGCTGCCGTGGGCTCCCGGGGCCAGTCCGAGGATAAGCACACGAGCGTCAGGATCGCCGAAGCCGGGAACCGGTTTCGCCCAATAGTCCCATGCGGCATATGCGCGGCGCTTCTCAAGACCCATCGCTTCGCGATGAGCTACCAGTCGCGGACAGAGCCGACAGGCAACCACCTCTTTATTAAGGACAGCAAGTGCGGAAGGCATGGCGCCTATTCTAGCGCGGTGTCCGAATTGAGCTACCTGCGATGCAGCACAAAAGCTGATAGGGGTAATTCGTCGTAAAACTTTAGTTCCCAAAAACACTCACGCCGCGGTAAGCTGCTGCACCATTGGAGGAACCTCGGATGGCGAAGTTATTCCGATTTTCTGCTCTCACCGTAGTGGCTCTGATGATGTTCTGCGCGGCAGGTGCATGGGCGCAAAAAGCCGAGCTCGCCGCGAAACATGCCGATGCGCGAATGAAGAACGCGTACCGCTTTGAGCGTGCCCACTGGATCTACGTTCACCTCGAAGGCTCGCCATCGGACATCGGTTATCAGCACGGCTATCTGCTGGCGCCGGAGATCGCCGATGCGTTCAACGCGGTCAAAATCAAGGACACTCGCCGCACGAAGCGCGACTGGACATTCTTCCGCAAGACCGCGCAGGACGTACTGTGGCCGCACATCGAGGCGGAGTACCGGCAGGAGTTGCAGGGCATCGCCGACGGCCTGAAGGCGCGCGGCGTCAAGATGGACCTGTGGGATGTGGTGGCGCTGAACGCGATGGAGGAAGTGCCGGACTATTACATCCCCTGGCTGGAGCGCACGCACCAGCAGGCAAAGCGAGCAGGAGAGGCCGACCTGACGGCCCCCGGCAATTGCTCGGCGTTCGTCGCCACGGGAAGCTGGACGAAGGACGGCAAACCGGTGATGGCGCACAACACTTGGACCAGCGTGATCTCCGGTTCGCGCTGGCGAATTATTTTCGATATCGCACCGCAGCACGGTTACCACTTCATGATGGACGGATTCCCGGGCATCATCGCCAGCGACGATGACTTCGGCATCAACGCTGCGGGACTGATGATCACGGAAACGACCATTACCGGCTTCGCCAGTTTCGACCCGAACGGCATCCCGGAGTTCGTCCGCGCACGCAAGGCCATGCAATACGCCAACTCCATCGACGACTACGTGAAGATCATGGTCGGCGGGAACAACGGCGGCTATGCCAACGACTGGCTGCTGGCCGATGCAAAGACCGGCGAAATCGCGCGCTTCGAAATCGGCCTGAAGTTCCACAAAGTCTGGAAGACGAAGGACGGTTACTTCGTCGGCTCCAACTTCCCCAGCGATCCGGAGTTTATCAAGACTGAAACGAATTTCGATCCGAACAACATGGCCAGTTCGATGAATGCGCGTCACAAGCGGTGGGATCAGTTGATGGCCGAGAACAAAGGCAGGATCGACGTGGCGCTGGCGAAAGCATTCCTGGCCGATCACTACGACACTTATGAAAAGAAGATTCACCCGGACGAACGCACGCTCTGCGGACACGTGGACGTCTCGCCGAGAGGCGTTCCCGAGTGGGGCGACGCGCCATTCACGCCGGAAGGGGCAGTAACCGCCAAGGCAGCCGACGCCACGATGGCGAAAGGCATGGCGTTCTGGGCGCGTGCCGGACGTCCCTGTGGTGAAGACTTCATCGCCTCGAAGTTCCTGAAGGAACACCCGCAATTCGACTGGCAAAAATCAATCCTGCCGGACATGAAGGGCAACCCGTGGGCGGAGTTCCGGCCGGGAGAGAAGAAGTAGTTCATAAGGCTTCGCTTCAAAGTGGGAAGGCGCGCGGAACAGGCGCGCCTTTTCTGTTGCACGTCGCACGCAGGGTGCTACTTTGGCTGCGGAACCGCGATGAGAATCAAGAAGACATCTTCGCGCCTGGAGTTCACGATCCATTCGCGGCCGAACTGGATTCTTGCAGCGTTGTTGATTTCCCTAAGTGCCGTTCTCATCGTGTTTATCCTGCGGATGGGAAGCTTCCCCGCCAGTTTTGCCCAAGTCGCGCTCCTGGTATTTGCGCTATGGAATGCGGGGTATACGGCACGAGAGATTTTCCACTACAACAGCCTCGAATTCCTCAAAGATGAACTTGTGATTCGCAGCTCCGTGTTGCGCAAGCGCGAAGTAGAAACCTACATCCTGCACAAAATCTCGGAGCCGCAGTGGGTGAAATCTACGCAGAACGGACTTGGGTTGATGGAGCCAAGCCGTATTCGCTTTCTATATATGGGGGAAGAAATTGAGGCCGCCGATAACATCTCGCAGGAAGAGTTCGACACGATGATGACGTTGGTTCGCGGCAGGTACCCCGAACTCACAACGAGGTGGACGCACGGCCTTATCGAGACGCCTCTGCCGGATTACATCCCTGTCCTGGGTCTGAACTAGAGCGCGTTAAATACTCCGATCAATCTTTCCGAATCCGTCAGTCGCTCGCATTGCTCGTCGAGGCGACGGTAGTCTGCGGCAAACTTTTGCTTGAAGCTTCGATACGCGTCAATATTTTCCCAGCGATCCATGGTGATGTAACGCCTGCTGACCTGCGAGTCGCGCAGGAGGATTGTGCCGTGATACGCGGGATCGTTGTGAAAGAGCCGCGCCCATTCGCCTTCCGAGCCGTAGATTGACTCAAACTCCGCCTCATGGCTGGGAAGGACATGAAATTCCCAAAGTACGTGAATCATGACGCGATTGTACGCGGACTTTCCCGAAATGCACTGGAAACGGTGCACCGCTCGTTTGACCACCTTTGTAATGGGGCTTTAAACTGGGTGTTTGCGGGAGTGCGCGCTGCCGGTTACAGGGCCTCCCTTGGAAGACTTTGCGGGCGGGTTGCCGCCCGGTACATATTCCTGATTTTGAAGGCAATTCCTTGGATTCCACTGAGACGAACAACGAAGCTACGAACACCGTTCCTGTGGCTACGGCCGCCAACCCTTGTCACCGCGAAATTTCCGTTGAGATTCCGGCCGACGTAGTCGCCCGCGAGCGGCAGAATGTGCTGGCACGCTTCCAGAAGTTTGCGCGCATCCCCGGCTTCCGCAAAGGCAAAGTGCCGGCGACGATCGTGAAGCAGCGCTTTGCCGAAGACATCAAGAGCGAACTGGTCGAAGCGCTCATCCCGAAGTACTTCCGTTCGGAGACGGAGAGCCAGAAGCTGACGCCGGTTTCCCAACCGCGCATCACCGAGTTGCAGATGGACGAGGGCGAGCCTCTGCGCTTCAAGGCGAGCTTCGAGGTACTGCCGGAATTCGAAGTTCTGGGCTACCAGGACATTCGCGTCGAGAAAGCCTCGGTTTCGGTAACGGACGAGGAAGTGGAAGCCGCGCTGAACCAGCTTCGCGAGCAACAGGCCTCTTACGATAACGTGGAAGAAGACCGCGCACTGGCCGATGGCGACTTTGCGCAGGCCGCCTTTGAAGGCAAGAGTGACGAGGAGGCCGCACAGCCGGTCAAGATGGACGACGTGCTGGTGGAGATCGGTGGCCAGAATACGGTCAAGGAGTTCACCGAAAACCTGCGCGGCGCCAAGGCTGGTGAAGAGCGCGACTTCGACGTGGCGTATCCAGAGGATTTCAGCGAGCCGCGACTCGCCGGCAAGACCCTCCACTATCACGTGAAGATCAACGGCATCAAGAAGAAGACGGCGCCGGAACTGAACGACGACTTTGCCAAGCAGCTTGGCGCGGACTTCAATACGATCGACGAGTTGCGGACGCGCGTGAAGGAAAACATGCTGCACGAGCGCGAGCACGAGGCCGAGCACAAGGCCAAGGACCAGATCGTCGACGAGCTGGTGAAAAAGTACGACATCGCGGTTCCCACGGCTCTTCTGGATCATCAGATCGACCAGCGTCTGGAGCGCGGATTGCGCGCGCTGGCGGCACAGGGTTTGCGGGCGGAAGATCTGAAGAAGATGGACATGAGCCGTCTGCGCGAAGGCCAGCGCGATGGCGCGCTGCGCGAAGTGAAGGCTTCCCTGCTGCTCGACAAGATCGCCGATGCCGAAAAGATCGAGGTCAGCGACGAGGAACTTGGCGAGGAAGTGCAGCGGCTGGCGCACCAGATGAAACAAACTCCGGATGCTCTGCGGGCGCGCATGGAAGAAAACGGCACGCTTGATCGCATCAAGGACAACATCCGGAACGACAAAGCGCTCGAGTTCCTGTACAAACAGAATCAGTAGCAGCTCGCAATTGAAACGCAGTCAAATATGTAGCCAATGAATCTCCCGCCGGACACGGCCGATACAGCCGCCGGATTTGGGACTTGAAGGGATGGCTCCGAAACGATGGGGCCGCCCGCGCAAAAGGAGCCGGAACCTATGCTTGTGCCCATGGTGATTGAGCAGACCAGCAGGGGCGAGCGCGCGTACGACATTTTCTCCCGGTTGCTGCGGGACAACATTATTTTCCTTGGCACTCCGATTGACGACAACGTCGCCAACCTCATCATCGCCCAGATGCTGTTCCTCGAGGCGGAGGATCCGGAGAAGGACATTTCGCTGTACATCAATTCGCCTGGCGGCTCAATTACGGCCGGCATGGCGATTTATGACACGATGCAGTTTATCCGTCCCGATGTGACCACCATTTGCATCGGTCAGGCGGCGTCCATGGCGGCCCTGTTGCTGACGGCGGGAGCGCCGGGCAAGCGATATGCCCTGCCGACGTCTCGCATCCTGATCCACCAGCCGCTGATGAGCGGTCTGAGCGGCCAGGCAACCGACATCGATATTCATGCCCGCGAGATTCTGCGCATGCGCGAGATTACAAGCCAGTTGCTGGCCAAGCACAGCGGGCAGCAGTTGGAAAAGGTGGAGCGCGACGTCGAACGCGACTTCATCATGAACGCGCAGCAGGCGAAAGAGTACGGAATCGTCGACGACATTATTTATAAGCACAAATGAATAGCTTGTTTGTGCCTGCCTTGACACTGATGGAGTAAACGGTTGCAGGACTCCCCGCGACGGGTGTTACCGGGCGGGGGGAACCGAATCGGCACTCCTCAAAAGAGGTACTAACGTCACGCATTCGATTTTCGCCATCCCTTTACGCGGCGATGCGTTCGGAGGGACAATAAAGCGATAACGAAGCGATCAGCAGCATGGGGTTCCGGGTCGGCCTGCAAGGGTTGGTGACCCGGATTGGCATTTTGGGTTGGCTACAGCAGTGGATCGCATCTGCACACGACTGGAGCAATCCGGTCTTCCGGCACGAAGAGCTGCCGCGGCCTTAAGGGTTTGTAAGAAGGAGTGTCCCGTGAGATCCAGGTCAGGTTCCGACGAAGTGTTGCGCTGCTCGTTCTGCCACAAGTCGCAGGATGCGGTCGCGAAGCTGATCTCGTCGCCGAGCGATTATCCGCGCGCTTATATCTGTGACGAGTGCGTGGCCGTCTGTAACTCCATTCTTGAAGACGATCGCGCCGAGTCACAGACATCATCCAGCCCGAATCATCTGCCGAAGCCGCAGGAAGTGAAGACCTTCCTCGATGAATACGTGATTGGGCAGGACCGTACAAAAAAGAAACTTGCAGTGGCTGTCTACAACCACTACAAGCGCGTCTACATGAACCGGCAGCGCAACAATGAAGTGGAGCTGTCGAAATCGAACATTCTGCTGATCGGCCCAACCGGTACGGGCAAGACCCTGCTGGCGCAGACTCTGGCAAAGATGCTCGACGTGCCGTTCGCCATCGTGGACGCGACGACGCTCACTGAAGCCGGTTACGTCGGCGAAGACGTCGAGAACATCATCCTCAAACTGCTGCAGGCCGCCGACGGCGACGTGGGCCGCGCGCAGACCGGCATCATCTACATCGACGAAATCGACAAAATTGGCCGCAAGGATGAGAATCCCTCGATCACCCGCGATGTCAGCGGCGAGGGCGTGCAGCAGGCGCTGCTGAAGATACTGGAAGGCACGGTCGCCAACGTTCCTCCGCAGGGCGGACGCAAACATCCGCACCAGGAGTTCACGCCGGTTGATACAACCAATATCCTGTTTATCTGCGGCGGCGCGTTCGTCGGACTGGAACGGCTCATCGGGCGGCGTGTGGGCAAGCGCGCCATGGGCTTCCGCACCGGCGAAGATGCCACGGGGAAGGAAGCGGAGTTTGTCCCGCCCAACAAGCGCGACACGGAGCTTCTGCAGAAAGCCGAACCGCAGGATCTGATCAAGTTCGGGTTGATCCCCGAATTCGTCGGCCGCATGCCGGTGATCGGCATTCTCAACGATCTTGACGAGGCGGCACTGGTCGAGATCCTGACCCGCCCGCGCAACGCCATCATCAAGCAGTATCAGCGGCTCTTCGAGTTCGAGAACGTGAAGTTGAAGTTCACGGACGACGCACTGCGTGCCATCGCCCGCGAGGCGCTGAACCGCAAGGTAGGCGCGCGCGGACTGCGCATGATCCTGGAAGAACTGATGCTCGACCTGATGTATCACCTGCCCGGCCAGAAGCGGCTCAAGGAGTTCGAGGTGACGAGCGAGATGGTGGAGAAACGCGAAATCTCCGCACCACTGATGGAGAAGGCGGGATAAGCAGCCTCTCAACTCAAGTCAAAATTGAAACGCCCGGCCCCTTGCCGGGCGTTTTCGTGTCTGCACGCTTTGGGAAATTATGAGTTCATAAGAAAGCCCCGCCGTTGCCGGCGGGGCTGAGTTTTGAAGAGGTCAGGAGAGTTCTACTGCTCCAACCTCTGTACGTCCGGGTGGTTCGACGAGCCCTCAATGCAGGCCACCTTTGTTGACGTGATGGCGTAGCAATAGAGTCCCGCATGCCCACTCATCGAGACTGTCGCCTGACCGTACGTGGCATTCGTAACAGACAAAGACGCCCCGATCTGCTGGTTGTAGTCGGTGTAGCTCTGCCCTCCCGAATCATTTGCCCCGGTGACGACACCGCTGGTGTCAATCGACACATATCCCGAGCTCTCTCCGTTATTAGACTGCATCTCCGGAAGCGGGTCGAGGATGTATGTCCCGGCGAAACTGTTCAAGGTGAATGAAGTCTGCGTCTGATGTTCCATCCATCCAAACCCTACGTTGGGATTGGCCGTCGAACCAGGATCCAGCATGAACCCGGAGTTCTGGTCATAGAGGTAGAAGTAAATGTTGTTCCCGCCTCCCGGGAGAACCGTGACACGGCCGGAAGACTCGACCGTGGCGGTTGCAGCGCCTACTGAATCGTTGGATCTATACGTACCACCTTCATCCGCGTCGCTGATATTGACGTTGCAGGAGCCCGATGAATTGCAGCTTCCCTGCATGACCTGCGACCGGTAACCCTGGATTACATCGGACGTGCTTATGCCGATGGACTGCTCGTACATTACGAACGAGCCGTTAATGTTGGCTGCGGCATACGTTCCCTGCTGCTGCTTGCGTACGTCGCCACTCTCCAATTCGTTCGAAGCGTGCGAATCCGCGCTCATCATGATTGAGCGGTTCGCATCGATGATATAGCTGACAAAGTTTGCCGTACCTCCCGGAGTCACGAGAGCCATGGTGAAGCGTCCATTCGAATCTGGCGCCAGGTACGTTCCGGTAAAGGTAGCGTGCTGGTACGTGCCGCCCTTGGCTTGATCAATTACCCCGTTGCTGATCGTACCGCCGCTCATGCTCAGCCGTCCGACCGTCGCCCTGGGCGTTCCACTACCTGATTCGCCAGTCATGCCAAAGGCAAACCCGCCGCTCAGAGTGCCCGAGACGAATGCGTTTGTATCCTGCTTGTAGCAAGTTCCATCGCCGTGTTGTCCCGAGGGAGAGGTGCCGGCGTCGTCGAACTCGACGAGGTGAATGGTTGTAGACGGTCCCGCCGCGACACTGTTCGCGGCAAGGGTATACGTGAACGTTCCACCAGGAGTGGCGGTCACCGTCATAACACCACGGTTGTCCGAGCCAACGCTGTACGTTCCAACCAGTGTTCCCGTTCCGACGCCAGCCTTCGAATTACTGTTGAAGACTCCGGAACTTAGATGGCCGCTGCCGTCAGCGGTCACGCTGGTCAACATCGCCCAGCGGGAACCATCTGCGTCCACATACCCATTGAGCAGACAGGCGTACTGGCCTGTCAGATACGAGTTATGGGCACCGTTCGGCGCAGCGCTGACCACGATGTAGTAGCTCTGCGAGATCGTCGCCGGTGTAGACGCGCTGTCGGTCACCTGCAACGTGAAGTTGTAGGTTCCGACCGTCGTGGGAGTTCCCACCACCTGTTGGATGTTCGTCCCGGAGAACGCCAACCCAGTAGGCAGGGAGCCGCCTGAAATGGAGAGATGATACGGCTGCGTTCCGCCCGAGATATTGAAGTACATCCCGTACGGCAGGCCTACGCCTGCATTGTTCATATCGCTCTGAGTGGTGCCGATCGTCAGGCTGGTGGTTTGAAGCACGTTAATCGTGAGCGTTGCCTGTTTCGTGTTATCGGTAACGGACTTCGCAGTCACCGTGGCCGTGCAATTGGACGACAGCGAGGATGGAGCGGTAAAGGTCGCGGAAGTGGTCGTCTGACCGCTCAGCGCACCGCACCCGCTGCTGGGCGACAACGACCAGGTCACACCTGCGCTCCCCGAGTCGTTGGTGACCGACGCGGTCATAAAGACCGTGCCGTTCAGGGTTACCGTCTGGGAAGTATTCGGTGAGATCGCGACGCTGATGACCGGCGTGCTCGTAACCGTTACCGTGGCCGACGCCGACTTCGTGTTGTCGGCATTCGAGGTCGCGGTCACCGTAACGCTCAGCGGACTTGAAGCCACTGATGCGGGCGCGGTGTAGAGACCCGAGTTGCTTACCGTGCCGCAGCTTGCGACTCCGCAAGTCACGGACCAGGTCACGGCTGTGTTCGACGTGCCAACGACATTCGCCGAGAACTGCTGCGTGCCGCTCACGGAGACTGACGCGGTCGTCGGGGAGATCGTTACGACTACCGGCGTAAGGGTGACTGTCGCCGTCGCCGACTTGGTGCCGTCAGCTACCGACGTTGCCGTCACGGTCACTGTCGACGAACTGGTCACCGTGGCCGGAGCCGTGTAGTTACCGTTAATGTCAATCGTGCCGCAAGCCGCGCCACCCGCCGTACAGGTCACCGTCCACGTCACAGCCGTGTTCGGATTGCCCTGGATATTGGCGGAGAACGTCTGCGTCTGCGTGGCTCCCAGCGTCACCGTTCCCGGCGAAACCGAGATCGTCAGCGGATTCAGCGTGACGACAGCCGTGCCGGACTTCGTGCCGTCCGCAACGGAAGTTGCCGTCACCGTGACGTCGTACGTGCTGGTGGCAACTGTAGGCGCGGTATAGAGGCCAGTATTGCTGATGGTGCCGCAGGCGGCTCCACCCGCCGTGCAACTCACCGACCATGTAACCGACTGATCGGGATTGCCGGTGATGGTGGCGCCGAACTGCTGCGTGGCAGTGGCCGTCAGGCTGGCCGTTCCCGGCGAAACCGCCACGGAAAGCGGATTCAGCGTAACCGTCGCCGTTGCCGTCTTCGTAGTGTCGGCAACCGAGGTTGCCGTGATTGTCACCGTCGTCGTATTCACGACCACCGTCGGTGCCGTGTAGTTACCGCTCGCGTCGATCGCGCCGCAGGCGGCTCCGCCTGCCGTACAAGTCGCCGTCCACGTCACTGCCGTGTTCGGGTTTCCTGTAATCGTTGCGGTGAACGTCTGGGTCAGCGTGGCGGTCAACGTTTTCGTCGTTGGAGCCACCGTGATGGTCAGCGGATTCAGTGTGACCGTCGCCGTCCCCGTCTTGGTGCCGTCGGCAACCGAGGTCGCGGTAATCGTTACCGTCGTCGCGGTTTGGACCACCAGCGGCGCGGTGTAGAGACCCGCCGTTGTGATCGTGCCGCAGGCGGCTCCGCCTGCCGTGCATGTCGCCGTCCAGGTAACCGCGGTATTCGCAGTCGCACCAACCGTTGCGGTGAATTGCTGCGTCAACGTTGCGGTGAGTGTCTTGGTTGCCGGTCCGACGGAAACCGTAATCGGATTCAACGTAACCGTTGCGGTGCCGGACTTCGTGGTGTCCGCCGCAGATGTCGCTTTCACGGTTACGGTGGCCGACGCCGCTACGATCGCGGGCGCGGTGTACAAGCCGGTGGTGCTGATGGTGCCGCAGGCCGCGCCGCCCGCAGTGCAAGTAACCGTCCATGTGACGGCGGAATTGCTCGTCGCAGCGACCGTTGCGGTGAACTGCTGCGTGGCTCCTCCGTTCAAGGATGCCGTGGCCGGTGCGACTGTAACGGAAATTGGAGTGAGGGTAACGGTCGCCGTGGCAGTCTTGGTGGTGTCCGCCGCGGAAGTGGCCGTCACAGTCACTGACGTAGAACTTGCAACCACTGCGGGAGCGGTGTAAAGCCCGGTCGCGCTGATGGCGCCGCAGGCCGCACCACCCGCAGAGCAGCTTGCGCTCCAGGTGACCGACGTATTCGTCGAGTTGGCGACGGTGGCCGTAAACTGCTGCGTCCCCCCGCCATTCAGCGTCGCCGTTGTCGGAGAAACGGAAATTGTTACTGCGGGTTTACTTCCGCCACCGCATGCAGCCATCCAGAGCACTGCGCAGACCATCAACACTACTGCCCCACAACGGGCAACCCGAAGACGTCGCATAGACCCTCCTAAATATTTGGTCCCTGACAAAACCTAGGTTCGATTCGCTTTGGTGATTCTGCCTGCGAGAAGAGGTCTAAACTGAAACACACTCGGTTTGTCCCAAAAATACTGCGATGTGTTCTCGACTGCCTCACTCCAGGCAACGCTGTTTCAAGTGCAACTTGGGCCGGACCATCGAAAAACTCACAGCACCAACGCGAACAGGGGGGGGCGCGCATTAGTGTTGGACGAGATGGATTCTCACACTTTCATCCAGTAGAGGCAACAGTTTCCTTCAACTTGAGTCGAGAAATGAGGAGAAAGGCACCTTGGAGGCGCTGGCTTATCTTCCTAGGGCTATATCCAGAGTGGTTACTACAGTTTCCCCTTCTGTGTCGATGTGCTTGACTTGTGAATTGAGGAAGAGAGGAACAGAGAAGATTTGTCTACATTCTCCGGTTTCCAATGCCTCAACTGACACTCCGCTCGAGTTCCAATACAGAAAAAAGAAACATTCACCCAGCGAGGCGCACCTAAAGAAACGTTCGATGTCGTCCGATAAGGCCGATCGAGGAGCAGACTACAAGTTCTCAACACGAACTCGCTCCGTGCTGGCACTCCCAGAACGGCCGCAGATAACTGGCATTGAGCGGTTACGATCGAGCAAACTGAAGAGTTCCTTGCGGCGGGTCTTTCGGTTGCCCACGCCCAACCAATGTAGTAGGCTCGGGAGTACGGATTCGAACTTACCGAGGATGCTCGGTGTCCACTGCCAGAGCGCTGCGGACCTCGACGAATTTCACGTAAGTTCTTGATTTCTTGGCATCTGGACACAAGGGGAGCAAGATAGAGTGACGCCTACCAAGGAAAAATTCGAGACAAGAAAGCTGCCGATGATGCCCATCCGGGATGTCGTCATCTTTCCGTACATGATGACCCCGTTCGTGGTTGGAAGGGAATCAAGCGTCCGAGCCTTGGACGAAGCCCTGGCCGGCGACAAGCGAATCTTCCTGGCAACCCAGCACGACGCGAGCGTCGACGAGCCCAAGCCGAATGAGATTTACCAGGTCGGCACGGTCGTCAACATCGTGCAGAGCCTGAAGCTCCCAGACGGCAATATAAAGGTCCTGGTGGAAGGCATCGAGCGCGGCAAGGTCCTGCAGATTGTCGAGACCGACGGATATTACGAGTCCACAATCCGAACCGTGAAGTACACGCCGGAAATGACGCCGCAGATCGAATCGGCCATGCAGCGCGTCTCCTCGCTCTTTGAGCAGTACGTCAAGCTCTGTCAGTCGCTGAACTACGAGACCATGGCTTCCAGCGTCCGCACCGAGGACATCTCGAAGCTGACCGACACGATCGCCGCCAACCTGCAGCTTTCCATCGAGGAGAAGCAGGAGTTGCTGGAGATCTTCGATCCCGCCGAGCGCCTGAACCGCGTGGCCGACGTCCTCGACATCGAAATCGAAAAGCTGAACATGGACCGCACCATTCAGTCGCGCGTCAAGCGCCAGATGGAGCGCGCCCAGAAAGAGTATTACCTCAACGAGAAGATCAAGGCCATCCAGAAGGAACTGGGCCGCGGCGAGAAAAGCGAGTTCGACGAACTGAAGAAGAAAGTCGATGCCGCCGGCATGCCCAAGGATGTTCACGACAAGGCCATCCAGGAGTTGAAAAAGCTGGAAGCCATGCCGCCGATGTCGGCCGAATCCACGGTTTCGCGCAACTACCTCGACTGGCTGCTGGCCGTCCCGTGGAAAAAGAAATCGAAGGAAGTCCGCGACATTGAGTACGCGGAAAAGGTTTTGAATGAGGATCATTACGGGCTGGAAAAGATCAAGGACCGCATCCTTGAATTTCTTGCCGTCCGGCAGTTGGTCAAGAATCCAAAGGGTTCGATCCTGTGCTTTGTCGGACCTCCGGGCGTGGGCAAGACTTCGCTCGGCATGAGCATCGCCAAGGCCACGGGCCGCAAGTTTGTTCGCATGTCACTGGGTGGCGTGCGCGACGAAGCCGAAATTCGAGGCCACCGGCGCACATACATCGGCGCCCTGCCGGGCCAGATCGTCCAGATGATGAAAAAGGCCGGCACCAAGAACCCGGTATTCATGCTCGACGAAGTCGACAAGATGTCGATGGATTTCCGCGGCGACCCGTCATCGGCGCTGCTCGAGGTACTGGATCCCGAACAAAACTTCATGTTCGTGGACCATTATCTTGACGTCGAATATGACCTCTCGCAGGTGTTCTTCATCGCCACCGCCAACGTGATGCACACCATACCGGCGCCTCTCCAGGACCGCATGGAAGTTCTGCGGTTACACGGTTATACCGAACTGGAGAAGCTGGAAATTGCCAAGCAATACTTGGTGAGAAAGCAGCGCGAACAGGCGGGCGTAAACGACAAGAATGTGACCTTTACCGATGATGGCCTGCTTGGGATCATCCGCGGCTATACCCGGGAAGCCGGCGTCCGCAACCTCGAACGCGAGATCGGCAACGTTTGCCGCAAGGTCGCGCGCAAGGTGGTCAAGGAGGGCGAGAAGTACACCATCGAGATCAACGGCGAGAATGTGAGTGAATTCCTCGGCGTTGCCAGGTACCGCGATACCGCCGCCAACGAAAAGAGCGAAATCGGGTTGGTTACCGGCCTTGCATGGACGGAAGTCGGCGGGTCAATCCTGACAACGGAAGTCGCGATTGTTGACGGCAAGGGCAAGCTGACGCTGACCGGAAAACTCGGCGACGTGATGCAGGAATCGGCACAAGCCGCCATGAGCTACGTTCGCTCGCGAGCGCACCGTCTCGGGTTGCCGCGCGATTTCTATCGCAATGTCGACATTCACGTTCACGTACCGGAAGGCGCGATCCCGAAGGATGGCCCCTCGGCCGGCATCACCATGGCGACGGCGATCTCCAGCGCCCTCAGCCGCATTCCTGTCCGGCGCGATATCGCCATGACCGGTGAAATCACGCTGCGTGGCAAGGTGCTGCCCATCGGAGGGCTCAAGGAAAAACTGCTGGCCGCTCATCGCGCCGGTATCTTTGAAGTGATCATGCCCAAGGAAAACGAAAAAGACATCGCGGAGGTCCCGGAAAACCTGCGCAACGCGATGAAGTTGCATTTCGTCGATAACATGGACGAAGTGCTGCAAGTCGCTCTCGAGAGGCCGCTTCCGGAAGTTCCCGAGGATGCCAGTGCCCCCGTTCTTGGCACGATTACGCCTCCCCCCGAACCTCCATCCGCCCGTCAATAGGCAGAGCAAATTTCTGCTGGCCCGCGCTTCGGCGCGGGCTTAACTTTGCGCCGGAATCCGCGTGGCAATCCATCTTTAATATTTGCCGACCGCCCCCACTGGAATTTTCCGCATCTCAGGATAGAATCACATGGGATGAAGGTTTTCACGCGGTTCATCACATCATCGGCCGATGCCTCGAAGTTCCCTCCTCCGAGCGCTCCTGAGATTGCGTTTCTCGGACGCTCGAATGTCGGAAAGTCGAGCTTGATTAATTCGCTCGTGAGCAACAAGATCGCAAAGACCAGCAACACGCCCGGCCGCACCCAGACAATCAACTTTTTCGAAGTGCGTTGGCCTGGACGCCCGCATCCTGACATCCTCTTTGCTGACCTTCCCGGCTACGGCTATGCCCGGGTGCCGAACGCCATCCGTGAACAGTGGCCGAGCTTCATCAATCCCTACCTGACGACCCGTTCCACGCTTGCCCTGTGCCTATGCCTGGTGGATGCCAACATTCCTCCGCAGAAGAGCGACGCCCAGTTGGTTGACTTCCTGAAGCAGACGCAGCGACCGATGCTGGTGGTGGCCACCAAGGCCGACCGTGTCGGCACGCGACTGCAAGCTTCGCTGAACGCCCTTCGCCAAGGGTTGCAGGTGGATCAAATCGTGGCGTATTCGGCAAAAACCGGCCTTGGAAAAGAGGACCTGTGGAAGTTGATTCGCGAGGCCGGCGAGCGGTTAACCGGCGAACTTCCTTCCCTGACTGAATAACAAACTCTCTTGCCCCAAAGAACAAGCGCTCCACTGCGGAGCGCTTTTCTCTGTCACGCTGTTTCCCGTCGCAAATGATCCGTCACTTTCCGGATGACACCGCGAGATTATTGGTCACCCTGTACACGCCCGGCACCTCCGATGCCGCCATGAACGCAACCTGTTTATCCACCTGGCTGTTCACCACGCCGTCCAACGCTACATTGCCGTTTGCCACCACAATGCGAATTGGATCCTGCGGGTCGTTGGCATACATCGGAAGCCTTCCGTAAACCGCACGTGCAACGCGGAAACGGATGGCATCGTCAAACGGTGAGAGCGGCGCAACTTTCACCCTGTCAATGAGTTCCTTCACTCCCGGCGTCGTTTCCACCAGGTTGATTGCGGAATCCCTGCTCGCATAGGTCCGAGTGCTGCCGGAGAGCGTCACCACTCCGTTCCGCACGCCCAGGCTGAAACTGTTGAACACGGTTCCCGGGTACGTGTGGTCATAGCGCAACTTGTCCGCAAGCTTGTTCTGCAATTGCTCATCGGGAACAGTGCTCGCAACCGTAACATCGTCGCGCACTCCCGCGACATGGTCCTTGCGGCGAATCTTCTGCTCCGCGTTCGCCTTGTCGTAATACAGCCCTACCGAGCCGGTGAGAGTCACTACACCTTGTTCTACCCTGGCATGCACGTTCGAAAGACTCTTGTTACCCTGCAGGTAACTTTGTACCTCACTCAGAATCTGCGAGTCGTACTTGCCGCTCCCGGACACCTGCTGCGCGGCAATTGGCGCGCACAGCGCCGCCGAGAGGATCGTCACCAGCGTCAACTTAATTGCTTTCGTCATGGTTCCTCTCCTTAGTAAGCATTCGCTTACTTAGACGCGGAACCTCGCCGGAAGTTTCGTTTTCTCTGGGATATTTATCGATGCCAGGCAGGAAATCCGGCTTCGCCAATGAGCGGCACAAAACGACAGCCACCGAGAGTGGCGGTCTCAATACTTCCCTTGGACTTACGCGCCAGATGCAGCATCTGCAACTCGACAGAACCAACAGGCACAATCATGCTGCCGCCCTCTTGCAGTTGCCCGGCCAGTGCGGCCGGGATGGCCGGCGCCGCCGCCGCAACGATGATGCGGTCAAACGGAGCGTGCGAAGGCAGACCTTCGCTTCCGTCTCCGTCAATTACCACTGTATTTGTAAACCCGGTTCGAGCAAGATTGATTCGCGCACGCGCGGCAAGTTCAGGGCGCACTTCCATGGTGAAGACTTCGGTGGCAAGCAGGGAGAGGACGGCTGCCTGGTATCCGGTACCGGTGCCAATTTCCAGCACCCGGTCTTGGGGATCGATGGCGAGCAGTTGCAACATGTACGCCACGATGAATGGCTGCGATACTGTCTGTCCGCCGCCAATCGGAACCGGCGAATCGTCGTAGGCGAGGCGGGTCAACTCCGCGTTGACAAATTCGTGCCGGGGAACCCGCAGCATGGCGTCAAGCACGCGTTCGTCGCGGATTCCGCGCCGGCGAAGCTGCTCTTCCACCATGCGCGCGCGCGCCGCTTGAAAGCTCTCGGCGACAGATGTTTCTTCAGGCACGGCGGATCACCGTTTGCGCTTCCGGATGCGCACATCGAATCCGACGACGCCGTTCTGGTCGCGCACTCCAATGATCGATATTTCTCGATTTATATTGTACTCAACCTGGATCACTTCCTGCGCCGATTGCGCAAGGTTCGTGATGTAGGTGAGTGTCACCTTGTTCGATACCTGTTGTTCGATCGTCATGCGGGCGTTGGCGGCGTTTTCCGGGCCGCCGACCGAGGGATCGATCTTGATGCGGCTCACGCCGAACAATTTCTGCACGCGGCTGCTCACCGTTGCGTTCAGTGCCTGCCCCAGCAGCGCACTCGACGCGCTCTCCGTCAGCGTCGGCTGCGATTGCGTATAGGCCACCGTCGCCTGGTTGATCGACTCCTCACGCGTTCGCCCCAGCGCCAGCAGTGCAATGATGTCACCCGTCGGCAGCGGCGGATCCGAGCGGTACGTCATGCTCAACCGGTCGAGCGAGCCGTGCAGCCCCAGCGTGATGTCGTAGTCCCTTACGTGCGCGGTTGCTTCCGTGTCGAGCACCGGCGTAATCGTAACCGGGTTGGAGAAAACGATGTCCCCGCGTTCGATGTGATATTTCGTCCCGGCAAAATTCACATCGCCTTCGAGTATGTCCACTCTTCCCAGCACCGCCGGGCGCGCCGCCGTGCCGCGAATGTGCAGATCGACATCTCCCGATATTCGCGCCAATGAAGTTTCCACTTGTAGCGCCGCCGTGGAAACGACATGCACGTCGAGATGCAGGTTGTTCGTTGGAGATCCCGGTCCTGGCCCGATTGCCGACTGCTTGCTGCGCGCCAGGTACATGGCAAAATCGAACTGCGGGTTCAATGCAAATTTCGTCACCGTAACGTCGCCGGAGAGCATTGCATTCTTCATGCTGCCGGAAAGCGTCAGGTTCGCATCCGCAGTGGAACTCACGCCTTCCGGATAGCGGATGCGGATGTCGCGGCCGTGTCCCGTCAGGTTAAAGGCGATTCCCCGTTCGTAGGTAATAAAACCACCAAGAGTCAGCAACCCTCCGCCTGACCGCGCCGAGAGGCTCTCTACCTGCAAACGATCCTGGTTAAAGATCATCGTGCCGTTCACGCCGCTCAGTCCGTTCGGCATGTCGATGTAAGAGACAGCGCCATTGGTAATCGTGACCCGCCCGTGAAAACGCGGTTGCGTGACCGTGCCGCCGATGGTGAGGCCGAACGCACTGACCCCACTCGACATCAGGTTTGCATCAATCGTCTGCAGTATCTTCAGATTGACGTCGCCGTCCGCACGCATTCGCAACCGGCGCTCGCCCGTAACTTCGGCCGTACCGCGCAACTCCAAAAAGTGTGTCTGTTCGCCGACCATGCGGAACTGCTCAATGCGGACGAGACCTCCCGCAATGTTCACGCGAAGCGGACCGTCATTCCGAACGGGAACGCTCTCCAGATTGCTCGACAATCGTGCAATGTTGATGCCCAGGTTGAGCGCGCCCGGTGATTTCAGCGATCCGGAGACATCCGCCCGGCCATCCACTGCCGTTGGCCCGGTAAGTCTTACGGGAACGAATGCTTCGATCAGAGGATTCAAGTTGGTGCTGTCGAAAGTCAGTGCGCCGCTTCCCGCCATTTCGCCGCGCATTTGAATCATGCCATCGAACGAAACATGTCCTTGCGGAAAATCGGAGCGGGCCGTCACACGCATTTCCGCGCCCTGCGTTACCGCAGTCGCCTTTAGATCGCCGACCCGTACCTTGTTTATAGCGAGGTCTCGCAACTGCAACGACGCGTTGATCGCCGGTTCATCCGGTGTTCCCTTGCCCGAGGCATCCAGCGAAAGCAGACCGGCGATATGCACCTTGGAATAGTTCGCCTGCGCTAGACGGTCAACGCGCAAATTTTCGCCGTGTGCATTGAATCGGAACGCCTTTGTACTCACGTTGTATGCAACACTTCCACTAGCCGTACCCACATCGCTTGCCAAGCGGACATTGCGCGCCTCGGCTTCGTTGTTGGCGAAGGCGACATCTGCGGCAAGCGACTGCACGGCCTGTCCGTACACCACGGCTTTCGACAGTGTCACGTGACCCGCGACTTGTGGCGCGTTTCGCGTGCCCATGAATTGAAGGGCCGCATCCAGCGTGCCAGTCACAGGATAGGCATACCCAGCGATTGACTGTAGTTCCGCGACATCGCCGTGATGCAACGCAACGCTGGCCGTAAAAGGGGTATCCCTGGTGAACTCTCCGTTTACCGGTGTCGCCGAACCTTCCGCATTGATCACGGTTGGCCCGTGACGCAACACTGCGTTGCTCACCCTGACGCGTTGCGGAGAATAAAGCACATCGGCCGATAACTCGTCCCAATGGATTGACTGTACACGGTGCTGTGCAGGACCTGTGCTTACTGTCTTTGTCGCACCCGGCTCTGGATTGGCGCCCTTCAGCGGCCATCGCGGAAGTTGCCAGTACGCCGGATTCTCGAGAATCGGTCCTGGAACTGCTGTGCTCGGTTTTACCTGCGCTGCCACAACTGGCTTAGAAGCCTGCGGTTGCGGAACCTCGCTACCAACCATTGTTGTAAAGTCTCGTGCGTCCACGTGACCCGTGATCGTGGGCACTTTCAGAGTTCCAGTCGCGCTGCCGGAGAAAGATGCCACGCCCGAAAGATGCACCGGCAGCATCGTTGGACCGCCGAGTGCTTCGACCATTGGCCCGAACTCCGCAAGGTTCGAGGTCGCGAGATTGAATTGCAGGCTATTGCGCGGACTGAGCGCTCCTGACGCAGTGAGATGAGTCGCACGCGTCGAGAGTGTAAGGACGTCAAAGTTAAGTACTCCTGACGGCTCGCGATACGACGCCTTCACCTGTCCGAAAACCGGCAACTCATCCGAAGGTACTGCCGCCGGTGCGCTGACATTGAGCGATACATCCGTGCGCAGATCCTGTCCCGTCCCCTTCCAGTCTGCTCGCACGGTTCCCGACGCAGTTCCCAAGGTCTTCAACTTGTCGAGCGGCAATCGCTGCGTGGAGACAGCGGACAAAATTTGCGGAATCGAGACTCCATGCACGGAAAGCTCAATCGATCCATTCGGACGGCCGAGACTTAGTAACTCGGCGCCACGACTCTTGTTCGAACGGAAAACCGCTGTACCAGGCTCAATAGAGCTTCGCACGCTGGCTTTCCCCGTCAGGGTTCCGCCGAGCGCGTGAATAAAAATGTGCGGTGCCGCGATACCCTGATTTTCCAGCGTGAAGTCAGCTCCTCCGGAAACATCCGCCACATGAAGCGATGGGTCGGACCATGCGAAATCGCTGATTGCAACTTTGCCGATCGATGCAACTCCCTGTTGCGACCAGGTGGCGCGTCCTCCGAGGTTGAACGTCCCGTCTCGCACTTCGCTCACTCTTGCAATTCCGGCCAACTCGCGCAGATCCCCGCTGACCTTGTATGTCGCATCCACTTGCGGCTGCCGGAAGTTATCCACGCTACCGCTCGCCTCCAACCGAAGTCCGCTGGTCGCCACAGTCAGGGATTTCACCGAGATTCGCGTCGGGAGAATACTGAACTCTGCGTCCCCCTGGATTGAAACCGGCCTGTAGTCCTTAAGCTTCATGTCGATCTTGCCGGCTCGGATCGTTCCGTCAAACCGCGTCTCCTGCGTGGAATACGTCATCTTCGCCGTTACATCGTTCGCATTGATGTCTAAAGGAATTCGCTGCTCATTCAGCAGCAGCACTCCGTCAGTTAGTTCCAACCGCTCGATGCCAAGATTAAACAGCTCTTCCGGTGTACGACTCGCTGTGCTTTTTACTTTAGGCGTGGGCTGGTTCGTGGTTCCGTCGGGATAGACAATGAGGTGTACTTCCGGCCGCTCAATTGAAAGCTGCCTGAATCCAATTTTTCCACGCAACATCGAAACGATTTTCAGCCGCGCATAAAGGCGCCCCACATGAACATAAGGAAGTTCTCCGGGGCCTTCTTTGCCGTGGACCGTCAGGCCGTCAGCTTCGAATTCAAGTTTAAGCAGGCTCCACTTTAGATCGCGAAGTTCCACGTGTCCGCCGGTCGTCCTTTCCATCTCGCTGATGATGGCATGGCGAACTTGCTCTCGAAAATTACCACTGGAGAGATACCATCCGGCTGCAATGAACAACACCAGCAGGACAAAACTCACGGCAAGGGGCCACCACCGCATCACCTTCTGTGGCGGCGACTTTTCTTCCGCGGGTTGCTGATGGAGGCTATCGGTCATGAAATGTCAATGGCTGGGCGCCTCATTGCCTCCCGCTCCGAATGGAGCCTCTGTGTCCTTGGCCGCACCCTTCAACTCCGGATCCATGATGTGTATCTCGCTCTGGCTGCGCAGGTTCTGCATCCATGTGGAGAACATCTTGTCGATCTTCTGCTGCGTAAGCAACTCTTCGATCTTGTCCGCCACCGCCGAAAGCGGATCGGGTTCCGCGCCCATGCGCTTCACCTGTGGAACGAGTTTGTCATTGTAGTAGGCGACAATCTCCGATCTCTGCACCCGCACCGTGGGACGCAAACGCATTTCCACGAAGCGCAGCGTCTGCAACTGCGAAGAGATCAGGTCGTCCAGCTCCTTTTGCGTGAAGCCGTAGGAAGCCAGCACGCTCTTCCACGCCGCATTGGATTTCGCGCTGGCGTAGAGCACTCGGATGTCTTCCTCGCGATGCGCAATCTCCGCCGCGGTTGGCATGTACAGGTCCTGCATCTGCTGGAGCAGAAGCTGCCGCTCAATCAGCCGCTGGAATGCCGCATTGCGTTCTGCTGCCGTCACGGCAGTCAAAGGCCGCGCTTCCTGCAGCGCTTCAAAACGAATTTCATCTTCCAGTTCGCTCTGCAACACAGGCTTTCCGTTCACCGTCGCGATGATGCGATCCACCACCTGGCTGGCAAATCCACAGCCGGTGGCAAGCAGCAACACGATCGCGATCTGTGCGAACTTGAGTCTCATTAGAAAGTCTGCCCGATACTAAAGAAGAAATTGAACCGCTTCAGCCGCTCGTAATGAGGAGTCACGCCGGTGGAAGCTTGCTTGATTGGAAAGAGCGGCGCGTTCAGGTTGTATCCCAGGTCGACGCGCACCGGGCCAATCGGCGTCTTGTAGCGAATGCCGCCGCCAACCGCTTGCGACATGTAATTGAAGTCGCATTTCGAATTGGCGGAAAGGTCCTTGCATGTGTCCGGATGGCGCTGGCTGAATCGCCAGAGATTGTGCCACATCTCGTTGGATGTCGAGAAGACATTGCCCATGTCGTGAAAAAGTACGAAGCTGACGTTATTTCCAACGAATGGCAACGGCGTTGGCGGCAATCGTAATTCGAGATTATTGATGATCATCGCGTTTCCGCCCAGCGGAGATCCAGTCGCGGGATCGCGTGGCCCTGCCTGGTTGATGGCGAAACCACGAAGCGAATTGCTGCCACCGGCGAAGAACCGCTCCGGCAACGGGATAATGTTGGAGCTGCCATAAGGCATCTCCACGCCAATGCGCAGCGAACGTGCAAACACGTATCCCTTGCCGAACCGGTGGTATGTCGAATTCTGCGCGAGAATCCTCCCGAAGTCCGCTTCCGAACCGAAGTATCCAGAAGCCACTCCGATGTCGAGCGTGTTGTAAACGCCCTTCGTCGAATTGACGGGATCGTCGCGCCGGTCCTGAATATAAGTAAGACTTGGCATGCCGACGCGCACCGGACGTGAATAGATCGGGATGAGGTCGGGACTGAAACCGACGGGAAAACTCGACGGATCCACTTTCACGCGTCGATAGCTAAAGCGATACAACAGTTGGGAAGCTTTACTCAGCACCTCGGTGAGCTGCGCGGAACCTTCCAGTCGTTCCGATGCGAAGGTGTTTACGTCGCGCGAATTGTCATAAAAAGTGGTGAATGTCAGCCGCCAGTTTGGAAGATCAAGCCAACGCGGCGAATCAAAACTGAGCAGCGCACGCCGCTCAAGTTGGCCGAGGCGCGACTTGAAAATGATCGACTGGTCGCGTCCCCGGAAATTAATCCTCGTAACGTCGAAAGAAACACGCGGACTGATTCCCGTCTTGCCCTGTGGAGACGTACCCTGTGCCTGGTTCGTACCCGTGCCGAATTCAAATCCAAATCCATAGTTGAAGGTGTACCGTTTCGCCTCTTTGATGTTGTACAGAAGCGTCTTGTACGTCGCTGCGCCATCAGGGTTCTGTATTGCCATATCAACGACGTTGAATATCCCGAGATCGTAGAGGCGGCGTTGAGAATTCAGCATCGCCTCCTGGCTTAGCGGTTGCCCAGGTTTGATTTCAATCTCGCGATCGACAATGTATGGCCGGGTAAATTCAAGTCCGGAAACCAGCACCCTGCTGATGAATACGCGCGAACCTTCGTTGATGCTGTATGTGACATCGACTTTCGTCGGATCGCCATTGTGCGGCTTCACTTCGCTCTGGAACTGAACATTCGGGAAACCGTTGTTGAAGTAAAAATTAAGAAGCGTCTCACGATCCGTCGCCGCAATAGCCGGTGAAAACGGCTGGCCCTCGCCAGTATCAATCTTCGAGAGCAATTCTTCGTCGCTGAATGATTTGTTGCCCTTAATGGTGAGGGAATGCACACGGGTCTGCGGGCCTTCAGCAATCGTGATGGTCACTCCCATCCGGCCCTTCTTCTGATCGTGCATCACCTCGCCTGACACCTTTACACTTTCGAAACCGTTCGACTGGTACAAGTCCGTGATGGACTGCACATCCCTGGCGAGTGCGCTCTGGCTGAAGCGTCCGTGCGATAGCACCATGCTTGCCGGCTGAACGATCATGCGTTCGCGGATGGTATCGCGGTCGAAATACCTATTTCCTTTAATCACTACCCTGGTGAGTTTCTGACGCTCGCCCTTGTCCACGGCGTAGACGATGTGAACTTGACTGGAGTTTGCCGGACGATTCTCCTTCACTTCGATCTTTGCGTCGAAGTAACCCCGGCTTTGCATGTAATCGCGAATATTTCTCCGTCCTTCATTCAGGAGATCGGTATCAACGGCGTTTTCCTCGAACACCGGAACATACTTCCTCAGTTGGCCGCTGCTGAGGTTCGCACCCTCGACATCCACCTCAACGGTCGGTCCGCGATCAACCTCAAATGAGTAATCAACCGTATTATTCGCGGGATTGTACTTCTTGTCCGTCAGCGCAATTTGCGCCTCGAGCCGGTCCTGCTTCTGATACTTCTTGCGCAGCCGCTGCAGTGCGCGCGAAACCGTATCGAACCTCACCCAGTCATGAGGATGGATCTTTCCGATATCTTCGACTTGTCCCACTGAAAAACCGGAATTGCCGGTGATTGCCACCGTTCCCACCCGTGCTCTTGCACCGGGCGCCACATGGAATGCAACATCCATCTGCTGGGTCTCGGGATGAGCGACTTCCTGGTGCGTGATGGTTGCGTGGTAATAGCCGTAATCCTGGAGCAGTTGCAGCATCAACTGTACGGCTTGATCGACTTTTTCCTTGGAATACGTATAGCCAAGCTGAAGCTTGCTGGCGTTCACCATCTGGCTCTCGTTCGGGCCAGACTTCGGAAAACCATCCACTGACACAACCCCAGCGAAGTAACTTTGCTTGAAAATAAATGTCAGCTTGATTTCATCCGGCCCGGCGGGATCTGCCACGGCCTCTATATCCGTAAATCGGCCTGTTGCGTAAAGCGCCTTGATGCTGTCGCGGATCTTGATGCGATCAAGTGGTGTGCCCACTTCCTGCTGCACCAGACTACGCAGATGCGCTTGCGGAATTGTCGCGACAAGCCCCTGAAAATCAATTTGTGCGACCTTCATTCCCTGCAGCGAAGTACGCGCTGGAAGCTGCGTCGCCTTGGCGGAAGTGGCCGGCTGCTGCGCAGAAACAAGCATGGGCAGCGCACACATCAACGCCAGCAGACTACGCCGAACTAGCCTTGCGGATGTGAGCAACAACAATCCCCCATTTTTCCCTGTTCGTTCGTACCGGTAACCCGGCAAGTGCACTCCACCCACTTATTCTGATGAGCCTCGGCCAACAGCATGTTGCACGGAGCACCGGGCATACGCATATGGTCCGGTACGGTTTTACACGGCCGTGCGAGGGCCTGCCGCACACGCATAAACTCAGGCCCTTATAATACCTGTTTGGACTGGAATTAATGGACTCGAAGACGAAATTCGAAGAGCGGTATTCAAGACAGATACTCTTTCGCGGAATTGGCGAAGAAGGACAGCGGCGGCTGGCCGAATCGCGCATCGCCATCGTTGGCTGTGGGGCAACGGGTTCGGTGCTCAGTTCGCTGCTGGCGCGCGCGGGCGTGGGATGGATTCGCATCATCGACCGCGACTACATAGAACCGAGCAATCTGCAGCGGCAGGTGTTGTTCGACGAGCAGGACGCGGCGGAATCGCTGCCGAAGGCAATTGCCGCACAGCGAAAATTGCAGTCGTACAACTCGGAGATCACCATCGACGCGCAGGTGGAGGACGTAATTCCGGGCAACATCGGGGACTTGCTGGAAGGCGCGCAACTGGTGATGGACGGCACGGATAATTTCGAGACGCGCTACCTCATCAACGACTACGCGGTGAAGAATAATGTCGCGTGGATTTATACCGCGGCGGTGGGCAGTTATGGCGTGACGATGAACGTGCTGCCGCACGAGACGGCGTGTCTGGCCTGCGTATTTCCTGACTCTCCGCGAGGTGTGGTGGAGACGTGCGACACGTCGGGAATTTTAAATTCGGCGGTGAATGCCGTGGCGTCGATTGCGGTGACGGAAGCGCTGAAGTTTCTTGTGGGTGCAAAAGACAAGATGCGGCGCACCTTGTATTCACTGGACGTTTGGCACAACGATCACGCGGAGATTACGGTGGACCATCCGCGCGCGGGATGCCGCGCATGCGACGAAGAAGACTTCATTCATCTCGCTGGAGAGGCGCGTCCACACATCACGATGTGCGGCAGAAACTCAGTGCAGATACATGAGCGTAATCGGGCAGTGGATTTTTTGGAGATGAAAAAAAGATTGGAACCGCATGGGATTGTGCGGTGTAACGAGTTCGTGTTGAAGTTCTGGCGGGAGCCGTACGAGATGACGCTGTTTCCGGACGGGCGGGCGATCATCAAAGGCACGACTGACGCGGGTTTGGCGCGTAGCCTGTACGCGCGGTTCGTCGGCTCGTAGGCGCAAAAAGGGGCAAATGGCCCCGGAAGCGCCAGTATCTTTGGAGTAATCAAGACTATTGACTACCTGGGCACTCCCGGGTGGCTCTCCGGTACTGCTTTTCCCTCTGCATTTTCAGTCGCGGTCGCCCTGCTGCGAGACCATCATGCTGACGTTGTTTTTGGTGATGGTCATGGTCTCGAAACCGCCGCGCGGGACACCGAGCATGCCTTCGGCGATGGCGATCTGGTCGTAATTGCGAATGTCGTCGTCGGGGATGTCCTTCAACAGGGAGACGGCCCACTCGGGGGAGATGGCAGCGGCGCGGTCGAGCATGGTGCGCCACGCATTGGTCGAAGGCCAGTAAGCTTTCGGCGCCGTGTTGGGATCGTCGGCGTTGGTATCGGTCTTGTAGAGTTTGGCGGCGATGTCCATTCCCTTCTCGATAGCTTTCTTCGCGCTATCGGTTTCACCAAGTTGCTGGTAGAGCGAGACGATGTCGCCAATGCTCATCATCTGTTGTTGCGGAGGCACATCGGCAAGGGAGTCGAGCGCCTTGCCGAGAGCGGACTTGGCAACAGACGTATCCTTCTTCACGTTCTGGCGGGCGATGCCTACATAGGTCTGGACGCGAAGGCCGGGCGATAGAGTGATGGCCGCGGCGAGGGCATCGTTGGGATGAGAAGCGGAGTCATCGACGATCTGCTCGGAACGCTGCGCTTCCCCCATCGACGGCGGCGCAGCCATTTGAGGAGCAGGGCTTCCACCGGGAGGCTGCACGGAGCCACCCGCTCCGGCCCCCGGACCGGGACCGCTCGAATATGACATCGTGGTACCGCCAGAGGGGCTTCCCGCCGGTGTCTGCAACGATGACATGCCTTCGGGATATTTCGAGAGATAGGTCTGAAGGTCGCTGCTCTGCGCGAGGAGTTTTCTGGCGCGCTCAGGATCGAGCTTGCGAATCACGGGCATCAACTGGAAGACATCGTACTGGTAGATGGAGTTGAACTGCACGGCTCCCTTGGCGGAACTCATGCCGATGGTCGGGGAGTCACCCTGTTTCGCATTCTCGGCGGCGGCCTTCGCCTGCGAGAGGACTTCATCGATGGCCTGACGGATGAGATCGTCGGGAACCTTGCCGTAGAACTCGGGGATCATGCTGGGGAAATCCATGGTCGAGAACGAGGTGCCGTGCTTGTGGTTCTGGTAGCTGGCCAGCGACTCGGTGAAGAGCTGGCGCAGTTGGTCCTGCTGATCGGGCCCGAGCATCTTCATGATGCGCGAGGCCGTGGCGTAGGGCATCTCGGACTCTTCGGAGATGCGGGTGACAAGATCGATGGGCCGGGCGAGATCGTGGTTGTCGCGATAGTAGCCGAGCATGGCGTTGATGACGTTGGCGCGGTTCTCGACGGGCAGCTCGCCGATCATCTTGTCGACGCGGGTGGGCACGAGCGCGACGAGCGCTCGGAGGGCCCAGAGTTGAATATGCTGCGGGATCTGCCGGTTCATCTGCTCGTTGGGTGTGTGTATCTGGAGATCGCGGGTGGCGGTGTAAGCCTGCTCAAGCAGATCGGCGGCCTTGTCGCGGTCGGTCATCTGGTAGGCGCGAGCCAACTCAACGTACGCAAGAGCACGAGTGGCGGGCTGGAAGGCTCCGGCGGCAGCCTCGGCGCTTTCCAGCAATTCCATGGCGCGCTTCTCTTCCTGCTTGCTGAGCTTGGGCGGCGGAGTGGCCTGCTTCTTCTGCTCCGGACGCGCCTCGGTGCGGGTTTCCATTTGTTGTTGTTGCTGCGCAAGCGTGAACGAAGAAAGAAGCAGAACGGCGGCAGCGGTAACGGTGAGTGGGCGCACACGACCTCCTGCGATGGGTGGATGCATGGATAGACGCGTAGGGGATTGTACCGTGAGCGGGGGAATTTTCGGATTGCCGGATTTTCGGATTGAAAAATAAAGAGGATCAACGCAGAGGGCGCGGAGGAATTGTCGATTGACGATTGGAAGGCGGAGGAGTTCTCACCACAGAGGCACCGAGACATAGAGGGGAAAGACAAGATGGAAGAGGAGAATTCATTCGCGTCCGCGAGGGGAGGGGCGTAGAGTGATCGGCGCGATTCATTAGGTCGCAGGTCGGACGCGAAGAGACCCACATCTGCCAACTGCTGGCAGATATGGGGCACCCTCAAACCATCGTAGTCGATGAGATGTGGGGCACCCGGCGGGGAACTTGGGGGAGAAGAACCGATCAGCCGCTCAGTCGGGCTTTCACTCCATCCTTTCGCGATCGTTCCCCCATTGATAGAATCTCGGACGCGCTGCGCGCGGCTTTGTTTCTACCCACAT
>JAJXZT010000045.1 GCA_021779935.1 Acidobacteriota bacterium
GTTTGCGGTGATCAAGTTGAAGTTCGGATTTGTGAAGGTGCGATACCGGGGACTGCGAAAGAACGCCAATCAGGTCTTCGCACTGTGCGCGCTGAGCAACTTATTCCTGTCGCGCCGCCGATTGCTGTGCACGCAGGCGGCGTAGTGTTTCTGGGCGTTGGCCAGTGATGTCTGAACCCGCAAGCCGCCCGAAACGCCCCCGGAAAACGCCGGCAACTTCGCTTCCGCCGGCCCACAAAACCGGAACCCCGCCACGCTTCACAACTTGTGCAGAGGTTCCTTAGATAAGTCCTTGCCCATCCGATGCGATTGTCCACAATTCGACAAGTGCCACTAGGCAGCAGTTGGCTCCGTTCGGCTTCCGACAGCTTGAATTGATCTGCCAGTTGTTTTTGCACGTCGCGAACGTAGTGTTCTTGACCGTCTCCCGCAATCTTGAGAAACGGAAGCATCAGTGATTGATAATCAGGAATTGCCATGGGTTACCTTTGTGTGTTGTTGGTGGCCATCTCTGTCGACATTCTCCGTTTGCACCGAACGATATATTACTCTTCCGCTTCGTCCTCTTCTTCCATGAACGCCTCCAGATCCTCCAGCCGATATTCCTGCGCGTTATAGGCGTGCAGCGAACTTGCCGCGGCTGCGGTGTCGGGATTGCGCTTGGCGGGGAGCTTTTTCGGGGCGGGCGTTTTCCTGGGAGGCTTTGCGGACATGAATTATTCCTGTCAGCCGTCCCGAACGTTGTACCACAACGCCGTTTGCGATTCATTGCAAAGGAGGCAGACGCGAGGGCTGGAAGCTCAGGCGAGGTACGTGTCTTCCTCGCGCAGGCGGCGGAGTTCTTCGGGAGCCTTGGCGGGAGTGTCCTCCGGCAGCGGGGCGTCGGGGATCAGGTCGTGCAGTGACTCCAGCCACAATACCTGCGAATGGAAGACCTCGCCGAAGCTGCGCGTGGCGATCGGGATGACCTGATCGAGCGCGGGATGCAGTCCGATCTCCCACTCGATGCTCGTCACCGGCTTGGTGAGTCCGCAGGGGACGATCAGCTTGAAGGAGTCGAGATCGGTCGTCACGTTGAGGGCGAAGCCGTGCGACGTAACGCCGCGCGAGATGTGCACGCCGATGGCTGCGATTTTTCTCTCGGAGAAAGTTTCAAGTTTCAAGTTTCGAGTTTCGAGCGAGGAGGATGTATCGGCTCCCGATCGGTCGTCTTCCGATGGGTGCTTCTTAAGTAGCCTCAGCGGTGCCTCGGCGTAGGTCCAGACGCCGGTCATGCCCTTGATGCGCTGCGTCTCGATGCGATAGTGCGCGCAGATGCGCATCAGCACTTCTTCCAGATTGCGCACGTAATCGACCGCGCCGAGTTTGGGCGAAAAGCCGCGCAGGTCAAAGATCGGATAGGCGACGAGTTGTCCGGGGCCGTGGAAAGTGACATCGCCGCCGCGATTGATTTCGAAAAGCTCCACGCCCTGCCTGGCGAGAAACTCACGCGGCGCGACAATGTTCGACTCCTTCGCGTTGCGCCCCAGCGTGATCACCGCCGGATGTTCGACGAGCAGCAATACGTCGGAGACGCGGTTCTCCTTGCGCAACTCGACAAGATGTTCCTGCAGGCGCAGTGCCGTGCCGTACTCACAACGGCCGAGATTGACGACAGAGATCAAATCATCACCTTATAAGAGGGTACGCCACTAGCCGATTATAAGTTTCCCTTTGACATTGTATGTTGTGATTGTTCAGGCGGCCATCACGGGACGCATACGACTCTTCCGGGATTCGCGTTTATGAAAGGGTCATTCAGCAGCGATGGCCGAGTTCGCTCTGTGGAGATATACGCCCCACACACAAACCGTACAGAGACCCGTAAACGGAATCGCAATATACCCGGAGACCAGCACGAACCTCCAGAAGTGCCATCCCCAATAGACGAAGTGGGCGAAAAGAAGCATAAAAATCATCAAGCTAGACATCGGCCATTTCTGAAATACGTACAATAGTGCGCAAATAACACAGACCACCGTCTCGAATAGATACCAGCCATTCCACTGAACAACTGGGAATCGCCCAAACCAGCGGAAATGGGAAAACAGCAAGAAGCACAACGGTGACGTAACAATAGCAACGATCCCAGAACTCCATTTCAACACAGCCTTAATCGCCCGCTCAGGGAGAATCATCCGCAGTGACAGTAAACACAGTGAGGTTACTATGGCTGCAAACAACAATGTGAAGTTGACCCCGGTCGAACCATACCTATTTCCATGCGCGAATAATTGATTGAAAAAGCCATGTCCTCGAGCGTTTTCGCAATACCTGTATTCCTAAAAGGAGTAAAGAATACGAAGAAAATAAGCGTGAGTGAAACGTTGAGATAGAGAAGTATCTCCAGTATCTCTCCATATATTTGCGTATGTACTCGTTCGTCTTTCATGATGACTCCCGGTACCGAGAAATGAAAACCGCGAGGAGAACGCAACCCAGTCGCCACTTCGCAGAAAAAGCGCCTGCATGCGGCAAGCGCCTTTTCCCTAAGCACAAATACAAATCTTCAGTGACTCAGCACCATCACGTTGACGTGCGAATTATCCGCGCCGCCGTAGTAGACGTGCTGCGTCGCTTTCCTGAAATCCGCGGGCTTCGCATCGTAGATATTCGGCACGAAGGTTTGCGGATTGATGTCGACGAGCGGGAACCATGAACTCTGCACCTGCACCATGATGCGGTGTCCTTTGCGGAAGGTATGGTTCACGTCGGGCATCACGTACTCCACTCGCGTCACCGTGCCGGGAGTGAAGGCTTCGGGCTTGTCGAAGCCGTTGCGGAAGCGTCCGCGGAACGGCTCGCCGCGCACCAGTTGCTGGTAGTCGCCCATCTTCACGTCGCTCGGATTCTTGTCCGTGTCGGGAAAGTCGCCTGGATAGACATCGATCAATTTAACCACCCAGTCAGAGTCCGTGCCCGTGGTCGAGACGAACAGTTCAGGCTTGATCGGCCCGGCCAGCGTCACGTCGTGGTCAAGCGGTTCTGTCTGGTAGACGAGCACATCGGTGCGGCGACCGGCGTTGCGCTGATCGGCGTCCATGTATTCGCGCGCCATGCCCAGGAATGTCTCAGCGATGTAGGGTACGGGCTTGGTGGGATCGCTGATGTACTCGTCAAACGCTTCCTTTGTTTCCTTCGGAGGTTCAAAGCTGAGCGTGCCGTTTGCTCCAAAGTAGAGCGCGGCAGGCTTGGCATCGGCCGGAGGCCAACTGTCGTACTTGCGCCACTGGTTCGTTCCGGTTTCAAAGACGTAAGCCTCGGGCAGTTCCGGATCGCGCGCGTCCTTCAGGTAGTACTCGAAGAACGGATACTCGATGCGCTCGCGATAGAAGACGGCGGTTTTCGCGTTGAACCAGACGTTGCCGAGATGGTCGCCGTCCGTGCGAGCCCAGCAACCGTGGCACCACGGACCCATGACGAGCTTCACGTCGCCGCCTGGACTCTGACTGTTGGCCGCCTCATAGGTATGCAGAGTTCCCCAGAGGTCTTCCGCGTCAAACCATCCGCCAACGGTCAGCACGGCGGGCTTGATGTTCTTGAGAAACTGCGGCGTGCTGCGCGCCTTCCACCACGCGTCGTAGTTTGGATGCTGGATGACCTGATCCCACCACGCGATGTTGTGCTTGTAATACTTTGCGTCGATGTTGGAGAGCGGCTCAAACTGCTTGTAGAAGTTGTAACCGTCCGGCGTGCCCGGTTTGAAATCGCCTGTCCACTTGGTCGTCAACTCGGGCCGCGGCAATCCGAAGACGGCCATGAATCCGAACATGTGCGGCAGCCAGAGTGCGCCGTTGTGGTGGAAGTCGTCGCCGATGAACCAGTCCGCAATGGGCGCCTGCGGCGAGACGGCCTTGATCGCCGGATGCGCATCGATCATCCCCAGCGCGGTGTAGAAACCGGGATACGAAATTCCCCAGATGCCGACCTTGCCGTTGTTATGTGGGATGTTCTTCACCAGCCAGTCAACGGAGTCGTAGGTGTCGCTGCTTTCGTCCACGTCCGTGTTCGACTTCTTGTCCGCGATGTAGGGGCGCATGTCCTCGTAGGTTCCCTCGGACATGAATTTTCCGCGCACATCCTGGTAGACAAAGATGTACCGGGAGCGCGTAAAGAGATCCGATGGCCCGAGCAGCCTGGGATAGTTGTCGACACCATAGGGCGCCACCGAGTAGGGCGTGCGGTCGAACATGATGGGATAGGTGTTCGTCGCCGAGGCATCCTTCGATACATAGACAAATGTAAATAAATGAACACCATCGCGCATCGGGATGCGGTACTCGTACTTGGTGTAGTTGGCCTTGATCCACGTGGCGAGTTCCTGGGCGTCGTCTCGCCGGGCATCGGTTTGTGCAAACGCCGTGCAAAAAGTAAAGATCAGCAGTAGCGACAAAAGGATTCTTCGTACAGCAGGGGAAACGGTTCTCACTCTCGAGCCTCCAAATTTCTACGGCAAAACGGTGAGAGGAATTAAAGCATATGAGTCGCGCCACGGCCATGCTTGCAGGCCGCGAATTGCGCATCAATGCCCGGAGTGGTACCAACGAGAGTTTTCCCCATGCGAAAGCGGGCGATAGAATAGAAGCATGGAGTTGATTGAAACCTGTCTCCTGCTCAGTGGGTGGGTAATCATATTTGGCGGTTCGTTCTGGTACTGGAACTGGAGAAAGAAACACCAGTCCCGGCAAGGGTTGACCCGAGACACCTTCCTCAATTCATTTTCCACAGGTTCCGAGCGTGAGGCTGCGGCCGAGGTGTACGACTATCTGAAGAACATCCTTATGGTGCGTTTCCCGCTCAAGGCTGACGACCCGCTGGAAGCCACGTACGGCATCCACCGGAGCGATCTCGAGGGCCTCTGCTACCAGTTGTTTGAAAAACGCAGGCGCAAGGCTCCTTCGCCGGAAACCGTTGCGCGCATCCACACGCTTGGCGATCTTGTGCATGCCATGGCGAAGCACTAGAGCGCCGCGCCGGTTCCATCTCAACTGAATCCGGCTACGTCATGCGGCGTGTAGGGCTGCTCAAGTGAAGCGATTTCCTCGGGCGTCAGTCGCAGCGAGAGCGCTGCCACAGCGTCCTTCAGGTGATGTGGTTTGGTCGCACCCACAATCGGCGAAGTGATGTACGGCTTGCTGAGCATCCAGCCCAGGGCAACCTGCGCGTGGGAGACGCCGTGCTGCTTCGCGACTTCACCCACGCGATCCACAACCTTGCGATCCTCTGCTTCGGTTCGCGTGTATAAAGTCCGGGCGTACTGGTCTGTCTCCGAGCGCTTTGTGGATTCGACCTGCCATGCGCGAGTCAGTCGTCCGCGCGCCAGCGGGCTCCACGGAATTACTCCAATGCCCTCGGACTGGCAAAGCGGCATCATCTCGCGTTCTTCCTCGCGGTTGAGCAGGTTGTAGTGGTTCTGCATGGAGACGAAACGCGTCCAGCCGTGGCGATCGGCGAGGTAGAGCGCCTTGGCGAATTGCCACGCGTACATGGACGACGCGCCGATGTAGCGCACCTTGCCCGCCTTTACCACGTCGTGCAGCGCCTCCAGCGTTTCTTCAATTGGCGTGTCGTAATCCCAGCGATGAATCTGGTAGAGATCGACATAGTCGGTTTGCAGGCGGCGAAGACTCTGGTCGATCTCGTAGAAGATCGCTTTGCGCGAGAGACCGCGTCCGTTGGGCTCGTCGCGCATCGGGTTGAAAACCTTGGTTGCGAGGACGATTGCCTCGCGGCGCGTGTTGGCCTTCAAGAACCGGCCTACTACTTCTTCACTGGCGCCGATGGAATAGACATTCGCGGTGTCGAAGAAGTTGATGCCAAGATCGAGTGCCTGCCGGAAGAATGGCTGGCTCTCCTTCTCATTCAACGCCCAGGGGTGCGTGACTCCTCTCGGCCCCAACGTAGCAGGCGCTCCGTAAGTCATGCAGCCGAGGCAGATGCGGGAAACTTTGAGTCCAGTCTTGCCAAGATTGATGTAGTCCATTGCGACTCCCGAAAAAATATAAACGTTACACAATAAGAAGATGCGCGAAACCTGCGCGTGGCTTCGGAATCAGTGGCGGAAACAATTGAGTAGCTTGGTGTGATCGTCGCGGAAGAATCGGTTGTCCGTGGGAGTGCCGCGAAAGCCGTAGCATTTCGCGGCGTCTCCCGAACCGTGACAGTTACGCCTGCCCAGGGATTTCAGTGTCCTTGTTTTGATGTGATTTGCTGTGCCATCAGTTGCAGGGAATCGTCAATGAGTTTCCGCTCCGGCGTGGTCATGTTGGGTGCGCCCTTTTGCAGCATCTGCATGAACCAGGCGATCTCTTCCGGAGCAACCGGATAGCCGATGTTTTCTCCGCCTGCGTGTCCGGGAGAGGGGCGGTTGGAATTGACGATCGGTTTTCCCCGCGCGTCCAGGAACACCAGGTAGGGCATGCCGCCGGTCGTCCCCAACGTTTTCATCAGGGCTTCGCCGCCGGGATTGTTCCACTCAGGATGTTTCGCTTCTTCCACGTCCAGACGCGCCACCACGAAATTCTTATCGATGACCGGCTTGATCTCCGGAGATTCCAGGAAGCGATCGAGTTGTGTGCACCAACCGCACCACGAGGCGTGAAAGATCAGGAAGATGTTTTTGTGTTCCGCCGCCGCGCGTGCCTCCGCGTCTTTCATCACCTTGTCGGCGGAAGGACGGCTCTCGGCGAGCAGGCAGGAGGCGCTGATCAGCAGCAATGCCAGTACGATGTGTTTCGCAAGGTTATGACGCATGGCGGGAATTCTATCGGCTCTCTGCCCGCCGGACAACTACTGTCTTAAATAGGGCTGCGCACAATAAATCGGACACATTTGCAAATTAGACCGGATATTTTGCAAATTGAATCGGACAAAACACTACCCTTTTGAGAGATAGTGGTGCCGCATACCCGAGCTCACTTTCGCGTCGTTGCGCACCAATAGAAAATCCTCGGTCGAGAGTTCTCTTTTGGATCGGCCGCCCTCAGTAATCCGAACAGATTGCGATCATTGAGCGGCAACCAGCCACACGAGGTCTAGAATGACAAATTGCATCGAATCCGACAGCCACGATGAGCGCTCTAGACGGCAAATCAAAGTTGCAATGATCTCCGCCGTGAGCATCTCCGCATAAGCGGGGCGTGTGGATTGATACTCCGCCAGTCGGGCTACGAAAGCCCCGTTACGTTATCTCCGGCGGACGTCCGCGAGGTTTGTTATAGGAGGGAAGTAAGGCCCTCACTTCACTTGGAGGTGCTGTATGACATCACCCACCGCGGCCCCGGAAGAAGTCTTCTATAACGCCAACGGCATCATCGTCACGCCGGCGCTCATCCGTTTCTCAAACCAGACCTTCCCCGTCGCCGCCATCAACTCCGTTGCCTTCGGGAAAACTGAGGCGCGTAGTTATGAGGGGGGTATTGTGTTTGTTTTGATTCTCAGCACTGTGCTCGCTGGCGTCGTACTTATCAGCGGCACGACGGAAGCTGGGACTATGGCCCCTGGGGTACCTTTGGCTGCGGTCGCTTTTATTGTGGTTGGTGTTTTTATTGCGATGATGGTCGCCGCTCATGCGCGATCTCAGCACGCGACATACAATGTCGTGCTCACAACTAGTGGTGGTGAGTTGCGTCCTTTTTCAAGCTCCGATCCAGCGCCCGCCCAGGAGCTACTCAACGCCATCGAGCGCGCCATGATCGCCTGCCGATCGGGTCTCTCGGCACCCGTCCAGCCCGCCACGGCGACGCCGTTTCCGCCGTCACATTCGTCACATTTTGGCGGCAATTAACCACACCGAGAAGAGAGGCAAAACGTGAAAAAACTGCTGGCAATCATAATCGTTTGTCTCTATGCGACCCAACTGGTTGCGGCTGAAAAAAACATGTATTCAAAGGGACAAGACAACAGGTGTTTCAGGCTACTCTTTTGGCTGCCCAGCACAATTGGGCTGTCCGCAGCGCGGACGAGAATGCCGGCGTCATCTCCTTCGACACTGGAATTTCGCTTACAAGCAATGGTATGGCTTGCAGCGCGCTGGTCGTACAGTTGCGGGATGGCAAGGTAGAGGTTCGCCTCACTACGCAGAAAAAACTTCAGGCGTTTGCATGGGGTGTCGGTGGTCGAATTGCTAATAAATTATTTGCGGCGATTGAAGTGGAGTTGCAAAACATCCGGAATCAACCGTTACCGGCGGAAAAGAAAGTTGGAGAGCAATAGAGCAACACAGATAGAGACATCACCCAAGAACAGCAGCGGCCACAAAATTTCACCAGGAGGTGCTGTATGACATCCCCAACCGCAGCCCACGAAGAAGTCCTCTACAACGCCAACGGCGTGATCGTCACGCCATCATTGATCCGTTTCTCCAACCAAACCTTTCCCGTCGCCGCCATCAACTCCGTCTCCTTCGGCGAGTCGAAGCCAGGAATAGATGGAGGTAAAGCAGTGCTGACTGTCTTCGGTATCGTGGTGGGCTTA
>JAJXZT010000059.1 GCA_021779935.1 Acidobacteriota bacterium
TGGTTCACAGAGAATCCTCCTTCTCTGCGAAACAAACTATCCCGGCAGCCGCAAAAGCCGGCTCAGCCGCACGCGGAAGCGTCCGCCGCCGCAGCGGCTTCGTTCAAGTCGACCAGTGTCCCGCGATACTGGCAAATGTCCGCTATCCTCTGTACGGATGTTGCATAATTTCAAACGCGACGGTGGCCGGTCATCGGCTCGCGATTTAGGAAAGCGATGCCGAGCGTGGGTGTGGAAATGTTGTCGTTTTTCGATCTGGAACACCGAAAGGCAGCGCGGGTTTTACACAAGAGATCGTTGGACTCCTCGCCCTCCATTCCGTTTAGGATGGAACCTGGACCATGGCTGAACAAAAGCATCTTCCCCCGGCTCTTCTTCTACATATTTCCAACCTCCTGAACGTGCCAGTGCGCGGCCTCAGCGCGGTGATCGAACTTCTGGACGACGGCGGCACAGTTCCGTTTATTGCGCGCTACCGCAAGGAGGCCACCGGCAATCTCGATGAGGTGCAGATTCGCGCTATCGAAGAGAAGCTGGCCTATTTCCGCGAGTTGGAAGAGCGGCGCGAGAGCATCCTGGCCTCCATCACCGAGCAAGGCAAGCTGACCGATGAGCTGAAGATGCGCATCGAAGCCACGCTCGACAAGAATGAGCTGGAAGATCTCTATCTCCCCTATAAGCCCAGACGACGCACGAAAGCGACCATCGCGCGCGAGAAAGGACTTGAGCCGCTGGCCGCGTATCTTTGGGCGCAGCAGCCGGCCGAGGAGCCGCTCGAAATGCTGGCGCTGAAGTTCGTCAGCACAGAGCTCAGCGTCGCCACGGTGGAAGAAGCTCTCGAAGGCGCACGGCACATTGTGGCCGAGTGGATCAGCGAAGACGCCGACCTGCGCAAGGTGCTGCGCACTCTGGTCTTCGATGAGGGGGTCGTAATGAGCCGCAAGACGGTCGATGCCGTCGACGAGCGCGAGAAGTTCAAGATGTACTACGAGTACAAGGAGCCGGTGAAGACCATCCCTTCACATCGCATGCTGGCGATCCGCCGCGGCGAGACGGAGAATGTCCTCTATTTCTTGATCGAGGTTGAACCGGAGCGCGCGCTCGCCCTCTTGCGCAGGCATGTACTCCGCGCTGCCGGCGACTGGACATCGCAGCTCGAGCTCGCCATTGACGATGCGTGGAAGCGCTTGCTCAACTCGTCGATCCAGGCCGAGATTCGGCTGGAACTCAAGCGCCGCTCTGACGCGGAGGCTATCCAGGTCTTCCGCGACAATCTCTACGACCTGCTGCTTGCCCCGCCCGCTGGCCCGATCTCCGTGCTCGGTATCGACCCCGGTCTGCGCACCGGCTGCAAGGTGGCTGTTGTGGATCAGACGGGCAAAATGCTCGCCCACGACGTCCTTTACCTGCACACTTCCAAACATGGCAACGCTGAGGCAATGCCCAAACTCGAAGGGCTGCTGCGCAAACACAACGTGCGAGCCATCGCCATTGGCAACGGGACTGCTTCACGAGAGACCGATACCTTTGTCCGCGAGTTCCTGCGGGAAAAAGGAATTCTGGAAATCTTTTCGGTAACCGTGAGCGAAGCAGGAGCAAGCGTCTACTCTGCCTCAGATATTGCGCGGCAGGAGTTTCCCGATCTCGACCTTACTGTGCGCGGAGCCATTTCGATCGCTCGCCGCTTGCAGGACCCTCTCTCCGAGTTGGTCAAGGTCGATCCCAAATCCATCGGCGTGGGCCAGTACCAGCACGACGTGGACCAGCGCCAGCTCGCCGACTCGCTCGAAAAAGTGGTGGAGAGTTGCGTAAATCGCGTCGGCGTAGACCTCAACACCTCATCCTGGACGCTGCTGCGCTACGTCTCCGGCATCACTGAACGCACCGCGATGAACATCGTTACGTATCGCAACGAGCACGGTAGCTTCGGCTCGCGCACGCAGGTTCTCGAGGTGCCCGGCATCGGCCCTAAGACCTTTGAGCAAGCCGCCGGATTTCTGCGCATCCGCAATGGCGACAACCCGCTCGACATGACCGCCGTACACCCGGAATCGTACGAGGTAGTAGAGCAGATCGCCTCCGCGCTCAATACCAATGTGGCCGAACTCATCCGTCAGCCGGAACTGCTCGAGAGAGTCGACCGAAGCCACCTCTCGGCCGGTGCGTACACACTTGAAGACATCCTCACCGAGCTGCGCAAGCCCGGGCGCGACCCACGCGACAAGTTCGTTGCCCCGCAGTTTCGCGAAGAGGTGCGGGAGATTGCCGATGTGCAGGCGGGCATGGTCCTGGAGGGCGTCGTGACCAACGTGACCAAGTTCGGCGCCTTCGTCGACATCGGCGTTCATCAGGATGGCTTGGTGCACATCAGCGAGCTTTCCAACAAGTTCATAAAGGAACCCGCGGAAGCGGTGAAGACCGGGCAGATCGTCAAGGTGAAGGTCCTCAACGTGGACGCGAAAGCCATGCGCATCGGTCTCTCAATCAAGGCACTTACGGCTCCCGCGGCCCGCCCGCAGCTCAAGAAACATGTACCCCAGCCGCCAGCGACGTTCGAACAAAAACTTGCCGCGCTATCCGCTAAGTGGACAGGGAAATCCTGAACCCCGTTTATTGGCGGCATCAGCGCTTATGGCGTCCTTGGATATTGTCGCAGGAGTAACCTCACCATGGACACGCGACGATAGGCGGTTAACCAGGCCCGTGGGACGTTCAGTACCGAAGGTCAACAAGGATGCCCCCTTCTTTACTACCGGCTTCGAGAACGCCAGGCCAGGCGTTGCCACCACTCTATATATTAGCTAATATATTCTTAGCAGGTTGGAGGATGGGATGACTGAGGCGACGATGTTCGAGGCCAAGACCCAGCTTTCCGAGTTGGTAAAGCGGGCCCAACGGGGAGAAAAGGTTGTTCTGACTACTGGGCGGAAAAAGACACCGGTAGCCATGATTGTCGCTCTGAAACCGGTGAAGGAGCGGGTATTCGATTTGTTTCATCATCCTGATTTCGATATTCCCGCCGATTTCGACGAACTTCCCGAAGCCGAACAGAAGGCATGGAGCGGAGAAGGCGAGTGAGAGTTCTTATCGACACGCACTACGTGCTTTGGGCGGCAATCAACTCGAAACGCATGGAAATCTGGGCCAGGAGACTAATGGCTGACCTGGACAATGAGATCCTGGTATCCGCCGCGTCCGTGTACGAGATATGCCTCAAAGTGAGGCTTGGCAAACTCCCGGAGGCAGTTGAATTCGAAAGCGACCTCATTGCAAATATAGAAAGCCGTCTTGGATATACGCTGCTCCCCTTGGAACCGGAGTCGATGATGCGCGCCGCGCGTTTCGAAGATCCTCATGCGGATCCGTTTGATCGCATGATTGCAGCGCAGGCTATCCAGAACAACCTGCCCCTTCTCAGCGCAGATCCCAAGCTCGATGCCTTTGGCGTTCGACGCCTGAAGAAACCTAAGCGTTAGCGCAATAGGCATCAGTAAAAGTCAGCATTGTTCAGCTGAGATTCCGGCTTTTTCTGACAATACTTCGTTCGACAATACTCTGCGCAAATGTTCACTACTTCGTCATCTCACCATTGCCGGTCGTACGGCCCTTTACCGGATTCTGACCTCGGCTGGGTACATCGCCGCTGGATAACTTGGACTTGCCTAAAGTCAGAACTTCGGGTCCAGTTGCTGTGCCGTTGGTCTGTAACAGTTCCCGGTTCCCATCAAGTGCGAAGGACCGAAACCTTTAGCAGCGCCGAAGGGGCAGGCGGACAGTATGGTCTGGTTCGACTAAATGAGGGAAGCGACCGAAATCATCTTCAGACCGGATGCGTTTACCGATTCCGGTTGAAAATACCTCCGAAATCGGAGATGATTATGCGAAGAGGTCTTGATGGTAGCCCACGTACTTGCCCCCATGCCGGCGATCGGTTATCCCGAGCGGAAGCCGATGAATCTCTCCGACCCGGAGGTCCGGCGCAAACTCTCCCCGGCCGCCCTCCGGGGGTTTTTCTCGATCGCCCGAGAGTGGGACCTAAGCGAGAGCCAGATGCGCAGCCTTCTCGGCGGCATAGCCGCCTCGACCTTGCATGCCTGGAAGTCTGGTCCTGACAAGCGGGTGCTCGACCAGGACACGCTGACGCGCATCTCTTACGTGGTCGGCATCTACAAGGGACTGCACACCTACTTCGGCGCCGCCGGCGACGAGTGGATTACACTCCCGAACGACAGCCCCCTGTTCGGGGGAGCGGTACCCATCGACTTCATGGTCGCAGCAGGGCTGATAGGCATGTACGAGGTGCGCAGAATGCTCGATGCCTGGAGCGCAGGACATTGATTCCGCCACTAGGAGAGATCCAATTCCGCGACTCCCACCGTCTTGTTCGAACCCAGTACCGACCGAAGGCCATATTCCGCAGGGTCTCCGCTGACGCCGATCTGCTCGATGAGATCGCATTTGCCACAGATACTTCAGAAGTCCCCAGCGCCGCGGGCCTGGCAGGGATCTCGCAGCGGGAGCTTGTCTTCGGCATCCCCAATGCTCAGATCGTTCGCGATGCCTTTCGCTTCCCCGGCGACGGGGGGAGATTTCACGACCGCGACCGTGGCGGCTGGTATGCGGCGGACCAGGTCCACGTGTCGATCTACGAGGTCGGATATCATCTCGCCCGGCGGCTACAACTCGCGCGCGGGATCGAGGTGGAGGACCAGAACTACGAGTATGACGACTGGCAGGCGGACTTTCACGCCAGTTTCTATCAACTTGACCGTTCGCGGAGATTTCAAAAGTATCTCCAGGCCGAGCCGGTCCCTCAGTGTTACGCCGAAGGCCAGACGCTGGCGCGCACCCTGCTCGCCAAAGGCGCCAATGGGATCGTCTATCCGAGTGTGCGCGAGGAAACGGGGCTCTGCATCGTCTGCTTCCGCCCGGCACTGGTCTACCGGCCGCGGCTGACCGAGAGTTACACGCTCAAGATCACGCTCGAAGCTTCGGGAGCCTTTCATATATTGCACAACCGGAAATAGCCTGATTCTGTCAGAACGGAATTCAGTCGGCGATTCTGGGCCGCTTCAAATGCCCCTGCTCAACTCTTTGAGCACTCCCACCCGACTGTCGGCGACGGGAACACGGAATCTCACATCAGAACCTAGTTTTATCATGCAGGTCTATTGCAGCATCTCGATGTCCTCCGATACCGATTGGCGCAACATCAGCGACACCAAATTCGCTGACCAGGTGATTGCCCACACGAGCAAGGCTGCATCGGAGAATGCCCATTCGTTGATGGGTGTAGCAGAGAGACCGATCGCGCTATGAAGGCGGTAGGAGGCCGGTCCCCCAAGATACTGGAAGCCGCTCCGCTATTATCCTGCGGATGTTGCTCACTTTGTAAAGCGACGATGGGCGGTAAGACGGGAGTCTCGACGGATTCGGGCTTATACTGGGCGCGCAGACTCAACACCATGAACTGTCCAGTGACAGGGGGTTGCTCGATGCTCATCACAGTCGCGCTGTTGATCTTTAGCGTGGCTGCTGGCGCTGCGTTCCCTCAAGACGTCCAAGGGAGTCCACAAATCACTTCGCGAATGATTTCCCTTGCGGAGGTGCTGTCCTCTCATGGGGTGACGGACCTTTCAGAGCAGTCGCTCATATCGACTCTTACAAACAGCAATCCGCAAGTGCGGAGTGTGGCTGCTATGAAGCTCGCGGAGGATCATCATGATGACGCGGCACCTGCTGTCGAATCTGCGCTCTCTCGCGAGCAAGACCTTAATGCGCAAATCGGATTGTCCGAGGCGCTTTGGGGGCTCCACAGTGAAAAGGGAATCGCGCACCTGCGTGCGATGTGTACAAACTCATCGTTGAAACTTGCAACCTTGATTGCAGTCGTTGACGCCCTCAGACTTACCCATTCCCGAGCGGGCGTTTGCGCGGAGACGTTTTTCGCCGCCATCGGAAGCGCGAAGGAGCCGGGGGACATTGCAATGGGAGAAACCCGGCTTTCGGCTATCTACTGCGACTCCACTCCTGAAGAGGCGCGTCGTATCATGACGACTCTCAAGCTGTACTTGACGAATCGTAAGCAAGAAGCGCAAATTCGTTTGGAAGCAAGTCAGGCGCTCGCAGACATCGGCACTTCAGAGTCCGAAGAAGCCATTCGAGCGGCCATTTCTCAAGAACAAAACCCAGATTATCGGATGTTCTTTGAGGCCACTTTGAAAGGCCTAGAGAGAAACCCGCACTATTGTGACAGCACCAGAAAATGATGCCAGTAAAGTGTGTCGTCGGCGGTGATTGCCGTATTGTCGGCGACTATTCCCATGTTTCACCACTTAGCAAAAGGTGGTAATATTTACTACCGAGGGTGAAGATGGCTGACATTCAAAAAATTAGCGTCGCCCTGACAGCGGAGCAGGTAAATTCGCTCAAGGCCGCCGTGGAAACGGGCGAATACGCCACAACAAGTGAAATCGTGCGAGAAGCTTTGCGCGAATGGCAATGGAAGCGAGAGCTTCGCGGCGAAGACTTGAAGAGAATGCGAGAGCTCTGGAACGAAGGCAAGTCCAGTGGCCCAGCGGCGCCGCTGAATATGGCTGAGACCCGGAATCAGGCGAGGCTGAGACTCAAGAAGGCCGCCGAACGGACTGCATGAAGACCAAGGTCTTGTGGACACCTCAGGCACGCGAAGACCTGTTCGATATCTACGTCACGATCGGCTTTGACAATCCCTCGGCGGCGGAGCGAATGTATTCGGCGATCGAGGCGCACGTCGACTTGCTTGCAAGCTCGCCCCGTATTGGCGTCCGCAGGCCTGAAATTGCGCCATCAACCCGAATTCTGGTGGAAGGCGTGTACTTGATTCTCTATGAGACGCACCCGGACACAAACGACGGACTCGTTGATTCCGTTGAGATTGTGCGTATCGTACATGGCCATCGAGACCTAAGCCGCCTTTTCTAGTGCCCCGACCAAGTGTGACGAAGCAAACGGCACTCAAAGTTGTGTCGTTAGCGTATGGTCGGCATTCAAACAACGGAGACAATGCCTCCGGAAACGGCCCCGCCGGGGCCGGGACCTCCTTGGGACGGCATCAACAGACATGGTTGTTTACTATCTGCAAAAGTCAGCATGGGCGGTTACTCGGGCGGAACTCGGCTTTTGAGCTCGATGAGTGACTTGGCGATTGTGCGCTCGTTGACATAGGCCTCGACTGCGGTGAACCCGCAGGTAGCGGAGCCACGGGGGTTCAGTGGACCGCGGGAGACCGATGACTCTCTCGCCAATGCTTGGGGGGAATCCCTTCCCAACCACGAAACGCTCGCGCAAACGAGTTCGCATCCTCGTAGCCGAGCAGGTAAGCCGCTTCACCAAGTTCGAGAACCGAATTGCTTAGGTAATAACGGGCGAGCTGCCGGCGGGCATCGTCGAGCACGCGTTGAAAGCTCGAGCCGGCATCCTGCAACCGTCGCTGCAAAGTGCGCGAGCTGGTGTGCAGATCATCGGCGATCTCCTCGATCGAGGGACGTCTGCCGGTAAGCCTCTGTTGAATTGCTCCGCGCACAAGTTCGATGAAACTGTTCTGCTCATCAGCGTAGCGGTGCTCGAGCTCGTGCTCGAACTGAGGCGCGAGCATTTCCAGAAGCTCAGAGTTGCGGGTGACGAATGGCAGTTCTGCGTCAGTGACGCGGAAGATCATCGCGTTTTGTGTCGCTCCACAGACCACGGGGCATCCGAAGTGCCGTTCGAGCTGTTTCAGGTGTCCGCGAACCTGAACCAGTTCCACGCGTAGCGGTGAAAGGCGACTACCCGTACCTTGCCGGGCGATGGTCAAAAGCCAGGCGAAGCAGTTCTCAATCAGTGCGGGCGGCTCGACCTCAACTGCCAGTGTCCAGCGAAACCGAATGCTCCATTCTCCCCCGCGCTTCGTCTGCAGAATCTCTTCGGGTGCCGACAGTCTTTTGTACTTTGCCATATAGTCGATGGCCGGGCCGAACTTCTCTGCCGCCAATGCGGCGATGCCGATGGGATGAAATCGCTCCACCTTCGTCTCGGTGCCGAGCTTGAGGCCGATCGCGGGGTCTTTGCTGACGTCCCCGATGGCGCGCCAGAGGGCAAACAGTTCCAGCGTATTCACAAGGATTCGCGACTGATCGAAGAAGTCTCGCGGCAGACCGGCCGCGCGCAGAACGGCGGGGGAGGCGACTCCCGATTCCTCGAGTTTGACGCGCAGACTATTCGAAACCCTGAACTGTTTGGCCATGAGGTTCTGGTATCCACATACGGCGCGAGGAACGTGCGATCAGGCAGACACGGTGAACGTCGCGCTCTGCTTACTACGTTAGTCAATTCCGGTCGCCGGCGCCATGCAGATCGCGCCAAAGTCCCTGCCGGATGCGCCACCTTGCCGGCGCATTCTACGGCTTTTCGATTGGCGCATTCTGCCGTCATATTGGCGCCTTCTGCAGGGCGGAGAGTCTCGAACATGGCTAACTTAGAACCATCGAAGGGCCACGAACGGCATCCGGCCCTTCTCTGAGTGGAGGATTAAGAGTTATGCAGAAACGGAAGTTAGGAACGGGTGGTCTCGAGGTCTCCGCGATCGGCTTGGGATGCATGGGCCTGAGCTACGGATATGGCCCGGCAACGGAGAAGCAGCAGGGCATTGCGCTGATTCGCGCGGCATTCGAGCGCGGCGTCACCTTCTTCGATTCGGCGGAGGCTTATGGTCCGTACTTGAACGAAGAGCTTGTTGGCGAAGCAGTCGAGCCGTTTCGAGAGCAGGTTGTGATTGCGACGAAGTTTGGTTTCAAGAACGGCAAACCGGGCGACGGCCTCGATAGCCGTCCAGAGAACATCCGTGCCCATACGGAGGCTGCCCTGAAGCGCCTCAGGACAGACCGAATCGACCTTCTGTATCAGCACCGGGTTGATCCCGCGGTGCCCATCGAAGAAGTTGCAGGCACGGTTAAGGACCTGATCGCAGCAGGCAAGGTGAAGTACTTCGGTATGTCCGAGGCTGGAGCCGGGGCGATTCGGCGCGCGTACACTGTACAGCCCGTATCCGCATTGCAGAGCGAGTATTCGCTATGGTGGCGGGAGCCGGAAGAGGAAGTGCTCCCCACGCTCGAAGAACTGGGAATCGGGTTTGTGCCATTCAGCCCGCTCGGCAAGGGCTTTCTGACGGGAGCTATCAACGAGAACACGCAATTTGACAGCACGGACTTCCGCAACGTTGTGCCGCGCTTTTCGCCGGAAGCTCGCAAAGCGAATCAGAAGCTGGTTGATCTGTTCGGAGAGATCGCGGAGTCGCGGAAAGTGACGCGTGCGCAAATCGCGTTGGCGTGGCTCCTGGCGCAGAAGCCGTGGATTGTTCCCATTCCCGGTACGACCAAGCTCCACCGGCTCGAAGAGAACCTTGGCGCGGCGCAGGTTCAGCTCTCGGGAGAGGACCTGCAGCGCATCGCCGATGCGCTCGCCGAGATCAAGGTGCAAGGAGATCGTTATCCTGCGCACCTGCAAGCCAACATCAATCGTTAGTGCGGCCCATGCCACGCCGAGGCGCGGCATGGTTGCCCCTCAGGAAGCGCAGCTAAACGAAGTATGGGAGATGTTATGCAAGTGGTGGTGGTAATCGGCGCGGGCGGTATCGGAATGGCCATTGCCCGCCGGCAGGGATTTGGCAAGCAAATTCTACTGGCGGACTTCAACGAGAAGATACTGGTGACCGCGGTGAAGGAACTCGAAACAGCGAGCTACCGGGTGTCCACCCAAAAGGTGGATGTCTCTTCGCGAGAGTCCGTGCGGGCGCTTGCCGATCACGCCGCCTCCCTCGGCGATGTGATCAACGTTGTAAACACGGCGGGGCTGTCGCCCAACATGGCCCCGCCCGACCGGATTCTTGCTGTGGACCTCTACGGGAGCGCAGTCGTTTTCGAGGAATTCGAGCGCGTCATCGCGCCCGGAGGTGCTGCTCTGATCGTCTCCAGCATGGCCGGCCACATGTCTGCACCGCTGCCCCCGGAGCAGGAGCGCGATCTGGCATTCGCGCCTGCCGACGAGCTGATGAAGAAGCCGTTCCTGGGAACGGAGGCTGTGCCAGATTCGATGGTGGCCTACATCATCTCCAAACGAGCCAATCATCTTCGAGTTCAGACATCGGCCATCACCTGGGGCCGGCGCGGAGCGCGTGTCAACTCCATCAGTCCAGGAATTATCTCGACGCCCCTTGCGCAGCACGAACTGAATTCGGCGATCGGTGATATCTATCGGGGCATGATTGAGGCATCGCCTGCCAAGCGCATGGCCTCGCCCGACGAGATTGCTGTAGCCGCGAGCTTCCTGCTCGGGCCCGACGCAGGATTCGTGACTGGCAGCGATCTTCTAATTGACGGTGGCGTGATTGCCGCCATGCGAGCAGGCCTGCTGCCGACGCCGGCGTAGTACCAGCCGCCCAATCCCAGATCGCTTGCGAACGGCAACCTGAGCCGCATGCATTCAGCCGATGGAGATCACATGAACATTCTCGTTGTGGGAGCGACCGGCAGCGTCGGTCGCCTCGTAGTGAAAGAGGCGTTGCGGCGAGGCCATGTCGTCCGCGCCATGGTTCGCTCGCAAGCGAAGGCGCGCCAGCTGCCGCCTGAAGCAGAGCCAGTCATCGCTGACGTGACGTGTCCCGAGAAGCTCGCCAAAGCTGTTGAAAACGTAGGTGCGATCATCTTCACCTTGGGGTCTGATGGCCAGGGAAAGGCTGGCGCGGAGAACATCGACTACGGTGGAGTTCGCAATGTGCTGCGTGCGCTCGGGCCGCGGGAGGTGCGCATCGCCCTTATGACGTCAATCGGAGTGACGAACCGCGATAGTTCGTACAACCGGAGCACCGAAGCCCACGATTGGAAGCGGCGATCAGAGCGGCTAGTACGCGCCAGTGGGATGCCGTACACAATCGTGCGGCCCGGCTGGTTCGATTACAACAAGCCGGACGAATGCAGGCTCGTCTTTCTGCAGGGCGACAAGCGGCACGCAGGGAACCCAACCGACGGCGTCATCGCGCGACAGCAGATCGCGCAGGTCCTGGTGCAGAGCGTCACGTCCGAAGCAGCTCGTCGGAAAACCTTCGAGCTGGTCGCTGTCAAAGGTGCCGCACAGGAGAATCTCGAACCGCTATTCGGAGCGCTCGAAGCTGATCCGGAGGGTTCGTTGGATGGCGTGCACGACGCATCGAATATGGCTGTCGAAGATGAACCAGCGCGCGTTAAGGAATATTTCAAGATGTTCTGAGCGGGAGGGGTCTCGTCTTCCCTGAACAAGTCCGCAAAGCAAATAGATTTCATACCTCCACCGAAGAACGGGAACGATCGGTCGGTTATTGTTCGGTGCGATCGCGCGCGACTCGGATTCCAACTGTCGATATCAGATCAAATCGCTCATCGACCCGACGCCAAAACACTGTAGTTCTGACAGTATCGTCGGCTACGATTACCCCACAGTGCTCCAAATCACCGTCTGGAGACGCTTGGCGGTACTCCTCGGTTTACCATCTGCAAACTGAACGCTAGGCGGTGATTGGCTCGGAACGCCAGCTATCTATTTCGCGTTGCTTGCCGCGTTCCCCGGAATTTGGAGAATGGAGAGCCAACGATTACAGCACCCTTGATAATCAGATTCCATGTTGAGGGTTGCCCCTACATCGATTCTCTCGACTATGTGACCTTATTTGTAAAGGTACAGGCAGTCAATGCTTGGTCTCCCGGCAAACAAGCGAGATTGACGGAAATATCTATGCGCCTTAGCTAAGGAGATCCGCTAGGCCGATCATCGGAACACACATCCAGTATCACAGCCCTGGTGAAACGCCAGCGGAACTGTGGAGAAGCTGCATCGCACCACTGGATTTTATGGAACCTGCGAGCCGCTGGGGCTCGCCTGGGGATTCGTCCGTCCGGTTCGTTCCTCGAGAATCTTTTCGAACTCGACCTTCGGCATTTTCAACTTGTCTGGATGCGCGTCGACCCATTGCCTGAAGCTGGCAAACTTCCTGGGCGTCCATCCGCCCTCGAACATCGCGCCGTTCTTGCCTTCTTGATTGAGTTCGAAGTTGTAGTCGTCCATCAGGCCGGTGAATTCGGCGGAACTGATTGCTTCCTCGGCGAGAATGGCCGGAACGAAGAGGACGCCTTGGTCGTTGGCGATGACGAGGTCCCCTGGCAATACGGTGGCCCGTCCAATGCGGATGGGGCAATTGATGCAGGTTAGCTCTTCCTGCCGCCAAGCCGAGGGGTCGTAGCCCTTGTAGAAGCCGTTGAAGTCAGGAATTTCGCGGTTTTCGGCCTCATCGCGGATGCCGCCGTAGAACACGAATCCGTTGCGAGTATGCGCGGCAATGCCGTTGCCCAGATTGGAGCCGATGAGCGTGCCTTCCACGATCTTGCCGTAACCATCGGCGACATAGACATCGCCCTGCACCAGTTCCTGGATGGGCCAACTGTTATTCATGGCAAACGGAATGAGGCCTTCCGCTTTGCCCTCGGCGGCTTCGGCTTTGGCCACGTCAGGCCGGGTGGGCATGTACTGCGTGGTGAGCGCCCGGCCTGAGAACGGCTTGCCGATGTGCAGTGCCTGCCAATTGCCTTCAAACTGATTGTCGTATCCCTTTTCGCGAAGGAAATCCCAGACATCTTCCGTGGAGACATCAAGCGCGCGCTTGAGCAAGTCGTCAGGGATTTTGGGTCGCCCATCCGGAAATCGCTCGCCTTTCCAATCGGATGTATAAAACTCGATCTGTTGGCGAGTTTGTCTCACCTGGGCAAAGGCGCACGTTCCGAGCACGCTCCATATCACAAGCATGACAACTGTATACTTCTGCATTGGACCTCCGTGCGAGTCGATTCCCGCAGCTTGAACAGCGGCGCCTGTGAACAGCCCTCAGTCAAAGAAAGTGCGATCCTCTTCAGACAAATGCGCTTTGGCTGCACGAACGTTGAAGGTGATGCCGAGACCCGGTTTATCCCAAACATCGATGTAGCCGTTTTTGACAATCGGATCGGGTAGTCCGTCAACAATGTCTGTCCACCACTCCGGCTGGGCCTTGGCGTATTCGAAAGCGATATAGTTCTGCGGGCAGACCGCCCCCAAATGAACTTGAGCGGCCACCCCAAACAGTCCGTCGAAGATACCGTGCGGAGCCACCTGGATGCCGTGGAGGTTGGCATATTCGGCGATCCACTTCAATTCGGCAATGCCGCCGACGTCTTCCGGATCGGGACCGAGCACGTTCACTGCCTGCGTCTCGATCAGGTCTTTGAAGTTTTCGCGCAAATAGATCTCCTCTCCGGTATGAATCCGCGTCGAGGTGCTATCGGTGACTTCTTTGAAGACCTGGGCGTTGGGATAAGGTGCGTAGTCGCCAGTAATCAGGTCTTCGAGCCATGCGAGGTCGTATGGCTCGACTGCGCGCGCCAAACGGATGGCGTCCTTGGGAGTCCAGCCGGGACCGCAGTCGAAAGCGAGGCCGACCTCGGCGCCTGTGACCTTCTTGGCGGCTTCAACGCAGGCGATCACATGATCGATGCCGGGCTGGGTCATCATGCCGCGATCCATATATGGGGGCATGCGCCCCGCCCATTGCTGTCCATACCAGGCATCGGGAATGGATCGCATCATTGCGTCATTGTGGAAGCCCACGGGCAACTTGATGAGCGTGTAGCCCTCTTTAGCCGCTTTTACTTCGGATGCGACTTCGGCGTAATCCTGAGGTGTGCGGAGCACGAGTTTGGAGTTGTTTTCGGAGTTCCCATAGGGGCGAACACGGTCGTGGATCTTACCGCCAAGCAGCTTATACACGGGCAAACCGGCGGCTTGGCCGGCGATGTCCCAGAGGGCGATTTCGATTGCGCTTACCGCAGCACCCCAGGGCTTGAACGCGCCCATGCGGCGAATCTTCAGCAGGATGCGATTCACGTCGGTGGGGTCTTCGCCGAGAAGATAGTCTTTATAGAACAGCACCATGGGCTTGAGGTACGGCTTGGCGGATTCCGCCTCGCCGTATCCGGAAATACCCTGGTCGGTGACAATGCGCACCACCGGATTGCGCCCGATGATGGCACACTTCAGGTCAGTGATCTTAATCTTTCCTTTGGCAGGTACTGGGGAAGAGCTTCTCTCCTGAGCGGCAAAAGCGGTTGCGGCTGCCGCTCCTGAAAGCGATCCGATAAATCCTCTTCGCGTCCAATTCCCCATAGTTTTCACCCCATGGAAGAACCGTAGTCAACTGCAGCGGTCTTCAGGTGCTTTCGCGAGCGGCTTCTGTACGGCCCCAAACACATCCGCCATCATATCGCATGGACTAAGAGAGCCCGTTGCCGGCTAGGTAGTCAAGAACCAGGGAGCGTCCGTCGTCGTGGCCGAGATAATTTTAGGGCTTGCATAGGAATCCCGAATGGAGCGAGAGCGTTTTCGATTATCTTCTCTTTGCCGACCACGACGATTGTCGACCACCGTCGTCCGTGAGAGAGCCAGATCACAGGAGGGCCAGCAGGTGCGCGCCTGGGAAATGGGAAATTCCAAAGGCGACGATAGGCGGTCGTACGGGCCCGAGCCGGATTCACGCCGTCTGTTTACGCGCGGGCATCGTCAATTTGCGAGATCCCGTTTATCTTATCTGGTTTGCGAAGCAGAAGCTTCCTCGAATTAAAGATCGGCCGTGATGTCATTTCGCGCAACTCAAGTGGGATGCCGCACCCCGTAGAATGGCCTGTGCTGAGGTCGTGGTGATTCGGCTCACGCTGAGCTAGGATATGCCTAGAACTGGCTCCAGAGATCTCACCCAGAACCGCATACGTTAACTTGCTGTTCCGATTCGGTGCCTATGATAAGGTGTAACCGGATCAGGAGGCTGCGCTGGATTTTGCGGACATGAAGTCAGCAACGGGTCGCGACTGAGAGTACAACTGCGCAAGTTTCCAGGTCAAAGGTGAGAATGTCGACAACATCCCGGTTTATTCCGTTGTTGATTCTTCTGTTGTGCGGGGTTGGACAGACTCAGACTCCTGTGATTTCCCGTATCACGCGACCGATCGATGAAAACGTTCACGTCGCCCTGAAGGGGAATGTGCATCCCCTGGCGCAAGCGGCTTTCGACCTCGGCGAGGTCCCTGATTCATTTCCCGCCTCACGAATGGTGTTGCTCTTGAAGCGCTCACCGGAGAGCGAAGCGGCTTTGCAGCAGTTCCTGCAAGAGGCAAACACGGCGGGATCTCCCACCTTTCACCGATGGCTCAAGCCGCAGCAGTTTGGCGAGTTCTATGGAGTTAGCGATTCCGATATCGCTGCGGTCTCCGGCTGGCTTCAAGGACATGGGTTCTCGATCGACAAAGTCAATCGTGCCCGGACAGTGATCGAGTTTTCGGGCACGGCCGGGGAGGTGCGCTCCGCGTTCCACACACAAATCCACGCCTATCGAGTGAACGGCGAGGTGCACCACGCCAATGCCGCCGATCCGCAGGTCCCGGCGGAGCTTGCGCCGGTGATTGCGGGCATCACTCCGATCAACGACTTTCGCCCCAAATCCTACTTGAGTAGTCCCGGCAAGGCGACCTACGACAGCAACAGCAAGAAATTTCTTCCGGACTGGACGTTTCCTTCAGGGCAGGATTTGCTGGAAATGTCGCCGGGCGATTTCGCGCTGCAGTACGACCTCGGGCCGTTGTATGCGGCGGGCATTACCGGCAGCGGCGTCACCATCGGAATCATCGGTGCGTCGAACGTCGACCCGTCGGTTGTGGCGACCTACCGTTCGTTCTTCGGGTTGCCGGCCAACCCGCTCAAGGTGGTCGTCGATGGAACCGATCCGGGAGAAAACGGCGCCGCCAATGAATCGTATCTGGATGTCGAACTAAGCGGCGCTGTCGCCCCCGGCGCAACCATCTACTTATACACCGCTGCCGACACCTCGGTGCAATCGGGCCTGTATCTGGCGGCGCTGCGGGCCGTTGACGACGACCAGGCCCCTATCCTCAGCACCAGCTACGGTTCATGCGAAGCGGATCTCGGGGCGGCAGGAAACCAGTTCTGGAATGCCCTGTGGGAGCAGGCGGCAGCGCAGGGGCAAACCTCGTTCGTCTCCGCGGGGGACGGTGGCCCGGCCGGCTGCGATGACTTCAATCAACTCCAGGCGGCGCAGTACGGAAGCGCCGTGAACGGGTTCAGCTCCACTCCTTGGAACATCTCCGTGGGCGGCACGGACTTCTATTACAGCAGCTACAACCAGTCCACGACCGCTCAGCAATCTCAGTTGCAGACGTACTGGGATACTGTTCCGACCTGGTTCCCTACCACGTCTCTCCTCCAACCCGTACCCGAGCAGGCATGGAATGTGCCATTCGGACTGAATCTTGCGGATGGCGGCATCTATGACTCCAGCCAGCCAAGCATCGTTGCGGGAAGCGGCGGCCCGAGCAACTGCGTGAGCGGGACCGAAGCTTCGAACGGCGCTTACAGTTCGTGCTCCGGCGGATACCCGAAGCCTTCGTGGCAGGCGGGGGTCGGAGTTCCGAGCGATGGCGTGCGCGATCTTCCCGATGTGTCGGTGTTTGCCGCGGGGGGGCAGAATGACACGTTCTATCCCTTCTGTGCGGGACCCAACGAATGTGTTCTCTCCAATGGCGATCTGTCCATTGGCCTTGTGGCAGGAACCTCGGCCTCTTCCCCCGCGATGGCCGGCATCATGGCGTTGATCGAACAGAAATACGGAGCGCAGGGACAGGCCGACTACATCCTCTACCCCTTGGCGGCTCAGCACCCGTCCGCAATTCACGACATCGCGACCGGCAGCAACATTGTGCCCTGCAAGCAGGGTTCGCCGAATTGCTCTCTGAGCGCGGCCACCGACAATACCGAGGGCAATTACACATTCGGCTACCGTGCCGGCCAGGGATTCGACATGGCGACCGGGTTGGGCAGCGTGGACGCAAACCTACTGTTCAACTACTGGAATTCGATGAGCTTCAAGTCAACTTCGACCAGCCTCAGCCTGAGCCAGACGAGCTTCCCCCATGGCACTCCGATCACGGTCGACGTTGGCGTAGGCGGGAACGGCGGAACTCCAACGGGAAGCGTAGCTCTGCTGATTGCGCAGGGCACTGGAGGAATGAGTCCACTGACTCTTCAGGACGGAGCGGCAAGCGCCACCGTAAACAGTCTTCCCGGGGGCCAATACAAGATCACCGCCCGCTATAGTGGCGACAATTTCTTCGCATCGAGTAGCTCCAACCCTGTAGACGTGAACGTTGCCCCGGAGGCAAGTAGCCTATCGCTGTTTGGGGCTTATTCTCTGTTCTCCAGCAACAGCGTGGGCGCTCTCGCAAACGGTGGAAGCTATCCCGTCGGCGCTTCCATCGTGCTTGAGGCGCAAGTGACCGGAGCGAAAGCGCCGGCCGGATCGAGCGATGGCATTGCCACGGGCAAAGTCACCTTTACAGATGCGACGAGCACAGGCACGGTAAGTTCAGGCCCGCTAAGCGTGGGGTCGGGCAGCACGGCGGAGTGGTTGCCAGCAGCACTTGGCGCCGGCAGTCACAGCATAAGCGCCAGCTATTCAGGGGACGCGAGCTTCAACGCGTCGTCCAGCACCACCCCGCTGAATTTCACCCTGACCAAATCCACGCCATACGTTAGTTGGTCGACAAGCAGTACTTCGATCACAATCACATCCGGCCAAAGCCTCACGCTTCAGCTCATCGTTGGCATCAATGTGGCTCCCGCGCCCACCGGAACGGTCACTTTCCGCTCCGGAAATACGGTTTTGGGGACAGCCACAATAGCGCCGACAACGCTGACCTTTCCCAATATCAATTCCGCGGCTAGTTTGAATCTGGCGAATTTGCCAGCGGGGACGAACTCGATTACTGCACAGTATAGCGGCGATGCGAATTACGAGGCCACAACCTCAGATCCCATCGCGGTCACCGTGACCCAGCCGCAAGCGTCCGCCGTCCTTACCGCCAGTGCGGGCGCGCCCTCGCAGCTTGCAACGGAGGATTTGATTGTCACGGCCAAGGTTGCCGGCGCGAGTGGAAAGCCCACGCCGACAGGGTCCATCAGTATGTATGCTTATGGTCCCGGTGGAGACTGGAGCACCGGCTGTACCTTGGTGAACGGCTCGTGCAGCTTTGATTTTTCGGGCGCATACTGGAGCCCCGGCACGGTTACTGTGAATGTGGGTTACAGCGGAGATTCGAACTATGGGCCCGGCGCCACCGTCGTCACAGTGACCATGCTGAACGTGTTCACGATGACGGCTGCAAATTCAGTATCGTTTGCCGCCGGATCGGCCACGGGCAACACTGCCGTGCTCACGGTGACGCCTATCAACGGATTTACTGGGCCCATCTATTTTGCGTGCGCGCTTGCCTATTATCCGCCCGGCGCGCAGCATCTTCCCACATGCTCAGTCCCGGCATCGGTGAATGTGACGAGCGCAACCGCGGTGATCTCCGCCATGACGATTAGCTCCACGGGACCGACGACGGTTTCGGGCACTGAGGTCTCGCGTGCTTCAGGAAACCGCCGCCCCAGGCCGCCGGGAGGGCGATCTCTCGCGCTCCTTGCCGGCCTTTTCGCGATCGTATTTCCATTGCGGAGGCGCATTCGCCTCAATGGAACCGGTCTGTGCCTGCTGATCATGCTGCTGGGGTGCTTGGCCGTGACGAGTTGTGGCGGAGGTGGCGGAGGCGGCGGAGGTGGCGGAGGTGGAAAGACGATCCCCGGCACAACCTCCGGGACCTACAAATTCATGGTCTACGGCGCCTACACTCAAAACACCGGCACATCTCATCCATTTTTCTCCAGTCAGCCGCAGGTGTTCGTGGTGAGCGTGAGTATTCAATAGGAGGATGGGGCGAGGAAGGTCGCCCTTCAGAATTGTGCCCGTCGGTGTCTACAACATCGGCAAGTATTCAGAAATTCGCTATTTGTACCTCAGACAAAAAGACGGCGGGGAACCAAGGCCTTAGGATGAAGTCTGTCCAACTGCGAGTGCCCCGCCCCTCCGCATTGGATGGGAATCGCGATGACAGCGATACGACTCCCCACAAGTTAGCTTTGCGCTAGGTTTCCGGAGGTAAGCGTTTGATTGGCAGCCAACCGCTTAGCCGGCGGCTCGTGCAGGTTAATGCCGGAACAGCATGCCGGTTCCGAAAATGGAGTCACCATTTTCCTGTGGCAGGCCCGTTCATTATTGACCGACACCTATCCCACTAGGCAGCAGTCCACGATCGGCAGGGCACCCACCCCGAAAAACTCCCGATCGGTTTACTACTTCGACAAGGAAGAGTCGCCGGTCATTCACCCGGAAACCGTCAAAAAAGGCACGCTACTGCTTTAGTTTTTCACACCAGGTGAGCGGCCTGACGAAGATGATAACCTCACCCGGCTTTGCAGCCGCTATAGGCTTTCCGCAGGTATTCGCCATGGTGGTCCCCTTCTGCAGCACCCGGCTGGTGGACAGTTCCATCGTCTTGAGCCAGGAATACTCCCCGCCGTTTAGCTGACACAATGCATAAGGAACATTGATCCGAAGAGATTCGTTGTACTTCACGATAGGATGGGTCACGACAATGGACCCGCGTTCGCTCGGAAGGTTTGGAATGTTTATTTCTGCGGTATTGAGAGTGAGTTGTAACGAAGCAATACCGTTCACATCAGTCGGTATAGTGATCGCATCTTTTCGTTCTGTACCCACCCATACATTTACGTAGGACGCCTTCCCCGCCATGGGGTGCCCGTTTCGGCCATCCACGAGCTTGATCTTTATCGTTTCCGGTTGTGGTTTCCGCGTTGCTGGCAGTTGCGGATCAGTTGATTGGGCGCGAGAAGCAACTGTGAAAAGTAAGAGGGCGACGACCTGCACCACAGCGAATCGAGGAGCCAATTTGGGCATGGAAATGGACTGCGACAAGCATAGCAGGAGACGTCGCTGGCCCATGGTCGGCAATAAGGACAATGCCTGCGAAAACTGCTCCGGCCGAGCCGGAACCTCCCGGGCCACGTTCGGGAAACTTGCGGTATTGTTTACTAGAACCAAACGTCAGCCTGGCCGGAAATACTCTCAGAACTCGATTTCGGGCTCGCTGGGGGAGTTGGGATTTGGCTTGAACCGAGAGGCGAAGTGTCTTAGGGCGAGCGTAATCGGCAAAGCAGGCAGCCTCATCGTCCTGGATCTACCATGCGCATAGGTAAGGCTCACCGCAACCGAGAAGAACGCCGCGCATCAGAATGGCGGGTACCTTTTTGCGGCAGGAATTGGTAGCAAAAGAGGAATCCCAGGACCAGCACGCACAATCCCACGACGCTTCCCTCCGGGCCCGCTGTTCCTCCTGTAAGCCAAGCGCTTCCGTGCAGCGATGAGTGCAGCAGCGATCCGCGCGCCGCTAGTCCGCTTCCCGGTGCAGAGAAGAGAAACGTAAGAGAAAAATCCCACGCCGAATGCACCCCAATCGCAAACCATAAGCTTCCGGTGCGCATGAGTGTAAACGATGCCAAAAGAGCATAGGCAATCACGTCCAGTGCACCGATCGCACTTTCCCCTGGGTTAAGCAGATGAAGCATTCCAAATGCGAGCGCCAGAACTACAGCAGCGGGCCAGAAGCCGATTGCTTCTGCCAGAGTCTTGAGAGCATATCCCCGGTACAAACATTCCTCATAGATGCCGACCAGGATGAATGCACCACCCCAGAGCAGGCCATGTTCAACAATCCCTCTCAGTGAGAGTTCCGGCCGGCCGAAGGAATAGCCACCGAGCAACCGGGTCGCAACGATATCCAAGCTAGCCAGCGCAAATCCGAGCAGCAGTCCGGCAGTCCAATGCTTACGACAGGAAGCGCGCAGCGGCAACCCGTAAGCGGATAGTGACCGTTTTTCGCGACGTGCGGCAATGACGATGTAGACAAGCACCACAGCGAGCGCTCCACTATCCACGATCCAGACGAGCGCAGCATCGAGATATCCGGAATTTGCGGCTTTCAACAGGCCGGCAGTGGTGCGATTCGTCGTCAGTAGGAATCGTATGGACAGAAGAGCCGCTACCATTACCAAGGCAAATAAGAGAAAGCGCCCACCTGCAATCAGGCGTGGAGGAATTCGGTGGCCTTCGGCGCTATTTGTACTGGCGGGCGGGTTTATGACTGAGGCTGGATGATCGTTCTTTACGAACATAGGAACACCTGATAGCCAGCATGTCATCAAAACGCAGCCGTGTATTGAATGTGTTTGACACGCTTGAACAGAATTGACATCCTGCTGTCTTACCGGCAAGATGGCGCAAATCAATTTGCGCTGGAGCACAGATGGCGACGATTCTCCCCGCAGGTCAACACCACGGAACGTTTCTCACGAAATGGTCTTCCAGAACTCAACTGGTATGCCGGATTGAATATCAGGGTGGATCAACCTACGAAGAGCATGGAAACGAACGGGCTTCCATCCTTTTCATCGAAAAGGGAATGCATACGAAGAATTTCGGGCGCAGTACGTTGCATTTGCCCCGCGGCTCCATGCTCCTGATCCCCCCTTCGTACCTGCAGGTCGACAGTTTTGAGCGGAACACCGTAATCCTTGCCGCGGAGATTCCGGCCGAGCTCATGGGAGAACTTTGCGAATATGGCATTGTCTTGCATGACCATATTCAAATTTCGACTTGCGATGCGGCTCCTTTGAAGAGCCGTCTTCAGCGAGAGCTCTCGCAGGCCGATGAACTATCGGGGCTGATCTTCGAAAGCATCCTCGCCGAGCTTGTTGTAGATGTGGTTCGCAAGACAAGGCATGCAATGCGAACTGCAACATCCCGCATGCTGCAGGCACGCGATCTTCTCCACGACCGCATGTCCGAACCGCTCAGACTCCGGGAGATCGCTGCCGCAGTAGAGGTTCATCCATCGCAGTTGTCACGCGACTTCCGACGATCCTTTGGCACCACTCCGGGCGAGTACCTGCGTCGTCTTCGTCACGAACACGTGGCACGACAAATTGAGGAGACATTTAAGCCGCTAGCTGAAATTGCCGCTGATTCAGGATTTGCTGATCAGTCGCATCTGTCGCGATCTTTCAAACAATACAACGGCCTCAGCCCATCCAGATACAGAAGTACCGTCCGCTAGGGCGGTCCGGCTCACGCTGGAGTGATCGTGGCCGAAAATTCGCATAGAACCGAGATTTCATTGTTCATGTCGGAAATGAAAACTCCAAGGGCGATGTTTGCCGGTGACACACTCGAAAACCCGCTGGGGGCGTCATTTCGAGCAGTTAGCCTGGACCAGCTAGTTGGCGATTATGAGCCAATCGAGGGAACCTTGATCATTTGTAGATCGGCTCAATTGATATGCCCGGCAGAGTTGTATCCGTCTGGCCGAAGATTGGCATTGATGCGTCCTTGAGGTACTTGTCCAGAAAGGCTTTCTCTAGCTCTTCAGTCTGTCGTAGATTCTCAAGTGCGATAGCAGCTTGTTCGTTATCTCGAGCACTCAGAAGAGGCCCATCGCTGAAACTCGAGTGGCCCATACCGGGTCGATGAAGCCGGATCAAATAGCTCCCTTTGCCACATTGGCGAAGTTGCCACTGCTCATGCACAAGAAATTCATTCCATTTCGTGCGCGACTCATGCATGCGAGCCAGTTCTTCATCGGTCGGATCATGTTCTACCTGGATAAGCAGGAACGGCTGCTGCATGGAGTTGTGATCTGAATAATCGAAGAAAGCGCCCACTGGATTTACCTCGCCATCTTCGCTGATGCACACCTTGATTCGGGGGTCAATCTGGCATGCCCGTGCCGCGAGAGTGCCTCCGGCAGAATGCCCGACAACGCCTATCCTTGAGAAATTCATTATCTCGGAGAGAGTCGTGATCCTCTTGAGAGTATCGAGGACATAGCGCGCGTGCTCCGCGCTCGTTTGGGTGCCTTCCTGCGCAGAAGCGATCATTGCTTGCAAGGGGTCCGTCGAATTCGAGGCTGAAGGCGGCGGGCTCTGAATCAAACCTATCCTGCCGTCTAAAAATCGGACCATCCCAGAACCGTTTGTATCTTCGACGGCGACCACTACATATCCGTAGCTCACGAGGTTCTCGATCTGAGCAGTGTAGGAGAACGTTGTAGATGAATAGCCGGGGAAGAAGAGAACAAGCGGGAATTGCGCGCCGACAACGGGCCGGGCGTCTGTGACTGCGTGCGCGTGAATTGACCCATCGACAATCATCGCCCAGCTTGCTCCGAAAATCTCACGTGCCGCTTCCTTGTATTTTGGATCTTTGTCGATTTGGGCAGCGAATGGGAAGTAGTCTGAGCCCCTTTTCGATGACGACTGCCTCGCCGGATACCAGATGTACACCATCAGCTCGCGATGCCCTCCGGCAATCGACGATGGGGAATCCGGATGCGTGTTCTCGGTCAAGTCGAGGGCTTGGCGTCCGACGCCATATTCGCCGGAGGGGATTGGAAGTTCTCTCTTAACATCGCTTTGCGAATCAGCCGCCTGGCTTCCGCTATTCTGCGCCCAAACCATGCTACTGAGTAGAACAAGAACCATCAGATGTCGATGGATATTTGGTCCGCGTTTCATTCAAGTTCCTCCGCGAGCTCTGCGGAGACCACTACTTCTCCGTGTGAACGCAGCGCCTTTCTACCAAACTTTACGCGAACAGGCCAACCCACTCATCAACCGTCTGCAATGCCTGAACTGTGCAGATTCTTTGGTTGTGCGAGTGTATCGTCGGCGATGGAGAGATGCCACCGAGCTGCTGCAGCCCGGTACGAGTCACCCGGGGCTTTGGCCCGAGCTTTGGACACGGCAGATGTTGATCAATTCGACAAGTCAGCATAGCCGGTAATACGCCCGGAACGTCTTTTTGGACACCCCGCGACGCTGAATTTAGTTGCAGGGCTTAGAATGTGATCGATTCAGCAGAAGCGCGATGGGGAAGCAAGAATGAACATCTGCACCCGGAATCAAATGCGCAAAAGCATCTCTCTTGCTACAAGTGCGCTCCTGATTGCTTTGAGCGCTTGCTCCAAAGACAAGGTCAATCCGCATGGCGGACAACTGGTTGCAACGAACTTCTACGAGCGTCCCTTCCATTTCGATTGTTCACCAAATCCAACGCCGCAAGGTGCTTCTTCGTTTACGACAGGTTCGACTCAGCCTGACTACGCACGTTCGCGTGCCGATACACTTGACCTGCCGCACAATGAGATTCCCGCCTTGACAGTTGCCGTTGAATTAATGAATATCGTCGAAATTGCTGCATCTCCTCAGGATCATTGGATTGCGCACTATTGCGCGATGGGAAAGGGCAACACGCCGGAGGAAGCCGACAGGAATTTGCGGAAAATCTCGATGGAGCGTACCGGAAGTCTGCTCTCGTTTAACAGCAGTAGTGCGGGTGGATATGGTCATCTCCTGCTGGAGGTGCCCCCCGGAGCGCCTTTAACCGTGCATAGCGATAATCCTGTAGAAATCCACGACCTGTCTGGACCGGTCCGCGTCTCGAGCTTGGGTCGTGCTGTCGTCCTCAATACAACGGGTCGCCTGGATATCTTGGCCATGGCCATCGATTTTGCGGGTTCGCGGGGATCAGTCTTCCTCAATGCGTCCGAGGAAATCAACTTCATGATCACTGCGGCCAACTTCCAAGGCAGTTTGGCCGCCAACGCGCAACATCAGGTAAACGCATACTTCCCAGCCGGTTTTCAAACCCGAGTGGACGTCTTTGTCGACCGCCCGAAGGATTTCATCTGTCGCGCCGATTTCTGCTTAAAGGTCAAGAAAGATCGCGAAGGCGGTCTCTACCGGTTCACGTATGGCGACGCCAAAGGTGCAACTGATCGAATTGCCATAAGATCCATGGACGCGCAGGTCACGCTTACGACGATACCGTGAGACCCGACTGCTCAATTTCACGCGCCCAAGCTCGTTTGCCATAGCAGGGCAAGTGCCACGTCAGTTCCTGAATAGGTAGTTCTACGAACTGGGCGCGATAGAGAGTAACTGCGGCGTCTGCCACGAAAGGGTTTTGTCTGAGTGGTCGGCGATGGAGAGATGCCACCGAGATGCTGCAGCCCGGTACGAGTCACCCGGGGCTTTGGCCCGAGCTTTGGACACGGCAGATGTTGATCAATTCGACAAGTCAGCATAGGCGGTGATTCGGGCGGAATGGCCATCTTGCCGTTGTATGTTCTCGCTTGGTCACCAGCAGTGGTGACGGCTATCACGTTGATGGCGGTGAATGTCAGCAACCATAGGCACGCGTACTTTGAGGCTGCAATGAAAGCCTTTTGCAGAGCAGTGGTTCTTGTCTGGGTTGCATGCATCTTTCCTTCTGGATGCGGTAGCAACTCTAAGCCCATATCCGCACCGCCGGGTAACAGTTGCAGTGGCGCAGCTCTCTCGGGCACAATGCGTGACTCATTGACTCATCAGCCCATCACGCAAGGAATGGCCATCCTTGAATCGGGAACCCAGTTGGGCGTGCCGAGCATCTACAGTTTTGCTCCAATGCAACAAGTCGGGACCAATGCGCAAGGCGAATTCAGCCTTTGTGCACAGTCGCTTCCCAGCCCCTCGGTCCTCGTTCTTCAGGCAACGGACCCGGGTGGTAAGGCATATCCGCCCTACGTCACAGCCGTAACAATGGCCGCCGACCTTGGAATTGTTTCGATGGGAGGGTGCACCGGAGTATGCGGTTTAGCAGGTGAGCAGCAGACTGCCAAACCCGCAACCATTACCGGCGTCGTCACCAGTTCACCAATTGGGATAACGGGGACTCTGATTCCTCAATACGTCATGAATGCCCTAGATGGATCGAAAACTCCAGACGGCCACTCCAACCTGTGGGCGTTGGCAATGCCTGTGTTCGGCGCATCTCCCATACTGACATTCAGTTCCGCGCCGGGTGACTGTGGCGGGACGGAGCCATTCTGTTTTGCGTATACATTTTCAGTGCCAGCGCAGAGCCCGTTTTATCCAATCGACGGCGGAACAATGGGGATGGCCGCTCCGCCTGGTTATTTGATTCATTCCGTACCAACCGCCTCGTTTGTATGCACCCCTCCGCTTGCAGACGCTTCATTTCAATCGGACGGAAAATCATTCCTTGTCACAACGGAGGGTGCACAGCTGATCGCGCAAACCATCGACTTCGCGAACTGCCGCTGAACAGTCCGACGGGTTCGGGCCGTATCGTCGACAATTGGGAAACAAGCCAGTCTTGGGGCAATGACCCGCCTGAACTACGAACTTCTCAAAGCTTCGCGGGAACCTACGCAGTTCGGTTCGCGTACCACATTTGCGTATGTTTAGCGACCTGAAACTAGCCCTTCGTCAGCTAGCCAAGTCCCCGGGCTTTGCCATCACTTCTGTCGTCACACTGGCTCTCGGCATCGGCGCGAACGCCATCGTCTTCAGTGTCATGAACGCCCTTGTACTTAAGCCGCTCAACCTTCCCGGTAGCGAAAATCTTTACAGCGTCCAGCGCTTCACTTATCCGTCGCAGTCCTACCCCGACTACATCGACCTGCGCGATCGCAACCATACGTTCGAGAGCTTGATGATCTTCCAGATCATCGGCGCTGTCGGTGTCGATACTGGCGGGCATCCCTCGACTGCGTGGCCCTTCCTCACCAGCGGCAACTACTTTGATGCTCTCGGCGTGCAGCCGTACCTTGGCCGTTTCTTTCATCCCTCCGATGAGAAGGGCAACAACAGCGCTCCCTACGTCGTCCTCAGCTACGCCTATTGGCACAGCTACTTCCACGGCGACCCCGGCGTCATTGGGCATGCGATTTCTATCAACAAGCACCCATTCACTGTCATCGGCGTCGCTCCATCGACATTCCGCGGAACCGAGCTCTTCTTCGCGCCGGCCATGTGGATCCCAATCGTCGAGCAGCCCACGGTCCAGGGCTCGAACGAACTTCAGAATCGCGGCGACCACTCGCCCTGGGTGATCGGACGTCTTCGCAAAGGCGTAACTCCAGCCGAAGCGACTGCCGACCTCAACACCATCGGCGCAGCGCTCGCGAAAGCCTACCCAAGTGACGATGACGGTGTAAAATTCTCACTGGCCAAGCCCGGCCTCGTCGGCGACTTCCTCGGCGGTCCGGCGCGCGCTTTTGTGGCCGGCCTCATGCTGCTAGCCGGCCTTATCCTGATCGCGGCGTGCGCTAACCTCGGCAGCCTCTTCGCCGCCCGCGCCTCCGATCGGTCCAAGGAAGTTGCCCTGCGCATTGCGCTCGGCTCCCGCCGTCGACTCATCGTGCGTCAACTGCTCACAGAGGCTATGCTGATTTCCATCACTGGCGGCGTTCTCGGCCTCGCCGGTGGCGTGGTTCTCCTGCGCTTCCTCAGTGCCTGGCAGCCCCTGCCCGACATCCCTATCAACGTTCCTGTCAACCCCGACTTTCGCACCTACGTCGTGGCTCTCCTGCTCGCCCTCGTCAGCGGCTTCCTTTTCGGCATGGTTCCCGTGCGCCAGGTCCTTCGCGCCGACCCTTGGCAAATCATCCGCACCGGCATGAGTTCTGACGCCCTAAAGCGCTTCAGCTTGCGTGACGTCCTCCTAGTCGCCCAAATCGCCATCTGCGCCGTCCTCATCACCTCGTCGCTCGTCGCCGTCCGTGGGCTCGTCCGTTCGCTGCACTCAGACTTCGGCTTCAACCCGCAGAACGTCATGCTCGTCGATACGGACCTCCAGATGGCTGGCTACAAAGATGATCAGGTCCCGCAGATGCAGCGCCGCATGATCGACGCCGTCGCTTCCATCCCCGGAGTTACCACCGTCGGCACCACGAACAACATTCCCCTTGGCCTCGGCGGAGGCGACTCCTTCGTCTATAAGGACGCCACCACCGATTTCCGCCCCACCAACATGGCTGCCGACGCCATGAACTACAGAGTTTCTCCCGGGTACCTCGCTGCCGCCGGCACGCGTCTCCTCGCCGGACGCGATCTGACCTGGAACGACACCAAGAGCGCCACCCGCGTCGCAATCATCAATGAATGCTTCGCGATCAAAGTCTTCGGCTCTGTCCAGAGGGCCATCGGCAGCCACTTCAAATACTGGGGCGGAGAGCGCGCCGAAGTCGTCGGCGTAGTTGAAGACGGCAAGTACCGCACCCTGACCGAAGATCAGCAACCGGCGATGTTCTTCTCCTTGCAACAACACACCGATAGTGACACGTGGCTGGTGCTTCGCTCCGCCCGCGATCCGCAGGAATTGGCTCCGGCGCTAGACCGCACACTGCATAACCTCGACTCCGCCCTGCCGCTTTCCATCCGCACCTGGGACTCGGAGATGGATTCCGCCCTCTTCGCCGCGCGCGTCGCCACCGTCGCTCTTGGCGTCCTTGGCCTACTTGGTGCCATGCTCGCCATCACCGGCATCTTCGGGATGGCCTCCTACGTCGTCTCGAAGCGCATGCGCGAACTCGGCATCCGGGTAGCGCTCGGCGCCGGGCGGCGGCAGATCCTCGGCGCGTCGCTCGGTCGTGCCTTCCGCCTGCTCGCCTACGGCTCTATCGCCGGGATCGCCCTCGGTCTGCTCGCAACGAAGATACTAGCCTTTATCGTCTACCAGGCCACTCCGCGTGATCCCTTCGTCCTCACCGGCGTCACCCTCACCATGCTTGTGCTCGGCATGCTGGCCGCCCTCATACCCGCGCGCCGTGCATTAACTGTCGACCCACTCATTCTGCTGCGCGACGAGTAGTTCGCAATCCTCCATCTGAACCTTCACTACTCAAGAACCGCGCCACTAAACCAAAAAAGAACCGCCTGCAGTAGACAAGATTTTGGCATAAAAGCGACAGTAGCCGGTCACTCGCCCACGATGTCCATTGAAGTTGAGCAATCGTCTATTCATCCGAGAGTGGAGAGGCGTGCTTCAAGTTCGGCGATCGGCATTAGTCGCTGGCCCAAAAAAGACACATTTTGGGGTGAGTAGAAAACCATCCACTCACCGGACTGATCGACCGTGTAGCTAAAGTCTGAAGCCACGGTTGCGAATACGTCTCGACTAGCGCGAGCGGCTATGACAGTCCGCCGCCAGCTTCCCTTACCTGAACCGATTCGGCAGTCAAATACGACGAAGGGAATGTCATTCTGCACGCCCTCAAAGACATTCCATGTTGCGCTTCTGCTAGCTAACGGTGTCCCCGCCAGCGATAGGTCTGCAGGCAGTTGGTGTCCACGAGCCTTCAGGCCTAGAGTACTCGCCATCCTTGCCATTTCTTTAGCTCGTCTCCAGTCATCGATTGCAGACCACAGAAAGAAACTCGCGAGTGCGGCTACCCACACAGCGATGCCCCAATGGCTCATCGCCTCATGTCGTCGCACCGGAATTGGCCCAATCATCAGCATCGCTCGCCCTTTTTTAATCGTGCAACGCCATTGTTGTCGAGTTGTCGGCGATGGAGACAAGGCCCCGGAAGTTGCCAAATTGAACAACATCGGCAAGGGTCATCATCGGCGGTAATACGCCCGGAACGTCTTTTTGGACACCCCGCGACGCTGAATTTAGTTGCAGGGCTTAGAATGTGATCGATTCAGCAGAAGCGCGATGGGGAAGCAAGAATGAACATCTGCACCCGGAATCAAATGCGCAAAAGCATCTCTCTTGCTACAAGTGCGCTCCTGATTGCTTTGAGCGCTTGCTCCACGTCGTGCGCCGGGATAAACCGGCATGTTGTAGGGGATGCTAGAGCCCTACAGGAAAGGAGACAGCGACTCCATCCTGGCCTCGAGTCTTGCATGGGACATCGCGAGGTATTTTGTGAAGCGTAGACCAGAGGTTTCGGTGGGCCGGGCTATTGAGCTTCGAAAGGTCGCAGATCAGGATGCCGACTCCCTGACGAGTAGGAGGAAGGCAACACGACAGCTGCGTTATCGCGAGTGGCTGTGTCGGTCCTGCGTAGTCTGAGAACCCGCGCACGCTGAGAAAACAACATGCACGAGAACCGGGAGATCTCCAGTGCGCCTTTGGGAGTTTCCAGAGGCCGGTCCGCGAAGGCGATAAGCCGAACGGCGGATATGCACGTGCTGGAGAAGTCGGACTGCGCCGTAGTACCTGTGAACCAGCCGAACAAGGCAGCGCAAACCGCCGCGGAGGTTGGGGAGGGAAGGGCACAGATGAAGGAGAACATCGATCAGCCACGCATGCTCCCGACACAGAGCGGGACCCGCATGTCACAGGGACTGGACGGTGTGCGTAAAGCAGCAAGGGAAAGGAAGCAGGAACGGTTCACTTCCTTGCTCCACCACCTGACTACATCACTTCTGCGCGACAGCTTCTACGCTCTCCAGCGTCAGGCTTCTCCGGGAATCGATAGCGTAACGTGGCAGGAGTATGAATCCGGTTTAGAAGATCGGCTTGTTGAACTTCACAGCCGGGTTCAGAGTGGGACGTATCGGGCGCAACCTTCAAGGCGAGTCTATATACCGAAGGCCGACGGGCGGCAACGTCCGTTGGGTGTCGCGGCACTGGAGGACAAGATCGTCCAACATGCCGTGGTGACGATCCTCAATCAGATTTACGAGGTCGGCTTCAAGGGCTTCTCTTACGGGTTCCGTCCGGGGCGCAGTCCGCATCAGGCGCTGGACGCGCTTGCAGTGGGACTGGAACGAAAGAAGGTGAACTGGGTGCTCGACGCCGACATTTTGGGCTTTTTCGACAATTTGAGCCACGAATGGGCGGTTAGATTCATCGAGCACAGGGTGGCCGACCGAAGAATCATTCGCCTGATCCAGAAGTGGCTCAAAGCGGGTGTGTCGGAGGATGGCCAGTGGTCGGAGACAAAGCAGGGTACGCCGCAGGGAGCAGTGGTCTCACCGCTGATCGCAAACGTGTATCTCCACTACGTGTTCGACCTGTGGGCGGATGTCTGGCGCAGGAAAGCGGCACAGGGCGATGTCATCATCGTTCGCTACGCCGACGATCTTGTGATGGGCTTCCAGCAACGAGCCGACGCCGAGCGGTTCCTTGAGGACTTCAGGGAGCGGCTGGCGAAGTTCGGCTTGCAACTTCACCCGGAAAAGACCCGGCTGATTGAGTTCGGGCGTTATGCAGCCCGTGACCGTAAACAGCGCGGGGTTGCGAAACCAGAGACGTTCAACTTCTTGGGCTTTACCCACTACTGTGGGCAACGTCACAAGACCGGGACCTACACCGTCAAGCGAATTACTGCGAAAAAGCGGATGGTCGCGAAGCTGAAGGCCATCAAGGCCGAGCTTCAACACCGCAAGCATCACCGCTCAAGCGAAGTCGGTGCGTGGCTTCGGAAGGTCGTCAATGGCTATTACCAATACCATGCTGTGCCCTGAAATCTCGACCAGATGCGCACCTTCCGTCAGCGCGTGGCCTGGCTGTGGCGAAATGTTTTAGTTCGTCGCAGTCAACGCGCACGCAAGAAATGGGAGTTGCTCACTCCGATCTTCGACAGGTGGATACCACGACCGCGTATCCTGCACCCCTACCCTCAGACTCGCTTCTACGCCATCCATCCTTCATAAGAGCCGCATGCGTAGACGCGCTCGTGCGGATCTGTGCGGGGGGCGGTCAGCGATGATCGTCCCTACCGCGACAAGGTGGAGTTCACTGTGCGGTACCCGTTTGCCAAACCCTATCCTGGTCTTTCCGAGGCGAACCATTCTGGATGAGTGCGTTGGCCTGAAATCGACACTTGAAACCAGGATTGGTAAACAGATCTTTCGCGAGGTCAGCAGTGCTTTCACCGCCTTCGAACGACAAGCGCCTGGCGTGCGTGTTCGAGAAATGTCTGTGCAGTTCTTGGCGATTCTGTATCGAGGCGGACCCGGCCTTTGCCCATAGGGACATCGCTATTAAGCGGCAAAGCCTCTCCGTACAAAATCAGCAACTCCGTTCGGTGATCGGCCGACGGAAAATGGACCATTCGGACCAGAACAGACTTATGCGGAAGAGAAAGGTTGTGTTTTGCAAGCAAACGTTCCAATGCTGCACCATCCGAGGCCTGATCTTCCGCCAGAGTGGCCGCAAGATCAGAGAAGCTTTTCACGTCATAGATGAATTGCATGTCGCCTATTTGCTTCGTCTGCATGGAGTCGTACTTGTAAGTGAGGTTGTTCGTCGGAAGAAAATGCTCAAACTGCAGCAGGTAGAATCTTTCTGCAGTATTGCCAGCGCCCGACCGCACAAATACATACTGCTCTGCTTCCGCATTTCCATAAAGATTTATTTGTTGATCGCCAATGAACCGGAACCCTTTCGGAATGCGCAGCTCTGCCCTGGGTGATTCTTCTGAGATGATCGTTCTGCCTTTGACGTGGCGTGTTACTTTAACGTCCTCTTCCTGGCTCGCGTGAGCAGACATCGCAATACCCAGAAGTAAACACATCATTCCGACCGCCATGGCGCTCCCGCTCGACAAGACTTGTCTTTTCGTGGGGTCCATTTCGCAATCCTCGTCCATCTCTGAAAGATACATTCGAGAGAAGTTAAAGTTCCCTTGCAATGGTCGGCAAGCCTGTGGGTGATAATCTCCGCCGAAGCGCTCACTGAGCGGCTTGCCAAATCCTTGAGTGGGTCGGGCTGTTGGCAAAAGTTGACAGTCCGCGCTGCTGGTGAGACTTGGTTGAAACTTCACAAAGCCCCTTTTCCGAGAACGAGCGAGCCAATTACACGCTGTTTAGGATGCGTGAATCATCGCATGCTCATTTAAGTCATTTACCCCTTGACATTCGACAGGTCGGTCATGACCCGCGCGAATAAAGCCATTCCTATAGAGACGACGCATGCGCCGCATGACAATCGGAACAGCGGCCTCCCAGATTTCTCTCGGGATATCGTTGTAATCCCATTCCCAGTGACCAAACAAGCAAACAAGCGGCTTTTGGAGTCGCGAAGTGGAATGCCAGTGCCTCGGAGGAGTCCTGGCATCAGATCGTCCGGACGGGGGGCTGCCTGAGGGGCATTCTATGTGAATCTCTTGTTTACTTGGATCAGTCCAGACGGTACCAATCTCAGCCATACCGACTCACTCGTTTCCTGTGTAATACCAAGATCCCGGTTTTGTCCCGACTGCTGGCTCATGTGCAGTTATCGACAGGTACGGCCCTTTCCAACAGGCTGGTCACCGTACGTTCGAAATCGAGGCAGCAATTCTCACTTCGAAAGGGTTCAGAAGCGTAACAGTCTGCTAACGGTTCGGCGGACCTGTGCAGCGATGTATAACAACCCTCTATAAATCATGCAGTTATAGGAATTGCGACGTTCTGCGTGCTGTCGTAACTGTGTAGCTCGTAATCGGAGAGAGATCCGCGAGCAGCTCTTTGGCCTGCTCAACGGTGAGCCACTGGCCCAGACGGACGCCCTGCGCAGGAACATTGGGCACGGAGATGATGCGCCCTGCACTGGACGGATCGACGAGGCCATTCTCGCGGGCTTCGTTCACCAGTTTGCGCACCCCCGACAGGCGAACATTGATGGTGGAGCCGCCCAGACCGGCGTCTACCATCTCCGAGCGGAACTGCTGGAACAGCTGCCAGCTGATCGGCTGGCCGGTGCGTACGGACAGCGCCAGTAGATCGTCGAACGCCTTCGCGTAGGCGCGGCGCGTGTGCGCTGAAGGAACCGAATTGGTGAGCATCGCGCGGAGCGCCGCCACCGAGGCAGGACCGGCCGGACGGGCCGCCGGCGGAAGAACTGAAAACGGAGTGAGAGAGGAGATAGAGTCGTTCATATTAGTGCTTCTGGTTGAGTTGCCTGGTTGAGTGGCGTCGAATCACGCCGAGACAGACAGCAAAAAGGCGTCCCCAAGCGTGCATTGCTTCGCCCGCGCGGCGCGCCTGTGACGGTTGAGGTCTCGCATGGAAGTGCTGCGGCAAGGAGAGGAATTGAGGAAGCAGATGAAGGAGAGGTGAACGCACCGCCTTGCTGCCGGCGGACTAGATGCAGGGAGCCGGGTGGGTCGGGGGCGGAAGTCCGATGATGTACCCAAGCCACAACGACCGGCGGCTTGGAAGGTGCCCCAATGGGCTGGATAGAGTGTGCTGGCCGGGTCGAGGGAGGGCCAGCGCCGACCTGTAAAGCTGGCTCCTCCGCAACCGCCCTGGGGAAGCCATAACAATGAATTGCAAGGTGGCGTTCAGCGGGCTTCGAGGGCTCCGCATTCCGAGGGTTTCACGACGATATCAATGCGTGCTTCCAACGTACGCCGCTTCTTAGCAACCAGCCTCGGTTGTTGCCAGGTGCGGAATGAAGCGGATTGGTGCAGAGACTCAGAGCTGCGGAATTGGGCGAGTACCCAGGGGTAAGAATTCTCGTTCTTTTTTTCGAAAGGCCGCCTGATTTCTCTGCCCAAGACGAAGACGGGCAAGACGCGACATATCCCGCCGCGGCACATCCCGCTCAACGCAATTGCTCTCGGCGCAATCACGTGAATCACATCCTCGATAAGCTGCAGGCCAGCGACCGCTCGCAAGCTGTCGCCATCGCCATTCAGTAGGGCATCATCGCCATCCACTCGTGAGCGTTTTAAGGGCCACGCGTGAGGTCGCTTTT
>JAJXZT010000042.1 GCA_021779935.1 Acidobacteriota bacterium
CTGGGGCGGAAATCGCTCGAGATCATGGACAGCGCCGCAGGAACGCTCGAACGCGAACAGAACGCGAGCTTAACCAACTTAGGCCAGAAACTTACTTGCACCACGGGCTGATAGGTGTGCGCGCCGTCGCTGGTCAGGTTGCCGTCGGCGTCGTAACTGATCGTCGCTCCCGGCAGGCTGGAACTTTGGTTGGTCGTGGAGGAATTGTTTCGCGCAGGGCCGACGGCTGGATGTTCGGACAAGCATCATGGCTGAAGTCAAGAGCCGTATCGATGGGACTACCGGAGGACGTGTCCCGGACCAGGTTCAGAACTGTGTCAGATGAGTTTTCGCACGACATCAAAGAACTGCCCCGCTCAAGCCAAAAGATGTGCCTAGTCCCAAGACACTCTGTAAACGATGTCTTGGGACTAGACACAAAAAATGGCTTGAACGGGCCACCGTCAGGTTTTTCGGTAACCCGCGCCACCTGCCTGCTTGAAACTTGGCCGAAAAATCCCGACAATCCTGATGCCTGCGCCTGCAGCGCCGTGCATTGCGGCTTCTGCGCACTATTGTTTGAGGTGAATGATATTCAGTGTAATGATTTTCATCTTTCCATCCGGCTGCTTCTGAAACCACACCCTCCCACGGGCCGCCATAACACCTTGTCCATTCCCGAACAGACAATCCGATGACTGATCCAAAATCGCCTGTCGTGCGCTAGGCGTGATAATCGATGCGTATTTCCGGGTCATCTCTGCGGGGGTTCTAATCTCGAATGTGCCCGCACCGTATACCTTCAGAGGATATTGAACAAGAGCTGCAAAGCCCTTCTTATCGTTCTCTTTGACGACATGCTGGAGGGCAAGAAAGAATGTCTTGGCTTCGACTGCAAACTCGGGCCCCCATGCATCTGCGACTGTACTGTTGGGACACGCCGACGGAGATGCAGTTTGTGCCATGGAATTGGCATCGAATAGTCCACCTAAAAATGCCAAAAGAACGACTGCACTGACCAGTGTAGTCGCCTTCCGGAATGCATTACTGATGTGCATAGCAGGCACTTGCGTATACTCCGTTCGAAAACATATTGGCCTCATTGGCCCTCCTGAATGGCATGCCTGGCCCTCCAGCACTGAGAGAGCGGATGTCACCTGGCACGGCGACCGTATTCCCCGCACTCAAGTCTCGCCACACATCGTGCGTTTGCAATCGCCCCATCCCCATATTGAAGGTCAAGCTAAACATCGCATCATATTGCGACTGGGTTAGCGGCACGCTAAGGGCGTTGTTAAGCGCGGTCGCTGCGGAATTGGAATCAATGGCAAATTGCGCCAATGCGGCTGGTCCAGTAACGCTCATGGCATTATCTGCGGCAGTACATGGACCGTAGTGCAACAGGTGCCCGTAGCCTATCGTGCAATTTCCTCGCGAGTCTGGATAAGCTGTCGGACTAAAACCTTCGCAATTGGCCACAAATCTCAGTCCTGCGTTACTTGGGGCCTGCCTTCCTCCTCTGCCTCCACCGCCGAACCTGATTGGCGGAAGAGAGGGAAGTAGTAGGCTGAGGTCAATTCCCGGGATTGCCTCCGGACAAATCTGGACACCCGCCTGAAGTCCGGCACCCCACTGACCCTTACCTGAACTTGGGTAAATTGTGACACAGTCTGTTGGTACCGTCTCATATAACCCCAGCGGATCTACAAACGACATCGGCATGTTGTTGACATACGCATACCGGTTCCAGCTCTGCGGGTTCGCGGGATTAACTGCTGCCAGTCCTGCCGGGTCGGGACTGATCCAGCGTCCCTGCACGGACGACTGCTCGCGGTAGAGGAAGTCGTAGAGGCCGGAGGCTGTGTCCTGGTTCTGGCCGGTGAAAGAGAGGTCCGAGACATTGGGAGGATACTGGTTGTAGGGTTCGCCGTACGGCGCGTACGAAACGTCGGAATACACAGTCTGACTTGTGGTCGAGGCCAAACGCGAACTCCCCAGCCAATCGGCGTGGCGATAGTAATCCAATCCAGCCGAGTTATACACCGCAACGGCCCCGGCAGGTAACGCCACGAAAGCCTTGCTCAGCGTCGTCCCGTTCATCAGCGCGAACTTGCTGCCGTCCAGACCGTAGACGACCTGCGTATGGGTGCTACCAGTCGTCTGTTCCACGGCGCGGTCCAGAGCGTCGTACGTGATGGTCGTGCTGTCCACCGTGGTCGAGTTTCCATCCGCGTCCCAGGCATAGGTGTGCGCGCCATCGCTGGTCAGGTTGCCGTCGGCGTCGTAACTGATCGTCGCTCCCGGCAGGCTGGAACTTTGGTTGGTCGTGGAGGAATTGTTTCGCGCAGGGCCGACGGCTGGATGTTCGCATAGAAGCATCATGGCTGAAGTCAAGAGCCGTATCGATGGGACTACCGGAGGACGTGCCACCGGTCGGGTTCAAAACTGTGTCAGATGAGTTTTCGCACGACATCAAAGAACTACCCCGCTCAAGCCAAAATGAAGAAGGCTTGAACGGGCCACCGTCAGGTTTTTTCCGGTAACCCGGGCCACCTGCCCATGTTGCTCCTCTTAGATGATCGAGGAACAAACATTTACACAGAAATCAGAACACACTCGGAAGCAGATACACTGCAGCCGTTATTTGGGGCGAGTAGCGCACAGTGCCGGCGCACGACTATTTACTCGAACTGTCACGTTCAATAGTTGCTCTGGGATTCGCGGATGCAGGCATCCAAACCGAATTCCCAGCATTATTGCGTAACTGGACACTGAATTCACGCTGATTCTCCCGGTACACATCACCGATGACGACACGACATACGTCCCGATAGGCTAAACAAATAGACGGCTTTCCATCCGGATCGGAAAGCAAGCTAATTGTTTGCTTCCCACGAACATCAGTCATTGCGATGCTAACCATGCCGTCATCACCGACTTCTATCTTAACTCCCTGTTTCCCGGTCGGATTAATGACAGAAATCGAATGCGCTTGGATAGAGTTGGCAACGATGTCCGCAGGGTGCTGTGCCGCACTCACGTGAGTGCTTGCAGTACACCAGAACGTAATAGCTGTGGCTGCCAGCAAAAGCAGCAAGAGCCGGTTGGTCCGTTCAAGTCGCGTGATACGAGTTTCAAAATCCATAACATTCACCCTCAATTCGCCTTCGATTCTCGGTGCTACGGGTTAGGACAGGTCATCGTCGACGGCACCTGAAACTGCATGCCATTCACATTGCCGAGGTCTTGCCCACCTGGAAGCTCAAAGAGCACACGCCCCGGATAACGCTGTATCAAAGCAGCAACCCCCGAAGCTGGACCCATATTGTCGCTAACTCCGTTGAATACCTGTATATATCCACCATTGCCATTAGGAATGTATCCAGATATTTGAGTTCTGTATTGATTGATATAGGCGTTCGCTTGCGCGGAAGTCCAAGAGGAGGAACCGGGCGGTAGCCATTGTGAACGGTCAATGGCGGCTGTGCCAGGCGTTTCGGGTACTCCATATGCGCCTGCACGATTCGGAGCGCGGGTCGGAAGGTTATTCTCTACGCCATGCGCATTCGTCGTGCATGTTTTCATCGGGTTATTTGGGGCCTTTCTTCCGCCTCTGCCCCCGCCACCACCGGGCCTAGCTGGCAAATATGGTGCATCCGAGAACCACCATCCACCAAAATCAACGCCGCCGTCGTAGATGCCGGGCGGCCATGGGGACAAAGGAAGATAAGGAGGAAGGAGAGGTAGCTTAGCAATTAGTCCCAGTGGATCGATCATGCTCAGTGGGTTGTTCCCCACGTATGCATACCGGTTCCAGCTCTGCGGATTCGCGGGATTGACTGCCGCCAGTCCTGCGGGGTCGGGGCTGATCCAGCGTCCCTGCACCGACGACTGTTCGCGGTAGAGGAAGTCGTAGAGGCCGGAGGCTGTGTCCTGATTCTGGCCGGTAAAAGAGAGGTCCGAGACATTGGGAGGATACTGGTTGTAGGCCTCGCCGTAGGGCGCGTACGAAACGTCCGAGTACACGGCTTTGCTTGTGGTCGAGGCCAATCGCGAACTCCCCAGCCAATCGGCGTGGCGGTAGTAATCCAATCCCGAAGAGTTATACACCGCCACGGCCCCGGCAGGTAAGGCCACGAAAGCCTTACGAGGGTAAGGTAGGGCGTAATTCGAGGTATAGCGATAGGCTATAAGTGGCGCACCCACATCTGCCAACTACTGGCAGATATGGGGCACCCTCAAGCTAGAAGGGCAGATGCGGGCCACCCGCCACGAGCTGCAGTGCACCTCTGACTTTGGCCATTATTATTTGGGGCTACACAGAGCTCATCCAGAAATCACATCAATCCACTTTTTCTTGACCCATCCAGATTGGCACCCTTTTGTTTTTTGCACATCCAATCCGGTGTGGGATGTTGAGCCGCAAGGTCCATTGGGACCACTATAGAAAACTCTGAACCAAGCGCCCTCTTCATCGCAGATATATACCCCTCTACCTGAATGAAGCTGGCCGATCTTTTTGAACTTAACCCCAGGTCCCGACCGTACCGTCACATAGTTGCCCTGCTCGACATGATCTTTCACTTTTGCAAAATTGCATGTGTAAGAGGTACTCGAAGTCCCGCTCGGGTTTTGTGCTGGCAAACTCGTCGGCCACAATGCCATCAGCAGCCCTAACATTACCAATCGTAAATACATGTTCTGCCTGGTGCCCCATATCTGCCAGCAGTTGGCAGATGTGGGTCTTTTACGTCCATCCTGCAACGTACTCAATCGCACCGATCACTTTACGCCCCTCCCCTCGCAGACGCGAATGAATTCTCCTCTTTCGCCATTCCACTTTTCACTTGTCGCCGGGTCGTCCGACGCTGGCTGGGCGTCAACCCGGTAATTCTAAAATCCGATAAGTTCATTAACTACATAGTTACTCCCGGGTATTTACTTCATCAGTAGCTTTGTTTACCCGAACGCCACTGGCGCCCATGGCGCTTGACACCGCAAAACACAACACAAGAATCATATTCGAGACGAACTTCGCACGTTATAATTCGCCGCAGACAATGACCCGACTCATACGGCTCTTATTGATCGTCTCTGTCCTCGTCCCTGCCGCCGTGGCGGCAACATCGTCCTGGACCGCTCCAGCAGCGGCTTTCGCGCATCGCATCGCCAACGTCGCCGGCCCCGGCCCCGCCACCCTCACCGTCGAGAACGACTCTCCGCTCTCGTCTTCCGACGTCACAACCATCCGTGATCTTATCCTCCAGAACCTCGCCTCCGAGGGTGTCATCATCCGCGACGCTTCCACCACCGCTCCCAACGCCATCCGCATCATCTTCTCCAGTAATCCCACCGGCCTTCTCTGGATCGCGCAGATCGCGCAAGGCCCGCAAACACTGGTCGTAATGCAATCTTTGCCCCTGCCTGAATCCGCACCGCCTGCGCATTCGGCGCCGCTGCTTACGCTGCGCACAACACGTCTTCTTGCGCTCTCATCTCCAATTCTCGACGTCGCTACCATCGACCTTGCGGGCGTTCAAACCCTCGTTGTACTCACTCCCTCTGCAATCATTCTCTTTCAGCAATCCAGCGGCACCTGGCAGCAGATCCAATCGCTTCCCGTAACCCACAACAACGTTTTTCCCCGCGATATTCGCGGTCGAATCGCACTTTCCAGTGATCACTTTTTCGACGCGTATCTGCCCGGAGCCGTTTGCAGCAGCACTACTGCCGCTCCCGTTTCTATCGCCTGCCGCGACAGCGATGACCCCTGGCCGCTCGGCAGCCAGAGCGCTTTCTTCAACTCCGCACGAAACTATTTCACCGGCGTTCTCGTCCCCGGCCTCGAAAAAAAACAATTTCCCCCCTTCTACACCGCCGCCGCACTTCAGCGTTCGACTTATCTGCTGTGGCTCTTCGCCGGCATAGACGGAAAGGTTGTTTCGTTCGACGGCATAAATCAGCGCACGCTCGGTGCTGTAACTGTCGATTGGGGTAGTGATTTTGCTGTGGTGCACAGCACATGCGGTTCCGACGAACAACTGCTGGTCACGGCATCGAGCGATGATCTTTCTACCGATTCCCTTCGCGCTTACGAGATTCCTGACCGCGAACCAATTGCCGTTAGCTCTGCAATCGCCTTCGGCGGACCGATCACCGCTCTCTGGACCAACGCGGATGCATCGAGCGCCATTGCAGTGGTCCACAACCTACAGACTGATATATATGAAGCATACAGCGTCTCAGTGGCTTGCAATCAGTAGTATCTCGGTTGTGCTCGTCGTGTCTGCGTTCGCTCGCACGCGCCCTCGCTACGGTGGAAACCTGCGCGTCGAGACCGCCGACGTAGTAACCAACAGCGCGGACTTTCTTCGTCCGCTTATTGGTGACACACTCACGTCACTCGACCCGCAAGGGAATCCGCAGCCTCGTCTTGCGTTGCGCTGGGAATCGCAGAACGGCGGCGAGCGTTGGCAGTTCTGGATTCGTCCAGACACCAAACTGACTGATGGATCATTCTTGACTGCGACGTTAGTTGCACAGAGTCTCACGACGTTGACCGCTCAATTTCATCGCTGGCAATCGGTTCGTGCCAGCGGAAACTCGGTGATCTTCGAGTCCGGCACGCCAATGCCCAACATGCCCGCTGAACTCGCGTCTCCACTCAACGCGATTGTATTTGCCGATGCCTCCGGAGCGACAGTCGGCACTGGACCTTTTCGCATCGCCGGCAGTTCGCCAAATACGGTCATTCTGAAAGCAAATTCTGAATACTGGCGTGGGCGTCCGTTCGTTGATTCTCTCGACATTACGGGCCAGCAGTCCGTACGCACTCAATGGCTAGATCTGAACGTCACGCGGACTGATATTGCCGAAGTTCCACCCGACGTAATTCGTCTTGCCGTACAAAGTCGAATGCGAACAGCAATCTCACCAGTCAACGAGCTGCTCGTACTGCAGATATCGGACGGCACGTCACAATTGCAGGATGTCCATCTTCGCCAGGCAATCGCCAACAGCATCGACCGGAATTCCATCCTTAACTTTATTTACCAAAAGCAGGGCGAGGCGACCGGATCGCTGCTGCCGAATTGGATGACGGGCTACGGGATGCTCTTCGATTCATCGCAGCAACTTGCAGTCGCCAGGGACCTTCGAGCTGCGCTCCCTTACGTCCCGGCATTGACAATTGCCTATCCTTCCGGAGATTCCACTCTTCAGCTTATTGCCGAGCGGATTGCGCTCAACATTCGCGACGCTGGACTCAACGTGCAGACGGCTCCCGACAGTGCGACATTGAGAGCGGATATGCATCTCATGCGTTTACGTCTGCCATCGGACAATCCTGTCGTTGCTCTCGCCGGAATCGCGAATGAACTCGGCATCACTATTCCGCCCCTCACGTCTAATAGTATGGAGGGCATTTGCAAAGCCGAGCAGGCGATGTTGTCTACTTATAAGGTGGTTCCATTGCTTTACCTGCCTACTGCTTACGCCGCCAGCAACCGCGTGCGCGATTGGCATCTCGACAAGATGGGTACGCCTTTGTGGCAAGGCTATTGGCTGGAGGATCGCAAGTGACACTGCGGCAGCGACTCTTACTGATGTTCTCGCTGGTGGTCGTACTTGCGGTCGGCGCCGTCGCGTGGATCGTCTCCCTCCGTACTCGTAACGCATTTGAACAGGTAGACCAACAACGCACTGCGGCTCTTATCTCCGAGACTCGCGGAGAGTTTGCGAGGCGCGGGGAAGAAATATCGCAGACACTCGACCGAATTGCGGCCAGCGATCATGTACAACGGATCGCCGTGGACGTGACGCAAGGTGGTGACCAGGCACCATATATCCGCGATGCAGGCTCTCTTGCGCAGGAGTATCAGCTCGACTTGCTCGAGATCGTTGCCGCCGACGGCACTATCATTTCTTCGGCACAGTGGCCGGCGCGATTTGGCTACAAGCAGAGACTACCGAGCCCTAATGGTTCCGAAGCGTTTCTTCAGAAGGTCGACTTGCCGAACAAAACGATCCTGGCGATGATGGCGATACGGGCGGTGCACTCCGGAGAAGGAGTCATCTATCTCATCGGAGGCGACCGGCTCGACAGTGGCTTTCTTCAGGCGTTTTCAATGCCCATTGGGAGTTATGTGTGGCTATACCGCTTCACGCAAACCGCGCTTACACCAAACGATCTTCTCGGTCCTCCGGCATCCTTCGACACTTTTCGGCCTCTACTTTCGGCCGTGCAGGCAGACTCAGGAGAGCACACGGGATTCGTTGATCTTTCCGACAGGCATTTTGATCGTGCCACGATACAAGCCTTTCCCTTGAAAGACGACGCCGGTTCAGTCGCCGCCGCACTCCTGGTTGGCACGTCACGGCGGCCATTCCTGGAATTACAACAGCACATTCGCTCGACTGCGTTTGGCGTGGCTGGCATTGGCATACTGCTGGCCATCATCGCGAGCCTCTGGATCACGGCTCGCATCAGCCGTCCCATCGAACTGCTTGCAAATGCTTCCCAGGAAGTCGCTTCCGGCAATTGGGATGTCCGCGTGGATTCACATTCGCAAGATGAGCTTGGGCAACTGGCTGAATCGTTCAATGTGATGACCCACCAACTCATCGAGCAACGTGATCGGCTTCTGCAAGCCGAGCGCGTTGCAGCCTGGCGCGAACTTGCGCGACGTCTCGCACACGAACTCAAGAACCCCCTGTTCCCTCTCCAGCTCACGGTTGAAAATCTTGCGCGAGCGCGCGAAGTTGCTCCTGATCAATTCGAAGAAATATTTCGTGAGAGCACATCGACGCTGCTCGCCGAAATTTCGAACTTGAAGACGATCATCGGTCGCTTTAGCGATTTCTCAAAGATGCCGCGTCCTCAGCTCCAGCATGTTTCGCTCAACGAACTTGTTCGTGGTGTAGCTTCGCTCCACCAGGCACAACTTGCACAATCTGCCCATCCGATTTACTTAGATCTCCGTTTCGACGACGACCTGCCACAGATTGCGCTCGACCCTGAGCTCTTCCATCGAGCTCTCTCAAACCTTGTGCTCAACGCAGTGGATGCAATGTCCAATGGCGGCACGATTACGATTTGCACTTCTCGCTTCGACGATTGCGCGCGAATTGAGGTCATGGATACGGGCACGGGGCTTACTCCCGAAGAGCGCGAGCGCCTATTTACGCCCTACTACACGACAAAACAGCATGGCACAGGACTGGGGTTAGCCGTTGTACAGTCTGTCATCAGCGACCACGGAGGCAGTATTTCGGTGGAGAGCGAGACTGGCAGGGGCACAACATTTATTATTCAGTTGCCGATACAGTCTCGGAAGACTACGAGCATGGAAGGAACTAGCGCGTGACTTCAGTACGCAAAGCCGACATCCTGATCGTGGATGACGAAGCCAATACGCTCGCTTCGCTCGCGCGAGCCTTCCGTCTCGCGGGACACGAAGCAACCGTTTGCGACAACGCAGCCCGCGCCCTGGAACTGGCGCAGTCACGGCCCTTTGATCTCATACTTTCCGATGTCGTGATGCCCGTTCGAGACGGACTCTCACTCCTTGAGGATCTGCGCAGTGCAGGCATTACAGTTCCGGTAGTGATGATGTCAGGGCAGGCACACATTGAGATGGCTGTGAAAGCGACACGTCTCGGTGCTCTTGACTTCCTCGAAAAACCAATTTCCACCGACAAGTTGCTGTTGACGGTGGAGAACGCGTTACGACTGCACCGGCTTGAAGCCGAGAACCGCGATCTTCGAGGACGCGTTGGCAAACACCAGATCATCTGGACGGGCAACGCGATGCACCGTGTGATGACGCAGATCGAGCGGGTCGCCGCCAGCGAGTCCAGAGTCTGCATCTATGGCGAGACTGGAACCGGCAAGGAACTCGCCGCACGCACGCTGCATGAAAAGAGTTCCCGACGTGAGGGACCATTTGTCACGCTGAACTGTGCCGCCGTGCCCGCAGAGTTGATCGAGTCGGAACTTTTCGGGCATGAGAAGGGTTCGTTCACGGGCGCCGCTAACAGACACATTGGAAAATTCGAGCAGGCACACCGCGGCACACTCTTCCTCGATGAGATCGGCGATATGCCGCTTGCGATGCAGGCAAAGTTATTGCGCGTACTGGAGGAGGGTGAAGTGGAGAGGATCGGCGGCGACAAGCCGACCTTGGTCGATACGCGCGTGATTGTCGCCACTCACCGCAACCTGGAAGACCTGGCGCGCGAAGGACGATTTCGCCAGGACCTCTTTCATCGTATCTACGTCTTCCCTCTTGTGCTGCCTCCGCTTCGGGAACGGAGCGAAGACATTCCTGCACTGGTTGCGCACTTCGCCTCGCAGGTGGCGGCGCAGAATGGTTGGAAGCCAGCGAACTTCACACCCGAAGCGGTCGCGGCGTTACAACACTATCGCTGGCCGGGAAATATTCGTGAGTTACGCAATGTGGTGGAACGATTGTTGCTGCTAGCAGTGGATAACAAAATCGATCGCGCGACAGTGGAGCTCGCCATTCCCGACCTCATTCCAACGTCTATCCGCGTAGAGGTCGAGAACTTCCCGGGGACACTGGCCGAGCGGGCAACAGAGTTCGAACGCAAAACTATCCTGGCGGAGTTGGATCGACACGCACATCACATCACGAACACGGCAAAAGCCCTCGGCTTAGAGCGAAGCCACCTCTACAAGAAATGCCAGCAACTCGGGATTGATCTTCGCTCGGCGCGAAACGGCGCAGGGTAAATTCACGACGTCGCCAGCTTGCCTCAAACAAGTTCTTCAAGCCTGTAACCCGCATCCTTCGCTGCATTCATCCTCTGGAGAATTGCTGTTTCGAGTGTGTTAATTCTTGCGCGATCAAAATTCTCTTCGCCGGCAATTTCAAGCAGCATGGGCAACGCCATCCACCACAGCAGGCCTTTATAGGGCTCCTTAATCAAGTATCGAACGCCCTCGTGCTCATGGGCTCCGATCAACCAGCCAAACTCCGCATCGTGAATCCAACTCATGACTCCGACGGAGCGCTCGCTGACACGAGCAACACCTGGCGCCCAGGAAGCATGGGCAAACGCAACACGCACCCTTGCCGATGCACGCCACCGCTCTTCTCCCACAAGGCCGAGCAATCCGAACGTATTCGCAAACACATCGTGCAGATGCAGTTCATCGAACAGGCGGGCACTTGCGCGATTTGGATTTGCAGCATCTGCCTGAACGCCCAGCGCGTGCACCGCGCACCACGCTACAATGCTGCCCCAGATGGCTTTCTGTTCGGCATGTTCTTCTCCCGATGGAAGGACATCGCCGGGCCACGGCTCCGACAATTCCTGCATAAGAGAGGGAAGGCACAGCGCCGATTTAAGAGATTCCGAAAAGATTTTGGGCGCAGCAGCTGTGGTCCCGCTCCACGGTACAGTCGTGTCCACGCCTCCCTGTAGTAGCAACCGCTCGTCGATCCGATGAGCCGTCTCAATCAGTGTCGAAAGTCGCGCTGTTGCCTGTGCAATCAGTTGCTCAGACTGCATTGTCTTTGAGGATGTATCGTCTGTTGGTTCTTCCGCTGCATCGCGAACGTGCGCCGCGGATTCCGCGGCTGCGGCAATATCTCCAATGAACTTGGGATCAAGCAATGAGTAGATCGCCTCGTGGACGGGCTTCAACTCAAGCGCACGCAACGCGTCATCCAGACTGGCGACACCGCTCCCGGCCAGCATTGCGCACAATTCGCTCCACGGCCGTGTGCCGTCATCAACGATGTCCTGCCAATCGAGAAGTACCTGACATTTGTACGCGCCGAGTTCAAAGTGCAAACCACGCTCGGCAACATCACGCGAGTTGTGCAGATACTCCAACCCGGTAAACGCATCGCGGAATGCCACAAGCGCGCGGTCGCCAATTGAGAGATTGAAACTCTCACCCAGGCTCTGCTGACGCAAGCGGCGTCCGCCATCCGGCAACTTCTCGGCAAACGCGCAGGACGTGCGCACCCACCCGCGTGCAGTGGCATACTTATTATGGAAGACGACGAGCGCGCGCTCGCTCCCACGACAGTTGGAGTACGCGTAGACGTCTTCGTTCACCCAGCCTTCATCGGAATAGAAATCGTAAAGCAGAAAGTTTTCGGACTCGGCAAAGAGGGAGCGCCGATGCAGCAGCGGAGAAATTTCGCGCTCATGTCGCGCCATCAGCCACTGGTCAGGCTGCTCTTCGTGGTATGCACGGCGGTACTCCATTCCATATTTTTCAGTGAAGCCCTCGACCTGTCCGTGTCCGAACATCGGCAATCCAGGCAGCGTAGCCATCACCGTGCAGATTCCGAAATACTTGTCGCCTTTGCCGAACTGCTCGACCGCGGTGCGCTCGTCAGGATTGTTCATGAAATTGACGTAGCGCTTCAGAATATCCGGGTCAAACTCAATGGTGTTCTTGATGACGCTGCGATAGTTCGCGTTCTCCTCGTCGCGCATCATATTCATGAACGCACTGTTGTAGACGCGATGCATGCCGAGCGTGCGGACGAAGTAGCCTTCCATCAGCCAGAATGCTTCGGCCAGTAACAGTGTTCCTGGAACTTCCGTCGCCACGCGGTCCACTACCTCGCGCCAGAACTCCAATGGAATCGCCTTGTCGAACTCAGCCTTTGTCATCCCATATTCCGCGCGCGACGGAATGGCTCCGCCAGTTCCCGGTTCCGGGAACCAGAGGCGCTGAAAGTGGCGCTTGGCAAGGGTCATCGCGGCATCGAAGCGGATGATGGGGAACATGCGCGCAACATGCAGGATGGTCTGAATGACGGCTTCGCGAACGTCCGCCCGCAGGTAATTCAACTGCGCCGTATCGTTCCACGGGAAACTTGTGCCGTCGTTTCCGTGGTAGATGTAGCGCGTATCTCCGCTCCACCTGTCTACGCGGCGGAAAACAACGGCGGCGTCGGTGTGATCGTAGTAGTGATCTTCAATCTTGATTTCGACGCGGCCGTCGCTTGAGAGATCGGGACCGTCAAACTTATAGGCAGGATAGGGAGTATAGGGAAGCGACAGAAACCAGTCAGGATGCTCCACGACCCACTTGGAATCGATGCCCATGTGGTTCGGCACCATGTCGCTCGCCAACCGGACTCCCCTGACCCTGGCCCGTTCCTTTAGATTGACATATGCCGATTCACCGCCGAGATCGTCCGCGATGCTGTAGTCGAAGAGAGAGTATGCCGAGGCAACCGCATCGCTCTTGCCCATGATCTGCTTGACGCGCTGCGACGCCTGACTTCGCTCCCACACGCCAATCAGCCAGAGCGCATTGAAGCCGCGGCGCGCCAGCAAATCCAACTCTTCGTCGGGAACCTGATCAAGCCGGTGAATGTCACGACGGTATTTTTTTGACAACTGGTCGAGCCACACGTAGGTGCTCTTGGCAATCAGAACGGTGCGCGGCATCCAATCCACGTCTGGACTGAAGCGTTCGTATTCCGGATCAATACGCGCATATTGCGGAATGGCCATAGCGCCGGAATCTCCCCCGAGAGATAGCATGCCACCAGGCCTCTCTGTTGGCGGATGAAACCGCAGCCAGACAGCCATTTCCTCTTCCTTCAGGACATCCAGAGCCTGTAGGAATCGCTTGAAGTTCTCTCCCAGATAACGAACCCAGCGACGCCGGATAAAGGCGAGCTGGCCAGAGAGTGAATCGGGAGAGGCAAGAGCCGGAGCGCGCAAAAGATCGAACAGATTCTCGTCTTCGAAGCGAGGACGTGTTTCAAAATAGTCGCGCAATGCCGCCGTGATCTTCGCGTACTCAGTCTGCGTGACAAGTTTGAGGTCGGCGAACAACTCCTCGAACGGCTGGAACGCGGGATTCGCATTGGCCAGCCACAACATCATCATCTCTTCAAGTGCAATGGCACGATGCGGCGTGGTTGCCGTTGTACCGCGCAGCCATTCCGCGGGCGATATCTCTTCGCGAAAAACGGCGACCGGGGGAAACTCTTCGATGAAGCTCAGCAGCGTGTGGTCGAGTGCTTCCCTGCTCAACCGTGCTTCGAACCAATCAAGCGCGTCGATCAGCACGCGCGGGTCCTGTTGTTCGCGATACACGGCAATCATCGCGTGCAGGGCCTCGTCGATCAGCGCCATGGCGTTCAGTGCGCCTGCATTCACCGTACGTTCGGGGTGAGTGGCGGTGTCGCGAACCTCATTCATGCGCTGCGCGAATTGACGGCAAGCCGCCAGATTCGCGAACAGAACGTTTCCCGTCAGGGAGTACAGTGTCCCGTCAAAACGGTAACGGTGACGAGCATCGCTGGAGACATGGAACTCAAAACGAGGAGCACTCATTTGACTGGAAGTATAACAACCCCGGCTCGCTACTTCTCTTGCAATATGAAGAATTGGGCCGTGAAAGCCGGAAAGCCGCTACGTCCAAAAGAGATTGACAATGCGGAAGGCGATGAAGGCGGACACGTAAGCCACGGCCGTCATGTAGGCAAACTGCAGTATCGGCCACTTCCAGCCGTTAGTTTCGCGCCGCACCACTGCAATTGTCGACATGCATTGCATAGCAAAGGCGAAAAACACCAGCAGAGCGATGGCGCCCGCCGGCGACAGTTCGTGCCGCAAAACGGTCTGCAGATCCATGGAATGGGATTGAGGGTCAACCCCGTAGAGCGTGCCCAGCGTCGAAATGATCACTTCGCGCGCTGCTATGGAAGTAAGCAAGCCAACGCCAATTTTCCAGTCAAAACCCAGCGGACGAATCGCGGGTTCGATCGTCTTGCCGACCATTGCCACAACGCTGTCCTGAATGGCCGGCGGCTGGCCATTGTGCATTGGAAAATTCGTCAACACCCAGAGCAGTATCGAGATCCCGAGGATCACGGTACCTGCCCGGTAGACAAACGCCTTGCAGCGATCCAGAAGACGCAGGAGTAACGACGACATAGTTGGCCAGCGGTACGGCGGCATCTCCATTACAAACTGCGCATCCTTGCTCTTCAGTACGGACGACTTCAACAGTTTTGCCGTGAACACCGCCATCAGGAAGCCCAGAACATACAGGCCAAGCATGGCAGCCGCACGCGTACCAAAGAAGACGCCGAGCAACGGGTGATTCGGAATAAACGCCGCGATGATCATGGTGTAGACCGGTAGCCGCGCTGAGCATGTCATGAACGGCGCGATCAGAATTGTTGCGGTACGGTCACGCTTGTTCTCGATCGTGCGCGTTGCCATGATCGCCGGAACTGCGCATGCGTAGGCCGAGAGCAACGGGATAAAGGACTTGCCATTGAGCCCGACCCGAGCCATGGTCTTATCGGCAATAACGGCCGCGCGCGATAGATAGCCGGAATCTTCAAGAATGCCGATCACCAGGAAGAGCAGCAGGATTTGCGGCAGAAATACAAGAACCGCACCGGTTCCCTTCCACACTCCATTTACCAGCAGAGATTGCACGACGCCATGGGGAAGAACCACGCTCATCCAGACGGCCGAACGGTCCAGCAGAAATTGCAGCCCATTTGACAGCGGCTGACCAACCGAGAAAATTGTCTGGAAAACGCCAATCACTACAACGCCGAAAATCACCGGCCCCCAGATGCGATGGAGAAATACGGAATCAAGCCGCCGAGTCCAGAGCGGCGTCGCAGGGCGATGGTAGTGCGCCTTGGCGCCGACGCGAACGGCCCATTCGCGGCATAACCTTGCATCCTGCACCACAGGCAGCTCGAGCGGCTCCGGAGCGCGAGCAGCGGAAGACATGAAATTCTGAACCGCGCCCAACCCTTGGCCGCTAACAGCACTCACCAGCGCGACCGGAGTTCCAAGCTGGCGCGCCATGGAGAGAACGTCGATATGTCCGCCCTGGTTGTGGAGTTCGTCAGCCATGTTGAGCAGGACGAGTGTCGGCAACCCCAGGGCAATCACCCTTGCAGCCAGCATCAAATGCCGGTTCAGGTTCGTCGAGTCCAGTACGAGGATGATGGCGTCCGGACGCGGAATGCCATCCATATCTCCGTTCAGAACATCGACAGTCACTTTTTCGTCTTCGGATTTTGGCGTGAGGCTGTAGACGCCGGGGAGATCAATGAGCGCGACTTCCCGGCCACCGTTCATCTTTAACACGCCGGTGTGGTGCTCCACGGTAACGCCGGGAAAATTCCCAACTTTCTGCCGCAGTCCGGTGAGCCGGTTGAAGAGCGTGGTCTTGCCGGAGTTGGGGGGACCAACTACCGCTACGGTTCGATACGCCTGAGCTGTTGCCGCTTCCTGCGGAGTAAGTTCCGAAATTGGGGTCATGGCCGAAACGCTCACTTCAATAAGCCGCCACTGCGACAGGAAGCACGGTAATGAGCTTTGACAATTCCTTGCGCAAAGCCACTTCAGTTCCGTCGACGCGGTAGATTCGCGGATCGCCGCCCGGACCAGAGTTTGCAACCGTAACTTCCAACCCAGGCACAAAACCAAGGTTCATCAGATATTCGGCCACGTCATGAGAGAGACTGAAATCGTAAAGGATGCCGCGTTCGCCGACAGCGAGGTCGGCAAGTGCCGCGGATTCTGGAGTGCAATTACCGGATATGAAGTTGAAAATCATTTTCAATTCCGACTTCTATTGTACCCCTCCCGGCCAATTGGTCAATGTACGGGAATCACACTTATTTGTGATATGGAACACACAAAGGAACAGTTCCCGTCGAGAATCGCGTCGCAGACTCCTTTTCAGGCAGATTGCAGCCTGTGCCGCAAGTACACAGCGCAAGTCTTAGTGCCACATGGACTTATCCAAAGTACAGACAGGCAGCCCGGAAGGCTGCCTGTCTGTACTCTTGGGGGTAGTCGAAGATTTATTCCTTCAGTTTTTGGCGCTGGCATGCGGTGACGATCTTGGTCGGATCAATTGCGGCACTGTCTTCTTGCATTTCGACGACTTTGCCGGTTTTGTCGATCAGGTACGTAATACGTCGCGCCGCTTTGTACTTGGGGTTATAGATTCCGTATTTCTGTGTGACGGTGCCGCCAAGGTCGGAGAGCAACGGGAACGTGACTCCGATCTGTTCGGCCCAGGCTTTGTTGGCGAAGGGAGAGTCCATACTCACACCCAGTACCTGGGTGTCGGTGGCTTCCAGCTTGTCCAGGTTCTGCTGGAACGCCTTCATCTCCTGCGTTCAGCCACCGGTGAAGGCGAAGATATAGAACGCCAGTGCGACGTTCTTCTTCCCGCGGAAGGAGTGCAATGAGATCTGCTTGCCGCTCTGATCGGTCAGGGTGAAGTCGGGAGCGATGTCTCCGACTTTCACCGTGGGCTCCGGTTGCGCCGGCTTGCTTTGCGCGAGTGCCGAAGGTCCAACCAGAGCGAACGACAGCAGAAGCACCCCACCCATAAGTGCTACTCGAAGTTTTCGCATAATGTGAACCCCACGTTCAGCGTGAGAATAGGCCCGTTGAGGCTCCGCGTCAACAAAACGCGCGATTTTTTGACAAATCTGCGACAAAGGGCGGTCCACTGGTGTTCCCTTCTCGTGGAATGTGCTGCGCACTTTGCACAGTAACCGTTGCGAAAAACACTCGAATGCAAGTACAGTGTCTCCCATCCGTTTCATGGCAGGAAGAGATGGCGTTGCCCGCACGGAACATCATTTCCGATCGCAACCACGCAGCCGAAAGAGACGAGCCCTCGTGCCGAAACGCGAATCCCCGGAAGCAGAAGGTACCGCAACGACAGCCGCTCGCGGCACCGGAGAAAAGTATCCGCGCATTCTCGACGCCGCCGTCGCGGTATTCGCCGAGAAGGGCTTTCATTTGGCCCGCGTTGCCGATATCGCGTCGCGCGCCGGAGTAGCCGATGGCACCGTATACCTCTACTTCAAGAACAAGGAAGAGATCCTGATGACGGCGATCAACACGGCATTCAACGCATTTATGACGGATGCGCGCGCCGAGTTGCACCAAATATCTTCCCCGGCAGAGCGACTCCGCCGGCTGGCGAACATGCATCTTCACGCGCTGGGGTCGAACCGGAATCTCGCCGTCGTTTTCCAGATGGAGCTTCGCCAGAGCACGCGGTTCCTCACAACCTTCTCGCACGAGCATATGGTTGAATATCTCGAGTTGGTGCGCGACGCAATCCGCGAAGGCCAGCAAAAAGGGATATTTCGTCCGGAGCTGAACGAGAAGATTGCCGCCAACTGTTTTTTTGGCGCAGTTGATGAAATCGTCACATCGTGGGTACTGGCCGAAGAAGATTATCCTCTGGCCAGCGCCGCCGATGCCGTTGCAAACGTGATCCTGGGTGGTCTGGAAACAAAGTAATCTTGCGTAGGACGAAGAACCTGCAACTATGAGCGGTCAAAACTCGAACCCGAAGCCTCGCACGCTGAACGACATCTTTTTCCAGGTCGTGGAGCGCAACGCAACACGCGTGATGACTCACGAACAGAATGGCTCCTGGGTGTCCATCTCCTCAGCGGATTTCTATAAGCGTGTTGCGGGCACAGCCCGTGCGCTGATCTCGTGGGGCATCGGTCGCGGTGACCGCGTGGCCATACTCAGCGAAAACCGGCCCGAGTGGGCCATCGCGGACTTTGCCCTCCTGATGATTGGAGCCGCCGTGGTTCCGATCTACGCCACGCTGACTGCCGAGCAGTGCTCCTATTTGCTGCGACACTCCGGGGCGCGAGCCGTCTTCGTTTCGTCGAAGGATCAACTCACGAAAATCGCGGACATTCGAACGGAAACGACAATCGAGCGAATCATCATGATGGACCGGCCGGATGAGTCCGAACCAACAGTCGCGTTCATGAAGGACATCATGGACTCCGGTCCGGAGAGCCGCGATGCCGAGCTCGACGCCAACGCCCGGACGGTGACTCGAGACGATCTTGCCACGCTGATTTACACGTCAGGCACCACCGGGACGCCCAAGGGCGTGATGCTGACGCACGGCAATCTTGCGTCGAACCTGGAAGTCTCGCTTGATGCATTTGACTTCCTTGCCGGCGATATCTCGGTTTCGTTTCTGCCGCTGTCGCACATCACGGCACGCCACGTGGATTTCGCTCTGTTCTATCGTGGCGTTGCACTTGCTTACTGCCCCTTCATCGAGGAACTGCCGCGCGTGTTGCAGCAAATCCATCCGACGGTTTTCGTCGCGGTGCCGCGCGTCTACGAGAAGATTTACAACCAGGTGCAGAAGCAGGTGGGGGCAGGATTCAAGCGCAGGCTCTACAACTGGGCGATTGGCGTCGGCGAGCGCAACATCAGCACGGTGCTCAGCGGAAAGCGGCCGCACAACTTGCGCTGGCAGATTGCGGAACGATTGTTGTTTTCAAAGGTGATGCACGCCATGGGTGGACGCGTGCGCACGTTTATTTCGGGTGGTGCGCCGCTCGGCAAGGATCTTGGCCTCTGGTACGCGAAGATTGGCATCCAGATCAACGAAGGCTACGGCCTCACCGAGACCTCGCCGGTCATCGCCGTCAACAACCCTCACGGCTACAAACTTGGGACGGTCGGAAAGCCTCTCGACAACCTGCAGGTGCGCATCGCCGACGACGGCGAAATTCTGGTGCGCGGCCCGAACGTCTTCAAGGGTTACTGGAATATGCCGGACGAAACGCGCGACACATTCGACGGCGAGTGGTTCAAGACGGGCGATATCGGATGCCTCGACGTCGATGGATTCCTCTGCGTCACTGATCGCAAGAAGGATCTCATCAAGACCTCAGGCGGCAAGTTCATCGCTCCGCAACCGATTGAGAATTCGTTGAAGGCCAATGCGCTCGTCAGCGAAGCCGCCGTAATTGGCGAGCGGCGTAAATTTCCGTCAGTAGTCATAGCGCCTGCGTTCAGTCATCTGGAAGAGTGGGCGCGAATACATGGCGTCGGGTTTTCTTCGCATCAGGAGTTGGTATGCAATCCACAAGTGCAGGCGCTTTACGAGTCTATCGTCGAGGCCGTCAACCATAACCTTGCGAAGTACGAGAAGCTCAAGAAAGTCCTGGTGATCCCGGAGGAACTGAGCATTGAAAGCGGAACCCTGACCCCGACGCTCAAACTCCGGCGCCGCAATGTTGAAGCGCGCTACCGGGAGTTGATCGACACACTCTACGTCGAAGATTCCGCCGGTACCGCGCAGATGAAATGAGCGGCCTGGGACATCACGAAGGATTGTGACTTAATCCATCCCCTGCAAGTGCCAAGGTTTTACAATAGACGCATGGACTCTCTCGTAATAGCTGGCAAGTCATTTCGTTCCCGTCTTATCGTCGGCACCGGCAAATACAAGTCCGGCGAAGAGACGGCGCGTGCGCTGGAAGCCAGCGGCGCCGAAATGGTCACCGTCGCGGTTCGTCGCGTCAACCTCGACCGCAGCAAGGAATCGCTCCTCGACTTCATCGACCCGAAGAAATATTTTCTTCTTCCCAACACAGCCGGTTGTTACACGGCCGATGAAGCCATTCGCGCTGCGCGGCTCAGTCGCGAAGTGGGGCTCTCCGACTGGGTAAAGATTGAAGTCATTGGCGACCAGAAAACGCTTTATCCGGATGTCACGGCCACCATTGAAGCCACGCGCGTGCTGGTAAAGGAAGGCTTCACGGTTCTTCCGTATACGTCCGACGATCCGGTGATTGCACAGCGCCTGCTGGATGCCGGCGCGAGTGCGGTCATGCCATTGGGCGCACCCATCGGCAGCGGGCTTGGGATTCAGAATGTCGCCAACCTGCGCATCCTTCGGGAGATGATCACATCCGTCCCCCTTGTCGTCGATGCAGGAGTGGGCACTCCGTCCGACGCTGTGCTCGCCATGGAACTTGGCTTCGACGCAGTGCTGATGAACACCGGAATTGCCGGGGCAAAAGACCCAATTGCCATGGCCGATGCGATGCGCCACGGCGTTATCGCCGGTCGCCTCGGATATCTCGCTGGCCGCATGCCGAGGAAGTTGTACGCCACGGCGAGCTCGCCGCTGGAAGGAATTTCAAAGTAGTGATTCGGCGTCCATCCTGGCTCCCCGACTACGTACCGGAGCTCGACGGCTTGCGTGGCATCGCCATCGGGGCCGTCCTTCTCTATCACTGCCAGGAGCGGTTTGCGGGTACGCCGCTTCACGCCGTCGTCGAGTGGGGATGGGCTGGCGTCAACCTGTTCTTCGTCCTCTCCGGTTTCCTCATCACCGGTATTCTCCTGGAATCGCGCGGGCGAGAACGCTTCTTCACAAACTTCTACGCGCGTCGTGCACTTCGCATCTGGCCGGTTTACATTCTGCTGCTCGTGCTTTATTACATCGCGGTTCCGTGGATCTTCAGCGGCTTCTGGTGGGCGTGGCACGAAACCAAATCCGCGCCCTGGCTGCACTATGCATTCTTCGTGCAGAATCTGTTCGTGCTCGCCTTACCGGGAGCGATCGGCCCTACGTGGAGCCTCGCGATCGAGGAACAGTTTTACGTGGTATGGGCCCCGATCACACGATTCCTCAAGCCTTCCGTGCTTATCGCGGTACTCATCGCGATGCTCTGCGCATCTCCATTTTTGCGCATGGCCAATCTGCCTTTCTCGTCGACGCATACATTGTTCCATCTCGACGGTCTCGCCGTGGGCTCGCTTATCGCCGTCAGCCTGCGCACTCTGCAGTGGTCAGAACGCGTCTGGAGAAGGATCACAATTGCGGCACTCATGATGGGCAGTTGCGGCGCGATTGCGTTGCTCTATAGGGGATCAGCATTTTCGGATTCGTTCCTGGCGCTGACTTTCGGGGGAATGCTGCTTGCCGCCGTGCTTGGCACAAAACGACGTTCGGTCTATGGCTCCGCGCTGAAGTGGGCGCCACTGAGTTTTCTCGGCACCATCAGCTACGGGCTCTATATGACACACATTCTCATGTTCAGCCTGATTGGGGCGTTTGATCGCAGGATGGACGCATATGGCATAGCCGGCAACCTGGCGGTCGTGGCCGTTCGCCTCGTCGTCTCCATCACTTTCGCCACCATGCTGTGGTACGGATTCGAAAAACCGATCCTGCGGCTCAAAAAGCACTTCAGCGCTTCGCGCAAACCCGCGGCACCCGCGCCGGAGATGGCGCTGGAACCGGCTGCAGGCGACTAGCATCTGTGAGCAAATGAAACGGGCGCCTTACTTCCGCCCGCTTCATGGTAATTGTGCGCAGAACTTGTTACTGATTCTTGCCGTTTACTTCACCCCAAGTGCTTTCACTGAATCCACATGCATCGATCCATCAGCCGTCAATTTTCCGGTCACGGTGACATGTTCGCCCGCATGAGAAGTGATCTCGTTCTGGTTGGCGATGTTGATGGCTTTGCCGTCCTTGTCGTTGATCAGGATGGCCTTCTTGCCGTTCCGGATGCAATTCCGCGCGCAGGCTGCATGACTCGGTCCTTTTGCCGAGGCGCCGCACGCGCTGTCTCCGACCCAACCGCTGATTGTCACGGTTGGATTCGCGGCCACGACAAAGGCAGCCGTCGCCAGCATCATTATTCCCACAAGCAGTAGTTTTCTCATAGTCTTTCCTCCAATTCGCCGACGAGAACCGTCCGCGAACCCCACATACGGCTGGCATGCAAACCAAGCCTAAAATCACTAAAAGTGCTGGCATCATATCACGGCACAATGCACTCCATGCCGTCAAAGAAAGACGCTTCCTGCCAGGAGCGCGCATTTATTGCATAGCCATGATCACTTCTGCGGCGGGGGTGTTTGGGATGAAGCCTGGGGGCGTGGCTTGGGCATAACGTAGATGACTTCACCCGGACGCGCATAGCGCAATTGTTCCCGTGCCACTTTTTCGATTGTTTCCGGGTCGCTCTTTAATCCCTTGATCTGCTGTTCGAGCCGTTTATTCTGCTGCTGCATCTGCTCCACTTCCTGCTGCAGATGCTTGTATTCCTCTTTTTTGTGACGATACGCGACCCAGCCGTTCTCGCCGAATATTACGTGAAATGCTACATAGACGGTCAGCAACGCGACAGCCGCCGTCGCGATCTTGCGGCGCCACTGCGAGAACTTTGTCGAAATCGTCTGCAACAGTTTCATCTCTGGCCCGGATATCCTACTCAAAAATCCATTGTTTGGCGGTAGCACTCAACTTCTTCGTGCCGTCTTCGGTACGCGCCTCACTGTAAACGCGCACAACCGGCTCAGTTCCGCTCAACCGGTAGCAAACCCACGACCCATCCTGCAGGACGAGCTTAAGCCCGTCCGTCCGGACAACCTGGCTGACGTTCAGCCCAGCAAAGTTCGAGGGATTTGCTCCCAGTTTCGTAGTGAACTTCGCCTTCACCTCCGGCGTCAACCGGAAATTCTCGCGAACGGGGTAGTAGGAACCAACTTTGACAAATAGTTCCCGCAACTGTTCGCCCAGCGACTTGCCGCGCTTTGCAACCATTTCGCAGCAGAGCAGTCCGGCGATGACGCCATCCTTCTCCGGTACATGGTAGCGAATCGACAGCCCCGCGCTCTCTTCCCCGCCAATCGCGATCTTGTCCTGCTTGATCAGTTCGCCGATGTACTTGAATCCCACCGGAGTCTCGTAGAGTCGCACTCCGTGATGCTCCGCCAGGGCGTTGATCAGGTTGGTGGTCGCCACCGACTTCGCCACGCCATTCTTCCAGCCGCGACTCTCCACCAGGTAGTCGAACAGAAGCGCGATGATGTAGTTCGGCGAAATGAAAGTTCCATCCCGATCCACGATGCCGAAGCGGTCGGCGTCTCCGTCGGTCGCGATACCGATCGCGGCGTTCGTCTCGCGCATCTTTGTGCGCAAATCTTCCAGCAGATGGTCGTCCGGCTCTGGCGAGTGCCCGCCAAACAGCACATCACGATTGTCGTGCACCGCCGCCGCATCAATGCCACTCTCGCGCAACAGGACATCGGAATATCCACGCGCCGAACCCCACATGGGATCAAAACATACGCGCAGGCCGGCCTTCTTGATCGCGTTCAGATCCACGACTTCACGGATCCGCTCCACGTAGGCCGGCTTCACGTCGATCGTCCGCGGCTCCGGCTTTTTCACGCCCGCAGGCGCCGCACCACCGTCGTTATCGGCAGCTACTACGGCAGCCTCAATCTTGTTTGTCACTTCCGGCAACGCGGGAGCCCCGTCCGGCGTGGAAAACTTGATGCCGTTGTACTCCGGCGGATTATGTGATGCGGTGAAGTTGATGGCGCCGTCGGCCTTCAAGCGCATCACTTCCCACGCGATGGCCGGCGTCGGCGCAGGCTCTGCAATCTCCAGCGGCTGCACTCCATACGACACAAGAACCTCGGAGGCGATTTGGACGAATGTCTCCCCAAGGAAACGCGGATCTCGGCCCACGATCAGCTTCGCACCGTCCGGTTTCACGCTGCTCACGTAGCGGGCAATTCCACGCACGGCCCGGCGCACATTTTCGTAGGTAAATTCGTCGGCAATGACAGCCCGCCATCCTGAAGTACCAAATTTGATTTGAGTAGGCATGGTTGCGACCTTCGATCCGAATTGGGAGTTGCAACTTCCTTAAGGCTACACGTCGTGAATCGACGTGAATCAATCGACGCTTGATGTTACATTTTGCGGGGCGCCTCTGTCAGCGGCCCACGGAGAAAATACATGAGCGACAAGAGACTGCTGCTTACCACCACCGCTTCCCGCGAAGATGCTCAGTCCATCGCCCAGACGCTCGTATCGCACCGCATTGCGGCATGCGTCAACATTGTCGGCCCAATCGAGTCAATTTACCGCTGGAAAGGCGAGGTGGAAAACGCGCAGGAATACATACTGATCATCAAAACTTCAGCGGAGCGTGTCCCAACCCTGCGCGAAGAACTCCGCCGTGTGCATCCCTACGAACTGCCGGAGCTAGTCGAATTCGGCATCGAGGGCGGTCTCCCGGAGTATCTCGACTGGATCGGAGAATCGGTCCGCTAAACAGGCTTTCGTGCGCGAATCGTCAATCGCATGTAGTCCAACAGGAACGGCGGATCATCGAGTGCAGCCCGCCGCGCCAGGTGATCCAGAAACTCCTCTTCCAACTCCCGCGGAAGTTGCGCGACAAAGCGATGCGCGTTAACCTTGCGCACAAACGTCACGAAAGAGTCCGCGTCGGGAAACTGCACCGGAGCCGCATGCAGCCCCGTCTCGACATTCTCAAACCCCGCATTGCGCATCCGCTCCGCTGTCTCTTCCTCGGAGGCATTGTTCTTCGTATCCTTCCAGCCGGCGAGGTATGAACTGAACGGAGGCGTCGATCGCAATGTGAGCAGGTGCGACGTCAGGCGACTGATATTTCCCTTCCCGCCGAATTGCGCTATCAGCCAGCCGCCCGGTTTCAGAGCAGCAAACAGTCCACGAAAAAGAGCGTTATGGTCAGGGACCCAATGGAACACTGCGTTGCTGAAGATTCCGTCGACTTGCTCGTCGAGTTTCAGCGCGCCGAGATCGGCTTCAACAAACCGAACGCGTGCGCCGAACTCAGGCTCCAGCCGTTCGCGAGCCGTGCGCAGCATGTTGTCTGACGAATCCACCGCGACCACGCGCCCGAGTGGCAAGCGGCGCAGCAACTCCGCCGTCAGGCGCCCTGAACCACACCCCGCATCCAACACAGTTTCTGCGCCGGTGAGAGTAATCGTCTCAAGCAGCTTCGTTCCCCAGCTGAATTGCGGATCGGAAAGGCGGTCGTATGCCTCCGAATCCCACTCCATTCTCTTACTTTTTTCCGTCATCCTCACCCCATAGAATGAAACACCGCGCCGGAGCGCGGTGCTCTGAACATCATAACAATGCCTACAACGCAGCCAACGCCTGCTCGAGATCGGCGATGATATCGTCTACATCCTCAATGCCAACCGAGATGCGCACAAGGCCGTCGGTAATTCCGATCTTCTTGCGTCCCTCCGCACCGAGCGCCGCATGAGTCATGCTTGCCGGATGCGAGATCAGCGTCTCTACTCCGCCGAGCGACTCGCCGAGCGTACAGACCTTCACTCGCTTCAACAGTTTCTTCGCATTCGATAGCGAGCCGGTTTCAAAGGTGATCATCGATCCGAAGCCGCGCATCTGTCGCTCCGCCAGTTCATACTGCGGATTGCTTGCCAGGCCGGGGTAGAAGACCTTCTTCACCTTTTTGCTGCCATCCAGGAAGGCCGCGACAATGCGTCCGCTCTCGTCGTGCTGTTTCATTCTTATGGCGAGAGTCTTCACGCCGCGCAGCACCAGCCAGCACTCGAAGGGCGACATAATTCCGCCCGCCGATTTCTGAATGAACGCCAGCCGCTCCGCCTGTTCCTTTTTTGTGCAGACAAGCACGCCACCCAATCCATCGCTGTGGCCGTTTAGAAACTTCGTCGTCGAGTGCAGCACCATGTCCGCACCGAGGGCGATGGGGTTCTGGAAATATGGGGACATGAATGTGTTGTCGACCACGAGTTCAATGCCTCGCTTGTGTGCAACCTTTGCAATGGCCTCGATGTCGCTCAACGTCATCAGCGGGTTTGTCGGAGTCTCAACATACACGTAACGCGTATTTTTGCGTAACGCACGTTCCACGGCTCGCACGTCTGATGTATCGACATATGTAAATTGGAGACCGTAGTTCACCATGACCTGGTTGAACAACCGCGGCACACCGCCGTAGACGTTGCTGGTGCAGACGACGTGATCGCCGCTCTTCATCATGGTGCACAGGGCGGTAACCGCCGCCATGCCGCTGGCGAAGACTCGCGAAGCCAATCCGCCTTCCAGTGATGCGAGGTTCTTCTCCAGACGGTCTCGCGTTGGGTTCGTGACGCGGGCATACTCATATCCCAAGCGCGGCTTTCCCAATTCATCCTGTGCGTAGGTTGATGTAGCGTAGATCGGCACTCCAACCGAACCGGTCAGTGCCTCTGGTTCCTGTCCATCATGAATCGCGCGGGTCGAAAACCCGGCGCCTTTTCCATTTGCCATAAGTCCCTCTAGATAGGCTGGAGGACCGGATTGCACCGCTGTTTCAGCGGCTTCGCACATCGGTCCTCCCGGCCAATTACCCTTTGAAGTGGAAGATGTCCTTTGAAAGATAACGTTCGGCTGAGTCGGGGATGAGTGTGACGACACGTTTGCCCGGCCCGAGCCTCCTGGCTACTTCTACGGCGGCCCAAACGTTCGCGCCCGAGCTCGACCCACCAAGCACGCCTTCCTCCGCGGCAAGCCGGCGAACCATTTCGAATGCGTCAACGTCTTTCACCGAGATAACTTCATCACAAACGCTTGCGTCATAGGTTTTTGGAATGAAGCTGGATCCGATCCCCTCGACCGCATGCGAGCCGGGAGTTCCGCCACCGTAGACCGAATTCTCCGATTCCACCGTGACGGTCCACACACCGGATACGTGCTCCTTGAGATAACGCGCAATGCCGGTGAAGGTGCCACCTGTGCCCGCCCCAACCGTCACAGCGTCGATGCGGCCTTCCATCTGTTCGTAGATTTCACGGCCCGTTGTTTCGTAGTGATAATCGGGATTACCCTGGTTTTCAAACTGCGCCGCAAACCAGTGACGAGGATTTTTCTCCGCCAGTTCGCGTCCGCGACGGATCGCACCCTCCATGCCTTCTTCATCAGGAGTGCGAATAACTTTTGCGCCAAACGCCTCCATCAGCATGACTTTCTCTTTTGAAAATTTCTGGGGAACGAAGAACGTGACCTTGTAGCCGCGTTGTGTGCCAACAAGTGCCAGTCCTACGCCGGTGTTTCCGGCCGTGGCCTCCACAATGGTGTCGCCGGGGTGCAGCGATCCGTCACGTTCAGCTTTCTGCACCATGCCAAGCGCCGCACGGTCCTTCACGCTGAAGGACGGGTTCAGAGATTCTAGTTTTACGAAGATATCCGCCGCTCCCGGTGGAACGATCTTTTTCAGATGAAGCATCGGCGTATGGCCGATGAGGTCAAGGATATTTTCTGCGACGCGATACGAGGAATAGGTAAGTTCAGCCGCCTTCATGACATATATCCTGGCAGGGCTGTCGAAGCATGGATGCATTGCTTCTACCCCGCAATGGATAAACCGAGTCGCACGGTCCACCCGGCATAAAAAGAGCCCAGGCCGCTTGCGCGAGCTGCCTGGGCTCTAGCGACCGGATATTGTACTACTGCGAGGTGTGTCCCGGCTCGCTGGCGTAATAGCCGGTACGAGTGCGCACGATCAAATGCCGGTATCCGTGAGCCTTCGCCTCAACTCGAATCGTCCTGTATCCTCCCTGGCTCTGGGGCGTGCTTGGTTTGTAGCCGATGGAGTATTGGCTGCGAATATCGCGCGCCACTTCACGCGTGATAGCATCCACTTCCGCCAGGTCCTTGGGGAAGTAAGCAATTCCACCTGTCTGCTCGGCAAACATCTTCAGCGCGCGCCGCGCTTTCTTCTCCCGCTCTCCACCCAACAGACCAATGGTGTAAATGACTGGGCCACCGTCCACGGCGACTCTCCGCACGGCCGTCTCAAGCGACTCCTTGCTGGCGTTATCTTCGCCGTCCGTCACCACCAGCAACACTTTCTTGTCCAGCTTTGGTTCTTTCTTCAGTTCATCCGCAGAGGCAACAATGGCGTCGTATAGCGCAGTGCCGCCGCGCGATTCAATGCGATCCAGCGCATCGCGCAGCAGGTCGACATTCGACGTGAAACCCTGATCGAGATACGGCTGCTGGTTGAAATTAACGATGAACACTTCGTCCTGCGGATTGCTTGCCCTTACAAAATTTATCGCCGCCTGATTTACCGCCGGACGCTTGTCCCTCATGGAGCCGGAATTGTCGATGACAATCCCAAGCGCTACGGGAATATCTTCGTGACGGAAGGAAGTGATCGTCTGCAGCTTGCCGTCTTCGAACACCTTGAAGTCGTTCTTTGTAAGGTCGGTGACAAGCCCTTTTTTGCCGTCCAGCACCGTGGCATGAAGGAGGACTTCATTCACTTGCTTCTTGAAGACGAAAACTCCGCCTTCGGTCGATACGGGCGCTTGTCCCTGCTGCGAGGTCTCGGGCTTCTTTTGATTTTTGTCCTTCTGTGGCGAGGCGGCCCGCAACGGCGCATTCGCAGACAACAGAATCAAACACAGAATGAAAATGGAGAGGGCAGATTGCTTAGTGAGTCGGAGCATAGTATCCCGATTTTGCATATACCGTCAGTGGAGGCAGCCCTTTCGGTGGGTTCAATTTAACTCTAATTTTTCTCCACTTGCCATCGTGCGCAGGGTCCGTTGGGCGGTAGCCAAGAACGTACTGGTTGCGCAACTCAATTCCAATTTTTGTCGCAACATCCGAAAGATCGTTCGGATTATTGATCGTAAATGTTCGCCCGCCGGTCACATCCGTGATCGCTGACAACGTCGCCGGCCCCATTTGTTCCTCCGGGGTTCCCGGGTTTTGCGAGAAGAGACCAATCGCGTAAATCTGAACGTCCGCTTCCTTCACCAAAGAAAGTATCTCACTCTCCGTGTAACGGCTATGGTTGTCGCCCCCATCGGAGATAATCAGCAACGCCTTTCTCTGGTGCTGCGCCTCGCGCATCTTGGCGAGACCCATGTAGATAGCGTCCATCAGTGCGGTTCGTCCCTTCGGAATCGCATACACCAGTTGTCCCTGAACCTTCGAGACAGATTGCGTGAAGTCGGAGACGAGCTCAGGCTTATCATTGAAGGCCACCAGGAAAAATTCATCCTGGGGATTGGCGGTCTTAAGGAATTCGACTACCGCCTCTTTCGCCTTATCAATCTTGTCGGCCATGCTGCCGCTCATGTCAAAGATCACGCCCAGCGAAATCGGCGCGTCCTGACTTGAAAAGCTACTGATCTCCTGCTTCCTCCCATTGTCCCAGACAGAAAAATTGTTCTTGTCGAGGCCCGTCACCAAGCGGTTCATCGGGTCCGTGATCGTCACCGGAACGAGCACAAGATCGACGTCTACCTTGATGGGCTTGCTGTAAGTCTTCAGGCTCGGATCAAGTTCGGAAGGCGTGGGCACGTCGGGAACCGGCTTGCCTTCCACCATTCCTGGTTCTTTTCGCGGACGAATATGGACTTCGTCGAAAGTACCCTCGACGGGAAGGCGCGGGGGTTGTGCCGTGGCTGGAGGCGTCTGCGGCTTTTGCCCTTCAGTAGGGGTGCTCGGCTTCTGATCGGGTTTTGTTTTTGTATTGGCCTTGGTAGCTTGTCCGGTGCTGGCCGAGGAACTGTCTTGCCCGGAATTCGGCGGTGTGGGTTGAGGAGGATTCGCGGGCGTTTGGCCCATCACTAAAGAAGCTGAGCACAGCAACATGGCGATGCACAGGATTTCCCGTGCTGCCGCAATCCACGGCCGCTTCCGTCTGGACCTGCGCAACGCCTTCTCCGTGCACATGTTCGACCCTGACCCGTTCCGACGACCCCACTGGCCATCCGTTCGGAACATCGCTTTGTGAGTGCCGATGCTACCACAGTCCTGCCGCCGCGAAACCCGTCCGTTTCCGGCGACCCGCCTATGGATGCTTCCGGTAACCTATTTCGATGTTCGGCAGAGGTCCCCGGTTTTCTTTTTTCGCAGGAAGTTCGGCTGCATCACTGTGCCGGTTCAGTACCTTCAGGACCATGAGAAGAATCGCCCGAAACGTGCCGTTCGTCCTGACCAAAAGAACTCATCTAAATAGTCGCCTGGTTCATTATCCGCCTGTTTGCACCGGTTTAAGCATGACGAAAACAGCTACGGACGGGAGAACCGGAAATCGGAACCTGTTTGGGATCCTCATTACAATTTCGGTACCGGAAAGAAGATCTTGCCTCCGTTGGTCTCTGGCACAGTTACGATGAGTAGTATCAGCGTTCAAATTACATTCCGTTGTCGTGACTTTGTGGCGCGCCGGTTCCGCATCGGAAGGCGACGGGCTTCTCGAACTCGCCTGATCGCCGGGACAGTCGCCGTACTTGCGTTCCTGTTGATCCCGGGACACGCCCGCGCGGCGGACCAACCGCATCTCGCTATCTTTGCGCAGCAGATCAACTATCTCGTCAACGTCCAACTCCGCGACGGGTCTGAATATGTCGGCCTGCTTGATGTGCTTGATCCCCTCGGACAGGTCGCGACACATATCAACGGTAAGAAATGGACGCTCGATTTCAGTTCGAGCGGGAACCGGGTTGAAATCGTCTGCCAAGAGGGTAAGCGAAAATGCTCGATTCGCGGCGCGGACGTCGAGATGGCCGCAAAGTTCGTCGTCTCCGAAGGCCACGGATACGTTCCCGTTTCGGCTCTCGCTGAAATCCTCCCGCGCGTTACAAACCTCATTGCGAATCTCAATGTGCACGGACGCCGACTGTTACTCGGGATAAGCGGTGTACATCTTTCCTCCGATGTCCTGAAAAATCCGTCACGACTCGTATTGACTTTTCCCTCGCCAGTCAAGCCGGCGGTCACGAATGAGGGAAACACGCTGCTGCTGACCTTTACACGCGAGCCGGTCACGACTACTGGGCCAGAGACAACCAACTTCGGGGACCCGCTGATCACATCGGGGCGATTCATGGTGGTCAACGGGGCGGCACTGTACCTGGTCACCGCCACCGCCCCGGTCGTCACCATGTTCTCCGAGGGGAACCGGGTGATCACCATAAGTGCCCCACCGGCGGCGGTTCCGGCGACGCCGGCGCAGCCTCCTGTGACGGCACCAGTGCAAGCACAGCCAGTACCGGCTCCCACACAGCCAGTGCCGCAGAAGCCGGCGGCACCGGCGTTCATCGTGGCGATTGACGCCGCGCATGGCGGTACAGAGACCGGAGCCCTGCTCAGCCCGACCCTGGCGGAGAAGGACGTAACACTGGCCCTCGCCCGGCGCATCGCCCGGGAACTTCAGTCGAAGGGCATCAGTGTCTACATGGTGCGCGCGGGCGACACACAGATGACGCTCGACCAGCGGGCTTCGGCGGCCAACACGGCGCACGCCGCGCTCTATATCGCCATCCACGCGGCCGCGCAAGGGCATGGTGTACGCCTATATACAGCCATGCTTCCGCCATCGATGGCCGTTCCGACTCACCACGCCTTCGTCCCGTGGGAGACCGCGCAGTCGGCATGGCTCGACCTGAGCGCCACAGCCGCCGGGTCGATTGCAGACGAGTGCAACCGGCGCAATATCCCAGTACGCGCCATGCCAGCGGCAGTCCGCCCGCTGAACAATATCGAGGGGCCGGCGATTGCGCTGGAGGTTGCGCCGCCCTCGGATACGCTGGAAGACATCAACTCTGCAACCTATCAGCAGAGCATTGCCTCGGCGGTGGCGGCGGGAATCACCGCAATACGTCCCAAACTGGAGGCGGCGCGATGATCTCCCGTCCGATGCAGATCACGATAGCGCTGCTGGTCGCCGCGATCCTCGGCATGGGTTTCTACGCCCTGAAGCTGAAGCAGAAGGTAGAAACGCTGCATGCCACCAGCGACAACCGTCCGGCGGCTCCACCGGTGACAGGAGACCTGCAGACGGTAACACTGTGGGTGGCGCACGACGACGGCACGCTGCACCAGCAGCAAATGCAGTTGGCCATGCCTAACGAACCAGCAGCGCGCGCCATGCGAGTGCTACAGGCGCTGGTGCAGATCTATACCGGCAAAGACTCGCCGCATCCGCTGGGAGCGGGGTCAGACATCGAGGACGTGTATCTTGTAAATGGCACGACCGCGGTCGTCGACCTGAACCAGACACTCGCCGATACGCATCCCTCGGGAATCATGGTGGAACAGTTGACGATCGTCTCGCTGATCCAGACACTGACGGCCAACGTCCCGAACGTGACCAGGGTGAAGTTCCTGGTGGGCGGCAAAGAGCGCGACACACTGGCCGGGCACGAGGACCTGAAGATGACGTATGACGTATCGACAGTCTCCCAAGTGGCGCAGGAGCTGCAGTGAGCCAGGCATCCACGAAGACAACCCACAGGCCTCGCATCGCCGTGTTCGACTCCGGCGTTGGCGGACTCACCGTGTTGCGTGCCATCGCGGGACAAGTTCCGGACGCGGATTACCTCTACTTCGGCGACACGGCTCGCCTGCCTTATGGGACCAAGTCACGCGAGACCGTGGCGCGCTACGCGATTGAGGCCGCACTCTTCCTGCAAGACCTCGGCATCGACATGCTGGTGATCGGCTGCAATACGGCGACAGCGCTGGCGCTCTACGACATCAAGGGCGCGGTCGACGTGCCGGTGATCGGCGTGATCGATCCGGGCGCGGACCGCGCGGCGGAGATCAGCCGCAGCCGCGAAGCAGTGGTTTTCGCCACGGAAGCCACGATCAGCAGTCACGCTTACCAGCGCGCGCTGGCGCGGCGCGGATTCGCGACCCATGAGAAGGCTTGTCCGCTGCTCGTCCCGCTGGTGGAAGAGGGATGGATCGAACATCCGGTGACGGAACAGGTGGCGCGCATCTATATGATCGAGGCGCTGCGGGTTGCATCGATGAATACCGATGTACTCGTGCTGGGTTGCACGCACTATCCACTGATCCGTCCGCTGCTGCGACGCGTGGTGCCGCAGAAGATCGCCATCGTCGATTCGGCGGAGTCAACGGCGCAGGTGGTGGCGAAGGAACTCGGAGTTGCGCCGGGAGCGCAACCGAACGCTCTTCCCTCGTACCGCTTCTTCGTCACCGACTCAACGGAGAAGTTCCGGCGGATGGCTCCTCTGTTCCTCGGCTTCCCGGTCGACGGAGTGGAGCACGTGGATCTGGGCGGATGAGAAGAATTTTCGAATTTTCGAATTACCGGATTTTCGAATTGCGTTGCTTCAAGTCCGATTAAGGAAGTACCCCCACCCCCCATTTTTTAAATACTTTGTTATCTAATATTTACCGATACTCTGCGTAAATATTAGATAACAGGGCAGTTAGCTGTTTTGCGCTTAGCCCTAGCCGTTAGCCAACAACAAAACGACAAAAGCCCGCACTCGGCGGGCTCTTTGTTTTAGCTCTATATCTAGTGTGACATATGGCAGGGGGAAAAGGGGACATCGAATTTGAAACTCTATTTGCTTTGTTTTGAAATAGCTGGGGGAAATGTGTGACCAAGAACATCTTGACGCGTGACTAAAGCAGGTTTCGGAGGTGTCAGAGGTTTCGAAAAACTTAAAGATCACCACAGGGGGCACGGAGGAAAGTCAAAAAATGAAGACGGAAGACCAGAGTAAGGACGAAATATGAAGGACAAGGGAAAGAAAAGATTTTCGAATTGCCGAATTTTCGAATTGAAGCGAATGGAATCCCGCCCGAACGGTCATAGTGCAAAACCTACAAGTTTCACCGCAAAACTTCCTGCGCAAATTTTTCATGGTTCCCGCTAAGTTCTTGTTTTCAGGAGCGAGGCATGGGATGGCCTGAGGCTTGCAACATCGGAGGCACAGGCGAACACATATAGGAGGTCAGGAACCATGAAGTGTCCAAATTGTTTGCGGTTTTTCGGGCCTTTCGCGGTTGCGATTGGACTGATGGTCATTCCACTCTATGGACAAAATCTGCCGGGAACTCAGCCGCAGAAGCAACAGCAGCAATCTCAAGAGATGCAGGCGCAAGCCAGAGCGGTTCCACGGTTGGTGTACCTCGGGGGCTGAAGCCCCATCTCTCTGCGTTTGGCAACGCCGGGCTAAAGCCCGGCTCTACCAGAGGGTATACCTTCCGTGAATCTGCTCTAAGGGTCAGCAGGAAACGATCTCGGTCGCGGGAACAATAAAGACGTCCTCGGGCAAAGTCGTGGTTGAAGATCCGTCGACCGGCGTCAGCTACATTGTGGACAACCCCGACAAGGTTCAGCAGTTCGAGGGGAAGAACGTGGAGGTCACCGGGGTACTGGACCCCACGACGAATACTCTTCACGTAATCAGCGTGAAACCGAGTAAGTAGCAGATCGAGCAAGAAACGTGAACGGGCTCCAGAGACTTCTCAGCTCTTCTCAAAGCTCGCCCTTTTGCGTGTATTAGACGGTAGGTCTACCGTTGGGTCCGGTTGGAGGAGCCGGGCTCGGCGGGCGCAGGTGGGCGAGAGCCTGTCCTTCAGCAGAGGGGAGGACAGGCTCTTTTATTTATTTGCGGAAATTTCACCCTTCGCCGCGCTCAGGATGAAGTGCCCGACGACGCTTTTCGCGACGAGAATTCGCCTTTCGAAAAGACTCAGAGATGGCGGCGGATTGGGTTAGACTTCCATCATGCGGAAACTATACGCAGTCCTCGCAGTGCTGCTCGCGGCAGGAACGGCTTTGGCCTCGGGGCCGTGCAGGCCAAAGTTCGAACGCAAGCCCATCAACCAGGCGACGATCGAAAACATCCAAAAACTCCAGGTGAACAGCGGGGACGAACTCTGGCGGCTGGACGCGAACAAGGTGGCGCAACGCGAGGCCGTTAGCCTGGACCCGGCGCTGACGACGGCCAAGCCCGACGTGAAGGGCAGCGAGATGGTGCAGATGTACACCTATCGCTCAGGCAGCACAACCTACGTCATCACACTAAAAAAGTTCGACTGGCTGCTTCCCTACTCCGGCATCTACAAGATGATGATGTGGACGGTGACGGACGTGCGGACGATTTGTCCTGCGGCCAGAAAAAAGTAAGACCATACCTGGACTGATAAAACTCATGATCTATCGCTCGGATAATCGCACGCCGGAGGAAATGCGACCGGTAAAAATCACGACTGAATTCATCAGAACCGCCGAGGGCTCATGCCTGATCGAGATCGGCAATACACGCGTTATTTGTACGGCAACGATTGAAGAATGCGTGCCGAACTGGATGCGCAACGGAGGCAAAGGCTGGATTACCAGCGAATACTCGATGCTGCCGCGGGCCACGCTGACACGCACGGCGCGCGAAAGCGTAAGGGGAAAAGTCGGCGGACGGACGCACGAAATCCAGCGGCTGATTGGGCGCTCGATGAGGGCGGTGGTGGACCTGCAAAAGCTGGGCGAACGGACGGTGTGGATCGACTGCGACGTGATCCAGGCAGACGGCGGCACACGGACGGCGTCGATTACGGGCGGGTTCGTGGCGATGGCGCTGGCCATGCAGAAACTGGTTTCGGCAGGCACTCTGAAAAAATTGCCGCTGCGCGATTTTGTGGCGGCAACCAGCGTGGGCATCGTGGACGGCGAGGTGCTGCTGGACCTGGCATACGAAGAAGACTCGCGTGCAGATGTCGACATGAACTTTGTGCTGACGGGCGGGAACAAGTTCATCGAAGTCCAAGCGACGGCGGAGAAAGAACCTTTCGGCGACGATCTGCTGGCAAAGATGACCCAGTTCGCAAGAAAAGGGATCGCGGAGTTGGTGAAGATACAGAAAGAGACGCTGGGTGGAATGAGCCTGTAGATTTTCCCACTCGAAAGACAGTTTCGAGTTTCAAGTTTCGGGTTTCGAGAAACGCACGGAAAGAACATAAGCGAAAAGGGTTGCGGGAAAGATTCCGCAACCCTTTCGTGTGTCCGGTTACATACTAATCATTTGGCGACGACGGCGCTTTCCGCGTAGAACTTCGTCATCTCCTTGAGGGAGATGGGCGCGTAATCGCCGGCGTGTCCTGCCTGGCCGAATTGCGTCATGCGCTCTGCAACGACCTTCTTCATGGCTTCGCGCGCGGGCTTCATGTAGTCGCGCGGATCGAACTTCTCGGGCGTCTCGAAGAGCACCTTGCGGATGGCTCCGGTGATAGCGAGGCGATTGTCGGTATCGACGTTGATCTTGCGCACGCCATTCTTGATGCCGAGCTGGATCTCTTCGACCGGCACGCCCCAGGTGGGCTTCAGGCTGCCGCCGTACTTGTTGATGATGTCCTGGAGATCCTTGGGCACGCTGGAGGAGCCGTGCATGACGAGATGGACGTTGGGAAGCCGCTTGTGAATTTCCATGAGGCGGTCCATTTTGAGCACGGAGCCGTCGGGCTTCTTGGTGAACTTGTAAGCGCCGTGGCTGGTTCCGATGGCGATGGCGAGAGCATCGAGGCCGGTCTTTTCGACGAACTCGACGGCCTGATCGGGGTCCGTGACGTGCTCGAGGCCGGTGCCGCCGGCGCCGTGACCATCTTCAATTCCGCCAAGCACACCGATTTCACCTTCAACAGTGACGCCGCGGGCATGCGCATATTCGACGACTTCACGCGTGGCCTGGACGTTGTACTCGAAGGAGGACGGCGTCTTGCCGTCGGGCATGAGCGAGCCATCCATCATGACGCTGGTGAAGCCGAGCTCGATGGCTGACTTGCAGGTTTCGACGCTATTGCCGTGGTCGAGGTGGAGGACGGTGGGGATTTCAGGATAGAGCTCGGTGGCGGCGAGCATCAGGTGATAGAGGAACTTGTCCTGCGAATAGCTGCGGGCTCCGCGACTGGCCTGCACGATGACCGGCGACTGAGTTTCGCGCGCAGCCTCCATGATGGCCTGGATCTGCTCCATGTTGTTTACGTTGAAGGCGCCAACGCCGTAACCGCGTTTGGACGCCTCATCCAGCAATTGGCGCATCGAGACTAATGGCATGAGCAGGGTTCTCCTTTATGAATCTTTCAAGGCTATAATTCCAAACAGATGGTACCCGAGGGGTGTCGGGTGGCGCTGTGACGCAGACCACAAATTCGTGGCAAGGCCGCACGGATTTACTGGTCTCGCGCAAATACCTGATCGAATCCCGTAAACCTGCCCCTAAAGTCTTGTATTGGCAACCCATTTTGCTGCGTTGAGAACGACGTAGGAGGAGAAAGATGAAGCTTACGCCCGGAAAACTGGCTGGTCTGAAGGCAGTCTCGAACGAACGCGGGGTGATTGCCGCCGCCGCGATGGACCAGCGCGGTTCGCTGAAAAAGGCCCTTGGGCCAACCGCCGGAGACAAGGAATTGATCGAGTTCAAGGTGGCAGTGTCGGAGGTGCTGACACAGCACGCAAGCGCCATTCTGCTGGACCCGGAATGGGGACTGCAGGCAGCGGCGAAACGAAACAAAAAGAGCGGTCTGCTGCTGGCCTACGAAAAAACCGGCTACGACAAGCAGACTCCGGGACGGCTGCCAGACCTGCTGGACGTGTGGAGCGCGCAGCGGTTGAAGGCCGCAGGAGCGGACTGCGTCAAGATCCTGCTCTACTACGCGCCGGCCGATCCGAAGAATATCAACGATCTGAAGCACGCCTGGGTGGAACGAATCGGCGATGAGTGCCGGGCAAACGATATCGCGTTCTTCCTGGAGATCATAGGCTACGAAGAAGGCACGGACGAAAAAGGCCTGGAATACGCGAAGAAGAAGCCGGAAATCGTGAAGGCCTACATGCGGGAGTTCACCAAGGAGCAGTACGGCGTGGACGTGCTGAAGCTGGAAGTGCCGATCAACATGAAGTTCGTGGAAGGCACGAAGAGCTTCAAAGGCCAGACGGCCTACACGCGGGCGGAAGCAATGGAACACTTCCGGGAATCGGCAAAGTGCACGAACAAGCCGTTCATCTACCTGTCGGCGGGCGTGAGCAACGCGGAGTTCAGCGAGACGCTGGACCTGGTGGCAGAGTCGGGCGTGAAATATAACGGCGTGCTCTGCGGACGGGCGACGTGGGCGGACGGTGTGCCGATCTACGCCGAAAAGGGGCTGAAGGCGTTCGAAGAGTGGCTGAACACGGAAGGCGTGAAGAACATCCAGAACGTAAACAACAGCCTGAAGGCGGCATTACCGTGGTATCCGATCTACGGCGTATAGGTCGCGTTACGATGTTTTCGGAGGGGTGCGCCGCTTGGTGCACCCTTTCCCGTTTATGGCACCTTTGTGTCGAAAATCACTGCAATCCTGTATCCAGCGGCGAATAATTAAATTAACGGATTCGTCCGGGACATGACTGGTGAAGCACGCCGTGAAAAGCGTGTGCCGGTTGTGCCGGGAGGATACGAGTATGAAAGCCTGGTCGTGGCGAGAAAGCCTGCTGTGGTCCCTGCTGGCATATGTGGGGCAGAGCCCGCGAGAAGCACACCGGATGTATCTGTGATGGAAAGCTACGAGGCACGCGAGAAGGACCGCCGCACCGGTTCAGTCGATGACAGGAAAGCATCTCCATCATTCGCATTCATAACTTCCTCTCGCTCCATGGGCGTGCGGCGCGGCGCACGCATTTTTTCTGCAAAAAGAAATGAGGCGGCGAATGGTCGCCGCCAGATTCCCCCGATCTAAATTGCAATTGGTCTAGCGTCCGCGATAGTCGTGACGAAGATCCTTCTTGTCATGACGAATGTCACGTTTGTCGTGACGAATGTCGCGGCGATCCCGGCGAGCATCGCGGGCCTTTGCGCGGGCGACCAGCGGGTGGCCGGTGGCGCGAGCGACGCGTGCCTGGCGGACATCGCGATGTATGTCCTTGCGGTCGTGACGAATGTCGCGTTTGTCGCTGCGAACGTCGCGACGATCATGACGAATATCGCGGCGGGACGCCGTCTGCGCAAAGGCAGTGATGCCCAGGCTGAAGGCGGCGGTAATAGCAAAGATCGAAATCCTGTGAAGTAAGCGGCTCATTTGGCCCTCCCCGTGACTGCTTTCCGAGTCACGCTGGATTGAACCCTGTCGATGTATGCGAGTTGTCCGGAAATCCGCAATTGACGCGGGTTTCGGCGATTACCGTGGGACAGTGTACCAAAGCGCGATGGCGAAACTAATCCCGCAGAGCAGGGTTAGCGGGCATGAAAAAGAGCGCCCGAGGGCGCCCTTGCATAAGGATTCGAGAAGTTCCCTACTCCCACTCGATGGTTCCCGGCGGTTTTGAAGTGATGTCGTAGACGACGCGGTTGATGCCCTTGATCTCGTTGACGATGCGGCTGGAGATTGTCTTGAGAACTTCATAGGGCAGCGGAACCCAGTCGGCGGTCATGCCGTCCTCGGAGTTCACGGCGCGGATGGCGCAGGTGTATGCGTATGTACGCTGGTCGCCCATGACGCCGACGGACATGACGGGAAGCAACACGGCGAAAGACTGCCAGATTTCGTTATAGAGACCGGCACGCTTGATCTCGGCGACGACGATGTCGTCGGCGTCCTGGAGCAACCGGATTCGCTCGGGAGTGACTTCGCCAAGGATGCGGACGGCGAGTCCGGGGCCGGGGAACGGCTGGCGCTGGAGCATTTCGTCGGGCATGGCGAGGTCGCGTCCGATGCGGCGGACTTCGTCCTTGAAGAGATCCTTGAGCGGCTCGATGAGCTTGAGCTTCATCTTGTCGGGCAGACCGCCGACGTTGTGATGGCTCTTGATCGTCTGCGAAGGGCCGCGCACGGAGACGGACTCGATGACATCGGGATAGAGCGTGCCCTGTACGAGCCAGTCGACCGCGCCGGACTGGCGCTCGACGCGCCGCGCTTCGGCGTCAAAAACTTCGATGAATTCGTTGCCGATGATCTTGCGCTTGCGCTCGGGTTCTGTGACGCCCGCGAGTTTGGAGAGAAAGCGGTCAGTGGCGTCGACGGCATCGACGTTGAGATGAAGCTTGTTGCGCAGGTTCTCCTGCACCTTCTCGTACTCGTTCTTGCGCAGGACGCCGTTGTTGACGAAGACGCAGGTGAGGCGATCTCCGATGGCGCGGGCAACAAGCGTGGCGGCGACGGAGGAATCGACTCCGCCGGAGATCGCGCAGATAGCGCGGCCATGCTCGCCGACGGTCTGGCGGACACTGGCGACGGTGGCGTCGATGAAGCGCTGCGGCGTCCAGTTGGGCTGCGCCTGACAGATGCGGAAGACAAAGTTCTTGAGCAGATCCGTGCCGAAGCGCGTGTGGTGGACTTCCGGGTGGAACTGCACGGCCCACATGCGCTTCGAGGCGTTCTCAATGCCAGCGACAGCGCTGGGCGATTTCGCGATCAGGCGGAAGCCTTCGGGCAAAACTTCGGCTTCGTCGCCGTGCGACATCCAGACGGAGAGCGAGCGCGGCATACCTTCAAAGAGCACCGATGGTTCGATGACCGAGACTTCGGCGTGGCCGTACTCGCGCTTGGACGCGGCGCGAACCGTGCCGCCGAGCGTGTGCGTCATGAACTGGAGGCCGTAGCAGATACCGAGCACGGGCAATCCGAGTGAGAGAATTTGCGGGTCGGTCGGCGGAGCATCGGCGTCATACACCGAGCAAGGGCCGCCAGAGAGGATGAGTCCGGCGGGATTGTAGCCCTGTATCTCGGTGAGGCTCGCGGTGCATGGCAGCACGACGGAAAAGACATTCTGTTCGCGAATACGGCGCGCAATGAGCTGGGTGTATTGCGAGCCAAAGTCGAGGACGACGATTGATTGCAGGGCTGGATGGTCCACGCAATAGATTCGCAAATAGCAGGGCGAAATGTAAAGCGGCAGGTTAGGTGGCTGGTTCTGCGGAAGTTGCGGGCACGAAATCCGGGCGTTCGACGTGGGCGACGAAAAGATAGGCCGCATGGCGCGCCAGCAGGAACCAGTCGGAGACAACGCAATAAATCATGGTGGTAAGGAAAACAAGGATGGCAACGGCCCACGAAGGGATCACCGAGCCGGCTACCACCGCCGCGACACCCACGATGGTGATCACTATGTTGACGATGGTGCGGATGAGGCCGTTCCAGAAAGAGGCAACCACCAGGGAAATCCATTGGCACTTGACGAAGTAGATGGCGTCGGCAGTGGCGTCGAGCGCGGGGCGGCCGTCACGCACGAGAAAGACAACCGCCAGCGAGAGAAACCAGTTGGCAAATCCCCAGATGACGAGCGACACGCCGAAGATCGCAAGAAAAACGATGATGGCGATGATGTAATGCGGGTTTTCATAAGAACCCATGACCGGAACAACGGAAAGAGCACCGAGCCGATAACCGATGGCGATGATAAGCAAGGCGACGATGCGCATGAGGTGCAGGAGCCAGAGCTGCCGCCACTGGATGTTGACGCGAGCGGCCGCCTCGGGGTCGAACTCGGCGAGGATCATGCGCGTGGTGACGCCGCGCCCGATGGTGGCCGCGATGGTCCAGAGAATGCAGATCAGGGGTATGACGAAGAGCAACATGGGAGCGAGCAGCGGCAGGGCCTCGGAGAGAATTCCTGAGACGCCTTGCGCCAGCGTCATGATGTCGTGCGGGCCGGCGATGAGTTCGTCGCCGCCGCTGAGCGAGATGGCCACGAGCACGCGCTGTATGTAAAGAAAGGCGAGACCCAACGCACCGAGTCCGAATGACCAGCGCCAGATGAGCTCCACGAGGAAGGCCGACTGATTGTGGCGCACAACGCGAATCGACTCGGACGTGGGAGTTGCGGCGGCCAAGGGCTGGTCCTCCTCAGGGAAGATCGAATCCGACGAAAACCGGTTCGGGTTGAAGTTCGACTCCGAACGTATCAAAAACGCGCTTCTGCACAAGGTCCTTGAGTGCCAGAACATCGGTAGCGGTCGCGCCTCCACGATTGACGAGGGCAAGCGTGTGACGGCTGGAGATGCCCACGGTTCCGAAGGTGAAGCCCTTGTGAAAACCAGCCTGCTCGACGAGCCAGGCGGCAGGAACCTTTACGCGTCCCTCGCCGACGGGATACTTCGGCAAGGTGAGATGGCGGCTTTCGGCAATGGCAAAGATTCGCTGATAGTGCTCGGCGGCGATGACCGGATTCTTGAAAAACGAGCCGGCACTGCGCGCGTCGGCGTCGCCTTCCACGAGCAGCATGGCCTTGCCATGACGGATTTCGCGCACGGCCTCGCGCACGTTGGCGAGCGTCGGCGGCTTGGGCTGAGTTTCGAAATATCGCTTGATGTCGGCGTACTCCAGGCGCGGTGCGCCACCGGGATGGGTGGCGAAGGTGACGGCAAGAATCACGTAACGGCCGCGATTGCGGGAGTTAAAGCGGCTGGAACGGTAAGCGAATTCGCACTCAGCGTTGGAGAACTCGACGGTGGCGCCGCTCTGCAAGTCGAAGGCGCGAACGCGAACGATGGTCTCGGAAACATCCTGACCGTAGGCGCCAACATTCTGCACCGGCGTGCCGCCGACGGTGCCGGGGATTCCGCTGAGACACTCCATGCCGGAGCAGTTTGCAGCGACCGATTGCTCGACGACGCGATCCCACTCTTCGCCCGCGCCATACTCGACGGCCTCGCGACCGTTGTCCGGGCCGAGAGGATTGCGTCCGAGAATCGACATCTTGAGAACGATGCCGGGCCAGCCGGAGTCGGAGATTACAAGATTGCTGCCGCCGCCAAGAATGAACAAAGAAAGCTGGCGCTCAGTGGCCCACTCGACGGCCTGACGGACGTCCGGCTCAGTGGCGGTCTCCGCGAAAAAACGCGCGGGCCCTCCAACACCAAGGGTTGTGTACGGCCCAAGTGCAACGTGTTCCCGAATCTCCATGGGTCAACTATACGCCGGACGGAATGGCCCACTGAATGGCTCGCAGCGACCGGCCAGGGCGCCAGGGCCGCACTTCAGCAAGGCGGCTTTGGAAAAACCAGACGCCCCTGCCATACTGTTTATATCTCGAAATGTGGGGAGTACAAAACATGGGAATGTATCCGGAATTGATGTTGATTCCGATGCGCGAGGAACTGACACGCGCAGGAGTGAAGGAAGCGCGTACGCCGGAAGCGGTGGACGCGGCGGTGACGGGAACGAAGGGCACGCTGATGATCGTGGTGAACTCGGTGTGCGGGTGCGCGGCGGGAAAGATGCGTCCGGCGGTACGGCTGGCCATGGAAAACGCGGTGAAACCGGAAGAGAGCGTGACGGTATTCGCCGGCCAGGACACGGAGGCCACGCAACGCGCACGGGAATACTTTGCGGGACAGCAGCCATCGTCACCGTCGATTGGACTGATGCGCGAAGGCAAGCTGGTGTACTTCATGCCGCGGGCGATGATTGAAACCCGCGACGCAGCCTTGATTGCATCCGAGTTGAAACAAGCGTTTGAAAAATACTGCGGCACGGCTGCGGTGACTCAGTAACAGGAAAGGCTCCGGCGAAACCGGAGCCTTTCAAACTTCCCTTCCCATCGCTACTTGCCTCCGCGCAGAATTGCCTCCGCCCTGGCCTTGTCACCCTTGGAGTCGTACGCCAAGGCGAGCATCTTGCGCGTCTGCGCATCGTCTGGAAACTTTTTCAACGTGCTCCCGAGTTGCGTGATCGCGGCGTCGTAGTCCTTTGCCTCCAATAGGGCAAGTCCGTAATAAAAATTCTCGCGAAGACGGTTGGGACGGCGCTCGGCGGCGGTCTTCAGATATTTGATCGCGTCGGGATAATTCTTCAGCATGTCATTCAGCACGCCGAGATAGAAATAGTTGTCGGAGTTTTTGGGATCGAGTTGCAGGGCCTTCTCACAGTTGGCCTGCGCTTCAGGGTACCTCTTCTGCTGCAACTGGACGGAACAGAGATCGGTGTAAGCCGGTGCAAAATCAGGCTGAAGCGAGGCGGCCTTCTGGAATTCGGTTTCGGCGCCGGATTGGTCTCCGGAAGCCATGTAGAGCTCGCCAAGCTGAAAATGGGCGGTGGGCGAACCGGGGTCAATCTGCACGGCCCGCGTGGAGTGCTGGATGGCGCCCTTGATGTTGCCTGCGTGACGAAGATCCTCGGCCTGAATCATCTCGATCACGCCGGCGTTCGTGCGACGAACAAAAGCGAAAGCCGCAAAAAGCACAATGGCGATGGCAACGAACGTGGTGACGCGCCGGGTGACGTGCGTCTCGACGTCGTGTCCCGGCGACGAAGGCAGCAGGACTCCAAGGATGATACCGGTGACGAGACCTCCGAGGTGCGCGGCGTTGTCGATGTGCGCCTCGCGAGCACCGTAAGCGATGTTGTAAAGCACGAATATGCCGATGATGAAGAGATTGCCCTTGAGGGCGGCGCGCAGGCGTGCGTTCTTCTGGAAAGCGAGCGCGGGAAGCAGGGCTCCGGCCACGCCGAAGATGGCGCCCGAGGCTCCAATGCTGACAACCTCAGGACTCCACCAGACGCTGACGATGCTGCCGGCGAGCCCGCAGGCCATGTAGAGAAAGAAGTAGCTGCGGCGGCCGAAGAGAATCTCCGCCAGGAGACCGAGGTTGAGCAACGCCCACATGTTGAGCGTGATGTGGACCAGGCCGCCGTGGAGAAACATGCTCGAGAGCAGCCGCCAGGATTGTCCTCCGAGCGTGTCCGGGCCATAGTTGGCTCCCCATCGCAGCAGAATGTTGACGCTGGGATTGAGGACACTGCCGCCGCTGGCAATCACGGTCAAAAACATAAGGATGTTGACGCCGATAAGCACGGCGGTAACGGAACGGAAGAGATGTCCGTACTTTTCAAGAAATGACGGCCCGGGCGGACGGTTCTGATATCGCTGGCGCAAGCTCTCCATGCACTCCGGACAGATTACCTGCCGGGGTTCAGGAGGAATAAATTCCGTTCCACAGCGTGGACATTTCGCCATAGGGAGCCTTAGTGAGCCGCTTTCTCCGGCGCGATGGCCTTGACGGCAATCTGGTTGGGCTGCGCGCCGACGGGGATCATGGTGAAAAGACGCTGTGGGGGAGCCTGCTGGTTTTTCTTGTCGCGGCGCTTGTCGAGCCGCAGAACAGACACGTCCCCGGAGCGCGAGTCCGCAACCAGCAGCATGTTTTCGCGAGGCGTGAGAGCGAGTGCATCCGGACCGTCGCCCACGGTGACGGAAACAAGCAGCGTGCGGGTACCAATATCGAAGACCGCGACGTTGTTCGAGCCCATGTTGCTGACGAAGAGCAGAGAGCTGTCGGCGGTGATGGTGGCGCCGGAAGGATTATTGCCGGCGAGAAAACTCTCGCTGACCTCATCGGCCGAAGTGTTGATGACGGAGATGGTGTGAGCGTCAAAATTGCTGACAAATAGTTCGCCGCCGTCAGGCTTGAGCGCAAGCGTCACGGGAACTCCACCAACACGCAGGATGGAAAGCAGATGTCCCTGCTTGAGATCGATGACGGCGACTTCGTCGGACTCCGTGCAGGCAACAAACGCCTTGCGGCTGTCGGGAAGAATCGCGATGTCCTCGGGGTTCTTGCAGACGGGAATGGTGGCGCGCACGGAACGGCTGGCAGCGTCGATCAACGAGACAGTGGAGTTGCCGCGCGAGGAAACGACAACCGTGTCGCCATTGGGAGAGACGCGGGCAAGACCGGGTTGCGCACCGACGGCGACGTTCGCAACAGTGCGGCGGGCGTTGAGGTCGATAACGCTGACAGTGTTGGAACCGGAATTGGCGACGTATCCCCAGCGACCGTCAGACGAAACCGAGATGAAGTACGGCTGGCGCTGCACGGGGATGGTAGCGACAACGGCATTCTTAATCGCGTCAATGACGGAGACCGTGCCGGCATCCGTGCTGACGGCGTAGACCTCATTCTTTACCGGATTCGCCTCGATGCCCGTTGGATTGGCTCCGACGGGAAGAGTTCGCACCGCCTGCAACGCATTGAGGTCGATGACGGTGACAGAGTTGCCCTTGCCATTGGTGACGTAGGCGTATTCGGGGCCAGGATTGGCGCTTTTGCTTTTGCAGGCAACGGCGGCCAAGACCATGGCAACGGCGACCAGGAGAAAGGCCGCTCGCCGAATGCGGCGTGCCGCGCGATTGCGAAACATCGAAGAAAGTAAATTCACAGTACCGTCGCTGGAGTTGCGGAAAGCGGAAGTTGCGCGGTAGCAGCAGGGGCGGTCCGTCCGACAACGCCGGCAATGGACCGGACCTGCGCCATGAGTTCGGAGAACTGCTCCGGGTAAAGCGACTGCACGCCGTCAGAAAGCGCGCGCTCGGGATCGCAATGAACCTCGATGATAAGACCGTCGCAACCGACGGCGACAGCAGCGCGAGAGAGCGGAGTGACCTTGTCGCGCTTGCCCGTGCCATGGCTCGGATCAACGATGATGGGCAGATGACTTGCGCGCTGTGCGGCCGGCACCACGCTGAGGTCGAGCGTGTTGCGAGTGTGATCGGCAAACGTCCGCACTCCGCGCTCGCACAACACCACCTGCGTGTTACCTTCGCTGAGCACATACTCGGCCGCCATGAGGAATTCTTCAAGAGTGGCGCTCATGCCGCGCTTGAGCAGAACGGGCTTGCGGGTCTGGCCGACGCGCTTGAGCAGAGAAAAGTTCTGCATGTTGCGCGAACCGACCTGGATCATGTCAGCATGTTCTTCCACCAGTTCGAGCGAGAATTCATCCATCGCCTCCGTAACGATGAGAAGGCCGAACTGCTTCCTGACTTCGGCGAGAATCAGGAGCCCTTCCTTGCCAAGCCCCTGGAACGAGTAAGGCGATGTGCGCGGCTTGAAGGCGCCTCCGCGGAAGAAGCGCACCCCTTCGCGAGCGACGCACTCCGCCACGGCAAAGGCCTGCTCGCGAGATTCCACCGAGCAGGGACCGGCGATGATGCCAAGCTCGGTTCCGCCGAAGGTGGCATCGCTGCCGGCAAAACGGACAATCGTGTTCTCGGGTTTTACTTCGCGGCTCACAAGCTTATAGGGCTTACTGACACGAATCACTTCCTGCACACCGGACATGGTCTCGAAGGCGGAGGAGTTAACCTCTCCGCGATTCCCGGTGATGCCAACGGCGGTACGCTGCGCTCCTTCGACGGAGTGCGCACGGAGGCCGAGTGATTCGATCTTCCGGCAAACGGCGCGAACCTGTTCCTGCGTCGCGTTCGCCTGCATGACGACCAACATCGTGTGATCCCCTGAAACCATTCAGTTTAATTCGCTTTGCGAGGCGGGGCAATGGCGGGGACTTTGTTACACTCGGAAAACCCTATGCCACGCTCCGAAAGTAAGGGACAAGAAAAAGACATCCTGAAACTGATTCCTCCGCCAAAGGTGCCACCCACGCTCACTTCGCGAAGGATCGGAATCCACACATCCACTGCCGGCGGCGTGGAGACCGCGGCCGAACGCGCCTACCGCCTCGGCTGCAATACCTTCCAGGTTTTCTCCTCCAGTCCGCGGCAGTGGAGGCCGTTTCCGCTGGCTCCGGGACAGTGCGCGACGATGCGAGAGTTGCGGGCGAAGTATGACCTCCGGCCGCTGGTCATTCATGCGAATTACCTGATCAACGTGGCGGGAGTGAACGCCGAATTCCATCGCAAATCGATCGAGGCATTCCACGCGGAGGTGGAGCGCGGGTTGGCGCTGGGCGCGGAGTACGTGGTGCTGCATCCAGGGTCGTGGCGCGGAGGTTCACGCGAAGAAGGGCTACAACGCGCGGCGGAAGCCATCGGCGAGGCATCGCAAGGTCTGGACCTGGCGGGCGGAGGACTCACCATCCTGATCGAAAATACGGCAGGCGCGGAGTTCTCGCTGGGCGGCAGCTTTGAACAGGTCGCCGAACTGGTGGAGAGACTGCGCGCCATCATTCCGGTCGCAGCCTGCATCGACACATGCCATACCCACGTTGCCGGATACGAACTGGCAACGGCGGAGGGTTATGAAGAAACAATGCGGAAGCTGGACGCAACGGTGGGGTTGAAGAACGTTCCCGTGTGGCACTGCAACGACGCCAAGGCAGAGTGCGGATCGAAACTCGACCGACACGAGAACATCGGCCAGGGCACGATCGGGACAAGGGCATTCCGGCTGTTGCTCAACGATCCGCGTACGGCACACGCGGCGTTTATTGCTGAAACACCGATCGATGAACCGCTCGACGATCAGAGAAACGTGAACGCGCTGAAGTCCGTGGTGAAAGACCCAGCGCGTCCGTAAACCATTCGCAAAAACTACGCCTTCATCCCGTGCAATTTGATGGACGCTACGGCGCTGGCAGCCGCTTCGGCAAGTTCGGTCTTGCTGCCGCAGCAACCCTGTCCAGGCTCGGGGGCAAGCACGGCGGCAATCTTGGAACCGTGCGCGATCTGAGGCACGCTGAGATTCGTCAGGCCAGCCTCAAGGGCGTAGCGGATGTAGTCGTGCATCATGCTGGCGCCGGAGATGCATCCGACATAGGCGCTGACGTCGTTACGAACGCTGTCAGGAAGATCGGCGAGCAGAACGATGTCGCTGACGGCAAAGCGGCCACCGGGCTTGAGCACGCGGAAAATTTCGCGGAAGACCCTCGTCTTATCAGGACTGAGATTGATGACGCAGTTGCTGATAACGAAATCGACGGAAGCATCGTCGACAGGCAGCTCTTCGATGTGGCCCTTGCGGAATTCAACGTTCGTGGCCTTGAGGTTCGCTGCGTTTTCGCGCGCGCGGGCGAGCATGTCATCCGTCATATCGACGCCGATAACCTTGCCGCTGTCACCTATTTGCCGCCACGCGAGAAAAGCGTCAAACCCGGCGCCGCTTCCGAGATCAAGGACGGTCATGCCAGGGCGAAGCTCGGCGAGGGCGAGCGGGTTGCCGCAACCGAGGCCGAGATTGGCATCGCCGGCGATCTTGAGTTCTTCCGGCGTGTAGCCAATGGCCTGGGCGACTGAATCTTTCGAAGCGCACCCGCAACCGGACTTCTGGCCGCGAGCGATGGCGCCGTAGTGTTCCCGCACGGACTCCAGAACTTCATCTTCTTTTTGCATTGGCATGATTGTTTCTTCCTTCCGCGCGGCAAGCCACGCTCTATATATGTCTAGGCAAATATAGTAGCCGGTGATATATTTGTCAAGGCGTATATGACAAACAAAGGAATGGCACTGGAAACCGTACTGCGGGCACTGGCCGACCGGACACGGCTGCGTCTGCTGAACCTGCTGCGCGAGGGAGATGTCTGCGTCTGCTACCTGGTGGCGGCGCTGAAGATGAGCCAGCCGACGATCTCGCGGCACCTGGCGTACCTGCGGAAGAGTGGACTGGTTGCGGCACGGCGGGAGGGGCTGTGGATGCACTACAGCATGGTGTTGCCGGAAAACGATGCGGCGCGCAGCGTGGTGGAATGCGTTCTGCAAAGCCTGCGGCGCGATGCGGCGATGCAGCGAGACGGCGAACAACTGCGGTCGGCGTGCTGCGCCCCGGAAAAATTCGTGCGGCTGTTCCCTGCCCCGGTGCCCACGCTTCGCCGGATAAAGAAATAGACGGCCATTACCTCACTGGACTGTCGGACGTCTCCGCGCCAGGAACGAGCGGGCCGTGCGTCTTTCGCATCAACAGTTCAGACGCGCCGGTGATTACGTAGTCGCGAAGTTCCCCCACCAATTCATAACCCAAGCGCTCGTAGAGTTTCCGCGCCCGCGTATTGAACGACGAGACGCAGAGGAAAACATTCGGAAAGCGGGAGAAGACCTGCTCCTCGGCAAAGTGGAGCGTGCGTGTGCCGAGTCCGGAGCCGCGAAATTCGGGCGCAATGCAGATACTCTTGATGTAACCGACGAAGGCTCCCTGCATCTCCAGCACGATGAATCCGGCTGGTGTGCCGTCCACCTCGACAAGCCAACTCTCCTTGCCGGGATCGCGAAAGAGACGTTCCGCACCGGCATGGTCGCGATGCAGCGTGAGCCATGGCTCGGAGCCGCACATGAGCGTGGCGCAGAAACGCACGTCGTCGTCAGTGGTGATGCGGCGGAATGTCGGATCCGTGGGCATGAGGTGCGTTGGCAATTTCGACGGCGCACCACCATCGTGCAACGCGAGACGGCGAGTTGTACAGCCCCGGAGATTAGCGCGAGCACAAGATTCAGCCGGGAGGAATTCAGGAAAGCGGCTCCAGCGTTGTAAAATCAAGGTTTAGACAAACGGTAATCATCTAAAGCAGAGACATGCCAAACAAGAAAAAATCAAGCGGAAGCAGGAAGCCCAAGGATGTCGCCAAAGTGGTGGAAAAGGCGGCGGATGCAGTGCGCGAAGTCGCGGAAGAAATCGCGGAGAACATGAAGGACGCGGTGCGCGACATCCGGGAAGACGTGAAAAACGTTGCGCAGGACCTGGGCTTGACGCCCTCCGTGCAGAGCGTTGTGCCGGCAACGGAAGGAAACGCTCGCGGCGATCGTCCAGACGAGGCGCGCTACGCGCCACAGGAGATCGAGACGAAGTGGGCGGAGAAGTGGGTGGCAAATCCCGCGCTCTACGCGGCGGAACCATTCGACAGCGGCAAGCAAAAGTATTACGTGCTGGAAATGCTTCCCTATCCATCGGGCGCGCTGCATATGGGACACGTGCGCAATTACTCGATTGGCGACGCACTGGCGCGCTATATGTGGATGAACGGCTACAACGTGCTGCATCCGATGGGATGGGATTCGTTTGGCCTTCCGGCGGAAAACGCGGCGATCAAGAATAAACGTCCGCCGCGCGAGTGGACGCTGAACAACATTGCAAATATGAAGGCGCAGATGAAGCGCCTTGGCTTCGGCTACGACTGGTCGAAGGAAGTAACAACGTGCCTGCCGGAGTACTACCGCTGGAACCAGTGGTTCTTCCTGAAGCTCTTCGAAAAAGGATTGGCATACCGGAAGAAGAGCAAGGTGAACTGGTGTCCGGAGTGCGCCACGGTGCTGGCGAACGAGCAGGTGGTGGGCGGATGCTGCTGGCGTCACGAGACGACGCCGGTGGAACAGCGGGAGTTGGAACAATGGTTCGTGCGGACGACGCAGTATGCCGACGAATTGTTGCAGGGAATCGAACAACTGGATGGCTGGCCGGAAAAAGTCCGCACCATGCAGCGTAACTGGATTGGGCGCTCGGAAGGCGCACTGGTCGACTTCAAACTGGACGGCGCGGCGGGCGCGGGCGGCGACACGATTACCGTGTTCACGACGAGGATCGACACGATCTTCGGCGCGACGTCAGTGCAACTTGCGCCGGAACATCCGGTGACGGCGGACCTGATAGGCGATGACGCGCTCAAACTGGCGAAGCTGGAAGAGATGCTGGCGGACCAGCGCAAGGCAAAAGAGATCGGCGACATTGGCGCGCTGGAAAAGCGTGGATTCTTCACGGGTCGCTATGCGATCAACCCGTTCAACGGCGAGCAAGTGCCGGTCTGGGTGGCGAACTACATTCTGATGGATTACGGCACGGGCGCGATCATGAGCGTTCCGGCGCACGACGAACGCGATTACGAATTTGCGAAGAAGTTCGACCTGGAAATTCGCGTGGTGGTGCTGCCGAGACGCGAGAGTGAACCTCCGGCGGCGGGAGAACGGGAACAGCCGATACTTCCCTTCTCCGGCGAAGATAGTTTGCTGATCAACTCGGGCGAGTTCAATGGATTGTCGTGCGAGCAAGCGCAGCAGAAGATGGCGGCGCTGGCGGAAGAAAAAGGCTTCGGAAAAGCGACAGTCACATACCGGTTGAAGGATTGGGGAATTTCGCGCCAACGCTACTGGGGCACGCCGATTCCGATGGTGTACTGCGAGAAAGACGGCGTGGCGCCGGTGCCGGAAAGCGAATTGCCGGTGCTGCTGCCGGAGAGCGTGGACATAACGCTGGCAGGCGGCTCGCCGCTGGGACGAGTGCCGGAGTTCGTCAATACGAAGTGCCCGAAATGCGGCGGCCCGGCAACGCGCGAGACGGACACAATGGACACGTTTGTCGATTCGAGCTGGTACTTCTACCGCTACACGAGCCCGATCGACACTGCTCCGTTCGATTCGGCGACGGCGAATTACTGGTTCGCCATCGATCAATATATCGGCGGAGTGGAACACGCGATCCTGCACCTGATCTACTCGCGCTTCTGGACGAAGTTCATGCGCGACCTGGGATTGATCAAGAACGACGAACCGGCGACGCGGCTGTTCACGCAGGGAATGGTGATCAAGGACGGCGCGAAGATGTCGAAGTCGCTGGGCAACGTGGTGTCACCGGACGACATGGTGGCGAAATATGGCGCGGACGCAACCCGCATGTACACGCTGTTTGCGGCTCCTCCGGACCGCGATTTGGACTGGCAGGATGCGGGAGTGGAAGGCATAAGCCGCTTCCTGAGCCGCGTTTATCGCTATGTGTTGAAGAATGCGAAGCCGTCCGAAGCGAATTGGAACGCAGCGATTCCCACGGAGCTTTCGCCGGTGGCACGCAGAGTACAGCGCAAGTTGCATCAGACGATCAGGCGCGTGAGCGATGACTTCGGCGGGCGCTGGCACTTCAACACTTCGATTGCGGCGATCATGGAGTTGGTGAATGAACTCTATGGTGCAGAGGAACGCGCAAAAGGCGAGCTGCCACTGGCGCTGCTGGCGGACGTGCAGAAAAAGCTGGTGCTGCTGCTGGCGCCGTTCGCTCCGTACCTGGCGCATGAGTTGTGGGCGATGCTGGGAGAAGATGCAGACACACTGTTGCGGCACGCATGGCCGAAGTACGATTCGGCGCTGGCGAAGGAAGATGAAATTGAGATCGTGGTGCAGATCAACGGCAAAGTGCGGACGCGACTGGTAGTGGCAGCAGACGCGGACGAGACGACCGTGCGCGAAGCCGCGTTGAATGAAGAAAAGATCAAGACCGCGATGGAAGGCAAGCAGATCGTGAAAGTGATCGTGGTGCTCGGAAAGCTGGTAAATATTGTCGTGAGGTAACGCACAATTCAGGCAGCGGAGCAGGAGCCTCGGGGCTCCTGCTTTTTTATGCGCTAATTGCGGCTAAGCAGGCGCAGTGGATGTTCGAAACTCAAGTAAAGGATAAAACCCTTCTGGCCGGAACTGGAGCCAACGCCAAGTGGAACCGCAACTCCGGGAACAATCTGCAATCCACTGGAAAAGTTGTAGGCCCAACGCGCTCCCGGACTGATGAATAGATCGTGGGCGGGTTCGGTTCTCCCGGGCGCAACGACCGAATCACTGCCGGTCCAGAGGGTCTCAACAAGGACGTTGAAACGCGGGGTTGCGAGCCATACGGTAGATTGCCCGAAGTTATATCCCCAACTGCGGGCGCGGTGATTGGCCTGGTTGCGAGCGTTGGGAATCCAGGTGGCGCCTGCATTCCAGTGGGTGACGAAATGCCGGCTAAGCACGACGCTGAGAGGGAGATTTGTCTGCAGGCCACTGCCGCCATAACCGCGGCCGAGGGCCTGATTTCCAGTTGCAAGGAGAAGGCTGATGCGCGGAGAAAAGGCGACGCGCGTTTCCCCGCTGCCGATGAGTTGATAACGGTAGTTGATGGCAGTATCGCCGAAACCTGCGCCAACACTGGCGAATTCGCCAGAGCGCAATCCGGTGAGGGTTAGGCTTAGCTGGTTCTTGAGGCCGCCGACAGGCCATTCTTCGGTGAAGGTGTACACCCACTCACGGGAGGGAGTGAGGCGGGAGAAGTAATTGATGTGCTGAATAACACCGGGTTCCTGATTATAGGCCTCTTCGATGAGGAAGCTATTGTCCTGAATGGGGCCCAGCGATTGAGGGGTGGGCGCCTTCTGGGCCGGGGCAGGTAAGCCAAGGAAAATCAACGAAATAGCGAGAGCAGGAAGCATGAGACGGGAAGATTTCACGGCAGCCTCTTATTGAAATTGATTTTCATTTTCATTACAAAGAATATCGAAATCGCAGCAAGACAGTCTGTGACCCTTATCACCTAACGGCAAAAATGACGAAGTTGATTAGCCGGTAACGAGTACCGCAGCCGTCAACTTCCCTATTCAGTAACTAGTTACCGGGGGGTGGCCAGAAGTCAACGGGAGGTGCGGCTTATCGGAGGAGGTGGCAGGAATGGGTTTTGACGATCAGCCAGACAAGATTTCCGGGGGCAAGAGCGAGAGAACGGACGGCTCCGGCGGTGAGGTGGACACGGAAATTGACGGGGCGGCTGCCGGGGAAGAGGCACTCTACATCGACAATGATCAATCCATCTCCAAGGTGGCAGGAGAGGATGGAGCCCCGGAGTACATTGCGGGCACTGAGGCCACGAGGCTCCACGATGGCCAGCAGGATGTCTCCAGCACGGATGCCGATACGAATGCGCTCGCCGAGAGCGGCGTGGGTGAGAGGACATTCAAGAGTAAACCCGAAGGAGTCGAGCGCGCAGGTCATGGTGCCGAGTTCGGGATGCTCGGCAACGACGGAGGCCTCGAAGATGTTCTCGAAACCGGCGAGTTGCGCGACGCCCAGTTGTCGCGGAGCGCCGAGCACCTTGTGCGGGGAACCTTCGCCGGTGACGAGTCCCTCTTCAAGGACGACCACGTGGCGGGCAAGCGCGAAGACCTCGGCGCGATCGTGGGTGACGTAGACGATGGGAATGTCGTGTTCGGCATTCCAAAGTTCGAGGTCTTCGATGATGTGCGCCTTGGTGCGGGCATCGAGTGCGGAGAGCGGCTCGTCGAGAAGAAGATAGCCGGGCGACGTAGCAAGAGCACGGGCGAGAGCAACTCGCTGGCGCTCACCGCCGGAGATGCGGGCGGGACGACGATTCGCGAGGTGCGCCACTCGGAAACGCGTGAGCAGATCAAGGGCAAGGGCGCGGCGTTCGGCGGCACTTCCCTGCCGGATTCCGTAGAGGACGTTGTCGAGGGCGGACATGTGCGGGAAGAGTCCCAACTGCTGGAAGAGGTATCCGGCCCGGCGGTGGCGCGCAGGAACATTGACGTGTTGCGATGCGTCGAAAAGGACGCGGCCGTCCACGGAGATGGAACCGGTCTCGGGTGCGATGAGTCCGGCGAGAGTGTTGAGGAGCGTGGTCTTGCCGGAACCGGAGGGGCCGAAGAGGACAGTGATACCGGGTGCAAACGAGAGGCTGACGTCGAGAGTGAAGTTCGACAGCGGGACGCGGACGGCGGATTGGAGGACGGTGGACAATGCGTTAGTTTCAAGTTTCAAGTTGACCGAAAACATGCAGCCAGCCGGCAAAAGCAACAACAAAGACAAATACAAAAAGAGAACTTGAATGAGTACCCCGTGGATCACACTTCCCCACCCTGTCGCGAACTGCGCGCGACAAGGGTAGGGCACGAAGCAAGCAAAGACAGTTTCGAAGAAAGATTACCACGGAAGTCACGAAGGAATGCGGCGGGAGAAGGACACCACAGAGCGATTCATGATGCCATAACAAGCTGCTGAGCTACTAAGCCGCTAAGCGACTGAGCAAAAGCAAATACATAGATCCTTAGCCAAAAGATGGTTCAGGATGACGACTTCAAAAAACAAAAGCAACAGCAACGACCCCACGTTATCGTCCAACAACGGGACGCGAACGTGGGGCACCCGGCATAGATCCTGAGTCGCAAAAGCACGACTCAGGATGACGACATCAAAAATAACAGCCTTCTGTCCCACTGTTCGCAGGGCTCAGGATGGGGCACCGGCGGTATGGAGTGCGTCAGAAGTTTCCCTCCGCTTAGCAGCCGATCGCAAGGGATCGACAGTGCATCGGAAAACGTGCGCGGGCGGGAAATTGCGGATCTCATAGTCGCTGTCGACGGAGGAAAACGTCGTCTGCAAGAGAGGGAAAAGAAGCTTGCGATATTGAAACAAGACAAAACTGCCGTCCGGACGGAGGACGTCCAACGACGCCTGTAATATCTCGTGTCGAATGGCAGGCGGCATATTGGCGAAAGGCAATCCGGAGACGATACAGTCGGCCGAGCGAAGGCCTGCACATTCCAGGCCATCCCTCACTTGAGTTGCCGAGGAGAGCACGACGTGGAGCCGCGGATCGCTAAACGAGCGGCGCAGGATTGCGGTGAATTCAGGATTGCAGTCGATGGCTATGAGGACGGCGTCCGGATGCATGCGCGAAAGGATCTGCTCGGTAAAGCAGCCAAGGCCGGGTCCGAGTTCGACGATGACGCGGGCACGATCCCAATCTATATTCCGTAGCACTCTGTCGATAAGAAAACGTGAACTCGGAACCAGAGAACCAGTGGCCGAAGGATTGCGGAGAAAAGCCTGAATGAACTGGAGACTATTCCTCATTACAGTGATGTTCCCGTGTGGACAATGGTACCTCTTTAAAGATGTTGCTCCAAGCTTGCGCGGTACAGCCAAGCCGATACATTGTACCTCTTATTAATACTTCGAGGTCTGGAATGAAAGATTCAAGCCGGTGCGAGGAAGCTGCTGAGCTACTGAGCTACTGAGCAAAGGCAACAACAGCAGCAACTATCTCACTCTGGCAAAAGCGGCCTGAAGTATCTGCGTGAAAACTTCAGCCGTCCCTCCGGGACTTGGTCCGATGTTCCACTTTCTCCCGGCCATGAATGGCCGGGCTATTCTCAAACGCCCCTGACGGGGCTCAATGCAAAACTCTCGGTCCACCGGCAGGCAGCAGAACTTGTTCTCCCGCACACACTGAAGGGGGCACCCGTGACAAAAATCATTTGAAGGGCCAGACGGCCCAGACTCTTCTATTCAATCCGTAGATCAAACAAAGCATGGCAAAGGACAGGAGCACCAAGGTGAGAGCGGCGTGATTGGCTCCGGCGAAGTCGAGCGCCTGGGTTTGATCATAGATGGATATCGATATTGTCCGGGTGGCTCCGGGGATGTCGCCGCCGATCATGAGGACGACACCGAACTCTCCGAGGGTGTGGGCGAAGCTGAGGGCGAAGCCGGTGACAATGCCGGGAAGCGAGAGCGGAAATACAACCCGCCAGAAGGTTCGCCAGCGCGAAGCTCCAAGAGTGGCCGAGGCGGCCAGCAGAGCCGGATCGACGGATGCGAATGAAGCGGCGAAGGGCTGCACGGCAAACGGAAGGCTATAGATGACGGAGCCGATGACCAGAGCCTCAAAGGTGAAGGCCAGAGGGTGTCCGGTCCAGCGCGTCCAGGCGGCGCCGACGGGGCTGCGAGAGCCCATGGCGACAAGCAGGTAGAAGCCGAGAACAGTAGGCGGAAGGACGATGGGCAGTCCAACGATGGCTTCCACGAGGAAAGACAGGCGGTTGCGCGAGAAGGCGATCCACCAGGCAATGGGCAGACCGATGACGAGCAACGCGGCGGAGACGATGGCGGCAAGGCGGAATGTGAGCCAGAGCGCAGTCCAGTCCAAGGGTCAGTTGTCCTCCGCGGCAGGCAACTTAAATCCGTAGCGCTGAAAGATAGTACGCGCGGATGGGGTTGAAAGATAGTGAAGGAAGGCGCGGGCGGCGGGGCTGGACTGGCCATGGATAAGCAGGACGGCTGCCTGATTGATAGGCGGATATGAATCCATGGGAATCTCCCAGAGTTTTCCCGCAACGGGCCTGCCGCTGCGAACGAGGGAAAGGGCGACGATGCCGGCCTGGGCGTTGCCGTATTCGACGAACTGGGCTGTCTGTGCGATGTTCTCTCCCATCACGAGTTTAGGCGAAATTTTCGCATACAGTCCGACCTTCTTCAGCGAGGCTTCAGCCGCTCTTCCATAAGGTGCATGGTGGGGGTTTGCGATTGCGACCTTCCGCACGGACGGCGAGAGTAAGACACCGTATCCGTCCTTCGAGGGATCGGCGGAAACGCCCGGAGCGATCCAGAGCACGAGGGCGCCACGGGCATATCGCACGAGCGATCCGGGAACGGCGGCATGAGCCTGGATGAGCTTCTCGGGATAAGCGACATCGGCCGAGAGGAAAACATCGAAGGGCGCGCCGTTGGTGATCTGGGCGAAGAAGTTGCCCGAGGAGCCATAAGTAACGCGCAGGGTGTAGCGAGTTTGCTGCTGGAAATCGCGCGAGAGATCGGCGAAGGCGAACTTGAGATCGGCAGCGGCGGCAACGGTGACAGGCTGCGAAGTCTGCTGGGCGGCTGAGGTTACCGGAAACAGGAAGAGAGCAATTAAGAGCAGCCGCGGGATTTGTGCCAGTGAGAAACTGGCAACGGGCGGACGGGACAGGATCGGCATAAGCGTGCAGAAACCTCGGGCCTGGATTGGGTTCGATTGTATGCCGAACGCAGGGGAAGCACGCGAGAAATTCGGCGGAAATGCCGAGGAAAGATTCGTTACTACTGGCAGAGGGACAGAAGCTTGAACTTCCTAAAGAATAAATGGTTTCTATTGGCTGCAGCACTGGTGATCGTGGCGCTGGCGGCGTCGTTTACGCTGCGCGGCGAAACCAAGGTGCAGTATTACACGGCGAACGTAAGCAATGGCGACGTCAGCGACGTGGTGCAGGCGACGGGCACGATCAACGCAGTGACCACGGTGCAGGTCGGCTCGCAGGTTTCCGGGACGATCATGCAGTTGATGGCCGACTTCAACTCAAAAGTGAAAAAGGGCGAACTGGTGGCACGCATCGAGCCCTCGCTGTTCCAGGGAGCGGTGTTGCAGGCGAAGGCGAACCTGGAGAACGCGAAAGCGAACATGGCGTCGGCAAAGGCCAACCTGGAGAAGGCAAAGGCCGCCGAAGTGCAGTCGAAGCAGGACTACGACCGCACGGTGAGCCTGACAAAAGCCGGCGTGATGAGCCAGCAACAACTGGATGCGGCCAAGGCGACCATTGATTCGGCGGTGGCACAGGTGAACGCGATGGCGGCAACAGTAACGCAGGCACAGGCCCAGATCTCACAGAGCCAAGCGGCGCTGGATGTGGCGAACACCAATCTGGAGCACACCTATATCTATGCGCCGATCGACGGGACGGTGATCGCCAGAAGCGTGGACGTGGGCCAGACGGTGGCTGCTTCGCTGCAAGCGCCGACGCTGTTCACGATTGCGCAGGACCTGACAAAGATGCAGGTGTATACGAACACGGATGAATCGGACGTGGGCATGATCCGTCCGGGACAGAAGGTTGAGTTCACGGTGGACGCGTTCCCGAAAGACAAGTTCTACGGCGAAGTGGTGCAGATACGGTTGAACGCGACGGTGATCCAGAACGTGGTGACGTATAACACGGTGATCGAGTTCGACAACGTGGGAATGAAGCTGTTTCCAGGGATGACGGCGTATGTGAATATCCCGGTGGCCGAGGCGCATAACGTGATGAAAGTTCCGGACGGGGCACTGCGGTTCAAGCCTGACCTGACGGCGCAGCAGTTGACGGCAACGCTGGCGAAGTACGGGATTTCCCAGGGACAGGGCCGTGGAGCGGGCGCAGGCACAGGCCAGGGCGCGGGCGAAGGAGTTACCGCGGCTGCGACTGGCGGAGCGGCGGCTGAAGGCAACCAGAACGCAGCGATGCGTAATGGCGGACAGCGTGGACAAGGCGCAGCGAACGGCGGAGGCGGAGCGCAGATTGGCGCACGGCGCAAAACCGGCGACCAATCGGTAATCGAGCCGGCGATAGCGGATCCGAAGAGCCTGCCGCCACCGCATGTAGACCAGAAGCAGCAGATTGCGACGGTGTGGAAGCTGATGCCGGACAACAAGACGCTGGAGCCGGTGCAGGTGAAGCTGGGCATCACGGACCACACGATGACACAGGTGATCGACGTGCTGAAAGGCACGCTGAATAACGGGGACAAACTGGTAATCGGCGAAAGCAAGGGTAGTACGCTTGCTGCCCGGCCAGGTGGTCCGATGGGCAGCGTAAGGCACTAGCCGACGGGAACAAGGAAGCCGGCCTTAAGAGGCGGTCCCGGAGGGATTCTCCGCAGAGGAGATAAGAACCGGGGCCGCTTCCCTCCCGCAGGAACAACCGAGAAAAGACAAAGGCAGCGGCCAGATGGAAATCATGACCAAAGAACAAACGGTGACACCCTCGGTAGAGAAATCGGAGTACGTGATCCGAGTGGAGGACGTGCACAAGTACTACCAGCTGGGCGAAACGCAGGTACACGCGTTGCGCGGCGTGTCCGTGGGAATAAAGCGCGGAGAGTTCGTGGCGATCATGGGCGCGAGCGGCAGCGGAAAATCGACATTCATGAATATGTTGGGCTGCCTGGACAAGCCATCGAGCGGACACTATTTCCTGGAAGGAACGGACGTCTCAAAACTGACGAAGCAGGACCTGGCACGGATCAGGAATCACCAGATCGGATTCGTCTTCCAGGGATTCAACCTGCTGGCGCGGACAACGGCACTGGAAAACACGGAGCTGCCGACACTGTATGCGCGCATCAGCAAGGAAGAACGGCATCAGCGCGCGTCGGAGGCGTTGACACTGGTGGGACTGGGCGATCGCATCCACCACTACCCTTCACAACTCTCAGGCGGACAACAACAGAGAGTGGCGATTGCACGGGCGCTGGTGAACCGGCCGTCGATACTGCTGGCGGACGAACCGACGGGAAACCTGGACAGCCGAACGTCAGTGGAAATCATGGACATCTTCCAGACACTGAACAATGAAAAAGGATTGACGATCGTGCTGGTAACGCACGAACCGGACATCGCACGCTTTGCGAAGCGGAATATCGTGTTCCGCGACGGGAAGATCCGGAAGGACGAAACGGTGGACGCGCGTCCAGTGGCGCATGAAGTTCTGAGGACGATGCCGGCAGTGGACGTGGACGACTAGGGGAAAAGCGCGGAAGCGGCGGGAATGACCGAGGAAGCGAGCAAGACATGGATCTAGTATCAATACTTCGAATCGCGATGCGGGCGCTGGCGCGGAACAAGATGCGCTCAAGCCTGACGATGCTGGGCATCATCATCGGCGTGGGCGCGGTGATCGCGACAGTGGGCCTGGGGCAGGGAGCACGGCAGGCAGTGCAGAACCAGATTGCCGCGATGGGATCGAACATACTGTTTGTCGGTTCAGGATCGGTGAACCGCGGCGGACAGCGGACGGGATTCGGCGGGACAAAAACGCTGGTGATGGGCGACCTGGACGCGATCCTGAAAGAGATTCCGCTGGTGAAGGAAGGCGCACCGATGACCAGTTCGAGCGCACAACTGGTGTACGAAAACCAGAACTGGTCGACGCGCGTGAACGGCACGACGCCGGCATACTTCGACGTGCGGGTGTGGCCCGTGCAGCGAGGGACGGTGTTTTCGCAGGACGACGTGGAACAGTCGGCGAACGTAATCGTGCTGGGAACGACGGTGGCGACGAACCTGTTCGGCACAACGGACCCGATCGGAAAAACGATCCGGGTAAGCAACCTGCCATTTCGCGTAGTGGGCGTGCTGGTGTCGAAGGGATACTCATCGGGCGGGATGGGCGGCGACCAGGACGACACGGCGTTCGTCCCGGTGACGACGCTACAGAAGAAAATGGCGGGGCAGACGTGGCTGAACGGCATTATTCTTTCAGCGGTATCGAAAGACGCGAGCTTCGCGGCGCAACCACAGATCACGGCACTGCTGCGGGACCGTCACAGAATTCGGCCGGGCATGGATGACGACTTCTTCGTGCGCAACATGGCGGACTTCGCGGAATTGCAGGACCAGTCAAGCAAAACGCTGACGTACCTGCTGGCCTCGGTGGCGAGCGTGTCGCTGCTGGTAGGCGGTATAGGAATCATGAACATCATGCTGGTGTCGGTGACGGAACGGACGCGGGAAATCGGCATACGCATGGCAATCGGCGCGACGGAAGACGACGTGCAGACACAGTTCCTGATTGAAGCGGTGGTGCTGAGCCTGACGGGAGGATTCATAGGCATTGCGCTCGGGGTGGGGATCTCATTCCTGGTTACAAACCTGCTGGGGTGGGCAGTGCTGGTGTCGCCGTGGGCGATCGGGACGGCGGTGCTATTCTCGATGGCGGTGGGAGTGTTCTTCGGATTCTACCCGGCGCGGAAAGCAGCGCGGTTGGATCCGATTGAGGCGTTGCGTTACGAATAACCGGTAAATCGGAAGAATTTACGCATCACGAAAGGGCCTGAACCGTTGAATCGGTCTGGGCCCGATCTTTTTGACGTAAATTTCTCGGTACTTATGCCGACTCCGCAGTAGAATCTTATCCGCTTTCCAATTGACACCAACGTGCCGGTAAAACCATACTTCTCTCGCGCCGAGTCCCCCCTCGAAAAAGCGCAGAATTGCACCCAAAGGACCTACCAGATGCTTCGAACTTCGTCGTATCTCCGCCCGTGGTACTTCCTGATTTTGTTTCTTGCGATCAGCACTCTTGCCGTGGCACAGGGAACATCAACGAATCCCGTCACGAACAAACAGGAAGATGCGGATCAACCGTTGGCGCGCGAGCAGTGGTTCCGCGATGGCCGGATGATTCCTGGCAGCAATTCAGCAGTGCTGCGGCAGAAGGCGTACGCGACGAAGATGGCTGAGCGCGCGGCACGAGCGGCGGGGCAACAGCAACTGATGAGCAACCAGGAGAGCGGGGGCACGGTGATCGTGGGCGGGCCGTCGACGACATGGACGCCGATGGGACCCGCGCCGATTCTGCCGGACAGCTACCAGTCGCAGAACTATGGGCCGGTGACGGGCAGAGCGACAGCAGTGGCGATTGATCCGACGGACGCCTCGGGCAACACGATCCTGATTGGCGGGGCGTATGGCGGAGTGTGGAAGTCAACGAACGCGGCGGCAACCGATCCGACGACGGTGACGTGGACGCCAATCCTGGATAACCAGGCGACACTGGCGGTGGGCGCGATCGTCTACAAACCGGACAACGACAACGTGATCCTGGTGGGTACGGGCGAAGCGAAAAACGCCGTGGACTCCTACTACGGCCTTGGAATATTGCGCTCGACGGACGGGGGCTCGACGTGGACGCTGATCCAGACGGCGAACGGCGGACTGATCAATTTTGGCGGCGTGGGTTTCGCCCGCATGGCATTCAGCACGGACAATACGAATGTCGTGGTGGCGGCTACGGCTTCGACACCGGTAGGACGCAACACGGGACTGTTCACGAGCACGTCGGTAAGCGGACTGTTCTATTCAACCGATGCGGGCGCGACGTGGAACACGGTGACGATGACAGATCCGGGCGGGGCCGCGACATCGGCAGCAGCAGCCAGTTCGGTGATCTACAACCCGCAGGAACACAAGTTCTTTGCGGCGGTGCGATTCCACGGGATTTACACGTCTACAGACGGGATCAACTGGACGAAGACAACGGGATCGATGAGCAACGGAACGGTGACGATCGATCAAACTTCTTGTCCGGCGGTGGCGAACACCAATACGTGTTCCTTCTACAGGGCGGAGTTGACGGTGCGTCCGGACCGGGACGAGATGTATGCGTGGGTGGTAAACCCGTTTGCGACGCAGGGCGCAACAGACCCGCATAACAACATCGGCATCTTCAAGTCAACAGACGGCGGAACAACGTGGACAGCGCTGACGATGGCGGGGATCAACGCATGCGTGAGCACGGCACCGTCGAATGACTTTGGCGGTTGCGGCGCGGAGCAGGATTACTACAACCTGACGATCCTGGCGGTGCCGAACCCATCAAACAGCCAATTTACGGACTTGTATGCCGGAGCGGTCAACATCTTTAAATGCACGATGGACCCGAACACGCCGGCGAACGCGACATGCGGCGGGGCGGCGGAACCCTATGAGTGGATGAACGTGACGCACGTCTACGGGTGTTCACCGTATGGCGCGATGTCGATGGTGCACCCGGACCAGCACCACATGGCATACGTACCGGGACATCCGAACATCATCTACTTCATGAACGACGGCGGCGTATACCGGACGCTGAATTCGAACGGGATCAACACGGGCGTGTGCCCGGCAAATATTGCGGCTCCACCGCTGCTGCCCTTCGATGACCTGAACACGCACCTGGGGGCGATGACACAGTTTGTGTGGGCAACGCCGCATCCGACGGACCCGACGGCAGTCATTGGAGGAAGCCAGGATAACGGGACATCGGCGACGGGCTCGTCCGTTCCGGGAGCGACGGGAGTGGGTTGGATGCCGATCCACGGCGGCGACGGTGGCTATAACTGGGTGCGTCCAGACAGCACGAGCGACTGGTTTGTGAGCACGACCGGCGTAAGTATTTACAAATGCACGAGCGGCTTCAACTGTAATCGCGGCACGTGGGGTAGCAGCAAGTGGGTAAGCCAGGCCGACGTGGGCAATGACGATTCGGCGTTCTATACGCCCTACATGCTGGACCCGCAAGACTCAACAAAGATGATCATTGGAACGTGCCGGGTGTGGCGCGGGGGCACGGTGAGTACGTGGGGCGGCGCGGCGATTTCGCAACTGTTTACGTCAAGCGGAGACACGACATGCAACAGCGATAACGACCCGGAGATCTACGCGCTGGCAATGGGCGGGCCGAAGGTGAGTACGGGATCGCAGGTGATATGGGCGGGGCTGGACAACGGCAAGATCTACATGACGCTGAATGCCGACGCCGCAACACCGACGTGGACGAACGTAACACCGTCAAGCACGTTGAACCCAGGTACGGCGCCGGTAACATCGGCATTCCGGATTTCAAGCATCGCGCTGGATCCCTCAGACCTGACGGGAAAGACGGCGTACGCGACGGTGATGGGCTTCAAGGTGAATCACGTCCTGAAGACAATCGATGGCGGTGCGTCGTGGACGGGTATTGCTCCGGCAGGAGTGGCGAACGGGTTGCCGGACGCTCCGGCGGACTCGGTGGTGCTGGATCCGGATGACCCGACGATTGTGTACGTGGGAACGGACGTGGGCGTGTTCGTGACGCATGACAACGGCGCGACGTGGGCCGAAGTGGGACCGACAACGCCGACACCGGGCGGAGCAGGATTCCTGCCAAACGCAGTGGTGACGCACGTGGCGATTTCAGAAGCCGGCGGGAAGCGGCTGCTGATTGCCGGAACATATGGCCGCGGCGTATGGAAGGCAGACCTGACGCCGAGCGGTCCTCTGGCAGGATTGGACGCCACCAACCTGATATTCGCTACGCAATTGATCAACACGACCAGTGCGGCACAGACACTGACACTGAAGAACGACGGTACATCAAGCCTGACGGTAACGGCAGCGGACCTGACGGGCGCACAGGCAAGCGCCTTCGCAAAAACGACGACGTGCGGAGCACTTCCCTTCACGCTGGCGGTGGGCGCGAGTTGTACATACTCGGTGACGTTTACGCCGACCACGGCGGGAACATTCACGGCGGGACTGCAATTTACGGATAACGCAGCGGATAGTCCGCAGACGGTCAGCCTGTCGGGCTCGGCGGTAACGTCGTTTATCGCCGTAGCGCCAAGTAGCCTGAGCTTTGGAAGTATTGCGGTTGGACAAACAAGCACAGCACAAGGCGTGACGCTCTCGAACAGCAACTCGTCGGCGGTCTCGGTGAGCGGAATCAGTATTACGGGAACGAACGCGGCAGACTTCAGCCAGACGAACAATTGCAGCGGCAGTATCGCAGCAAACAGTTCGTGCCAGATCAGCGTGACGTTCAAGCCGTCAATTGTGGCCGCAGAAAGCGCCACGCTGAACGTGAGCTACGGTGGCGGAAATCCGGCGAACGCGGTTACTTTGGGTGGAACTGGCACGACGCCAGTGCCGGTGATCGCATTCAGTCCGACATCCCTGACCTTTGCCGCGCAGACCACTACCCTCACAAGCGCCGCGCAGAACGTGACGATCACAAATACTGGATCGGCGAACCTGACGGTTTCCGGTATCGCACTGGGGGGAACGAACAGCGCACAGTTCAGCATCGCGACGAATACTTGCGCCGCCATGCCATTCACGCTCACACCCAACCAGTCGTGCTCGCTGGGAATCACATTCACGCCGAACGCGACCGGGGCGTTCAGTGCATCGGTTACGGTGACGGACAACTCGTCCGGCAGTCCGCATTCAGTAACACTGAGCGGGACGGGGGCGACGGCGGCAACGCTGAGCGCGTCGCCAACATCGCTAAGCTTCTCAACGCCATATACGACACCGCAAGCAAAGACCGTGACGATTACGAACACGGGCGGCGTGACTGCGCCGATGGGAACAGTTGCCGTCAGCGGAACGAACGCCTCGCTGTTTACGCAAACGAACAACTGCGGTACGAGCCTGGCCGCGAACGGTACATGTACAGTGACGGTGACGTTTACTCCGACGGCCACGATCAGCAATGCCGCGGCGACAGTCACGGTGAACAGTACGGCAAACACGTCTACGCCGGCGAGTTCAGCGACGATTACGCTGACGGGCACGGCGACGGGAGCAGTAGCATCGGCTTCGCCAAGCAGCCTGACTTTCAGCGGGACACTGGTGGGGGTGGCGTCAAGCTCGCAGCCGGTGACGCTGCACAACACGGGCGTAGCAACGCTGAACATTTCGTCGATCAGCAGCAGCAACCCGGTATTTGCGCAAACCAACAATTGCGGAAGTACGCTGGCGGCAAATGCCACATGCACGATCAACGTGACGTTTACGCCGACATCGACAACCTCGGCAAGCGGAACGCTGACGGTAAACACGGACGGCGGCAATCCGACGGTGGCGCTGAGCGGCACGGGGCAGGATTACAGCGCGCCTACGGTGGACTCCAGCAACACGAGCAAGACGGTGACGGCGGGAAGCTCGGCAACCTATAACTTCACGGTCGCGCCGGTCGGGACGAGCGTCTCCGGTACGATCAACTTCGCGTGCAGCGGACTGCCGTCTCTGGCGAGCTGCTCGTTCTCGCCCGCGTCGGTCTCAAACATCAGTTCGTCGCAAGCGGTAACGATGACGGTAACGACGACAGCGGCAGGAGCAAACGCATCGGCGGGAGGCAGCACGATCCTGATGATGTGGCTGGTGCTGCCAGGCATGGCCCTGATGATTCCTTCCAAGGACAAGCGCGGACGGCGGGCGAAAGTGCTGGTGATGCTGATGCTGGCGGTGGGAATCGCAACCGTGCTGGCAATGGCGGCATGTGGCGGTGGCGGCGGATCAAGCGCGCCTCCTCCAAGCCCAGGAACACCGAAGGGTTCATATACGGTGACGATCAGCGCAACTTCCGGGAGCGTGACGCACTCGACGAACGTGACGCTGGTTGTGCAGTAGAAAGACGGGTAGTGAAGTGGCCACGTCTTCGGGCGTGGCCATTTTTTCATAAATAAGATTTTATGAAAAAGTACCGCAGAAAAGATTGCGCATGAGACGGTGAACGTGATGTGATTCCAACTCAGTCATTGCTACCCGGGATCACACTTCATGTCCATGACAACTTCTCCCGTGACAAGTTCTTCTCCACTCACACGCAGCCAGCAGTGGCACGCAGTCATGGCCGGCTTTATGGGCTGGACGATGGACGCCTTCGACTTCTTCGTCATCGTGTTCATGATGGACCAGCTTGCGGCGAACTTCCACGTCTCGAAGGCCGAGATCATCTCTACCATCATGTACACACTGGCGATGAGGCCGGTGGGGGCGCTGCTATTCGGAGTGCTGGCGGACCGGTACGGACGACGCGGGCCGCTGATGGCGAACGTGGTCTTCTTCTCGGTGGTGGAACTGCTGTGCGGCTTCGCGCCGAACTTCGCGGTGTTCGTGGTGCTGCGGACGGTGTACGGGATCGGCATGGGCGGCGAGTGGGGCGTGGGCGCGTCGCTGGCAATGGAGTCGGCACCGCAGAAATGGCGCGGCATTCTCTCGGGCCTGCTGCAAAGCGGATACTCAGTGGGATATTTGCTGGCAGCAATAGCGGCTCGGTTCGTACTGCCGACGTGGGGGTGGCGGCCAATGTTCTGGCTGGGCGGCATTCCGGCGTTGCTGGCGTTCTATATACGGTGGCACGTGAAGGAGTCGGAGGCTTGGCGGCAGGACCGAGTGGGCAGCGTGGGAAAGATCATGAAGGTGGTCTTCCAGAACTGGAAGCTGTTCGCCTACCTGGCGGCAATGATGACGCTGATGATGTGCCTGTCGCACGGGACGCAGGACCTGTACCCGGATTTCTTGAAGTCGACGCACCATGTCGGTCCGGCGACGCTGTCGCTGATTGTGGCGATGATGAACGTGGGAGCGGTGGTGGGAGCGATCCTGTTCGGATTCTGGTCGGAAAAAATCGGCCGACGAAAAGCGCTGGTGGCCGCACTGCTGCTTTCACTGGTGACGATTCCGGCGTGGGCGTTCGGAGCGAAACTGCTGATCGTGGGAATAGCGGCGTTCGTCATACAGGTTGGCGTGCAGGGGGCGTGGGGCATCATTCCGGCGCACCTCAACGAACTTTCGCCGGGAGCAGTGCGAGGACTGATTCCTGGGCTGGCGTATCAACTGGGAATCCTGTTCGCAGCGCCTACGCCAAAAGTAGAGTACGCACTGCAAGCGCGGTTCGGATACGGATGGGCGCTGGCGGGATTCGAGGTCGCGACGATAGTATTGCTGGCAGTGATAGTAATGCTGGGAAAAGAAGAGCACGGAAAAGAGTTTCTTAAGCCTGCATAAGATGCGTGCGGCGCGGATAGATTTACAAATGACGATTGACGATTGTGAAACACAACCGAGGAGTTTCGATGAAAGCCGCAGTGCTGATGTCACGGGGAAAGATTGCGGATCGACCGCTGCGCATCGATGAAGTCGCGAGGCCGGAGGCGGCAGCGGGCGAAGTGCTGCTGCGGGTGCGGGCGTGCGGAGTTTGCCGGACGGACCTGCATATCGTCGAGGGAGAACTGGCGGCACGGCGCGAGCGGCTGATACCCGGACATCAAATCGTCGGCGAGATTGCCGGGGGCGCGACGCGGGAACTCCCTGTCGGAACAAGAGTCGGCGTCTCGTGGATTGGCGGCACGGACGGTACGTGCTGGTATTGCAAAAACAATTTTGAAAACCTGTGCGACGCTCCGACGTTTACGGGCTATAGCGTGGATGGAGGATATGCGGAGTATGCGGTGGCGCGGGCGGACTTTGTGTTTCCGCTGCCGGAGGCGCTGGACGATCTGAAAGCCGCACCACTGCTGTGCGCGGGGATCATAGGGTTTCGCAGCTTGCGCGTGGCAGGAGTGGAGCCGGGAGAGAGAGTCGGGCTGTTCGGGTTCGGCGCGTCGGCGCACCTGGCGATCGAGGTACTGAAGGCGTGGGGATGCGAAGTGTATGTCTCGACGCGAGGCGCGTCGCATCGCACACTGGCGGAATCGCTTGGAGCCAAATGGGTGGGATCGGAAATGGACAAGCCTCCGGTGGAACTCGACCGCGCAGTGACGTTCGCTCCGAGCGGAGACGTGGTGGTGGCGGCGCTCGGAAGTTTACGCAAGGGTGGAGTGGTGGCAATCAACGCGATCCATCTCGATCGTGTGCCCGAATTTGACTACGACCGTCTACTGTGGGGAGAGCGGCAGATCCGCAGCGTGGCGAACATGACTCGCGCGGATGCAAGAGATTTCCTGAAGATTGCAGCGGAAATTCGTCTACAGCCAAAGGTCACGACATTTACGCTGGACGAGGCGAATGAAGCGTTGATGGCGATCAAGAACGACAAGGTCGATGGGGCGGCAGTGATTGTGGTGGAAAGCTGCTAAGCTACTAAGCTTGGAACCCACATCTGCCAAATGCTGGCAGATATGGGGCACCGATCATGGATGAGGACATCAAAGGCGACATTTACTGCAAATCCCATGCAAGCAAAAGAGGCTTGAATGGCCCCCTTGGACTACTCGACAAATGAAAGGCCCTACCCTTGTCGCGAACTGCACGCGACAAGGGTAGGGCGCGAAACAAAAATCAAAAACAAATCAACCCAGCACGTTACCAGATGCGTACGCGCTCGGCTGGTGTGAGGTACATGGTTTCGCCGGGCTTCACGTGGAAGGCGGTGTACCAGGCATCGATGTTACGCACGGTTGCGGCGCGGTATCTGCCGGGGGCGTGCGGGTCAGTCATCACCTGCTGGCGGAGCGTGGCGTCACGAGCTTTCGACGCCCAGTTCTGCGCGAAGGCAATGAAGAACTGCTGATCGCCGGTGTAGCCGTCGACGACGGGAGCGGGCTTTCCCTTCAAGGAAGCACGATAGCCGTCGAAGGCTGCGGAGATGCCGGCGACATCGGCGATGTTTTCGCCGAGCGTCTGCTGGCCGTTGACGGAGAGATCCGGGAACGGCTTGTAGGTGTCGTACTGAAGGGCAAGTTTGTGGGTGGCCGCTTCAAAGTGCGCGAAGTCAGCCTTGGTCCACCAGTTGCGCAGGCGTCCCTTGGAATCGAAGATGCTGCCAGAGGTATCGAACGAGTGGCTGATTTCGTGTCCGATGACCGAACCGATGGCGCCGTAGTTGGACGCAGCGGGAGCCTTGGGATCGAAGAACGGCGGTTGCAGGATGGCGGCCGGGAAGTTCAGAGCGTTCTGCAACGGCAGGTTCACGGCGTTCACGGTCTGAGGAGTCATGGACCACTCATGACGATCGACGACGGTGCCCAGGCGCGCAACGTCACGCTGATACTCGAAAAGGTTGTCACGCCAGAGATTGCCTACGATGTCGTCGGGCTTGATCTCAAGACCTGAATAGTCACGCCACTTTTCGGGGTATCCGATGCCGACATAGAGAGTGTTGAGCTTAGCCTTGGCTTCAGCCTTGGTTGTGGGATTCATCCAGGTAAGCGCGTCGATGCGCTTGCGGAAGGACTCGATGATGTTGGCGACCATGGCCTGGGCCTCGGCCTTGGCCTCCGGCGAGAAATAACGCTTGGCGTATATCTGGCCAACGGCGTCGCCAAGGACTCCATTGACGACCATGACACCGCGCTGCCAGCGAGGACGCTGCTGCGGAGTGCCGGTAAGCGTCTGTCCGAAGAACGCGAAATTTTCGTCAGCAAAGGGCTTGGGAAGTACGCCGGCATATTCCGAGATGACGTGATAGGCGAGCCAGTCCTTCCAGGTGTCGAGCGGGACGGAGGCGACAAGAGCAGACTCGCCGGTGAAGGCGGTCGGCTGCCAAACGGTGAAGCTGGTTTCTTTAGTGAGGCCGGCGCCACGGAAGAATTCCGCCCAATCAAGACCAGGCGCCTTGACGGCGAAATCGGATTGCTTCCAAGTGTTGTTCGCCTTCTGAACGTCCTCACTATCAGTGAAGCTGATTTGCTTTTCGGCGATGGCGTGTTCGAGGGCGATGATGCGCTCGGCGCGAGCATCCGGATCGGAGAAGCCAGCAAGCTTGAGCAACGTGGCTACGTAGACCTGATACTTGGCGCGGATGTCGCGCATGTGCTGGCTGTCAGAGAGGTAATACTCGCGAGCGGGCAGCACCAGGCCACCTTGTAGAAGGTAGGCGTTGTAGTGCTGGTAATCCTGAAAGCCGGGGGCAACCCACATGCCGAAAAGATTGCGGGTATGGAAATTGGTGTTGTTGAGGGGATCGACGTCGGCGCGGAGGCTCTCGCCGAGGGCAAGGGCCAACTGTTTCTTGTCACCGATGGTGGCGATTTTCTTCAGTTGCGGCTCGAGTGGAGAGAGGCCTTTGGCTTCAATTGCCTGCTCATTCATGTACGAGTTATAGAGATCGGCAATTTTGCGGTCGCTGGAGCCCGCAGGCGGATTGGACTTAGCTACATCTTCAATGATGGAGACGGTGCGCTTGTTGGCCAGATCGGCGAGCGCTGTGAAGACTCCGATGGCGCCACGGTCGGCTGGAATTGCAGTGCGCTTCAGCCAACCGCCATTGGCAAACGTGAAGAAGTCATCGCCCGGCTTGACGGAGGGATCCATGTTCTGAAGGTTGATCCCATGCGTGGTTTGAGCCGGCGGATTCTGCGCGAACGCAGCCAGGCAGGAAAGGATTAAGACGCCGCATAAAACGGCGCGTGCGGACTTGAGAGTATGTCTCATAGACGCTCCAGAGCGTGTGCTTAAAACAACGGGAACAAGATTAGACGGATTGGGACTCATAGGGGTAGGACGAAATAGCATACAACATACGGATCCAGATGCGGCACCTGCGTGCTGAGAGGAAGCCCCAAGCAGGCATTTTCCATGGAAGAAACCGAACGGGAATCAGGCCTTGGCGAGATGCGTGGGGTTGGGCGGAGTGGCGCCGGAAGCGGCAGCCTTCTGCTCGTCGCGGCGCTGCTGGCGCTTTTCCAGGACAACGGCGGTGATCATCATCGCCATGAGGATGTTGAAGATGATGAAGGCAACTACGGCAATCACGAGAACCGGCATAAGGCACCTCGACACCAGCATTCTGTTCCCGGTGAGAACAGGGTTCGGTGATGGGAGTCACCGATGGATGTGAGGGGTAAAGAAAGACAAGTTTCGGAGGTTGCGGATGTTTCGGAGGTTTCGAAAAACAAAGGATTAGCGCGGAAGGACGATGTAGCGGAGGATGGCGACGTAATGGCAGAGGCTTCCGGCGAGGACGCAGATGTGCCAGAGGGAGTGGGCGTAGCGGCGAGACGAGGCAAAGAAGATGAGACCGCCAGTGTAGAAAACACCTCCGGCGGCGATCCAGGCTACGCCGTGCCAGGAGAGGGCGTGGAGAAGGGGACGGAAACAGACGATGGCAATCCAGCCGAGAACGACATACACGATGCTGGAGACGAGGCCGTCATGTGCGCGAACGACACTCTTGAAAACAATGCCCGCGATGCCGGCCACCCAGACGATGGCGAGGACGGAGAGTCCAAGGGCGTTGCGCATGGCAACGAGCACGACAGGAGTGTAGGTTCCGGCGATGAGGAGATAGATGGCGGAGTGATCGAAGATGCGGAAGACTGGGCGGGCAGGAGTGGCACTGAGAGCGTGATAAAGCGTGGAACTGAGATAAAGGAGCACCAGCGAGGTGCCATAAATGCTGCATCCGACGACGTGCCAGACGGTGCCGTGGATGGCAGCGTAGACGAGAAGCACAGAGGCTCCCGCGACGCTGAGCAGCAGCCCGACACCATGGGTAATGCTATTGGCGATTTCTTCGCCAAGATGAAAGACCGTATCTGTTGCGGCGTGATCCATGGGCCTCATCCGAGAACGGAGGAGTCCGCGCCCGGGATTGCACGGCGAGAAAAAACTAGCGAAGCTTGGCGAGCTGGGCCTCGAGGTGCTCCAGTTCGCGATTAAGCAATTCGTTGTAGCGCGGGTTGGCGCTACGCTCAAGCTGCTCGCGAATGCGCGCGCGGTTCAACTCCAGAGCCTGAATCTGGCGCATCTTTTTAGCTTGTTCAAGGGAAATGAGTTCTTTTTCTTCCGCCGTGAGAGGTTTGGATTGCTGGTCCTGCTGCTCTTCCACTGATTTACTTTCCCAACCTTTGGCCATATAGCACGATTATACGAGCTTCGATGGGCAATTTGCGAGAGGCGCGAGCGTGGGGGGCAGAGATTGTCTCCCAACATGGAGAAAATCGTACCTTTCCAACAGGACCTGGACGACGCGATGAATTGCTTAACTGGCGGTGGTGCGGAGGCGCGGGGAGGCGCGGTTAACGTCGTGGATGTCCGTACAGGTACCGACCCAGCGAGAGACATTGCCATCGACATCGCGAATGGGGAGAGCACGAATCTTAAACCACCGGTAAGTACCATCAAAGCGGCGCATGCGGCAGTCGCAGTCGTAGATGTGACTGGCCTCTATGGCGTTGTCCCAACGCTGGCAGACGAGGTCGCGATCGTCGCTATGGATGGCGTTGAGCCATTTGTAACCGACCTGCTTGAATTCCGGAATGCCGGTGTAGTCGCGCCACTGCGCGCTGATGTAATCACAGGCGCCATCAGGCCGGCAGGTGAAGACGAGATTAGGAAGGGACTCGGCAAGGGTGCGCCAGCGCAATTCGCTCAAGGCCAGCTCCTGCTGGACACTGCGAAGGCGACGAGCCTCGTTGCTGGCAAGATCGAGAGCGTTGCGGCGGGAAATGCTGGCGCTGCTGAGGAATAACGAAACGGTGAAAAATACGGCGAGAAGAATCCAGCCCTCAGGTTCCGGATTGAGACTCCCACGTGGAGCGACGAAAAAATAGGTAATGAGCAGGATGGAGGTGACGGTGGCGGTGATGCCGGCGGCGCGTCCGAAGAACCAACTGCTGAAGGCAATAGCCAGGTAGAAGAATCCGAGCTCCGTAGGCTTCATGTGGGGCCAGAGTGTGTAGGTGGCGAGAAAGCCCGCCAACACAAGCAGCAATGCCGCGACTTGACCACGGAGATGACTTTTCATCAATTCAAACCAGGAAATCAGAGCGTCAGGCTAGCACGAGTACAAGCACAAAGACATGATACGAATGGGCCAAAAGCCAGTAAATTCAGGCCATATACACCAAAGGAGGCATACGCCTACCCGAAATGGGACCCGTCGTATTTTTACAGTGAGAATGCGGGCAGTGGGAAGTGAACTTGCAGCGGGAGCGATGAATTCACCGGCGGTGATTGGGATGGCGGTGAGGCTGAGAATTCATATTGCCCTGTGAAATGCAGTGGCACGGAAGAGGGGGTATTCACAAAAGGAGAAGCCGCCAGCAAAGGCGACTTCTCCTGACGTTCAATCTATTTTCTCAAAACGCTCGCGAGGATTGTGACAAACGGGACAACGGTCGAAGTCGTTCTTCTCGGTGGTGAAACCACAGACACTGCACACAAGGAAGACAGTCTTCTGCTTCATGGCTTCAAGCTTCTGAAGAGCTTCCGTATAAAGACGAGCGTGCTCGGCCTCGGCTTCAAGGGCGAATTCAAAGGTGCGCATGGCCGAGGCGTTCTTCTCTTCTTCGGCGATCTTGAGGAACTCCGGATACATTATGTCGCGCTCGTAGACTTCGCCCTCGATGGCGGTCTCGAGGTTCTCGCGGGTGGAACGAATGATGGGTGTCTCAATGACGGCCTCAGGCGTGGCGCCCAATTTGCGGATGACCTGGGCGTGATTTGCTGCGTGAATCTGCTCGGCCCGAGCGGCGGCACGAAAGAGACTCCCTACACGGAGGTAGCCGTCCTCGTCGGCGCGAATGGCAAAGGCGAGATAACGAACATGGGCATTGCTCTCGCCGTTGTAGGCGGCCTGAAGATTCGCCAAGGTCCTGTTCGCAATGGTGACGCCAGAAACATTCTTCATAATCGCTCCTCCTCGTCCGAACGGGAAAATTGTACGGCAACGGAGAAAGGAACGCTGTGACGGCTGACCCTGAACGGTGGTGACGAGGCAATCCGCGAGAATGCCAAAGGTGCGGCCATGGGCGCCATGCCAGGTGACAGGCCGCACGAAAGCCGGACGCCTGGAAATAGCCGCACCTGCGGAGGATTTACAGGGCCGCGACGCCGCGCTCCTGGTTACGAATGCGAATGGCTTCCTCGACCTTGTAGAGGAAGATTTTGCCGTCGCCGATTTTGCCGGTGGACGCGCTCTTCAGGATGGCATCGATGGCAGGCTCGACAAGAACGTCGTCGAGGACCATCTCGATTTTGACCTTGGGCAACAGATCGACGTTGTACTCATTGCCGCGGTAGGTTTCGGTGTGGCCTTTCTGACGGCCGTGTCCACGAACTTCAGAGACGGTCATGCCATCGACGCCAACTTCGGCAAGAGCTTCCTTGACGGCCTCAAACCGGGAGGGTTGCAAAACTGCTTCGAGCTTAGTCATCTTTCGTCCTCACTATGGATAGTGTCGATTGAACCTGTTGCCACTACAAATTCCAAATTCGCGATCGGTGCGCTAGGCGTCCGCCATTTTGTCGACTGCCGTGTCGAGGCGCTGAAGCTCCATGGCCCCGGACGACAATACTTCGCCGGCGAGAGACGACCGGGGAAACGCGAAACACAGGAGTCCGGGAGTGATCAGCGTGCTGAGTAGAACGACAACGACTACCTGCACATAGACGTCGCGGGTGACGACGCCAGCAGCAAAGCCAAGGCTGGCGGTGATGAGTCCAACCTCTCCGCGCGGAATCATGCCGACGCCTACAATGAGCGACTCACGCCAGGAGAAGCCGGTGAATCGAGATCCCAGCCCGCAGCCGATAATCTTGCCGACGATGGCGACCAAAAGAAGCGCGACGAAGAACTCGACGTGGCCGCTGAGCTGCAGGATGTCAACCTCGAGTCCGATGGAAACGAAGAAGAGCGGACCAAAGAACGAGTTGATCATCGGCTGAATATCGTCCAGCACGCAACGGTGGGCTGGAGTTCCAGCGACAAAAAGGCCGGCAAGGTACGAACCAGTGATGGCTGCCATGCCTCCGAACCACTCGGCCTGAAACGCAAAAAGAAACGCGATGACGAGTGCGGCCGATACTTCGGTGTGGGAGCCATGGAGGCGCTCCGCACGGCGAAAGACCCAGCGGACGAACGGCGGACCAACGAAACCGAGAAGTGCAAGGCAGAGCACCATGCGGCCAAGGGTGACGGCAAGACCTCGCCACGAAGCTGCGCCGGAATGCGCGAAACTGGGCGCCAGCGCAATGACGACCGAGAGGACGATGAGCCCGAGAACGTCGTCGATAACGGCAGCGCCGAGAATGGTTGAGCCTGCCTTCGACTGAAGCTGCTTGAGGTTCATCAACGTTTGCGCGGTGATGGTGACACTGGTGGCGGTGAGAATGGTGCCGATAAAAATGGCGTGCTGCCAACTGTATCCCGCCGCGTGGGCAAGGACGGCGCCGCCAACCATGGGGAGGATGACTCCGCCGGTGGCAGCCCAGAATGCAGGTGCAACAGCGCTGCGCATCATGTCAACATCAGTCTCAAGACCGGCGAGGAACATGAGCAGAACGACGCCGATATCGGCGAGCACCTTGAAGACAGCGACGACAGAGACGCGAGCAGGCCCGGAGACGCTGAACCACTGGAATCGCCAGATGTTGATGAACGTTGGGCCGAGCAATACTCCCGCAAGCAATTCCCCAAGAACCAGCGGCAATCCGATGCGAGCCATGGCGGCGCCGCAAAGCTTGGCCGCCAGGATCAGCAACGCGATGCAGAGGAATATTTGCAGGGAAGCACTCATCAGCCTCTCCGCACGTGGAGCCTGGAAGGATCAAAGGGCCACGAACGCCGCCCGGTGAGGACGATCGCGATGGCACATCCGGCAAGAACCGGAATGACCGGGGCATGGACGGCGAATATCAAGGTGAGTGCGGTGACGATGGCACAAGACCACGCCAGCCGCTGCTTCCTTGCTACATCGATAAGTGTCGTTATAGTTTTCATGCTCTCCTGTACCGGATACACCGGCGGTATCCGTTCAACGAACGAAAGCGGCAAAGGTCACGAGGGCGGCAACGACTCCCCCGGCCAAGGCCAGAGTTCCCCAGCTGAATTTCCGGAAGAACCAGGGACGAGCGATGCCATTGTGTTCTCGCTCGCGCTCCTTCTGCAGGAGTTGCGCCAACATGCGGCGCTCGTCGCGCGAGTGGGCACAGCGTAGCGCCTGAGTTGCAGCGGCATAGCCCTTCACCGGGATACGCAGCTTGAAATAGAGTTGTGCCAGCTTGAAGTGCGCGGCGAAACTGGCGGGATCGATGCGCGTGGCCAGTTCGAGCTGATCGATGGCGGGATAGATGTTGCTGGACAACGCATAGGCAACGCCAAGACAGACGCGTCCGGCGGTGAATTCCGGCGCAAGGCGAACACAGCGCGAGAAGGAGGCGACGGCATCGAGAGCCCTGCCGGATTCAAGACGCACCAAGCCTTCGCGAAAAGATTCCAGCGCGACCGGCGAGAGCGACTCTGCGCCGGTGCACTGCAAGGTGACTTCCGATTCCGATGATCCGTGCGCGCTATCCTGCTCCGGCGAGAAGCGGGCGAGCAGCGACGTGACATCTTCCACCAATATTGGACGTAGACCCATGACGTTAATCTCCCGAGGCGTAGCTTGCGGAAGCAACGCCATGCGCTTCCGGTTTGAGGACAAACTCCGGATAACCGAGTGCGCCCATCTCCGGAATGTCGAGTCCTTCGAGTTCGTCTTCGGCGGAGACGCGTTGGCCGACGACAACATCGATCACCAGGTTGGCGATGTAAGAGAACGCGAAGACGAAACCGACGAGCGTGGCAACGCCGATCAGTTGGGCGACGAGCTGACCTGGGTCTCCATAGAAAAGTCCGCGCACGGAGCCGCTGACACCGTTCCAACTGCCACCGTAGTTGGAGCGACCATCCGCGAAGAGTCCGACGGAGATGACGCCCCAGATTCCGTTGACGCCGTGAACGGAGATGGCGCCGACGGGATCGTCGACGCGGACGACGCGATCGAAGAACTCAACGCTGAGGCAGACGAGGACGCCGGCGATGAGTCCGATGATGACGGAGCCGATGGTGTTGACGAAGCCGCTGGGCGCGGTGATGGCGACGAGTCCGGCGAGCAGGCCGTTGCCGGTCATGGAAGCGTCGGGCTTGCCGTAACGTATCCACATATAAATGATGGCGCCGAAGGAGCCGGTGCATCCGGCGAGCATGGTGTTGACGGCGACGGAGCCAATGCGGAGAGCGCCATTGCCGGAGGCTCCGAGCGTGCTGCCCGGATTGAAGCCGAACCATCCGAAGGCAAGAATGAAACAACCGGCGAGCACGATGACGATGTCATGTCCGGGCATTGCGTTGGGCGAGCCGTCGCGGTTGTACTTGCCGATGCGCGGACCGATGATCATGGAGACAGCAAGCGCGGTGATTCCACCAACAGCGTGAACAACGCCCGATCCGGCGAAATCCGCATAGCCGTGACCGAGACCGAAGTTGGCACCAAGTTGCGAGAGCCAGCCTCCGCCCCATGCCCAGTTGGCGAAGAGAGGATAGGTGATGGCGCCCATGAAGATGGACGAGACGGCGAAGGCAGCGAACTTCCAGCGCTCGGCGGCAGAACCGGTAACGATGGTGAGCGCGGTGTCCATGAAGACCATCTGGAAAAGGAAGATGACCATGACGCCGACGTCATAAGTGCCAGCCTGGCTGAGGAAGAACCCGTGGGAGCCGAAGAGACCCCAGGGTTTCCCGAGGACAGTAAAGACATGCTCGGCACTGAGCGGGATGGTGCCGCCAAGATTTGCGATGGGACCGGCACCGCCCATCTGAATGGCAAAGCCGCACACCCAGTACGCAAAGAGACCAAAGCTGTAGACCATGAAGTTCATCATCATGGTGTGGTTCGCGTTCTTGGCGCGGCAGAGGCCGGTTTCAACAAGCGCAAAGCCGGCCTGCATGAACATGACAAGGAAGCCGGTGATGAGCGTCCAAGTGAAATTGATGGCGATCTTGTTCTGGCCCACCTGATTGAGAGCGTCGGCGAGGGTGAGACCTTTTTTCGAATCGGAGACCGAAATGTCGTTGATGGTTCCGGTCATGGTACCGCCGGGATCTCCCTTGGCGAGATCCGCAGTGGAGGGAGGTTGCGCGGCCTGCACGTTGAGGGGCGCATCCATGGCGGGCGCGGCCTGTACCACAGGTGCGGCAGGCGATGGCGTCTGTGCCCACGCGCATAGTCCGAAAGAAAACAGCAGGACAACTGCGATGCAGGCGGCCGATCTTATCAGTAGACGATCTCTCATCAATTCTCTCCTTGCGATAGGCGAGGACAATCCTCAAAGTGGCGCGGTGGACCAGTCGTTCACCGGATGAAGCCCAGGGGTTCCACCAGGCCATGCACAGAACCGTGAAGCACACTATCCCTTCCAGAGCGCATGCTTGAGATGAGCCTTATTCAAGACTCCGAGAATCCCAAATATCGAAAGCGCGATTCCGATGAGAGCCAAGGCCATCCGTCCACTGGTGGATGGCGTGATCAACGGACCGACGACAGCAACGATCCATCCGGCAATAATGAGCAGCAGTCCCACGATTTTCATGCGGTTCTCCAGTGAGGCTCAGCGATTGCTGAAGCCAATGTTCTTGATTCGATAGAAACCGACGGCCGAGTACGCAAGCAGCGCGAGCCCCGCGATGGTGAGCACTACTCCCAAACCAGGGTGGGAGGAGAGGACCAGAAGTCCCGCGGGAAACGCCGTGAAGCCGATGAGCGTGGTGCCCAGGTACGTTCCTTGTTGCGGTATTGAAGCCATTGCATTGCTCCTTATATCGGGCGCGAACGCCACGTCAGTTCGAGCCTTCCTTGGTGTCAAAGGTGTAGACGAGTCCGGCCGAGAGCGTGCTCTGCGAATCGGTAAGCCCGTTGCCGCGAACGAAAACGGGCTGCGTGGATTGATCGCGACGGAACTCAAGACGGGCGATGATGCGCGAGGCGATGGTGCGCTCGAGCGTGCCGGTGATGCCATTGATGTGCTGCGCGGCGCCAGTGGTGAAGCCGTACTTGTCGTTGTAATACTCATAGCGAGTGGCAACGGCGTAATGACTGTTCACGGCGTACTTGACGTAACCGGCGATGCCGGACCACCACACAGGGTTCGCAATGCCGGTCATGCGATCGCCACGGCCGTAGTCGTAATTGGCCATCAGCGAGAGCTTGGAGGCCGGCGTGAAGGTGACGACGGTGTCGTAAAGCTGTCGTGGAGTGGCGTTCGAACCGGCGGTCTCCGGTCCCCAGAAGAATGTCTGCGCGACGGCGACGGTCTTGGTGGGATTCCAACCGAAAGTGGCGCCATAAGTCTTGCCACTGTTGTTGTCGACTACATCGTTCCATCCGTTGACGACAAAACAGGTGAGCGAATATTTGCCGTTGAAGGTGTACTTGGCGCGGAGGCCGAAGTGGTAGTACGGAATGGCATAGGAGAACAGGATGCCGCGTGAGTAGTTCCAGTCGTCCTTGGTCTCGATGACTTCCGCGCCGGCGGGCGTGACGAACTTTCCGAAGTCAACCTGCAAACCCCTGCCGACGGGAGCGAGATAAGAGAAGTAGGCTTCCTTCAGATACTGATCGAAACCGAGACCGCCGGGGTCGGAGGCATTGACGGCGTTCATCGCCTGGCCGTAGCCGAGCGCCACGTGATAACCGGTGCGGCTGGCGGCATCGGAAGCCTTGTCAATGACGAGCTCAACCATGTTGAGATCGAACTGATTGGCGCCGCCATCAAACGAGCGCAGACCGCTGGTGAGATTCGCCGGATGATTGAAGTTCACACCGTAATACATGTCGACGAATCCGCTGAGCGTGGTGGGGCCAAGCAGACTCGACAACGTGGTGTGCGCGGGTGCAACAGCAGATGCGGGAGTGACCAGGTTGCTGGCCGAAGTTGGCGCGGGAGCCGCAGCCGGAGCAGTGGCACTTCCCTGCTTGAGCGCTGCAAGTTCGGTACGAAGTTCGTCTATCTCCCCCTGCAATTGCTGGACCTGAGTGGAACTTGCCGGAGTTGGCTGAGCATCAGAGGTCTGTGCGGCGACACCAGCGGCCGACAGCGAGATGACAAGCCCGAGGAAACAAGAAGCCGGGATTTTCATGAACGCTTTTTCCATAATCTCCTGCTCTTTTCTCGATTGCACAACGAGGCCTTGTTTCCAGAGAAACAACTGCCAGCTGGTGTGTGGAGACTGTAGCGAGGCGAACGAACAACGTCTAATTGATACTTCTTATAAGGGCGATAAGAAGCGGCATTCCGCAGAAAAACGAATGCGGCGAATCAGTAAGGTGGATGGATGGGACGAAGAACAGATGGCTGCGGGACGAGATTTAACGGATTTCTATATTTATATATATCGATTATATAAATTTAATATCAATGAATTGAAACCAGCATGATACGGGGCTTTGACAACAAACGAGGTCAAGCACCGGCCGGAGATGGAAGCGGCCTGGCACGCAGATTACGTTCGTACGGTCCAGGACTGAATCGAGGGCAACCGGGCAGCTCGACTGGAGAAAGAACTGCCCGGAAAATAATTCATCAAATGGAAAAAGCGGCGCCTGCGGAAACAGCCCGGGGCTAATTAATGCACGCGCCGCACTGTACCAGCGAGATGAATTTGCTCCGACGAACTCCCGACGGAAATGGTGAAATTGCCGGGATCGGCGGTCCAGCGATGCGTGTGCACGTCATAGTAGGAGAAGGCGCGACGGTTGAGCACAACAGATACACGCCTTGTTTCACCGGGCTTGAGCGAGACTTTTGCAAAACCCTTCAGTTCCTTCATCGGGCGCGGAACGCTGGAGTTCGGCTCGCCGACGTAGACTTCCGCGACCTCGGCACCCTCGCGCTTGCCGGTGTTCGTGATATCGAACGATGCAGTGACTTCCTGATCGCCGGAGACGGCGGAAGGTGTCAGGACTAGATTCTTATATGCGAATGTGGTGTAGGAGAGTCCATAGCCGAAGGGAAACAATGGCTTCACCGTGGACCGGTCAAAGTGTCGATAGCCGAGGAAGATTCCCTCCTTGTAAACAACCTTCTTCTCATTGCCGACCGGATAGTAGCTGTCGTACACGGGATTGTCTTTCCAGTGGCGCTCAAAACTCACGGGCAACTTTCCGGAGGGACTGTATTCACCGAAGAGCAATTGCGCCAGAGCCTTGCCACCTTCTTCGCCGGGATACCAGGCCTGCATGAGCGCGGGAACATGATCGAGCCAGGAGTTCATGTCAACGTCTCCGCCGGAGGTAATGACGACAACCGTGTTCTTGTTCGCGGCCGCAATCGCCTTGATTAACGCATCCTGTCCGGGAGGAAGGTCGAAAGTCCGGTCGGCGCCCTCGGTTTCGCTGTCGTGGTCATAACCAACGGCGAGAATAACGGCATCCGCATGAGAGGCAATCGCAACGGCCGAGGGGCGCACAAGCGCTTCCGGCCGAACGATGCCGAGCCGGACAATTGGCGAACCCCAACTCCAATTCACGAAATACTCAAAGCGTATCTGATGCGGACCGGCGGTGAGCGGAATTTGCTCCTGGCTGACGGCCGCATTCGCACGAGTCCAACTATCAATCACGAGCTTGCCATCAACATAGAGGCGATAGCCGCCGTTTTCGCCGGGGCCCTGTACGAAGGCGAGATGGTTGCCTGGAGTCCTGGGAACGAAGTATCCCGACCAGCGTATCGAAATACCGTTGTCATTGACTCCGCCGCCGAGGCTGTGGCCTACGTTAATGTGCTCATCGGTGCGCGTGCTGACGGGGTTTCCGCTGAGATCGGGATTGTTGAAGTACTCGGCCTTCAGCCCGGGCTGTCCATTTTCGGCAGCAGTACGGAAATTTGTCTCGTCAGCCATTTCCGAGTAATCAGGCAGACCGCGATCGTAATAGGTCTTGCTGTCGCCAAGATATTCACTAACACCCTGCAAAAAGCTGACCGCAACATACGGCTTCGCGGCCGCACTGCCTCCGCCCGCGGGAATGGCGGGATATGCATCGGGACCGATGACGGCGACGGATTTGATTTTGTTTTTGTCGAGCGGAAGCAGGTTCCCCTGGTTCTTCAGCAGAACCATGCCGGAGCGAGCCGCATCAAGAGCGACCTGGCGCGACTGTTGATCGAACAACGGGATCGAAAGGTCTGTCTGCGGACGATCAAGCCAGCCGAAGTGAACCGCCATGCGGAGGATGCGCAGGACCTTGTCATTGATGGTGGCCACGCTTACCTGACCCGACTTGATTGCTGGCAGCAATGTAGCGCGGTTCATGTGATCGCCAGCCGGCATCTCCAGATCGAGGCCGCCGTTGGCGGCGGCGATGCCGTCATAGGTGGAGTCCCAATCGGACATGACGATGCCCTTGAAGCCCCACTCTTTCTTTACGAGATCAGTGTTCAGTTCCCCGTTCTGCGTCATGTGAAGGCCGTTGGTGAGGTTGTAGGAATCCATGATGGCGCAGACATGTGCCTGCTTGACGGATGCTTCAAAGCCGGGCAGGTAAATCTCCCGCAAGGTGCGTTCGTCGACGACGGAGTCGATGTTGTGGCGGTTGTACTCCTGATTGTTGGCAACGAAGTGCTTGACGGTGGCGCAAACGCCCTGGCTCTGGACGCCCTCGATGTAAGCAACGGCAATGCGCGAGACCAGGTAGGGGTCTTCCCCGAAGAACTCAAAGTCTCTTCCATCCATGGGAGCGCGGTAAATATTGATGCCGGGTCCGAGGAGAAAGTGCACGCCGCGGGCACGCGCGTCGCGGCCGATCACGGTTGCGTACCGGCGGACGAGCGGCGTATCCCAGGTTGCGGCGAGGCCGATGCCGCCAAACGTGGTGGCGGGACCGAAATTGCGGATGCCGAAAGGACCATCAGACATCCTAAGACGTGGAAGGCCGATTTGTTTTTCAGCCCGGATATAGAAACCATCGACGCCGCCAAGCAGATCGATTTTCTCGTCGAGCGACAACTTCTTCAGTAACGCCTGCGCCCGTGCTTCTTCCGCCGGCGAAACCGCCGGGAGCGGCTGCTGGCAAACGGCCACGATGGAGGACAACGCCAATATAAGGACAAGAAAAGTGATTACCGATTTCAAGCTGCGTCGCATAGTGAATCCTACGTTGATGGAGATGGGGAAAGCATGGCCTGCGGAACCGACCGGAAGCCATAACGTGATTTAGAAGTAGAACTTCGCACCCAACTGGATGATGCGAGGTCCTCCGACACCCGCGTACTGCGTGTAATTGCTGCTCCTGGTGAGAGGTATTTGCGGCGAATTGGAATCCGCCGTTTTATCGAATTTATATTATTCGATGTTTCCATATCCCATACCAAGATAGTTCGTGGGATAGGCGTATTGTCCGCTGAGTCACAACGCATGACGGCTAAAACGTCTTCACTTTATCGCGAACGCGAGAAGTATCTCTTGCGGGACAGGTGGATTCGCGAATGACCAATTCCGGCGCAACTGTGATGTGATCACACGGCAAATCAGGATTGGTGATGCGTTCCAGAAGAGTCGTCGCCGCAAGCACACCCATCTGGTGCAGGGGTTGTCGCACGGTGGTGAGGCGCGGATAGGTGAAGGCCGCCGCAGTAATGTCGTCAAACCCGACAACGGAGATTCGCTCGGGGACGGCGATTCCAGCGTCACGGAAAGCGCCGATAGCACCAATGGCAGAGGTGTCGTTGAAGGCAATTAGTGCGGTAAATGGCTGCCGTCTCGCCAGCAACTGAAGGGCGTAGAAAGTGCCTTCTTCGGGAGTGGACGGCTCCAGCGGTCCGGTACGCCCGCTAAGTTGCACCGTGAGTTCGGGACTGACTTCGACGCCGAGATCGTTCGCGGCACGGCAGACTGCATTCCAGCGCGGTTCGGTATCGGAGCTCCATGGGTGGCCTTTGAAGAACGCGATTTTTCTGTGCCCAAGACTGACCAGATGCTCCAGCGCCAGGCGGCCCGCTTTATCGTTATCCACGACGACGTTGGTGACTCCCGCCGTCTGACTGTGTCCGGCGATGGCGACAATGGGCACGGAAACGTCGTCCGGAACAGATGTATTGATGAGTATGAATCCCTCGACGCCACGGTGCATGAGCAGGCGCGGATACTCGTCGATCAGATCAGCGCGTCCGCGGTGGCTGACGACAAAATAAAGATAGCCTTCCTGCAATAGCTGATCTTCAATCCCGCCGAGGACCGTCGCGGCGTAACCTTCGCTCAATTCCGGCACGAGTACGGCAACGGTAAAGCTGCGCTTCTGGCGCAGCGAGCGCGCGAAAAAATTGGGCTTATATTTCAGTTCGCGTGCTGCCTTGAGGATGCGGTCCTTGGTCTCCTGGGGAATAGAGCGGGATGCCGGCGAGTGGTTGATGACGGCGGACACGGTGGCCGGCGAGAGCCCGACGAACTCCGCCATCTGCTTGAGGCTTACGGGTTTGCCTGTGTCGACGGGACTACGTCGAGGGTTTGTGCGAGGTGGCATGGATGATGACATAGTCTAGCACCACTCGGTTGCTATTCCAGTGACAGGCCGGGGACGCAATTTGTCGAAAAATTCTATTGACAAATGACCCGAACTGGAACAAATTTACCCGTCCAGCAATATCGATTTAGTAGCTTAACAATATCGATCTTGCAGATAAGCAAATTCTAGGCTTAATAACCCCGGCTGTAAAGCCGGCACACACGCCAGAACTGGTTGGTTGACGCTTATGGAGAGATTGCAGATCACGCCCCGATTCAAGCACTCTTCCACGATGGCAACAGCATGCGCGGCTGCCATCATCTTCATCGGGTTTTTCGCCGATGTTGCCTGCGGACAAACCAAACCGGCAGAGGACACAGGCGCCGCAAGCACAACACAAAAATGGGTTTTGACCTGGAGCGACGAGTTCAACGGGACCGGAGCGCCGGACCCATCGAAGTGGGTTGTGGCCACCGGCGGTAAGTGGGCGAATAACGAACTCCAGGCATACACGGCGAGACCGGAGAACATCCGGCAGGAAAACGGCGCGCTGGTCATCACGGCGGAAAAAGGAACCTACACCGGGGCCGACGGAATCACCCGTGATTACACCTCGGGCCGGATGAGCACGGCAACGCTCTTCACGCAGAAGTACGGGAAGTTCGAAGCTCGCATCAAGATTCCCCGCAGCCAGGGGATGTGGCCGGCGTTCTGGTTACTCGGTGATGACCACAACTCGCTTGGCTGGCCCGATTGCGGCGAAATCGACATCATGGAAAACGTCGGCAAGGAACCGGGCACGGTGCACGGCAGCCTGCACGGCCCCGGGTACTCCGGCAACAATCCGCTCACGGCTTCGTACACGCTTCCGAATGGGCAAGCCTTTGCGGACGACTTTCATGTATTCACAGTCGAATGGGAACCGAATGCCATTCGATTTTATGTTGACGGGAATCTCTATGAGACGAAGACTCCCGCAGACCTTCCCAGCGGTACTCGCTGGGTTTTTGATCACCCGTTTTACCTGATACTCAACTTGGCCGTCGGTGGTAGCTGGCCGGGGAATCCCGATGCCACTACTGTCTTTCCGCAAACAATGCTGGTTGATTACGTTCGCGTGTATAGCCGCTGATTCGTGGATAAAGGCTTTACATCGAGGTGGGCGTGGCGCCGGATTGGACAACTGCAAATGCGCATATGGGTGATGTGACCCATTCGCATCTTTCGGGGATTTGGGAGGAGCTTCTGTATGAAAACGAAATGGACGTTAATTCTGCTCAGTCTGATGCTGACCTTAGCGAGCGGGTCGCTATGGGCGCAATCTGACCGGGCCACTATCACGGGGAGAGTAACGGACTCCACGGGCGCAGTGATTCCAAATGTGCACGTGACCGCTACCCAATCCGCAACCAATGCGCAGACAAGCGTGACCACGAATAATCATGGTCTCTATACGGTTCTGAATCTGCCGATCGGCGAATACACGCTGACGTTTACGAGCGATGGTTTCCAGAAGTTCGAGCGGAAGGGCCTGGTTCTGAGCGTCAGCCAGGTCGCGGAGGTCGATGCGGTTCTCCAGGTTGGCGCGGCGTCACAGGTGGTCACGGTTACGGAAAACGCATCCGTACTGCAGACGCAAAGTGCGTCAATCAGCACAAACCTCTCCAACAACATCGTGAACGATCTGCCGCTGAACGTCTACGGCGGCCGCAACCTGTCGAGCTTCATGTTTGCCTATGTGCCGTCGGTGGAAGGCAACGATTACGACTCGCATATCGCAGGCAGTTTGAGCAAGACCAAGGAAGTGATGATCGATGGTACGTCGGCGGTTTCGCAGATCGGCGGCTATCTGAGTGAGTCCGCACCGCCGATGGAATCGGTGCAGGAATTCCAGGTGTCGACAACAGGAATGCGCGCCGATGAAGGCCGCAGCGGCGGTGGCGTGTTCCGCTACGAATTGCGGTCAGGCACCAACCAGTGGCATGGAACGGCGTTTGGTTTCCTGCACAACGAGATTCTTGACGCCAACTCATGGAATAACAAATATCACCAGATCGTGGATGTGAAGAGCGCACTGGCGGCCGGTGACACAACGCGCGCGGCATTCCTCAAGAACCTCTACAGGCGTCCGAAGGACCGGCTGTTCGATTACGGCGGAAGTTTTGGCGGACCGATCGTCAAGGACAAGACGTTCTTCTACGCCGCGGTTGAACGCTACACATTCGACAACTTTGCCGTGGGATCGATGTCGCAGACCGTGCCAACGACGGCATTCCTGAACGGCGATTTCGGTGCGCTGCTCAACAAGAACGTCGTGATAGGCACTGATTCCGGTGGTAACACCGTATACCAGGGCGCCATCATCGATCCGACCACCGGGCTGGCCTTCCCTAACAATGTTATTCCGGCGAACCGCATCAGCGCGGTGTCGCAGAAGATCGTAGACATCTACAAGAAGTACTATCAGCCGCTGGCGCCGGGGTTCGTGCAGAACAACGCGATGCCGGCGTATTCCGCGCCGTGGTACCACACGACGTCGTTCAGCATCAAGCTCGATCAGTATTTCTCGCAGAAACACCACGTTTACGGCTCCTACATCTATTCGCAGACGCCTCGCATACTGGCCGACCAGGGTGGTATCTGGGCTCCCGGCACGACCGATGGCGGTCCGCTGGCGAATGCCTACAATCACCGTGTGAAAGCTCCCTCGTTCCGCGTGAGCGATTCCTACACGATCTCCAACAACCTGTTGAACGTCGCCAACTTCACGTTCAATCGCTTCCACAATCCCAGCGTTGCCATCTCGCAAAAGGGCGGCTGGCCAACGGCACTGGGAATCGGCAACACCGGCGCGGGCAACTTCCCGGTGATTCGCTTCAACGGCATCAACAGCGATCAGCTCCGCACCGCTGCCGACGGCACACAGATTGCTGAAAGCCCCCTGGGCAGCCAGTTCAATGACTTCTACACGGCGAACACCTTCATTTTCAATGACAACCTCTCGTGGGTGAAGGGCCGCCACGTGCTGAAGTTCGGCGCCGAGTTCCGTGCCATGCAGTTCAACAGTCACGGCGATTACGGTGTTTCGACGATCGCCTTTGATCCGGCACAGACGGCCGGCAGCTTTGGCGGCAACGCAGGCTTCGGCTTCGCCAGCTTCCTGCTGGGCGATGTGAACCAGGCCTCCGTTTCCATGCCCAACAATATCTACGGGCGTCGCAAAGGTTTGTCGCTCTACGTGACGGACGACTACAAGGTCAATCAGAAGTTGACGTTGTTCCTTGACCTGCGCTGGGACTTCAACGGACGCTATCACGAGAAGTACGGTCACTGGTCAAACTTCAACACGACGGCAATCAATCCCGTCACCGGCCAACCTGGAGTGCTGGAGTTCGCCAAGAATGGCAGCGACTCATTTGAGCGCAATCAGTACTGGCTGAACTTTGCACCCAATATCGGCGGCTCGTACGAGATCAATTCCAAAACCGTCGCGCGTGCATCCTTTAGCGTCTTCTACGTGCCGCTGAACCTGAACACGTGGGGCGGCGTACCCTACGGATTCAATCCTGGGTACGTTCTCAACAACCAGGTTCTGACGCCGTTCAACTGGGACCATGGATATCCGGGACAGGCGGTAAACATCGGCAAGGACCCGAACTTCACCAAGTGGGGAATGGTCAGCGTGGATCCCCGCTCGCTGGAGATGGGAAATGTCCAGCAGTGGATGGTCGGTGTTGAGCGCGAACTCTCAAGCAATATGCGCCTGGATGTGAACTTCATCCAGAACCACGGCTATCACCTGCAGAGCGGCTACCTGGCGGCAAACCAGGCGCCTTTGTCCGCTTACACGGCAATGAATAACGCCGGCCAGATGTGGAACTGGGTCACGAAGCCCGGCTACAACAACTGGTCCGGATTCGGATGGGCCGCCGTGCAGCCATTCCCGACGGTAGCCATGACCTGGGGCCCGCTGTTCTACGTCGGCACCCCGCTCGGAAACTCGGACTATAAAGCGTTGCAGTTCACGGTGACGAAGCGCGCGGGCAGCGGGCTGTCGATGATGGCCAGCTACACGCTCTCGGCGGCACACGGCGACACCGACACGGCGTTCTCTGAACTCTGGTGGGCCGGTCCGCTGCAGGACGTGTATGCAAAAGACAAGAATCGCAACACGATCGCATCGTTCGATCAGACGAATGTGGTAAAGGGCTACATCAATTACCAACTGCCATTCGGCAAGGGCAAGACGTTCCTTCCCAATAGCAGCGGTATGGTCAACGCGCTCGTGGGCGGATGGACGATCAGCAGCGGGTTCCACTACGCCAGTGGCACGCCGCTTCGCATCACCTCCACCAACTGGTATCCGGGAATGAACAACGTAGCCCCGAACATTGTTCCGGGCTGCAACCTCTCGGGAAATTTCCACGGGCAGATTGGCGGAACGTACTTTAATCCTGCCTGCTTCACCAATCCCGCGTATGGGTCGTTTGGAAATGCTCCGACGTATCTCTCCAACCTGCGCGGCTTTGGATTGGCCACCGAAGACATCGGCCTCAACAAGGACTTCTCGTTCGGAGCGGATGGGCGGATGAAATTGAACGTGCGATTTGATTTGTTCAACGCGTTCAACCGTCACAGCTATGCCGGCCCGAACACCGGTGTTGATGCCAACCTGGGCAAGATCATGGACGGCGGCGGCACGCCCGGACCGCGCCAGGGTCAACTGGGTGCACGCTTCGTGTGGTAACCGATCAGCCGGAGTGAGCGACGGCAACCTCGCCGCTCACTCCGAATCTTGTCGTGCGCACTGCTCGCACTCCCTCCGGTCGGAGGTGGCCTGCCCGCAAGCCACCTCCACTTTTACTCCGGCCCGTCACAGGCTGCCGGTACGGGACATTTATGAGGATTTTCATGGTTAGGGCACGGACACGGTGGGCCGCTGCACTCATTTTCTTCCTGCTTGCTTCCGCCGCATGGTCGCAAGCTGCGACGAAACAAGACAAAAAGAGCGACATTGAATCGCGCGTCAACGAACTGTTGAAGCGCATGACGCTCGAGGAAAAAGCCGGGCAACTTAATCAGATTCTCTTCGACGAAAGCAATGTGGATGCCGCGATTGGGCAGGGCAGCGTTGGCTCCGTGGTCAATGCAACCGGGGCCGAACAGGTCAATCGCCTGCAGCACATCGCAGTCGACAAATCCCGCCTTCATATTCCGATCCTTTTTGCCTACGACGTAATCCACGGCTACCGCACGATTTTTCCGGTTCCGCTGGCGCTGGCCGCCACCTGGAACCCGCAGGCCGTTGAACGCATGGCGCGAATCTCCGCGAAAGAAGCCAGCGCCGCCGGCATTCGCTGGACGTTTTCTCCGATGGTCGATATCGCACGCGATCCGCGCTGGGGCCGCATTGCGGAAGGTTCCGGCGAAGACACCGTTCTGGATTCCGCGATGGCCGCCGCCTACGTTCGCGGATACCAGGGAGACGACCTCTCCAATCCCGCCAGCATCGCGGCGTGCGTCAAACATTTTGCCGGTTACGGCGCCGCCGAAGGAGGCCGCGACTACAACTCGGTGGACATGAGCGAGCGCCAGTTGCGAACCGTGTATCTGCCGCCGTTCAAAGCCGCGCTCGATGCCGGGGCCGTAACCGTGATGAGTTCGTTCAATACGCTCAATGGAATTCCCAACACGGCGAATCCATTCACGCTGCGTCACGTTCTCAAGGGTGAATGGAATTTCCACGGCTTTGTTGTGAGTGACTGGAGATCGATCATTGAACTGATTTCCCATGGTGTCGCGTCCGATGAACAGCAGGCCTCGCAGGAAGCCATTACGGCCGGCGTGGATATGGACATGATCGGCGGTGTGTATTACAAGTATCTCCCCGACCTTGTTCGCACAGGCGTCGTTCCCGAGTCAGTTCTGGATGATGCAGTCCGCCGAATTCTTCGCATCAAATTTGAACTGGGACTCTTTGATCATCCCTATACCGATCCACGGCTTGAACAGCGCGAATTGCTTGCTCCCGCACACGTTGAAGCCGCGCGGCAGGTGGCACAGGAGTCCATGGTGCTGCTGAAGAATGACGGCGCCTTGTTGCCGCTGTCGAAGACCACGAAGACCATTGCGCTGATTGGGCCGCTGGCGGACGATCAGGCCGATCTGCTTGGCAACTGGTTTGGCAAAGGCGAAGCCAAGGATGTCGTTTCGATCATGGAGGGCATTCGCGCCAAGCTGCCGGCGGATGCGCGCCTGCTCCATAGTCGTGGCGTCGATGTCGTGGGAACTTCTGTCGAAGGCATCCCCGACGCGGTTGCCACCGCTAAACAGGCGGATGTTGTTGTGATGGTACTCGGCGAAAAGGGCGCAATGTCCGGCGAAGCCGCATCGCGCGCGCATCTCGGGCTGCCCGGGAAACAGGAAGAATTGCTGCAAGCTATTGTCGCCACCGGCAAGCCAGTTGTGCTTGTTCTGATCAATGGCCGCCCGCTCACCATCCAGTGGGCAGCCGACCATGTGCCGGCAATTCTCGAAGCGTGGCTGCCGGGAATACAGGGCGGAAACGCAGTGGCGGACCTGCTGTTTGGCGATGCCGATCCCAGCGGAAAACTTCCGGTCACCTTCCCCCGCACGGTCGGGCAGGTTCCCTTGTACTACAATCACCTGAACACTGGCCGGCCGCCAGGCCCGAAGGCTGACAAGAAATATTTTTCCGGGTACATCGACGAAACTTACACTCCGCTCTTCCCTTTCGGATATGGATTGTCTTACACCAGTTTCCAATACTCTGGGCTGAAGCTCAGCGGCGATCAGATGGAGAACAGCGGAAAAATTGAAGTGTCGGTGGATGTGAAGAACGTTGGCACTCGCGCCGGCACGGAAATCGTGCAACTCTACGTGCACGATCTGGTGGCGCCTGTGGCGCAACCGGTTGAGGAGCTAAAAGACTTCCAGCGCGTCAAACTCGCTCCTGGCGCGGCTAAAACCGTCACTTTCACGCTCCACGCCAGTCAGTTGGCCATTTGGGATCGCGACATGAAGTTCGTGACTGAGCCCGGAAAGTACACGGTCACGATCGGGCCGAATTCCGCAGAGGGAGATACGGCAACATTTTCTGTGAATAGATAGGCACTGGCACAAACCCAGCAACCCGAAGCAACGCCCTTGGGCCGCACGCAGCGACAAAGCGAATGCCACGACAAACGCTGGCTTTGCAAAGACTCCAGGCAACTTGCGAAAAGATTTGGCGTCCCCGGCGGGATTCAAACCCGCGTTACCGCTGTAAAAGAGTGCACAGTTCACGTACTGTCAGCAACATGGGCGGTACCATAAGTCACTGGACGTACGTGGAAGAAAATCCAATTGTGTACCAGTTCCGCTGTCTTCCCACTTTGTAAACAAATCGCCGTTCAGTCAACCCGCAGTGGTCAATATTGACCAGTCTTTACCATCCCGTACTTCGATAATGTCAGCGGTAATTTTCTGCGAGAAGCATACGTGCGAAGCACCGGCGGTGCCTTCGTCAAGCATTGTAACGGGTACTTTCACTCCCACATTCCCGTAGCGCGCGCTACTCGGCCCCGGAAGTCCGGGTCACGCCAAGGAACATATTTATAACGGCGAATGTAGGCCGGCCATGACAGGTGGTAGACGCCATGAACGGCGACATTCAAGCTGCCGCGAAACTTCTGGCGGAACCGCGGGATGCAGATCGAGGTCCGTCAGGCCATTTTCAGATTTACGCAAAGGATAAGCGCAGATCGGGAATTCCGGTTGAATAGCGAGTCCGTGTGAACCCGGACCACAGGCAAGACGGAAAGCCTTATAGAAATTCGCGCCTGACGTTTTTTGAATGTACGGGGCCACCGATCCAGGAAGGAAACGCCATGTCACTAAATTTGGAGGGCAGGCAAATGTGCACACGCATGGTTAGCAAGTTGTGGTTTATGGCACTCCTACTGGTCGTATTTGCCGCCGGATGCGGTGCAGGTCGAGAGCAGGGAATCCTCCCGCCCACGCTAACCTCGATCAGTCCGAACAGGGGCACCCAGGGACAGACGGTGAACGTCATCCTGACGGGAACGAATTTCGCGACTGGAGCGACGGTCAACGTAGGCGGGGCGCTGGTTGCCGTCAGCAATACGACGGTGGTGAGCAGCACGCAGATCACCGCGACGTTTGCCATCGCAGCGAATGCCGCGTCCGGCGCCATGAACGTCAGTGTGACGAGTGCGGGCACTACGACCAATGCGGTGACGTTCACCATAGGAACTCCGCTTACGGTGAGTTCCGTAATCCCCGCAAATGGCGCGACCGGCGTGCCCATCAACCAGGTACTCACCGCAACCTTCAGTCAGGCGGTGAACTGTGCTACGGTCACCACATCAAGCTTTATCCTGTCAGGACCTGCGGGAGCCGTAGCAGGAACGACCACGTGCTCGGGCACGACCGCGACCTTTACCCCGACAAGCCTTCTCGCTTCCGGCACCGTCTATACCGCCACGTTGACAACCGGAATAACGAACTCTCAGGGCGACCCTCTGCTGAGTAATTTTGTATGGAGTTTTGCGACCGCGTCACCGCTTGCGGTGACTTCCACCAGCCCCGCAAATGGCGCGACCGGCGTGCCCATCAACCAGGCACTGACTGCAACCTTCAGCGCGGCGATGAACTGTTCATCGATCACCACATCGAGCTTTATCCTGACAGGACCCGCGGGGCCCATCACAGGAACAGTTGCCTGCTCAGGCACAAGCGCGACGTTTACACCGGCCCACACTCTCGCAGTCAATACCGTTTACACTGCCACGATTAAAACGGGGGTGACTAGTGCGGCAGGCGCAGCGCTGGCGAGCGACTATGCGTGGAGCTTTACAACCGAGCCTCCTCCCTCTGTGGTTTCCACTATCCCCGCAAATGGCGCAACGGGCGTGCCAATCAATCAGGCACTCACTGCAAACTTCAGTCAGGTGATGAATTGTTCAACGATCACCACATCGAGCTTTACCCTGACAGGACCTGGCGGAGCCATAGCAGGAACAGTTGCCTGCTCCGGCATGAGCGCAACATTTACACCGGCAAGCCTTCTCGCGACTAATACCGTTTACTCTGCCACTATTACAACCGGGGCGACCAGTGCGGCAGGCGTAGCAATCGCAAGCAACTATGGATGGAGCTTTACAACTAAGCCGCCGCCGACGGTGACCTCCACCAGTCCGGGCAACGGCGCCACCGGGGTTCCGGTCAACATCGCCATCAGCGCCACCTTCAGCGACTTCATGAACCCGGCGACGATCACCGCCGCCAGCTTTACCCTGAGCGGACCGGGCGGGCCGGTGGCCGGAACCGTGGCCGCACCCAATGGCATCACCGCCAGCTTCTCCCCGGCCGCCGACCTGGCGCCCAACACGCTCTATACCGCCACCATCACCACCGCCGCCACCAACACCGTGGGCATCGCGCTGGCCTCTAACTATGTCTGGAGCTTCCGAACCGGACCCGGACCCATCGTGCCGCCCACCGTCATCGCCACCATCCCGGCCAACAACGCCACCGCCGTGCCCGTCAACCAGAAGATCGGCGCAACCTTCAGCGAGGCCATGAACCCGGCTACCATCACCGCCGCCAGCTTTACCCTGAGCGGGCCCGGCGGAGCCGCCGTCAGCGGTACCGTCACCTACGTCGCCACCGGCTCGGTGGCAACCTTCGCCCCCGATGCCGCCCTCGCCCCCATGACCACCTACGTCGCCCGGATCACCACCGCCGCCGAAGACCTGGCCGGCAATCCCCTCGCCCAAAGCTACGCCTGGAGTTTCACCACCGGCGTCGTGCCCGACACCACCCAGCCCACCATCCTCTCCGCCATCCCCGCCGGCGGAGCCACCGGCGTGCCCATCAACCAGGCGGTCAGCGCAACCTTCAGCGAGGCCATGGATCCGGCAACCATCACCGCCGCAACCTTCACCCTCACCGGACCCGGCGGAGTCGCCGTCACCGGCCTGGTCACCTACTCCGCCATCGCCAACACCGCAACCTTCACCCCAACCGTCCACCTCCAGCCCAACACCCAGTACACCGCCACCGTCAGCAACGCCGCCACCGACCTGGCAGGCAATCCCCTCGGGTCCGGCATCGCTCCCAATCCCTGGACCTTCACCACCGCCGCAACCCTCGACACCACCGCCCCGGTCATCGTCTTCACCAACCCCATCCATGCCAGCGCCAACGTCCCCATCAGCACCACCGTCAACGCAACCTTCAGCGAGGCCATGGATCCGCTGACCATCACCACCGCAACCTTCCAGCTGGCCGGGCCCGGCGGTGCCATCGTCTCCGGAACCGTCGCCTACGATCCCATCAACTTCATCGCCACCTTTATACCTGCCAGCAATCTCGCGCCCAACACAACCTACATCGCCCTCGTCACCACCGGCGCCACCGACCTCGCAGGCAATCCGCTCGGACCCGGCACCATCTCCAACCCCTGGACCTTTACCACCGCCGCCCTCGTCCTTCCAGCGGTGGACCTTAAAACAGCGTCGACATTCGGAGGCTTGGGAGGGGGCGCGGGGATGACTAACACGGGAACTCTTACGGTGATTAATGGGGATATCGGGACGAATGCTGCTTCTACCACGATAACGGGGTTCCACGATGCGGGGGCAGGATGCACATATACCGAGACTCTCCTGAACGTGGGAACAGTCAACGGCACGATATATACTGCTCCGCCGCCACCTACTATCGGGTGTCCCACTGAAGGCACTTTGGCCACAGGGGCGATCGCAACCCAGGCTCTCGCCGACGCGAACGCCGCGTTTTTCGCGACGTCTCCGTCGCAGAAGCCACCGACTGTCCCAGCTCAAGGCGGCGAGTTGGGGAATCTAACTCTTCCGCCGGGCGTCTATCAGTCCGCCCCGGGGACATTCGCTATAACGACGGGAGATCTCACCCTCGACGCTCAGGGGAATCCAAATGCTTTCTGGATTTTCCAGATGGGAACCACACTCACCGTGGGCAGCGCGGGGGCTCCGCGCAGCATTCATCTCATCAACGGTGCCCAAGCTAAGAATGTCTTTTGGCATGTCGGCAGCGCCGCAACTATTAATCCATCCGGAGGCGGCACCATGGTAGGGACCATACTGGCTCAATCAGCAATCTCGTTCTCTACTGCCGGCAATGTTGCGATCACGACGCTGAATGGCAGAGCGTTGGTCCTGACTGGGCCGGTAACGATGGTGAACACTGTGATTAACGTACCTGCGCCGTAGTGTGAAGAGTAAACCCGCGGATGAGACCGCCTTCCAGTGCGGTCTCATCCCAAGTAAGAACGCACGGCGTCGAGCGTGAAGCAAGTTGAGTTGAGTAGTACTTCATGGCTGAGAAGCGAGACTCTTTACGCTCTGCTTCTGCATGAGTAGGTGCAATTCTGGAGGCGACAATGACAATAAGAACTCGGATTATGACCACAATCGCGGTTGCTTTCTTGCTAGCGCCTACCCTCTTGCTCCATGCGGACGACACGACAAAGCCGGCAGCTACAGCAAAGACAGCCAATGTCAAGCCGGCGGTTGCGATGTCAGCGTCCCAGCCGGGGAATGCCGCGCCGCAATCCACAGGCGTGGATAACGATACTCCCAGACTTGAACTCTTTCAGGGGTTCTCGACTTTTTGGGGCGTTCCGATGAGCGGCGCCGGAAACCGCATCGCCTGGCTATCTGGCGGCACCACGTCGCTCGCGATCAACACAAATCGTTACTTCGGATTTGTTGCCGACATTGGTGTCTACCATGCTAGTAGGTTCGGCCCGGGTGCGCCTCCGGCTGGCCGCACAGTGGACGCGAATGGGCAAGTCTACACATATATGTTTGGTCCACGGCTTTCCTTGCGACGCGGCAGGCTCACTCCCTTTGCCCAAGCTCTGTTTGGAGCCGTGCACGCCAGTGAAGTGACGCTTTCCGGTTGTTCAGGGATCGGCTGCACTCCGCTCCCTTCCGAGAACTCGTTTGCCATGGCCGCCGGAGGCGGACTCGACCTCACACTCACTCGCCACTTCGCATTGCGCCTGGTTCAAGCCGAATACGCGATGACCCGGTTCAAGGACCCTACCTCCAGCGCGGGGCAATCGACAAGGCAGAACGACGTGCGCCTCTCTGTGGGAATCGTCTTCCGCTTCGGCCGGACTCATCGCCCACCTCCGCCCACTGACATCCACCCGTAAATCAGTCCGTCTCCCGCTAACACACAGGGAGACCATATTTTCGGGACGCGAGTCGCTGTGATTGCAGCAGAGCACAGTGTGAGCTTGCTCCACGCGCCTTTTGAATTTCGTTGTAAGTTGCTGAAGGTATTTGGCGTCCCCGGCGGGATTCGAACCCGCGTTACCGCCGTGAAAGAGTGGATGTTTCACGTACTTTCAACAACATGGACGACACGGGCGGCACCGTAAGTCACTGGAAGTACGTGGAAGAAAATTCAGGTGTGTACCCGATTGTGTACCAGATGTCGAGTGGAGGAGAAGCGGCGGTAAGGAAGGGGCACGGACCTGTTATCTAGCCGATTCCCCCCTACATCGTTCGGCTAGGCGAATGTATCTGTTGCCACAAGCCATATTCATTAATTTTGAATCGGCGACCTCTGGAAACGCAGGCGGTTCCAGGCGTCCAGCAATGCTCCATGTCGGATAACCGCTGGCCACTACCACGTTCAGACCAATCGCGCCCTGCGACCGCTTCCACATCGCCTTGGAGACAGTAATCAGATGAAACATCGGATGTTGATTCGTGAGCATCATTAGAACGTTCCGGCTCGCAGACAAGATGACTTGGCAGGTACACTTCGCAATCTTCGCTTGAGGTAGTCACGGTGAACTCTGTGGCAGAATCCATCGCCCGTTGTAGGTTGTAACCCTCAAAGAAAATCGAGTCCACATCGACGGGCTTACAGCTTGCGAGAGACAGCCGCCCCCACCCATAGCGTCTTTCCGCTCCCACCTGCAATTTAGAGAATACTGCCTTTAGTTCCTCTTCATTAATTCCACACTTCCCATCGTTATCGCGATAGAAGACATATCCAGCAAAATGCAGGCGCTTGTGGCCTCCGGCGTAATTTGCCTCATCAGATTCACGCCACTCTAACAAAAGATACTCGGTCTCGTGAAGAGCACCTTGCGCAGCAGTGCGAGATCCGTATGCAATAGCCGCCGAAGCCTCTGAGTACACTAACATGCTCTCTAGTGCCGCAACGGTCTTGTCACCGTACATCAAGCGACGTGCTTGACCGGATTTCTGATACTTTGGCCGCCAGAGTTTGCTATCATCCTGCGCCTGATCCAAGCTCCCCGCCGCAAAGAAATACGTGAAGCGAAGAGACTGCTTACACAAATCCCGTGCGAACCTATACATCGTTGGAACATCTTCACTGGCAAAACGTGAACGAGCAAGTCCCGACGCCAGAGCACCCCACAGCGTCCGTCCCGGAATGTAGTAACGGGTGCGTTGAATCATTCCGAGATTGTGCCATCCGATGTGGATTGGAGAATCGGCGCGCAGTACAACCCGGAGGGCTTTCCACGATTCGCTTACCATCATTGCCTCATCATTGAGATTATTGATTGGCCTTCACCTGGTAACGAAGATACGTGAAGAACTGCAAGAGCAATCGTTGTGCCAGCAGGAGCTTCGGAAGATCTTTTTGGATTTTCTCCAGCACTTTGCCAGGCGTCTCGGCTGTCGTACTGTCCACCAACTTGAGAACCTCACTCACACTGCCCAACACCTTGTTTACTTTTTCTGCCTGCCCTTTCTTATGCGCTTCGCTCTCTAGGTAAAGCACACAGGCGAACGGACCCTGCCGGGTCAAAACCGCCATGGCATCGCCAACGAGCTTCTCGTCCAGTGTGGCACTCGCCTTCTCGGCTTGGGAGAAGCATTCGAAATCAAGATTTTTCAAGGGAACGCTCGCTGCACTCATTGCATACCTCCAGGCGCATTGGCAGCCGTTTCCTCTGCAGCCAGTCGTCTGATACGAACTCGTCCCATTCCACGAGTTGTTGCTCCGCCCAAGCCAAGATACTCGATCAGTCCGAGCCCCTTCTCGGTGAATGTGTGAAGTTTAGCTATATCGAATTCAGGTTTCTTTTGGTCCGTTGGATTCTTGAAGAACTTTGGGTCGACAACCGTAATTTCAAACTGAAGGAATGTAGCGCGGGGAATTGCCTCTACGGTAAACAAGGCTCCCTTTGCCGCCGCTCCAGTCTTCGGATTTATCGAAACTGTTGTACGTACTTCGAGTTGATTTTCTACAATGATGGGGAACAACTCGTCATCCACGATCACAATTCGAGAAAGAACCGGAGCCAATAAGCCGCCAGCAAGCGTCGCGAATTTGTCGGCACGCTTCTCCATTTTCCACTTGCTTGGATCGTCTAACTCATCCTGATGCGTTATAGGAAGGTATAGCCAGCCGATGCTCAGTCTCTGTGCTTGCTTGTCGCTACTGTCCAGCCAATAGATTATGCCGTGATCCGCTTCGCGAAGCCGCTTGTCTAATTTGTCAGGTGCGACACCGAAGCTGACTCCGGCACTTTCAAGGGCTCCGGGAGAAGTAATCCACATCGGACCTTTTAGCGTATAGACCGGAAAGAGCACTATGCGGGCGTCGGAAAACTGCACGAGCCCTTGAAAGCTCTTTTGGCCCTTAGAGTATCCAAACGACATACAGACGGGACAAGTCGACTCGGCACAATGGTCCGTACCATCCCCGCTCTCCTCACCGTCTTCCCCCGCCTCCCTGCCCTTGCCTGCGCATCCATATTTGTTCTGAAGCATCGCCACATTAGCGCGCGTGACCCCGGCGATGCTGGACCCGGGAATCTTGGGCAAACTCGTACCCGGCTCGCGGACAATGATATTATCCACGCGGCCAAGCTGAAACTCGCCGGTGCCAATGTGCACTGGATCAAGAGTCTGGGCCAGGTAATGTCTGACCTTCACAACATCAGACGGATTGTTCTTGGCGAGAGTCTGACCAGATGTTTGTGCTTCGTTCGTCGTCATCCCTCATTTTCCTTTCCCAGACGCTGTTTCAACACTTGCAAGTGTAGCTTTACAAACAAATCAAATCGGCCATCTTTCACGAGTTGGGTTATTCCGCCGCGCACCTCGGGCGGCAAGCGATGAGCTGCAACCCTAATCAATCTAGCAAGCTCTTTAGATACTTCTCTGCCGCTCCATGCAGCCTGCTTGAGGCCATAAAGGACAACTATGTTTTTGAATGCGGCATCGGACACTTGCGCATCGCCTAACGCTTTCCACGGCCCTAGTAGCTCGGCATCCAACTTGTCCAAAGATAGTGCGGCAGAAGCGTTACCGCGGACAGCCGTCGTAGAACGCAAATAATCGGGCATCTCCACCCGATTAAGATTGTGGTGCTCACCGTCATTGTCAGGAATTGCCGCTAATCCGGCCTTTGTCTCTACGTCTAGCCGCGATGACGAACTTCCCACCCAATAGGACAAATACACATTCGGACGGACCAGAACCTTCTTTCCTACAGCATCAGCAATGGGAATTATAGTACCCATAATAGTCGCGGCAGATTCTGTCATATCTTCTTCCTGATCCACAATTACGTATGGATGAAAACTATCGACTTCACCATTGCCCAAGTGCAAGCCGTACTGCTTCACGAGACAAGGCATCTCGAACTGTGTCTCAACCCACGGACCTTCCTGCACCGCCCTCATCGTCCGTTCCGTCCGACGCGCTGCATCAAGTACAGAAAATATAGGCAGGTAATCCGGGAAGAATACATTTGTAATCGCAATCGGGAGACGCCCATAAACCTTTGCAAATCTTTTCAGGAATCGGCGGTAAATTTCATTCGTAATTTCCAGCGCTAGATTGGCCGGCACTAAGACTAGGAGTTCGTTCGGAGAAGCGCTGATAACACGCCAAGGATAGTAGGCATTCGGCATTTCCATTGGGCCGTTGGATATCGTGTACTCCGATGGGCCTATTTTAATGGACGCTCCCGGTCCCATTGCCTTTCTAAGACTTTGGGACATACTGAGCACGTCAAAACGCGCTGAGCCGTCGTTTCCCTTCTTTCTAAAGACCAACTCGACGGCAGAGTCCCCGAAATAGGCGTCAATAGCCTGGCCAACATTGAACGATTCACTGACCCCTTCAAGCAGAATTTGGTATCGTGACCGCTTGGGCAACAGATCTGCAAGCCACGGAATTCCATTTTCGTCTCTATTTTCCAAAGGAGATCCTGCAATCGATTCGATAAATTCAGCAGTCGTTTCCCACACATCAAGCAGCGTCGAAGGAGTCGGCGTCTTCGCAGATATGGCATTGAATAATTCGGCTGACGTTACAGGATCGCTAAATCCGGGCTGCCCATGGAGATCTTTCACCCAACCTGCAAGATCCAGCAACCCTGGCATAACGCGAAGTGCATCGGCACCTTTGCCAACCTGAACGAGACCTCGACCATACACCAGGTGAGGGAACTGTTCGTCGGCAGCTCTCTTACAGTCGCACTCAATGCGAGCAATATCTTGAAACTCGGAGAGCATGCTTCCAAACGTTATGGGACCGGCGAGTTTCCCTGTCACCCACTGTTCTAACTTCGGATCGTCGCCCCATGCCAAATCAACATACTGTTTAATGGCTCGAAGAGTCTTTTTTACGCCAACCGGCTCGGTCACAAACGTCGTGCGGACCAGTTTCCCGTTCAGCCAGTCACGTAGTCCGATGCGAACTTGGATTAAGGCAACTCGTCGATTGCGATCTTCTATCTCGCTCACAAAGATAGATTGCGTCGCATTTCGTTCTCGAGCGGCATCGGACCTACGCTTAGCACAAGTGTTGCAGACATCTTTTGATTCGATTCCAGTCTTTGATTTCGCGATGAGCCGCAACCGGCATACTGGGCAGATGCCAGTGCTTTCGCCCATTCGGTCGATGCTCTCGCCTAGCTTCTGAATAAACTTCGACGGATCAACTTCAACGGGGACCGCGCACCCGATTCGCAGCTTCTCGATCAAGCCTGGAAGTACCGTCAGTGTGCGAGTGGGACCGCTTTGAACGCAATGAGGGACAAACTCCCCTCCCGATAATTCAATACTAAAACCTATCGCTGTTTCCTCAAGCTCTTTGCCTATCTGCTGATTGACTTCGGCATCAAAGTCGGGAATCAAAAAGAACACACAGTCTTGGTCCCGGTAGATGTGATTCCCCACGGGCGTGTCATATTCCAATTCGCGGATACAGGAATCGAAGATATCTTCCAGAATCATCCGACGCCCCATCACGTCGCCGATCTTCTGACTACTGGAGAGAATGCGCAAAGAATCGAAGCCAATCCCCCACAATCGAAATTTCTGGCCTTTTGCGTCTAACGGCTGGGTACGGCTACAAGCCTGACCATGAAATGCCTTGCTGATTGTGGAAACCGAATAGACGTGCTCCCAAAGTGAGGTATCGTTATCCGGCCGGGTCGTATCGGACATCGCCTCATCCCAAGACCTTTTCATTAACCGGCGGACTTCATAGAAGATCTCGTAGCTCAGTCCACTTGCCTTTTGATCACCGGTAGTTTTCCACAATAGACTGTCGTGATTGATATAAGGCCCCAACAGGTCAGACAGACCCCTATAAAATTCTCTTCGGCGTTGGTCCAAGCGGTCGGGTTCAACTAGTTGTTCGCGCCCAAACACGTTACCCCTGAAGATGGGTGGCGGTACGCATTCCAGCGACGCTAGCGGTCGGGAGTGATCTGTCTGTTCGCAACCGGCGAGCGGATTGTTTCGATCATATCGAGCATCTATGCTGTCGCCAGCGTTCAATATTGCGAGCAATCCGTCATTCGGATTAATGTGACAATGAACAGCTCTTTCGACTGATATAGTACCTAGTGGGCTGGAAACGATATTTCTCTTAAAGAAAGAGAGAAGCTCGGGAAACTCTTTCTGGAGGATCGTGTCCCGTTCAAGCCAGTTGTGGTCATGGGGATCCTTTCGCGCGTATCCACCCGGCTGAGCGTGCCACGTCTGACGATACCGAAGAAAGTCGCTACTTAACTTCCCGATGTCATGCAGAAGGCAGCAGAACTCCCACCAGAGGATCTCCTGACGGCGATCACGAATCGTCTGTAGAACACTCGCACCGGATTTGGCTGAATCGCTGCTCATTTAGTGAATGGTGTCCATTGAGCGAGTCCAGGGATCTTGAGCTTCTCCATCTTTCTATTCTGGGTTGAACTAACCTCAATCTTGTTCTTTGCCGTCCCAAATCCGGATGACTTCTTCCCCCCCACCCCAAAGCTCTGGAATAGGTGCACAATTGCGCCGCAAATCACGTTCCAGTCACTTACTCTTTCTTTCGAGAGATCCTCATCGCTGGACGCAAGCAAGTCGAACGGCATATACAACAACGTCATCGTGACGGGCGTTCCGGCGGGAACTACTTCGTAGTAAATTGGCACAGTGCCAGCCAACGTTATTCGGTCCCGCGGGTTGAATACATCCACGCCAAGACAATCCAGTTGATCAAAATACGTCGGAAGGCAGTGAACTCGTCCCCGGGAGTGATAGTCGTGGTCGCCAGTATCGACGAGGGTGTTCTTTTTTAGACCTCGGAATTCCTCCTTGACTGGCTTCAGTACTTCCACACTTTCATTCAGAAATGCTTGCACATTGCCGTGCTCGATTTCGTTCTTGAGTTTATCCGGGTTAAAGTCTTGATCTCTTCCCTTTTCGTCTCCGAAGATGTGCCAGAGACGCAGACGGTACTCAGCAAGTTTCTTTGCCAACTCTGGATCATTTTGCGCGTACAGAGTCTCTGCTTTACGGAGAAATATCTCATACGCTGCAGCACGCAGATTGCCCTTCCAGGTAGATCCTGTAAGCATGGGAACTTTCGTTACCCATTCACGACACATTGGGTTGTCCGTCGGATAGATGGAGAAGTCATTCCGGGAGAAGAGATTGCGCTGCAACGTAAACGTGATCTGCGCCATCCACGCACCACGAGGGAGTGCCTCCGCACTCTCCTTCGCACTCTCGGGCATTGTGGGAACTAACCCTAGCTCAGACAGAAGATCTTTGTGAAACGTCTTCGCAAGCTCCTTCAAATAATGGTTCTTCTCATTGAGGGCTGCGGTTCTTTTGCTTTTGTACTCAGCTTGCGCCGCTGCGTCGTGCTGGTTTGTCGGTTTCTCAGGGAGGTCCGGCACTGCGCGGAAGAAAGGACAGTTGACTTGTTCAGCAAAGATGTCGTTTCCACTCATGGTGCCACCAAAGTCCAAGCAGGACCTTCTGCAGTTTGCATGCAAGCATCGAATGCGTTATTCACTCCCGCCAACAATTGTTCCTTCGAGAGGTTGCCATTCACGGTTGTCGTCTTTGGATCAAAATCAATAAAGCACCAGCACTTTATCCTAGAGTTTCCGTTGGCGGCAATCTTGAAGGGATGACTGATGTGAACCCGCGGGGTCCAACCAAGCTTTCCAAAGAGGGAGATCAAATCCCTTTTGTCTATTCCACTGGTCGAAAGTCGAGTATTCAATGCGCTCTTTATCGTCGAACGTAGACCATCCGGTTGGCCGCTGGTTTCGTAGATCGTCGAAAAGAAATTGCTCGGCGGCGAGACCGTTGAAAGAGATGCTGTGCCAAATAGAGATGGAAGATCGTTCGGAACAGAGAACTGACCGAACCCGTGCTGGGTCTTCGCGCCTAACCCGGCGCTGCGCGCCATGAACGTCAGCAACCCGCAGAGTTTGTCCCAAGTCTTTTTCGGCTCGACTATGCCCGAAGATCGCAAGTCCAGAATCAAGCTGAAGTCGCCGCTCTCTTTGTTTCCCCACAAGACTTTCTTCCCCTGATAGTCGCGCCCGTACGCGGCTCCTGCATACTTTTCGAGCAGGGGCATATACTTGTCGACCTCCACCTCGCTTAACCCGCTAACACGAATGCGGAAAGACCTGGCTTCATCCGTGACCCCAAACAGCTTATTCGTCTCGCCATCGCCGAATAGCTGTCGCGCCCAGAACCGCATGGATCCCACAATGCCTGATTCTTTTGCCTTCATCGTGCTATCGCGTGGAGCAAGATCTCGGCTTTGCTCTATTCCGCCTGTCCAGATTGGGGTGAGCGTCCTCAGAGTTATAGCTAGAGAGTACGGAACTGGGTCACTCATGACTGAGGCACCGTCCTTCGCAACCTGTTAAGCACCTCGCGGGGACTCTCAGCACTGTTCTTACAGGCATCCCAGAGACTCTCGAATCGATCCCGATAAGACCCGAAAACGCCGCCGGATGTGTTTTTCAAAATCATTACAGGGCAGACACGGCCGGACCTGTGACGTGGCAGTATCCCTACATACGCCAATTCATCATCGACAAGATGCATCCACTCATGTAGACGTTCGCGGTGGAACCTGATCTGGATGAAAGTCTCAGCGGCTTTGAGCGCCAGTAGTTTGTCCAGAGTCGAGAGAATCTTCTGCTGGCTGGCCGCCACGCGACTGGCCTCCTCCGTTGAGCTATATGGAATATCTTCCAAGTAATGGGCTTCGTAGCGCAGAGCATCCGCGGCCTCCGGATGCGCGATGAGAATACGTACCTCGACGTTGGAGGGCCGCTCGGTATTGTCGTCGTACCAAGTGCAGAAGTTTTCGCTGGCAGTGCCGTAACTGTGGCCGAGATAAGCGTAGCTTCTTTTGATAAGGGGAAAAACTTCGGCATTGTCTTCTGGCTGAAACGCCTTCCTGTATTGCACAATTCCGCTTTGCAGCAAACTCAGTCTTGAGCAGCCCGCCTCGTAGACAAGACCTACCACTACGACCACTGTAATTAGTGACGCTGCGATCCAGCGCCAAGGATTCGGCAGGAATGTAAGGCTGGCGATCACAGTACAGACTGCTCCAATGAAGCCGACTATGACCACCGTTCTCGATTCCGCGAATTTGAACTTCTGGGAGGACACTGTGTACGCCTCCGTGGCGACAGAGCCAAGACCCGGGACAGCGTCGTGATCAACATGAGGGGCGCAGGTGAAACACTCTGAGCAGTGCCACACCTTGCGTGGCGATCAAGGAGCATACCCACCACGTCCCTGAAAGTTTCCGGAAGGCTAGATCATGCTCGGAGAAATTGCAAATGAATTCCTGCTTCTTTTTCAAGCTGTTTTCAATTGGAAAACACCGAGAAGGAACGCGCCGCAAGTGATTGAGAGATTGCCGGTTTTTGGGTTGGGCTATTGGCCGATTGGTGCCGTGGAGGGTACAGAGATTGCATCACTCGGAGGACTGAGCGCCATGCGTCAGGTTTCAGTAGCGAATCATAGTCAACATTTTGCAGCCTTGTGTCGGCGCACTTGTTCCTACCACAGCCACAGCCTGCCAACATGAGCAGGACTGCGACGTCTCAATCGCCTTTAGATCGGCGCACTTCTTCCTACGCACGAAAACTACGCTGTCGTCCACGGCTCCCGGGTTGTCTCAATCGCCTTTAGGTCGGCGCACTTCTTCCTACCTCTTTAAGAAAGGAATCGCATGCGAATCCTTGTGTGTCTCAATCGCCTTTAGGTCGGCGCACTTCTTCCTACACGTCAACACCGATTCCTGGGTCTCCAACATCGCGGCCTTGTCTCAATCGCCTTTAGGTCGGCGCACTTCTTCCTACAAGGGCGGACTCCTCCTTCGCGCAAGCGAGGGAGAGAAGTCTCAATCGCCTTTAGGTCGGCGCACTTCTTCCTACGATGCAGGCGGCAGCGGTGACGGGCGACCAGATACTGTCTCAATCGCCTTTAGGTCGGCGCACTTCTTCCTACAGGCCTTTGCCCCATCCGGCGTCCTCGCACTGCAGCGTGTCTCAATCGCCTTTAGATCGGCGCACTTCTTCCTACGTTAGTAATGCGTTCAGGTTTGGCCGGGCCTACGAGAAAGTCTCAATCGCCTTTAGATCGGCGCACTTCTTCCTACGTCGACCACCCCGTTCTAGTGGCCGTCGGCCAGCAAGTCTCAATCGCCTTTAGATCGGCGCACTTCTTCCTACAATTCGTACCCGCCGCTGAAGCACCGCCACAGCAGACTGTCTCAATCGCCTTTAGATCGGCGCACTTCTTCCTACGCGACATCACTCTGGCCAAGATTCAGACAAAGGTCGATATCGTCTCAATCGCCTTTAGATCGGCGCACTTCTTCCTACTGCCGACTCAACCAAGTCGGCGACGGCGTCTGTAACGTTGAACGTCTCAATCGCCTTTAGATCGGCGCACTTCTTCCTACTCTGGTCCTTTGCGCGTTCCTCGCGCTGTATGCCCTGGTCTCAATCGCCTTTAGATCGGCGCACTTCTTCCTACCAGAAATTGTCCGGCGAGGACGGTGCGACATGGCTTGTCTCAATCGCCTTTAGATCGGCGCACTTCTTCCTACCTGTTGGCCTGGAATGTGAAGATGATTAGGTCGCATTGTCTCAATCGCCTTTAGATCGGCGCACTTCTTCCTACAACGTATCCGCGCCCGGCGAGAAGCTGCGGGAATGTCGTCTCAATCGCCTTTAGATCGGCGCACTTCTTCCTACCACGACACAGTCATTGCTCCGCTGATTCTCTATCTGTCTCAATCGCCTTTAGATCGGCGCACTTCTTCCTACTGCCTCCCGCGGCCCCGGCGACCGGAATGCCGGGACGTCTCAATCGCCTTTAGATCGGCGCACTTCTTCCTACGCGACTACAACAATGTCGCCGTCGATTCTAACACCGTTGTCTCAATCGCCTTTAGATCGGCGCACTTCTTCCTACGACGCCGTCGGCGCTGGAGAACGAGTGATCGGCCAGCTACGTCTCAATCGCCTTTAGATCGGCGCACTTCTTCCTACTCCGGCGAATTTTACCCCTTTCTTTTCAATCGTCAAGAGGCTGTTTTTTGCAGACCCCCGAAAACCGGCTTGCAGAAAATCAATTTCGAGGTCACACCGGGGTGTGCTAATTGCTTCCATCTTATTCATTCCATTCCACTTCCAAATTCCGTGCAGACCTCCGTAACTTTCCGGTTAACCTGCGCCGGAGCCGCATAAACAGAGGGTCAAACGCGATTTTTAGCCTTCCGGAACATCTCGCTTCACACGATATAGAACTCCGGCTCTTCCAGCTTACGGGCCACGCCGAGAGTGACCATGCGCGTGACGCACGCGTCGCACAACACGAAGATCAGCACGCTATCTTCCTCGGCGTCGATCTCGCGCTCCAGCCGCGAGCGCATCTGCTCCGCCAGGTTCGGCTCGATGAGGCACTCGAAGACACTTTCCTGCACGCGCGTGCCGTAGTCAAGCAGCAGATCCGACGTGCGTTGGCGACGGCGGTCATCGGCAATGTCGTAGCAGACCAGGTACCTCACGGTGCACCGGCTTCCTTTGTTTTTGACTCCTCCGCTTTCGACTCTTCCTCTGCCGTCTCGTTCGCCTCGTAGAGAAAGGGTACGAAGTCACGTGCGTCCCTGACCGCCGCAGCGTACTCCTCCACGGTTTTGTGCAGTGCCTGGCGGAATCCCTCGCCGTGAGCACCGAGCGGTGCGTGCAACATCCAACGTTCGTATTCGGCGAAGAATCGCTTGGATGCTTCCGGGCGGAGATAGAGTGCACCGGCTTCCATCGGTTCGAAACTGCCTTCATCAAACTGGTGGCGGTTGCACATGGTCAGCACCAGGCGATCCGCCAGCGGAGCACGGAAGAGTTCGACCAGATCGAGTGCGAGAGAACGGCGCCCGTAGTCAAGCTGATGGAGCGATCCGAGGTAGCTATCCAGACCGGCAGCCTCGGCCAGTCCGGCGAGTTCGTTGGTGACCAGCGTATAAGCGAAGGAGAGCAGCGAGTTCAGTGGATCGGTGGCCGGATGCTTCACGCGTCCCGGCCAGTGGAAGGAAGATTTGTTGCGGTGCATGAGCGCGTCGAAATAGAGATGGGCGGCGGCGCCCTCCACTCCGTTGAGGATCTCCAGCGTGGCCGCTTGGCGAGCCGCCTGTCGCGAGTTCTCCAGTTGGGCGATAGCCTCGTCCGCGGCGGAGTCGTGCGCCTGTTCGCGGTCGCCGAACGTGGCGAGCACGCGGGCGCTGTTGGCGAGCTTGGCATCGATGACCGTGCGGGCCATGGCCAGCGAACGCACGGGGTCGCGGTGCAGCTCGAATTGCGCGATGCGCAGAGGAACGTTCTTTCCCCTGGCCGGGTCGAGACTGCCGCGCAGTTCCCCGTGGCGGCTCAGCAGGTTCAGCCGCACGCCGCAGTCGAGCAGCTCCGACATGGCCTGGGTGGTGACCTGCACGTTGCCGAATAGCATGACCGATTCCAGCTTGTGGTAAGGAGTGTCGAGCAGAATCGTGCCGTCCTTTTCGACGACAAGCCGGTTGCCGATCTTGCGCAGCACCGATCCCTGTTCCATCAGGTAGAGGTAAGCCATATCTTCGTCCTCGCCGGCGTCGCGGCTTTCGTTGCGAATGTGGTCCAGCCCGGCCGCCGCAAACGCTCGCGCCATCGCTGTCTGTTCCACGGGATGCAGCCATTTCCTCACCAGACTTGGCGGCATGGGGCGCGGGACGGCAAGTACGCGCCGGTTCTTTCCGTGCTTCTCCCACGGAATCCAAATGCCAGAGCCCTGGAAAAACGCACCGAGAAACTGGAAACCTTCTTCAAAACTGCCGATGCTCGTCTTCTCGTCCTTCAGTTGCAGGTGGAGTTCTTCGAGCTTGTCGCGGGCGATCGCCAGCGCGGAGTGCGTGCCGGCGTCGTCGTTGGAGAGAATCAGGAAGTCATCGGCATAGCGGATGACCTTCAGGCCCGCCTGCTCCAGCGCGAGATCGAAATCCGCAAGAAACAGGTTGGCCAGCAGCGGCGAAATCGGGCTGCCCTGCGGGACTCCCTGGCGAAGCGGCCGAGTCTTGTGGCCATCCCAAACGGGCCCGGCGATCCAGTGATCAAGCAGCGTGAGGATGGAGGGCTCGGTGACGGTTGCGGCGATGCGCTGGCGCAAGAGCGCATGGTCGATACGGTCGAAGAAACTCTCGATGTCGGCCTCGGCCACGTAGCGGAAGCCGTGATCGTGCAGGTAGCGGATGCGCGCGATGGCCGAGTTGACGGAACGCTTGGGCCGGTAGGCAAAACTGCACTCCAGGAACTCGTCTTCGAAGGCGTGTCCAAGCTGGCGGCCCACGGCGGTCTGCAACACGCGATCACGCACGGCGGGAACCATGAGAACGCGCGTGGCCGGAGAGTCGGGCTTCTTCTGGACGGTGATGGGCAGGAGCGGCAGTGAACGGTACTCGCCAGATTCGACACTGTGCAGGAGGGCGGCCAGCTCGGCGTCAATGTCGCGGGCGAAGCGATCGACGGTGACACCGTCAGCTCCAGCGCAACCGGCGTTCTCCTCTACGTGCTGCCACGCGCGGAGGAGCGAATCGGAAGTGAGCCAGACGAGGGACATGGGGTCAGGGCAGCCGTTAGCGGTTGGCCGTTAGCTATTGGCTGACGGAGAAGGATCGCCTGGATGTCGGCGCACTTCTTCCTACGTTCTCGATAGCGGGTTCCCGCTCGCACCGTGTATGTCTCAATCGCCTGGATGTCGGCGCACTTCTTCCTACATCGATTCGAACGCTTCTGCGTTGATTATGGAATCTCAATGTCTCAATCGCCTGGATGTCGGCGCACTTCTTCCTACTGAAATGATTGCAGTGGTAGAAGCGGAGTCGCTGATTGTCTCAATCGCCTGGATGTCGGCGCACTTCTTCCTACGTGCCTACCATCCACTTTTCGTTGAAACTCATACGCCGTCTCAATCGCCTGGATGTCGGCGCACTTCTTCCTACGAGGAGCTACAAAGAGTTGGACAGAGAGTGCAGGCTAAGCATTGTCTCAATCGCCTGGATGTCGGCGCACTTCTTCCTACGTTTAAAATTGAATAGCTATGATTGGCCGCAGGGCGAAGTCTCAATCGCCTGGATGTCGGCGCACTTCTTCCTACCCGTTTTATGTTCCCTCCATTATTATTCGCCAGCAGAAGTCTCAATCGCCTGGATGTCGGCGCACTTCTTCCTACATCGATTCGAACGCTTCTGCGTTGATTATGGAATCTCAATGTCTCAATCGCCTGGATGTCGGCGCACTTCTTCCTACGCACAGTGTCCGCCACCGGCACGGTGGTGTACGCCTACGTCTCAATCGCCTGGATGTCGGCGCACTTCTTCCTACACGAGCCAACGTATGACGCGAAGGCCCTCGACAAGACGTCTCAATCGCCTGGATGTCGGCGCACTTCTTTCTACGTTTTCTTACTTATCGCCGCGATCAGCCTGTGCATGGTCTCAATCGCCTGGATGTCGGCGCACTTCTTCCTACAAGCGCAAAGCGCACCCTGCGGGCCGAAAACCCGTGTCTCAATCGCCTGGATGTCGGCGCACTTCTTCCTACACTGAATGTATGGCACTCTCAGGAGGGCTATACACGGTCTCAATCGCCTGGATGTCGGCGCACTTCTTCCTACTTGGTTTGCTCTGTACGCCTGACGGAGAGTTCATCGTCTCAATCGCCTGGATGTCGGCGCACTTCTTCCTACTCTCATATCGAGGAGTGCGAGGAGTGCGCGGCGATCCGTCTCAATCGCCTGGATGTCGGCGCACTTCTTCCTACGGGGTCAACTGCTGTATATGTGGGCTGGAAGTCGGTGTCTCAATCGCCTGGATGTCGGCGCACTTCTTCCTACGTGACAGTGAACAGCGCAACTTCAATTACCGCAGCGTCTCAATCGCCTGGATGTCGGCGCACTTCTTCCTACCAGCCGATGGATGAGTGGATGGTGATGGCGATGAAAGTCTCAATCGCCTGGATGTCGGCGCACTTCTTCCTACGACGTTCTTTTGAAAGAAAAATGGCCGGGAGAAAAATATCAGGTCTCAATCGCCTGGATGTCGGCGCACTTCTTCCTACCCGAACTGGAACTCGCTGGACCCGCCGAATATGATCTCAAGTCTCAATCGCCTGGATGTCGGCGCACTTCTTCCTACCTTTGTGCCACTGATGCGGCCATCGGTGCCACTGTCGGTCTCAATCGCCTGGATGTCGGCGCACTTCTTCCTACGTCAAACAACGAAGGATTTCGAAGCGGTGGTTGCAAAAGTCTCAATCGCCTGGATGTCGGCGCACTTCTTCCTACGCGGTGATAGGACTCACCGCGTTGCTTGTCACGTTGCTCACGTCTCAATCGCCTGGATGTCGGCGCACTTCTTCCTACCCCGGCGAATTTTACCCCTTTCTTTTCAATCGTCAAGAGGCCATTTTTGGCAGACCCCCCAAAACCGCAATGCAGAACGCGGATTTTTACGTCACACCGGGGTGTGTTAATTCGCTCCATCCTATTCATTTCACTGCACATCCGGGTTTCGTGCAGACCTCCATAACCAACCAGTAAACATCGTTCCTCTCCGCTATTTATGCGGCTCCGGAGGCATTTTGGCCGCTCTTTCGAGGGGCAGGACGTGGAACCATCCGTGTCCCCACTCGGTGAAGCGTCCGACGTGGATTTCCTGTCCGATCCAGAGCAGCGGCCAAAGTTCTGGGGCGATCCGGTCATAAGTCACACTGCCTACAAACCCGGACATGAGCATCTTCCGCTCCGTGCTGCGGGAATTTCGCTCGCGCTCGACCGGGGCCCCGTTCCAATCGAGGAAGACGGCCTGCTGGGCGACGCGCTGGAGAGCGAGCATATCGGGAGTCCACGGGCGATGCTCGTAGGCGGAGCTGAGCAGCGAGATGCGTCCGGCGATGCGCAGGATCATGGCCTCGAGGGTGGGAACAGTTTGCCCGGCACCATGATGCATGACGCGCGCCGGGGTAACGAAGTCAAACGTGGCCGGACCTTTGGGAGGAGAGAGTTCAAAAAGCGGCTCAAGTCCAAGTATGAACGGCTGCTCGCGTGTCCAGAGGCCGTCGCTGACGAGCCGGACGCGGGAGTTGCCGAACCAGTCGAGCGACCAAGCCGACACGAGTCGCGCGGGCCTGCCGGCGAGACCTTCGGTGGCAAAACATTGGAAGGTACGCAGGAAGTACTCGGCCGACTCGATGGCTTCTCCGAAGAGGCGAAGCTCGAATCGCAAAGGCCGCTGGGGACCGAAATCGGGATCGCGCGCGATGGGCGGACGAAAGATGAACGGCCGGGGAGGATCACGGTCGCGTGCGTGCTCGGCGTCGTCACGACGCGGCTTGAAGAGGCGAACGTAGGGGCACTCCTGTCGCGTGGGACAGAGGTCTTCGCCGGGACACTCGGGATCGCAGACAGCGCGACGGAAAATCGCCCCGAAAGTTCCACGCAAAGCATCGCTGCGCCGCTCGAGCGGAAGATGCAGCGGCGCCTCCGGCCGCAGCTCACAGAGCAGCCGGGCAACACGAAGTGGAGGAACGGAGTAGAGCGTGGACATCGCGACCCGCATTGTAGCGCGTGACGGAAACCCTGCATATGCCTGAAGAAACTCTGGGCTGATGCCAGAATCTGATTTTCGTGCCAGTTGTGGCATTTAAGTTCTTGGCGGGAGATGTGTGCAATGGGCGGTTGCTGTGCTACATTTCCCTGCGATTGCTTGCACGCGCGTGAATTTGCTGGAGGTTATGTGGCCCCTTCGCCTGCGGTCCTGTACAGTCCCTCGCAAGACGTACATTTCTTTGCCTGCAAACTTCAGCACATTGTCAGCATCGACGCGCTTGGCGTACGTGCGGACCTTTATCTGGAAGATCTGGCGCATCGTTCGGTGGACCTGGTGACGTGTCTCGCAGGCGGGCAGGATGCGCGGGTGACGTATGACCTGCGCACGATTGCCATGCCCGATGCAGACGGCGGACGCGGCAAGGTCACAGTGGCGTTGCTGTGTCGCGCGGAGATGGAGAAGAAAGAAGCGGCCGGGCTTGCCATCAATTGTCTGCACCTGTTCAAGGCTACATTCGAGGAATACGATTTCGAGCTTGTTGAGCCGAGCGAGATTCGCCAACTGCTGCGTCCGTTTAACGTGCGATCCATTGTGTCGGTGGGCCGAAGATGTTCGTTGGAAGCGCTGGACACGCTTCGCGGAGGCACCCGCGTGGATCACATGACTGGATTGACGCAAGCCGAACCAGCCGCGCCGGTGGACGACGGTGCAGAGAAGATCTTCCACGTGTCGCCGTTTCTCCCGGCTCCGCCGACAGCGGATTTGCTGAAGCTGATCCTGCTGCACGATTCGCCGGTGATGATAAGTTGCCGCATTCGTCCGGCAAAGCTGGAGGAGAGCGAAGAAAGGTTCCTGGAAAAGCAGATTGCCAAGTGCGAGGTGTATGCACAGGCGACGATCGGCCCGATTGCCGAAGACCTGTCAAAACTCGCGCCCACGCTGCGGGAGCAGGCGCACACCTATCAGCAATATCAGTACCGCATGCTGTTCGGACTACAGGACAAGGCGCTGCTGATGACGGTCGCGCTGGCAAGCAGCAAGGCGCTGCCTGAGTCACTGGCCGACGCGCTGGGTGCTTCCATCACGGAACCGGCGGGTAGCTCCGGTACCCGAGGTGAACGCAACACGTTTGCGTTCTTCGCGGGAGGGTATGACGTCACGCGATTGAACGGAGAAGGCGCGGACGCATTCGAGAAGCTGGAGATGGTGTTGCCGCCGCATTCGATTGCGCATAAAGACGCACAACGGCTGCCGTATCTGTTCGACTGCGTTGAGGCTGCGGCGTCGTTTCACTTTCCACCGGCGACCGTGCGTCCCGAGTGCGGCATTGCAATCAAGAATTGGCGGGAGCTTTCGCCGGTGCACGATTTACCCACGACGGGCCTGCTGATTGGCTACTCGGAACAGAACGGAAAGATGCGCGAAGTCCGGTTGGGGCTGGAGGATCGACAACGCCACATCTACGCGGTAGGCCAAACCGGCACGGGCAAGACAACTCTGCTCAAGACTCTCATTCTGGACGATATCAACTCCGGCCGCGGTGTGTGCGTGATGGACCCGCACGGCGATCTCTACCGCGAATTGCTCGGACGCATCCCGGAAGAGCGAATGGGCGACGTGGTGCTGCTCGATCCGACCGACACGGAGTATCCGATTGGGTTGAATCCGCTGGAATACGAGACTGAAGGGCAGCGCCACTTTCTCGTGCAGGAGATGGTGGCGATCATGAGCCGGATGCTGGAGGACGAATACGGCGTGGGGTCGCTGTCTGAGTTCGCAGGCCCGATATTCTTTCAGCACATGCGCATGAATCTGTTGCTGGTCATGTCGCGCCAAAAGGATCCGGGAACGCTGCTTGAGTTCCACCGGCTGTTCCAGGAAAGAGAGTTCTGGCAGCGCTGGCTGCCGCTGGCAATCGACGACCCGCAATTGGAGCATTGGGTGAAAGAAGTTCTGCCGAAAGCTAACTACCTGCGGGCGACCAGCACCGGGGAAATTTCCATGGGCGAGTACGTTGCCAGTAAGTTTGAGAACTTCGTCTTCGATCCGGCGCTGCGCAATATCTTTGGACAGAAGCGCTCCAGCATCAATCTCCGCCAGGTGATGGATGAAGGGAAGATTCTGCTGGTGAACCTGGCGAAGGGCGAGCTGACCGAACCAAATTCGCGTTTCCTGGGTATGCTGCTACTGGCGAAGCTGCAAGCGACAGCGATGGCGCGCGTGAAGATTCCGCCCGAACAGCGCCGTCCCTTCTATTTATATGTAGACGAATTCCAGAGTCTGGCAACACAGAACTTCGTGACGATGCTGTCGGAGGCACGCAAGTTCGGCGTCAGCCTGGTGTTGGCCAATCAGTTTGTCTCCCAGATCCATGACCATCGCATTGTGGAAGCCATCTTCGGCAACGTCGGCACGTTTGTCGCTTTCCGCCTCGGGCAGGCGGACGCTGAGATCGTCGAGAAGGAAATGGCACCGGTGATCGGCCGGAACGACCTCGTGAACCTGCCGAACTGGCGAGCGTACATGAGCACACTGGCCGAAGGCCAGGCAGTTCGGCCGTTTACGATCCGCACGAAAGTTCCTGAGGGTGAACCGAACCGTGAACGCGCAGAAATGGTAACGACTGCGTCGCGCGAGAAGTATTCCCGTGGGCGGTCAAAGGTGGAGAAAGAAATTGCGGGGATGCTGGGGATCGAGAGCCATGGGGCGGAACCGGCGGGAGAAGGACACGAGCTGGTAAAGACGGAGGGATGACTGGCCAAGGAGCGGTTGCGTGATCACTCGGCGGCGGGGCGGCGAAAGCGGATCCATTTCCTTTATCTTCATCATAGATAGACTCGCCTGCCGGACCAAGCAGAGCAGGAAGTCTTCATGACATATATATAAAGGTATGTTGGAAAACCTGTTCTACAGAAGAAGCAAGATGAAGCAGCGAGTAGGTTGCAGAAGCA
>JAJXZT010000069.1 GCA_021779935.1 Acidobacteriota bacterium
TTGGCCAGTGATGTCTGAACCCGCAAGCCGCCCGAAACGCCCCCGGAAAACGCCGGCAACTTTGCTTCCGCACGCCCACAAAACCGGAACCCCGCCACGCTTCACAACTTGTGCAGAGGTTCCCTAACCACCATCGCCGTAGGGTTCTTGGTCATTCCTATGGGACTTCTTCTGGCCCTCATTTTCGACTTTGTCGAACGTAGCGGTATACAAGTCAGTGCCATGACGGCTGGTGCATTGATGGGCGTATTTGTCTTAATTCTAACTGTCATCGCGTGGGGGCTGCGTGCTGTGATCCGGAGCTCCAACCAAACGGCTGCGCAGCTTGAAGCACGGCGGTGGCTAAGTGAGCGCGAGGCTGGAATTTCATCGGAGGATCGCCGCTGGAGAACACTTGCAATCCGGTGGGCTTCCTGGATTCCTACTCTTACCGTGTTATTGGTTTTCTTATTCCTGCCGGAAGCATGGGGAGTGGTTTCGCATCTTCTTAAGCCTCGCGCAGGCGAGTTGAACGAGTTTCAAATTTCGATTCCGATTACCTGGACCATTACTTATAATTTCGCGGATACCGTAACCGGATCCTCCTACGCTACCGGCCTTGCCGGGCGGGGAATCGCTCTCGAACCCAGACGATACATTCGAGCAGATTTGCCGTTATCAAGTTGGACTGTGGGTACAGAACGATATAGCCAATGGAGCGAACCAGACAGTGCCTGGTGGACGCCACCAGGCGATCAGGTGATTGCCACGCATGTTGTTGGAACTGGAAACGCCAGACTGGTTTGCATGGAATATCGGCCGACGTTCTGGAAGCAGCTACATATTCCCGATGATCCGCAATCTGCCCGGATCACTTGCAGGGGACAAAGTCGCTTGTATGCCAAATTCGCGGGTGAAAGATTTGACGTTCCCGCCTTTTACGACATGCTGGACAATATAAGTTATTCAAGCGATGTTCCGCCACTAGGGCCACCCTTCCGGCGGTGAGGCAGATCGCTGGTCATCGCGAGCACACCAGTGTGATTCAGCTACTCGACAATCCTTAGTCTCGTCATTCCCTCGTCCGACGACGCAGACGGGAACATCGGCATGCGCGAGGAAGTGGCCCTGCCCGTCTGCCACACGGGCGCTTGCAGTTCCGGCATTGGTTTCGCCTGGAACAATCTGCGGCATTGTTTGGCAATCATCCGGGCCGACGATTTTGCCTTTTTCCGCCGAGCGCTATCGGTGGAGATTCCCGTGCCCGCATACATCTGCCGGTAGAGTTTTGACACGAAGAGGAACGCCAGCCGTGACTTCAGTGACCGCGTGCACTTCGATCGCTTCCAGATGGAGCGCATGTCATAGAAGCGATCCCATACTCCCTGGGTCCGTTCGCGAATCTCGTCGCAACTCATCAGCGGATGCGGAGTAAACATCTTTGGCCGGACGTTGGATGGGATGAGCCAAAAACGCGTGATTGGGATGCCGTCCACATAGGTTGGAGACTTCTCCTGCTCTTTTTCCCAGCGTCTGAAATCGACCGTTCCCGGAAACGGCGTCATCATCACGAACTGTGCAAACGTCAGGTCGGCTTCCAGCGCGAGTTCGGCGGTGGCCGCAAACGTGGCTGGCTTGTCCGTGGGCAGCCCGAAGATGAAAGATCCAAGCACGTGGACGCCGTGCTCGCGGAACTTCCGGAGCTGCCGCACCAACTGATCGCCCGAGCAGTTGAAGTCCTTGTAGACCGCCTTCAATCCTTCCGGCGTAACCGCTTCCACGCCCACCAGCGCGCCCTTGATGTTGGCCTTGCGCATCGCGTCCAGGAATTGCGTATCTTCCGCCGCCTCCATCGTGATCTGGGTGAAGAAGACCATATCTCGCGGCAATTTCGCCAGCTCTTCCATCAACTGGAAACGCTCTTCGCGAATGCTTTCCAACTCTTCTAACTTTGCGGCATTGTTCTGCTGTTTTGCCAAGCGCAGATCCGTCAGGGTCACAGGATAGAAGTTGTCATCCGCCAGGGCAACGAAGCGAAATCCCTTGCGCCGCAGTTCCACGATCTCATCAATCACGCTTTCGAACTTCCGTTGCCGGGGACGCTGTCCGTCAGTGCGCCACACCGAGCAGAACGAGCAATGCTTGGGACAGCCGCGAATCGTCTGCACGGAGGCCCACATGTACTTGTCACTGGACATCAGGTCCCAGCGCGCGGCGAGAAATTGATCGCCTTCGATCTTTCCGCCTTCATACATTCGTTCGGGAGTTCCCGCGAGGCAGTCTTTCACCGCGCGCGACCATACCAGGTCGCCGTCGCCGGTCACCACGCTGTGCGCGGCGCCGCGTTCGAACGCCTCTTCCGGATAGAGCGTTGCGTGGATTCCGCCATAGACGACCCATGCACCCCGCTCGCGCGCCATCCTGCCAACTTCGTAGCCGCGCAGCGCGTTTCCGGTGTGCACACTGACGCCCACAACATCGCCGGGCTGAATCGTGCTGGGGTCGAGCTGCTCCAGTGATTCATCGACAAGCACCGGATCGCCCACCGACCTCGGAGTGGCTGCCGCCAGTACAAACAGCCAGCGCGGAGTGATCACCGCCGTACCAAACGAGTTATCGCTGGGATTCACCAGGTGCACGGTCATCGAGATACCACCTTTTGTTCGAACGAGAATGCGGCGGAAGGCTGAATGAATACATCCTGGCGGGTCGAAGGATTTCGATTCAGGATTGGAAACAGACGGTAGTCCGCGTCGCCCCACTTTGCGTGTTGCTAATCATACATATGGATGAAGTCTTCTCACAGCGAAATACGCGGAGATATGCAAGACTTCTGTGGGGTCTTTTAGAAAGTGGTGTCGCGATAAATGATCTTCGGCGCGAGACGCGAATAGCCTTACCGTTTGACCATGGCTTTTCTTATTACGTCGAGTACATCCAAATGTTCTCTCAGAGAGTCAGCGACAGCCATCTGGCACTGCAATGTGAATCGGCTTCAATCCGGGCTTTGCTGTAATCGGCGTAACTTCCGATCTGCAATCGGCGTAGTCCATGGGTTGATTCGAGTAGCCGTAGAGGCTGATGCCGTATGAGGCACCCCGAACACCGTAAAGGAGGACAACACTCCCGCCCGCGCTCCATTTCTCACCCCTGATGACATGAGACGAATCCTCGAGCTCGAATCTCCAACTAAATCGGCCGGATTCTACAGGCGGCTCCAGCACCACGGGAATAGGAACTAACGGCAGCGAACTTGGATTGAAATCAAGTGAACGAGCATATGTGTGATCAGTAACGGTTATCCGAGCGGCCTGTGCACGTCGCGGCGTGCCAGGGTAATAGATTTCGCTTCCCGCCCCAACTGCCCTTTGTGCCGTTGTCGTTAGTGATAGCAGGTATTTTCCAGGAGCAACATTGCTGAAGTAGAACCTGCCATCGGGCTCAATCGAAACAGGGTTTCTGCCTTCTGAGTGTGAAGACACTTCCGCTAAGTACACGTTGACATACTGATCGATGCCAGGCATCAGCCGCCCGGATACAGAGTAATTTCTAATGGAGACCGGCATTTCCGTGCAGAGACCTTCTTTCACGGAGACAGGACCCGAAGCGGCGTAACGACCCTGACTGAGGTGCGATTCGAGAGTGTAAGGGCCGGCAGGGAGATGCCGCAGTTCGTAAATCCCATTGTCATCGCTCTGTGCGGTATACGTGTTCCCATTTTCGTCGAGGAACGTCATCGAAGCATTTCGTGCGGGAAGTCTTTCACGGCCTGCGACAGTCCAGTCCACAACATGGCCGATAATCGTACCTCCCGGACCTGCACAGTGTGAGCCATCGAGTGTACGCAGGTCCAGTTGCGCGGTCTTCAGTGGCTGAGTTCGGCTACAGAGGTTGACTTCGACCACTCCGTATCGGCTTCGCCGTCCTGAAACAAGATAGTCCTCCCCATCAGCCATCACGGTGTCACAAGGGTATCTCCCGTCGAGAAGTACGATTTTGGGCCAGTACCAGGGCAAGCCCCAGTAACGTTCGTGCACAATCGCGAGAGCCTGACTTGAATATCGTTTGCCGTCCCAATTGTAGGTCTTGCCCATCAACTGGACGATGCGGGCCGTAAACACTGCCCGATTCCTATAACTCTGGGATGTTTTCTGGATCGGTGTGCTATTCGTGCATGAACAGCCGAATACCAATGGCGAGGAGAACGTTACAACTAGAACGATAATAGCTGCGCGAAGTATGGGCATGACAGCCTCAAGCATATAGACACTCTGGACGCGTCTATTGTTCCCCATCATGAGCCGCGGCGGAACGAAGATAAAGTTACTTCCGAGTATCTACCTGTGCGATGATCTGAAAACGCGGCGGCCATCCAGAAGGAGATGGCCCACGCTGCACAATGGAAATGGATCAAATGCGCAGGCCGAATCGGATTGTGGTGTTGACGTTGAAGGTTGGTGTATTCAGCGCACTACTGGTCACCGTGATCTCGGCGTTGGTGATTACCCTGCTCGCCGGCGTACGGGATAGTTCACTACCCAGTGTGTTGGATATAGGCAAAACCACCTTGTTGCTGTGTACGATCACCGTCGTATCTTGCGGCTCTTTTGGCTTCCTGGCCGGAGTGACAGCAAGCGCCTGGATATATTTGCGCAGAGGACATATACGGTCAAACAGGCGGCTTCTTGTCGAATCCGTAACCGTGGGTTTGCTGCTGGGCGCAACCTTTCCAATCTTCGATGCCTTTCTAAATTCGCCGTCTCTCAAATTGAGCATGTCTTGGCTCAATCCAGTGCAGATCGTTTTCTGCGCAGCGCTCAGCGTCCCTTGCGCATTGATCTGTGTGCTGGTTTTTCGCAAGCGCTTCAATATGATATAGAGTCCTCTTTCCCATCTGATCGTGACACTTTCGCCGCATGCGATTCCGGCCTGTTTAAGATGTATGTATTTCACTAGTCCACGAATACTCGCCGGACTCCACCGCACAAATTGAATCTGAAAATAACAATCCCCCGGTTCCGCCGGGGGATGTCTATTTGCCGATGCAGAAAGCTACCGTAGAGTAAATCGTGCAGTGTTTATGCGCATTCAAGATGGGAGCAGGCGTTCGTGTGGACACGCGTGTGGACATGCGCATGATTGCCTCCTGATGAACAACACTTCACTTCCTAATAGCCCGTTCTCGTCCGCGATTCTGCTAACCGTGCAGCCAAGCTGGATCTCAGGTTTGATCGGCGTAGAAGATGCAGATTCCCGGCGTTTCAAAGCAGCTTGTGAAAACATCGCGGCGAAATACGGAGTGATACAGAAGATCACCCCAAGAGCGGGCACGAGTCCGCCACCAGTCTCTGCCGGAACATACACAACGTTACCGTCTTTTCGGTCCTTACCGAGAGAAAGAATACTTCACGGCCGGTTACCGAATGGTCTTCAGCAGACGGAGTCGGTCGAAGGTGATTTCGGCGCGGATGGCAGGGACGGCAGTGGGATAGCGGAGACGCGCAAATGTGACCCAGGCATTACGGTAGGCCTCCCACGTTTCTTCGACGTTGGAAAGATGGTCGGCTGTGACGGCCCCCTGATCGATCTCGTCCTTTGTTTGCGTTCGCAATTGCTGGAGCGTCTTCTCGTATTCGCGATGCAGTAAGACATCGGCCATTGTGATTTGATGGCCAGAGAGTGCGGGCCATTTCTTGCGCTCGAAATGAACTACCTCCGTGTGAAAGAGATCTTTAAGGATGTCCTGTGAGCCGATGGTTCGCATACCTCGGATGGTGCCACCTTGATCCACCTCGGAGGCATGTGCCTCGATGTACGCGTTCTGGGCCACAAGGAGCTTTTCGAAAGCTGCCCGTTGCTCTGGAGTCATGGAAGATTTCAGTGAGTTGTAGTACCGGCTTCTGCGGTCATCCTCGATTTTGGATGCGTAACTACTGCAAAAGTTCATCGTGAAGGTTGTCGCGGCATAATCGCAGAATTCGAAGTGTCCATGAGCACGAGGTGAACCATTGAGTTTCTCGATGTCCGGCAGAGCAAGCATTGCCATTTCTTTTTCGGACTCGCAGGCGAAGCGCATGGCCAGAGGGATGTTGCGCTTGACTCCGGCACCGTTGAAATATATGTCGGCGAGGATGAGCGAGCCGCCGACGACCCATGCAATGGGTTCCTCCTGGTTTTGTCCGAGGTCAGCCTTCTGTGCTAGCCGTTCCCGCCATGCACATGCACGGGCCTCGGAGTAATTTACCGGGCGTCCGATGCCGCGATAGGAGCGGTAAGAAGCACAAGCCGGGGGTGTCTTGGGAACAGGAACTCTCTCTGCTTCTGCGGGTAGCGTAATGGATGCGTATGCGGAGCAATCCGCGGGAAGTGCCGCAGGTATACTCTGGCCGACAGCGGCCCTCGCAAGCACACAATTTCCAACAAAGATAGCTGTCGTGAGGCTAAGGAGTTGCGTGCAGAGATGGCGTGCGCCGGCCATTTGTAGGAAGTATATGCCAACTGGCGGGTGCCACCCTCCCGCATTTTGGGCTTGAGTGGGGCAGTTCTCTATCGAGTGCGCGTCCTCTTCGTTCGGCTGTTGCTGTTCTCTGCGCCCGCCCGCTCCGGCCCCTTCTTTTGCTCGTACGAACGCAGCATTTCTTTCCGAAGCAGGGCGTTCGCTTTTGTCTGATAACCACGGCCATCCTCTTTGAGCCACGCTATTACGTCTGCGTCCAGGCGTATGGTGACCGGCCTCTTCACCGGGCGGTACATCTGGCCGCGCACTGCCCGACTCAGTTGTTCTTCCGTCAGCTCCGGAATTTCTGAAGTGTCGATCCGATCATCGGGGATCGCCGCAATGGCTTTCAGTTCCCTCTGCCGTTGCCTACTTGTCAGCTTCTTCATAAAACCTCCGCTCTCTCGGAGTGGCTTTTCGCGCTGAAATGATGCGCGTGACTTCCTCGCCTTGTTGCAATCGTACAGCAATTGCGTACATATTCGTCAATACATAATTGTATGTACTTATTTTCCAATGCAGAACGTACTGAAGATCAGGTTCAGGATGTCGTCGGCGGTAGTCGCGCCGGTGATTTCGTCCAAGGCGCGCAGGGCGTTGTAGAGGTCGAGCAGCAGCATCTCGTGCGGCGTACGGTTAGCAACAGCCTGGTCCGCCTGGTCCAGCGCCGCCAGTGTTTTCGTCACCAGGTCCTGTTGCCGGACGTTCGTCAGGAATCCGCTCTCCATCTGCGCGCCGCCGTCGCCGCGGACGCGTTGCAGAATCTCTTTGCGCAGGGATGCAATGCCTTCGCCGCTGAGCGCCGAGGTGTGCACGAGCGTCAAGCCGCTGGTGGCGGGTGTGTTGGAGTCGCGCGCCACGTCGCACTTGTTCCACACGGCCACGGCCGCGCGCTGCCGCACCTGCTCCAGCAGTTCGCGGTCCATGTCGTCCACCGGCTGCGAGGCATCGAGCACCACGAGCACCAGGTCTGCGTCGGCCAACGCCTCCATAGATTTACGAATGCCAATGCTTTCCGCCTCGTCGAGCGCGTGCCGAATGCCGGCCGTGTCGACCAGTCGCACCGGCAGCCCGCCGATGGCCACCGTCTCCGTCACCAGGTCGCGCGTCGTCCCCGGAGTGGCGGTGACGATGGCGCGTTCCCGCTCCACCAGGCAGTTAAACAGGCTCGACTTGCCGACGTTCGGACGTCCCACGATAGCCAGCGTCAGCCCCTCATGCACAACCTTTCCATAGGCGAAGCTTGCGGCCAGTTTCTCCAGCGGCTCGCGGATTTCGCCGATGCGCCGCACGATCTCCGTGCCGGGCATCACCGCCACATCGTCTTCGGCAAAGTCGATGCCTGCCTCAAGCGTCGCGATGAGTTCGACGAGTTGTTTCTTGATCCGCTGCAGACGATGCGACAGTGCGCCGTCGAGTTGCTGTGCCGCCACCTTGGCCTGGAAGAGCGTCTGCGATTCGATCAGGTCGCGCACCGCCTCGGCCTGTGTCAGGTCGAGCCGTCCGTTGAGGAAGGCGCGCATGGTGAATTCGCCCGGTTCGGCCAGCCTCGCGCCTCGCGCCAGAGACATCTCCACCACGTGGCGCAGCACCACCGGTGCGCCGTGACAACTGATCTCGACGATATCGTCCGTGGTATAGGAGTGCGGCTTAGCGAAGAACGTCGCGACGATTTCGTCGATGCGCTCGCCCGTTGCAGGCTCGATGAGTTCTCCAAAGAGTGCGCGACCAGCTTCGAGTTGGCGATTCGCGCCGAGTCGCAGAAAACTCGCGGCGATTTCCCTGGCCTCCGGACCGGCCAGTCGCACCACACCAATGCCGCCGCGTCCGGGAGGCGTCGAGATGGCAACAATTGTGTCGTCGAGATGCACGGATCAAGATTACCGCACACAGGCCAAACCTTATAGCCGGCAAATCCGACGCCGCGGGTGGCTGTAACAACAGAACCCGTAGTCTGTTCAAGATGCGGTAATCTTGTCGTCGTGCAAAAGCGCGCAATAGAGATTCACGATTCGGCGGTTGATAGCGTTGCTATCCAAGATGGCACGGCAGTCATACATTTTTCGTCGGTGTACATTCATCAATCAGATGGCACGCCCGCTGTTGATGCTGGTACAGGCTGGACGCAGGAAGCTGTCCTGCATATCGGCGACGCCGTCATCGAAGGCGTATTTTCCGAAGAAGCGCGGGAAGAACGCGGCGACGAAGCTCATTACCTTTACAGTGGCTCATTGAGAATAGGCGATAAGGTATCAGCCAATCTCATCCCGATCCCTCTCGAAATCACAGCAGACATCGAGTTACGTATTGAGTCGCACGGTTATACAGTTCGCGTGACTGGTGCCAACGCACATCTGGAGCTTATTGGCGAGGCAGTATACGTCGAGGAATTCACACCTAATAACTGAAACCGATCGACGACCACAGCGCATCTGGGCCCAGTGCTTAAAGCGGTTATGAGTCGTGGTGACGAAAGAAGGCCGGCTTACGCAGCCGGCCTGTCGTGATGACGAATTTTTTTCGCGCTTTACCGTCTGCGTCGCATCGAGGGCGCCGGTGCCGGCTTACCCTTGTAGTCCTTGGGATACACCACCAGGTGCCGCTCCGGGCCCATGCCTTCGCTCTCCGTACGCAGATCGGCCTGGTCGCGCAGCGCCAGGTGGACGATGCGCCGTTCGCGGCTCGACATGGGAGCAAACGAATACGGCACACCGCGATCGCGCACCTGTTGTGCCGCCACTTCGGCGGCCATCTTCAGCTCGTCGAAGCGCGCGCGCCGATGGCCCATGCAATCGAAGGCAACCTTGTCATGGTCGTCGGAGCCCATGCGCAGCGCTTCCATCACCACGCACTCGATGGAGCGCAGCAGTTCGCCGCCGCGTTCAATCAACATGCCACTGTCTGTCCCGCTGAACTCCACAAGGATCGACGGTCTCTCCCAGTCGCGGTCTTCCGGCAATGGAGGATCGACGGTGATCTTGTACTTCAGGCGGAAATCGCCGAGCTGGATGATGGTGTTCAGCAGTTCGCTGATGCGTTTGGCGGTAGCGATCTTGTCCTGCATTGGCATAAGACAGTATCCCGTTCTCCGTTTTCGTAGCCCTCGAACAACCAACCGAAGCGGACAGTTCTACTTCTTCTGTTTAGCGGCGCGCTTCAATGCGATCGCGCGGATTTCCTTGCCAAGCTCCGTGCGGTTCATCACCGACTGCTGCGCGATACCGACCAACTGGCTGGTGACCCAGTAGAGTCCCAGTCCCGAGGCCACCGACCAGCTCATGAAGCCGATCATCAGCGGCATCATCAGGTTCATCATGCGCTGCTGCTCCGCGCTGATGCCCGCCTGCGGCGTCATGCGCTGGAGCATCATCATACTGATGACAATCAAGATTGGAATCAGGAAGTATCGGTCCGGCCCAGCCAGATCGTTGAGCCACAGCCAGCTCGCCTGCCGCAGTTCAATCGCGCTGGACAGCATGGTGTAGAAGGCGAAGAGGAACGGCATCTGGATCAGCAGCGGTAAACATCCTCCCGCCGGATTGACGCCATGCTGTTTATAGAGCGCTCCGATCTCCGCGTTCTGTTCCTGTCTTCGCGGATCGTTGAGCTTGAACTTCTTATATTTCTCCTGGATGGCTTTCATCTGCGGCGCCAGCTTCTGCATCTTCAGCGCCGACTTCATGCTGGTGATGCGCAGCGGCAGCAGCGCCAGGTTGATGACCACGGTGATGAAGATGATCGCCCAGCCCCAGTTGGAGATCCAGTGCTGCTGCGTCCACTTCAGCCATGCAAACAGCGGCCTTCCAATGAAGGCGAAGATGCCGAAATCAACCGTGCCTTTCAGGTCGGAGCCTGCGTTCGCCTGCCCGCTCAAACCGTTGGCGTGAATCGCGCCCAGCACATCCATGGCCTTCGGGCCGACGAAAAGACGCTCGCTGACTGGGGCGTTGAGATAGCCCACGGCCGCGCCGAGCACCGTCTCATCCATCTTGTCGCCGTCTGGCTTCTTCGGGTCTTTAGGAATTTTGATCGCGTTGCGCAACTGTGCCAACACGGCCTGCTTCGGCTGATCCGGAAGGAAGATGGCGCCGAAGTACTGGTCCACTGCGCCGCCCCACTCGAATGGGCCTGGCATCACGCGTCCACCGCTGATGTCCTTGCCCTTTTTGTCGGTCGAGAGACGTTTCAGGGAATCGCCCGTGCTGTAGTCGATGCGCTGTCCCGCGTACGTTGCCGGAACCGTCAGGTCGCCAAAGCCCGCTGGCCATGCCGGCAGCGCCGTAACGTAGCCTCCGTTCTGCGTGACGCTGGTCTCCACCTTTACCACGTACGAGTGGTCAAAGGTGAAGCTCTTGTGAACGGTTACGTTTCCATCGGAGTAATCGAAATTGATCGTCGCTGGAGATTTCGCTACCTGGATGACTCCCGGCTGGCTGCCGGCTCCGGTTTGCGATTCGCTCGTCACGTAGAGCGCCGAGTTCAGCTTGTCGCGCAGTCCCTGGTCCCATGTCCACAGCGAGAGCGGATATCCCCACTCGGACGCCGCCTGCTGGTGAACCAGCTCGAGCGGCTTGCCGTTTTCATCCTTGTACTTCTTCAGGATCCACGACTTCACCAGTCCGCCCTTGTTGGAGAAGGTGATCTTGTAGAGATCGTTCTCCACCACGGTTTCGCTCTCTGCGGTCGCCTGCGTCAGCGGCACTGCCGGGGCCTGCGCTGTCTTTGCTGGGCCGCCGGCCGTAGCCGTCGCGACTTGCGCACCGGGTGCTGGCGTGGCTGGCGTAGTCGCCGCCGGTTGGGTTTGCTGTGCCTCGGGCTTTGCCGGAGCTTGTGTATTGTCCGGCTTGAAGAGGAACTTCTGGCTCAGTATGAGCAGAACAAAGCTGATGACGAAGACGAGGATCAGGCGGGATGAATCCATCCCACCCGGTTCATGTTGAGGATTTTTGTATTCAGCCAAGGTATTTTGCCAGTCTCGCCCGCCTCGTGCGCGCGGCGGGTTATCTCGTAATGGAACCGCAGCTCCCCAGAGCTGCATGGTCGTGGCCGTGCGCGACAGCGTGCGCCTCGGCCTCCTCGAAACTTGTGGTGCGTACTACCGGATCAACGCCGCTCCCGCCAAAGGGATTGCAGCGCAACACGCGCCATGTCGCCATTGCCACTCCGCGCCACACGCCATAGCGTTCCACTGCCTCCATCGCATATTCCGAACACGTCGGGATGTAGCGACACGAGTGCGGCAGCGCCGGAGATATAAAGCGCTTGTAGAACTCGAGCGAGCGTAGCAACAGCCACTTCATCGTGTGCCCGCCTCCCGCGCAGCCGATGGCGTCGCTTTTGTGCCGTTGGCGTTGCGCAAGATCACCTGGAAGGCTTTCCCAACTTCCTGGGAGAGGGCGACGAACTCGGCGACCATTACAGTTTTCCTGGGGTTAATCACCACGTCCACCGGCCCTCGCAGTTCGCCCAGCACTTCAAGATTATGCCGCACCGCCTCGCGCATGCGGCGACGAATTCGATTGCGCTCCACGGAAGGGCCAAGTGCCTTCGGCACCGTGAATCCAACGCGAACGCCTCCGGCCATCGGACGCCGCGTCTTCTGCGCAGCGGCGGATTCCCCGGACGTGCCAACTGTCGGAAACTCGCGCCCCTCGGTTCCTTGCGGAACGCCCGGCGCGAACAGGTAAAAGACGGTCATGTTTCCCGAGAAATGACGACGGCCCTGCTGATACACACGTTGAAAGTCAGCGTGCTTCAGCAGGTGCGTCGATTTCGGGAATCTGCCTTTTGGAGTGATGCTCACGGCTGTCTGCCCTGGCGGATTATTTGGGGCCCGGGCAGGCTTGCACTAGTCGCGATAGCCCGGTTTCACGGAGACGCGCTTGCGTCCCTTGGCCCGGCGACGCGATAGTACGGCCTGGCCGGCCTTCGTCTTCATACGGCTCCGGAAGCCGTGTACTTTCAAACGACGGCGCCGGTTGGGTTGAAATGTGCGCTTCGGCATGGAAAAACTGCGCTCCTAACTGAACAAATGAGATGTCCGCAAACAGTAAGTATAAACGATGCCTTGCGAAACCGGCAATCCAGACCGGGAAAGTGAAAAATAGAAAGGAAAAAGTGGAAAGGAGTGAGCTAGTCAAGCTCGTTCTCCCGTGCGAGCTTAATCTTTGTTTGGTCTTCAAACTTTTTACTTTTCCCTTTTTACTTTCCACTTTTTCCAGTTCTCGCACACAGCTTTGCGCATTCCTTCCCGAACGCGAATAACTTTCTGCACAACTCGCGCGGCAGTTAGAAAGTCGGCACTTGACGAACGGACGAAAGAGGCGAATAAACGAGTTCACCTTGTTGCGAGGAATGTTTCCGACGTCTTGTTCGCGGTGGATTTTTTCGTGCTAGTATCCGTGAAGTCACACGAAAACCTGGTCTGCCCTACTCTTTGTGCAGACCGCGCTGAGGTTTCCGCGCGCAAAACGAAAGTCGTCTGCAAAGACATCGGTCTTCTAAGCAACGACAAGAATAAACAGAAAGAATAGTGCGGCACCCCCTTTCCGCGCTGGGCTGGCTACCGGGCGTTTGAGCCCGTTGCTCGCCGGAAGGTGACGAACCGCCTTGGGTTACTACATGTCTTCGTTTGCTGCTGCATCATCGAATCCGTGGGTCCGCATCCTTGATGCGCTGGAAAAGAAAATCAACCGCCACTCCTACGACACCTGGCTCAAGCCCACTCGCTACAGCCACGTCGAGGGAGCCAAGCTCTTCATCCAGGTTCCCACCCCCGAGTTCCGCCAGATCGGCGAGAAGTACGCCGATCTTATTCAGGAAGCAATTGAGAATCTCGGGATGGAATATCAGGATGTAGAGTTTGTAACGCCGGAAGATCCCGCGCAGACACCCATTCGCCACAACGGCGGACTCGCGGCCGTCAGCTCTCCTGCGGCCCGGCCGGCGCAGGCGCGCTTCGACTGGGACGGTGCGGCGCAACTCAACCCTCGCTACACGTTCGACGCTTTCGTTATTGGCAGCGGCAACCAGTTTGCCCACGCCGCGGCCCTGGCCGTCGCCGAGCGGCCCTCGAAGGCCTACAATCCGCTCTTCCTCTATGGCGGTGTGGGAATGGGCAAGACCCATCTCATGCAGGCCATCGGTCACGAGGTCAAGAAGCGCCAACCGGAAGCTTCTATCTGTTATGTCTCGACCGAGAAGTTCACCAATGAGATGATCAACTCGATCAAGCACGACAAGATGGTCAGCTTCCGTGACCGCTTCCGTGGCGTCGACGTGCTCCTGATCGACGACATCCAGTTCCTCGCTCAGAAAGAGCGCACACAGGAAGAGTTCTTCCACACTTTCAATGCGCTGCACGATTCGCTGAAGCAGATCGTCATTGCCAGCGACCGTCCTCCCAAGGAACTTGCTGAAATCGAGGACCGCTTACGCAGCCGGTTCGAGTGGGGATTGATTGCGGACATCCAGCCGCCCGACCTTGAAACCAAAATCGCCATCCTGGAGAAGAAGGCGGAGTCCGAGCATATCGTGCTGCCGAACGATGTTGGCCAGTTCATTGCCTCTAACATCCGTAGCAACGTTCGCGAGCTTGAGGGGGCGCTGATTCGTCTTTGTGCCTATGCATCGCTTACCGGCGTCGAAATCAATCTCCCAATGGCGCAGCAGGTCCTGAAGAACATCATCGATCAACAGAGCCGTAAGGTGACCATAGAGGCCATCCAGAAGGCCGTCAGTGAACAGTTTGGCCTCCGGTTGCCGGAGATCAAGGCGAAGAACAACTCTCGCCCCATCGTCTTCCCGCGCCAAATCGCCATGTACCTGTCCAAGCATCTCACCGAGGCATCCCTGCCGGAGATTGGCCGTCAGTTCGGCGGGAAACACCACACCACGGTTCTTCACTCCATTGAGAAAATCGAAGAGCAGCGCAAGAATGACAAGGATTTAAACAGGATGTTGAACAAACTCACCGAGACTTTGAGCAGTTAAACTGCGGTTTCCGGTGAGATTTCCACGTTCCGCCGAAGTTTTCCGAGCGGAAAAAACGGTATCCTTGTGGATGCAGTGGTAAGACTGGGGAGGAATCAAAAAGATACTCCCCGTCTTCCCCAGTGGGTGACGATGAGCCAGGCGGATTTCCAGCGCTTAGAATTCATTCCAGCCAGTTTTGAAGCGGTTTTCCCTTTGATTTCCACTTTTCCAGAGGACCTACTGTTACTACTAGTTTTTATTGCTTTTATTTTGATATAAGGACAAGTCAAAGACAGTGTTAGGTTTTAGCTGTCTTCAAGGGATAATAGAGGCGGTCCCTGCCGCGGTTTGAGGCGGGGTAACGTGCCGGGGGCAAATATGGCAGAGGCAGGAATCGTACAAGGAACGACCATGGAGATTACGATCAGCAAGTTTGATCTTCTCAAGGAACTCACAGCCACGCAGGGCGTAGTCGAGCGCAAGACGACGATTCCAATTCTTTCCAATTTTCTCTTTGAAGCAGCCGACGGCGTCCTCACCATCACTGCGACCGATCTCGACCTGAGCCTGCGTACCTCGTGCGATGCCATCGTCAAGAAAGATGGCTCCTGCACCATCCCCGCCCGCAAACTTTACGATTATGTGAAACTGCTCGGCGACGGTGATATCTCCATCAAGTTGCTGGAGAACCATTGGGTGCAGATCCGCGCCGGTCGCTCGAATACCAAGATGGTCGGTATGGCCCGCTCGAATTTCCCCAGCGTGCCCACATTTCCCGCCACCGGCGCCGTCAAGATCCCCGCCGCCGTTCTCAAGATGCTTATCAGCAAGACCATCTTCGCCATTTCAAATGAAGAGTCACGTTACACGCTCAATGGCGCACTGATGGTCCTGAAGCCGGAATCGATCACCATGGTCGCCACCGACGGTCACCGCCTGGCGCATATCGTCAAGGAAGGCGCCAGCTTCGATGTCAGCGGCGAAATGAAGACGCTGGTTCCCAAGAAGGCGATGGCCGAGCTTTCCTCGCTGCTCAACAATGCCGACATCGAATTTGTCGAGTTCGCCAAGGATGAGTCGACGCTCTTCTTCCGTATCGGCAGCCGTCTGCTGACCTCGCGCCAGCTTACCGGCCAGTTCCCGAACTACGAGGCTGTGTTGCCCAAGGAGAACACGCGCATTGTCCCCGTGCGTTGCGCCGACCTCCAGGCGGCCATCCAGCGCGTCGCGCAGTTTGCCGACGAGCGCTCGGGCGCCATCCGCATTCGCCTCGAAAAGAACGAGATGAAAATCTCCTCGTCTTCCACCGAGACCGGCGAATCCGAAGACTCAATTGAAACCGAGAACACCGGCGAACCGATGACCATCGGATTCAACTCGGCCTACTTGCTCGACTTCCTGAAGGCTGCGGAAACCGAAGGCGTCCGCCTCGAGTTCAAGGACGCCCAATCCGCCGGCCAGATGCGTCCCGAAGGCGACGAGGAGTACAAGTACCGTTATGTTGTTATGCCGATGAGGATTTGAGGCGCCCACATCAAAGACATAGGGCGCTATCATTGGCGCCCTTTTTCGTTATGAAATAGCGGAGGAGGTAACACCATGCTCAAGGGTTTCCGGCAGTTTCTGCTTCGCGGCAATGTCGTGGATCTCGCGGTTGGCGTCGTGGTGGGAGCGGCGTTCGGCTCCGTCGTCGCGTCCTTCACCAAGGACCTCCTGACGCCTTTAATCGCCGCCCTGGTTGGCAAGCCCGACTTCTCCGCCTACGCTTTTGAAATTCACGGCTCCAAGTTTCTCTACGGCAGCTTCGTCAACGCCATCATTTCGTTCGTGCTCGTCGCCGGAGCGGTTTATTTCTTCGTCGTCACTCCCATGAACGCGCTCATCGCCCGTTCGCATAAGGAGCCGCCCGCCGATCCCTCGACCAAGAAGTGTCCCGAGTGCTGCATGGAGGTTCCCATCGACGCCCGCCGCTGCGCGCATTGCACTTCGACGCTGGCGTAAGAAGTGTGGAAACGGCTTGTTTGGCGCAGCCGCATTTTGTGCGGTTTCCAAGCACTTTTTGGCCTGCCCCAGCCGTGTTCGCCGTTACAACTTTCGGTGGATTGTTGCTGAAAACCCGAGGACGTACTCTCGTTTCCAACATCCTCAGCAAAACACGACACACGGGTGGCCACCCCTGTTACGTGAAGATGTAAAGTGACGATGTCATTTGCTGAGCTTCATCATTACCTCCATGTTTTTTCGGCTGTGCGACCCTCGCGCAGCCGGACTTGTCTGTATAGATATAATTCCGCCATGCGCTCCATTGGCCTTGCAGCAGTACTGGTACTCAGCAGCGCCTACTGTATTGCCCAATCGGTTGCTGCAACCTCGCCAGCGACCATCTCTTTGCTAGTGACACAGGACGAATGTGCGCCGCCCCTTACCCTCGTGAATCTGAAGACAAGCTCAAAGGTGAAACCCGCCGCCGTGGAGGTGTTGCCGGACGGGCCCGTGGACTACACCGTTCTTTGGGATGTGAGCAACTCCGAGCGCGGTATCTTTCAATCAACACGTGACGCCATCGACCTCACGTTGCGCGAAGTGCCACGCCCTGGACTGGACAAGGGATTACTCGGCGCGTTCTCACAGGAAAGCTACTTCGCAAATCAATACACCAGCGATCCGACTGTCATCATGCAGTACTACAGGCGTTTCAAGCCTGCTGGTGGAACCGTTCTGTATGACACGCTTATCGATGCGGTCGTGCGTATGCAGACATTTGATTCTTCCGATGCTCCTCGCGTCGTGTTCGTGTTTTCCGATGGTGAAGACAACGCGAGCCATCACAAGCGCGACCAGGCTCTGGCTGCTTTGCTCGCAGCACACATCCGTGTATACGCATTTTCCCCAAATAATTCCGGCTTTACCACGCGCGGCGACAACATTCTGAGGTACTTCGCGGAGAATACCGGAGGAAGATTTTTGGTGATCCCTTCCAGCCCCAGCGTCAACGACTATCAGCGGTCCATGTCGAAAGTGATGCGAGAAATCCGTTACGACTGGACGCATTGGTACCGGGTAAATCTCCAGTTAACCGACTCTGTAAAACCCGGGAAGAAGATCGAACTTGGACTTACGAATGGCAACCGCCATTGTCCGTTACACGCTGCGGCGGTGCACTTCAACACGGAAAAACCGAAGTCATAAAACCGCGTAGAGAGTTTCCTTTAGAGGTCTTTCCAAACCCTCTTTTCTCCCCGGTCTATCTGCCTGATTTTGCTGCACTTGCAATCGCTGTCGCAGCCCCTTTTCAGCCGCTTTCCATGCTAAAATACACATAGGTCGATTTGCCTCTAAGTGACGACAATTCAGTCAGTTGAAGTCACCCGTGGCGCTTCAGTGAACGACTCGTAAACATCTGTTACCAGAGATGTTTGCCGCACACGGCATGCGATCTGTGTGTGTTCTGGAACGGAGCAGGATGGCCGCCAAAGATTCAGCCGCAATTGCGCAGAAGAAAAACAACGTGGAAGCTGAAAACGAACAAGAGCACGCCAACGGTAAGAATGGAAACGGCAACGGATCCGCCGATTACAACGCGGATTCCATTAAGGTCCTTGGCGGCATGGAAGCCGTGCGCAAGCGCCCCGCCATGTACATCGGCTCCACCGGCGAAATGGGCTTGCACCATCTCGTCTATGAAGTCGTCGACAACTCCGTGGACGAAGCGCTTGCCGGTTTCGCCGACAAGATCGATGTCACCATTCACATCGACGACTCCATCACCGTCATCGACAACGGCCGCGGTATTCCCGTCGACGAGATGGACATGGATGGCGAGCGCGTTCCTGCCGCCCAGGTCGTGATGACCGTATTGCACGCCGGCGGAAAGTTCGACAGCTCCACCTACAAGGTTTCCGGCGGATTGCACGGCGTCGGTGTCAGTTGCGTCAACGCGCTCTCCGAGCAGCTCGACCTGGAGATTTGGCGCGACGGTTCCACCTTCGAACAGGAGTACTCCAAGGGCGAGCCGCAGACCAAGCTCAAGCGCACCGGTCCGGCCAAGCGCCGCGGCACCAAGGTTCACTTCCTGCCCGACCGTTCCATCTTCACCGTCACCGAGTACAACTACGACACGCTGGCCAACCGTCTGCGCGAGATGGCCTTCCTCAACAAGGGCTTGGTCATCACGCTCACCGACGAGCGCACCACGGACCCCAAGACCGGCGAGCCCAAGCACGTCGAATTCAAGTTCAACGGCGGCATCGCCGAGTTCATCAAGCACCTCAATCGCGGCAAGAACGTCCTCCACGAGAAACCGATCTACATGGAGGTCGAGAACAACGCTCTCACCATAGAAATCGGTTTGCAATACAACGACGGCTACTCCGAAACCGTCTTCAGCTTCGCCAACAACATCAACACCGTCGATGGCGGCACGCACCTCCAGGGCTTCCGCTCCGCGCTCACTCGCACCATCAACTACGCCGGCCAGCAGATGGGGCTCTTCAAGGACGTGAAGGAAAATCTCAGCGGCGACGACGTTCGCGAAGGTCTCGTCGCGGTTGTCTCCGTCAAGCTGCCGCAGCCGCAGTTTGAAGGCCAGACCAAGGGCAAGCTCAACTCCGACATTGCCGGCCAGGTGCAGGCTTTCGTCAACGAGCGCCTCGGTGCTTTCTGCGAGCAGAACCCCGCGGTCGCCAAGCGCATCATCAACAAGGCCATCGACGCTGCGCGCGCGCGCGAAGCCGCCCGCAAGGCCCGCGACCTTACGCGTCGCAAGGGCGCGCTCGATGGCGGCGGACTCCCCGGCAAACTTGCCGACTGCTCCGAGCGCCTGCCCGAACGCTGCGAAGTCTACCTCGTCGAGGGAGAGTCCGCAGGAGGCACCGCCAAGCAGGGCCGCGATCGCCGCTTCCAGGCCATCCTCCCCTTGAAGGGAAAAATTCTCAACGTCGAGAAGGCGCGTTACGACAAGATGCTGGGTCACGAAGAAATTCGCGCCATGATCACCGCGCTCGGCACCGGCATCGGCAAGGATGACTTCGACATCTCCAAGCTGCGCTACGGCAAGATCATCCTGATGACCGACGCCGACGTCGACGGCTCGCACATCCGCACCCTGCTGCTCACTTTCTTCTTCCGCCACATGCAGGAGCTCATCAAGCGCGGCAACGTCTACATCGCCCAGCCGCCGCTCTATCGCATCAAGAAGGGCAAGTTCGAGCAGTACATCAAGAACGATGGCGAGTTTGTCCGTGTCATGGTCAAGCGCGCCGCCGACGGCATGGTGGTGCGCTACGGCGAAGGCGCCGCCAAGCTTGAAGGCGCGCAGCTCACCAAGTTCATGACCACGCTCAACGACTACCTCGGATTTTTCGACAAGGTCGACAAGCACATCCGCAACGAGCAGGTCAGCGAACTGATGCCGCGTTTCGGCTTCGCCAAGCGTGACGACTTTGCCGGCGATCCCGACAAGGCCCCGCAAAACATCCTGAAGCTGGAAGCCGCGCTCAACGCCATGGCCAAGGCGCACAAGTTCAAGGCCGTCGGCACGCGCTTCGACGAGGAACACAACCTCTGGTCCGTCACCTTCGTCAACGCACAGGGTGCCGAGCACGTCCTCGGATGGGACCTCGCCTCCGCCCCTGAGTACCGCCAGATGATGGCGAAGTACAAGCAGATTGCGGATTACATGCAGCCGCCCTTCGTCGTCGAATCCATCAAGGTCGCCAAGGAAACCACGGCCGCCGAGGAACCGACCGACGCCGAAAAGGCCGACGAAGCAAAACTCGAAGGCAAGACCGTGAAGGGCCCCACACCGGGCCGTCCCGGACGCAAGTCTGGCGAACCCGAAGTGGTGGAGAAACAATCCGTCCGCGAACTCTTCGATTACGTCCTCAACGAAGGCCGCAAGGACTACACCGTGCAGCGCTACAAGGGCCTGGGAGAAATGTCGGCCGAGCAGCTATGGCAAACCACCATGGACCCCGAACGCCGCACCCTGCTCAGCGTCAAACTGGAAGACATCGCCGAGACGGAAACCATCTTCAGCACGCTGATGGGCGAAGATGTCGAAGCCCGCAGAAAGTTCATCGAAGAAAACGCGCTCGACGTGAAGAACCTGGATATCTAGGCGGAAAAGTCAGACGTGGTTTTGGTTGGTAGCGCGGGCCTTCAGGCCCGCGAAACTGCTCACGGTCGCTACCAGAAGCGTAGGTGTTTTGTTATGGCTGGATCTCTGCCTGAGACCTCTTCGTCACCGTTTTGCTTCCCCGAATGCGATGTATTGCGATCGACACAATGAGCGCCGCCATTCCAACTCCACAAGCCCAGGCTATGGCGGGCGTGACGATGCCCAGATTGCTGCCGTCCGAGAATATCGGCCATGTCATGCAGGCCAGATATACAAGTAACGCACATCGATCAAAAACTGAAAGCCGCTCGGCGTCGTAATAATACGTCGTGATACAGCCCACAGCGTAAAAGGCCAACAGTAGCGCAGAGAGGCCCGTCGATACAGTAATTCGGGAGCCCACCAACGAATTGTGTGTCTCCAACACGAGGAGTGAATTCAGAACACCAAAAATGAGCAACCCCGGTAACCACACTACCCAACGCTGCGCGCTCGCGTAGAGACCGACGGCAAGGCCGCCGAGAGACAGGAATCCCGTCCATCTCGAAAATCGAAACGAAACTCCGAGGAGCCAGAACAGCGTGACGACCGCCGCAATGACAAGAAGGAACTTCCCCGCGAAACGGAGCGCATGCATCGCGTCATTGCGTGCTTGGTTACGCATCATGGTTGTGCTGGAATGCTACCATCTGGTCCTTCCGCCAAACTGCACGATACTTCAGAGTTACACCAACTGCTCCCTTTTCTTGGAACCGCGCGGCCTATTTCATGCGGAAGCTTTCTTCTCCAACCGATCCTTTCTTTAGATCGTGCGTGAATCCACTCCACTTTATACCTGTCGGATTGATTGTGTACTGCCCCGGTGGCAGTCCGGTGATGTCGTAGAAACCTTGTGCGTCCGTAACTAATCCGAAGCTTCCAGACGGCCCAGTGACGAAAACACTCACCCCGGGTACCGGAATTCTTAGATCGCCGCTCTTCCTGTAAATCTGGCCAATCAAGCGCACACCATCCTTAGGCGGCCCGTCACGCAGGATTTGGAGCTCTACGGCGGAGTTCTCGAGACGCCCGGTACGTCCGCAAGGAGTCCTCTCTATCACAGGGAGAAAGCGGATAAGTACCTCGTCGCTGCGCCGGCCCTCGATAAAAAAGCTTTGAGATTTGTCGCTCGGACTATAAAAACCTCGAAGGATAACCAGCTTCGGAAGCCGTGAGGACAATCCTCCGAATCGTTCTTCGACGCGGGCAACCGACCAAAGAGACCATCGGTGAAAGCTCTTGGGCCCCACGAACAAAATCTTTGCCGTGAAGTCTGTATCGCGCGGAACCCCATCATCGTTTAACAAAGGACGGCCGCTGCAGTCGCCGATCGGATCCCACCATGGCAATGCCAACGACGACAGTACCGCGGCTACTACGAGCATGCAGAACAACCCCGAAACCAGAACCGCGGCTAGACGCGGCTTGGCGGGAAACAAAGGACGTTCCAGCGGCGAAGGCCATTTGCGTCGTGACGCGAAGAACCAGAACAAGCCTGGAATAACGATGGCTCCCGAGAAGACCGCAACAGCGCCGAGAATCCCTCCGAATGGCCAAGAAAACAGAAGCACAAGCAGCGGCGCAAACGGAGCTACCCACAGACACATTCGTGAAGCCCGTCGCGCATTCCGTGTTGCCACGAGAGACGCAAGAAGGGGGACAAAGCCCCCTGCAACAATGGAAGTAAGAGCAACGGGCGCGTGAACAAAAGTCGGTGTTCCTCCAATCACCGCAATGACACACATCGCCATGAGCGTCCCCAGGAGGACGACCATCCAGCCGATGATCCGCAATATCCAGATCATGGAGACCCTCTTGCCGAGATAGACACCCGCTCTGGCAGTCTGGTTCTCCAAACCACCGTCGGCAGCCGGGATGCAATGTTATGCAGGAATTACTTCCACCTGTAACTGCCTTATCGCTTAAAGCAATACAAACCGTCTCATCCCTCCCGAAAAAGGAATCTTTGTAACGCGTCCTGCTGCCGCGCCGCCCTCATCCCCGAAATTTGCGACGCAAAAAAATCGCCCCACACCGTCATCGATGTGGGGCAGAGCGATGCAACATCTTTCGGGATCAAAAGCTGAATGACAGTCGCATATCGATCCGGCGGGTAGCGTCTTCCAGTCCCGAGTACGGGCCGCCCGCCAGGCTGATCGACTGTCCGAACAGTGGCGAATTCAAATTTCCTACCGGCACTCCCAGGTTGACGTTGTTGAACAGGTTCTGTGCCGAGACGCTCAATGTCAGCGCGTAGCGTTGTTGTGTGCCTCCGCCGCCGAAGCCTCCGCCTCCGCCCGCCAGTCCGCGTCCGCCGAGGCCCCTCGGATGCCAGTGGTGTCCGCCATCGTCGCCTCCGCCGCGATGTCCATTCCCCTCGCCGCCGAATCCAAACGTCTTTTCCGCGCGCATGTTAAACGCGAATGCCGCCGGGCCAGTTTCGGTGTTCGGAGCGACCAGCGTGTCATTCGGGCCGGGATTGATATTGAACGTGCCATACGGCGTTACCCGCAGATCGGCCGTCGGCGTCGTCGACGTCGCGTATGCCGGACGTCCGTTGTGCAAGCCCGTGCCGAAGAGGTCTTCTCCCAGGCTGACGCTGAAAGGAATTCCCGAGCGTATGGCGATCATCGGATCGAGTTGAATGCCGTACGGCAACGACACGCTGCCGCCCATGAACACGCGGTTTGCGATGTCATAATTCGAGCGTCCGTAGTCCGACATGATGTTCCACGGATTCACCGGGAAGCTGCCCACGCCCGACGTATCGCTATGGCTGCTGTTGTAGGTGTAATACCCGAACAGCGAAACCCAGTGCATCTGCACGCGGAAGTTCGTGATCAACTGGTTCTGCCGGAAGATTCCACCAGATTGATACTCGTAAATATTTCCCTCTGTCGGTATCGGACGCACCGCCGCCGATGGATCGGTCGGACTATATGTCCCGGGCAGCGGAGCATTGATGTCGTTCGTGTAGAGTTGTCGCTCGCCACGCGAATTCAGGTACGTCACCGACATGGTGGCGTTCTTCGTCACCTGCCGTTCAAGGCTCACCGCCGACTCCAGCGCATACGGAGCCCGCAGATTCGGCGCAATCCGATACACCGTCGGCGCCGTCGTGCCCGCCCCGGCAATGTTCGCGACCGAAGGAACCGAGGGGAAGAACGTCGGGTTCTGCACCAGGTAGCTGAGCTGGTTCGTGCCGTTCAACCGCTCGGCCACAATCATCTGATCGTCGTCGAAGCGGTCGTAGAAAATTCCAAAGCCTGCGCGCAACACCGTCTTTACGTTTTGTCCGTGTCCCAGTCCCCATGCCATCCCAAGTCGCGGCGCCCAGTCCAGGTGATCGCTGATGACGTTTTCCGTCTCCAGCCGCAATCCGTAGCTCAGCGTAAGGTTCTGCCGCACCTTCCAGTCGTCCTGTGCCCACAGCGCGCCGTCGATGCGGTTCACGCTCGCCACCGGGTTTCCCGCCGTGATGCTGAACTGGCTCGGCCCGTAACCGGCGGCCTGAATCTGCATCATCGTCATACCCTGTTGCAGCGCCTGTTCCGTCGCCTGGTAGTCGGCCAGCGAGTTGAACGTAAACGTGCCGTTGAAATTCGCGTTCGTGTCTTCCGTGCGATTGATGTCGCGATAGAAGCCGCCGAACTGCACGTAGTGCTTGCCCAGGTTCATGCTCGTCAGGTTCTGCAGTTCGTAGTGCGACTCCGCCCGGTTTGACGAGCCCCCACCGTTGCCGCCGCCCGTGAACGCGCCCTGCACATTCAGTGTTGGCGAAAAATCCTGCGGCGTCTGGACGTTGTGGAAATGCAGGAACTGGAACCGCGTCTCGTTGATCACCTGAGGATTAATGATCTGCGTGTCGCTCACCTGCACCAGGTTGTGCGTGCGCGTAAAGTCATATCCCTGCGTCGGCAGCGACTGCGTTCCAATGCCGTCATTCGTTTCCGTTGCGCCGAAGTAGTGATAGCGAACCATCAGCGTGTTGTTTTCAGTGAGCGCGTAATCGATGCGCGGGCTGATGCTGGTCAGCAGCCGCGAAGCCGGAATCACCGCCACGAACGGCGACTGTTGCAGGTTGGAATCCAGCGCCAGCGTATTCACCAGGTCGTCGTGATTGATGTTGCGGCGCTCCACCGACACAAAGAATGACGCCTTTTTTCCCAGCGGACCGCTCAACCGCCCGCCATACAGAATCGTGTGATATGGCGGACGCTGCGAGCCCGCAAGAAATGGGCTCATCGCGTTGAAGCTTGAGTCGTTCCCCTGTATCGACGCGCCGCCATGGAAGCTCTCGCTCCCCGGCTTCGTCAGAATCTCCACCCGGCCATAGCCCAGCCGGTCGTATTCCGCCGAGAATGGATTCTGGTTGACGCGAATCTCGCGAATCGCGGATTTCGGAGGCAGGTCGCCGCCCGTAAATCCATCAATGTAAATCTCTGCGCCGTTTGCTCCCACCGAAGGTCCGGCCAGTTCCTGTATTTGCGTCGCCAGTTCGTCCGGGTCGTCCGCCAGCGACTTCAGATCGCTGCCCTTGATCGCCACCGCGCTGGCGTTTTGCGACGGCGAGACGGCAACCTGTACCGGCTGCGCCTCCACGTTTACCGACGATTGCACCGAGGAGACCGTCAGGCTGAGATCGAAGTTCAGGTTCTCGCCCGGCTTCACCGCCACGCCCGATGTCGTATACAGCGCAAAGCCAGCGGCTTTCGCATCCACCGTATAAACGCCGGGCGCAAGTCCCTCCACGCTGTACGCGCCTCGCCCGTTTGTCGTTACCGTGCGCGCCCCGGTCTTATTATTGCTGGGAGTTACAGTTACCCTGGCGTTGGCCACTACCGCACCCGAGGGATCCGCCACCTGGCCGTGCAGACCACCCAGACGTGTCTGCGCCCAACCGGTTGCCACAAACAGCAAACAAACTACAGCGCCAACCACGGCGCGAGAAAAAGAATTGCAAGTGACTCTACGGCCCACGTCCTTACTCTCCTCGAAATCCGCCCCGGCCTCAATCCCGCGAGACCCGTAAGTTATGAATATTAAATCGCTGTACCAGTCGAATCATGTACGCACTGCCGTTGCAGCGGGCGTCGCAACACGAAATGTCATCTGACCGTACAGCTTGAATGCGACCGCACAAACGGCCGCGATGGCCTGTCTTCAACTTGCGAAGATGGATAAAGAATTAAGAAAAGCGGCTTAACTCAGGCTTAATATCACTATCCGACACCTTCGTGAAGTGACCATCGTACCCGTCCCGCGAACGGCTCCGGCATGTCTTGGATTGTGGAACTCTTCGAAACCAACGAATCTTTCCGCTGCCTCAAGTTTGAGGTGCGTCCGGCCGGAGAGCATTGAAGCGCTCGATCACGTCGTCGACATCTATATGCCCACCACCATGACCCGCTTCTGCAACCTTGTCGTCCGGAACCATGCTGCCGGAAACCGCGAAGCCGCCAAGCTATGGTCTACCGGATACTGCCCGTGCTGGCCTTCACCCGCCAGCACCTCGACATCTCCATCCAGTTCCACAAGCGACAGCTCCACCACCGCGGAATCTTCGCCACTCCAATTGTCCGAAAGAAGTGCGTCCCCTACGACTCGTTCCATGAAGAGTACGGCAGAGAGATGATGCGGAATCTCGACACACTGGAGGAACTGGCGGAGAAGGAAGGCAACATGTCGTGACGGCAAATTGATCCCCGTCCCTCCGCGTTCATCTTTTGCCTTTCGAAACCTCCGACACCTCCGAAACTACTTCACATGTCAATAGGACGCCGGTCACACATTTCCCCCAGCTATTTCATTCCAAAACAAATAGAGTTTCAAATTCGATGTCACCTTTTCCCCCTCTGATATGTCAGACTAGATATAGCGACAAAACATTCAAGCCCGCCACGCGCAGGCTTTGTCGTTTTGGTAAAAGCCAAGAGCTAATAGCTCATCGCGCTTCGCTAAGTCTTTCCTTTTGAAATAGATGACCACTAATCCATTTATTTTCAAATATTTACAAAGAAACATCTGTAAATATTTGAAAACAGGATATTTAAAAATAGGGGGTGGGGGCGTCCACGGCGGGCAAGAGTTTTCATCAGTAATTCACATAGTTTCGCCTTTTCTTCGCTCTAGATTTCTGCTAACCTCCCTCTTCGTAGCCGCTGCTGCGGTGTGGAGATCTGTATGGCAATTCGTGATGTGATTCTGCCTGAGTACGACCAGGAAATGGCCAACACTCGCAAGATGCTTGCCGCCGTGCCCGACGGCAAACTTACCTATCAACCGCATCCCAAGTCGATGCAGCTCGACAAACTCGCCGGCCACATCGCCGAGATGCCCGGTTGGATTCCGATGACGATGCAAGTCGAAGTGCTCAACATGGACGGCAGCTATCAGCCCTTCCTGCCCAAGTCGAACGCCGAACTGCTGACGACCTTCGATAAGAACGTGAAGGAGGGCCGCGAGGCGCTGTCCAAGGCTACCGACGAGCAGTTTGCTGTCGTCTGGACGATGAAGTCCGGCGACCAGGTCTATTTCTCGATGCCGCGCACTGCCGTTGTGCGTGGCCTCATCATGAACCACATCATTCATCACCGCGCCCAGCTTGGTGTTTACCTGCGGCTCAACGATGTGCCGATCCCCGGCATGTACGGTCCGTCGGCCGACGAGATGACAAAGTAACCCGAAAGGGTGTGTCGCGTCGCCGCTCGCATTGAACCGGAGCGCTTCCGCTTCCGTATCAATGAGTGCATCGCAATGCACCCGAAGTACTTCATAAGGGGCGGGCGAATTGCCGCCCCCTTTTTTCATACCGGCCTCCCGCATACGCGCCAGCCACTCCAGCGCGCATCGCGGGATGTGCGCGTGTCATAACAACGGCGGGGAGGCCTCCCCGCCGTTTGCGCGCCCCACGCTTCGCCTCTCGGGCCGCGCCGTGATACAAACTTATATAGAGAAATTCAACCGGCCCCATGGAATCGGCAGCATGAAATCCGCTGCGTCTCCCTTTCGTCATCGATGAAAAAGTTCTTTACTTACGAACGTTTCGGTCCACCGCAAGTTATCGCCATTCTTCTTCTCGCGGTCTTCGTCGGACAGTGCGCTTATTTCATCTCGCACGTGCCGCTCTCGCAGGTGGAAACCGATTATGTGCTGCGCGGCGTTGCCGTATTGCAGAACGTGCCAGTCGCGGATGACGCCGTGCGTTCGCCGATGACCGGCCTGATTTCCGTGCTCGGCGTCTCCGGCGCGGTGCTCACGCACGGCAAGGTGCTCGATCCCTTCTACCTCGATCAGCATCGCTGGTTCATCCGCACACCGTTCCTCATCGCCGGGTTCCTGCTGGGCATTTCGCTCTGGTATGTCGCGCGACACCTCTACGGCAACCACGGCGGATACATCGCGCTCGGCCTCTATGCCTTCAGCCCCGGCATGATCGCCCGCAGCTCAATGGCAGGCCCGGAGATCCTCGGAGCCTGGGGAGCCTTCGGCATCGTCTTTACCGCCATCGCCACGGCCCACACGTTGTATGCGCCGCGCGAAGTCGTGCTCTGGAACTGGAAGCGCATCCTTCTCCTCGGCATCGCCATCACCGTCGCCGTTGGCGCGCAGTGGTCGCTGGCGCTGCTGCTGATACCAGCAGTGCTCTTCATGTGGTGGATTGTTCCGCGCCGCCGCATTGCCGCGTCGGTGATATTCCTCTCGGCCTGCGTGATCGCACTGTTGCTGCTCAACGTCAGTTACGCAGCCAGTTTCCGCGCGATGTTCTGGGCCATGCGGCATGCAAGCTGGTTTGGCGTCAGCACCGAGATGTTCCACGCGCGAACGTTGCCGTCGCTGCTCGGCGACTTCTTCTTCACTGCCGCTCCGGCCGCGGTTATCACCTTCGTCGTGGCCGTCGGAACCTACATCGTCTGGCGACGCACGCACTTCTTCGGCAACACCGCTCCGCTGATCATCGCGCTGCTGGCGCTGATCTTCGGAATGACGCTCACGCACGCTGGCGGCGAACTCTACTTCTTCTATGCGATCCCCTTCCTCATCATCTTCAGTGCCGGAGTCTTTACCGACCTGGTGCAGAGCAAGTCGCCGGCAATTCCCGCCGGAATCGTCTATGGAGCGATGCTGGCGCAGGCGGTCTACTCGATTGCCGGACTGATGCGCATCTTCTCCCGTGGCATGTAATTCATACGCGGACGGAAATAGCGCCAGAATCGTGGGCCTGTCTGCTCACCCCGGACACTCCGAAACGTCTCTCTGGAAGTGCGCGTCGCTCGCGGGTATCATGGGTGACAGGGGATGGCAGTAAATGCTGTTGCAACCGGAGCAGAAAGACAACAGTCGACGGCTCGGCCCTCGTCTCGCTTCCGTGGCGATTCACGGCGTAGTTCTGCTTGCCCTCTTCTACCGTCCCGCGGCGCTCTTTGTCTCGCCTACGTTCGCCTTGCAGGGCAACAACGGAGTGGCCCGTTCCGAGATATTGCTGGCCGACAACTGGAAGGCCGACATGCGCGCCTCGCTCAAGGACACTCCGGACAAGCTGATCGCGCCATCCAACTCTCGGACCATCAGACTGGTGCGGCCACCCAAACACGGCGCGATACCGCAGCTTGCCAAGAAGGACCCTCCCAAGGACACGGCTGAAAAGGCGGCGAAAGCCGGAACGCAATTTGGATCGCTCTACGATGGATCTGAGGTTGGCCACGAAATCCGTCCGGCGTTTCCCATCGTCTATCCAGACCCGGCAGTCGCACGCGCGGAGTTGCCCGCTGGACTCACGGGCGACGTGATCGTGGAGGTGACGATCGACGCACAAGGCAACATCACGGGAACCAAGGTGATCCGCGCGCTGGGGCACGGCCTGGACGAAAAGGTGCTCGCGGCCCTGCAGAACTGGCGCTTCCAGCCCGCAACCCGCGACGGCATCGCCATCGCATCGCAGCAGGATGTCCATTTCCATTTCCCAAGTTAAGCAAGCAGTGACAAGGCAGGTCATCTTTCGGGTAAGACCGGGAAACTTTGCTTGCGCAGTGGGTTTATCCTAGTTGGTATGAAGGCGCTAGCCAACTCGGTGGCGTTGCTGGTTTTGGGCTTGGCCTCGTCTGCACTGATGGCCCAGTCATCCATGCCGCCTGCATCCATCTACACCGGCGGCATGCAGATGGCAACTCCGCGCGCCAGCATCACGTCGACTCCATCCGCGCCACACTTCAGCATGCGCATGGATTCGCCACGCCGTGATCGAGACCACGACGGTGGCAACTTCCGGCAGCGCGGTTATAACTACGGCTACACGCCTTACTACTACAGCTACGGCGCGTATCCGGTCTATCCGAGTCCGGTCTACCTAGAGAACAGCACGCTGCCGAATGCGGGGACATTCAACACCACGCCGCCCGCACCGGCGGAAGCGGAGAGCAAGCCCGCCACACCAACCGTGATCGTGGTGCAAGTACCGGCGACGCAGTCGCAAGACGCGCGCTACGACACGCATGCGTTGGACAATCAACCCGCGCCCGCGATCCGGCCAACGGAGCGCGCGGCACCGATTTCCGCGACGCCATCCGACGAGCCGGAGACGATCCTGATCTTCCACGACGGACACAAAATCGAAGTGCAGAACTACGCCATCGTGAACGGTCACATCCTGGTACTCTCGGGAAAATATGCGAAGATTGCGCTCGCGGACCTGAACCTTCCGGCAACCATTAAGGCCAACGAAGATAACGGCGTGGACTTCCACGTACCGGGCTCACCCTGGTAACCGTAACAGCCGTCCCTGCCTTGCTGTAACCAATAGATTTAAAAGCACTTAAACGACCCACTCTGCCGACTTTTAGTCGTGTGCTCGTGTTATAATTTGGTTTGCTCTTCCGATGGCCAAATCCTGTAATTGCAAGTAGTTAGGCACGCTTCCAGTGCCTGCGAGGCAAGTGTGTAACTCCCGGAGAATCGCCTCCGTTGTGCCGCAGAGATTTGATTTCGCGACCCGTAGAGCAACAGGTTTAAAGACGACATTTCATGGCAGACGAAACTAACAATCCGCAACTTCCTCTCGGTGGCGACGGACAAGGTCCGGGCGCCGCCAATGTGCAACCCGTCAATATCGAAGACGAGATGCGGCGGTCGTATCTCGACTATTCGATGTCGGTGATCATCGGCCGTGCATTGCCCGACGTTCGCGACGGACTCAAGCCCGTGCATCGTCGCATTCTCTACGCGATGCAGGACATGAACCTGATGCACAACCGCAAGCACATGAAGTGCGCCGGTGTCGTCGGCGAGTGTTTGAAAAAATACCATCCTCACGGCGACAGCGCGGTGTACGACGCGATGGTCCGATTGGCGCAGGATTTCTCGCTACGCTATCCATTGGTGGATGGGCAGGGGAACTTCGGCTCGGTCGATGGCGATCCTCCGGCGGCTTACCGTTACACGGAAGCGCGCATGACGGCGCTGGCCGAAGAGATGCTGGCCGACATCGACAAGGACACTGTCGATTTCGTTCCCAACTTCGACGATCAGACGGTTGAGCCTTCGGTGTTGCCGACGAAATTTCCGAACCTGCTTGTCAACGGATCGAATGGAATCGCCGTCGGCATGGCGACGAATATTCCCCCGCACAACATGACGGAAATTCTCGACGCGTGCATCATGCTGGTGAACAAGCCCAGCACCACGCTGGAAGAAGTCATGACGGTTGTGCAAGGGCCGGACTTCCCGACAGGCGCGTTCATCTACGGACGCAAGGGAATCATCGATGCTTATCGCCATGGACGCGGTCGCTTTATCATGCGCGCCAAGGCTGCCATCGAACACCTGACGAAAGAGAAAGACGCGATCATTGTTACGGAAATTCCGTACCAGGTGAACAAAGCGCGGCTCATCGAACGCATCGCGGATCTCGTCAACGAGAAAACGATCGACGACATCTCGGATATTCGCGACGAATCCGATCGCGATGGCATGCGCATCGTTATCGAAATGAAGCGCGGAGCCGAACCGCAAATCGTTCTCAACCAGCTCTACAAACACACGTCGATGCAGGAGAGCTTCAGCATGATCTTCCTGGCCGTGGTCAACGGTCAGCCGAAAGAGATGGGGCTGGTGCAGGCGATCCAGCACTTTGTCGATCACCGTGTCGATGTGGTGCGCCGCCGCACGGCGTACCTGCTGAGCAAGGCTCGCGAGCGCGAACATGTGTTAGAGGGTTACCAGCTCGCGCTCGATCACATCGACAATGTCATCACCATCATCCGCGGTAGCACCAATCGCGCAGAGGCCCGTGAAAACCTTGTCGCTTACTTCGGCGGACGCAAGATCACGATCAACGTCACTGGCAAGCCGCCGGAGATAAATCCGGAAAAGCCGTTTTCAACGCGGCAGGCCGACGCGATTCTCGAACTGCAACTGCATCGGCTCACACGTCTTTCCATCGACGAGATCGTCAGCGAGTTGAAGGAAATTCGGGACCGCATCACCGAGTACGAAGCGATCCTCGGCAACGACAAGAAGCTGCGCGGCGTGATCACCGACGAACTGAAGCAGATCCGGAAAGATTATGGCGACGAGCGGCGGACGATCATCCAGGACGAAGCCAAAGAGATCGAACTCGAAGACCTGATTGCCGACGAGCAGATGGCGGTCACGGTTTCGCACGGCGGATATCTGAAGCGGACGGCGATTTCCACTTATCGCCAGCAGCGCCGCGGCGGCACCGGACGCACCGGCATGAAGACGCGCGATGAGGATTTCGTCGAACATCTGATTGTCGCTTCGACACACAACTACATCCTGATCTTCACCAACATCGGGCGCGTCTACTGGCTGAAAGTCTACGAAATTCCAGATGTTGGTGCGGCGGGCAAAGGCAAACACATCAGCAACCTCGTCTCGCTGCAACCGGGCGAAACGGTGCGCGCCTTCCTCAACGTGCGCGATCTGGAAGAAGAAGGTAAATGCATTTTCTTTGCCACGCGCCACGGCACGGTGAAGAAGACTGCACTCAAGGATTTCTGTAACGTGATGTCGCGCGGCATTATCGCAATTGGCATCGAGAAGAACGACGAACTGGTCACGGCACAAATCACCGACGGCCAGCAGATCATCTTCCTCGCCTCGCACGAAGGCATGGCGATCCGCTTCGACGAAGAAGACGTCCGTTCGATGGGACGCCCGGCATTCGGCGTGCGCGGCATGAACCTTGCCCCGAAAGATTACATCGTTGGAATGGCCGTCACTCCAAAGGCGGGCGATGCGACGATGGAAAGCGAGAGCGGGCCGAAGAAGTCCGCCAAGACGAACGGCAAGAAGAAGGCCGAGGGTGAAGTGGAAGAAGCTCCGCTGCCGAACCTGATTCTTACCGTCACCGAGAACGGCTACGGCAAACGCACTCCTGTCGGCGAATACCGCCTCACCGGCCGCGGCGGAAAGGGCATCATCAACGTCAAGACGACGGAACGAAACGGCAAAGTAGTCGGCATCCTGCTGGTCAGCGAAGAGTCGGAAGCGATGCTGATTTCGCAATACGGCAAGATCATCCGCATGGGCACCGACAACATCCGTGAGGCGGGACGCGCTACGCAAGGCGTCCGCCTGCTGTCACTGGAAGGTGGAGACAAAGTCGCCGCCGCCGTTGTCATCCCCGATGATGAAAAGAACGGCAACGACGAACCGACGTTGCTGCAATAAAACCGGGAGTTTCAATTCTCGCGGAAACGAAAAGGCCATGCGCGCTGCATGGCCTTTTCTCATGCGCTCGATTCACTTTCTCCGGCTTGACTTTCACAGGCTCATGCGTCAAACTCCCGCACAAGTGCTGCGTATTACCAGCGTGGGGCTGGCAATGCGCGAATCGCAGGACTTCCAGACAAAGTAATTCTCCAGGAGTTCACTGCTCTAGGAGCCTGTCTGAGTAATGGTTCCGGTCATACACAATGGGCTTGAGTTGTGCGAAAGAAACTGCGAATCTGAACGCATGGCGAAGGTTTTCCGTCCGTATTTTCCTGAGCAGGATTTTCTTCT
>JAJXZT010000017.1 GCA_021779935.1 Acidobacteriota bacterium
TGTTGCCAACTCGGATGGAAATCACAGCCTACAATCATCATCGAAGGCTCCTTCCTTCCAGCGTCTTACTTCCACAACAAAGAAAGACTACCGGAACTCGAAGTGAGCCTTCGCCCTTATCCAATCAGTCCAAGCTCCGATTGGGCGGGGGAGTTGCCTTTGTTTTTCACGCCGTCATTCTGAGTCGCTTCTTTTGCAACTCAGAATCTATACATTTTCCCTGCATCCACTAGAATGATCATGGTGTGCCTCTCACGGAGGTCCATACGATGAAGTTCCGCGTGTTGTGTCTCATCTCCTTCTTTTTGTCCGCCGCGTACTGCTCTTACGCTCAAGACTACGTACCACCGCCCGTCGTCTTTCATCCGAACCAGCAGGTACGTATCAGGGACTTTTCTCCTCACACGGCGCACTCCTCCGCCGCCGCGGCCGTGCTCGCCGCCGCTCTCGAAACCGTCTTTCACAATGAGCAGTTATGTTGCAGAAAGAATTCCGCGCTCGAAGATCGTGTGCTGGCCTCGGTCTCCCTCTCGCTCCGCGACCTTGGCGGAAAACTTCAGGGGCGATGGACCTTGAGTAGTGGCCGTCCCATCATGCTCGCCTCGGAATACCTCTCCCCTGCTTCCATCGGTCCTGAGCAGTTCATCGCTCCGCTCATGCACAACCAGCCGTACCTCATGCAATGGAACTCCCGACTCTTTGTCGTGTACGGTGTCGTCTTCGACGAATCCATCTACTCCAGCGGTCAGCGGAACTACGTCATCCAGAAGCTCTTGCTCTTCGACCCGCAACATTCCGCCGCGAACAACGAGATCACCTTCGACCGCCAGCACGATGACTGGAAGACTGTGCAGGGACTGCTGCTTCTCAAGGCGGCTCCGCAATAAAGTCGCGACGGCCTCTTGGTTGGCTCATGCAGGCTTTAGACCGCTCAATCGTCAATCAGCAATCAGCGATCGACAATCCTGCTTATCCATTCGTCATTCGAAATTCGTACTTCGTACTTCCTGAAATCTTGACCGCGCGCCGCCGCTCACGATCCTCAGCCATCCATCACACACTGTTTGCGCGAAATACACCGGCAGGTGAGCGCTCGGTTACTAGCGACCGATACTCTTGAGTTACGGGAATTTTGCTCGACTTACCACGTCGTGGCCGGTTCGTGGACGGGTTCCAGTTCCCTTGCCTGCTCTTCTCCGTGCAGCACGCGCAGCACTCCTTCTGCCAGCGCCTGCAACTCGTCTTCTCCCGGATACGCCTGCACGCGCGCGATCCATTGCGTCTGCCGCGTCAGCGCCGCTACCAGTTTCTCCGAGTGTGCCATGCCGCCCGTCAACAGGATTGCGTCCACCTTGCCTGCCAGCACCGCCGCCATAGCGCCGATTTCCTTCGCAATCTGGTACACCATTGCGTCGAACACCAGTGCCGCCTGCGCGTCGCCCTCGGCGATCCGGCGCTCTATCTCCACCAGGTCTTTGGTTCCCAGGTACGAGTAGAGTCCGCCCTCGCGGAACAGCATCGCTTCTACCTGCTTGTAGTTGTATTTTCCGCTGAAGCAAAGTTCCACCAGTTTCATCACCGGCACCGTGCCGGACCGCTCCGTGGAGAACGCACCCTCTTCGCGCGAGTTCGTTACGTCGATCATGCGGCCATCGCTGTGCGCGGAAACGGAAATCCCGCTGCCAACATGCGCCACGATGAGTTTCAACTCTTCATATCTGCGCCCCGCCTGTCGCGCATAGCGTTTGGCCACTGCCTTTGTGTTCAGCGCGTGTGAAAGACATTGGCGCTCCAGCGCGGCCAACCCCGAGAAGCGCGCGACCGGCGGCCATTCATCTACACTGACCGGATCGACCACGTATGCCTCCGCGCCCGCGTGCTTTGCGATGTCATGCGCCAGGTATGCGCCGAGGTTCGACGCATGCTCGCCGCGCTCCGCGCGTCGTAGCTCCGCCAGCATTTCGCCATTTACGAGATACGTTCCGCTGGCCAGCGGGCGCAGCAAGCCTCCTCGTCCGGCGACGGCGCTCAACTCCTGCACGTTGTGCCCTGCCGCTGCAAGTTCACTCTCTACTAAATGGCTGCGAAATTCCTGCTGCTCAAGAATTGGACGTCCCTTGAACTGCGCCATCTCTTCGTCCGAGTGGCGCAAGGTCTTCACCAGTTTTGCGCGTTCGTTCGCATAGAGAGCAAACTTCGTCGAAGTTGATCCGGGATTAATGACGAGGATTTTGAATTCAGCGGCGGGCAAAGACCACCCCCAGCGCCATGGCATTCACTTTGTCGTCGGCGCTCTCCACGCGAGAAGGAATAAGGATCGGGATGCGCGCGCCAACCACCACATGCGCGCACTGCGAGCCGCCGAGATATTTGACGGCCTTGCCGAGCAGATTACCGGACTCGATATTCGGCACGACCATGCAATCCGCATGGCCTGCTACCGCGCCGGTGATACCCTTGGCCCGGGCCGCCGATTCCAGCAGCGCATTGTCGAGCGCCAGCGGCCCGAACACATCTGCTTCGCCGAAATATCCGGCACTTCCCAGCTCCGTCAGCACTTTTGCATCCAGCGTGGACGGCACCGAGTCGGTGACGGCTTCGGTAGCGCTCATGATGGCCATGCGTGGCCGCTTGTGTCCGATGGCGTGCATCACCTCGATGGCGTTCTGCACGATTTGTTTTTTCTGTTCGAGCGTCGGAGCTACGTTCAGTCCTCCGTCTGTGATACCGACCAGTCGACGCTCTCCAGCGAGTGTGTCTTCATAAAGCAGCACGTCGCTTAGCAGTCGTCCGGTGCGCAGCCCGTTTTCCTTGTCGAGTACGGCCCGTAAAAGTTCATCCGTGCGCAGATGACCTTTGAGAAGAATGTCCGCCTGCCCGTCGCGCGCCATGCGCGCCGCAATCTTGGCGGCTTCGGAAGAATCCGTGGCGCTGACAAATTGCGCTCCATCCAGCAGGTTTCGCAAGCCATGTTCTTCGGCCTTACTGCGGATCCTTGTTTCGTCCCCAATCAGGATTGGCTGGGCGATTCCCAGTTCAAGTGCACCGGCTGCCGCCTGCAGTGCCACTTCGTCGTCCGCCACAACCACTGCAACGTGCTTCAATCCAACGCCGCGCGCTCGTAAGCGAAGTTCCTTGAAATCCTTTATCAATTCAGTTGTAGAAAGTACCGCCGTAGTTTGCATGGCAATTCCTCGCGCGAATAATCTCCGCCAAGCATGACCGGCGGCGTTGCCGCATGTCTGTGCCACAGGTCACTTCCGGAGAGTCGGCCTTCCTCCGTACGTTGCTGCTTCAAAGGTGAGTGAAATCTCGCTCGCCTGAGCGATTTTCCCCAAAAACTCTGCGTCATCATCCAGAAAATGGAATCCCCCAGAAGGGTAACTTGTTGAATTCATTGAATGTTCATCCGTCACAGCATTTGGGTCGTCGCTGGTAATAGACTTGCACTCCCTGAGATAGAGAATTTCTTTATCTCGAAACTAGGCTCCAGATTGGATCCGTCATGAGTGTTGAACAATCCGCCCCCACCGTCGCGAACGGAAAAATTAAGATCGGCGCCGTCGCGAAACACTTTGGAATTTCCGTTGACCTTCTGCGCTTATATGAGCGCGAAGGCTTGATAATCCCGATCAAATCCTCAAAGGGCACGCGTTATTTCATGGAGAAGGACTACGAGTGGATCGGCACGCTTTTGCATCTCGTGCGGGACGCTCGGCTGAACTTTGCCGGCATTCGTCACCTACTGGCACTGTTGCCCTGCTGGCAGATTCAAGGGTGCGGCTTTGAAAAAGATCGTAGCTGTCCCGTAACGGTGGACGGTGCGGCACCGTGCTGGACTAACCGCGAATGCTGTAAGTCCCAAATCCAGTGCTACGACTGTGCTGTTTATCGTTCTGCACCCGCCTGCCAGAACCTGAAAGCGCTATTGGTAAAGAGCTCTGGCCTGCCGCGCAAGACGATGACGTCATCCAACCTGGAAGCAACGGCAGCGCATGACTAAAGGCCGGAGCGAGACTTCGCCGTCCGGCCAGTGAATAGGTCTGCAAACGAGGCCATTGGTTTCTTGAAGCGCTAGGAGGCGGTTTCGCCGGGCGCTTTGCCGCGATCTGCTCCGTGGCGCACGTCGGCGCCGCGCACCCAGAAGATCACGTCTTCGGCAATATTCGTTGCATGGTCAGCCACCCGTTCCAGGTTGCGGGTAACAAGCAACGCATCCAGGTACTGTTGGACGTGAGGCGCATCGTCCTTCATGTTGTGCACGAGCGTGACAAACGCTTCGTCCTTCATGCGGTCGACTACGTTATCCATTTCGAGCACCGCCTGCGCAACCTCTGCGTTGGCGGTGAGGAAGGACTCGAGCGCCCTGCGCACCATGGTCGTGACGGCGGCGGTCATGCGCTGAATATCCACCGGGATATCGAGGCCCGGTTCGTGGAGCAGGTCGAGCACGCGCTGCGCGATATTCACCGCCTGGTCCCCGACGCGCTCCAGGTCGGCATTGATCTTTAGCACGGCCAGGATGAAGCGAAGGTCCACCGCCATGGGCTGCTGCATGGCGAGCAGATCGACGGCCAGCTCATCAATCATCCGCTCGGCGTCGTTGATGGTCTTTTCGCGATCGAACACAACCTGGCAAAGCTTGGCATCGCGCTTCGCGTATGCGTCGCAGGCGGATTCCACCGCGCTCTCGGCCATGCCGCCCATTTCGAGCAGCTTGGTCCTTAACTCGTCGAGTCCTTGCTGAAAACGGCTCCGCATCATCCGAACCTACCCGTAATGTAATCCTCCGTGCGTTTGTCGGACGGAGTCGTGAAGATCTTCTGTGTCTTGTCGAATTCGATCAGCTTGCCCATCAGGAAGAAGCCAGTATAGTCGGCGACACGGGCTGCCTGCTGCATGTTGTGCGTCACGATCACGACAGTGTACTGCTCTTTCAACTGGAAGATAAGTTCCTCGATCTTTCCGGTCGAGATCGGATCGAGAGCGGACGCGGGTTCGTCCATTAGAAGGACTTCCGGTTCCACGGCCAGCGCGCGCGCGATACACAGTCGCTGCTGCTGTCCGCCGGAGAGGCTTGCTCCGGACTTCTTTTTGACGACGTCCTTGACCTCGCCCCAGAGTGCGGCCATCCGCAACGAGCGCTCCACGATTACGTCCAGCCCCTTGCGATTGCGATAACCGTTGAGCTTCAGACCGGCGGCCACGTTGTCGTAGATGGACATGGTCGGAAACGGATTTGGTTTCTGGAAGACCATACCGATCCGCCTGCGAACGTCGACTGCGGCAGTGCCGGATCCATATACGTCAATATCTCCGACCTGCACTTTGCCCTGCACGCGAGCGCCGGCGATGGTTTCGTGCATGCGGTTGAGGCAGCGAACGAACGTCGACTTGCCGCAACCGGACGGGCCAATGACGGCCGTCACGTGGTTCGGCTCTACATTCATCTGAATGTCCTGCAGGACCTGGGCTTTGCCAAACCAGGCATTCAGGTCGCGGACTTCAATTCCCACACCCATGTTGAACGGGCTCCCTTGCGGCCAGCGCCGCGTTTCCAAACTTGACTGCTACGCCGAGTGCGACACCCGGTGGCGCGCGGCGATGACGCGAACGATGGACACCGCACCGACAATGATAGCGATGAGGACCAGTGCCCCGGCCCATGCCTGGCGATGCCATTCATCGAACGGCGAAATCGCGTAGACATAAATCTGCAGGGGAAGCGCGGCGGTCGGCTGATTTGGTTTCAGGCTCCAGTACTGGTTGCCGAAGGCCGTGAATAGCAGCGGTGCGGTTTCTCCTGCGATGCGCGCAAACGCCAGCATGACTCCCGTGATGACACCCGAGGTCGCCGTGCGCAGCGTGATGGAAAGCGTGGTGCGCCACTGCGGAATACCCAGTCCGAGCGCGGCCTCGCGTATCACGTTGGGCACCATCGCCAGCATCTCTTCTGTCGTGCGCGCAATCGTCGGAATCATCATGATGCCAAGCGCAACGCCTCCCGAAAACGCCGAGAAGTGTCCCTGCGGAATCACTACCAGGGCGTAGACGGCGATACCCATCACGATCGATGGAACTCCGTTGAGCACGTCGGCGGTAAATCTCACAACCTGTGCATAGCGGCTCTTGCCATACTCGGAGAGGTAGATGCCGGCGCCGATTCCGAGCGGGATTCCGATGGCGCTGGCAATCGCAAGAATCAGGCCGGAGCCAACGATGGCGTTCGCCATGCCTCCACCCGTTTCGCCAATTGGCTTGGGAGTATGCGTCAGAAAAGCCCAGTTGACTGAGCCCAGGCCCTTGTAGAGCAGGTATCCGAAGATGGCAAACAGCGGCGCCAGCACGAGCAACGATGCCATGGCCGCAGCCGCCGTGAACAGGTGATTGGTGAACCTGCGGCGTAATCCGAGCACACCCTTCGCGCTAAACATAGGACCTCGAAGGAGTGCCGCGAGTGATCGACCAGACCAGCAGGCGCGCACAGGCATTGACGATCACGGTGACGATGAGCAGGGCCAGTCCGATTTCGACGAGCGCGCTCAGATAGAGATCGTCGGTTGCTTCGCTGAATTCGTTGGCGATCACGCTAGCCATGGTATATCCGGGCGCGAATAGCGACTTGGCGACGGCAGGCCGGTTTCCGATCACCATGGTGACAGCCATCGTCTCTCCGATGGCTCGGCCCAGGCCAAGTATGACGGCGCCGAAGATGCCGGCGCGAGCATTACGCAGCACGCCCATGCGGATCATCTCCCAGCGCGTGGCGCCCAGGGCAAGCACGCCTTCGCGCTGCTGCTGCGGCACCACCTGCATCACCTCGCGCGTGATGGAAGAGATGATGGGGATAATCATGATGGCAAGGATGACTCCGGCGGCCAGCATTCCAATGCCGTATGCCGGACCAGTGAACAGTCCTGTCCAGCCAAAGTACTTCCCCAGCCACGGCTCCACGTACTGCCGCAAAAGCGGAGCCAGAATGAATATGGCCCACAGTCCGTAGATGACGCTGGGAATCGCGGCCAGCAACTCCACCATGAAGGAGATGAATCCGCGCAAAGGGCGGGGGCACATTTCTGTAACGAAGACCGCTACACCGACCGCCAGGGGAACTGCGATCACCAACGCGACCAGTGAAGAGAGCAGCGTGCCGAAGATAAACGGCCATGCGCCGAAGTCGCCCGAGACGGGGTCCCACGTGCTTCCCGTGAAGAACTTGAAACCGAATTGTTGCAACGAGAGTTTGGAGTGCAGCACCAACTGCACGAAGATGAGCACCATCACCGCCAGGACCGCCAACGAACAGGCGAGCATGGCGTATTTGAAGGTGTGCTCGGCGAACTTGGTGCGCCAGTTTACCCGAAGCGCAATTCTGCGCTCGCGGCCGGAGACGGTTCGCGGCACCTCCTCGGATGAATCCTGCTGCGGTTTCTCCGGCTCTTCGCCCTGAGCTGGGGCAGTCACGATTCTCCGGGACAGCCCCGGTGTTGGGTTCGGAGTACTGGAATCCACACTTAGACGGTAGCAAAGGATTGTTACAGGACGATGAATGCAGGGTGAAGGGAAGGCGAAACGGGCAGTCTCAAGGACCAAAGGTGGAAAGCGAAAACGACGCAACCTGGTTGGGTCGCGCCGTGGCTGCTTCGTCGGGGGGCCAGGAGCGCGTTGGGTCGTTTAATCCGCCGCGCTCCCTTCAAGGAATGCCTTCTGTCAGTAGTTAAACTGCATGTTGAGCATGATCGCGTTCGTGTTCTGTGGGACAGCGTTCGCGATACCGCTCGGATTTGCCGCCGCCAGCGAAGTGCTGAAGGTTGCGATCTGTGAGGCGGGCATCGTGAACTGGCCGTGCGTATATTTCAGGTTCTGGCTGTCGAGCGCGAATTCGAGGTGCTTGTTGTACTTGTAACTGACACCGGCGACTATGCGCTGAAAGTCCAGTGGGTTCGTACCACTGATGTTGGTATTGGGCTGGAAATACTGGTACATACCAAACACCGTATAGGGCGAAGTCTTGATTCGCGCATGTCCGAAGAAGTCAAACCCTTGCTGCCGAGTATGATCTCCGTTCAGAATCGCGCTGGAGAGTGCGCTGAATGTTGCGTACGAAGTAGGTCCGAGTCCGAATTGATCGGCAGGCCCCACGCCGGAGAACATGTTCCCTGTCCCGAAGGCGTTCCGTCCGAGATCATATTCACCCGCAATTCCGTAGGCCTTGTTGAGAGTCTGGTAGTGCACTAGCAGTGCAAGCCGGTTTATAGGAGTGCTCTTTGTGTCGGGAGTCTTGGTGCTATAGCCGTAGTCCTCGAAGGCTGTCACACCAAAACCGCTACGATCTGAGGTCGTCCCGAAGGGATACCAGGTTAACCGGCCCATGAACTGCTTTTTGTCGTTCTGTTCGATGGCATGGAAGCTTGCCGTGTTGAACACGCCCAAGTGGTAGTCAAGGTATTCTTTCCCGTTAAGCTCGATTGGGCCGTGCAGCGTAACACCCGTGTAGGTGGAGCTCAGGCTCAGATAGTTCCACGGAACCAGGCTCACAAACCGGTAGCCATAGAGCCCTTCTTCCCAGTCGATCAGAGGATTCGTCGTCTGGCCCAGCGTAAGCTTGTCCTTCTTGAAGGCTTTGGTACCACTGAACAGTGTGTTGAAGTCCACATATGCATACTTCAACCGGATCCCAAGGTTTCCGTTCGAACTGGAACCGATGGCTGAACCCTTTCCCATGCTCTGGGCCGCGGATACATCCACTTGCCGATAGATGTTCGGCGTGAACCGCAGGGTGACGGCATCATTCGGCGTATAGAAGAAGTTGATGTAAGCACGCGTGATGTCGAACGAGTTAAACCCGCCGTTCCCCGGCCCCGGTTGGTTGGCCTGCGTAAAGAACTGCGGACCGAACCCCGTGTTCTTGTAAAAGGCGTAGTCACCGTAGAACGTGCCGCCGATCTTGACCTTTCCGTGAGCCAGGTCGGAAAGCTTCGATTCCTTCGTCTCCACTTCGTTGGCGCGCTTCTGGGCGTCCTGCGCGGCTGCAGCCGTGTTGCTGACGGTCGTCTTCACGTCGGCCAGTTCACCCTGCATCCGGGAGACAACAGGCTTCTGCTCGTTGGCTGCATTCTGCGCCGCAACCGCCTTGTCTTGCGCCGCCTGGGCTGCGCTCTGCACCTCGCCGAGTTGCTGCTCACGCTGCTGCAACTGCTGGCGAAGCTGGTCGATCTGCTGTTGCTGCGCCTGGATCATATCCTTCAATTGTTCAAGATCCTGCGCAGTCACGGCTGGCTCTTCTTTCTTCCGCGCAACGTGATGCCTGGTTTTCGCTGATGTTTTTCCGGAACCCTGGCCGTCGGCGGCAAAAGTGGCTTGTGATAGACACATGCCACTGACTGCGACAAAAGCAAGAGCCTTCTGTAGTGTTGCGTTCATTCGTTGTCTCCCCACTCGATGAAAAATTTGAAAAACGGACGCGTATCTCTCGTACGACGTACCCGTCCCGTTTGCTATGGAACTGTCCCGATGGTTGCCGTTCCCGGCAAGCGCAACATGAGTCCACAAGTAAGTGATCGAGTACCGCCTGTCATGGAAAGTTCTTCCCAAACTTCCTCAGCCTTGGTTCCAAGTGTTCAATCTTGGTTCTACGCGGCGGCGATTACAACGCAGTTAACCAATTGTGAATTTCGCGTGACAATGGGCAACCATCACGCAGGCCATGCACATGAGAGCACCGGATGCGGAACGCATCTGGCGAATGGGCGGCAACTTAACAAGAAGAAATGACTGGAGGTCTGTAGGTATGGTGTTACCCGCGCAAATCCGGTACAGCTTGTGCTATCCCGACAGACACACTCGTAATCAATAACGACACACGGACGTTAGAGGTGTTGCTGACAGGTATATCCACGCAGGTAAAGCATCGGTGGGTGGAATTATACCGGATCGTGTTCATGCAATTATTACAATTATGTGAAAAGCGAAGGCAAATCCGACGGGTTACGGTTCCTGTTTTCGCAGGTGATCCAGGAAGAGTTGTTCGATCGGGCGATCGTAACTGCGCAGCACGTGACGGACGGTACGCCCGCTGACGAGATGACAGACTTCTTCCGCCATGTTCTTGGCGTGGTCTCCGGCTCGCTCTATTTCCTGCGCCATGAAGAGCACATGGAAACTCTCCAGCCTGCGGTCACCGCTTGAGGGCTCAAGGTGGCGGAACATCATGACATTTCGGAGGCGGTCTAGTTCCGCATCGGCGCGAAGCACCGCAACCGCACGGTCGAGGTTGCGCGAACGGAAGGCCTCTTCCACGTCAGCCAGCATGCGCTCGAGCTGTGACGTCATCATCGTCAGGTCCTTGGCGTCCTGCACATCCATCTTCGATGCGGTGGTTTCGGCTCGATTGCAGAAACCGAGCAGCAGGTCGCCAATGCGTTCCATGGAAATTGCGAACTTCATGCATGCAAGCAATTCGCGTGCTTCGGGTTCGGTCACCTTCGTGATGGTGGTCGTCACCAGGTCGTCGATATCGCGGTCAAGCGAGTCGAGTTGCTTTTCGCGTTCGCGGACGGTAGCCAGCACGGCGGCCGACGTCGTTGCAATGCCTTCCGCAGCGGCAGCCGCGGCCTGGCGAGTCACACTGAACGCTTCGTAGGTGAGTTCGACGAGGTGGGAGAACTCGGGTTTTACCGGCGATGAGGCGCTCATCGAGATGATGGACATCCTTAAAAAAATGAGAGGCCGTTCTGCCTGCTGCGCAGCGGAACCGCCTGGCTACAGTACGCATCCGCCGACCCTTGTATCTTACGACCTCTCATCCCCCAATTGCATGATTTCTAAAGTAATTCGGGGTGATTACGTGATTGTTACGAGGCCGTCAAATTTCCGTGAACTCCGGTGCGGGCTTCCGGCAGAGTGAAGAAAAAAGTGCTTCCGTGATGGAGTTCGCTCTCCGCCCAGATCGTGCCTCCGTGGGCACGCACAATGTGCTTGGCAATCGCCAGGCCGAGGCCGGTTCCGCCGCTCTCCCGCGAGCGTGCCTTGTCCACCCGATAAAAGCGTTCGAAGAGGCGTGGCAGGTGTTCCGAGGCAATGCCTCCGCCGAAGTCGCGTACATGGAATTGCACCGCGCCCTCGACATCTTCCGCTCCGATTTCGATCTTTCCGCTGCCGCTCGCGTACTTGCACGCGTTGTCGATCAGATTCGAAAAGACCTGGAAGATCGCGTCTGGATCGGCGCTTACCAGCTTGAGTGCCTGGCTGTGCACCTCCATCGTCAGGCCGGACTCCATCTGCCGTTCGCGGAAATACTCCGTTGCGTCTTCGAGTAATTCCGCCGGGGAGAACGGCTGAAGATTCGGTTTCTTTTCGCCTGATTCGACCTTCGCGAGCACGAGCAGGTCTTCGGTCAGGCGCGCCATCCGCGAGGCATTCTTGCGAATGATCTCCAGGAAATCGCGGCTCGCTTCATCATTCGACGTTTCGGCCAGCGTCTCGGCGTAGCCCTGAATCGACGTCAGCGGTGTGCGAAGCTCATGCGAAACGTTGGCAATGAAATCGCGCCGCGTCTTCTCTACCCGCTCAATCTCCGTCAGATCATGCAGCACTACCACCGCGCCGCCGCCGGGCATGGGGGCTGCCGTGACGTTGAAAACCTTGCCGGGAGCGATTGACGTTGCGCGCGTGCTCTGCGGTTGGCTGGTCTGCAAGGCCAATTGCAGGGTTGAGAGAAAGTCCGGGTCGCGCACACTTTCCACCAGCGGCGATTGGCGACGAACTCCGGTGGCCACCAGGCGCTCCATCGGCTGGTTCGCCCATTGCACACGCCCATCGGGTGCAATCGCGATCACCGCCTCCTGCATGCCGTTCAGCACCGCCTCCAGTTCCCGGCGGCTGGTCTCGATCTGCTGGAAACTCTCTTCCAGGCGGCGCGCCGTGCGATCAAGCGCGGTTGCCACCTGTCCGATTTCGTCCGTGACTTCCATGGGCAGACGGGCGGAGAGATCTCCCGATTCGATCTGGCCGGCAAAGTTGAGGATTCTACGAAGACGCTGGCTGATTGTCTGGGCCGCCAGCAGCGCAATGAGAATTGCGATAACAACCGCAATGGCCGAGCCTTCAAGGATTGTCCGGCGCACGCGGCTTGTAGCGTCCGCAATCGCCTTCAGCGGATACGCCAACCGGACCGCACCTCCCGGCACCGGACGCGCCATGTATAGAAAATCAATGCCGAGCGTGTGGCTATGGCGAATATCCATGCCCTCCTGTCCGCTCAGCGCCTTCAGGAACTCCGGCCGCGTGGCGTGGTTCTCCATCTCGCCGGCGTTGGCGCCGGAGTCGGCAAGCACTTTTCCCGCGGACGTGATGATGGTGGCGCGTGCGCCGGCGGCGCGGCCCTCTTCATCGGCAATCTTCTGCATCGATTCGCCGCTGGCATTGCGGACGCGGCTGGCGAACATTGCCGTGCGCTGCCCGAGCGAAGTCTGAATCTCTTCGCGCAACGAACGTTCCCATGCCTTGGTAACCGCGAAGTCGATGGTGAAGGTTGCCACGGCGATCACCAGTGCGAATGCGCCGAGCAACTTCACAAAAATGTGGCTTCTCAACGAACGCCCTCGAACCGGTAGCCCGCGCCGCGAACCGTTCGCAGGTACTCGGGCTGCTCAGGATCTTTCTCAATTTTCTCGCGGATGCGGCGTACGTAAACGTCGACCGAACGCGGCGTGACGTAAGCCGTATCTCGCCACACGGCGTCGAGCAGTTGGTCGCGCGTAAACACGCGTCCGGGATGGCGGGCAAAGTAGTCGAGCAGGCGGAACTCGGTCGCCGTGGTGGCCACTTCATTGCCGCGTACGCGAAGAATCATGGCGCCGCTATCGATCTCTATCTCGCCCGCGCGCACCACGTCGGGCGCCAGTGGACGCTCAAAACGGCGCAGCACGGCCTTGACGCGGGCCACGAGCTCCCGGGGACTAAACGGCTTGGTGATGTAGTCGTCGGCGCCCAGTTCAAGGCCAAGCACACGGTCAGGTTCGCCGCTTTTGGCAGTGAGGAAGATGACCGGCGTCATCGCCAGAACGGTGTTCTGCCGGATGCGGCGGCACAGTTCAAAACCATCGCCTCCAGGCACCATGATGTCGAGCAGGAAAACGGCAGGTTTCTCGCGCTCAGCTTCCGCAATCACGAGATTGGTGGTTGCAAAAGCGCGGACCGTGTATCCGGCCGCTTCCAGGTGGTGACGAATCAACCGGGATATATCGGCTTCGTCTTCTACTACGAAGATGGTCGGCTTCACGCCACCATTGTAGCTGGACACCGCAAGCGCCACACATCTCAAGTCGCGAATTCACCGGACTTTAACAGAGTCCGCAAAATGCCCGCTTTGGCATGACATGGCCGGCAAACACATCAAATTCCTTGCATCTTCTACATGGCGAAACGAATCTGAAGTTTCACATCATATGTGTCCGCTGGGTGGCGGACAGATTCCTTGGAGATAAGTAGCGGCAGTCTGATCGACGTGGTGTCGTGCCGCAAGGCTCAACTCGCGGGAAATTCCTATCCCCGGAAACCCCGGGGTATTGTCGTCCCCTGATTACTGCTCAGTTCAGTGTGGTTTGCCGATTTCTACGGCATGATACGACATATGTGGTGGATTGGGGCAGTCGGGCTGTCATTGGGTATTTCTGTCTTTGGACAAGCTGGTAATCCGGTCGGCCGGCAGTATGCCTTGTTGAAACCTGTCGCCGGAGAACACCCGGTTGTCGAAGCTTCCGCTGAACGTGTGTTTACACTGCCGCCAACCAGGCAATCCGGCCTGCTCACGCTTCGCGCCGACGTTCGCGAGGTACAGCTCTTCTTCACCGCCAGCAATGCCCAGTCCCAATTCGTTTCCGGACTTCGCCCGGATGACATCACCATCCTCGATGACGGCATTCCCGCCACCATCACCGGATTCCAGCAAGAAAGCAATCTTCCCATCGAAGTTGGACTTTTGATGGATCTCAGCCGCTCGCTGCAGCGTCAGCGCCCCGCGGAACGAATGGCAGCCGAGGCTTTCCTGCGATCCTTGCTCTCCGGTCCGGATGATCGCGCGTTCGTCGTTGCTTTCAGCACAAAGATTCGCACCCTGCAGATGGCAACCAGCGACCATGCTCTCCTCGCGGCTTCCATCGAACGATCGCTCGACGCGGTGCCTTCGTCCGGATTGACTTCCCTCTTCGACGCGATTTGCGTCTCCGTGCAGCAAGGCTTTCCTGTACATGACGGTTCGCAGTCTCGCCGCCGTGCGTTGATCATCCTCAGCGATGGCGACGACACCGACAGCGTCCATTCTCTTTCCGACGCAATCGCCGCGGCGCAGTCGTCTGGAATCGCCATCTATGGCATCGCCATCCAGAACCCGCGCAACAACAATGGGGCTGGCGCCCTGCGTCAATTGGCACAGGCTACTGGCGGTCGTGTGTTCACCGTCTCGAAAAAACTGTCCGCAACCCAGGCGTTTGCGGTTATTCAGAATGAACTGCGTATGCAATATGGCGTCACCTTCCGACCCTCGCAAACTTCTCCCGGTTTTCATACCTTGCAAGTCATCCCCACTGAAAATCATGAATTGAGTTTCCGCTTTCGCACGGCGTATAAAGTGAGGTAATGCGAGGAAAGTAGCGGCCTCCACCGAGGAGCTGGCTGACATAATCGATATTTGTCGATTTATTCCGTGGCAATACGCCAATCGTCCACTGAAACAACAAGAGGAGCCCGCAGGCTCCTCTTTGATTTTCGATACGGCTTTTTTGCCGGACTTACCGTCCCAGCAGTCGTGTCATGAAGTCCGTCATCGTCAGCGTCAGCAGGATTCCCAGGAAGAACAGGGCGGTAATGATCACGACCTTGGTTATCTTGGGCAAGTGTCTCGCTTCCATAAAGAAGAGAACGACGAGCGAAGCCTTGCAGGTGGCGATAAACAGCGCCACGATGGCGTTGAACGGGCCGAGTTCGAGGAACGACGCGGCCGTGGTAATCGCCGTAAGGACCAGCAGCGCGAGCCATATACCAAAGAAGCTTTTGACGGTCGGTTGTGCGTGCTCAGACATTCTCGTTCGCTCCCTCTATTTATGCCTTATCAGGTAGAGCAGCGGGAACAGGTATATCCACACCACGTCCACGAAGTGCCAGTAAAGGCCGGTCATTTCTACCGGCGAGTTGTAATAGGGGCTGAAGTCGCCGCGCGCGTTCCGCACCAGCAGCCAGGTCAGCAATCCCACGCCTATGATCATGTGGATCGCGTGCAATCCAGTCATCGCGAAGTAGAGCGAGAAGAAGATCTCCACGTTCTTCGGACTGTACTGCAAGGACGCTCCGGGCTTTGGCGCTTCGAAGTGGAAGTTCGGGCCAGGAACCTCGTGGTTCACCCAGTGCTCGTGATATTCCACAGCCTTGATGCCAAGGAAGCCGAGGCCCAGCACGATTGTCAGGATCAGGAAAATCGCCGTGGCCTTGCGATTGCCCAGCTTGGCGAAATGCACGGCCAGCACCATCGTCAGCGAGCTGCAGATCAGCACCGCCGTGTTCGTGGTGCCGAGGTAGATGTTCATCCTCTCGCTGCCCGCCACCCATGCGGTGTAGTAGTCCAAGCGGTAGAGCAGGTAGGCGCAGAACATGCCGCCGAAGAACATGACTTCGGTGACCAGGAACAGCCACATCCCCAGTGTGGCGGTTTCCTTCTGTTGCTCCATGTCGGCAAAGTGATGCCGAAGATCGTGTGATGCGTGTTCCGCGGTGTGACTAGCTGGCAACGGGAACCTCCTGTTGCTTGTCGATCTCATCGTAGTTGTACGCTTCCCAGGTCACGACCGGGGTCGTCTCGAAGTTCGATGTTGGCGGTGGCGACGAGGTCATCCATTCGAGACCGGCGGCGCGCCACGGGTTCGGTCCTGCGTCCTGTCCATACCGCAGCGACCATACGAAGTAAATCATCGGCAGTACGTAGCCGACAGCGAGCACCGATGCGCCCGCGGTCGAGAGCACGTTCAGCACCTGGAACTCCGGCGGATACGCGTGGTAGCGCCGCGGCATGCCCATGTATCCCAGAATGAATTGCGGGAAGAAGGTCAGGTTGAAGCCGACAAACGTCAGCAGCGCCGAGAGCTTCGCCCATCCCTCCGGATACATCTTGCCGGTAATCTTTGGCCACCAGAAGTGCAGTCCGCACATGTAGGCCATTACCATGCCGCCGACCATGACGTAATGGAAGTGAGCCACCACGAAGTACGTGTCATGCACGTGTACGTCGATGCCCAGAGAGCCCAGGAACAGACCCGTCATTCCGCCCATCGTGAACAGGCCGATGAAGCCGAAGGCATAGAGCATCGGGGTTTCAAAGCTGATCGAACCCTGGTACATCGTCGCAATCCAGTTGAAGACCTTGACGGCCGACGGGATGGCAACGAAAAACGTCAGTAGCGAAAAGACCATCGCAGCGTAAACCGAAATGCCGGCCACGAACATGTGATGTGCCCAGACGAGGAAGCCCAGCACCGCGATGCAGATCGACGCCAGCGCGACAAAGTCGTAACCGAAAACACGCTTGCGCGAGAAGCAGGTAACCACTTCGCTGATCACGCCCATGCCGGGCAGAATCATGATGTAGACGGCCGGATGCGAGTAGAACCAGAACAGGTGCTGGAACAGCAGCGGATCTCCGCCCAGTTGCGCGTTGAAAATTCCGAGGTGGAACAGCCGCTCCGCCGCCACCAGCAACAGCGTGATAGCCAGCACAGGCGTTCCCAGCACCATGATTACCGAAGTCGCGTAGTTGGACCAGATGAACAGCGGCAAACGGCGCCAGGTAAGCCCTGGAGCCCGCATGCGGTGTATGGTCACAATGAAGTTAATTCCCGTAAAGATCGACGAGAATCCCGCAATGAAGATGCCAACCGCCGCTGCAACCACGTTCGTGTTCGAGAAGGTGGTGGAGTAAGGCGTGTAGAACGTCCAGCCCGTGTCGACGCCGCCCGTGATGATGGCGTAGAGAACCCAGCCTCCACCCAGCATGTAGACGTACCAGCTCGCCAGGTTCAACTTCGGGAAGGCCAGGTCCTTGGCGCCGATCATCATCGGTACCAGGAAATTGCCGAGCACAGTGGGCACTGCCGGAATCAGGAACAGAAACACCATGACGATGCCGTGCATCGTGAACAGCTTGTTATAGGTGTCCGACGTCACCAGGTCGCCAGCCGGGGTCAGCAATTCCAGGCGGATAAGCATGGCAAAGAATCCGCCCAGGAAAAAGAACATCGTGATCGAGATCAGGTAGAGCAGCGCGATGCGCTTATGGTCCGTTGTCAGGAGCCACGACTTGATCCCGTAATCCGCGTTCAGGTAATTCGTTTTTTCGTCTTGTGTAATTGCTGCGCTAGCCATTGCTATTTTCCCCTGCTACTTTGCGCTCGGCGTCGCCTGCGAAGCTTCCGGCTTCGGGGGCACGGGATACGGTGCTTTTTCGGGGTTATTAACCGGCATCGGCGGATTCGCCATGCCATTGCCAAGTCCTTTGATGTATGCGACCAGCGCCACCAGACCTTCCTCGTCTATCTGCCCCTGGAAGGTCGGCATGATCGGTTTGAAGCCGCTCACTACCTTCGCTTCAGGATTGAGGATTGACTCCCGGATGTACGACTCGTCAGCAACCACCGTGCGCCCGTCGTCGAGCAGCACCGGCTTGCCGAAGATGCCAACCAGGTTCGGCCCGCGACCTTGTGAGTCGGAGCGGTGGCAGGTGGAGCATCCGTATTGCTGGAAATATTTCTCACCGGTCGAAGCCAGCGATCCATCGGTGCCTGTGGAGGCCCATTGCTGGTACGCGCCCGGGGTCATCACCACCACCCAACCCACCATCGAGGAGTGTGCGGTGCCGCAGTATTGGCTGCAGAAGAGGTGATACCTGCCGGGCTTGGTGGCGTGGAACCACGTCGATGTATATCGCCCCGGAAGCACATCTGCCTTAACTCGGAAAGCCGGTACAAAGAAGCTGTGGATCACGTCCTGCGAGGTCATGATCAGGCGAACGTCGCGCCCCTCGGGAACGTGCAGTTCGTCGATCTCGCGTTGCCCCTCGGTGTGCTCGAACTTCCACATCCACTGTTTGGCCACGACATAGACTTCCATGGAATCCTTCGGTGGACGCGTTTCGGTGAAGTAAATCGCCGCGCCCCACACGAAGAAAATCATCGAAATGCCAAGCGGAATGATGGTCCACGTCAACTCCAGCGCGTTCGATCCATGGATCTGCTTCGCCACCGGATGCTTCTGCTTGCGGAAGCGAATGGCGAAGATCAGGATCAGGGCCGCGATCAGGATGGTAAAAAAGGCCGTGACCGCGACGAGGAGAAAATAGAGCGCGTCTACATGCCCCGCCAGCGTGGAAGCGCGCGCCGGAAATAGTGGTAAGTTCGACCACATATCGATTTAAGCCCGTCCTTGTCCGTTGTCGTGCTTCTCGCGACGGTACAGCACCACAATGAGGCCGCCGAGAATGAGCATTGTCGCGCCGCCACCGATCCGCATCAGGTTCGTAACCACCAGGCCGTATCGCCCGGTCGTGGGATCGTAGCGGCAGCAGTAGAGCGTGACTACATCCGCGAGCGTGCCGATTTTGTTCTGCGAAGACTGAATGATTCCCAGGCGCAAATCCCGCGCCGAGTAGTCAATCCCGTAGTAGTACTGCGAAACCTTGCCCTGCGGCGTCGCCAGCACTATCCCAGCCGCGTGCGCAAAAGTATCGGTCTTCGGGTCATACGTGTAGTGCCAGCCGATCGCATTTGCCAGCGCGTCGATCTCCGGCTTCTGTCCCGTCAGGAAGTGCCAACCCTTGGCCGCTTCCGGTCGTCCCAGCCTGCGGATGTACGTCGCTTTTTTCGCGGCAGCCAGTTCCGGCGTCTCGCGCGGATCAATGCTTACCGTGACAATCTCGTATTGCTTGCCGGGGGTGAAGCTCATCACCTTGGCGGTCGCCACCAGGCCGTTCAGCACTTCACCGCAAAGCATCTGGCATTTGTAGTAAACAAGGTTCAGAATGACCGGCCGCCCGTCCGTGAAATAGTCGCCCAGGGTCACGGTCTTGCCGTTCTCGTCCTTGAATTGCAAATTGAGCGGCACCTGCGCATTGAGCCGCTGATCGATTCCCACGTTCTTCAATTCCGGGGGCGTCGTCGTGCTCCCCATGGAGCTCGGACCCGGCGGCGTGAGCCCGGTGATCTGGACCGCCATTGCCGCGGAGGTAAGTATCGCCGTTACCGCAATTGCTGTTAAATATGACCGCACGCTACGCATTGAAAACTCTGTTTCTGCCGAAGCTACTTCTTGAGGCTCTCCGGCGTAGCCAGTTTTGATTCTTGCTTACTGTTGCTTGTTTGACTGTCTCCGCTCGCATTCGCGGCCGGCACCTGTGACGCGTTGACTGCCGTGGCGTCATCTGTCTTTTGCACTTCGGCAAGGCCCATGAAGCCGGAGTCGGTTGGTACCACCATCGGATTCTTGTAGTCGCTCTCCGTGATTCCCGGCCGCGACGGGAGTCCGCGCTGCACCAGGATCTTCATCGCCTCTTCAATCGGAATGTGAACCACGCCCGACTTGTCTTCCCACGGCTTTTCTTCCAGCACCTTCTCTTCGTTGAGGCGGAATTCAGTCGCGTCCTGCGGCTCAGTCACCTGCAACCGCGGTGCCGGGAACTGCTCCACATTCACTCGCGTGTTCTGCAGAGGACTCGGCTGGGCGGGCGTGTGTTGCACCGCCATGGGACTGACCGGCGGTTCCATCCGGTCAGACAGTTTGATGAAACCGTCGTACATGCCCCACACCACCAGATGGAACACGACACCCGAGAGCAGCAGGATGACAAAGAACGTCAGGATGCCGCGCGCGCTGAGATCGCTCTTCTCAAATGAGACGTCGAGATTGCGAGGCTCTTTCTTGTGATCGTCAAGCTGGTGATTAGTGTCCATGACCTGCCTCCCAGAGGCGCGCTAGTTGCGGTTCCGTGCGGACCAGCAGCGGACGCTTTGCCAGGAACCACATGAACACCGCTGTCCATAGGCCAATCAACGCAATCGGCGTCACGATATAGGTCCAGTGAATCGTCATCTGCGGGATGAAAACTCCACCCGGGTGGTGCAGTGCGTGCAGCGCCTGCTGCGGCGTCGGGTTCGGAATGATAAGCCAGAAGTTGTCGAGCAACCGGATAAAGAGAACCAGCAGCGCCACGGGAATCAGCTTCCTTGCGTCGCGCTTGATGTCGCGCGAGAGCAGCAGGACGAAGGGCAGCGCAAATTGCAGCGCCACCAGCAGGATCGCCGCGACTCCCCACGCGCCGCGTATGCGCGCCAGGTACCAGGTGATCTCATCCGGCAGGTTGCCCGCCCAGATGATGATCCACTGCGAGAACGAGAAGTATCCCCACACCATGGTCAGCGCGAAAATCAGCTTGCCGTAGTCGTGGAGCTTGTCGGCCTTCATCAGTTCGTTCATCGGAGCAACGCTCGAGAGCATGATGAGCACGATGGTCGCCATCGCGAAGCCTTGCAGCAGATGGTTGGCGATAAAGATGAAGCCGTAAATTGTCGAATACCAGTTCGGGTCCATCGACATCACCCAGTCCACCGAAGCGAACGTGATGGTGAAGGCATAGATCAGCATTCCGGTGGCTGACCAGACCTTGAGCTTCTGCCAGATGGCCGGTGAAGCATCCGTGTCCTGCTTGTCGGAACCGCTTCCCAGTTTCCACGCCCACAGCATCCACAGCGCGAAGTAAATCACGGCCCGTATGATGAACCCGTGCGGGTTCAGCCAGCCAACCTTCATCGCGACGGTGGGATCGTGTGCGGCGATTTCCGGATTCATCCAGCTATACAGGCGCGTCATGCCCAACACGATTGGGATGAACAGCAATGCCAGGAACGGCAGTGTGCGCATCGCGGCTTCAAATACGCGACGGCCCAGCATCCACCAGTTGCCGCCCGTCATGTGTCCCACCATCAGCAGAGCCATGCCGCCCAGCGCCATGCCGAGACACCACATGTACCCGATAAGGTAGCCGCGCAGAAACTGATCGGTCGCCATGTAAGCGCCGTAGATCGAGGGAATCGCGAAGACGATGCCGACGATCAGCGCCTTATTGCGAAATCCCGCCAGCGACGCCGGAGGCGCAAAGTCCTTTTTCGCGATGTCAACACTAGTGCTCATTTCGCTACGTTCCCTCCCGCGACGTTGGTCGGGGTGATGCCGTCTGGGGTGATGTCATGCGGCTCGGAGCCCGGCAGATTCACGTTAGGCGGGTTGCTTGAAATCTTCGTTCCCGGCGGAAGATCGCTGGCCTTTGCATCCTGGCTGAACTGCAGCGCACGGATGTACGCGATGATTGCCCACCGGTCCTTCACTGGGATCTGCGACGAGTAATCCGCCATCGCGCCAAAACCGTTGCTGATGACGTCATAGAAATGACCAACCGGCGCGTTCCGCAGACGATCGATGTGATAGGAAGGCGGCGCCTTGAAGCCGCGCTGCACCACGATTCCATTGCCGTCGCCGGTGCGCCCGTGGCACGGCGCGCAGTAAACGTTGAATCGTTCGCGGCCGCGCTCCATCACCTGCTCGGTGACGGGAAACGGAAAGTCTGTTCCCGGCTTGCCGTTGATCATGCCGGTATAGAGGTACGTATCCGCTTCCAACTGGCCGCGTGCCACGGTTCCCTCAACCAGTGGACGGGCTGAACGGTGGTCGGAGAAGAAATTGCTCTCGCGCAGCGGCGTGTACTTCGGCTGCACGTGCATGTCGAGGCGAACACCGCAACCGCCAAGCGCGAGCGTTGCCGCCACCAGGGCGCCTGCCGCCATCAGGCGAAAAGCGCTGCGGGAAATCATGGGATGGAGATCGGCGCGTGTCATCGTTAGTCGGCGACCTCCGATACGTCTCGCGGATTGAAGGATTCCATGAATCGTTGTGTCTGAATGCGGTCGAACTGCGGATCGGCCGCTTCGATGCAAAGGAAGAAACGGTCCTTGGTGGCCGCGGAAAAACGCGGATTATTGAACACGGGGTGATACGGCTGCGGCAGCCCGTTGAGGCCAAGCATTCCAACCACGGCCGCAATGCCTGCAAAGAGAATCGTCAACTCGAATGTCGGCACGATGAACGCCGGCCACGAATGCAGCGGGCGTCCGCCGATGTTCAGCGGGTAGCTGAAGACGTTGATCCAGTACTGCAACAGGTACGCGAACGTTCCGCCGAGGATGCCGCCGCAGAGCACAACCAGCGGCACGCGAGTCTTGTGGAACCCGATTGCATCGGCCGCTTCTTCCAGCGGGTAGGGTGAATAAGCATCCATCCTGCGATAACCCGCCGCGTAGCTCGCCTTGCAGGCTTGCACCAGGTCGGTCGGGTTATCGAACTCGGCCATCAACCCGTACAGAGGAGCTTCAGTCATGAGCGGCCACCTCCTCCTGCACCTTGGACTCGGGAAGCATCGTGCGCATTTCGAAGATCGTGATACTCGGCATCACGCGGACGAACAGCAGCATGGCCGTAAAGAACAGGCCAAGTGTCCCGAGGAATGTCATGTAGTCCCACCTCGTCGCCGTATACGTGCCCCACGAAGACGGCAGGAAGTCGCGCGTCAGGCTGACGACGACAATCACGAAACGCTCCAGCCACATGCCCACCAGCACCACCACCGACACCATGAACAGCATCGGCGGGCTCATCCGCACCTTGCGGAACCACAGCAACTGCGGAATCAGAATGTTGAACAGAATCAGCAGCACATATGCCCAGCTCATCGGTCCCGTTGCGCGGTTCAGGAACATGAAGCGTTCCCAGAAGTTGCCGCTATAGTATGCAAAGAACGCTTCCATGCTGTAACCGTAGGCCACGATCAGTCCGGTCGCCAGCATCACCTTCGCCGAGTTGTCCAGGTGGCGAAGCGTGATCATGTCTTCCACGCCGTAGAACTTGCGGATCGGAATAGCCAGCACCAGCACCATCGCAAAACCGGAATAAATGGCGCCGGCGACGAAGTACGGCGGGAAAATCGTGGTGTGCCAACCGGGCACGATGGCGATTGCGAAGTCGAAGGACACCACCGTGTGCACGGAAAGCACCAGCGGTGTCGCCAATCCGGCGAGGAGCAGGTACGCGCTCTCGTAACGCTTCCAGTGGCGGGCGGAACCGCGCCAGCCCATCGAGAGCAGTCCATAAATTCGCTTTGTCCAGGGATTCTTTGCCTGGTCGCGGAAGGTCGCTAGATCGGGGATCAACCCGATGAACCAGAACAACGCCGAGATCGTCGCGTAGGTCGAGACCGCGAAAACGTCCCACACCAGCGGGCTGCGGAACTGCGGCCACACACCCATCGAACTCGGGTACGGAAAGAGCCAATACGCTAACCACGGACGGCCAGTGTGGATCAGTGGGAACATGCCGGCGCAAGCCACGGCGAACAGCGTCATCGCTTCAGCGAAGCGATTGATCGAGTTGCGCCAGTTTTGCTTGAGCAGCAGCAGAATGGCCGAGATCAGCGTGCCCGCGTGGCCAATGCCGACCCACCACACGAAGTTGATGATCGCGAAGCCCCAGCCAACTGGAATATTGATGCCCCAGATGCCGACGCCCTTGAAAAACAGGTAGCCGACCGCCAGCACCAGCATGTTCAGCATGGTGAACGCGATCACGAAGCCGCCCAACCAGCCCAGCGTCATCGGGCGCCGCAGCACGATCGCCGTGATCTTGTCGGTGACCGTACCCATCGTGTGCCCCGGTCCAAGGACAGCCGGTTGATCGGGCAGGAGCCGTTCTAGCACTGGGGTTGCATTGCTCTCTGGACTCGTTTCCATGATTCCTTACGACTCCAACTCGGGGTTCGGATTGCGAACCGCTGCCAGGTACGTCGTTCTCGGACGCGTATTGAGGTCTTCCAGCAATCCGTAATTGCGCTGGGTCGCCTTCAACTTCGCAACGCGGCTCGTCGGGTCATTGAGATCGCCAAACACGATTGCGTCCGCCGGACATGCCTGCTGACACGCGGTAAGAATTTCGCCGTCGCGTACCTTCCGGTTCTCTTCCTCGGCACGGATGCGTCCATGCGTGATGCGCTGGATGCAATATGAGCACTTCTCCATCACGCCGCGGCTGCGCACCGTGACGTCGGGATTGCGCGTGAACTTGAGTTGCGGCGTGTCCCAGTCGGAGAACAGCAGGAAGTTGAAGCGACGAACTTTGTACGGACAGTTGTTCGAGCAGTAGCGGGTACCCACGCAGCGGTTGTAGACCATGTCATTCAGTCCTTCGCTGCTGTGATTCGTCGCACCCACCGGGCAAACCACTTCGCATGGCGCGTTCTCGCACTGCTGGCACGGGACCGGCTGGAAGTAGGTCTTCGGATTTTCCGGATCGCCCTCGTGGTAGTTATCCACGCGTAGCCAGTTCATGATGCGGCCGCGCTTGACCTGCATCTTGCCGACCACGGCGATGTTATTCTCCGACTGGCAGGCCACCGTACAGGTCTTGCAGCCAATACAGGAGTTCAGGTCGATCGTCATGCCCCACTTGTATTCGTTGTACGTGTAGGGCTCGTAGAGCGTCAGACCCGGCGGCGGCGCTTCCACCATCTCGTGCGCAAAGCCGGGGTCTTTCATGAACTCTTCCAGCGTCGCCTCGCGAACGATCGCGCGCCCCTCCATCGCCTGATGGCCTTCCGGCGCGGCCAATCCGTAATGCTCGCCCGTGTTCTTGATCTTGAGTCCGTCGGTGAACCACTGCGATTGCGACGTGCGAATCTTGTAACCACTGAAGCCCTGTCCGTCGCCAACGCGTCCGGCCTTCGTGCGACCGTAGCCAAGGAACACCGTCGCTGAATCGTCCGGTTGGCCGGGCTGGAGCCAGATCGCGCCCTTGACCTTGCGGCCGTTGACGTTCAACTCCACCAGGTCTTCCGCCTTCAGGCCCAGCTTCTTGCCCGTGTTCACGCTGATCAGCACTGGGTTGTCCCAGCAGATCTGCGTCATCGGCTTCACCATTTCCTGCAGCCAGCCGTTGTTCGCAAAGCGCCCGTCGTAGATCGAGGGATCGCGGCGGAAGAATACTTCCATCCCGCTTGCGTTCTGCGGTTGCGCCGGAGGAATGCTTCCCTTCGCCGAAACGGTCTTGACCGGAAGCGCAGTGCCCGCAACAAATCCGTCGTGCAACCCTTTGCGCCACCAGCCTTCGAAATCAGTCCCCTTGTATTGCGACTTCCAGTAGCCCTGCACCACTCCGTAATCCGTGAAGTCGATCTTGCCGTTTACCAGCAGGCCGTTAAACACCGCCAGCAGTTCGTGTTCGCTGTGCCCGCCATAGAGCGGCGCAATCAGCGGCTGAATCAGGCTGATCGTTCCGTCAAAGCTGCGCGCATCGCCCCAGTGCTCCAGGAAGTGCGTCGCGTTCACGTGCCAGTGGCAGTACTGCGCGGTCTCGTCCTGGAAGAGCCCGTGGTGAATGCGAAGCGCCACCTTCTGCATCGCGTCGTAGAAATCGATATCGGCTGGCGCGTCATAGACCGGGTTCACGCCGATCATCACCAGCATCTCGACCTTGCCGGCATACATTTCGCCGGCCAGTTCCTTCAACTGGTCAACCTTGCTCGCCGTGTTCACTTCCACCGGATCGGTGTAGCTCACCGTTTGCCCCACCGCGCCCAGCGCCTGGTTCATCGCGTGCGCCAGGGCATGAACCGCGGGAGGCTGACAATCGCCAACCACCACCAGTGCTTTGCCGCGATTTGCCAGAAGATCTTTCACTGCGGCTGCGGCAACTTTCTGCTGCTCCCCGCTGAGGCTTCCGCCCGCTCCCGCGATTCCAAGCTGCGTAGCGACTGCGCGCGCGAAGTTTTCCACCTGGCTGGCCTTCATCGGCAAGCGATGATCAGCCTTGGCTGCCGTGTTCGTCGGTACGCTCTCCGCCATGTAGAAGCGGAGCATCTCTTCCCTCAGTTCGGGACGGCGGCGTCCCGCAAACTGCCGGGCGTAGAGATGGAAACCGGGGAATCCACTGGATAGAAAATCGCCATCGAGCGAGAGCACAACCTTCGCGTTCGAGAAGTTGTATTGCGTCTCCACCGGCTGGCCGAAAGCCATCTGCGCGCCCGCGTAAACGTTGTCGCGGCCGAGCGGCTCCCACTGGTACCACTTGGAATTCGGATAGTTCTTCTTGATGTCCGCCATCTGCGCCGCAATACTCGGCGAGCTCGTGGTGCCGCTCAGGAATCGCAGCCCTGCCCCACCGCTGCTCTTCTGCGCCGCAAGCTGCGGCCGAATCGCATCCTGGAAACTGCCCCAGCTCGACACTTCACCGAGGTACGTCGGGTTCTGCGAGCGATCGGGATCGAACATCGTGAGAATGCTGGCCTGCGAGAAGACGTCCGTGCCGCCCAGCGTCGCCGGATGCTGCGGGTTGCCCTCGATCTTTGTCGGGCGGCCCTCGTGGCTTTCCACCAGCAGCGGAATGGCATACGCACCCAGCGGCATCGCCGTCGCAAAGAACAGCGGCTTGCCCAGCGTGATGTCCTGCGGTTGCCGCACGTAAGGAACGATCGGTTGCAGCGGCATCTTGGTGCAGGCGCTCAACCCGGCCAGCGCCATCGAGGCGCCCATGATCTTCAGAAAATTGCGCCGGGAATTGTCGTCCGTCCACTCGGATGCGTGCCGCGGAAATTCCCGATGCAGCATCTCCTCGAACTCGGGGGTTTGTGCCAGCTCATCCAGGGTTCGCCAATACCGTGGGCCCCGCGCTTCGGTCAGTTTTTCCCTGACCTCCGCAAGCTCAAGCTTGCCCTTCTTGCCCGGACAAACGTCTTCGCTTTTCTTCTTGCTGCTCTCGTTGTCCATTTGCTTCTTCTTTGTTCCGCCCGTCAGTTTCGTTTAAACGCTTCAAGCCACCCGGCTGCCCATCGCGCTTGCTTTGTCGCTAGCGGTGGCAGGTGCTGCAACTCGTGATGTCGCGTACCGACCGGACATGCTTCACCTTCACCAGGTACGCACCCAGCGCATCCTGGCTCGTAAAACTCTGCCCATCTGGAAGCACCACGGGATGCTCCGCCGTCGGCTGCTGATACGTCATGTTGAACACCTGGTCGTCCATCGTGTGCGGATCTTTCGGATCTTCCTTGACCCGGTGCGGCCGCAAGTACTTCCCGGGATCGCGATGGCAGTTCAGGCACCATTCCATCTGCATCGACGCATACGCATATGTCAGCGGCATCTTGTCCACCGGCCCGTGACATGTGTTGCAGCCAATGCCCTTGTTGATGTGAATGCTGTGGTCGAAGTAGACAAAGTCCGGAAGGTTGTCGACGCGCGTCCAGATCAGCGACTTGCCCGTACGGTAGCTCTCGCGTACCGGCGCCAGCATCGGAGCGTTTGTCCAGATCTGCGAGTGGCAGTTCATGCACGTCTTCGTCGGAGGTATGCCCGCAAATCCCGAGGTCTCCACTGACGTGTGACAGTATCGGCAATCCAGACCGACGCCACTCACGTGGTGCAGGTGACTGAAGGGCACCGGCTGCGACCTCGCAACACCGGCATAGGTGTAATAGGGCGAACGCTGCAACTCCAGCCCTGCCCAGAGCAACCCGCCGATCAGCAGTATGGCTGCAATGATCGAGGCCTTCGCAATCGTGTTGGCACTTCTATGGAAGATTTGGGCCATGTATGAAGCCATCCATTGGCCAACGGCACGCATGCATCCCCACATGCCACCGCGGCCCCCTCAATTGGGTTCTTCTTTGGCAGTCGGCCAGCATGGTCGCCTTCGCAACACGCTTGCCGCACAGCACCTGCCAACGGCATCTTTCCTGCTCTACGTTTCGCTCGAACAGACCGGCACCCGTCTCATCAATCTGACCCGCCCGGCCAGTGAAACTTATGCCTTAATACGTTGCGGCTGTGATCATTGAACCAGCGATATGTGACCCGCGTCACGGGAACGAGTGATTATAACAGGAGCCTTGGCCTCGCCAATACCTTCTCTGTGAATTCCTGTGGACTGCGAACGACGATAACGCTGGACCCCGCACCAAATGCGGGTTTTAATTCACACACACCCGTAAAAAATTTATATCGTGATCCGATATATTATCCAGTCCACTGGATGGAGCCATCCCTCTCCATCCTCGGACCGCCATCGCATCACCCCGCTGAACCCTCGCCAAAGGCAGGAACCACGCGGCTTTCGCGTAATCCACTCTCCCGCCACCGGCAATCATCAGGCACAGCGTTCCCAATTGCTCACTTGGATTGCGTGACACCGCAACTTTGATTCACAAAAACATGAATATAGTTTCAATCTGGATCAAGTGATCTAGATCTGCGTACTTCATCGTCACTTCGCGCCGAATTTCTGGCACCTACCGGGGGTTCTTTCGAGGAATACGCGGAAGCGAACGAGCAGAAAAAAAGAAAGGTGCATGTGCCTCGCCGGGCGGCGATCGGCAAATGCGCCTCTCTGCACCTTTACGCCAACATGCGTGCGTCAGTTGCCGCTACGATGGCGGCAGATTGAAGTCGAGCTTGACATCCATACGCACCGCAACCGGTTGGTCGTCCTTCGTCGCCGGCTTGTACCGCCACATCTTCACTGCCACCAGAGCGCTCTGATCGAGTTCCGGATCAAGGCTCTTGACCACCTTCGCAGAGGTGACGTCGCCCTTGGTATCTACCACGATGCTGACCACCACCGTACCCTCGATCTTTTTCTTCTTCGCGTTCTCCGTGTATGTTGGCATCGCCACTTCCAGCAGCTTGGGCGGTGTAATTTCGTCGGTGAGTTCGAGCGGCTTCGTGTTGTCCTTCTGCGACTGTCCGGTGTCTTGTGCCATCACGATCCCGGCTCCCAGCATGAGCAACGCGGCCGCGAAAATCGCCAGCAATGCTCGTCTCATCGTTTCGCGCTCCTTTCCCGCGAACACCTCCGCACCTGCGAACCGCGCGGGAAGTTCGCTATAGGAAAATGCTAGCCCCGTAAAAATCGCCGCGAAGTGACGGGCGTCACGTGATCGGCGCTCATGCGCCCGCATGGAAATTGAACGGCATCAATCCCAAAAGGAAATGCGTGGCCGGAGCCACGCATTTCATCGAGCTAACGGATGCCGTTCTACCGCAGGTTCATCACCAGCAGTTTGCGCTCGGTCATTTCTTCAATCGCATAGCGCAATCCCTCGCGCCCCATGCCCGAGTTTTTCACACCGCCGTAGGGCATGTGGTCGATGCGGAACGTTGGCACTTCGCCGATGATCACGCCTCCCACCTCCAGCGTTTCGTATGCCTGGAAAATGCGCTGCACGTCGCGCGTAAAAACGCCCGACTGCAACCCATATGGCGAGTCGTTGACCCTGCGCAGCACCTCGTCGAACTCATCGTAGGGCTCCACTGTCACCAGCGGAGCGAACGCTTCCGCGCAGTTCACGCGCTGCGTTGGCTGCGTATGCGTCAGCACCGTCGGTTCCAGCACCGCTCCCTTGCGATGGCCGCCGCACAAAATTTCCGCTCCTGCCGCCGCCGCTTCCTGTATCCAGCTCTCTGCGCGCTTCGCGTCGGCCTCGCGAATCATCGGTCCGACATCCGTGGCATCGTCGCTGGGGTCGCCAACCTTGAGCGCCTGCACGCCCGGCACCAGGTATTCGAGGAACTTCCCATAGACGCTGCGCTGCACCAGGATTCTCTGGACCGAGATGCAGCTCTGCCCCGCGTATGCAAAACCGCCGAGCACGCACCGCGCCGCGGCATATTCCAGGTCGGCGTCGCTGTGAATGATGCAGCTCGCGTTCCCGCCGAGTTCGAGCGTCACCCGCTTCTTCCCCGCGCGCCGCTTCAGCTCCCATCCCACTGCGTCGCTGCCCGTAAAGCTCAACATCTTCATGCGATCGTCTTCCACCAGCAGCGCCGCGTCTTCATTGGCGAGCGGAAGAATGCTGACGCCCTCGGCCGGCCAGCCACACTTCTCTACTAGTTCCGCCAGCAGTATGGACGATACCGGCGCCTGGGGCGCGGGCTTCACCACCACCGGACATCCCGCCGCCATCGCCGAAGCCACTTTGTGCACCACCAGGTTGATCGGGAAATTGAATGGCGTAATCGCCGTCAGCGGGCCCACCGGGAAACGGCGCACCATTCCCCATCGTCCGCGCGTCGACTCCAGCAGGTCCAGCGGCAGCACTTCACCGTTGATCCGCGTCGTCTCTTCCGCTGCGATATCCAGCACGAACAACGCGCGTTCCACTTCTCCGCGCGCTGTTTTCATCGGCTTGCCCACTTCGCGGCTCACTGTCCGCGCAAACTCTTCCTTGCGTTCCTCCAGCAATTTCCGCATGGCGAGCAGGGCCTGTTGACGATCGTACGACGACAGTTTGCGCGTGACCTCGAACGCGCGCACCGCCGCTGCGATTGCTTCTTCCGCGTGTTTGCGTTCTCCCATGGAGACTCGCGCCACCAGCGAGTCGTCATAGGGCGCACGGATTTCCACGTGATGTTCGCCTTCGGTCCATTTACCTGCCAGGTAAAACGGCCGGATGTCGTTCGTATTTGCGTTCATCATTGCAGTGTAAGCCATTCTGTAAAATGAAAAACCCGAAACCGCACGCTCCTGTGCGGTTCCGGGTTCAAGGATGAATCACACCGTTGGTCTACTGCGTGTCCTTCTCCAGTTTCTTCACGTCGGCATACGAAGCCGTAATCAGGTCCGCATCCGAGGGGAACAACACGACCGAGCAGCCATCGGCCTTCGTGCACAGCAGCACTCCCTTACGCGCCATGCGCACCGCGTCGCCGTTTGGAAACAGTACCGGGTAGTGCAGCGCTTTCAACTCCGGCACCCGCGGCGCGAACTCGTCCTTGCCCGTTGTCAGCTTCAGGTTCAGTACGTCGCCCTTGGAGTCGAACACGACGACGAACTCCGCGTTGCCGTCCACCGTGCTCGGCCCGAGTTTGATCGTGCGCTCCGAGTCCAGCAGTCCAGCCTTCGACGCCACGAACTTGTCGATGTCCGTTCCCGGCGGCAGCAACGCCTGCAACCTGCCTCGCGTCTCCGGCACGCTTCCGCGCGCCGCCAGCGCCTCTGCGTACATCTGGATGGCCTTCTGTTTGTCGCCGCGTTTTTCATAGAGCTGTCCAAGATGGTCTCCCACCTCGCCCTGCTGTGTCTGGTTCCATGCCGCAGCCAGGTACTTCTGCGCCCTGTCGAGTTGTCCTTCGTGGAAGTACACCCAGCCTGCCGTGTCCCAGTAGGTAGCCAGCGCCGCGCTTGTCGCCAGCGCCGTGTAGCTGTCCTGGTCAATGGAGAGATTGCGCAGCAGCGTCTCCGTGCTTGACACTGCCGACTCCGCATACTGCTCGGCGCGCGGCAGGTTCTGGTTCGCCTCGGCCAGCACGTACGCCACGTTGTTCCACATCGTCGGCTCCGGAGCCTTCTCCACTGCCTTCTCGAACTGCGCCATCGCCTTGTCAGTCTCGCCAGTCTTCAGATAAGCCTCGCCCAGCAACTGCATCGTGTACGGATTATCCGGCGTAATGCTGACTGCCTTCTCCAGTTCGGGCACGGCCTTCGCATATTCGTGACGCCGCTCAAACAACTGTCCAAGGTTTGCGTGGGCATACTGGTCCAGCGGATTCACTTCGAGTTGTTTGCGGTAATACTGCTCCGCCAGATCGAACTTCTGTTCCAGTTCGTAAACATGGCCCAGGTTGTTATACGCGTACTCATCGTACGGATTGATCTCGATCGCCTTCTTCAGCGCTGTTTCCGCGCGATCCAGTTGCAGCATGGCCATGTACGCGCGGCCAAGGTTGTTCCACGCCGTCTTGTTCTTCGGATCAAGTTGCGTGATCCGCTCGTAGAGTTCGGCGGCCAGCTTGAACTTCCTCGCGTTAAACGCAGTCCAGGCCGCTTCGTCGAGTTCCGCCGGCTTTGCCTGCGCAGGAGGCTTCGCAGCGTCCGCTCCGCTCACTTCCACGCGAAGCATCTGTGCGTTGTCTGATGCAATGATGCGTGACAGCGCCGCCAGGTCGTCGGCGCGCGAACTCGGCAGCTCCGGCACTTTCGTCGTCAGCACGCGTTCCGCCGTCAGCACTCCATTCTCGAACGACGAAGTCGCCTCGTACTCCGCGTAGTCGCGTTTCACCGTGACTGGCATCGGGAGAGTGATTTTGAACTTCGCCGGAATTTCAATCTTCGCGATCCCTGTGGCTACCTGTGGTGCCCCGAGCTTGATCGGCTCCGTGTCGTCCGGGTCAGCGGTGGGCAGGTACGCGTTCGGAATGGGTAGCTTTACCTTCGACTCCTTGCCGGACCAGTCGAAGAAATTCGGAACGGAAATGTCGTACTCAAGCTTGAATGGCGTCGAGGTATCCGTGATGGGGCTCGTCTTGATGTTGCTGATCGTGCCCTCCAGTCCCTCCGTCGTGGAAACGTACTGTACGAAATCCTTGTAGCTCGATTCCGGAATGCTGCGGAACGCCGAACGCATCAGCAGTTCCTGGTCGCCGCGGCTGATGCGCGTCACATGTGCCTGAAGTGTCCCGAGTTCGCTCACCTTCCCGTCAATTTCGAATTTGGTAAACGACTTGAACGGAATGTCGATCGGCGTACGCACGATCTTCCCTGTGCCGTCCGGTTCCACTTGCAGCGCCAGCTTGTTGCGGATCGGCAACGCCAGCATTCCCATCGGCGCCACCTCGGTCGTCGTATCCATCCAGATCGTCTGATCGCCCAGCTTAAGGTTGCCGATCACGTGATCGAACTGTGAAGGCGATGGCACGTCGACATCAAGTTTGTGTTGCGAGTGAATCAGTACGGTGTTCAGGTGATAGCCAATCGCCTGCAGCAGCGCGGCCAGCAGCGTGTGTTTGTCCTTGCAGTCGCCGTACTCGTTGTTCAATACGTCCGTGGCAAAATGCGGCTGATACCGTCCCAGTCCCAGCGAGAGACTCACGTAGCGGTAGTTCTTCGCGACGTAGTCATACAGCGCTTGTATCTTCTCGATCGGCGTGGCCTTGTCCTTCGTAAGTTCCAGCGCCTTCGCCGTGATCTCCGGCGTGGGCGCGCGACGGTCCTTCTCCAGACCCCAGTACCACTTCGCCACCGCATTCCACGAATCGAAGGTCGTCAACTGGACGGAAGCAGGCTCGTCCCGCTTCTTGTGCGGACGCTTCGATCCTGTAACCTGCTTCTCTCTCTCCTGGTCTTCTTTCTGCTGCCGCGTAATCAGGTTCTGGTAGTTCCACGTATAGATCCGGCGGTCGCCTTTCTCAGTCGTGGTGTAGTTACCGAACTGCGGCTGCGTCTTCAGAATGATCTTGCGTTTCTTGGGGACGTTGACGATCAACTGCTCGTTCAGAATGATCACGTCGTCGTCGAAGTAGTGCTCCATCCAGAACTCGCCGGGAGCCAGCGCCGTGTGCGTGATCGTCTGGGTCTCGTATTCCAGCACGTCGCCCGGGCGCAATCCGGGCACTGCCAGGTGCTTCTCGTGATAGTCGGTGTACATCGGCGCCACGCGCGCCACTTCGCCCGTAATGTCCTGCACCGCCGACGTGTCGGCTGCGATCACTTTGCCGTCCGGCTTGATCACGTGGACGTAGTCAATCTTCAGGTCCTGGTTGGCCGAGTTATATCCAAAGCGCAACTGGCCGAGCTGTTGCACTCCGGCCTCGCTCTGCACTTTGATCTTCATCTGGTCGGTGCGTGTACCCGTCCCGTCGTTATTAAACGAGTAGGCGTTGGTCATCTGCTGGATGACGAACGGCTGGTCGGAGTAATCCTTGGGAGCCGTGGGCGCGTTCGCAGCCTGTGGCGCCGGCTCGGGAGCTCCAGCACCCTCCCCCGGAGCCGATGGAAGCTCCTGGGCAAACATGGTGAATGACGCGGCAAGGACGAGGGCGATAAGAGCGAGCAACCATTTACGAGACATGTCCCGGTATTCGTACCCTTTCCACATAGGGCTGTGCAAGCCAAAACATTGCCGGAACGCAATCGTCCGGGAGGTATGCAAACGTCAGCTCCGGGCGCTTCCGCCGGGTCGCCGTCGCATCTGCGTTGCGAAAATGGCGGCCGGAACTCCGGCCGCCGTAGGTCTACTAGATTACCTGAAACACTAGTGCTAAAGCATTAGCTCCGCTTCCACCAGGTTGTCCTCAAGGTCCGGTACTGTGATCTTGAACCCCAGCTTCGAGCAGATGGCGCGCATCTCGCGGTTTTCGCCGAGCATGTTCGAGTGAACTTTACGCAGCTTCTCCGCCCGCGCAATCTCCAGCAGCCGGCGATAGAGTTCCCCGCCGATTCCCTTGCCCTGGAATTCGTCGCGCACCAGCGCTGCCAGTTCCGCCTCGTTGCGTCCGTGCAGTTTGCTCATGCGGCCCACTGCCACGATCTCCGGCTTGCCTTCCACGTTCGTGCGCTCCACCACCAGTGCCATCTCGCGGTTGTAGTCGATAAAACAGATGCGCGTCAGGCGCTCATGTGCCGTACGCTGTGTCAGCTTCAGCGGTTGGAAATACCGCAGATAGACCGTGCGCTCCGAGAGTTTCGCGTGGAAATCGATCATCAGAGGCTCGTCTTCCGGACGAATCGGCCGGATCACGACCTTCTCGCCGTCCTTCAGCTTCCAACCCTGCACATATTGCGTCGGATACGGACGAATCGCCGACTTCGGCAGCCGGTCTTCCGTCATCTCCGGTCCGTGCACCACCACTCGCGCATCCAGAGCCAGCAGCCGATCCGACGATACCAGCAGCGGATTGATGTCGATTTCCTTGATCCACGGGTTCTCGACCACCAGTTCGCTGAATCGCACCATCAGGTCTTCCAGCGCCGCCAGGTCCACCGGCTTCCGTCCGCGGACACCCTTCAGCGCCTTGTAGATCTTCGTCTGCTCCATCATGCGGCGCGCCAGGGTCGTATTCAGCGGCGGCAGTGCCAGCGCCTTGTCCTTGAAAACCTCCACCAGTTGTCCGCCCGTGCCGAACAGCAGCACCGGCCCGAACTGCGAATCCAGGCTGGCCCCGAGGATGATCTCGTAGCCGTCCAGCTTCGCCATCGGCTGCACCGTCACGCCGTTGAAGTGCTCCGCTGCGGCCTTCTCCGCCACCGACTTCTTGATCTCCGCGAACGCCTGCTTAACCGCCGCTGCGTCGCGCAGGTTCAGCACCACTCCACCCACGTCCGTCTTGTGCGTAATCGTCAGCGAGTGCAGCTTCAACACCACCGGGTAACCGAGCTTCTCCGCCTGCTTCACCGCCTCCGCCTCCGTTTCGGCGATCTCCGTCGCCGTAATCGGAATGCCATAGGCTTCCAGCAGCTTCTTCGATTCGTACTCGGTCAGAATCGTCCGTCCCGACTTGCGCACCGTCTCGATGATCTCCGCAGCGCGCTTGCGATCCGGGCCGTGATCCCCCGTCATCAGCGAAGGCGTCTCATACAGCCCCTTCAGGTTGTACGAGTACTGCCACATGTAGTTGAACGCGCGAACCGCAGTATCCGGGAAAGCGAAACTTGGCATGCCGACCTGGTTCAGGATGTCTTCTCCAGCGGCCACTGTGGTTCCGCCCATCCAGCTCGCCAGCACCGGCTTGCCCAGCGTATTCGCGTAAGGCTTCAGGTGCTCGGCGATGAGCGTCGGATTGGTCATGCCCTGCGGCGTCATCACAATCAGCATCCCGTCGATGCTCGGGTCTTTTGCCGCAATCTCCAGCGACTTCGAGTAGCGTTCCGGTTCCGCATCGCCCAGGATGTCCACCGGATTGTTATGGCTCCATGCCGACGGCAGAATCTTGTCGAACTCCGCCATCGTCTCTTCCGAAAGTTCCGCCAGTTCGCCGCCGCCCTGGATCAACGCATCCGTTGCCAGCACGCCGGGACCGCCCGCGTTGGTCACGATGCACAACCGGTTGCCCTTCGGACGCGGCTGTTTCGCCAGCACTTCGCTCATGTAGAAAATGTCGGCAATGGAATTGACCCGCAGTACGCCCACGCGACGGAACGCTGCGTCCAGCACGTCGTCGCTGCCCGTCAGCGAGCCCGTGTGTGAAGCCGCCGCCTTGGCCGCCGCCGCCGTCCGCCCCGCTTTGATGACGATGATCGGCTTATTCAGCGAAACTTCTCGCGCCGCAGAGAGGAATGCCCTCGCGTCGCCAATCGATTCCATGTAGATCACAATCGACTGCGTGCGGTGATCGTTGCCGAAGTAGTCGATCAGGTCGCCCCAGTTGACGTCCAGCATCGATCCAATCGACACGAACGAGCTGAAACCAACGTTCTCCTTCAGGCTCCAGTCCAGCACGGCCGTGCACAGCGCGCCGCTCTGGCTGATAAACGCCACGTTCCCCGGGCGCGCAATCGTCGATGCAAATGTCGCGTTGAAGCCCTGTACCGGGTTCATCACACCAAGGCAGTTTGGCCCGATCATGCGCATGCGGCCTTCAATCGCCTGCATCACTTCCGTTTCCAGTTGCTTGCCGCGCTCTCCCGTTTCCTTGAAGCCCGCCGAGATGATGATGCCGCCCTCGATGCCAATCTCCACGGCATCGCGCATGATCCCCGGCACCGTTTCTGCCGGAGTCGTTACCACTACCAGGTCAGGAACTTCCGGCAGGGTCTTCAAATCAGGATAGGTTTTGATGCCTAGAATGTTCGGCCGCTTCGGGTTCACCGGGTAGATGGTTCCACCGAACGGACTGCTCATCAGGTTCCACAGAACGTTGCGGCCAACGCTGCCGGCACGCTCTGAGGCGCCTACCAGCGCCACGCTCTGCGGCTTGAAAATTGGATCTAGGGGGTGACGGTCCGCGCGCAATACGTCATGCGCCGGATCGGCCTTCGGCCGGGTCGGTACTTTGCTGATTACGCTCATGAATGCTCACCTTGCTATGACGATATAAATACGGTGCTGCTTTATGTTTGCTGGCTTCGTCCGGCACGGTTCGCGCACCGGTCTTGGCGCCAACATTCCATTCTTCCAGCCCGCGCGCGGAAGCGACAGCCTATGTAGCACATCGGAATGTGATCCAGCACCATACCCCCACGTGCGTTTTGCACCAAGGTACTCTTCTTTCCGTCCGCCTGAAAGCCAGTCCTTGCGCCCCGAACCGCACAACTCTGCCGCAGTCCACTTGCCCCTTGTCTCTATAATGTCCGGATGATCGTCCGATCCCGCGCACTACTCACGTTCGTCCTGCTGCTCGCAGCCACCGCCGCCTTTGCCCAGCAGCCGTCAGCCAACTCTCCGGAACCGGCCGCGAAGGAACCGTTGGCTCTGACCGTTAAGATACGTGCGCCCTTCACCTTTGTTGCCTATGGAGACCTGCGCGAGGCTCCTCCCACCAACACCACGGCCACCGACCCAGTCCGCCGTCAGGCCATTATCGATGCCATTGCCGCTGCCAGGCCCGCGTTCGTCGAGGTCGGCGGTGATCTCGTCGCGAAGGGCGATGAGGAAGTGGATTGGCAGCAGTGGGAGAAGGAAACAGCGGTCATCCGCAACCACGGCATCCCCATCTTCCCTGCCATCGGCAACCACGAGCTGTATAAGGATTCACAACAGGGGCTCGCCAACTACTTCCAGGCTTTCCCGTTCCTCAAGGACAACCGTTACTACTCCGTGCGCGCCGCCAACACCATTACTTTTGTCCTCGACAGCGCTCTGGACGAAACCAACGGCCCCCAGGGAACCTGGCTCCAGCAGCAGTTCCAGAAACTTCCGCCCGACATCGATTTCGTCTTCGTCCTCCTCCACCACCCGCCTTACACGCATTCGCAGAATCGCGCTCCCGGCGGCGGACACGGCGCTCGCCCTAACGAAATTGCGCTTGCCCATTGGCTTGAAGCGCAGCAGAAATCCATGCGTGCAAAAATCGTCGTCATCGCCGGCCACGTCCACAATTACGAGCGCTACTCTCACGGCGGGGTGACCTACATCGTCAGCGGTGGCGGTGGCGCAACGCCCTACAACATCCCTCGCGAGCCCGGCGACGCTTATCGCCAACCCGGCCCCACCTATCACTATTGCCTCATTAAGATCTTCCACCGCCGGATGACCCTCGAAATGAAGCGGCTCGACATGGTGGACGGCAAGGCCCTCTGGAACACCGGCGACTCCGTCACGCTAACCGTCGCGCCCCCGATTCGCCCAAAGAAGGCAAACAAGCCCGCTCCCCGTATCGTTCGTTGATGTTCCGCTCCAAGCCAAAGAAAAGGCGCCCCTTGCGGGACGCCTTTTGAACTTGGTCTTGCGGACCGATTCGATTACAGGGGGTGTACGTTCTCCGCCTGCAAACCCTTCTGGCCCTTCACCACGTCAAACTCGACGCGCTGACCTTCCTGCAGACTGCGGAAGCCCTTCGACTGAATCGCGGTGTGGTGGACGAAAACGTCCTCACCGCTCTCGCGGCTGATAAAGCCAAAGCCCTTCGCATCGTTGAACCACTTCACTGTGCCTTGTTCCATTGTGTTGCTTCTTTCTCGTGTTGGTGTTGAATTTACGTTGATATGGTTCGGAGTGTTACGTGAGGCAGGTGCAAGCGGTGACGCGAGATCTGCTGCAGGTGTTTCCGCCGAATTCAATCGAACGTAGTACGACTATATCAGAAAATAGCACTCTAGTCTGTTTTCTGGATTAAAAATTCCCGGATTGTCCCTACCCCTCTCATTTAGCCCGACTTGGAACCCCTCCCTGCCTGTCTGCGGCTTCCGGTTCCGCGCCCCCATTTGCTGACTTGGTACCAGTAGTCTTAGCCCTCTTCCGCTCTTGACCCCTGCAAAATGTGCCGTTACCTTGTTGCCTGATGAGCATTCGTACGCGCTCGCTTCTCATTGCCGTGATTGCCATTGCCGTTCTGGGGCTCCTGTTGGCCTCGGGATTCGGGACGGTTGCGTCTCTTTCCCAGACCACGCAGGTGATCGTCCTCATTTACGCCCTGGCAATTGCCGCCGCAAGCGCCACTGTGCTCCACTGCCGCCTCTCCACGGACAACTTCTCTCTTGCTGGTTCATCCCCAGATGTCCTCGTAGCTGGCGCAGGTCTTTTGTCTCGGCCATTTCTCTGCTGATCAGGCCCCTTACGCATCGTCGTTTTGTTTCGGCCCTGAACAGCAATCCACCCCCAGGATGAGTAGATATGGCCCGTAAATTCCCCCAGTTGTTGATCGCAAGTCTCGTCATCATCGTTTTGGCTGTCTGCGCGTTTTTCGCCCTCAGGCATCCATCATCGTCCGCGCAGCCATCCGCCGCTTCCGCCACGCCGGTCGCTCCTCCGCCCTCGCCCATCACCCACAAGGAAGTGGTCTTCCGCGAGCGCGACACCCTCGCCGCGGCGCTCGTCCGCAGCGGACTCGACAGCGCCACCGTCAACGGCATCATCCAGAGTTTCAAGGGCGCCTTCGACTCCCGGCAGTTCCGCTCCGAAGCGCATCTCGACCTCACTTACGACGGCGCGGCCCTTAAGCAGCTCGACTACCGCATCGATCCCGCCCATCAGCTCAAGACCATCGTCACTCCCACCGGCTTCACCACGTCCGTTGCCTCCATTCCCAGCAAAACCGAACTTGTCGCCGTGACCGGCACGGTCCATAGCTCGCTGATTCAGGCCGTGGAGGATTCGGGGGAGAACGTGGATCTGGCCCTGCGGCTCGCCGACATCTTCGCTTGGGATCTCGACTTCTTCACCGATCCCCAACCCGGCGACCGTTTCCATGTCCTCGTCGAGAAGACGACCTACGCCAACTGGCCCGGCGCAACTTACGGGAGGGTCCTCGCCGCCACGTATAACAACGAGGGCCACCGCTACCAGGCCTTCCTCTTCAAGGGACACGACACCAGCAGCTATTACGACTACAGCGGCAAGTCGCTGAAGGCGGCCTTCCTGCACTCGCCCCTTAAGTTCACTGCGCGCATCAGCTCACACTTCAGTTGGCATCGATATCATCCCATTCTGAGGATCTACCGCCCGCATCTCGGCACCGATTACGCGGCCCCCATCGGCTCGCCCGTGCAGGCCATTGCCGCCGGAACCGTCATTCTCTCCGCTTGGTCGGGCGAAGGCGGCAACACCATCGAGATCCGCCACAGCAACGGCTACATCTCTTATTACATGCACCTCTCGCGCCGCCTCGTTCGCCGGGGAGCCCATGTGGACCAGGGACAGCGCATCGGACTTGTCGGCATGACCGGCCTCGCCACCGGCCCGCATCTTGACTTCCGCCTCAGGCAACACGGCCAGTTCGTTAACTTTGAGCATCTCAAGATTCCCCGAGCCTCGGCCATACACACCGCCGATCTTGGTAACTTCGAGCAGCTTCGCGACCACTACCTGGGCATGCTGAACACAACCATGAACGCCTCGAACGCACCCTCGCCGGGTGGAGGCAATTAGTCCGTTCCCGCCCAAATCCGGCCTTCCCATGCAAATGCCTCGCATCGGCGACAGCCTGTGACAGGCACGGTGATGCTACAATCAGTTGTCACGGACGTTCCCAGCCGTACAACTCACGACGGACAATTCGCCTTGGCTCAGAGCATGGAAGAAACGCACATTACCTACGCCGATGCCGGTGTAGACATCGAACGCGCCAATCGCACTAAGCAGCGCATCAAGTATCTGGCCCATCGTACGTTTAACAAGAGCGTTCTGAGCGAGATTGGCGGATTCGGCGGCTTGTTTCAGGTCGATAAGAAAAAGTTCGCGGACCCCGTGCTCGTCTCCAGCGTGGACGGTGTAGGCACCAAGCTGAAGATCGCCTTCGAGATGAGCCTCCACCACACCGTCGGCGGCGACCTCGTCAACCATTGCGTCAACGACATCGCCGTGCAGGGCGCAACCCCGCTCTTCTTTATGGATTACCTCGCCGTCGGCAAGCTCGACGCCGAAGTGGCCGAGAAAATCGTCAGCGGAGTTGCCGAAGCCTGCAAACACAACGGTTGCGCGCTCATCGGTGGCGAAACCGCCGAAATGCCCGGCTTCTATCCCAATGGCGAATATGACCTCGCGGGATTCATCGTCGGCGCCGTTGATCGCGAAAAAATCGTCACCGGCAAAAACGTCCAGGTCGGCGACGTCCTCATCGGACTGCCCTCCAACGGCCTCCACACCAATGGCTATTCCCTCGCCCGCAAGCTCCTCTTCGACACCGCCGGCTACTCTGCCGATACCTATGTCAACGAGATCAAGGGCAAGGTGGGCAACGAGCTGATGAAGCAGCACAAGAGCTACTGGCCCGTCGTGCGACGCCTTGTTGAAGGCGATGCCGTCAACGCCATGGCTCACATCACCGGCGGCGGCATCACGGAAAACCTGCCGCGCGTCCTGCCCAAGGGCCTCGGAGCCGTGGTGGAAATGGGAACCTGGCCCGTGCTTCCCATCTTCGAGCACATGCAGAAGATCGGAAACATCGAGCACGCCGAAATGATGCGCACCTTCAATATGGGCATCGGCATGGTGCTGGTCATCCCGGCCAAGAAGTTCAAGAAGGTCCAGACCATCCTCGACCGCGCCGGCGAAAAAGGCTTCACCATCGGCCGCATCGTCAAGGGCGACCGCAAAGTCCAGTACTCGTAGCCTCCCGGCGATCAATTGCTTTCCAGCGGGGTGCCCCACGTTCGCGCCCCGCTGTTGGGCGATAACGTGGGACTCGTCATTCATACTTCGTCCTTCGTACTTTCTTAAATCCGGCAATCCGAAAATTCGCCCATCCCCTCCTCGCCGCTGTGTTTCAATAGTCTTTAATGAATGCTCCCCAGCCCATTTCGTCCTCCCGCAATCTTGGCATCCTCATCTCCGGACGCGGCTCCAACTTCGTTGCCATTGCCGACAACATCTCCGCCGGACGCCTCCATGCGCGCATCTCCATCGTCATCAGCAACCGCTCCGACGCTCCCGGCATTGAGGCCGCCCGCCAGCGCGGCTTGAACGTTGTCGTCATCCCCAGCAAGGGACGCACGCGCGAGGATCACGACCGCGAAGTCGTCTCCGCGCTCAAGGAAGCCCGCGCCGATGTCGTCGTGCTCGCCGGGTACATGCGCCTGCTTTCGCCGTGGTTCATTCAGCAGTTCCCGCACCGCATCCTCAACATTCACCCCTCGCTGCTGCCCTCTTTCCCCGGCCTCGACGCCCAGAAGCAGGCCTTCGACTACGGCGTCAAGGTCAGCGGATGCACCGTGCACTTCGTCGACGAGCACCTCGATCACGGCGCCATCGTCGTGCAGCGCACCGTGCCCGTCCTGCCCGACGACGACGATCACTCCCTCGCCGACCGCATCCTCCAGCAGGAGCACCAGGCCTACAGCGAAGCCATTCGAATTGTTTTGGATGGAAACTACGAGATCATCGGACGGCGCGTAGTCGCCAAAACTCATTAGGGCAGGTTCAAAACACTCAATTTCTTGTCTGTCTCTAATCGGCGGCAATTCGGTTTTTCCGATTCTCCGATTTGCCGTTTCGCCTTTCAGTAGTTCACTTCGAAATCCAGCCTTAGATACTCCAGCGCTTCTTTCACCCGCTTGACGATCACCGCGTACTCATCGATCGACAGCGGATCGTCCGACTCTGCCCAGTACTCCGGACGCGGCGTCACCCACAGCGCGAAGTTCGGCCCGCCGCAGCATCCAATCGCGATGGAAAAATCCACGTGGCGTTCACCTTCCGTGTAGCGCACGCAATCCACTTTCTCGACCCGCACTTCGTACCCGTCACCCCGGACGGTCCGTTCATCCGTCTGCATCAACATGCCAAATCTGCTCTTAGTGCCGGCCATTTGCGCGGCGATTTACTTCTTATCATTGATCCGCAACACGCACCACCGTGCCTCGTCCTTCCCCGCGTCTATTTCCACTTCTTTTGCTTCCGTCGCAAAGACGCTTCCGGCGGCCAGATGTTGCTTTTTCCCGCCAAAGTTTCCGTCCAGATCGGTGAGCGCGATAAAGACCATATAATCCTTGCCCTTGGGCGAAAAATACGTGCTGTCCAGCGACCCGCCGGGATTCATCCCGTTCCATTGCGCCGTCACATAGCCGTTGGTAAAAAACGTTGCCGACTCGCCAATCTTCATTCCCCCGACGGTGATGTCCCGCGCGCAGATCAGTGGCGGCGCGCATGGCTTCATGGGCACGTTCCATCGCTTCAGCAATTCAATTGCAATGACCTTTGCCGGTACCGGGCCGTTGTTCACCACCTGGACCATCGTCGGCGCGGTGAGGAATTGCATGTTCCCCTCCAACAGGTCCAGCGTCTGGTGATTTGAAGCCGACAGCAGCACACTGCCTGCCGCATCCACAATCACCACGTCGTTTTGCAGCATGGGCCTATAGGCATGGCCTTTCGACGGTAAATCCACCGTCGACACCCGCACATATTTCGTTGTGACTCCTGTCGTCCAGTCTTGCGGCGGAGTTGTTTGCTGCGTCTGTTGAGCGGCAACAGGAATCATGGTGGCCATTAAAAATGCCAGGGAAAGACCAATGCGCACACTGCACCTCAGACAAATCTCTTGGATGCGAGTATAAGCTCTCCGCGTCTTCGCCTCCGGTGCTTTATATTGCGGACATGCTGAAAGTAAAATTGCTCCGCCCTGAAGCCAAGGCTCCCACCATCGCCCATCCCGGCGAAGACCTCGGCTACGACCTCTACGCATCTGAAAGCGTCACCATCCCCGCGCGCGGCATGGCTATCGTTCCCACTGCCATCGCCATTGAACTCACCAGCGCCTCGGGAGAACCCATGGGTGCGCTTCTTCGCGACCGTTCCTCCATGGCTTCCCGCCGCCTCGCCCTCACCGCCGGAGTCATCGACGCCGGTTATCGTGGCGAAATCCGCGTCGTCATGGAGAACCTCGGTGACGCGCCCGCCGAAATTCATGCCGGCGACAAACTCGCCAACATGATCCCCTACCCCGTCTTAACCACGCCCGTCGAAGTCGTCTCCGACCTTTCCGAAACCCGCCGCAACGAGGGAGGCTTTGGATCGAGCGGGAGAAGATAGAAATCATTGACGATTGCTGATTTCTGATTGACGATTGAGGACCTATGAATGCGGATGAACAAAGATAAGGACAAAGCAGTTCGCCATTCGCATTGTGAAACTATTCCGGTCACTTCCCCGGACTGCCGAGGCGCAGGTCGTTGGCAAGCAACTGCTCAGAAGCGCGACTTCGGTGGCTGCAAACTACCGCGCCGCGTGTAGGGCCCGGTCTAAGCAGGAGTTCATTTCGAAAGTCGGCATCGTAATTGAGGAGGCTGATGAGTCAGTCTTCTGGATTGAGCTAATGGCCGACACCGGAATTCTCCCGGCAAACCGTCTTGAGGCACTGGTGCAGGAGGCGCGCGAACTTTTGGCTATCTTTGCAGCCTCGCAGCTTACCGCCAAACGGCGCGTTAACGCGCCGCCAATCGTCAATCAGAAATCAGCAATCGTCAATTCCTCCCGACTCTCCTTATAATCGATATCATGTCTGCGTTTCCGCCCGTCGACGTCCAGCTTTCCTACCTCCGCAAGGGCTCGTTTGAAATCATTCGCGAAGCCGATTTGCGGGAGCGCCTGGAACAATCTTTCAAGAGCGGCAAGCCGATGCGCGTCAAGGCCGGCTTTGATCCCACGGCGCCCGACCTTCATCTCGGACACACCGTGCTCATCCGCAAGCTCAAGCACTTCCAGGACATGGGTCACACCGTCATCTTCCTCATCGGTGACGCCACCGGCCTCATCGGCGACCCCACGGGCCGCAACGCCACCCGCCCGCCGCTCTCGCGCGAGCAGCTCGAAAAAAACGCCGAGACCTACAAGGCCCAGGTCTTCAAGATCCTCGATCCGGCAAAGACCGAAATCCGCTACAACAGCGAGTGGCTGCACGCTCTCGGCTTTGAAGGCATCATCCGCCTCGCCGCGAAATACACCGTCTCGCAGCTTCTCGAGCGCGAGGACTTCCACAAGCGCTTCTCCGAAGAGAAGCCCATCTCCGTGCACGAGCTTCTCTACCCGCTCGCGCAGGGTTACGACTCCGTCGCCTTGCAGGCCGACGTCGAACTCGGCGGCACCGACCAGAAGTTCAACCTCCTCGTCGGACGCGAGCTCCAGCGCCACGACGGTCTCCCGCCGCAAATCGTCCTCACCATGCCGCTGCTGGAAGGTCTCGACGGCGTGCAGAAGATGTCGAAGTCTTACGGCAACTACGTCGGCATCACCGAGACTCCGCAGGAGATGTTCGGCAAGCTTATGTCGATCTCCGACGAGCTCATGTGGCGTTACTACGAGTTGCTCACCGACCTCACCACGCAGCAGATCGGCGACCTCCAGCACCAGGCACAGGAAGGCCGCCTCCATCCCATGCGCGCCAAGATGGACCTCGCCAAGCGCATCATCGCCGACTTCCACACTGCCGCGGAAGCCGCCCAGGCCGAGGAAAACTGGAGCAAGCAGTTTCAGAAGGATGAAGTGCCGGAAGATTTGGAAGAGGTCCACATCGCCGCCGCCGAGTTGGGAGCCGGAGCCGATGGCGAGCAGAAGATGAAGCTCGACAAGATTCTCGCCAAGGCCGGCCTCGCCGAATCCGCTTCAGACGCGCAACGCAAGATCAAGGCCGGCTCCGTCAGGATCGATGGTGAAGCGCACAAGGAGCTTTACATCACGCTTCACCTGCCCGCCGCTCTCATCATCCGCGTCGGACGCGCCATGAAGAAGGTGCATCTCGCGTAGCGAGAGGAATCAGGGAGAAGGTCGCGGCAGTAATGTCTTCGGCCTTCCCTCGTTTCTCTCTTTTCACTTTCCACGTTTCACTTCCTCCCTCCCCATTCGTCCTTTGCGTTTTCAAATTCGAAAATTCGGCAATACGAAAATTTGAAAATTTTTTCCAATCGTCAATCAGCAATCAACCATCTACAATCTCTTCTGTGCGCGCGGCTGCCATCCTTCACCCCTACACCAAAGACAAGGTTCTCGAACCCTTTCGCGATCCACGCGTAAACATCTTCCGTGGCAACGATCTTGAGCATGGAGACCTGCCGCACGTCGCGCTCGTTTTCGGCGGCGACGGCAGTGTGCATCGCTTGTTGGGTCCGCTCGCCGGTTCGGAAACTCCGCTCCTCATCGTTCCCACCGGCAGCGGCAACGACTTCGCCCATGCCGTCGGTATTCGTTCCGTCGCCGACTCCGTTCGCGCCTGGCAACGCTACCTCGACCGTGGCGACAACGTGCATTCCATCGATCTTGGCGTTCTCTCCGCCCTTGAAGATGTCACCGCGCAGCTTGATCGCTCCGGGACGCCCGTGCCCGGCGAGACGTTTGCCTCCGAAGACGGCAGCTTCCCGAAACCCGAATCGCGTCTCGGCCCCACCATCATGCGCCAGCATCTTCATCATCTTTACGAGCAGGTGCGGGAGGAACGGCAGATATATTTCTGCTGCATCGCCGGCGTCGGGTTGGATGCCGAGGCCAACGCCCGCGCCAATCGAATGTCTTCCTGGATGCGCGGCAATGGCGGATACATCGTCTCCGCGCTGCGTGCCCTTTGGTCGCATACGCCCAGCGAGGTCAACGTCGAGTGGTGGAACCAGCGCGAAGATACTTCCGGTTCGTTCGACGACACGCCTGCTCTTCTCGTCGCCTTCGGCAACGCCCCCAACTACGGCAACGGGATGCGCATGTTGCCGCGTGCCCGTCTCGACGACGGCCTTCTCGATCTCTGCTTCGTGCGCTCTGTGCCCAAACTCAAGGTGCTGGCCCTCTTCCACACCATCTTTTCCGGAAATCACCTGGGCATCCGGGAAGTGGAGTATCAGCAAGTCACCCGGCTGCGCGTCGCGCCCACTGAGCCCATGCCGATTTACGCCGATGGCGAATACTGTGGCGCCACCCCGGTCGACGTTTCCGTATTTCCGGGGGCTCTTCGACTTATCCTCCCCTAGGGTGATTGCCAAACCACTTTTCGGACGTCTAAAAGGTAGGCTGCGGCGCTATTTGCTGTTCGTCACATGTCGATATTGGCTTGTCCCGGCAAGGAACCCGCTAAGCCCTTTAAAATGAGAACGTCCTTTTCGTCGCAGGAGTTTTTCTGAAACTTTTTCCTGCGGCAGAGGTCTATACTTAAGCGAAAGACAATGTCGACATCTGGCGTTCCAAACCCGCAGCCGGCTCCGGCCACAACGGCACCGGCTCCTGTCCCCGTGACCCCGGCTCATGACATTTTGCCAACTCTCTTTGGCGAAGGTTATGACATCTACCAGGTCCGCAGGGGATCCTTTGTCATCGGGTTTCTGTTGGAACTCCTCTTCATCGTAGTCATGGTGTGGGTCGGAACCTGGACATGGGAGCATCGCGACCAGGTCCAGCAAATGGTCAACAGTACTGTCATCGACATCAGCCCTTACGTCCTGCCTACTTCGAAGGATGAGGCTGGCGGCGGTGGCGGCGGTGGCGACCGCGATAAGCTCATGGCTTCCAAGGGCGCGCTGCCCAAGACCTCCATGCAGCAGATCACGCCGCCCGCAGTGGTCATTCGCAACAACGACCCTAAACTCCCCGTGGAACCTACCGTAATCGTTCCTCCGCAGATCAAGCTGCCCACGGGCAGCCAGGTCGGCGACCCGCTCGCCAACGTGCTCGGCCCGGCTTCCAATGGAACCGGCAGTGGCAGCGGCATTGGCTCGGGTAGTGGCGGTGGCGTTGGCTCCGGACACGGTGCCGGTGTCGGTCCCGGCTTCGGTGGTGGAATCGGTGGCGGAATCTTCCGCGTTGGCGGCGGCGTCAGCGCCCCCAAGGCAATCTACGCGCCCGATCCTGAGTACTCCGAAGAAGCGCGCAAAGCCAAGTGGCAGGGAACGGTTGTGCTCTGGGTCGTGGTGGGAGCCGATGGCCGCCCGCACGATATCAAGGTGCAGCGTTCGCTCGGCCTCGGTCTCGATGAGAAGGCCGTCGAAGCCGTCAAGCAGTGGAAGTTCGAACCCGCGCGCAAGGACGGCCAACCCGTCGCCGTGCAGATCAACGTTGAAGTCAACTTCCGCCTCTACTGACGCACATCAACAACTTTTAAAAAGCGCGAGTCCGACTCGCGCTTTTCTGTTTTTGCGCGAGTGCCCTGCATTCGTGTCCCGTTGTTGGACGATAACCCGGGAAAGTCACTAACTGCGACGCAGCTTGTGTGACAGTGGAGCCACTTTCTTCTTTGCTTCGCTAGCCAGGTCGGCGCCGCGCTCCCATAGTTCTTCCGCCTGTTCGGTCGCCTGCTCGGTCCACTCGCCCACCGCGTCACGCGCATCCTCATATTTCCGCCGGATACTCTTGCGCATCTGCGGTCCGCTCTTTGGAGTCAGCAGCATCGCCAGCAGTGCGCCCACTCCCATCCCCACCAGCAGGAAACTGATCGCAGTAACCGCATTGTCTTTGATCGTGTAACGGTATTCGCCGGTCGTGATGTCGTCTTTCATGGTAGACCTCGTTTTTTTATCTTAACCCCGCGACGCCAGCCTTGGCCGCATTCTCCCTTTGTCCACCTTCCGGCTTTGGGCCACGGGGCGTTTCCCAAATGCGAAGCCACAAGGTAAAATCAAGTGTTCGTCCCGCCCTGCCGGAATCCCCAGCGGACTTTGCCTCCGGAACCTGCCTGCGCAGATGTCCGGCACTCTGTTCGCCGATGGAATCGGACTGCGGCACGGAAGCGCTTGCCGTTCGGCGATCGAGCCAGTCATAGTGCCCTCAGGCGCTACGGGAGCGTGAGTCCCCGCTCGCAAGCGGAATTGATTTCAGAAGGAGCACTCTTCACCCATGGCAATTAATGCCACTCAACTTCGTCCCGGCATGGTCATTAAGCACAACAACGAGTTGCATTCGGTGTTCAGCGTCGAGCACCGCACCCCGGGCAACCTCCGCGCCTTCATTCAGGCCAAGCTGCGCAACCTGCGCACCGGAGCCATGTTCGAGCACCGCTTCCGTTCGCCTGACTCCATCGAGAAGATCACCGTCGATGAGGTAAAGATGGAGTTTCTCTACAACGATGGCGATGACTATTACTTCATGGACACCAACACCTACGAGCAAACGCCGCTCAAGCGCGACACTCTCGGTGACTCCGTCGAATACCTCACGGCCAACCTGCAGATCACCGTTGAATTCTTTGATGGCAAGGCCGTAGGCATCGAGTTGCCTCAAACCGTCGAATTGACTGTTATCGAGACCGAGCCCGGCCTGAAGTCCGCCACCGCCAGCAGCGTCACCAAGCCGGCCAAGTGCGAAACCGGGCTCATCGTGCAGGTCCCGCCCTTCGTCAACGAGGGCGACAAGATCAAGGTAGACACCTCCGAAGGCGCCTACCTCAGCCGGGCCTAGTATTGTTGAATTGCGAATGACGATTGCCACGCAGCAGTACATTCGTCATTCGTAATTCGTACTTTGTTCTATGCCTTCTCCCGTCCAAACCCGTCGCTACGTCATCACCGGACGCGTGCAGGGTGTCGGCTTCCGCTGGTTCGTCGAGCGCGAAGCCCACATCCTCGGCATCGCCGGCTGGGTGCGTAATCGTTATGACGGCGCGGTGGAAGTCCTGGCCGCCGGCACCAACCAGCAACTCCATGCGCTCTACGGCAAGCTGCGGGAAGGGCCGCGTGCCGCGCGTGTTGACAACGTCGAAGTCGACGAAGCGGCCCCGCTCAACGATCTCAAAACATTTCGCATTGAAGGAGCCTGGTAGCGAACCCGTTTCGCGAACTTTCTTATGACCTGCGACGCCCTCAAACAACTCATCCGCGAGATTCCCGACTACCCGAAACCGGGCATCCTCTTTTACGACATCACCACGCTCATCAAGGACCGCGTCGGCTTTGCCCGCGTCATCGATCAGATGACCGCGCCCTACATCAATAAGAACATTGACCTTGTTCTCGGCATCGAGGCCCGCGGCTTCATCTTCGGCCCCGCCCTCGCCTATCGTCTCAACACCGGCTTCATCCCCGTGCGCAAGCCCAAGAAGCTCCCCGGCGAAACCGTCAAGTGGACCTACGATCTCGAGTACGGCACCGACACCTTGGAGATTCACAAGGACGCCATCAAGCCCGGCCAGCGCGTCCTCATCGTCGACGACCTGCTCGCCACCGGCGGCACCGCCCAGGCTTGCGGAGCGCTCGCCAAGTCGCTCGGCGCGGAAATCTGCGGCCTCGGCTTCGTCGTGGAACTCACCTTCCTCAACGGCCGCCAGAAGCTCGTCCCCTACGACGTCTTCTCGCTCTTGCAGTACGACAAGTAAGCGGCACTTCGTATATCATGCCCCCGGGTTTATCTTCCGGGGGCTTTTCATGCGGCAGAGTTTGCTCTCCACGGCACTTCTTTTCGCGTTAACCTTCTCTTCCACTGCAGCGTTCGGCAAAACTCCTCAGATCGACTCCAAGGCGTGGCTCAAAGACACTGCGTCCGCCACTTCCCTCGCCAGTCCCGGCCAGAAGCCTTTCGAACTGCTCATCCGCTTCACCACTCCAGGCCTGAAGGGCGAAACCTTTACTGGCACCTATCACTACCAGTGGATCAATCCGTCAAAATGGCGGGAAGAAACAACCATCGCCAACTTCCAGGAGCTACGTATCGGCGGCGAGCAGAAATTCTGGGTACTTTCCAACATGTCTACCCAACCCATTGCCGTCTATCAACTACAAAGCATGCTTGATGTTCTTTTGCACGGACTACCCGGCACTGCATCACTGAAGCCTGCCAAAAGCTTCTCCCGGAAAATCGATGGGCTCACCGCCGAGTGTCTTCTGCTCAAGGACAAGTACGAGAAGCTCACGGTCTGCCGCGATCCCAAGACGCACGCTCTCCTGCAATTTATCCCGAAGTTTTCCGACAGGCTCGTCGTTGAGGGTGTCAAAACTCCTCGGACCGAGTACCTCTCCTATTCGGTGTTTGATGGCAGGCAGTTTCCTCGTGAGCTGAAATATTGGGACGGAAGCTCTCCGCGAGTTGATGCCATCGTGGAAAAACTTCAACCGCTGGGCCGCGTCAACAGCTCTCTCTTTGTACCTCCGTCCGATGCGCATGAGGTGAGCGGTTGTGGCGGCGTTTTGACTCCGCCGCAGGCCGTGGAAGCGCCCGATCCCACTCCTCCTGACGGCGTTCGTCTTCCGATGAACCTCACGACAGTGCTCGAGGTGCTTGTCGGTACAGACGGGAAAGTTTACGATCCCATCGTCCAAGGTTCAGCAGGAAAGAAATTCGACCGAGAGGCATTGCGCACAGCCCTGCAGTGGCGATTTCGTCCGGCAACCTGCGACGGACAACCGGTCGCTGTGCACATTGACATCCAAATGCATCTGCTTACCAGATGACTCACACGTTCGAGTCTCTCAATCGATTGACAATGCGTGTTAGACTTCCGTCCTCGAAACTATGACCCGTCGCCATCTCATCGTTTTCGTGCTCTTCGCCACCTCCTGCGCTTCGGCCTCCAATCCCAAGCTCACCCAAGCCGACGCCCTCATCCAGCGCGCCATTGCTCACTCCGACTGGCGCGCCTCCGGCCCGCTCTCCGTCTCGGGCAAGGTTGTGCTCGAATCCATCAACGGCAGCCCTACGGTTCTCTATAAACTATTGTGGAAGTCTCCCCGGGAGTGGAGCGATTCAATTTCAGCACCAGGCTACGGAGAACTGCGTGTTGGACTTGGAGACAAGCTCGTCATCAAGCGTTCCATGCCGTCTACCCCCGGAATCTTTCTCGAGATGTATTCCGCTCTCAATCCACAGCGCATCTGGTACGGCATCTCGAATCGCATTGCCACGCGAGTACAAAGCAGGACGATCGCTGGCAAACAGGCAACTTGCGTTAGCTATGCGGAGAACATGGGACCCAATCCGACCGGCAAAGTGGCCGAGTTCTGTGCTGATCCGGCTACTTCTGATCTGTTGTACGCAAGTGGCGGCGTGGGCGATGTGGGCTACTCAAACTTCACTACCATCAATGGTCATGCGTTCCCGAAGAAGATCAAGGTCGTGACGGACGGGCACCCGGCAATCACCATTGCGCTCTCCGCAAAACCAGCAGAATCCCCCGCGCCAATCTCTGCGCCTGCAGGTGCAGCTGTTTCCGTCAACTGTCCGGCGGCTGACTTTCGGGAACCTGTGCTGTTGCGGCAACAACGCCCCTACTATCCCGGAGGAGCTCTTATGCTCCGCGAGCAAGGAACTTCCGGCTATGCAGTCCTCATCACCCCTGAGGGACGCGTACAAATTGAATCCCTGACCGTCTCTGCCGGGCGGCTTCTTGATGACGCCACCGGAAGTGCTCTGGAGAAGTGGCACTACTTCCCCGCGACTTGCGACGGAAAGCCCATCGGCCGCGAAACCGTCGTGGACGTTCATTTCGAGATCCGCGATCACTAGCTCCCCTGTTTACATCCCCTCTTCCCCCGCACTACACTTGTCGAACGAAAATCCCGCCCCTTGCGGCCTGCGTTCTCGTCGCTTCGGGTGTCCCCAAGGATTGTGGCGTGAAAGCTTCCCGCACCCCTCCGGCCGTTCCGCCGACTCAGCAGCGCGGTGATTACGTCACTTCGCTTGCCAGTGCTGTCTGGCGGTTGGGCCAGCACCAGTCTGTCGAAGACCTTGTCGCCGATGTCACTGCCGGCCTCTTCTCCGGCTTTGACGCCTCGCGCGCCGAGCTCTGGCTCTGGGACGACGGCGGCAACTCCGGCTACCTCACCGACGAAGCCGGCGCTGAAATCGCTCACCGCCACGACTATCTTCTGATCAACGAAGGCCCCATCGGCACCTCTGTCGCCTCGCGCGAAGCCGTCTTCAATCAGAGCGTCGATCTTCTCGATCTCGTGCGCAAGAGCGCGCTCACCCACTTCAGTGCCTTTCCGCTCGCCGCGCATCACCGCGTCACCGGAGTCCTCGTTGCCTACTCCTCCGGTCCTGCCTCCGCCGATCTCCTCAAGTGGTGGAAGATGTATGCCGACGTTGCCGCTCTTGCCGCGCAGCGTGTCCTCAACGCCACCGAGAGCCATCGCCAGATCCAGCAGCTCTCCCTGCTCTTTGAAGCCACGCGCCTGCTCAACTCCACCCTCGATCTCGCCGAACTCCTCGACCTCATCCTGCGCATTGCCAAGACCGAGGTGAAGGCCGACCGCGGCACCGTCTTCCTCGCTGACATGAAGCGCCGCGAACTCTGGTCCATCGTCGCCCAGGGGCTCGACAGCCAGGAAATCCGCGTCCCTTTCGGCAAGGGCGTCGCCGGACACGTCGCCGAAAACGGCGAAGCCATCAACGTCGAGGATGCCTACACGCTTCCGTTTTTCGACCAGAGCTTCGATCAGAAGTTCGGCTATCGCACCACTTCGCTGCTCTGCCTGCCCATCCGTCATCACTCCAACGAAATCGTCGGCGTCATCCAGTTGCTCAACCACGCCGGCGGACGCTTCTCTGCCGATGATCAGGCATTCCTCACCAAGCTCAGCGGACACATGGCCATGGCGCTTGAGAACGCCCGTCTCCATCACGAAGCGCTTGAAAAGCAGCGCATGGAGCGCGACCTCACCGTCGCCCGCCAGATCCAGCGCAGCCTCATCCCCGAAACTCCGCCCACGCTTCACGGTTACGACATCGCTGTCACCTACGAACCCTGCTTCGAGTGCGGCGGCGACTACTACGACTTCCTCTCGCTCGGTCCGCAGACCATGCTTGTCGTCATCGCCGATGTCGAGGGCAAGGGCGTCGCCTCGGCCATGGTCATGAGCAACCTCCAGGCCACCCTGCGCGCGCTCTGCATGCACCTCCACTCGCTCGAAGTCCTCATGCTGTCGTTGAACGAAATGATCTACAACGACACCAAGAGCCAGAAGTACCTGAGCTGTTTCGTCGGACTCATCGATACTCGCCGCAACGGTCTCCACTACATCAACGGCGGCCACTGCCCGCCCTTCCTCATCAACGCTGCGGACGGTTCGTTCACCCTGCTCGACAAGGGCGGCACCGTCGTCGGACTCTTCCCCGACTCCGAGTACGAACGCGGCACGCTCCAGATGAATCCCGGCGACATCCTCGTCTGCTCCACCGACGGCATCACCGAAGCCTGCAACGTGCAGGAAGAGGAACTCGGCCCCGAGGGACTCGCCGCGCTCATCAACAAATACCGCGATCTCTCCGCCCAGGAAATCGTCGACCGCGTCCTTGTCGAGGTCAACGAGTTCTCCAAGGACGGCCCCCTCATCGACGACAAAGTCCTCATGGTCATCAAGGTCACCAACGGCGGCCTCTGGGAACAAGCAACAAAGAAATCCTGATAAGTGAAAATTTCGGGTGGCCCATGCGAGCCGACTTTGCTCGCATGGGATCGAATTCTTCGTGCCCTACCCTTGTCGCCCGCTGTTGGCGACAGGGTGGGGTCGTTCGCTTTTGTATTTCTTCTCGAAACTTGACACTTGAAACTCGAAGCCGTCGTCGGGGTGCCCCGTCCTAACTTGTTAGGGCGGGGTCGTTGCTCTTGCAGTTGTCGTTGCTCTTGCCTTTCTTCTCGACACTCGAAACGTGAAACTCGAAACTTTGTTCTTTGTGCCCTACCCTTGTCGCGCGCCGTTCGCGACAGGGTGGGGTCGTTGATTTTGTTACCGTATTCCCTGACGACGGACGGCCAACGACCGACGACGTTACGGGTGCCCCGCGTTCGCGCCCCGCTGTTAGGCGATAACGTGGGGACTTGGCTACACAACTCCTAAGCGCGGTTCATCCCTTGCGCACAAAATGCTTTTCGAATAATTCGCGGGAGCGCCTTACGCCTTCTTCGGTCAGAACCACCGACTTCGCCCTGCCTTTGGGATCGGAGATATATCCCTTCTCGTGCAGCCGATCCATAGCATCCCAGTCATGACCTTTCCATGCCCGCTTTCCTGGCGGATCGTCATGCGTCGTCAAAAACAACAGAGCCAAGACCAGCTCATCGACTTTGTCCCGGTTGTATTCCATGCTGCCTCCTTTCAACCGCAGAATTTCGCCGTAATCTTAGCACTGCGCGTCTCTGTCTCACTGGCGCAATCTTCCCGGGATGGTCATATTCACCCGCAGGTATTCATGCAGGCCCAGTCGCCTTCAACTGGGCGGCTCCAGGTGCAAGCAGACTGAGTTTGGGATAGTACACGGAACAAATGTCTTCACAGATTGACGGGTTAATCTCTCGAATTCTCGATGTGTTGGAGGATTCTGTCCAGTTGAGTTTGGATTGTTTCGACTTGGTTCTGGATTGTTTCGATATCCCGCATTCGATCCTTCTTCGCATCTTCCACTCGAATGTTGAGTGCCGACAAATCTTCTTGAACCCACGCAATCGCGATGAAAATCGCTACCACTACTGCAGTGGACACCACATCCCGCCAGAATTTGGACATGAGGGCGATGCCGACACCGGCAGTCAAAATTGCTATCAAAAAACCACCAAAAGCAGCAATCCCTGCCCGAGCGGCAGCAGCCCCACTGCCGGACGATCTACCTCGGGCCTTGAGGCACACACCAGCACTTACGAATGCGCAAAGTAGCCATGCCCACCACGGAATTGTCGACAGTTCTGAGAACACGGCGGGATTGTAGCACTTACTACATAAGAAAACCCCATCCGCCTGTTACAGGACGTTGGGAGCCTTCACCTTTTGCCATTCAGATCCTAATACTTGTTGGCCCCGCTGCATCATAGTGGCGTATGCACGAGACAGCTGTTCTTGATCTTCCTCTTCACAGGCCTCGATCATTTCTTTGATACTCTTCAAAAGAGCATCGTGTAGCTCCTCACCTGGATGCAGCAGCAGCTCAATCTCGTCTTGCAGAAGAAACGCTCGCCGCCTGTCCTCGGTACTTGCTTTCCTCTCCTTTTGCTCCCCAACTGGTTGGCCATAATCCCACGCGATGCTGCTAATCTCCGCCAGTTTCTCTCGAAGACTGCTGATCCAGGCTTCTCGTAGCGGCGCCACAATCTGCTTGCTGACAAGCAGACTCTGAACTTCAAGTTGACGTTGAGTGCTTCTGATAGTGACTATCGGGCCGATGACCGCCGAAGCCAGGGCGGTGAGTGCAGACACAAAAGCCGACCACCCCGCGACTTGGTCAAAGCGACTCGAAACAAACGTTGTGATGCATGAATTGATCAAGTGCGGCTCCTAGAGTTACATGTTTGTTGACGTTGCTCGAAGTTTCTTTAGCGTGGCGCGGTCAACTATTTCGATCTTCCACACCACTGACTTCAGGAACGATAATGTTGCTTATATTCTTGGAGATACTCTTCCAGCTTTTCCACGATTTTTTGTGCCAAAGCTACCGGCAGCATCGGTTTTTCTGCGCCGTCGATGCGCCACCATATCGTCCCTTGGCTATGGACCGGGGTTACCTTCCAGGCTGCTGGAGCAAATTTCTTAAAATGATTAAGAAGCTCAAAATTCGCAGAGCCCGCCATGGCGTTCAAACGCTCGAACCAAACTTCGAGGTACAGCGTGCTGACAATAAATCGAGCCTGCACTTGTGCATGCAAATCAATTAAGAATAGCGCATTGATTCCGTTCCACCGCAGACGCTTCGCAGGATCACTAGGATCGGATTCATAGGTACGCGCCAAATCTTGCACAAATGGCCTCAATTGTGCCCAAGCCTGGTCAACATTTATAGCTTGAAAAGTTGACATACTTTGCCTTCAACTTAAAACTAATCGACTCATTTTCCTGGCCCCGACCGAATCTTGCATCAATCGCCTTCTATTCTCCTAATTTAGATGTGATTTTTCTTCAAGACTCTGCGCCCGGTGTGCACGCGCAACCAACTGCCCCACGTTCACGGCCCTCTTTTGGCCGATAACGTGGGGAGCGTGTCTTTTCTCGAAACTCGAAACCTGAAATTCGAAACTTTCTTGTCAAGCCCCCCCATGGCATAACTCGTAGCAAACAAACCAAATCCCGTTGGTCTTTTTCCCTGTTCAATTTGCTATTCTGGATATAGAGGGATTCGCCGTCCGGCGAGTCCCTGTTCTTTTGCAATCGATGCGATGGGGCGGATTAGCAGTCCTCGCAAATATTTGAAAACACAGGCAGTTTAACCCCATGTCTTTTCAATTATTTAACGAGAAAATCGTCCAGATATTTGATTTAAAAGGATTTAAAAATAGGGGGGGTGGGGGCTGTTACGCGTGACTCGCGACTTCCGTCACGATCAGTTCCTTGTCCTTGCCGATGTAGCTCTTGCGATGGAACCAGTCTTCCATCCGCTCCTTCAGCAACTCGAGCGGGACGCGCGTGCCGATTTCGATCAGTCCGTCGGCCACTGGAAGCGTGTCATCGAAGACCGGATCGTTGGTGAAGTTGCGCATGGCAAAGTTGTCGATCCAGTGCAGCGGAGCGGCGACGCGTTGGCCGTTGTCTTCGTATTCCACGCGAATCTTGCGAGAGAACATGATGGTCGTTGCTCATTAGTATAAATCGGCGCACACAACAAAGCGCCACTGCCTTCGCAGCGGCGCTTGTCGAAACCTCCGGCACTTCCGAAACCTTCGAAACTATTTTTTATGCGGTTTCGGACCTGCGTCGCGAACTTCCGGCGGAACGTCGAACTTCTTGATGTTGTTCTCGAACAGTTCCGTCAGATGCGCGGCCGTTTTGTCGTAATCGTCCTTGTCCTTCCAGGAGTTGCGCGGCATCAGCACTTCGTCCGGAACTCCCGGAACGTGCTTCGGAACGCGCAATCCAAACGCCGGATCTTCGACGAACTCGGCATTGCGCAAGCTGCCGTCAACTGCGGCCGTCACCATCGCACGCGTGTGAGGAATGTCCATGCGCTTGCCGACGCCGTACTTTCCGCCTTGCCAACCCGTATTGACCAGCCAGACTTCGGCGTTGTGTTCCGCCATCCGCTGCCGCAGCAACTCGGCGTAAACCTTGGGAGCGCGCAGCATGAACGGTGCGCCGAAACAGGTCGAGAACGTCGCCTGCGGTTCGGTGACACCGGCTTCCGTGCCCGCAACCTTGGCCGTGTAACCGCTGACGAAGTGGTACATCGCCTGCTCGGGCGTGAGCTTCGCGATCGGAGGCAGTACGCCAAACGCGTCTGCCGTAAGGAAGACGACCGTCTTCGGATGGCCGCCAACACCGGGAATGACTGCGCCGTCGATGTACTCGACGGGATAGTTCGCGCGAGTGTTCTCGGTGATGCTGCCGTCGTCGTAATCGGGCAGGCGTGTCGCGGGATCGATCACAACGTTCTCCAGCACCGAACCGAAGTGCAGCGAGTTGTAAATCTGCGGCTCCGTCTTGGGCGAGAGCTTGATGCACTTGGCATAGCATCCGCCTTCGAAGTTGAAGATGCCCTTGTCGCTCCAGCCGTGCTCGTCGTCGCCGATGAGCGCGCGGTTGGGATCGGCCGAGAGGGTCGTTTTCCCTGTGCCGGAGAGTCCGAAGAAGAGCGCGGTTTCGCCGTTCTTATCGACGTTGGCCGAGCAGTGCATCGGGAAGACGTTGCGTGCGGGGAGCAGATAGTTGAGCGTCGAGAAGATCGACTTCTTCATCTCGCCCGCGTAACCGCTGCCAACCACGAGGATGGTTCGGCGGGAGAACGAAACGCCGATGAAGACTTCCGAGCGCGTCCCGTCGGTCTTGGGGTCGAGCTTGAGTCCGGGAACGGCGATCACCGTGAACCCTGGTTCGAAGCCAGCTAGTTCCTCTTTCTTGGGACGGAGAAACTGCTGGTAGACGAACATGTTGTGCCAGGCCATTTCGTTCACAAAGCGAACGTTAAGGCGATAAGTTGGATCGGCGCCGGCAAAGAGATCCTGAACAAAAATTTCCTTGCCCTTCAAGTATTGGATGGCTTTGTCGTAGATCTTGTCGAACTGTTCTTCGGAGGTCGGAAGGTTGATGTCGTTCCAGTCGACGTGCGCTGCAGCGTCGTCTTTCACAATGAAGCGGTCCTTCGGGGAGCGGCCCGTGCGCGAACCGGTCTTGCAAACCAGTGCGCCCTTGTGGGCCAGCGTGCCTTCGCCGCGGCGGATTGCGAACTCGACGAGTTCGGCGGGTGTCAGGTTGCGATGAACTTTCTCCCCACGGATCAGATCTGCCAGATCGGGGGCATGGGTAGCGGTGGACATAAAAGGGCTCTCCTTCCAGCAGCCACTTGTGAGTGGCAAATCACTATCAAACCGCCGGCAGACCTCCGGCGGCCCTTGAGGGTCCACCGGGAATTCTGCTGGCGTAAACCGCACCGCGTACACGCGGCTGGAAGCGTCACAATTACAATCCGCAACGCCCCGGCGGAATACATCCATCGAAACAACCCCGGAAATTCCGGGTAAAAAACAATGTCTCCGGCACTAGGCCGGAGACAGGGATTATGGAATCTACGGCTTCATTGTCGCGGCTTCCTGCAATACCGCGTCGAGGTGTTCGAGCGTTTCCGGCACGGTGAGCGTGTACATTTCGCGTCCGCTCTCCTCGCCGTTTTCAATAATTGTTTTCAGGTAATGTCCGGCGGTCTGGACCGCAAGCGGATCGTTAATGATCTTCCCGGTCTGCTTTTGATATTCAACCCAGGCCGGATGCGGCAGGGCAATCCATACACCGCGATTGTTAACCGTGAACTTAACGTCAACCGCGTCGGCATGACGGGTTGCAATGGCTACCACGACGGCCTGATAAGAGCACTGTACCTCTTGGCCTGTCCAACGATCTTTTGCGCGAAATTCTTCGTACATGACTTTAGAACTATAAGCCACCGGTCGAGAGCCGGGCAAATTTTCGGGAACCAGAGAACAATGCGGGACGTTTCAAGCTAATAGCCTGCCACAACACCTCGGCCATTGCATGAAAACAGGTTCATGAACCCAAACTTTAACTGACGAGGGCTTCAATGGCTATGCTCGGCTACAATCGATAACGGTGAAACATCACGGCAAAATAGTGAAAAATCTCCGTCCGTCCTCGAAGACGGCACAAGAGTGGACTACCGCCGAAGAGATTCAGCAGGGGTTTCGCGCGGCCAACGGGTTGGGTGGCTTGACCAGTGGACTGAAGAACTCCGCGCTCAAGACGCAGCGCGCCAAGCGAGACCGGGCGCGCCGCACTCCCTCCCCGCAAGTTGGCGAGCTAAACGTGTTGCGTGCGCAGAACCTCGGCGACATTCCCTGGTTGATCCACGGATTCAGCACGCGACAGGGCGGTGTCAGCAAGGAATACGGCGGAGGGCAACTGAATCTCGGCTACACGCAGGAGGACTCGCGGGCAGCAGTCAACAGCAATCGTGAATTACTGGAGCGCGCGGTTGGAGCGCTCGACAATAAAGGCAAACCGTGGCCGCTGGTAAACCTGCACCAGATACATTCGTCCATCATCCATCGTGTGCGCCGGGGCGAAGCAACGCCAAAGGCTGGCGACGGACTGATCACGAATACGCCGGGAGTGTTATTGGCGGTGAAGGTGGCGGATTGTCTGCCGGTCATCGTAGTCGATCGCAGGCGCAAGGCGGTGGGAGTTTTTCACGCGGGTTGGCGCGGAACAACGAAGCGGATTGTTGAGAAGGGTGTGGGCGAAATGCGCAGGCAATTCGGCTCGGATCCGAGAGACGTGCTGGCCGCTATTGGCCCTGGCATCGGCAAGTGCTGCTATGAGATTGGGGAGGAAGTGGAGAGCGAGTTCGACTCGCAATTCGCATACTCGAAAGAGCTGTTCGAAGACTTCTTCGATTCGTGGTCGCTACACACAAAGTATCCGCTGCTGTTCATGAATCAGCGCGCGCCCGGGCACGGAGAACCCGCGCTGTCGCGGCATCTTGACCTGGTGAAGGCGAACCGCTTGCAACTGCGCGACGCGGGTGTGCCTGAAAAAAATATTGTCTCGCTCGACCGCTGCACCGCATGCGAAACCAACTTGTTTTTCTCCTATCGCAAAGAACGCGTCAGTGGACGAATGATGGCCGTGGCGGGCATTCGAAAGTAAAAATCGCGGGAGTTTTCTCTTAAAGGCCTGGGCGAAAAGCTCGGGCCTTTCTTCTGGTTGCGATTCGCGGCACTTCGTCGTAAAGTTTTCAGCACTCGTGTGGGGTGTCACACAATAAGGACGTCGGGAGAGCCCGTGAACATACGGCTGTGGTATGCGCGGAAGCGAACTGCGCTCTTTTTCTTGTTGCCGGCTGCCGTCCTGGCGGGAGTTGTTGCGTGGTGGGCTCAGACACGCGTCCGCGCCGACGAACCTGCGGCGGCAAACACCGTGGAAGGTATTGCCTGCCTCGGCAGAATCGAGCCGCTCGACGGAGTGTTGCGCGTCGCTGCTCCTTACTACTCGGCCGGTCCCGCGATTGTCGTGGAACTGCACGTTCACGAAGGCGACTCGGTGAAGCGTGGTGAAATCCTCGCCGTCCTCGACAGCCATCAACCCATGGAGGCCGCTCGCGAGCAGGCCGTCTCCAAAGTGCGCGTTGCCGAAACTCGCCTGGCACAGGTCAAGGCCGGAGCTAAGGCCGGAGACATCGCTTCGCAGGCCGCGGAGTTGCAGCGCGCAGAAGCGGCACTTGTGCTGGCGAAGAATGACTACGACCGCAACCGCGCACTCTATGCGGCTGGCGTGATTTCGAAATCGCAATTGGATGAGCAACACGCAACGTGGCAGGAAAGCGTAAAGGCCGTTCAGTCAGCCAGGGAGCGGCTGAATAGCGTCTCCGAGGTTCGTGACACGGATGTGCGCGCCGCCGAGGCCGACGTTGCATCGGCGAAGGCTGACCTGGCGCGTGCGGATTCGGAGTTGGCGAATACGGTCGTGCGCGCCCCGTTTTCCGGGACCGTCTACAAGATTTATGCATATCCGGGTGCGGAGACAGGAACCGACGGCATTCTCGACCTGGGCCGCACCGGACAGATGCGGGTCATCGCGGAGGTCTATGAGACGGACATCACCCGGGTTCGCCTGGGACAACGGGCAAGCATCTCGTCTCCGGCGCTGAGCCGCCCGGTGGAAGGAACGGTGGAGCGGATCGAAAGCGAAGTCGCCAAGAATTCCATCCTGCCCGGCGACCCTACGGAGTTCGCGGAAGCGCGCATCGTACGGGTCCATATACGTCCTGACAACAACGATGCCCTGCGGTCTCTGGCGCGGGCAACGGTCTCCGTGGTGATACATCCATGAAAATGAATGTATTCCGGCTCGCATGGCTACAGATCAGCAGCGACCGGGGAAGGTTCGCTGCCGCTGTTGCCGGCGTTAGCTTCGCGGTGGTGCTGGTATTGGTGCAGCTTGGCCTCCGGCAGGCATTGTTCGCCAGCGTGGAGGGCCTGCCGAACGCGATGCAAGCGGGCCTTGTACTGGTGAGCCCCGTGTTCCAGAACCTGGCAACGGCAGGAACGTTTACGCAGCGCAGGCTCTACCAGGCATTGGGCGATCCCGACGTGGCATCGGTCGTGCCGATGTACATTCGCGTGACGCCTATCAAGAATCCCGTCACGGGTCAGCAGCGCGACATTTTCGTCATCGCGTTTCCGCCCGAGCGTGGCGTGCTCAACCTGCCCGAAGTGGACGCGCAAATTGACAAACTGAAACTGCCTGATCGCGCCCTGTTTGACCGCCTTTCACGCAGGGAGTTTGGCCCCTACGTCGAGCTCCTGCAAAAGGGTCCCGAGGTGCGGACGGAAATCGAAACCCAGCCCGTTTATGTCGCCGGCTTGTTCACGCTCGGCACATCGTTTGCTGCCGACGGAAATCTGGTCACCAGCGACTTGAGTTTTTTACACTTCCTTCCCGACCGCAAATGGGGTTCCATCAACGTGGGCCTGATTCGCCTTCGCCCTCACGCCGACGTGCGCACGGTACAGGCAAGGCTCGCGCATTACCTGCCCGGCGACGTGCAGGTGCTGACGAAAAAAGAGTTTGTCGCACGCGAGCACGATTACTGGGACCGCTCCACGCCGATCGGATTCGTATTTCAGCTCGGCGTTGTCATGGGATTGATCGTGGGGGGCGTGATCGTCTACCAGATTCTCTACACGGACGTCAGCGAGCATCTGCCCGACTACGCAACGTTGAAGGCGATTGGATATCGCGATCGCTTCCTCTTTCTGCTGGTCATGCGACAGTCGCTGATCCTCTCCATCTGCGGCTTCGTGCCGGGAGTGATCATTGCCCAGATCACCTACGCAGTGACACGTGCCGCAACGCACCTTCCCGTCGCGACAAGTGCCGTGCGCCTTGTGGCGGTCTATGCGCTAACACTGGCAATGTGCGCGGGCGCGGGAACGTTTGCGATGCTCAAGGTGCGCTCAGCCGACCCGGCGGAGGTCTTCTGATGGAACCGGTCATCAGCGTACGCGGGCTCAACCACTTCTACGGCGACGGCGGCTCACGCAAGCAGGTGCTGTACGACGTTGAGTTGGAAGTGAAGCCCGGAAAGATCCTGATTCTCACTGGACCTTCCGGCTCGGGCAAAACTACGCTGCTCACGCTGATTGGCGGGTTACGTTCGGTGGAGGATGGCGAGGTCCATGTGCTCGGCCATACTATGCGCGAATCGCGTTCTCCGTCGGCATATGCTGTGCGCGAACAGATCGGCTTCATCTTCCAGCACAGCAACCTGTTGCAAGCGCTGAGAGCGTGCGAAAACGTGCAGATGTCAGTGGGCACTGCCGGCAACCTGCCTGATGACAGCCGTTCGCAGGCAGTCGAGATGCTGGAGGCAGTCGGCCTGGGACATCGTGTGGACTATCCGGTGGGCTTGCTTTCCGGCGGCGAGCGACAGCGTGTGGCGGTGGCGAGGGCACTGGTGCGAAAACCAAAAATTGTTCTGGCCGATGAACCCACGGCGGCTCTCGACCGCAAGTCCGGTCGAGACGTAGTGGAGTTGTTACAATCCCTGGCCCGCAGACAGAACTGCGCAGTACTGCTGGTGACGCACGACAACCGCATTCTTGATATCGCCGACGAAATCGTGGCCATGGAGGACGGACGAATCACGCCCGTGGCAGCCGGACTGGCCGCCCACTCGGGACGCGTCTTACAGGCATTCTCGCGACTTTCGCGCAGCGGAGAACTCGCGCCGCAGGTGCACACGCTTTCGAACCGGCAATTCCTCGAAATGCTCGAGGGGATGACTCACGAATTCGAGGAGCTGCTGAGGGTACTCGATCTGGGTAACGACGAATTACTGGAAGGACTTCTAAACCAGGTGCTTCGGGCCGTCACCGAGCGCATTCGCGACATGCTGCAGGCGGAGCGTGCCACGGTCTTCATCGTCGACCGTGCGCGAGGCATGTTGCACTCGCGTATTGCGGACACAACGGGAGCCAGACCACTGGTGATCGAGATTGCGCTCGACAAGGGAATTGCCGGACGCGTGGCACGAAGCAACCGCGCGGAAAACATCTCCAACCCCGCGACCGATGCCGACTTCATCACCGACATCGACCGCGACACCGGCTTCCACGCGCGCAACCTGCTCTGCATGCCGATCGACAATCGCGCGGGAGAGGTCATTGCCGTGGCACAAATGTTGAACAAGACGAATGGAGATCACTTCAGCGGAGCGGACCAACGCGCCTTCGAAGACTTTGCCGAGCCGTTGGGGATTATGCTGGAAAGTTGCTTTGCGATCGCGAGACGGTCGCGGAGTTCGGCGGAGTAGCCCCCGGAAAACACCAACGGCGAGCATTTAGCTCGCCGCGTGTAAATCTTGAGACTCTGCCGGTTACGCGTTGCCCTCGGCTGGAGCGGGAGCGCCGTCCGCAGCGGCGGGGAGTTCTTCGCCGCCGTTGACCAGATCCTTCAACTCCTTGCTGGGCTTGAAGAACGGAATCTTTTTCGCTGGCACTTCGACGCGGTCGCCAGTTTTCGGGTTACGTCCGACGCGCGGTTTGCGCTGGCGTGTACGGAAGCTGCCAAAACCACGGATTTCGATCTTGTCACCGGCGCGGAGGGCATGCACCACGCTGTCGAAGATGGTCTCGACGATGACTTCGCTGTCTTTGCGGGTAAGTTCCGCCAGACGTGAGACTTCCTCGATGAGATCGGCTTTAGTCATTGGCTGCTTCTCCCCTAGAAGTTGAGCACCTGGCGCTGCGGCTTAGGTGCCGTCGGGATAACAATCTCAGATTTTACAAGCACTTGGCAAGAGACTGTCTAGGATACCGGTAGAATTTTCAACGCTGACCCAAGCCAAGGAAACGGGCTAGGAACCATCCCGGGAAGGCTGAAGGCACCGTTTTAGCGGAAAATCCGGTGAAAAAATGCCCCGATGGCATGGAAGAATCCGCCCGGCGATTTGGGTTTTGCGGCTTTTCTTACGCCTGATTTTCCGGCAGGGGGTGGCGGCAGCACGGAGGGTTCCAACATCCGGTAGGCGTCCATGGTGCTGCGGGTCCGTACCTGGGCGATGTAGTAGGAGATATCGGGCGCCTGTCCACTGCCCTCGTAGATGAACGGGGCATCGACTTCCACATGGCTGTTGGGTGGCGCCGCAGAGCCCTGTGCGGGTTCGGCGTTCGAAGGCGGAGGAGAGGGCCTGGGGGGAGGGCATCCACAGGCAGAGACGTCGTGCACGGGGTTCGCCAGGTGCCCTCCGGGGAACATTACAGACTCGTCCGGCTTGACCTGGTAGGTTCCCGAGCCCATGAGTTCGGTGACGATCAACGACGCGGCGTTGCCCGCGCGAGGCGTAATGCAGGTGTCTCCCTTGGAGTTGGAACCTATGGCGAAGTGGAACACTCCGGGCCCGACTAGCTGGACACGGAAGTCAGGGGTCATGACGGCATCCGCCACCGCACCGAGCGAGTAGTGGAGTTCGAGCGCGCCGCCACTGATGGCGAACATCAGCTCGGAACCGTTGGATGAAGTGCTGACGTTGAGCTTGGTATCAGGACAGATGCGAACTTCTCCGCCGCGATGGAGGCGTAATACGGCGGTGGCCGGACCGGCCGTAACTTGCGATCCGCTGAGCACCTCGGTTCCGCCCGCGGCGACAACAACGGAACCGCGCACGGATGCATCACTGGCGAATACCTGGCCGACGGGCTGTTGAGCATGGGCGGCAGGGACCAGTGGAAGAAGAACGGCAGTTGCGGCAAGCAACCGATGTACGGTCCTGAAGGTCACGTGGGTCTATTGAAGCACAACCGGAGGCCGGAGGGGAGAGCCCCTTGCGCGCTACTTGGGCAGAAACTCGTAGCGCTCGATGCGGGCGGCAACGGCCAGCTTGCCTGCATTGACCTCATCAATGCGCAAAACGTGGCCGAAGCAGCGCACCTGCATGGATTCGGTAAGTGTGATTTCCGGGGGGAGCATGAGAACAAATTCAACATTGGTTCCTGGCTCCAGTGGAGCGTCCGAATAGAAGCAGACACCTCGCGAGCTTACATCGCGGGTTTCCGTCTGAGCCGGCTCCGAGGTTGATCCGGTGGAAACCGCAACCGGCAGTTGCAGCGAGAACCGGCGAGTGGCTCGCTTCTCCGTGTTCATCATCCAAACCCTCCCGAGGTGGGATAAGGATTGCCGAGCACGTGGCAAGTGTCAAGCTGAAGGAAGCGAAATGGTGACATAGGACCACTGTGGGACGTCCCGGAGGACATCGGTTTGTGGACCACCGTAACGAGGAGCATTGAGATTAGCAATGGCGGAAATGTCCGGCTTTTGCCACAATTTGGTTGATCGTTGACGATAACCAGCGTGGCTGGCGTATACTTTGCCGACCCCGCCCTCCCCCGTTAGGATTGCCGTACTCGAGGTGCGCACCCGATTCTGTTTAGCGGGTTATTCTTTGGTTCGGTGAATGATTGCTTGCTGGACGCGGCCGTAGCCGCGCGATGAGGGCGCATGTACATCAAGTTCTGGGGCGTTCGTGGATCGACGCCCACACCGCAATTGGAAAACATGCGGTACGGGGGCAACACCTCCTGCGTGGAAGTGCGCGTCAATGGCCACATCTATGTCTTCGACTGCGGCACGGGTTTCCGCAATCTCGGGAAACAACTGGTAACGGAATTCCAGAACCAGCCAATTTACGCGCATATTTTCATCTCGCACTTTCACTGGGACCATATTCAGGGAATTCCGTTTTTCTCGCCGCTATATGAAAGCCCGGACAACTACTTCTTCTTCCACTCGTCGAGCCGCACGCGCGGTCTGCAACGGGCGATTGAAGAACAGATGGCGGACCCGTACTTCCCGGTCGACATGAGCGAGATGGCTGCCCACAGGCATTTCTACGACATCGAAGAGGACCGCATCGCCTTCGACGATTGCGTGGTGCAGTCGCTATGGTTGAATCATCCGCAGGGATGCCTGGGCTTCCGCATTGAAACCGATCAGGGCATCGTGGTCTACGCCACCGACAACGAACCGGGCCATCCCGTTTTCGACAAGAACGTGCGCAAACTGGCCGAGGGTGCGGATGTATTGATCTATGATTCGCAATATCTGCCGGATGAGTACGAGGCGAAGAAGCGCGGCTGGGGACACAGCCACTGGCGCGAGGCGGTAAACATCGTGATGGAGAGCGGAGCGAAAGAACTGGTGCTCTTCCACCACGACCCGGATCACTCGGACGGATGCATCGACTCGATTGTGCAGAAGGCACAGGAATACTACCCGAAGGTTCGCGCCGCGAGCGAAGGCATGGAGATCAGTGTGGTTTCTTCCAAATAGCCCGGCGCATCTAACTGACTGGGGTGGCCGGTCGAATATCGACATCGCAACCATGCACAATCACCAAGCCGCCCTGGCGGATCGGGTTCTTAGTCACTCATATGGCGAAAACGGGTTATCCGGTACGTCACACCTGCTGGTGATAGCGACTTGCAAGGCTTTCGACGCGGTGCATATACTAGCGAGTTTGCTCGCCCCGGAAAACGGGGCGCTCAGACTCGGAGCATTTCCGTACCACCCGGAAAAACGGCGGGGCGGGTGAGCCCAGGGCCAGGCTCTGTTGGCAATTCAAAGGTGGCATTGCACACACACAGACATTGAGATAACCCCCAAACAATAGGGGACGGAAGTTTCGGAGAATGCATGACAACCGCAATTCATCAAAACACGGAAACCAATCCGTGGGAAGCGCAAGCAGCGCGGTTTGATTTTGCCGCGCGGAAGTTGAACCTGGACGAGGGTCTATGGAGGATTCTCAGCCAGCCAAGCCGTGAAATCACGGTCCACATTCCTGTCCAGATGGACAACGGACACCTGGAAGTCTTTACCGGCTACCGAGTGCAACACTCGATGGCGCGGGGCCCTGCCAAGGGCGGCCTGCGTTACTCGCCGGACGTGAACCTCGATGAAGTACGCGCACTGGCGGCATGGATGACATGGAAGTGCGCGGTGGTCAACATCCCCTTCGGCGGCGCGAAGGGCGGAATCATCTGCGACCCCAAAAAAATGTCGATGAGCGAACTGGAGCGTATGACGCGCCGGTACACCGCCGAGCTGATCGAATTCATCGGTCCCGAAAAAGACGTGCCCGCGCCGGACGTGAACACCAACGAGCAGGTGATGGCGTGGATGATGGATACCTACTCGATGCACATGCGGCAGACGGTGACGGCAGTGGTTACCGGCAAGCCGGTGAATATTGGCGGTTCGCGCGGACGTCGCGAGGCCACGGGACGCGGCGTAACGATTGTGGCCAACCAGGCGATGAAGAAACTGGGGATGGACCCGGCGGCGACGCGCGTGGTGGTGCAAGGATTCGGCAACGTCGGTTCGCATGCCGCACGCCTGATGAACGAAGTGGGCTACAAGATTGTCGGGATTGCGGAGTGGGACGGCGGCCTTTACAACAAGAACGGAATCGACATTGAAGATCTGTGGGAATACCGCGAACGCAATGGCACGATCCATGGCTTCCCCGGCGCGGAGAAGTACGACTCTTCGGAGTTGTTGATTACGGATTGCGACGTGCTTGTACCGGCCGCGACGGAAAACGTCATCACCACGCACAATGCCGACAAGATCAAGGCCAAGGTCATCGTGGAAGGGGCGAACGGGCCAACCACGGCAGCAGCCGACGACATCCTGGCGGACAAGGGCATTTTCGTCATTCCAGACATCCTGGCAAACGCGGGTGGCGTGACGACTTCCTACTTCGAGTGGGTGCAGGACCGGCAGGGCTACTTCTGGAAAGAGGCTGTGGTCAACGAGCAACTGAAGGACATCATGGAGTCGGCATTCGACGATGTGATCCGGTACTCGGAGACGCACGAGGTAAACAACCGTATCGCGGCGTATATGCTGGCCATTGACCGCGTGGCATACACGATCCGGCAGCGCGGTATCTACGCGTAACCCCCGGGCGGAGCGACGCGCGGACAGTGTTCAAATTGGGTATGGAATGTGGGGCGGCAACGGTGCCGCCCCTTTCGTCTACATGGCGTCTTACGCTCGTTGATTTGACGCGGCGCAAAGGAGCATAATCACAGTCTCTCCCACTGTATCGACGACAACGTGGGAAGTTACCTGGGCTGGCCTCGTCCGGTGAACCTGCCGAATTACATAACGACTGCACGGATCTTCTCGGTGCCGCTGCTGATCTGGATTCTCTCCAGCAGCCGTTTTCATGGCGTGCACGGGGAGCAGGAACTGCTTGCCTCGGCGGTGTTTATCCTGGCCTCGGTGACGGATGGACTGGACGGCTTCCTGGCGCGACGGCGCGGCCAGGTCACCACTCTGGGAATGCTGCTGGATCCGCTGGCCGACAAACTGCTAATCGCCGGAGCCTTTATTTCGCTGGTGCAGTTTGCGCCCCAGATCGTTTCAGCATGGATTGCCGTGATCATCATCGGACGGGAGTTCCTGGTGACAGGCTTGCGCTCGATCGCCGCACAGGAAGGGTTCACGATCCAGGCGAGCGATGTGGGCAAGTTTAAGATGGTGGTGCAGATCGTGTCGGTCGTCGCGGTGATCCTGGCGCATCATTGGACGATCTGGGACTTCAAGTACTTTATCTTTCCTGTACACGTGATCGCCGTGACCGCCGTGTGGTTCATGGTGGCGGTTTCTCTGTTCTCCGCGGGCGATTATTTCTGGGCGTTCTGGTCAAAGATCGACAAGCAAGCGGAGCGCAGGCGGCGCAGGCGCGTCTTTGTGATGAAACGCAGCAGGAAACGCGACGCTCCAGCCACCTAGCGCGGAGACTATGGATACTCCGAACGAGTATTCTCCCGAAGAACGACGACTATTGCTGCGCTGGGCACACGCGGCCATCCGCTCCGGCATAGACGAAAAAGCGCTGGACTGCACGGCACCCACCCCGCACCTGGAAGAGTTGCGCGGGGCGTTCACGACACTGCACGAAGACAGCAGATTGCGCGGATGCATCGGATACGTGCAGGCAATTTTTCCGCTCTACCGCACAGTGTATGAAACCGCACGGGCAGCGGCTTTCCACGATCCACGGTTTGTTCCCATCAGCAGAAACGAACTCTCGCACCTACAGATTGAAATCAGCGTGATGTCGCCGCTGCGTCCGATTCAGCCGCAGGAAGTGGTGATTGGCGTTCACGGCCTGGTGGTCTCGCGCGGCGGCTACTGCGGACTGCTGCTGCCGCAGGTGGCATCCGAATACGGATGGGACCTCGAGCAATTCCTGGCGGAGACCTGCCGCAAGGCGGGGCTGCCGTCCGACGCGCTGGCCCACGGCGCAAAGCTCGAGGCTTTCACGGCAGAAGTTTTTGGCGAAGAATATCCCGGCAGTTCCCTCGTCGACTGAAAGAAAAACGCGCCACCGAAGCGGCGCGCATTTCCTGCTACAAGGAGAGTTAGTGTGTTGCAGGAACCTCAACCTGGTCGCCGAGATGCATATCTTCAAGCGTGAGGATCACCATGCCGGTGGCGGTGGTCGGAGTAACGGAAAGCACCATGATCTCGCCAATGCCACGATGCGGCAGATATGCCAGTGCCTTCGGAGTTGGCGTCGGCATCTTCTCGCGAGTTTCTTCCCACATGGACGCCTTCTCGGAAAGCTTGTCGATGGGAGCCTCTTTGGCAGGATCATACCCGCGGGTAACACGGAGGTATTCCCCGGGCTTGAGACCTTCGTTGGAACCGATGTTGAGATAGACCTTGGCACCGGTGGCAACGAAGCTATCGAAATCCTTGGCCATCGCAATTTGGCCGGTAACGTCACTCTTTGGTACGGCAAACTTCTGAAAATCCGAGTCAGACTGGCTGAAGACAGGCGCGGGGCGGTCTACGAACGGAATGACGAGATCGCCGGGGACGATGGATTCGCAACTGAACTCGACTTTCGCAATGGCAATATCATGGTCGATGTAGTTGACTTTCACGATGCCAAGATCGGCATACATGCCGCCCATTTTCTTAAGAAGCTTCTGTTGTCCGGGAAAGAGCTCGTTCTTATTAGGGTCCTTCACGCGGCGCACGAGGCGGTACTTCTGGCCGACGGTGATGCCGGGGCCGGTGAGGTAAATGACGTCGCCGGTGCTGAAGCGAGTTGCGTTGGGAGCGCGTTCACCGGCAAGCACAAGGTCCTTGATTGGAATAATCTCCGGTGTAACGAATCCGGCACAGTTGATGTCGGAATAAGTCGGCCCCTGGCGTTTCTCGACCAGGTTCGAACTGAAGGATCGCGGAGTTGAAGTTGCCTGCGGCGGCGCAGCCTGGGCGACGGCAGCCGTAGCGGCCAGCAGCAAAGCGATCGCAATCTTGTACATATGCCCTCCGAGGCAGAGGCGGGCGAACCCATCCCCGGGGAAGCGTCTTCCGCTCAGCAAGCGAGCCATATTTCCGCAAAACGCTGGTTGACGCGCGGGGCTGGCTGCCAGATACGGGTTACTTCGCGGTACACGGCGAAGAACTCTGAAGCGCACTCCTCCAGCGGGAACGCTAGCAAACGGCGTGATGGGGGTCAAGGTGACCTTGGTCCAGCGTATTAACCGTAAAGGTACTTCGTCCGGCATTTCACGCGGTTCTTGCGGAAAGTGTGTTGCATCTGCGGGAAGGCGCCTTTACCATTCAGCCGAACATGAGTGTCGCTCCCATCTCTTATGCGGCGCGCTCGCTGCGCCTAAGGCTGCCAAAGGTCTGCGTCGCTGTGACGGGCACGGATGCCGCCGAAATGCTGGACAAGGCGGAGACGCTCGTCCGGGAAAATCCATTTCTGGAATTCCGGCTCGACTACCTGAAAGCCCCACTTTCGGCGATTCCCCGCATAAAGCGGCTGTTTGAATACCGTCCGGATGTGATTGCAATCGCCACCTGCCGCCGCGCGGCAAACGGCGGAAGGTTCCGCGGCTCGGCTGCGGCACAGATAGAAGTTCTGGAAAAAGCAGCAGCCGCTGGGTGTCAGATGGTCGACGTGGAGCTGGAATCGGCCGAAGCGCTGAAGCACCGGGAGCTGGAGAAACTCAGGACAGGCGCGACACTGCTGCTCTCATACCACGATTTCAAGGCGACCAGGAAACTCGACGAGACCTTCGAAAGAATGAAGGTTTTCCAGGCAGATTTCTACAAGGTCGTCAGCACGGCTACCAGCCTTCACGACAACGTCACGATGATGAAATTCCTGCAGAAGACCAGCGACCATCACTGGATGGTCGGGCTCTGCATGGGCGAACAGGGAATCATCAGCCGCGTGCTGGGCGTCCGGGCGGGAAGCATCTTCACCTTTGCGTCGGCAGGACCGGGAGAAGAGACCGGGCCGGGACAGGTCACGGCGCGTGAACTGCGCGAGACGTATCGCATTGACCAGGTGGATGCGGTGACCAAGGTTTACGGGGTCGCGGGTGATCCGGTATCACAGTCGAAGTCGCCGGTGATGATGAACACGGCTTTCCGACGGGAGAATGTGCACGGAGTTTACCTGGCGCTGCACGCCAAGCATCTCGACGACCTGCTGGTATGCATTCGCGACATTCCGCTGCATGGCGTAAGCGTGACCATGCCATACAAGCGTGAGATCGTGGAGCACCTCGACAATAGCGACCCGCTTACCGCGCAATCGAGATCCTGTAACACGGTGGTACGGGGGCAGGATGGCAGACTGTTCGGATTCAACACCGATGTCGCGGGGATGCAAATTCCGCTGGAAAAGCACATTTCGCTGCAGGGCGCGAAAATCCTGCTGCTGGGAGCCGGTGGGCTGGCGAGTGCGGCGGCCTTTGGCCTGAAGGCGAAGGGCGCGGACATCTACCTGCTGAATCGCACGCCGCAACATGCACAATCTTTGGCAAAAAAGGCACAAGGCAAAACCGTCAAGCGCTCCGATCTTCCGAAGTTGACCTTCGATGTGATTCTCAACGCGACCCCCGTGGGAATGGGAAACAAGACGCAATCTCCACTGGAAGAGAACGAACTGAATGCGAAAATCGTGTTCGACGCGGTCTACAATCCGCTGGAAACGAAGCTGCTGAAAATGGCGCGCGGGAAGGGACTGACGACAATCCCGGGAATAGAAATGTTTGTGGGACAAGGTGCGCGACAGTTCGAGATCTGGACGGGAAAGCCCGCTCCGCTCGAGGACATGTACAACGCGGTACTGCGGCAGCTCGGCGACACGGCGCCAGCCACTCCCTCTGCTCCAGCACCAGCCAGCCCCGCAGAACCCGCAAACGCAGCGCCGGCACCCCAGGCGCCTGAGCTTGCCAAACCGAACTCCAAGCCCGCTAAAAAGCACACCTCCACCAAAAAAGCGGCAAGTCCTGCAAAGAAGAACAGCAAGAAGAAGTAAGAACCGCCACCATCGTGTCATCCAAATGATGTAGGCGATGAATTTATTTACAGAACTGTAGAATTTAATTTATCTACAGCTGCTACTCAGGATATCTTGTCAACGCCTTGGCTGCTTTAACCGCTGTGCGCGACGAGGCTGTAATGCTCGCAGCAAAGTCATTGCGGCTAGATTTGCACTGCACAGAGTTGCTATTTACCAATTGCGGCGTTAGCATAGAGGTGGTGGGCTTAGGCCCACAATACGGTTCGTCGGCGTTTTCAAGACCGTTCCGCCACAAACCCACAATCCGAAGTTGTCGGCCAAGTTACCTTTCCGTGGCGCTAACTTCCCCCGCCCGGCTACGTTGGAGAGACGGAGATGGCGTGGTACGCGTACTGCATTACCGAGCAGGCTACGTTTCAACAGGGTCGTGTTCGGCGTCCTTTTCCCATTGAGGAACTCAAAGGCATTCACGGCGCTCCCGTTCTAGGTTATCCAAGCGGCGAGTTTGTCGTGCTGGTCAGCGAGTTCCCCAGCAATCCACAACTTTCACAGCAGGCGGTTTTTGACCATGCGCGAGTGGTATCGGATTGTTTCCGCATGGCAACCGTACTGCCCTTCCGCTTCGGTACGATCTTCGATACCGATGAGGCGCTAAGGCAAGCTGTCCGGGTCAACCGAAAAACCTTCACGGAAAGCGTGGAGAAGCTACGAGGAAAAGCGGAAATGCACCTGAAGGTCACGGTGCAGGAAGATGAAGCGATTCCTCAGGTGATCCTGGATGTGCTGCCGTCACGCGCCGGCGGCGAGTACCTGACCAAGCTTCGCGAGAAAGCAAGTCGGGACCGCGAGCGCCAGTCGAAGGCTCGCGCTTTGTCTGTTCAGGTGCACAAGCTGTTTGATCCTCTGGAAGAAGACGTGGTGTGCAAGAAGGTCGATACCGGACTGGTGATCGACATTGCCCACCTCATCGACACCAGCGCCGTGCCGAAGTACCAGAATCGGTACAGCACAGCGATGAAGCAGTTGAAGGACTGCCGTGTGTCGGTAAGCGGCCCTTGGCCGCCGTATCACTTCCTGAAGGGTAAGTTGCGGACGGTAACCAATAGCAACTAGAGCACCAGCCAGTACGCGAATTGGGGTTTGGAGGGTCGGCAAAGACGCCGGCCCTTTGTATTTGGCGGTCTGAAGCCTGAAAGTGCCTCTTAAAATTCTCATACTGTATCCCGCGATACCACAAGTTGGAATTCAGATAGAATGACCTCCAGCCGCACGGTGGAGGGTTGAGGATGTTTCCCCCACAACCGAAGACGAGGGTACTGGCCGTCGCCGAAGAAGCGATGCAGCGGATTCTCGCCTCCCAACTGCAAGAAGGAAACTTTGACGTCAAAGCCGCCGCGAAGGACGAAGACGCGCTGCGACTGTTGCGTACATGGAATCCATCCGTTGTGCTGGTGAACGTAAACGCCGATGGGCTGAGAGTGTTGGAGCTCATCCGTCAGAGCCAGCCTGAAATTCCCGTAATCGCAATCTCCGCCGGAGCCGCGCCGGAGGAAATCTTTCAGGCGTCGAAGCTCGGCGCGAACGACTGGCTGACAGTCCCCTGCGACGGCGGTGCGCTGGCGCTCCGCATTGCACGACTGGCGGAAAAAGGCGGCAACGGAGAAGAGCCGCAGCTGCGCGACCGCGTCCGCAAGCAGCGCGACTTCACGATGCTCTACGGCACCAGTCCGAAGATGGAAGACGTGAAGGACACGATTGAGCAAGTGGCCGGGACAAACGTCACAGTGCTGATTCGCGGCGAAAGCGGAACGGGCAAGGAAGTTGTGGCGAGGATGATTCACGCGAAATCTCCGCGCAAACAGAACCCGTTTGTGAAAGTCAACTGCGCGGCCATTCCAAACGAACTGCTGGAAAGCGAACTGTTCGGCTACGAGCAGGGCGCATTTACGGGCGCTACAAGGCAGAAACCCGGCAAGTTCGACCAGGCAAACAACGGCACAATCTTCCTTGACGAAATCAGCGAGATGCATCCATCGCTGCAGGCCAAGTTGCTGCATGTGTTGCAGGACGGCGAGTTTGCGCGGCTCGGCAGCAAGCACGACGTGACGTCGGACGTGCGTGTGCTGGCTGCGACGAACAAGCCGCTCGAAAGTGCGGTAGCGGAAGGACAATTTCGCGAAGACCTCTTCTACCGGCTGAACGTCGTCAGCATTCACATCCCTCCATTGCGCGAACGGCGACAGGAGATCCCGGTCTTCCTCGACTTCTTCCTGAGCCGATACAGCGAGTATTACGGCAAGCAGCGCGGCGCCTTCAGTGCCTACGCGGTGAGCCGCATGATGGAGTACAACTGGCCGGGAAATATTCGCGAACTGGAAAACCTGGTCAAGCGCTTCGTCATCGTGGGCAACGAAGCGCAGATTATCCGCGAGCTCTCAACGCCGAAGCCCTTGATGCGATCGGTGGCGTGGAACTCCGCAACGGAGCCTCTCGAAGAGAATTCGGCGCAGGCGACAGAGGAACTCGAAAGACGCGAGACGGAATCGCTCTCGCTGCTGGAGATTGGACGGCGGGCGGCGATGAAGGCCGAACGCGAAGCCATTGAACGCGTGCTGACGCAGACACGATGGAACCGCCGCGAGGCAGCGAAGATTTTGAAGGTAAGCTACAAGGCGCTGCTCAACAAGCTGAAGCTGATGGAAATTGAGGACGGCAAAGAGCAGAAGAAAGGTGCGTCCGAGTCCTGAAGTTCGGTGGAAAACGTGATTTGACGGATTCCCATTTAAATATCCCTTCGTTTTCCCCTCATATTTCCCCTTGCACCTCTTTTCCGCTTTTGTGCATCAAACGTTGTTCGGGCTGGATGCGGAAGGTTGACGCAATTGCCTGCCGCGCATATGATTCCCGTTCTATTCCCTGGCGGGCCGGGGCACGAAAAGCCTGGCTGCCGTACGAAGGCACTTATGGACAAGAAGAGACTCGAACAATTCAAGAAGCGCCTGGAGGAGCGGCAACGCGAACTCCGTGAGAGCGTGAGCCGCACAGAGGAGGACGGCCGGACGACGGATTTGGGTGAGATTGCCCAGGACATCGCGGACCGCGCCTCGAACTCTTATCAGAAGGAGTTCTTGTTCCACAAGAGCAACAATGACCGCCAAACGCTGCAGATGGTGGAGAGCGCACTCGCCCGTATTCGCGAAGGTTCATTCGGAGAGTGTATTTCGTGCGGCGAAGAGATCAACGCCAAGCGTCTGGACGCCGTGCCGTGGACGCGCTACTGCATTGCCTGCCAGGAGAAGCAGGAACAGGGCCTGTTGGAAGAAGAAACCGGCACATAGACTCATGCCGGATGGATTTTGGAAAGCCGCCCGCCGGGGCGGCTTTTCTATTCAGCAAAGGCCACGTTCTGCGCGGGAAGGCGAACGATGCCCTTGGCTTCGATCTGGAAGACGCGCGAGGCGTTCTCCCAGAGAAAGGCGCGCAGTCGATCCTCCGGCATTTCGAGACGCGCAATTCCCTCGATGAGATCAAGCCAGGGCAATCCGTTGCTGCCAAACATGGCGCGCTCGGCGGCGAGCGGAGAGTGCAGGAAAGCCGAGACATCGTGCGGGTCGGGCACAAGGCCGTCGAATGCGAAATAGACGTTGGGAAAGTGCTCGATGACTTGCAGCGTGGCGGAAAGATCGATGGATCCGCATATACCGGCGACGACCACAAGCTCCGGAAAGTCACGTGCGACCGGAACCAGGTCGGCGGGCTTGGCAATACTGGCCATCGAAACGCCCACCTGGATAACGACTGGAATGCCCAGTTGCGCGCACTTGCCGTAAAGCGGATACATGCGCTTGTCGTCGAGAGGAACATCGCCGCCCTCGGTGAGCACGTGGACGCCGCGGAAGGCGAAATCTTTGATGGCCTGATCGATGCGGTCGAGGCTCTCCTGAATGGCATAAGGGTTGTAGCCCGCCAGCCCGGAGAAATGCATGGGGGCGCTTGCGGTGTATTGCACAATTTCGTCGATCTGAATTTCGCCGCAGATCCAGTGGCGCTCACACTGCCAGTGACGGCAGGGCGCAAGCAGGAGATGCATCACACCAGCGCGATCCATGGCGCGAAGCAGTGCCGGGTCGGGCGTGGCACACCTGGGGAGCGCGAGTTTGCCCTGCGATTCGGGAGAGAAAAGACAATCGATGACGGGAACACTGGCCATGTGCGCCGCCTCTCAGTTCGGTACTTGGAGGCTAGCTTCGCGGGGAAACAGAGGCAGTGAGAAGGGTCACTTTTCGGGGTGACTACTATCACGGCGAATGTCGATGTTCTCACCGGTTCGTGCTTGTTGCACAATGCTATTGTCAATCTTGCAGAGCCTCTTTTCGGCGGTTCACAGCATCTCTCTCGTATAATTACTCTCACTTGGTCAACGGAATGCACGCCCCTATCAGCTCACAAGCAGGTCACTACACGGAGACTACCCCGTCAGCCGCAAGCACGAGCACATCGCGCCACAAGCTCTACGTCCTGCTGATCTTTGGACTGTGGCTTGCGCTCTATGTGCCGGGATTGTTCAGTCCATCGCTGCTCGACGACGCAGACTCGATTCATGCCGAAGCGGCGCGCGAGATGGTTCTGCGGCACGACTGGTCCACGCTTTACATCAACAATGGATTCCGCTATCTGGAAAAAGCGCCGCTGCTCTACTGGGGCATGGCGACGAGCTACAAGCTGTTCGGCGTGTCGGACTGGTCGGCACGACTGCCGCTGGCGCTCGGGGTGCTGGCTTCGCTGCTCGCCGTCTACAGCCTGGCACGCAGAGCAGTGAATGAAACCGCCGGCCTCTACGCGGCAGTTGCACTCGGACTCTCATTCGGTCCATACATCTTCACGCGCATCCTGATACCAGATTTACTGGTGGGTTTGTGGCTGACCATCGGACTCGACTTCTTCTTGCGAGGACTGGAGCAGGAGCAACCGTCGCTGATCTCGTGCTGGGGACTGGCGGTTACGACGGCGCTGAACATCCTGACAAAGGGATTGATCGGGTGCGTGTTTCCCTTCTTCATCATCTTCTTCTACCTGTTGATGACGAAAAATTTGCGGCACTTCCTGAAGATGCGACTGGTGTCGTCGTTCATCATCTTTCTCGCAGTGGCGGCGCCATGGCACATCATTGCCGGGATAGAAAATCCGCCGATGGGCCAGTCGAAGGGGTTCTTCTGGTTCTACTTCATCAACGAACAGTTTTTGCGCTACTTGAATGAGCGTTTCCCGAAGGACTATGCGACCGTCCCGTTCTACATCTTCTGGGGCGGGCTGCTGATCTGGATGATGCCATGGAGCGCGTTCCTGTTCAACGGGTTGGCGAAGATTCCATACAAGTGGCGCGAGTGGACGAATCTCGACCGGCGCGGCCGTGCGCTGCTGCTCTGCGGCGTATGGGCAGCGTTTATCCTGGTGTTTTTCAGCTTCTCCAGCCGGCAGGAGTACTACACAATTCCAGCGTTGCCGGCGCTGGCAATTCTGATCGGCATCTTCCTGGCGGACGAACAACACGCACCAGCGGATTCGAAGGTACGGCGCTCGGGGCGGCGGGTTGCTGCCACGATGTTTGGCATCGCCGTGCCTGCATTTCTTGTAGCAATGACACTGCTGTGGTACTCCGAGGCAGTGCCAATTGGCTCGCACCTGGCCGACGTGCTGACACAGAATCCCGGAGACTACTCGCTCTCGTTTGGACACATTTTCGATCTGACACCGAAGGCGATGGGATTCTTCCGCGTGCCGCTGGCGCTTACTGGGATCGCGCTATTGCTGGGAACACTGGCAAGCTGGCTGCTGCGCCGCAAGGGAAAAGTAGTCGCGGGAAATATTGCGCTGGCACTGATGTCGCTGATCTTTCTGCTGTGCGCACACCAGGGACTCTCGATTTTTGCGCCGATCCTGTCGTCAAAAGAACTGTCGGACGCGGTCTCGCAGGCGTATAAGCCCGGCGATGCCGTGGTGATCAATGGCACGTATGAGGATGGATCGACGCTCAATTTCTACGGACATTTCCGGCTGCACGTTGTAGACTCACGCGACAACGGAAATCTTTATTACGGTTCTCTCTTCCCGGACTCGCCTAAGATATTCGAGAATGACGATTCATTGGCGAAACTGTGGACGAGTCCGAGGCGCGTCTTCCTGTGGACGGAGATCGACGATATTCCGGCTTCGGTGAAGAACACGGGCTACACGATTCTTGCCCGCAGCGGTGGCAAGTACATCCTGGTGAATCACCCGGAGGAGACGCAGACGGCGACGCCGGGCGCGTAAAGACTTTATAGCGAACATGCATTGGTCATTCGCACATCCGATCTGGCCAGCCATCGCGCTGTTGGGCGTGGTAGGCACAATTTCGTCCACCATTTTTCTCATCATGGTGATGGTTGCGGCACGGCGCTTTAAGCGCATCACGCGGCAACAGGCCGCGGACGTACGGGCCGAGTATCCGCCCGTCACGGTCTTGAAGCCGGTACACGGGTTTGAGCCGCAACTGGAAGCGAACCTTGAAAGCTTCTTCCTGCAGGATTACCCGGACTACGAAATTGTCTTTGGCTGCCGCACGGCGGACGATCCCGCACTCGCCGTGGTGCAGAAGTTGTGCCAGAGATACCCGGCGGTGAGCGTTCGCATCGTGCTCTCCGGCGAACCGCGGCGGCCAAATGCGAAGGTGTACTCGCTCGACCGGATGATTGCGTCATCGACGAACGATTACTTCATCATCAGCGACAGCGACATTCGCGTGCGTCCGGATTTTCTGTATCGCGTGATCGCACCGCTGCTCGACAGGAAAAACGGACTGGTAACATGCCTCTACCAGGGCGTGCCGGCTGGCGATTTCTGGTCAGACCTGGAAGCGCTGGGCATGTCTGTGGAATTGCCCTCGGGCGTGATGGTGGCCGAGATGATGGAGGGCATGAAGTTCGCGCTCGGTGCGGTGATGGCCGTGCGTCGCGACGCGTTGGAAAAAATCGGCGGCATTGGGACAACAGCCGACTACTATTCCGACGACTTCGTGCTCGGCAACCGCGTGGCGGAGGTGGGCTACACGGTTGTTCTCGCCAACCCCGGCGTGGGGCATGTGCTCACCAGTCAAACCTTCCGTCAGACGTTCCGCACGCAATTGCGCTGGATGCAGAGCACACGGTATTCGCGTCCCAAGGGACACCTGGGAACGGGGCTGACGTACTCGACGCCGTTCGGATTGCTTGCGCTGGCAGGATGCGCCGCCATCGGTGCGTTGCCATTGGGCATTGCGCTGTGCGCGTGGGGATACGTCAATCGCGTGGTGCAATGCCTGGCGGTTGGCTGGGGAGTGATTCGCGACCGGCGTGCGCTGGCTTATTGCTGGATCTACCCATTGCGCGATCTGCTTGGATTCTTTGTGTGGGCCGCAAGTTACCTGGGCGGCCGCTATTTTCAGTGGCGCGGCGAACTCTATCGTTTCACTCCCGGAGGCCGGATCGAGCCGGCGAGCAGGAATTTGCAGGCAGCCGGGAGAGGTGCATAGATTTACAGTTGCAGATTTATTGACCAACGCTGGTCACGCTCGCGTCAGTTTGCCATTCTTCAGGTAAAAGATGTCTCCGCGCCAGATCACGGTGTTCCCCGCGTAAGTTGCTACCCAGATCAACACTCCGAGAAAGTCGCGCAGCGGAACCAGCCACAAGTCGCGTAGCGTCCGCGAGTCGTGCAGCACGGGACCGCACAGCACCCAGGCCGACAGCATGCGCAGGACAGCAACACATCCCAAAAGCACCAGCGACCACAGGGCGCCCTTCGCAAAGAGCGCGGCCAGCACGCCCCAGGGCAGCGCATACGTCACCAGGACTCCCAGGTGTCCCCAATGGCGCTTATCTCGCACGGTGCGGGCCCAGCGCAACTGGTGCTGGAACATGGCACCGAAGGTGTAGTCGGGAAGGTGCGTGTCGACGACCGTATCAGCGAGCACAACTTCATGCCCGGCCCGCGAAGTGCGATTGCCGAGTTCATAGTCGTCGGCAAGATAGTCCAGCAGTGGTTCAAGTCCGCCAATCTCCTCGAGAACCTCGCGTCGAATAGCGAGTGTGGAACCGAGTGCGAAGTGCAATCCGCCTTCGAGTTGGATGGCGCTGAGCACGCCGCCCACGAAATCCGTGGCAATGATGACGGCCTCAAGCCGCGACGCCAGCGTACGGCCGGCATGCGCACGATAGAGCGTTGTCACCATTCCGACGCGTTCACCGGCAAAGGGCGCCATCACGCGACGAAGGTAATCTGGTTCAGCGCGAATGTCGCTGTCATTGATAAGTATGAATGCATGTCGCGCATGGGCCATCATCTGGATGAGATTACTGACCTTGCCATTTGTGCCGAGCTGGCGCGGACACAACACGAGGCGGAGGTTGCGTTCGGGAAATTCGCGGCGCAGACGCTCGACTTCCGCCACGGCTGCGTCACTCGGATCGCTGACGCCGAAGATGATTTCGTAGTCCGGATAATCCTGCAGGCAATGGCTGCGCAGGGCCTCATACATTTCGCGGTCGGCACCGTGCAACGGCTTGAGCAGGGTGACGGCAGGCGCGAACCCGCCGGGCACGCTGCGCGGACGCCGAAGAAAGCGGAACGCACTCCATAGCGACAATGCCAGGTATCCCGAGCCGCAGAGCGCGAGCACGGCGAAAACCGTGGCAAAGATCGACATGCAGGAATGTGTCATCTGCGGGTCACCTGGGCAAATTATTCATAACGAAGCGCCTCGATCGGATCGAGGTTTGCCGCCTTCCACGCCGGATAAATACCAAAGACCAATCCGATGAATGCGGAAGCCCCCATGGCGAACAAAGTCCACTGCGCCGACATGCGCGCCGGTAGCGCCGGGGCCACGAATGGAATCAGGAACGTGAAGATGCCGCCAACCATAATCCCGAGGATACCGCCGATACCGGTAAGGGCAATGGCCTCCAGCGTGAACTGAATCAGGATATCGCTCTTGCGCGCTCCGATGGCTTTGCGGACGCCTATTTCGCGCGTGCGCTCTGTAACCGACACCAGCATGATGGCCATGACGCCGACGCCGCCAACGAGCAGTCCCACGCTGGAGACAGCGAACATGAAGGCGAATAATCCGCCGGTGATCTGGTTCCAGACGTCGAGCAGCGAATCCTGGCTGAAGACGGCGAAGTTGTCGGGCTGTTGCGGAGTCAGTTTGCGGCGTCTGCGCAACAGTTCGCGCATTTCGTCGATGGCCTTTTCCATGTCCGCCTGTGACGTGGCCTTGACGCTGATCCAGTTCTGCTTGAGTTCGGGATGCAGCTTGCGGAAAGTGTGGTAAGGAAAGAAAACGATGTTGTCTTCCGGGTTGGAGCCGCCGCTGAAGGCGGTCTTCTTCTTTTCCGCGACACCGATGATCGTGAACAACTGGCCTTCGATGTTGAGTTCCTTGCCGATGGCTGCCTGCGCGGAGCCGAACAACTGCTGCGCGGTGTCCCAGCCAATGACAATGACGGGAGCGCGAATCGAGTCCTCGGCGTCGATGAACCAGCGTCCCGCCGCCGCGCCAGCGTCGAAGACCTGGGCCGCCGAAGGCATATCGCCTTCGAGGATCGTGTTCTTTACGATGCGTCCTTCGTACTTGACGGAGTAGCTGCCGGTACCGAACTGCGGGAGGAAGTAGCGAATGCCTGCGTTCACGTACTTGACGTGTGGCAGGTCGCGCATGGCCATGGCGTCGTCGTAGGTGAGTTCCTTACGGTTCAGCATCTCCGCCGTGGGACGGCCGAAGGTGAACGGTTCCATGTGGAAGGCAAAGATGATGTTGGAACCCATCTGCTGCACCACGCCCTGCACGTTGGAGTTCAGGCCGCGCACGACGGACGAGATGCCGATGACCGTGGTGACGCCAATGACGATGCCAAGAATGGTCAGCCAGGAGCGCATTTTATTGCGCAGAAGCGTGTCCGCCGCCATGCGAACGATTTCCCGGTAGTCGAGTTTGTGCGTCATGCTCACAGCTCAAAGCGCAGCGCGGCAATTGGATCGAGCTTGGCCGCCTTGCGCGCGGGATACACGCCGAAGAAAACCCCAACGCTGGTTGAAATGAAGAGCGCCGCCAACACGGACCAGAGACGGATCGCCGAAGGCATGCCGATGGAGAGCGTAACCACCTTGGCGACGGAGATCCCGGCGAGTATACCGACGACTCCGCCGATCATCGCCATGATGCCCGCCTCGAAGAGAAACTGTTTGAGAACGTCGGTGCGCCGTGCTCCCATGGCCTTGCGAATGCCGATTTCGCGGGTGCGCTCGGTCACCGAGACCAGCATGATGTTCATGATGACGATGCCGCCGACAACCAGCGCGATCGATGTAATGGCGATCATCACGATGAAAAACGTGCTGCTGAGGCTTGCCCAGATGGAGAGAAAGTTCTGATTCGTCTCGGTCTCGAAGCTGTCGGGCTTCCCGGGAGCGTCGTGACGGCGGGCGCGCAGGATAACGCGAGCCTGGTCCTCGGCCGCCTCCAGCGGAGAGCCCACATCGTAAGCCTTGGCCCAGATGCGCAGGCTGTTATGCGTTCCGAATTGCTTGAACCACGAGGTGATGGGAATGATCACCCAATTGTCGCGGCTCTGGCCAAGGGTTTTGCCTTCCTTCTTGCCGACACCGATCACGGTGTAGGTTTGCCCGTTGACGCGAATGTCCTTGCCGATGGGATCGGTGCCGGGCATGAGGTTGTCGAGGATGTCGTGGCCGATGATGGCAACGCTGGAGGTGTTCTCCATGTCGGCATCGGTCAATACGCGACCCATGACGATATCGAGGTCGTAGATTGGCGCCATGGAGGGCGTCCAACCGCGAATGATCGAGTCCGAGCTGCTCTCTTCGTTGTACTTGATGGTGCCGTTGGCGGTTCCGATCGCCGCACCAATCACCTTGCACTCGGTACAGGCTTCGGAGATCGCGCGATAGTCGTCGAGGTCGATGTCCTTGCGCGTGCGCGCCTCCAGAAACTGATCGACGTCGGTGATGACATTGGGAGATTTGGAGATGATGAAGACATCGGCGCCGAGGTTGAATATCTTTTCGGCAACATAGCCGTTGATGCCATTGACGAACGTAACGACGGCAATCACGGCGGCCACTCCGATGACGATGCCCAGCAGGGTCAGGACGGAACGGAGTTTGTTCGCCCACAAGGACTGGAGGGCGAGTCGAATGGCTTCTACCGTATTCATCTCGATGGACTTGCAGCTTTCATTCTAGCAGCGGCATACGCGTGACAGGCGTAAATGGCGGCAACACAGGAGGGTCGCGGAACTGCCATTCCGGGGGAGTGCGTCTTTTTACAACCTCCCGCCGTGGCAAACGTCTATATAATGGAACGGTTCGCAGTCGAATCGGATGATCGCTTTCGCTCCGTTTACCACCGGCCCAGCCGGACCGAACGGGCGCCAAAGAGGAAAGTCCGAACTCCGTAGAGCAGTGTGCCGGATAACGTCCGGGAGCGTCACCGTTAAGGGTGGCCGACGGAAAGTGCCACAGAGAACATACCGCCGAACGCCGAAAGGCGTGGTAAGGGTGAAAAGGTGCGGTAAGAGCGCACCGCCCATTCAGCGATGGATGGGGCATGGCAAACCCCACACGGAGCAAGACCAAATAGGAGGGGAACGGTCCTCGCGGGAGCCTTCGGGTTCCCGGGCGTTCCGACAGACGTCAGGACCGTACGAGCCTGCTCGGCGCGTTAGAACCCTCGGGTAGGTCGCTTGAGCCACGCAGCAATGCGTGGCCTAGAGGAATGATCATCCCGCCGGGAAACTGGCGGACAGAATTCGGCTTATAGATTCGACCGCGACAAATTTGCCGCTCTCTCGCAAGGGAGAGCGGCTCACTTTTTGCGCTTGCCGGCGACGATTTCTTCGTAGACGCGGATAATCTGGCGTACGGATGTCTCCCACGAGAAACGCGCGGCCTGCTCTTTGCCCGCAATCTTCATGCGCTCACGCAAGGGCTGATCGACGAGCGCACGATGCATGGCGCGGCTGATTTCAAAAACATTCTCGGGATTGACCTGGATTGCGGCCTTGCCGACGACTTCCGGTAGCGCAGCGGTGTTTGAGGTTACAACCGGCGTGCCATGCGCCATGGCTTCCAGTGGAGGAAGCCCGAAGCCCTCATAAAGCGAGGGGAAGACGAAGACCTTCGCAGCGTCGTAGAAAATGCGCAGAATATCGATCGATACGAATCCAAGGAAACGCACGTCGTTCTGCACACCGCTCTTGATGACGGCGCGCCGGATGTCCGGATGCTTGGAGACCTCGTCGCCGATGATGATGAGCTTCAGATCCTCGTACTTGTCTTCCTTGGCCAGCTCGCTCTTGAGCGCCGAAAAAGCCTCGATGATGCGTACCACGTTCTTGTGCGGACTGATGCGTCCGGCATAGAGCAGGAATGGATAGTTCACCTGGTAGCGTTCGACAATCGTCTCGCGCTCGGCTGCCGTGGTGTGGCCAAGCTGGAAGCCCTCATCGAGCGCGTTATAGACGACCTCAATCTTGTCTGGCGATATACCGAAGAAGCGCGTGATGTCCTGCTTGGTGAAGTGGGAGACGGCGAAGAGACGCGCCGCTCCCTGCATCACGCGGCGGGTCATTTGAAAGTGCACGAAACGTCCGAACGAAGTCGTCGTCCGCGTCCGATACATGTAGTCCAGCAGGTCGTGCACGGTCATCACGTAAGGGCACGAGAAGGGCACGGGGCGCCAGAACATCTGCGGGATGTGGAGAAGATCGAACCTGTACGTCTTCAGCGCGTTGTGATAGTCGAGATAGGTGCGGACGGTGCTCTTGGCCGGGGCAAAAACCACCGTGCGGAAGTTGTCCGGCAGGTCGCCGAATTCCGGAACGCGTTCCGTGCCGCTGATGAGGAAATACTGGTTATTGCGATCAAGCCGGCCAAGCGTGCGCACGACATTGCGGATGTAGGTGCCTACACCGAAGTCGCTGACGCGCCGGACATCGATTGCCACTTTCACTGGTTTTACCGTTTCTCCGCGGGAGGCACGGCCACCGCGTCATGTTGCCGCAAGATCTCCATTGTGCGCTCGACTGGCAGGGCTTCGACCGTGTGACCGTTGCCGGTCATGGTGGTGGCTTTGAACAGCGAATTGTATACGGCCTCTTCAGCGGCTTCGATGGCCGCGAGAAAGAGTGGTGAAACCGCATCGTTGGAGAGCAGGGTCACCTGCTGGAGCGGTTGCTCGCCCTGGTCGCCGACGGCAATCTGGTTGACGGTGGAGAACGAAATCGCGTAATCGCCGCTGCCGTTCGAACCGGCCGCCCCGGTGCGCGCCACACCCATCATTGCGCGCCGCGCCAGCCGCTTCAGGTTGCGCGAACCGAGTGGAGCATCGGTGGCGACGACGACCATCACTGAACCGTCGGCGCGGTCGCGCACGGCGGCTCCGTGATTGCTCTGAGCCAACTGATCCTTCAGAAAGTAGCGGCCTAATTCCTGACCGACCGGAGCGCCGTTGATCGTCAGCACGCCGCCATAGTTCGTCTGCACCAGCACTCCGACCGTGTACCCGCCCAATTTCGCCGGAAGCCGGCGCGAAGCCGTCCCGATACCGCCCTTGAATCCGAATGCGACCGTGCCGGTTCCGGCGCCAACCGAGCCCTCTTCGACAGAACCGCCCTTGGCACTCTTGATCGCGGCGAAGACGCCGTCGCGTCCGATGGGGCGCGAGCGAATGTCATTGAGGTAGCCGTCGTTGGTTTCGCCAACAACCGGATTGATGGAACGTACCTGTTCGTTGCCCGGCAGCGCCAGCATGTAGTCGATCAGAGCGTCGGCCACCTTCGGCACGTTAAGCGTAGAGGTCAGCAGGATGGGTGTTTCAATTTCGCCCAGTTCTTCGATCTGCGTGCTTCCCATCAGCTTGCCGTAGGCGTTTTCGACGTAGACCGCACCGCGCACTTTTTCGCGATAGAGATTCCCCGCGTGCGGAAGAATGGCGGTGACACCCGTGCGAACGTTGTCGCCGCGAATCAGCGTCGCCTGCCCGACGAGCACTCCCGGCACGTCGGTGATCGTATCGAGCGGCCCCGGGGGCAGGATGCCGACGCGAATGCCAAGGTCGCGCACCCGTGGCCGTTGCGACTGCGCTACGGCTCCGATGGTAAACAGCATCGCAATAAGTACAACGGCTGGTTTTGTCATATCCATAAAGCAACGCCCTCTCCAGGAGAGGGCGTGCAGGAACGGGTTACACCGAAACCGGTGCAGGCTGTTTGCTGCGCCGAACGGCATAGAGCGGAAAAGCTTCGGCCAGCTCGTACACCTGCCGGCGGATTTTCTTCAGGACTTCGGCGTCGGTGCGGTTGTGCAGCGCCTCGGATATCCACTTTCCGACCTGCTGCATCTCGGTTTCCTTCATGCCGCGCGTGGTGAGCGCCGGAGTTCCCACGCGAATGCCGCTCGGCTTCATTGGAGGGTTGGTGTCGAACGGAATAGCGTTCTTGTTGACCGTGATGCCGGCCTCGCCGAGCGCTTTCTCGGCCTCGCTGCCAAACATTCCCTTGCTGAAAACATCGACCAGCATGAGGTGGGTATCGGTGCCGCCGGAGATGATGCGGAAGCCTTCCTCGGCCAGCGTTGCGGCCAATACCTTTGCGTTGGCGACGATCTGGCGCGCGTAGTCGCGGAACTCCGGTTGCAGCGCCTCGCGGAAGCACACGGCCTTGGCCGCCACGATATGCACCAGTGGACCGCCCTGGCATCCAGGGAAGACGCTCTTGTCGATGGCTGGGCCGAGATCGGCCTTGGCCAGGATCATGCCCGAACGCGGGCCGCGCAGCGTCTTGTGTGTGGTGGTGGTTACGATGTGGGCGTGCGGCACGGGCGAAGGATGCGCTCCGCCAGCAACCAAGCCGGCAAAGTGCGCCATGTCGACCAGGTAGAACGCGCCAACCTTATCGGCAATCTGCCGCATGCGCGCGAAGTCGATAATGCGCGGATAAGCCGAGCCTCCGCCGATGATCATTTTCGGATGTTCGCGTTCGGCAGTCTTTTCCAGTTCGTCGTAATCGATAGTCTCGGTGTCGCGCGAGACGCCGTAGGAGACGATGTGGTAGGTCTTGCCGGAGAAACTGAGCTTGTGACCATGCGTAAGGTGTCCGCCGTGTGCGAGATCGAGCCCCATGACGGTGTCGCCTGGCTGAATGATGGCGGCATAGGCGGCCATATTCGCCGACGAGCCCGAGTGCGGCTGAACGTTGGCGAACTCGGCTCCGAAGAGCTGCTTGGCACGGTCGCGCGCCAGGTTCTCCACCACGTCCGTAAATTCGCATCCACCGTAATAGCGCTTCCCGGGATAACCTTCCGCGTACTTATTGGTAAACACCGAACCGGCGGCTTCGAGCACGGCTTCGCTGACAAAATTTTCCGAGGCAATCAGCTCGAGGCCGTCGTGCTGACGGTTCTCTTCCTGGGCAATGGCGCGGGCAACTTCCGGGTCTTCCACGCTCAACGGACGCGACATCCATTCATTCATGGCAAAATCCTATCCGGCCGTCCTTGCGGAACTGGCCTTATGATTGCTTCCTTCTGTAAACGTCCCGATCCACGATTTTCATGTACCGGCTGGAATTGCCGGCTGCCTGGGATCCAAACTGACGGTAAGAACCACGTGCATTTTTTGTCAGCAGGGGCCAGCGCCGTTAACTAACCAGCATAGGAGAATTTCGTATCGTTTGCATCAACGATTTCGCAAGTCCGCGCGCCCGGAGTTGACCGTCACAACTTGTGCTCCAGTGCGTCGCGCTCAACGCCCATGATCTTGTCGACACGCGTCTGGTGACGTCCGCCGGCGAAGTTTGTCGCCAGCCAGACGTCGACGATGCGGAGGGCAGCGGCTTCATCAAGCACGCGCGCGCCCAGCGTCAGGATGTTGGCGTCATTGTGCTCGCGCGCCATCTGCACTTCGAATTCCGTGCTTGCATTGGCGGCCCGGATGCCCGGTACCTTGTTGGCCGAGATCGCCATCCCGATGCCGGTGCCGCAGACCAAAATGCCCTGGTCGGCACGGCCATGGATCACGTCTTCGGCAACAAGGCGAGCGTAGTCAGGGTAATCCACGGAAGCGTTCGAGTTGGTGCCTTCGTCCCGTACCTCGACGCCACGGGCGGATAGATGTTCCTTGATTTTGTCCTTCAGCGCAAAACCAGCGTGGTCAGCTCCCAGTGCGATTCGCATGGGACTATTGTACCGGCGCCGGCCGGTTCTTCCTATCAGTTGCGCCGAATGGGCACTGCGCGTTTACACATGCGACAGACGCCAATCTCCGACCCATTTTCGCGGCGGCGGAAAGCCACTTCCGTACTGCCGCAGTGCGGACAGCTCCTGTCCTCCTCGAGCACCGGGCGGGAATCCCGCTCGACTACGAGGACGGACATGGCCGTAGCTTTAGCGTCATCGGTCAGAAACGGGCAACCAAAGACAGCCGCATCGACTGCGGCGTTCATGGCGCCTGCCTGTGAACCGACAAGAACGCTAAGGACAAAAAACAGGGCTCCGACGAGAAATACGAAAATGCCGCCGCTGATCGCTATCACGGACTTGGCGCCAGGTTCGCTGGCTCCCACGAAACAGGCTATTACTCCCGCGATGATGAGAAACGCTGCTACTCCTTTTACAAAACTTGCGATCGACGAAAACCTTCGAGCGGAACGGTACGCATTTTTATATCTGGTCAGAACCGTTTGCGTTTGCGGATTCTGTTGATACGACGCAGCATGGATAGCCACGAAGGGTCCTCCTGGGATTATTGCTGCGAAGTGTACTGCGAAATTGTCTGGTATGTAACTGAATCCTCGATGATTTGTTACTCAAGTACCTGTTATGCCAATCGGCCTTGCCCCAATCGGACCGGTGACAGATAATTCCCCCATTACCGAGGTAATCGATGGCTACTACGTCCGAAGCACCGACCGGGAAAAGCTATAAGTTCATCGTGTTTCAGATTGCGAGTTCAATCGCACACGTTACGCTGAATCATCCGCAATATAATCTGCTGACCGTGCCCATGATGTCGGAACTGGCCGAAGCGATCGAGAGCCTGAACGGACGCGGCGATATCAAGTGCATCCTGCTTGACTCCTCGCAGAAGGTCTTTTCGCTCGGAATCTCCCGGGAAGACTCCAAGCCTGACCGCGTCTTCCAGACGTTGGACGCCTTCAACCGCGTCTTCCAGGCCATTGCGGAGATTTCCAAGCCGCTGATCATCGTCGTCAACGGGCAGGCAGTTGGCGCAGGTTCGGAGCTGGTTGCCTTCGGCGATCTGATCATCGCCACGCCCAACGCGCGCTTCTCGCAACCGGAAGTGAAGCTCGGCGTCTTCCCGCCCTTCGCGTCCATCATGCTGCCGGCTCTCATCGGATCGAAGAAGGCCTATGAGTTGATCTTGACCGGTCAGGCCCTGACGGCCGAGGAAGCTCGCGACCTGGGCTTCGTTAACCGCGTGGTGCCGGAAACGGAGCTGGAAAATGCCGTGCGCGAGATACTGGCACGGATCGTGGAGTTCAGCGGGCCGGTGCTGGAGATGACGAAGAAGGTCATCCAATCCACACTGGGACTGCCGCTCACCCAGGCAATCAAGAAATCACAGGACATCTACCTGAACCAGCTCATGGCGCTGGAAGACTCCAAGGAAGGCGTTCGCGCCGTGCTGGAAAATCGCAAGCCTGTCTGGAAAAACAAGTAGGCGGGATGCGCGAGCCGGTTACGAGTTGAACGCCCGGGCCACGAACCGGCAGATGTAGTATGCGTCGACGTATTTGTAGGGCGTCTCGCCGAGGGTGTAGTGGCCGCAGGGCAGCGCTTTGATCTCCGTGTCCAGCTTGCGCCGGCGGAACTCCTCGGCGATCACTTCGCTCAACTCTGGCAGGAACGTCTGGTCATACTTCGTATAGATCATCAGCGACTTCTTTGGCCAGCGCCCGAACTTATCGAAATACACCATGGGGCTGATTCCGAGCAGCGCATTGCGCAGGCGCTCGCGGTTCAGCACCGGCTGGATTCCCTCGCGGATGTGCCGTGTCGATTGGCCCGTCCATACCACATCGCCAAAGTAGGTGGAGGCATGATTGAAGACGTTAACCTTGACCCGCGGATCATGCGCGCTGGCGATGAAGGCATAGCAGGAACCAAGGCTTGTGCCCATCACGCCAAGCTCGGTGTAACCCTGCTGGTTGAGCCAGTCGAGGCAGCAACGAACATCGATGATTCCCTGCCGCGCCGAGTCGATGGTGCGGCCCATGTTGGCGGAAACCGCGTAGTCGGCGCGCTGCAGGCCACCCGGCATGCGGATGTCGTGGTAGGGCATGCTGAGACGCAAGGCCGCCACGCCCAGCAGGTTAAAGAGACGTCCAAGCGCGTTGTGGCTGATGGCGTCGGAGTTCCACTGCGGCATGATGACGATGGCCTTGTTGCCCTTTGCCGGGAACCAGCGCGCATTCACCAGGTCGTTCTCCAGCGAACCTGACTTGACCGGCGATGTGAAGCGCAGGAAAGTCCCCATCTGGTTCGCATACTTCAGGTCGTCGCGCGGATCGGCATTACTGCCAGTGCCGTGCACGCGCACCTGGCGCTGCTCCAGGCGGAAATCTGATGGCGTTTCGTAGCCGTAAAACGAATCGCTGTTTTCGACGATGCGCTGATTAATGTCGTGGAAGTAGCGCTCGATGTCCGCAGGGTCCGTGCTTGTCAGATGGCCGTCGGCGATCGGCCAGTTCTGGACGAACTCCAATCCCCATTCGAATGGACGCACGACGCGATTGGTATCGCGCGTGGTCAGGCGATACTCCCAGTCGTGCATCCACTTTTGATAGCGTTTACGAATCATCTCGAGCAAAAGAGTGTCATTTAGAAATATAGCAAAGGCGGCGGCAACGCGGGGCTACTCCACCACGAGGTCACTCAACACCGGGGTTATTCAACATAGATGCGCGGCACGCGCGGAGAAAGTCCGCAGAGAATTTCGTAGACTACCGTGTCCGCGAACCGCGCATGTTCCGTCGCCGGAACAAAGCAGCGCTCGCTCTTGCCGATCAGGATGACCTCGTCGCCAATCGATGCGCCCGCAACGGCGGTCACGTCGAGTGTCGTGAGGTCCATGGAGATATTGCCGGCGATGGGAACATATTGATCGCGCACGATAACCCGCCCGCGGTTCGAGAGGTGGCGCGTGAAGCCGTCGCCATAACCGACGGGAACAATGGCGATGCGCGAGGGAGCTTTGGTCACGAAGCGCCCGTTGTATCCGATGGCCCGCCCCGGCGGAACGTCACGCAGCGCGATGATGCGAGTCTTCCAGGTGAGAACGGGCTCCAGGTTGAGATGGGGCGCAGGAATCTCCGCACCAGTGAGGGGAAGCTCGTAGCCGTAGAGCAGAATTCCCGGGCGCACCATGTTGTTCCAGGTGTTGGGGCGGGCAACCACGGCGGCGCTGTTTGCCAGGTGGCGATAAACCGGCCTCAAGCCCGATGCTTCCACCGTCTGTCGCACCTCGGCGAAGCGCGCGATTTGTCCTTCCGCATCGGCGGCTCCCATGACTTCAGAGGACGCCAGGTGGCTGAAGAGGCCTTCCAGTTGGATGTAGCGCGAAGCCTTGAGCCGCTCCAGAAAGTCCGGCAGATCGGCCATTGGCAGGCCCAGGCGTGTCATGCCGGTGTCGACCTTGAGATGCACGGCGATGCTCTTCTCCGGACGCCCCAATGCCTCGGCCGCGCGCTCCAGTGAGTCGATGTGCTCCACGGTTGCGATGGCCGGCGTCAGTTCGTGGCGAATGATCGCCTCTTCCTCGCCGCGCCAGAAACCGGTCATGACCAGGATGCGCGTGCGTACACCTGCCTCGCGTACGGCAACTCCCTCTTCGGTGGAGGTGACCCCGAGAAACTTTGCGCCGGCTTCCTCCAGCGCCTGCGAGACACGAACCACTCCGTGTCCATAGGCGTCGCACTTCACCACGGCGCAAACCGTTGTCTGTGGGGACACGTGGCTGGCAACAACATGAAAGTTGTGCGCGAGAGCCGAGAAAGAAATCTCCGCCCAGTTGGGGCGCGTTTGCATGGAGAACTTTTGCTGGGTCGAGGCCAAAAATGCAATCCTAAAAAGAGCGATTATAAACGGCACGTTCCGCAGCCACGTCCGGCATCGAGAAACAACGACGCATCAATCGCCGGAATACTCCGACTGCCGGGTAGCAAACACCCCGTAGAGCAGTATCTGCCAGAACATCAGTGCAATGAAAATCACTACCAGCATCACAATGAACTTCTTCTGTAAGGATGGCGTACTGGGATCGCCCACAAGGGTGAACGCCCGCGCGATGGCTCCGGCCGTCGCCACTACACTCATAGATACCCACACCAGCAGTTTGCGCATCGGAGACAGCCGGGAGGCAACTCCCTCGACGGGCTGGGCTCTGCGATACCAGGCCGCGCATACATAGCCCATCACAACGAGTCCGAAGAGGCTGCTGGCATACTGCAAGACGTTGTATATCGTCGTAGCTCCCAGCCAGGGTGCATGAACTCCAATACGCAGCCATGCTATGTGATTCGTCACCCACGTGCTGCCGTGAGTAAACGAGTCCCATAGCAGGTGAGTGCCGATCCCGATCATCAGCGAGAGGAGTATCCGCAGGAATCTCTTCGTTCCTCCAAACCGGAAGGTCCGCAAGAGCGGCTTCAGGCGCATCTCCAGTCGAGCGGGCATCAGGTCCACCATCGGCTGTTTCATCGCGGCATGAAAAAGCCAGAGCACGAATAACGCCGCAGGCAGGGTGAATGTGAACACTCCGGGAAAGCTGTGGCCCATGCGATGCCCCGGAGCGAGATCGAGGAAGTATTCAAAATCCGGCGCAATGCTGCCGACGATCAGGGCAGACCAGACGAGTGCCTCCCTCTTGCGTAGGGGGACAACTGCGGCGACATGGGCAGGCGTAAACGGCATCACCTTTATTATGCGCCGAATCGCAATTTCGCGGGGGGAAGCCCTCTGGCTAAATGGCGAGACTCAGTCTTGTAACCACTCGCTCCGGTCCAGTGTTTCAAACCGGGTGGACTGCTTTATGAACGCGAGTTGAATGGTGCCGGTCGGGCCGTTGCGCTGCTTGCCAATAATCAGCTTGGCCTTGTTCTCGAGGTCGGGATCGTTGCGGTTGTAGTACTCGGGACGGTAAAGGAACATCACGACGTCGGCGTCCTGCTCGATTGAACCCGATTCGCGAAGGTCGGAGAGTTTTGGCTCTGCGTCCTTGGCGCCGCGCGTTTCCGGAGCACGGCTCAACTGCGAGAGCGCGACGACCGGCACGCGCAATTCCTTCGCAATCGCCTTCAGGCCGCGCGAGATCGCCGAAACTTCCTGCGTACGGTTCTCGTAGCGTCGACCGCCGGGAGCGCTGGCCGCCATCAGTTGCAGATAGTCGATCACGACGAGATCGAGCCCCGTGGTCTGGTGCATGCGCCGCGCCTTGGCGCGCAACTCGGTCAGCGAAATGCCCGGGGTGTCGTCGATGAAGATTGGAGCCTCCATCAGGACCTCCAACCCCTGGCGCAATTTTGCGATGTCGTCCTTGCCGAGAAATCCGGTGCGCATCTTGTGCGAGTCCACGCGCGCCTGCGAACACAACATGCGGTTGACCAGCGCCTCACGCGACATTTCCAGCGAGAAAACGGCAACCTTGGCGCCGTTCATCACCGCGGCATTTTCCGCGATGTTGATGGCAAACGCGGTTTTGCCCATCGAAGGCCGTGCGGCGATGATCACCAGGTCCGACGGTTGCAATCCGCTGGTCAACTCGTCCAGGTCGGCGTAGTGCGTTTCCAGGCCGGTGATCTTCTTGCCGCGCTCGTAGAGCTTGTCAACGTCGCCGCCAAATGATTCCTTGGCAATCTGGCTGACCGACATCAACTGCTGTCCGCCGCGCTCATCGGTGATCTGGAAGATCGACGCTTCGGCCGCGTCGACAATCTCTTCCGCCGGGTCGGCCGCCTCCAGTGCGTGCGAGATGACCCCGTTGGCCGCATGAATCAACGAGCGCAGCATCGCCTTGTCGCGCACGATGCGGATGTAATGCTCGATACTCGTGCGCCGCGGCACCCCGTCGGTAAGCGACGAAAGGTACGCAACGCCACCGACGGCTTCCAGTTCCTTGTGTCGGCTCAGTTCCTCGCTGATCGTGATCAGATCGATCGGACGGCCATTCTCGCTGAGTTCCGCAATGGACGCATAGATGCGGCGGTGCGCGTCAAGGAAGAAGTGATCGGGCTTCAGTTCGGAGAGAGCCTCGTTTTGCAGATCATTGTCGAGAATGATCGCGCCGAGAATAGAGCGTTCCGCATCGGGTGCTGCCGGAAGTCCGCGGTCGAGGCTGTAGTCGGTGGAAGCCATGAAAGAGTCTTTGGTCGTTAGCCGTTAGTCGTTAGTCGTAAAGATGAACTGTCAGTCAACGACGATTCCTGATTATGCAAGAGCGCATGGCTGTGCACGTAGTGGAGACTTCGGAAAACTGGTGCGTAATTACAGAAAAAATTGGAACTTGAATCGCATGCAATTTTCGCACCTGGCACCTAACACCTAGTGCCTAATACCTCACGACTAGAAGAAAGCCCGGGGTGCCAGCCGCACCTCCGGGCTCACGTATGGCGAAACTCCTCGCGTCGTGTTTCTGCTCCCGCCGCCGTATTGCGGAAACCGGGAGTCTTTGCCTGCTGCTTGCAGCCGCGAACAACGTTCGCGTCCACTGAAGCGTTGTGCTGCGAGCACATGCGCAACCGTCAAGATTGGCGGTTGTGTGCGAGACCTGAGCCTCACCGCTTCGAGCCGTCCGGCTTGCGCCGCACGGCACCACGCAGCTTGCAGACTCCCCTTCCGGCTTGCGGACGTCGCCGCCTGTTGCCAAGACAAACGAAGCAGTCTCCGAGTCACCTCGAAGTCCGAAGCCAACCAGCGGACTTGCGGCCGCCGATCTGGAACCTGCGTACGGCCTGAGCCGTCCGCTGATTCCCGCCACAGTCGGCTGCGATATTCGCGCCGAACCTGTCGCGTCTCCGCCGTCCCGGCATTGCTGCCGGAACCCGCGTTCCACAACTCACGCCGTGGAACACCCTGCATCGCCTTGCGCCACCGTTTGCCGGGAAGCACTCCGCTCGGCCCTTTCGCCGTTGCGTTATTGGCAGAGTGCACCAGCGGCAGGCGCTGCTCAAGACACAATCGACACGGGCGTTGTGAAGATGCTGTGGAATTCTTGGTTTTCTGTGGATGACAAAAGGAAAACGAGGATGAAATTCTGCGATCACAAGTCGTTGCACAATTCGCGCGACATTGGTATTGTGCCTCCCTCAGGGAGACGCCATGGCACGAACTCGCATCGCTCTGTTTATCCTGCTCGCTGTCTCAAGCATCGCCTGCGCGCAAGACGTATCGTGGAACTTGCGGATTGGCGAAAGACTTCCCAGGGAACTCACACTCACGTCGTACCCACGCCTCTGCACGACCGCTCCCGGACAGACAGACCCTTGCCGGACGCTCACGGTGAAGAACGTGGATTACACCGTCGCCTGGAACGCGGAGACACGCACCATCACCTATATCTACACGGAAGATCCCACTTTCAAGACCGAGGACAACGTGGAGGTGGGAACAAAACTTGTGCTCACGGAAAAAGACATCAAGGCATATCCCGGATGGCTGATCGTCAGTGCGCCCACCAAGGACGGTTGGCTGCCGGTAGTGGGCCGCGGTAACAACCTGCCCAAGCCCGACGCCAGCGGCAAGGTCAAGGTCGAAATCCTGGCCTTCGCAAAGATGAAGTAGGCAGCGCGCAAAAAACAAAAGGCACGATCGAAACCGTGCCTTTGCCATGTCTTGTCAAACCGCGGCGAACTAGTCGTGAACCCCGTCCATGAATGCCCTCAGCTTGCGGCTGCGCGACGGATGACGCAATTTGCGCAACGCCTTCGCCTCTATCTGCCGGATGCGTTCGCGGGTTACGGCGAACGACTGGCCGACTTCCTCCAGCGTGTGCTCGCTGCCGTCCTCCAGTCCAAAGCGCATCTTGATGACCTTCTCTTCCCTCGGAGTCAGCGTGCGTAGTACCTGCGCCGTCTGCTCCTTCAGGTTGACGTTGATCACCGCCTCGGCGGGAGAGACTACCGCGCGATCCTCAATGAAGTCGCCAAGGTGCGAATCTTCCTCTTCACCAATCGGCGTCTCCAGCGAAATCGGCTCTTGTGCGATCTTCAGCACTTTGCGCACCTTCGCCACGGGGATGTCCATCCTCTTGGCGATTTCTTCCGAAGTAGGTTCGCGTCCCAGTTCCTGCACAAGCTGGCGCGAAGTGCGGATCAGCTTGTTGATGGTTTCGATCATGTGCACCGGGATGCGAATGGTCCGCGCCTGGTCGGCAATGGCGCGCGTGATCGCCTGCCGAATCCACCACGTCGCGTAGGTCGAGAACTTGTAGCCACGCCGGTACTCGAACTTGTCCACCGCCTTCATCAGGCCGATGTTGCCTTCCTGGATGAGGTCGAGGAATTGCAGTCCGCGGTTGGTGTATTTCTTCGCAATGGAGACCACCAGGCGGAGGTTCGCTTCAATGAGCTCGCGCTTGGCGTGCTCGGCGTCCATATCGCCCTGTATGATCTCGCGCTGCGTCCGCTTCAGGTCCGGATACGTTGCGCCGGCTTCCTGCTCGATCCGTTCCAGGTCGCTCTTGACGGTGCGAATCTGGCGGCGGATTTCCTTCTTCGGCTCTTCGCCCTTGGTGTACTCCAGACGGGTTTCCAGGTTGTGCGTCTGGCGGTCGAGAGCCTTCATGCTCTCCACCGTCTTGTTGACGCGCTCGATCAGCCGCTTGCGCTCGGAGTTGGTGAAGCCGAGCTTGCGGATGACCTTGGAAACCTGTATCTGTTCACGTCCTAGGGCCCAGCGGGTCTTGCGGTATTCGCGCGCGCGCTTCTTTTCCTTCGCGGGAATCTCGGCCAGCTTTGCCGCGAGCTGTTGTGATTTCTTGTAGTGCTTGTTCAGCTCGTCGATACGGCCGGTGATGTCCTTGAGACGGTTGAGGAGCACGTCTTCCGTGATTTCCTCTTCGTCGAAGACTACGATTTCCTTGATGGAGCGAACGCCGCGCTTCAGGTCGTCGCCAATGGCGCAGACCTCGCGGATGATGATCGGAGAGCGCGAAAGCGCTTTCAGCACACGAAGCTGTCCGCGTTCGATGCGCTTGGCGATTTCTACTTCGCCTTCGCGCGTCAACAGCGGGACGGTGCCCATCTCGCGCAGATACATGCGGACGGGATCGTTGGTCTTTTCCAGCGCGCCAGGCGTCAGGTCAAGCTCAACGTCTTCACCAGCTTCAATGTCCTCGAATTTTTTCTCCGAAGGTAGCTTAGGGCCTTCCAGTACATCAATGCCCTGCGTGCCGATTGTCGTCAGAAGATCGTCAAGATCGTCTGCCGAATGCAGGTCGTTGGGGAGTAGATCGTTGACCTCGTTATAGGTCAGGTATCCCTTTTCCTTCCCTGCATCAATCAGCTTTTTAATGTCGTCGAACTTGTCGTCGAGAGCCAAGACTGTTTATCCTTCAAAAACGGCGCCTTTTCCGGCTGCCCACAAAGTCGCACACTGCGGCGGGGTCGGCTTTTGCAGCCGACACAGGCAGAAACTTACGTATTTTATCATGCACGTATCGCGCGTTTTTGGGCCGCGCCAACCCGTTCAGCCGCCGCAGTGCTGATTTGCCTACAATGTTAGATGGTCGCACGAGAGGAGAGGTTGCGGATAAAAATCGGCTCAATTCTCACTAAGTAGTTGGTATTCCAATTGCTTACAAAAGTCAGCTTTAGCCGATCTACCACACTCCGCAGCCGTCGTTTAGCCACCTATTCGGGTGTAAGTACCACCAATCGAAGGGCTTTGTCGATTTCGAGCTTCTCCTGCAACAGCCGCGTCATCGTCTGGATGTCGTTGCGGCGCTCGGCCTCGCCAATTTCGTGCTTGAGTTCGCGCTGCCGTGCCTCCAGATGCCGTCGACGAAGCGCCTCCACAACTCCGTGCAGCAGGTGAGGGGTCAACTTCTCCTCGTCCTTCATCAGCACAGAGGCAAGCAGCCTGCGATCTGCCTCTTCCAGCGGCAGGGCCATGGGGTCCATGCCCTCTTCGGCCGCCTTCAGCAACAAGCCCAGCAACGTCTCGGTATGCAACCCGCGGTGTAACTGCTCAGAAACCAGCGTGTAGTGAACCTGTTCGGCCGGATTAAACACGGCCTCGTCGCCATTTTCGTCGACATACGTGGTGGCCAGCTCCGACCCTCCGGCCAGCGCCCGGATCAATACCCGCTCGGCGTCGGTAATCTGTATCTCCTGCGGTGTCATCACCTTGGAAGCGGAACGTGCCGAAGCCACATGGCGAAGTTCCTGGCGCAGCACCGCCGAATCGATCTGTAACTTCTGCGCAATGTCCGCCGCCAGTTCGTCGCGCACAATGCGGCTGGGGACGCGCTGAATATGAGGCAGCAGATAGTTGAGCGCCTTCGCCTTCCCTTCCGGCGTGCGCAGCGGGAACTGCGTGCGCGCGCGCTCAATCAGGTAATCGAAGTACTTCTGCGAGCGGCGCAGCGCTTCGGTGTATGCCGCCACGCCTTTTTTGCGGACAAACAGGTCCGGGTCAAAACCGGGTTCCAGCGTCAAGACGCGGATTTCGAAGTCTTCTCCCACCAGCAGCGTCAGCGAACGCTCGGCAGCCGCCGCACCTGCCGTGTCCGGATCAAAGTTCACCACGATCTTCTTCGAGAAGCGCGCCAGTAGCTTCGCCTGTATCTCCGTAAACGCCGTGCCCGACGAGGCAATAACGTTATGGAAGCCGGCGTTGAAAACCGAGATGCAGTCCATCTGGCCTTCGACGAGGATCACGTAATCGAGACGGCGAATCGCCTCTTTCGCAAGATGCAGATTGAAGAGCACGCGCGACTTTGAGTAGATCGGCGTCTCGGGAGAGTTCAGATACTTCGGGCCCGACTTTTCATCCGCGGCGAGCGTCCTCCCGGTGAAGGCGATAACCTTGCCGGACTCATTGCAGATGGGAAACACCACGCGATTGCGAAACTTGGAGTAAAGCGCCGACTTCTGCGCCTGGCTGTCGCCTGCGGGGGGTTCCTTGTCTTTCCATGAGAAGAGCCCCGACTCGCGCAACAAATCCTCATCGGCCTCGCCCTTCAGGCGGTCGCGCAACAGGAAGCCCGACTCCGGCGCAAATCCTATGCGAAAGCGCTCGATTGCCTCGGCGTTCAAGCCGCGTCCCGCAAGGTATTCGCGCGCATAGGCCGCTTCCGGCTTTCGTAATTGCTCCTGGAAGAATCGGCACGCCGACTCATGCAGGTCGAGCAGGACGCCGCGAACCTTGGCCTCGTGCGCTTCCTGCGGCGAGTTGAACTGCATCTTCGGGAGGTCGATGCCCAGTTTCTGCGCCACCAACCGCACGGCTTCCGGAAAGGTTATGTTCTCGATCTTCTGGATAAAACTGAAAACATCGCCGGAGGCTCCGCAACCGAAGCAGTGATAGAACTGGCGCGTGGCATGCACGGAAAACGATGGCGTCTTCTCGTTGTGGAAGGGACACAGACCCGAGTAATTCTGCGCTCCGGCACGTCGCAGGTTCACGTACTCGCCCACGATTCGGACGATGTCAGCCTGTTGTTTTACCGTGTACGCAAAATCTCCGGGGTTTGCCATCCTGACTAGTGTGCACGAAGCCGCCCGGAATCGTACACGCTGATTCCGTGAAATCGTTGCCAAGTTTGTGGAAATCCTGTGCAACAGAGCGACTTACGGTGCAAGGGTGAGGGAATCTATGGCGCCTGCAGAGACGCAACAGGCTGGCAGTACCTTATTGGCCCGAATCGAACCAAATCGTTGGCAGTGAATTCTGTTTCATTTGCATCCGCGGTTGCCGGCATTTACCCTCGTCGGCTTGCTGTAATTGGAGGATTTGATGAAACGGCTCTATTTGCTTGCTCTTACTACATTGTGTTCCTCGCTGCTTGTTGCGCAGGTTCCGAAGCTGACTCCACAGGAGATTATCGCCAGGCACCTCGCTTCAATCGGCACACCCGAAGCGCGCGCTACGCTCAGTTACCTGGAATGGACCGGGACAGCGGATATGCGCACGACGCGCGGCGGGGCGGGCAGTGGATCGGCAACGCTCATCTCGGACGGAACTAAGGTCAAGTTCGCGATGAAATTCCAGTTTCAGTACTATTTCGGCGATCAATTCGTTTACGACGGTAAGAAGGTAATGATCTCCCACGCCAACGATGGCAGCCGCTCGCCGATGGCACAAATGCTGTTCCTGCAAGAGTCGATTCTTCGCGACGGTATCTTTGGCGGCGAACTTTCCACGGCCTGGCCTCTCTATGACGCCAAACTGCGGGGCGGCAAGATCGGTTATGACGGTGTCAAGAAACTCGATGGGCGAGACGTCTACCAACTCTCTTATCGTCCCAAGGGCAGCGGTGACGAATTGACCGTCAAATTGTTTTTCGACGCGGTGAACTTCCGACATGTCAAGACGACCTACGAGATCGTGGTTCCGTCAGGGATTGGCTCCGCGTCCAACGACAAACTCGCGCCCACGCAGGACGCCATCTACCTCTTAGAAGAGAGCTTCAGCGACTTCCGCCAGCTTGGACCGCTCACGTTGCCGGTTCATTACAAGCTGACGTACACCTCCAACAACAGCAACGCAGGCAATTGGATGTTCGACGTTGATTACAAGACTGTGAACGGACAGAAGCTGCCGGGAGAGTAATTCGCTTTATCCCTGCGAAGGCGCGGCCGGGCGGCTGCGCCTTTGTTTTTCTGAGCGCTATGGCTTGATCCAGCCGCGTCCGCAGGCCTCTTCGATAATCCGCGTCACCACTGGCCAGAGGTCGGGCATGCCCATGCAGACGGGATCCATGCGGGCGTAAACCTTGGCGCGGCTGACACCGTGGATGCGCCAGGTTCCGCCATCGGTCTGCGAGTTGTGCAGCAACGGTTGCAGACGGTCGAGTGCGTTGGCGTATTTCGACTCGGCCGTCTCTCTCTCTTCGAACTCATCCCAAAGCGCGCGCAGCTCGCGAGCCTGATCTTCAGGAAGCAAGCCAAAAATGCGGTCGGCAGCGCGTTTCTCGCGCTCTTCCTTGTCGGCATTGCCGGCCACGTCGTAGGCAAACGTGTCCCCCGCATCGACTTCGACAACGTCATGAACGAGCAGCATCTTCATGGTGCGCGCAATGTCCACGGACTCGGCGGCATACTCAACGAGCAATGCAGCCATCATGGCGAGGTGCCATGAATGCTCAGCGGAGTTCTCGCGACGCGAACTGTCGGTGAGCAGTGTCTGGCGCAGAACAGTTTTTAATTTGTCGATTTCGAGAATGAACGCGATCTGCTGTTGAAGACGATTTGTCACCGATCCAGTGTATTCGACGGCAGAACATGCGGGGGTTAAGAATCAGTTACCGGTGAATCGAAGGTAACAAAACATGTTGGCTTTTCGTACACGGGGCAGTAGCAAAGCAGTGAATACCGAGCCTCTTGACAAAAGCAGGCACGGGAAGCCCCCTTGTTTTTGACGAAGTTTCGAGTTTCAGGTTTCGAGTTTCAAGATCAAAACCAGAAAATCTAAACCTTCAGCTCGACCTCGGTGGCTCCGGCGCCACCCTGCTGCTGGGGAGGCTCGGTGACGTTGGCGACCTGCGGATGTTTCTGGAGGTATTGCCGCAGCGCCTTGCGCAGGATGCCCATGCCCGAGCCATGCACGATGCGGACGTGCGAGAGTCCGGCGAGAAACGCGCGGTCGAGGAACTTCTCCACCTCGCGCGTCGCGTCATCAACGTTGTGCCCGATGACGTTGATCTCCGCGGAAACGTTCTCATCGTCACCACGGAGTTGCACGCTGATGCCTTTGGCGCGAGCGGCCTGCACGGGATTATTGGCGGCGCTGGCGATGACGGCGGCAATGTCGTCGAGCGGCACGCGCATCTTCATTGGACCGACCTGCACCTCGACCGCCTCGTCCTCAAGTTTGCGCAATACCTTGCCGGTGCGTCCCAGGGACTTCAACTGCACGGTATCGCCCTGACTGACGCGCTGGACGACATGCGGACGCGCGTTCTCGTCGCCCTGATCGGCGCCGGTGGTGTGGGCCACCACAGCCTGGTTGAACTGCTCGCGGAATTCGCGGCGCGCCTTGGAGATGCGGCGCTCGGCTTCCTTCGAAAGCTTCTGCGCAGCGGCACGATCCTGCACGGCGCTGATGGCCTCGCGCGCGTGATACTCGAAGTCCTTCAGCAACGACTCCAACTTATCCTCGAGTTCGCGGATTTTCTCGCGCTGCTCCTTGAGTCCTTCGGATTCCAAACGGCGCTTCTCGCGCGTCACTTCTTCTTCGCGAACGTGCAGGCGATTGCGTTCGGCCTCGGCTTCGCGCAGCTGCGAGTGCAGTTCGTCGAGGAAGCGGGCGATGTCCAGCGTCTGGGTGTTGATGCGCTGGCGGGCGCTGGCGATGATCTTCGAGTTAAGCCCGAGTTTCTGCGCGATGTTGATTCCGGCTGACGCGCCCGGCACTCCGACGCGCAACTCATAGGTGGGCGCAAGCGTGTGCTCGTCGAAGCCGACAGCGGCATTCATCACGCCCTGCGAGTTGGCGGCATAGACCTTGAGCGACGTGTGATGCGTCGAGATGATGGTCAGCGCGTTGGCAGTGCGGAAGTGTTCCGCGATGGCGACGGCCAGGGCCGCACCTTCTTCGGGATCGGTGGCCGAGCCGAGTTCATCAAGCAGCACGAGCGATTGCGCCGTGGCGGTGTGCGAGATGAAGTCGATGTTGGTGACGTGGGCGGAGAAGGTCGAAAGGTTCTGCTCAATAGATTGATAATCGCCAATGTCTGCCAGCACTGCGTCGAAGATGGGCAGCTCGGCGCGATCCGCCGGAATGGGCATGCCGGACTGCGCCATCAGTGCGAGCAGGCCGATGGTCTTGAGCGAAACGGTTTTGCCGCCGGTGTTGGGTCCGCTGATGATGAGCTGGCGGTGATCCTTATCCATCTCCAGCGTGAGCGGCACGGCCGAGCGTCCCTTGGCGCGCAGGTTGCGCTCCAGTATGGGATGGCGCGCGTTGCGCAGAATGATTGAGTCTGCGGAGTCCGCCGCGTCCGAGGCGAGGAAGCGCACGGCCACGCAGCCGAACTCCTCGGCAAAGCGCGCCTTGGCAAACTGCGCCTCCAGTTCGGCCATCGCATCGACGGCTTCGGCAATGGCGGGCGAATGTTCGCCGATGCGCATGGTCATCTCGGTGAGGATGCGATGAATCTCGGCCTGCTCGTCTTCCAGCAGGCGAACGAGATCGTTGTTCTGCTCAATCGTCTCCAGCGGTTCGACGAAGACGGTCTGCCCGGAAGAACTCGTGCCGTGAATGACGCCCTGCACGCGCCGCTTTTGCTCGATCTTGACGGGGATGACGAAGCGTTCGCCGCGAATGGTGATGAGTTCGTCCTGCACGGCGCCGCCTTCGGAGAGCCGCCGCAGGTATCCCTGGAGCGAGTGCTGAATGGCGCGGCGCTGCTTCTCGATCTCGCGGCGAATGCCGTTGAGCGCGGACGAGGCGCGGTCGTCGAGCGTGCCATCGGGCAGGAACTTGCCGTGGAAGTAGCGCTGGAGTTCGCGGAAGTCGGCGATGCGAGAGGAGAGTTCGGTGACGGCGGGCCAGTCGGCCTTGAGCGTGGCGGGCGGTTGCCGGACAATCTCGCGCCACTCCGACGAACGGTCGACCACGAGCAGAACGTCGCGCAGCTCTTCCATCTCAAGCGTTGCGCCACGGATGCGCGCCTTGTGCAGAGTCTCGCCGGGATCGCACATTCCGGAGAAGTCGAAGCGTCCGCCGGCGCGGAAGTATTCGCGCACTTCGGCGGTGAGCTGCTGCTGGCGCTCAATCCATGGACGATCCTGCGTGGGCGCAAGCTGCTGTACGGCGCGCTGTCCAAGCGCCGACTGGCAGTATCCGCGAACGAGATCGCGAAGATGATCGAACTCGAGGATGCGGTCGCTGGTGTGAGTAAGAGATGAAGGCATAAGCAGTCGCCTACACATGGTACATAGTCGCGAGTCGCGAGTCACGAGTCGAAGGATTTTCGAATTTACGGATTGCCGACGGAGTGCCGGATTTTCGAATTTTCGAATTGAACGACGAAGAGCAAATGATGGAGAACAAATGATTCGCGTTTGAGAGCAAGAAGAGGGTAGAGTAATCGGCGGAATTAAGTGAAACCTAGACAGGACGTGAAAAGACCCACATCTGCCAACTGCTGGCAGATAGGGGCACCCTCACAGTTTATTCGCTGGCAAGCCGTGGGCCGCCGGCCAGTCATTGCCATTCAGGGAGGGGCAAAATGAGCGGTAGACAAAAGACATCATGGGGCAACTGGATTGCCCTAATTGCCATAGTAGTGGCCTTCATCGCCTGGCCACTAATCGAACAGATATTGCCCACCAGTACGGAAGGCCGCTTCCTGCTTGCAACGTTCTGGCTCATCCTGATCGTGCTTATCGCCAGTGAATCCGCTCGGCGGAACCGACGAGAAAAGCTGAGAGCAATTCGGGACCGAACGGGTAGAGGCGCGGCCCCTGCCGCCATTGATTACGTGGTGGGTGAAAATGTAGCCCTTGCTGAGGCTGTCGCCGATGACGAAAACACGACCGCGTCGATGATAGTCCACATGGTTCTAATAGCGATCTTCCTTGGTGTAATGGCGGCAGTAAGTTTGATTTTTTCTCGCCCCACACGAAGGGACGAAATCTGGTTCGCCTGGCTATGTCTGTTGATGTTGTGTATCACTGTTATGGAACCATTTTACGAGGGCTGGGGACTAAGACGAAAGCGCACCGAAAGCAAACTGAATGCTGTCATTATCAAGCTGGATGCGATTCTCGAGCGTGTCGAACGGCTGGAGAGAGGTGAATGAGAGCGTTCGATTGGGCCACCCGCGTCGGGATACTTTAGGAGATTCATGTTTCAAGAATTCAAGCGAAGATCGTTTCTGATGGCATCCACCAGTTCATCTATTTCAGTCAGACCAAATAGCTTTATTGAGGCAAGCACAAGATCACCGTCACGCGTATATCTGGCAGTTGAGATTATCTCACGTTCTATCGTATCGAACCGATCCATGACTTCCTTTCCGCACACGATCATGGCCAGATTCTTGGCCCGCCGAAAACCTGTAAATGCCTTATCAATTTCCGCCCAAACTTCGTTCTTTAGTGTAATCAAAATTTGTGCGTCTCTTTTATCACCCTCCCATTTACCAACAGTAATAGCTTTATGCAGTAACCACTGAGTGGTCCCCAGCTCCCTCATTACTTCAAATACCGCATCTTTTCGCAGTTCCCATTTTCGCTGCCGTTCCCAAACTTCGCTGGAAATCTTCGCCTCAATTTCTTTGGTTGTCGTCGTAACCGCCGACACCTGCTCGAGCAATTTGTTGACATCTTCGTGGGTTGCAAGGTTCTCGCCCTTGCGCTTCAAATACCCGCCGAAATATGCCCCAGAGAGTGCTCCGATGAGGGGCGCGAAGAACAGTACCAAAATGTGGTCCATGGCGTAAGAATACACCCCATCTAGAAGTTGCCCGCGCGTTTGGCCCGTGCCCGGGCTATTCCTTTTCGCAGTTCCAACTTTTGCGGGCGGCGGGTGGCCCGGCGTAGAATTCCTCTGTTTTCGATCTCTTATCCTACTCTTCTGGGTGCCCCGTCCTAGCTCCGCTAGGGCGGGGTCGTTGCGTTGCCGGGAACATCCGCACCGTTGGGACAGCTCCCGCTCGTTCCCGCCTTGTCACAGTCCAATGCGATTCGATCTCGACCGTGCCCATCACTCCGGTCGCGTAGTGATTGAAACTGCTCCACGCCCAATCTTCCGGCCTTTCGACAAGTTCTCGCACAACCGGGTTACGGTGTATGTAACGCAGTTTTTCGATCAGCTTGCGCGTGCTCCAGACGTTGAAATCGTAATACCGCTCCTGCCAGAAGGGTTCCCGAGCCCGCAGCGCCAGCCGTCGCGAGACCGACTGCTTCAACGACTGCATGGCCCGCGACAATGGCACATCCTCGGTTTCGCTGACGAGCAAATGCACATGTTCCGGCATTACGACGTAGCCGAAGACAAAGAATCGATATTGCTGGCGGACATGTTCAAGCGCCTCTTCGAATTGGACACGCCGGAACGGAGTGTTGAGCTTGGGCTTCCGGCCATAACAACTGAAGGTGAGGAAGTGAAGTTGTCGCGATTGGTGGAAACGCTTCAGGCCCCAAGGCATTGCCGAAGGATAATTCCTCTCGTCGAAGGATTCGAGAAATAGATGAAGGTCGGTAACTGAATCGGGAAGAACTACCCCGCCCTAGCAGAGCTAGGACGGGGCACCCCTCAGAGTTCGATGAGACTTCGATAGGTTTGGAGATAGGAGAAGATAAACTACCCCGCCCTAGCGAAGCTAGGACGGGGCACCCTCAGAGTTCATGTGCGAAGAGACGAACCACCAAGCCCGAAAAGGTGCGCCTACGGCCACTGTCCGATTCTTTGTATTTGGTCCACCGTGCTTTGCCCTGTAGCATCGTTCGTTGCGGATATCTCGAATGGAGGCTTTATGGCCGATCCGGTAAAGATTGGAATCATTATTTGTAATCGGTACCACACCTGTGCGGGAGGCAAATGCCTGCGTGCGTTGCAGGAGCGAGAGGGCGCTTTCCGTCCTTACCAGGGTCGCGAGGTGCAACTGGTTGGCTACACGACCTGCGATGGGTGTCCGGGCGGAAACGTTGAGTATGCTCCAGAGGAAATGAAGAAGAACGGCGCCGAAGTTATTCATCTCGCGACAGGGTTGGTGGTCGGATATCCGCCGTGTCCGTATGTCGACGAGTTTTGTGATGTGATTGAGAAGCACCACGGAATGAAAGCGGTTGTCGGGACCCATCCGATTCCCGAGAAGTACTTCCAGACGCATGAAGCGCTCGGAACCTGGAAGTCGCCGGAGTGGCAGGACAGGATCAAGGATGTGGTGGAAGACCAGGCGGTCCGGCTGCGCTACAACTGACCGGTTCGCGAAGTTACGGTAATTGTCCCGCAATGTGAGCAGGGTCACAGCACGGCAGGTTGGGCCCGGTGCTAGACTTTCCTTGTTATGGCATTTCCAACCACTCGCTTACGCCGTTTGCGCCGCACGGACGCCATGCGCTCGTTCGTGCGCGAGACACGTCTCTCGCCGGAGGGATTCGTCTATCCGCTGTTTGTCTGCCCCGGAGAAGGTATCCGCAAGGAAATCCGCTCCATGCCCGGCGTCTACAACCTCAGCGTGGATGAGGCCGTGAAGGAAGCGCTGGAGGTCAAGTCGCTCGGCATCCCGTCGATCATTCTGTTTGGTCTGCCGGAGACGAAAGACGAAATCGCCACCGGCGCGTGGGCCGACGACGGCATCGTGCAGAAGGCCGCAAGGGCGATCAAGCGCGAAGTGCCCAGCCTGCTGCTGATGGGCGACGTCTGCCTGTGCGAATACATGTCGCACGGACACTGCGGCATCGTAAAGAAGACGGGCGCTCCGAAAGGGAGCGAGACCGAGTACGAGATCCTCAACGACCCGTCGCTGGAAATCCTGGCGAAGACAGCCGTCTCGCAGGCACGCGCGGGCATGGATATCATCGCGCCCTCGGACATGATGGACGGTCGAGTGGCGGCGATTCGCAAGGGACTCGACGCGAGCGGCTTCGAAAATATTCCCGTGCTGAGCTATGCCGCGAAATTTGCCAGCGGCTTCTACGGACCGTTCCGCGAAGCCGCCGATTCAGCTCCGGCGTTCGGCGACCGGCGCTCCTACCAGATGGATTCCGCCAACCTGCGCGAGGCAATGCGCGAGATTCAGGCGGACCTCGACGAGGGCGCGGACATGATCATGGTGAAGCCGGCGCTCGCATATCTCGACGTGATCGCCGAGGCCCGCCGCCGCTTCGACGTGCCGCTGGCCGCCTACCAGGTGAGCGGCGAATACGCCATGATCAAGGCGGCCGCGCAGAATAACTGGATCGACCACGACCGCGTCATGATGGAAACACTTACGTCCATCCAGCGCGCCGGAGCGTCCATCATCCTGACCTACTTTGCCAAGGACGTTGCGCGACTGCTGGCATAACGGCTGACATTCTCAAAGAAAAAGGCCGCCCGCGGGTGGCTTTTTTCTTTGCGCGCGAAATGAATGCCGCGGCGACGGAGTTCATAGTACGATTTCGCGCATGACACGACTGTCAGGAATGCTCGCGGGAATGCTGGCCATGGCGGTGTGCGCAGGGTTTGCTCAATCCGCGCCAAAGGTAAAATCGCGCTACTTGCCGCGCGCGGATCGCTCGCTGCTGGCTCATGCGCAGCGGGCAATCGTGGTGATCACGCCCGGTTGGGATGCTCCCATCGGCACGCTGACGCGCTACGAGCGGCAAGGCAAGGAGTGGCAACGCGTGGGCGATTCCGTCGATGTGGTGGTGGGAAAAACCGGCCTTGGATGGGACCCGGCCATCGCAAAGAAGCGCGTGAAGGTTTTTTCCGGCCCCGTCAAGCACGAAGGTGACAAGCGGGCGCCGGCGGGAGTTTTCGCGCTGACACATACCTTTGGATACGCGCCGTCGCTGGCCGGAGCGTCGAACTATATTCCGCTGACGCCGTCGGTGGAGTGCGTGGATGACCCGGCATCGCGCTACTACACGCGCATAGTGGACCGCGCGAAAACCCCGAAGGTCGACTGGAAAAGCTTTGAGCAGATGCGGCGCGAGGACGATCTCTACAGTTGGGGAGTGCTGGTTGCGTACAACACGAAAAAGCCGGTGGCGGGAAATGGGTCTTGCATATTTATGCATATCTGGCAGGGGCCGGACATCGGTACCGTCGGTTGCACGGCCATGGCTCCGGCAAATCTAAAGGCGCTCGTGGACTGGGTAGGCGGCCCTGAACGCGCGGTGCTCATTCAACTTCCGCAACACGAGTACGAGCGGGTGAAACAGCCGTGGCATCTGCCGTAACCATTAAGTAGGATTCCCCACAATAAACCGGACTACGGGAGATAGTGGGAAGTGGCGGGGGATGGTGGGATAAAGTCAACGGCGGCGCGGAGTTAGAGAGAGTCGTCGCGGCGCGGCGCACGTCGGGCGGTCTCACAATAAATCGGATAACAAAGCCGCCACGTCACTGTAAGTGGTTGATTCGGCGTCGAGGTATAAAGGAAAATATAACTCAATTCCGCCACGCACTACGTACGACATATGGCGGTCTCTAAGTTATTCATAGAAATGTAGTTATAATTCCGCCACGACTAAAAGGCGACCTAAAAATCTCCAAACAATTGCGCCACAAAAAACGCCCCACTTTTAGGGGCGTTTTGAGATGCGTTCGAGGGGGATCAATTGACCTCGGAATGTGGCACGGGTGGGATGGTAATCGGCGCCGGGCGGACGGGCGTCGAGACTCCCGATCGGCAGGCGACCATGGCGCGCTCGATGGCGGTCAATAGCTCTTGTGCGGGCGCTGGATTGGGACTTGAAAAAGGACGCAACTCACCACTACTCGTTGTAAGCACCACCATGTACCGCACAGGAAGCGTGGACTGCGTAACACCAAGATAAAAAGCCACCCCACAAACAAGCACCATCACGGACACCCCTACAATCGGGGCGTCGGCGGCCATAAGAGCAGTGCCCATAAATAAGCCCACCACGATACCGAAGACAGTCAGCACTGCTTTACCTCCATCTATTCCTGGCTTCGACTCG
>JAJXZT010000013.1 GCA_021779935.1 Acidobacteriota bacterium
ACTGAAATAGCCCCAGTTCCGCTCGTTTCTTGCGAACGAACATTCGCCACCAAGCCTGCTCAGGAAAACCAAGAACCGCCCCGATCACACCCGCACACGCAGTCGGTTACTCAGACAGGCTCCTAGCCCGGCCTCATAGTCCAGTTAAGCGAAACTGCACGCACGGCCGGTATACTGATTGTGGGGCAGATTCATCCATGGCACTACGGTCCCATGGCCTCCCGCCCTCGACATGCCTATGAAAACATCTTCAAAAAGCATAGCACTTGTCCTGCTGATTGCGGTCGCCTGCCTCTCTGCCTGTCGCAAGGAAGACCACGAAACAAAAATCAAGCCTAGCCGCCTGATCGGAACTCTCTACAGCGGGCAGAGTCTCGAAGCGGTTGAGCGCGAGCTGCACCTCGGCGCCGGAAACTGGCAGGTCCTTGAAGATCGTCGTCCGCTCCCTTCCGATCCCCGCCCCCCGTTTCGCATCTATACCATCTCGCTCAAGAACTTTAACGAATACGGGCAAAATGGCGATTTGGTGCTTTCGTTTTTTAACGATCAGTTGATGACCACCATGTTTTATCCTGTCAGCATCGATTCCTTCCGCACCGCCGTGGAGCAGCATGCTGGCATCTCTTTTGGCTCCACCGGAGCCGCTGAAATTGCGCCTTCCACGCGTGTCTGGGTCGGCAAAGACGACTCCGGGCGCAGTTATATCGGATGGATCGACAAAAAACTACAGGCCGTTCAGGACACGTGGATTCAGCAGTATGACAAGTAACCCCAGCACCATCGCCGAGTGGCGCGAGCGCATCGATCGTCTCGATGCCGAACTTGTTCGCTTGCTCAACGAGCGCGCCGTTGCCGCCAGTCAAATCGGATTCTTGAAACGTACCTCCGATCTGCCAGTCGTCGAACCCAATCGCGAACTCACCATTTTTTCGAACGTCCGGGCACTGAACGCCGGTCCTATTCCGGATGCCGATCTGGAGGGCATCTTCGAGCGCATCATCGAAACCATGCGCGAGCTTCAGCGCCGCCAGATCGAGGCGGGCGATTAATCTCGCTGGCCCGTGCCGTGATTCGGGTAGACTGCAAGACAATGATTTCTCGCGTCGCCATTCTCGGCACAGGACTCATCGGTTCGTCCTTTGCGCTTGCGCTCAAGCAGCGTGCGACGGGCCTTCGCATCGTCGGCTGCGACCGCCCCGAGGTGCTCGCTCGCGCCCGTGCCGCTGGCATCATCGACGATGCGGAATCGAATCCGGTCGAAGCGATTGCCGGTTGTCAGTTGATTCTGCTCGCCGCCCCTGTACAGGCTAATCTCGAATTGCTTCGGACAATCGCGCCGCATCTTCCGCCGGATGCGCTGGTCACGGATGCCGGCAGCACAAAGGCGAACATCGCTGCTCTTGCCGTGGAATTGTTTGGCGGCGACTCGCTCCGCCGTTTTCTTCCCGGTCATCCCATCGCCGGAAAGGAAGTCTCCGGCGTGGAACACGCCGACGGCAATCTTTTCGTGGGCGCAAGCTGGGTGTTTACCCCGGAACAGGGCCTGCACGCCCTCATTGCGCCGGAATTCAGCCGCGGTCTGCACGCTGAGTTCATGCGCTTGCTCGAAGCGATTGGCGCACGCATCGTTGTCACCACTCCCGCCGAACACGACCGCGTGCTCGCCTACACCAGCCACCTTCCTCAATTAGTCTCCACTGCGCTGGCCGCAACCTTGCTCGATGCCATGCAGAATCAGCCCGGCCTGCGCGAACTGAGTGGCCGCGCCTTGCGCGAGATGACTCGTCTTGCTGCCAGCGATCCACGCATGTGGTCAGGCATCGCCTCACAGAATCGCGCCAACCTTGTTTCAGCCCTGTTTGAGATGGAACACGCTCTGGCTCGTCTGCGTCTGTCGCTTGGTACCGAGGAGTTTACACACGAGTTCGAACGCGCCCGCCGTTTCGACTTCGACTCGACTCCCGCTTCGGAAGAAAGCACGGACCCGCCGAAATTCTGATAAGAGCGTCAGTGTTCGCCAGTCCCGCAATGGTTTCTGGAAATCCGCTAAGACTGTTGTACACCTGCTTCATTTAGTACAATCGTCGGTCTGCCTAAGCCCCGGTCAGGGCTTCCGAGCAGCATGTGGGGCCAGCCATCTATGAAAAAAGTCTTTGCTAATGCCGACGAGGCAATCTTCGATATTCACGACGGCGCCACCCTCATGGTGGGCGGTTTTGGTCTGTGCGGTATTCCCGAGAATCTTATCGGCGCCCTGGTCAAGAAGGGCGTCAAGGATCTCAACACCATCAGCAACAATATGGGCGTCGACGAATTCGGTCTCGGACTGCTATTGCAGAAGGGGCAGATTCGCAGCCACAAGGGAAGTTACGTCGGAGAGAATCGGCTCTTCGAGGAAATGGTGCTTGCCGGAAAGCTCGATCTTGAACTCATCCCGCAGGGCACTCTTGCCGAGCGCATTCGCGCGGGCGGTGCGGGCATCCCGGCATTTTTTACGCCGACCGGTGTCGGCACCGTCGTTGCCGAGGGTAAGGAGACGCGCGAATTTGACGGTCGTACCTATGTCATGGAACGTTGGCTCAAGGCCGATTTCTCGCTCGTCAAGGCATGGAAGGGCGACAAGTGGGGCAACCTTGTCTATCGCAAGACGGCGCGGAACTTCAATCCCATGATTGCCACCGCCGGAAAGATCACCATCGCTGAAGTTGAGGAACTTGTCGAACCCGGCGAGATTCCTCCCGACCAGGTCCATACGCCGAGCATCTACGTCCAGCGCATCTTCCAGTCCGTTGGCGAGGAGAAGCGCATCGAACGGCGTACCGTGCGCAAGGCCTGAGCGCATCGCAAAAACGATTTATATCGTAGAACGAGGAATCTTATGGGTGGAACGGTTTCGAAAGTCGGTAAGGCGATGGATCCCAGCAAGCGCGAGTTCATCGTGAAGCGTATTGCCCGCGAACTGCGCGACGGCTACTACGTTAATCTCGGCATTGGAATGCCTACGCTCGTCGCGAACTACGTGCCCGACGACATTGAAGTCATTCTCCAGAGCGAGAATGGCATGCTCGGCGTCGGTCCGTATCCCGTCGAAGGCACGGAAGACGCCGACCTCATCAACGCTGGCAAGGAGACGGTCACGGAGATTCCCGGCACGGCGTTCTTCTCCAGCGCCGAGTCTTTCGCCATGATTCGAGGCGGTCACGTTGACCTGAGCGTGCTCGGCGCCATGGAAGTCGATGAGCAAGGCAATCTTGCCAACTGGATGATCCCCGGCAAGATGGTCAAGGGCATGGGCGGGGCCATGGATCTCGTCGCCAGCGCCAAGCGCCTGATGGTTGCCATGGAGCACACAACGCGCGACGGTCAGCCTAAGATACTCAAGCGCTGTACGTTACCCATCACTGGATTGAAGGTTGTCGATACAATCGTCACCGAGATGGCATACATCCGCGTTGTGCAGGGAACCGGGTTGGTGCTGGAGGAGATTGCGCCGGGACTCACCGTGGAAGACGTGCAATCCGTCACGGAGCCGAAGTTGACCGTGAGTCCTTCGTTGAAGGAAATGAAGGCAGACTAGGTTTGTTCGGATGCCCCACTCTGAGCGTTGCGCGAGGGGTGGGGCCTGGTCCGCTACGCTCTGCGTGCGCCGCCCAGCACTCGCGCGGGCAGCATGATGATCGCCTTCACCAGCTCCAGAACTCCCTCCACGGCAATTCCCAGCAACCGAAAGGGCAGCAGAAACAGCCAGATAATTGGGTAGAGCACCAGCGCCAGCAGCGCCAGTGGCCAGCAGATCAAGCACAGCAGAATCCACAGCAGGAACGTGAGCATAAAAGCGCCTCTGTCACCTGATACGCATTCCATTCGATATCAGTTCCATCTGTTTGTCACCACTGAATCGATCAATGCGCCATTCTGCGCTCAACCTTGGGACGGATCAGGAAGGTGCCGTCAAGCGCCGTCGGCAAGGTGCCGCTTCAGAAAGAAGTACGTCCGCTGTCCCGCGTCCATCATGTCCAATCCGCGAAGCACATGCCCCGCATTCGGATAGAGCTTCATCTCGTAGGCCAGTCCGCGAGACTCCAGCAGTTTCGCGATCTTGTGCGCCTCGGATACGGGAACCTTGTCATCCTTCTCGCCATGCAGGATCAGAACCGGCGCTATGTGCGTCAAATCCTTTGCCGTCTGCTCCGTAAGTCCGCCAAAGAAATCCACCACTGCCTTAACGCGCTCCTGCCTTGATCCAAGCGTAATTGCCATGAATCCGCCCAGTGAAAATCCAATGATTCCCACCCGCGTTCCGTCGGCTACCGCCTGTTGGGCGGCGAAGTCGAGTCCGTCGGACACAACCTGCAGCCATGTCAGGTATTCCCTCCAGACCGTCGCGGAGTCTGCGTATTCCGTTCCTGTCGCGTCAAAGTAGTGCGGCACGCAGACGAAGAAGCCGCGGTTTGCCAGCATCTGCGCAAAGTCCGCGTATCCATTGTTGGCGAGTCCGTCCGCGCCGTGCAACGCGCACACCACCGGGTAGCGCCCTTCTTTTGACGGCGTGTACACGTCCATGTTGATTTCTTTGGATTGGCTCTCGTAGGAAACTTTCAATCAATGCACCTTCACTTGGCGTAGCGATGATTGAAAGTTACGGGAAAAGCGCGCAGTTGCGCAAGTCGCGTGCCTGCTATGCGCCTGGTTCACGAAGCCGTACAAACCACTCCGAGACAATCAGCAGCATCGTCCCGCTGAAGCCAAGGTTCATCATAGGGAGGATGAGCCGGCCGGCAATTTTCTCGAAGATGGTGCGCGCGATGAGCATTTTGTTTTCCCTATGTGTTGGAACCCGCATCCGCTGCGGGAGTTCCGCGCAGGCGTATATCGCACGGGAAAACTTGGTGGGCGCAGAGCTTATCTGAAGCGAAGATGAAATGAGTCGGAATGCTCCACCCTGCTCGGCCGAAGTTGCAGCCAGGGTGGAGCGTTTCCCAGTTTTGTTTAGTCGCCAGTCAGTTTCAGTAGCGACTCCGCGAATGGCGCCCTCGCCACACCGCGCTCCGTGATGATTGCTGCAATGTATTTCGCCGGAGTCACGTCGAACGCCGGGTTTTCCACGTTCACTCCTGTTGGCGCAATCTGCTTGCCCGCCAGGTGTGTCACTTCCGTGGAAGCCCGCTGCTCGATCGGAATCTTCGAGCCGTTTGGTGTTTCCAGGTCGACGGTTGAAAACGGCGCAGCCACGTAGAACGGAATGCCGTGCTCCTTCGCCAGGATTGCCACCGAGTACGTGCCGATCTTGTTCGCCGTGTCGCCGTTGGCTGCGATGCGGTCCGCGCCCACGATCACTGCGCCAATTTTTCCTTGCGCCATGATGTAGCCGGCCATGTTATCGGAAATCAGCGTGGTCGGAATTCCATCCTTCATCAGTTCCCATGCCGTCAGCCGTGCGCCTTGCAGAAATGGCCGTGTCTCGTCGGCGAACACGTGCAATTTCTTGCCACTCTCCACCGCCGCGCGAATCACGCCAAGCGCCGTGCCGTAGCCCGCCGTTGCCAGTGCGCCCGCGTTGCAGTGCGTCAGCACTCCACCCGAAGCCGGCATCAGCACTGCGCCGTTGCGCCCCATCGCCTCGTTCGCCGCAATATCTTCCGTGTACATCCTCTGCGCTTCGTCGATCAGGCCCTGTTTCGCTGCTGTGAGCGAACTTGAACTGAGCGCCTCGAACTTCGCCTGCATGCGCCGAATGGCCCAGAACAGGTTCACGGCTGTCGGACGCGTCGCGCCCATTACGCGGCAAATTTCACCGAAGCTTCTGCGGAACTCCGACAGGTTGTGGGTTTTCAGATCGCGGACGCCCAGCGCAATACCCATCGCCGCGGCCACTCCGATTGCTGGTGCGCCGCGCACGATCATCGTCCGGATCGCTTCCGCGACTTCCTCGTAATTCTGGCAGGTGACGTAAACTTCTTCGGTTGGCAGTTTCGTCTGATCGATGAAAACAACGCCTTCATCGGTCCATTCAAGAGTCTTTACCACGGGCAGTGTCCATCCCTTGCTGAGTTCGGTAGTCCGGTTCTAGTGTAACTGTTTTGTACGCATCCTCCCACCGCCGCCCCATATGGGCTTCTCCGCGCCGCTTGTCGGCGCGCGTATAACAATAAAATGATGGAAATCAATGTTGCGGAGTGATATATCTCACTGGCTCGCCATCACCGGGAGTTTGTATGAAGAAGTTGCTGTTCGCTGTTCTCGCCGTGCTCATGATGCTGGGTTGTGCCCGCCGGTTCGGTCCCCCTGTTCAGTCCGGGCCGTACATCCGTTCCCACCGCTATCACTACCGCCGTCGCCACGATCGCTATCGGCGTCACCATCGCGATCGCGGCCGTCATCGCGATTACGATCACGATGGTGATCACGATCATCACGGTCGCCTTGCCCGGGCGGTTGTCCCCGGCCTGACCGATCTAGGCTAGCGACTTCCAACAGAAAAGCCCTCGTTGAGAGGGCTTTTATCGCAATCGCCTGGCGCGAAAGTCTTACTCCAGCTTATGCGCCGCGCGCAGTCCAGACTTCATTTCGATGATTTGGATTCCGTATCCGTCCGGATCGCGCAGCAATGCCCAACGTCCGAATGGCTCCTCGCGCGGTTCGGTCGAAAAGTGTCCTCCACGCCGCTTCAGCTCCGCCGTTGCGCGCGTAATGTCGTCCACGTAGATCCCGAACGTGCAGCCCGAAGTCGGCCCTACCTGCACTTCTTCGCCCTCCGGATGCAATCCGATCAGCACCGTACCTGCATCGAACTGGCTCCAGTTGCTCTGCTCAAACAGCATTTGCAGGCCCAGCACGTCGCGATAGAAGGCGACGCTGCGTTTCATGTCCTTCACCACCACCATGATCAATCCAAGCTTTCCAACCTGCATGGTTTCTCTCCCAATCGCGGGTCGCCGCCCGCGAACACCAGCCGGGAGCGCCACTTCAACGTCAGTCTAAAGGTGCGGCCACGGCCCAACTATGACGTGCGTCACAACCATCCGGGATTCTTTATCGTCGCGCGCGTGCGTCGTCTGGCTGTTATTCGGAGCCTTCCGATCGGTGTACCTCGCATCGCGGCCCGGGCATGTTCGTCACCGCCGGACGGTCGCAGAAGTCGCACTTCGCCGCCACCGCAAATGCCGTCGGAATATTTTTCGTCACCTCCGGGTTTTGCCGGATGTGTTCCGCCCTCACCTCGCTGGCCGTAAAGATTGCCACGAACGGAACGCCTGCTGCTGCCGCTTCCACCGCCGGCCTCCCGTGCGCCTCTTCGCGCTCCACCAGGCACATCACTCCCACCACTTCGAAGCCAAATTCGCGTGCCGCTTCAATCGCCTGGATCGTTGAAGCCCCCGTGGTGCAGACGTCGTCCATGATCACTACTTTCGTGCCTTTTTGACGAAAGCCTTCGATGCGCTGTCCCATGCCGTGTTGCTTTTCCGCCTTCCGCACCAGGAAGCCGTGGATCAGAAACTCCTCGCCCGAGGCCTGTGTGTGCGCCGGTGCTCGCGTTTGCACTTCCTGGGCGCTCTGCATCGCCACGCTCACCACCAGTGGGTCCGCTCCCATCGTCAACCCGCCAATCGCCTGCGGGTTCCAGCCTTGATGCCGGATCTCGTCGAGAAACACGCGTCCGCACAGACGTGCGCCTTCTGCGTGCAGCGTCGTCGTGCGGCAATCGATGTAGTAATCGCTGGTTCCGCCTGAAGAGAGTTTGAACTGGCCCAGGCGAAACGACTCTTTGGCGAGAAGGGAAAGCAACTGCTGGCGTGCGTCGGACATGGGGCAAAAGATATCAGGTATGGGGCCGTACTTGCTAGTGTCCAGGGGGTCTCCCAGGAAAACTACCGGGCCAGCTTTTCCATGTGCCGGAAGCCGTCCGTCGCCAGCATCGCCGCCGCGAACAGGGAAGCGTTATATCCCATGTGTACCAGAACTGATGCGGACACCGACTGGAAGCGCGCTCGCAGGAACGTCAGCACCATTCCCACGATGAACAGCATCAGCACCGGGGCCCACGCACGTCCCAGTTGCGCCGCGTGCGTCAGTGCGAACGCCCACGCCACGAACAGGAACGACGACAGGAAGGCGAATCGTTGCGAAGCCTCCGCTGTGTCCAGGTTCGAATTTCGTATCCAGATCAGCACCACGAACAGCGCCAGCGGCGTCACCGCCCCCCAGAACGTCGGCATGGTGCGCGGTGCAAACGTCGCCCAGAAGACCGCCACCGGTGCAATCTCCGCACCCCGTATAAGCAGTCCCACGGTTGCGATAATGCCCACCACCGCCGCGGCGATAAAGAAGTCCTTTGGTGCGAATTTCACCGCCACGCCCCAGATCAGAATCCCGGAGATCCAGCCGCTGACGTATAGCCGTCCGTCCAATGTTTTCAGCCGTTCGCTCAATTCCACGGTGAGTGCAGGGAAGAGCAGTCCACGGAAAAACAGTTCTTCCGCGAACGGCGCCACCAGCACGCCGAAGAAAGTCATCGCCCACGCGCTGGCTCCATTGCGGAAGTACTGATCGATCGGAAGCTGTTTGGGAATCGGCAGCACGCCCGATAGCACCTGGATGAAGATTGCCAGCAGCACTCCGCCGCCGAGGAAGAGCGCCCACCGCGAGCGCGGAAAGTGCCAATGCACGCCTTCAAAAAATGGGGTCCCGTAGTGCACGGAGATCATCCGCACCACGAACCAGATTGTCAGTACATACGCCGCAAACTGCGCTGGTATCAGAATCAGCGGACTTCCGATCACCTGTTTGGGGTCCAGATGTCTGCTCGCCGCCGCCGCTCCGGCGATCATCGCCGCCAGGAATCCACAGAAGAACATCGCCAGTATCAGCACGATCACCGTGCGTGCCACGTCTCCCAGCGTCCACACTGGGAAACGTGGTCCAGCATCGGCAACCGGCGGTTGCGGCTCCACGGACGTGGTTAGTTCTTGAGGTTCAGCAGGAGCAGGAAGCTCAGCTCCCGCAAAAGGGTTTTCAGGCGTGGACACTTTTCCATTGTATCGGCTGATTGGATAATCACGAAAGGGGATCGCTTTTTGGGCTTTCCGGACGCTTACTTCAGCACTCCCGCCAATGCCTGTCCCGTGTAGCTTTTCTTTACGCGCGCCACCTGCTCGGGACTCCCCTGCGCCACGATGCGTCCGCCCTCCTCGCCGCCCTCCGGACCCAGGTCGATGATCCAGTCTGCGTTCCGAATCACGTCGAGGTTGTGTTCGATGATGATGATCGTGTTGCCCAGGTCGGTCAGCCGGTGCAGCACGTCCAGCAACCGGTTTACGTCTTCAAAGTGCAGCCCCGTCGTCGGCTCGTCCAGCAGGTAAACCGTGCGTCCCGTTTGCCGCTTGCTCAGTTCGCGCGCCAGCTTGATGCGCTGTGCCTCGCCGCCGCTCAGCGTCACGGAAGATTGGCCGAGGTGAATATATCCCAGCCCAACGTCCACCAGGGTTTGCAGCTTCTGTCGCGCCTGCGGAATGTTCTCCAGGATCGCCAGCGCCTCCGAGATGGGCGTGTCCAGCAGGTCCGCGATTGAGTGGCCCTTGTATCGTACCGCCAGCGTCTCGTGGTTATAGCGCTTCCCGCCGCACACTTCGCATTGCACGTACACGTCCGGCAGAAAATTCATCTCGATCCGCCGCTGTCCCTCGCCCTGGCACGCCTCGCAGCGCCCTCCCGACACGTTGAACGAGAAGCGTCCCGCCTTGTAACCGCGTTCGCGCGACTCCGGCAGCATCGAGTAGATTTCACGCATGTTCGTAAACACGCCCGTGTACGTCGCCGGGTTCGAGCGCGGCGTGCGGCCAATCGGGGATTGGTCAATGCGTATGACCTTGTCGATGTTCTCGACCCCCGTCATCGCCTTGTGCGCTCCCGGTTCCTGTCGTGACTTGTAGAGTTGCCGCGCCAGCGCGTTGTAGAGGATGTCATTGACAAGTGTCGATTTACCGGAGCCGGATACCCCCGTCACCACCGTCATTACACCCAGCGGGAAACTCACATCCACGCTCTTCAGATTATTTTCCCGCGCTCCCAGGATGGTGATTGAGTGTCCGTTCGTCTGCCGGCGTTCGTAGCGGATCGGAATTTTCTTCCTGCCCGAGATGTATTGCCCGGTCAGTGATTCTGCGCTCTCGCTGATTTCCGCCGGCGTCCCCGACGCCACCAGTTCGCCGCCGTGGCGTCCCGCTCCCGGCCCCAGGTCGATCACGTAATCCGCCCGCCGGATCGTCTCTTCGTCGTGCTCCACAATCAGCACCGTGTTGCCCAGGTCGCGTAGCGACTCCAGCGATTGCAGCAGCCTCTCATTGTCGCGGTGATGCAGTCCAATCGACGGCTCGTCCAGCACGTAGAGCACTCCGCGCAGCTTTGACCCGATCTGTGTCGCCAGCCGTATCCGTTGCCCCTCGCCGCCGCTCAGTGTTGCCGCCGAGCGATCCAGCGAGATGTATCCCAGCCCGACGTGATTCAGGAAGCCGATCCGCTCCGCCACTTCCTTCACGATGCGTCCCGCGATTTTTTCCTCGCGTTCATTCAGCTTGATCTTCGTCACCGCTTCCACCGAGCGCGATACCGGCAGGGAAGTGAAATCGGCGATCGACATTCCATTGATCTTCACGCCCAGGCTCTCCGCCCGCAGCCGTTTACCATGGCACGCCTGACACGGTGTCGCCGACATGTAGTTCATCAGCCACTCGCGGTAGGTCTCGCTTGTCGCGTCTTCCAGGCTCTGCTTGTGGAAGGCCAGCACTCCGCGAAATCCGCTGCGCACGCGACCCTTCGTCGCCGCCCCATAGAGCAGCGTGTTTTGTTGCGCTCCCGTCAGTTGGTCAAACGGCTTGCTGATGTCGATCCCATTTTCTTCCGCGAATTTCTTCACCATCTGCTGCAAGTATGTGGAGCCGCTTCCCGGGCCCAACCCGCCGTCGAGCAGCGGCTTTGACCAGTCCACAATCACCTTTGCCGGATCGAAGTCATACTTGCTGCCCAATCCGTTGCACTCCGGACACGCGCCATACACGCTGTTGAACGAGAATGATCGCGGTTCCAGTTGCGGCACGTTGATCCCGCACTCCGGACACGCCATTCGCGACGAATACAGGTGTTCTTCACCGCCCACCACGCTCACCACCACCAGGCCGCTACCCAGCTTCATGGCGATCTCCACCGAGTTCGCCAGTCTGCGTTCGATGCCCGGCTTCACCAGCAGACGGTCCACCACCACTTCAATCGTGTGATTCTTGCGCTTGTCCAGCTTGATCGTCTCGTCGTCCGTGTTCAGCAGTTCACCGTCGATGCGGGCCCGCGAGAATCCATGTTGCGCCAGCTTTTCCAGTTCTTTCCGGAACTCGCCCTTGCGTCCGCGAACAATCGGCGCCAGCAGCATCACCCGGTCTTCCGGTTTCAGTTCCATCACCCGCGTCACAATCTGGTCCGCCGACTGCCGCGTAATTTCCTTGCCGCAGTTCGGGCAATGCGGCACTCCAATCGATGAGTACAGCAGGCGCAGGTAGTCGTAGATTTCCGTGATCGTGCCGACCGTCGAGCGCGGGCTGCGCGAGGTCGTTTTCTGCTCAATGCTGATCGCCGGGCTCAGTCCGTCGATCGAGTCCACGTCCGGCCGTTCCATCTGGTCCAGGAACTGTCGCGCATAGGCCGACAGCGTCTCCACGTAACGCCGCTGGCCTTCCGCGTAGATTGTGTCGAAGGCAAGCGAGGACTTGCCTGATCCGCTCAGACCCGTGATGACCGTCAGTGTATTGCGGGGGATTTCGACGCTGATGTTCTTCAGATTGTGTTGCCGCGCGCCGCGTACCGAGATCCGAGTGATCGCCATGCCCTACAGATATCCTGCCCTTTGTCTCCGCTTCGTGTCGTCGCCGGAGGAGCCGGCAGCTTGGCCCGAATCGGTCCGCCGGAAAGCTCTTCCCGCTTGTACCCATTAGGTAATGGTGCAGGTCCCAACGTAATGTGGCGCCCGCCCCCCTAGTGACGATAAAAGGATGGGAAGATATCTCGACTCAGGTATCTTAGTTGGCAATAGCGTTAAGCGTCAAACACGCGCATAAAAGTAAGTGCAACGCTGATTGTTAACGCGAGGCACGTTCGTCGCGGTCACGCAATGCTTGTAGAATTGGGGTTTAAAGGCTGGACTGAAAATTGACTACTCTTACTATGCTTTTGGCTCTCGTTGCTACCATCATTCTGGCGCTTGCCGCCGGCATTGGCGCCGGCTACGCGGTTATCATGGCCATCCTCTACGTATTTCATCCCAATCGCCCCACGAAGACCGCTACTCCCAAACTTATTCCCAGCCACAACGCTTCCGGCGATTAATTCCGGCGCGCGCTTTCCTGAACTGAATTTGTTTCTTCTCCGTGTCTCTGCGCCTCGGTGGTGAATTCCATCTGAACGTGGAACGGGCCCCCCTTTCGGAGGGCCCGTCAGGGCCGAGCTCGATCCGAATTTCTCGGATTAGTGCTCGGTCACCACAAGTTCATTGTCACGCACACGGTCGCGCGCACGAACCAGTTCCAGCGCCTTGTGCGCAATGTGTTCTGCCGATACCTCGAACTCCTTCACCAGCTCCCACGGCGCGCCCGAATCGCCGAAACGATCCTTCACGCCGATGTAGCCGGCCATCACCGGCAGCCGGTAGAACGCCGGGTCTTCCAGGATCAGCGCAGCCACGCGATATCCCAGTGCTCCGATCTGGTGTTCTTCCGCCGTCACCACGATGCTCGTGTCCTTTGCCGCCCGGACGATTGCTCTCCGGTCGATCGGCTTCATCGTGTGGATGTTCAGGATGCGTGTTTCCAGTCCGTAATCCTTCTTCAGGATCCACGCCGCACGCATTGCTTCCGGCACCATCGGTCCGCACGCGATGATCGAGAGGTCTTCGTTTTCGTTCTCGTAATCCGATTCCAGCACCGTCTCGAACGCATCGATGAAGTTATCTTCTTCGCCGCGGAGCCGAATCACGTTGGCCTTGCCAAAGACGAACGGTGTCTTGTCCGTGCTCACCACCGGAGTCGCTTCACGCGCAAACCGTATGTATTTCGGCCCAATGTGCTTGAACAGCAGGTACTCCGTTGCTTTCTTCGTCTCCACGGAATCGCATGGAACCACCACGCTCATATTCGGCATGCCGCACATCGGAAACAGGTCTTCCAGGGCTTGGTGGGTTGCGCCGTCCGGCCCCACACTCACGCCGCCGTGCGCGCCCGCGATCAGCACATTGAAATTCCCGTAGCAGATTGACACGCGAATCTGGTCCAGGTTGCGTGCTGCCGCAAACGTCCCATACGTTCCGAACACCGGCAGCTTGCCTTCTTTCGCCAGTCCCGCGGCGGCCGCCGTTGCCGACTGTTCCGCGATGCCCATGCTCAGCCAGCGGTCCTTGCGTTCCGGGTGGGTCGTGTAGAAGTCGCTGATCGTGATTGAACCCGAAATGTCCAGCCCTAGGCACACCACCCGCGGATCGTCGCCCTTTTCCGCCAGTGCCTTGCCGAACCCCTTGCGCGTCGGGTCCATCTTTACCTTCATCTTTTCCTGCGAGTTCCACCAGTAGTTATGCGAGAAATGCGGCATCTTCTGGTTCAACTTGTGGTCGATGTCGCGCTGATAGTCTTCCGCCAGCTTGAACATCTGCTCCACTGGAACCTTTTCTCGCACGCCCAGCTCGGCCAGGCCCTTCTCCATCTCTTCTTTATTGGGCGACTTCCCGTGCCAGCCGGCCACATTTTCCATGAAGCTGACGCCCTTGCCCTTCACCGTCGCGGCAATCACCACCGTCGGTTTGCCGTTGCGATCCGTACGAGCTTTCGTCAGTGTGTCAACGATCTGCTTCATGTTGTGACCGTCGATATTGATCACGTTCCAGCCAAACGCCTTGTACTTGTCGACGATCGGCTCGATGTTCATCACGTCGCACGTCTTGCCGTCGATCTGCAACCCGTTGTTGTCCAGGATCGCCACCAGGTTATCGAGCTTGTAGTGGGCGGCTTCCATCGCCGCTTCCCATATCTGGCCTTCCTGCTGCTCGCCATCGCCCATAATGCAGAAGACCGTGTAATCCTTCTTGTCGAGATGTGCGGCGATTGCGTTGCCCACCGCCACGCTCAATCCCTGTCCCAGCGATCCGCTTGAGACCTCCACGCCCGGCAGTTTTACCCAGTGCGGATGCCCCTGGAACGGCGACGACAACTTACGCAGCAGCGCCACTTCTTCTTTCGGCTCATAGAACCCCGCGAAGCCCAGCCCGATGTACAGTGCCGGGGCCTTGTGTCCGCCCGACCAGATGATGCGGTCGCGCTCCGACCAGTGCGGGTTCTTCGGATCGTGTTGCGCCACCTTCAGGTACAGCGCCGCCACCATATCCATCATCGATAGCGTGCCGCCCGAGTGTCCGCTCCCAGCCGCGCACAGCGCCACCAGGTCGTAGCCGCGCATGATCGCGGCCTGTTCAATCAGCTCTTGAACGGAATAGTCCTTGATGAGTCGGTTATTTTTCGAGTCGAGAATCGGCATGATCGGAGTCCTCTCGCCAGGGCGCGTGCCACCCCGGAGTTGGTTTGTGCCCGGTGCCGATCCTCCACAACCCCACGGTACGCAAAAAACGCTGGAATCGGCGGGCCACCCAGCACCGATTGAGGCTATGTCGAGTCATCGCTTGTCGCAGTGAGTCTCATCACACGGGACGTGTGACGCAGCTACGTTTTACCTGATCCTTTCCTTCAGTCAGGCAAATCGGACCGAGCCCGCTTCAGGCCGGAATCTGTGCATATTGCTTGCGGCTTGTTAGCAGTGGCTTATTGCGGATTTTGCTGCTTCTGCTGCTTTTGCTGTTCCGCCCGTTGCTGTTCCATCTGCCGCAGTTGCTCGAAAAGCTGTTGCGGAGTCCGTAACTGGTTCGGATTCTGTGTGGTGTCCGGCGTGACGGGCTGCTGTGGTGGAATCACCCGGTCCGGAGGCATGGTTCGCGGCTGCACCAGGGGTGGCGGAGACTGGAATCTCGGCTGCGGTTGCGGGCTCTCCTGCTCATCGTCCGGAGACTCCTCTTCTGTCTCCGCCGGTGGCTGCGCCGTCACAAACCCCGCTCTTGGCGCCGGAGTTGGTTCCGCCGTCATATTCGACCGCTGGGTCAGGATGACCTGCGTGACTGCGTTCGGATTTTCCGCCGAACCCAGGATGATGTAATCGAACTTCGAACCGCTCAGCAGCGAGGTCAGCACATCTTTCGGATCGCCCGGCCCAATGTGCAGAACCACGCGATCATAGGCAGGCGTCGCATCGATCTCCGCTCCAGTCGCCCGCTTCACCGCCGCCAGCACGTCTCCCAGTGTTGAATTCGGCGCGTCAATCGTCAGCAACCCATTCTGGTAGGTCACCTTCGGTGGTACCGCCGGCATCTCCGCCAGCGTCTTGGGAGCCGGTGGTGCCGGCACTGGAGCAATCGCAAGTGTCGGCGCCGGTTTTGAAGCTTCTTTTTTTGCGGGAGCCTTGTGAAGTTTGCGCGCAACCGTTTTCTGCGTCTTTTTCCCCGTCACAGTAGATGGAGGCTGTGCCGAGGCCGCAACGGTTGCCAGCAGCATGACTGCAACGGCTTTTAGCGCAAGACGCAACATGGAAGTTCACTATGGCGACGCCGGATGCCGCCGCCCAAGGCGCGGCTTTCGGAAGTCCGGTTCCGCTCGCTTCATACTAACCCGGCTGCTACTTTCCCGTCGCATTCCGGCACAATATCTTTTGTCTCCCTTTCCCGCCAAACATCCGCCTTTTGAAAATGGGCATCTTTAATTTTGTCCGTGGAATTCGTGCTCATCCGTGGCCAAGTGTGTCTTGGAAGGTCCCTGCTCGTTCATGCCAGGGAGACGACTGAAGTATCATTCCCCATGAGACCGCCGGTCGAGTGGCCGTGCGAGGTCCCAGGAGCCATGAAAAAGGTGAACGACATCCAGTCCTTCCACCGGGCACAGCGGAGACTTCTACTCGTAATCATTCTCGTCCTGCTCTTCATCTCCTGTCGTGCTCTCGCCCAGCAGTGCCAGCAGGACTCCGACATCGATCCCGCCACCCACACGGCCCTGGTCAACTCCTCCCAGTTGTATCTTCAAATGGCTGCCCGCGGCGATGTCGCCACCCTCAAGCAGAACGCCATTGCCTCTCTCGCCGGAAATTTCGGCGCCATCCAGCAGGCCGTTACCGGCAATCAGGCCAACCTCACCGGCCCTGCCACGGTCCAGCACGTATACCTGCTGGATGCCTCGACCGAAACTGGTACCATCGCGAACGCCCAATTCTTCTGCGGAGTCTTCGGGGCCTACGGCAACACAGCCAATAGCGCCAGCTTCCAGATTCCAAATCTTCCGGCAGGGAAGTACGCCCTCGTCATGCAGAGCGTTACTTCATCCACGGGTCCGTTCAGTTTTTCTCTCGTCCTTCAGAATGTCGCCGGTCAGTGGAAGATCGCGGGCCTTTACGTCCACGCCAGCATGGCCGGTGGACACGACTCGCAGTGGTTCCTCGCCCGTGCGCGAGACTTCAAGCAGAAGGACCAGCTCCTGGCCTCCTGGCTCTACTACTACATGGCTTGGAACCTCGAAGCCCCCGTCAACTTTATGAGTACGCTCGTCCTCGACCGCATCTCCTCCGAGATGCAGGGAGTGCACCCGCCCGATCTTCCGGGCACTAACCCGGTTACGCTTACCTCTCCCCAGGGCACTTACACGCTGACGGAAATCTTTCCCCTCGTCGATAACGGAAAGCTCGACCTGATCGTCAAATATTCCGTGCCTGATCTCTCCGACAACGTCAAGCTCTACCACTCCAATCTCGACGTCATGCAGGCCCTGCTCGCGAAGCATCCCGAACTGCGAGACGCTTTCGATCAGATCGTCGCCCGTGCCGTTGCCCCCGATGGCAGTGATTTCGGTACCGCCATGGATATGAAGGATGTGAAGTCGCCGGGAATGCAGTAAAATAGTTTCGAAATTGCGTAAACGTCAGGCCCATCGAAAAGCGCGGAGCGTCAGCTTCGCGCTTTCTGTTTTGCGCGGCTGATTGAGGGTGCCCACCTTCGCGCAGCCACAGGCGGAGCTAAAGTGGAACTTCCCGTTCTCAAGCGTCCGTTTGATGAAATTGGTCGTTATAACAAATATCCTGCAACCGATAATCCCTCCCGCGAATCTCTTTATATGTAGCGACTCCGGGCCGTTTCGCACGACCCGCCGCAAACGTTTCCCTTTAGGAGATTGGATTTATGGCAACCGCAGTGGTGGATCGTCCCTTATTCGATGTCGTTCGTGCCCGGCGCGCAACCAGCAACTTCGAAAGCCAGCCCGTTGACGAGCAGGATCTCAAGCAGATTCTCCAGGCCGGCCTTGAAGCTCCCAGTGCCTACAACCTTCAGCCCTGGCGTTTTGTCGTCGTGCGCGACCCCGAACAGCGTGGCCGTCTTCGCCAGGCCGCCTTCGGACAACTCAAGGTGGAAGAGGCTCCGGTGGTCATTGTCGCTCTTGGCGATCCCGAAGGCTGGAAGAGCGGTGACATGGAACAGATGATCGCCATCGGTCGCGAGCGCGGCATGATCAACGACGACGTTGCCGAGACGATCCGCGGCAATCTCAACGGTTTTCTTGGTAATCCCAATGGCGACGTTGGCGGCGTCGATCCCGGCCTCTCCAACTGGGTCAACCGCCAGACCATGATTGCTTTCACGCACATGATGCTGATGGCCGAAAACCTCGGTTACAACACCGCCCCCATGGAAGGTTTCGTCGAATCGAAGGTCAGGGAAGTGCTTGAAATTCCAGCACATATCCGCGTCGTCGCGCTGCTTGCCATTGGCCGGCGCAAAGGCGATTCCAAGCCTTACGGCGGACGTTTTCCTATGGCGCAGATTGTCTTTGACAACGTCTTCGGCAAAGGCTTGAAGCTCTAATCCATAAACTCATAGTTTCCAGCGTCCGGTCCTCCTCCGGATACGCCGGTGCACGCAGAACGGCGGGCTTTGGGCCTGCCGTTTCCATTTCCCGCAGCCTATCTCGTTCCTCGCTCACCCAAACTTTCGAGACCTATTTGCTTTCCAAAAGTACAAGCCCATCCGGCCATCCCAAACTCGGCGTTTGGCAAAGGTTTTCATTGACTTACCGTGTCTTTTGACCGTACTCTTTCGTCCGACTCTCTTACCTGTATTTGGGGCAGTTTCACAACTCAATTTGTCGTCCCGTTGCGGGCTCGATTGGATCCCTCCCCCGAGATCAGATTCAACGACTCACGCTGCTTTCCGTATTTCATGCGTGAGCTATGCGCAGGTGTCCCACATGCGACCACTTCGAATTCTGTTTTGCATCGTGCTGCTGACGCCGTTCGCATTTGGTCAGAGCGGCACAACGCCACCTTCCTCCCAGACCGGTTCCAGCACTCAGGACTCGACCCAGCAGCCCCAAAATCCCCTTAACGACCAGCTTCAGACTCCTCCCCAGGACACCGGGAAGCCTAAGCAGCAGACCAGCAGTTTCAATCTCGGGGATACCAGTTCGGGACAGGACACCTCCCTCGGGGAAGTTCGCCTCATGATCCGCAACACCGAGATCAATGGCGACCAGACTCGTTCGTTCCTCTCTCCCGGACTCAACCGTCTTGGCGAGTTCAACTACTACGCCGATCACTCTTTTATCGGCACCCGGCGTATCCAGTTTCTCGCTATGTATCGCGGCACCAACGACCGCAGCATTGATCCCGAACACAACAGTCTTCAGAAGGGGTACCTTCGCATCTTTGGACCGCGCGACGAATACGTCTTCGGTGATGTCCTCGTAAATTTCTCTCGCATGTCGTTCAACCAGAACATCAAGGGGGTCAGCGCCGCCTGGAAGCTGGGAAAGAAATGGAAGCTCTCCACCGTCGGCGGTGTCTATACCGACCGCTGGGGGTCGCTCTATAAGCCGTTTTCGGAAACGCCCAATCGTCCGTACACCTCGGGCGTGGCCGGCGCCCGTCTCGAGGTCAATCCCACTCGCGGAACTTCCCTTGGCTTCAACTTCTCGTCTGCCGAAGACATGCTCGGTTCGTTGCCTGCCACGCCGGCGGGGACTCCGCCGCTGCCCAGCAGCAATCGCCTCGGCTCCGTCGATGGCCATTTGCAGTACAAGCAGTTGCGCATCAACGGCGAGTTCGCCGAGTCGGCCACCATCTTCGATAAGCGCACCAACGAGGGTTTCGTCAACGACTGGTCCACCGACGTCGAAGGCAGTTGGCGTCATAACCGCCTTGCCATGCGCGCCGCCTACGTCCGCTTTCAACCCAATTTCTCGTCCTTTAACGCGCGTCAAACCGTCGACTTGCAGGACTGGCTCATTCGTCCCTCGTATGACCTTACCGACTGGCTCACCGTTGATGGCACCATCCGCCGCTCCAACAACAATCTCGCCGGGCAGTTGCCCTACGGAATGATCACCTGGGGCCCGGAAGGACGCTTCATCTTCCATAATCTTTCGTTCTATCGTCGCGGCACCTTTGAAATCGGCTACCGTCATCGTCTGACCACCGCCACCGACAATTCCATCCACCATTACGTCCGCGACCCGTACGCCGAATTCACCATGCCTTACAAGTCCACGTTCTTCACCATCGGCTACGAACAGCGGCGCGCCATTGATGACCGCAACCCGGCCCAGAGCAGCAACACCAATCGCGTCTATGTTTCCTTGCGCGGCATTTACGACATCGGCGGCTGGAACTTCAACCCCCAGCTTCGTTGGGAACTTGAGCGTCAGGGTTCGCGTCCGCAGCTTCCCGTGCTCTATCCGCTCGAGTACGACTCCAACCGCCTCGGCACCGTCAGCCTCTACGCGGAGGCCCCCAAGTGGTTCATCATCGAACTCGACTTCCGCGATGCTTCCGCGACCATTCTTGGTCCCGCCGGATACAGCCGTCCTTCGTACGCGGCCGCCGTCACCTACAAGATCGCTAACGACGAGAACAAGAAGTTGATCTTCTCGTTCACCCGCAACAGCAATTTTTATTTCCCGCCTTCGCCCAGCTTTGATGAGCGGGTCTATGGCGTCACATTCGTTTACAGGTTCGGACATCGCGGCAGATGAACAGGCTTAAACGCATTTTCGGGGACGTACTCAAGCGCACGGAATCGCTGCTGGGGGCAGGTGCGGACGGCCACAAGGTCGGTCTCATCATTGCGATCGTGGTTACGCTTCTGTCGCTTGCGCTCTTCGCCTGGGAAGTCACCGGCTACAGGACCGCTGCCGGCATCTCCTTCTTGGAGAACATCGAGCTTCGCTCGCTCGACGCCCGCTTCCGTCTCCGTGGCGAGCGTCCGCACGATCCTCGTATTGTCATCGTCGGCATCGACGAAAAAACCTTGCAGAATGTTGGCGCCTGGCCCATTCCTCGCAATGCCTACGCCAAGCTTGTGGACCGCCTCTCCGCCGATGGCGCCAGCATCGTCGCTTTCGATGTCACCTTCCCGACGCCCGAGAAGAACTCCGCGATTGACGCCCTCAAGCAGCTCGAACAGGAAATCGGTCCAGGCTCGCCCGGCGTTCTCGACAAGATCCGCGCCATCGAGCGCACCAGCGACAATGATGCCATCCTGGCCGACTCCATCAAGCGTGCCGGAAACGTCATCCTCGGAGTCGTCTTTCTCGGCCGCGATCGCGCCCGCCAGATCGACCCCAAGGCCATGGAGGAGTATTACAACTCCCTCTGGGCGCATCCCTTCCCGCAGATGCTCAAGGTCTCCGGCGCATCCAATTTCGATCTCAGCAAGGCGTGGTGCGGCTTGGTCGACACTGCGGGCACTTGTTCCAACGGCCCTGTCTACTACGGCATCGAGTCCAACATCTCCATCCTCTCCGATGCGGCCCGCTCGCTCGGTTATTTCAATTACATCCCGGATTCTGACGGCACCTTCCGCCACGCTCAGCTTCTCATCCGTTATCGTGACCGCGAGTGGTATCCGTCCCTGCCACTGGAAACGGTTCGCCAATACGAGGACATCAAGGATCAGTCCCTTGCTGCCTTCATGGCGCCCGACGGCTTGGAGCGCATCGATCTCGGCCCGCACGTCCTGCACACTTCGACCAGCGGTTCCATGCTCATCAACTACGTCGGCCCGTCGCACACCTATGCCACCTATTCCATGGCTGACGTCATCGACGGCAAGCTCCCGGCCTCGGACTTCAAGGGCAAAATCGTTCTTGTCGGCGCCACCGCGGTTGGCATTGGCGATCTCCGCATCACACCGTTCCAAAGCGTCGACTACATGGGCGTCGAGATTCACGCCAACGTCATCGACAACCTTCTCCACTCCGGCCAGCGCGGACGCGGGTTCCTCAGCCGCGGCCTCAACGAGGAGATGCTCGACATTGTTTTCATCCTTGCCTTCGGCCTTGGTCTCGGATGGGTCTTCACCCGCCTCAAGCCGCTCAATTCCACCGTTTCCATGGTGGGTGCTCTCGCTGCTTTTTTGTTTTTCAATTACTTTTGCTTTGCCCACTTCGGCATGTGGCTCAGCCTTGTCATTCCCTCCGGCACGCTGATCGTCAATTACGGCGCCATCACCAGCTACCGCATGGTTTTCGAAGAGCGCGAGAAGCGCCGCGTGCGCAAAACCTTCGAGCGTTATGTATCGCCCGGCGTCATTCGTCTCATCGAGCAGGACCCCAAGAAGTATTTCAAGCCCGGCGGCGAGTCGAAGGAGCTGACCATCATGTTCAGCGACATTCGCTCCTTCACCAGCATCAGCGAGGGACTCACGCCAAACGAGTTGGTGCGCCTGCTCAACGAGTACCTCGGTGAGATGACCGACATTCTCTTCCAGCGCTGGGGCACACTCGATAAATATATTGGCGATGCCGTCATGGCTTTCTGGGGTTCGCCATTCCCGCAGGAGGATCACGCCTTCCGCGCCTGTGCCTGCGCGCTCGACATGTCCGCGCGTCTCGAAGAACTCAATCTCAAGTGGGAGCTGGAAGGCCGCAAGCCGTTGTCCATTGGCCTCGGCATCAATACCGGACAGGTCAGCGTCGGCAACATGGGTTCCGATCGCCGTTTCTCATGGACCGTCATGGGCGATCCCGTCAACCTTGCCTCGCGCCTGGAAGGTTTGAACAAGGAGTACCACACCACGCGCATCGTCAGCGAGAACACGTACTCGCGGACGCGCGATCACTTTCTCTTCCGCGAACTCGATTGCATTCGCGTCAAGGGCAAGTTGAAGCCGGTTGTGATTTACGAGCTTGTCGGTCACAACAAGGATCAGGCGCGCTTTGTCGAACGCTTGCGACTTTACGAGCAGGCGCGCGGTGCTTATCAGCGCCAGTCCTGGGACGAGGCCGCGCAGCGCTTTGAGACCGTGCTTTCGCGCTATCCCAACGATGGCCCCTCGCAGGTCTTCCTCCAGCGCGCGCGCGAGTTTGTTAAGGAACCGCCCGTCCACGATTGGGACGGCGTGTATGTCATGAAGACAAAGTAGCGGACGCATCCCCCGTGCCCGCTCGCCGGAATCGATTCGATTCCGTGGGCCAGGTTTTACAGGGACGAACCAGGGCGCACCCTCCGCCCAGCTTCGCCTATGCGATGCGATGAAGTGGCTGTCGCGGACGAGTGCGCTGCACTCCTCCCCTGTGGTTAGAGTTCTTCCCGCACGCGCGGGAACGGCATTGGAGAGCGAGATCATGACGACCAGGCACAGTATGGCTGTAGTCAATACGCGCATACGCGTGAGTGGTAAGTGGGGAACACGCCAGCCTCGGAAGTTCGCGAAACCGCTGGCCTGCATATTGATGTTTGTCGTGGCCATGGGAATGGCTTTGCCTGCCTTCGCGCAACGCCGCGAGCCGAAGGGAGCTGCCGAGCTCCATCGTGCCGGCAGCATCACCGCCTTGCTGCCCACCGCCCATGTCGTCCGCGGCGTCGGACGCAAGCTCTCCACCACCGTCGCGAAAAAGGGCGAAGAACTCTACTGGAACGACCTCGTCAAGACCGACCGAGGTGGCCGTGCCCGCATTACGCTGGAAGACCAGTCCATCCTCTCGCTTGGCTCGCAGGCCGAACTTCGCATCGTCAAGCAGGATGTCCACACCCAGCAGACCGCCCTTCAGTTGGCCTACGGACGCCTTCGCGCCGAGGTCACCACTGTCACTCGTCAGGGCGGCAGCTTCCAGTTGCGTACGCCCACTGCTGTCGCCGGTGTCATCGGCACCGTCTTCGGCACGGATAGTTCCATCGGTCAGACTCAGTTCCTCTGCATCTCCGGAGTCGTTTCCGTCGGCAGCTCCGACCCCGGTATCCCGCAGACCTCCAGTTGTGAACCGGGCATGGCCGTCACCGTTCAGCAGGGCAAGGCCCCCACTGCGCGTCCTGCCACCACGGAAGAGATTCAGCAGTTTATTCAGGACACCGAACCGGCCATCATCTCCGGTCTCTCTCCCGCTTCCGCCATCGTCAACACCACGCTTGACGTCATCGCCACCGGCAGTCACATGGGCGGCATCACCGGTGTCACCGTCAGCGGAGCCGGGGTCACCGCTTCTCTCAACACCACTGGAGCCACCGCCACCAGCGTTGGCGTTCACCTGCAGATCGCTGCTGACGCTGCGCCCGGTCCGCGCGTGATCACCTTCACCAAGCCCAATGGCCAGAACTCCGCTGCCGTCTTTACCGTGCTCGCTTCGCCCACTGCGGCCACGGGAGGCGGTCCGCTCGACCCTGTGGCGGTCAAAAAGCCGTACTACGCCATCTTCGATCAGGAGTATCAATCGGCAATTGCGTCGCTCAATGGGATAGGTCTGTCCATAAAACAATCCGCCGACAGTGGTGGCGCACAGCTCAATGCCGCCAATCAGGGCCTCGTCAGCCCCGTCTCGCTTACGGAAGCGGCCAACCAGTTGCAGGCGCAGGTCACCGACATCAACAACTACGTCATTGGTGCCGCGGCCAGGGAGAATACTGCCTATACCGCCGCCAAGCAGGCGCTTGACACCGGTGTCGCAGCTGCGATTCAGGATTTGCAGAAGCGCACCGGCGCGACTGTCGCCGACGATACCTTCAATCAGGCCGTCACTGCCGCCTTCAACGCCGCCAACCAGGTGTTGATGCAGGCTTTCTCCGGTATCTACACCGATGTCGGAGCGCACGCTCAGCTCAACAACACTGCCATCAACGGCATCGTGCAAAACTGGCTCCAGCAGATTGCCGCAGCCTCGCCGGCCTTCACCGGCAAGGATCAGACGGTCGAGCAGGGCGGAGTCGGCAGCTTCAATTCCGGCAGCCTCGGTTCTTCTGCCACCAGCATCCAGTGGATGCTCTGCGATCCCAGTTACAAGCCGTCGAAGATTGGCGTTCAGATTCCCGCGTCCACTCCCGGTTGCACTCCCATCTCCGGATACACTTCCAACTCGTCCGAATTTGCCGTCAACACCTGCACGCTCAGTCCAGGCGACTACGCCGTCCGCCTCGTCCTTAACGGCACCAGCGCCTATGAGACTTATCTTCACGTTCTCCGTCCGGCTTACGACGATCCGCAGACCCGTCTGCAGAACCTCGGTGTTGCCTATGGAACTTTGAAGCCCGAGTCCTTCCTCGCCTTCTTTGATTCGCAGCAGTACACCGGCTACCCCGTCTTGTCGGAAAACATTCGCGCCACCATGCAGACCCTGAGTGCGATGAGCGTGAAGATCATCATCACCACGAGCTCCATCAGTTGCAACGTCGCCAACCTCCAGGCCACTTGGCAGTCCAACTACACCTTCAAAGGCTCCACCCAGTTATTGCAACAGCCCGCCGAGAACGTCTTCGTTCGCATGAACCGTGTCGTCGGTCAGGGCTGGTACATCACTGATTTTCAGGGCGAGAACGGCACCGTGCAGGGTGCGCCTCCCGGCCCCCAGAGCAACGTCGATGTCGCGCTTCCTGATCTTCAGCTCACCAACGTCCGCGCCAGCGCCGACGGCACCACCGGCATTCCCATCGGCGGCGCCGTGCCTTCGAACTTCTATGTCCTCGCGGATGTCGCCAACGTCGGCAACCTTGCCGTCACTCAGGCCGTTGACACTCAATTTAACGTGACCGTTGGCAGCTTTACCGTCACTGGCACCGTCGCCCTACCAAATCCGTTTGACGTCAATGCCACCACGACCTTGAAGTTCCCGGTAAATGTCTCTCCGGTTCCCGCGCCTGGAACCCCGGTCAACATTTCCGTCACCGCCAATCCCACCAACACCCTCCAGGAGAAGCGCAGCGACAACAACAACGGCACCGCCAGCTATGTCTCCGGTGGCGCCGATCTAAAGGTCTCGGCGATTTCGACCACTGCACCGCTCATCGCCACAAAAATCGCCAACGGCACCGTTACGCTCCAGAACACCGGCAGCGCCAACTTCTCCGGTTCCTCGCAGAACCTTGTCATCACCGGCGCGGACTTCTCCGGCCTTCAACTCAAGCTCGATATTCCCGCGATTGCCGTTGGCCAGTCCGTTGCTGTTCCATTCGCCATCACGCTGCCCAATCTGCCCGGAACGCACCCGCTGACCGCCAGCATCAATCCGCGCATCAGCACTGACACCACGCCGCAGGACGACACCCTGACAACCAGCATCACTATCTCTCCCGCCTGGGATCTCGGCGTCAAGTCCATCACCTTCGGCACGCTTGTCGCCACCGGCCCCGGAACCGCCACTGTCACCGTGCAGAACCTTGGCCCCGTCGATTTCCCCGGAGCCCCCAACAACCTCGTCCTCACCAGCGCCGACTTCTCCACTTTCCAGGCCAGGGCCAACATTCCGGTTGTGCCCGCCGGTGGCTCCGTCGACGTTCCCGTGACTTTCACCGTTCCCGCCGCGCTCGGTTCGCATCCTTTCACGGCCACCATCAGCCCGGCCGTTACTGGCGACACTAACTCCGCCAATGATTCGCTGACTGCCAACGCCACCTTGCAGCCCGCCTACGACCTTGCCGTCGCCAAAGCCGTTTTCGGCAATCTGGTTACGAATCAAGCCGGAACCGTCACGGTCACCGTCCAGAACCTCGGTCCAATGGCCTTCCCGGGCTCCACCAACAACCTTGTCCTTACCAGTTCGGACTTCGCTACGCTCAAGGTTTCCGTCAACATCCCTGCGATCCCCGTCAGCGGCTCCGTCGATGTCCCGGTGGCCTTCACCGTGCCCGCCACTCCCGGATCGCATCCATTTACAGTCACCATTAACCCGACGGCTCCGCTCGAAGCCAACACGTCGAATGACACGCTGGTTACCTCCGCGACTCTCGTTGCCGCCAGCGTCGATCTCAAGCTCACGTCTCTTGCTCTCGGCGCCTCCAGCACGCCGCCGTTCCTCTCCGGACAATCGCAGAGCGTCACTTTCCAGGTGCAGAACAACGGCAACGTCGCCTCCGCTGCTGGCACGTGGAGTTGCTCGCTCAATGTCTTCCCCAATCTTCCGACAGGCAACCGTCCTTCTCCGTCGGGTGTCGTCGCTGCTCCCACCAGCACGATTCAGCTTGCTACCGGTTCTTTCCCGGTGATTGCCGCTGGCGCTTCCGGCAGCACCATCACCGCCAGCTTCACCGTCCCCAGGAACGCCTATGGAAACGACACCGTTTCCTGCGCGGCTTCGCAGGACCCCTTGGAGAGTTCCGCTAATCTCACCGACAACACTGCCTCCGTCGGCTTCCTCGTCAACGCCAACATCAATCTTGCCTTCGCCACGCCGCCCACTCCTCCTGGCAGCATTCAGTTGGGCAGCACCGGTAATGTTCAGTTCCAGATACAGAACACCGGCCTTGACGATGCGCCCGCCGGATGGACTCTCGCGCTGGTCATTGGCACTTTCATCAATCAGTCGGTGACTGGCCCTGCTGTTCCTGCCGGTTCCACGGTTTCGCTCGACATGAGCGGTACTTTTGGTTCTGCCGGAACCACGCCTGTTGACGTCACTGTTCCGGGCAGCGTCACCATCAACGCCAACCGCTTTGTGCAGGAGACGAACTACACCGATGACGTCTTCTCGGCGAACATTCGCTTCGTCGATTTCGTCGTCGCTCCCGTCCCCACTGGCACGCTTGTTGGTGTTGCCGGACGTCCATTCCAGGTTGGCAATCTGCTCTCGCTCCTGCCGTCCACCTATCCCAGCGGCAATCTCACCGTGAACTACACTGGCCTGCCCGCTGGACTGGTGGGTGCGCCGGCTTTCCCCGGTCAGGTTTCTGGCACGCCCGCCGGCGCCAGCGCTTCAACCTCCGTTGCGCTCTCCGCCACGGCGGATAACGTCACGCATACCGCTGGCTCGGTCAACCTCACCATCAACCCTGAGCTCTCCGCTGCTGTCTCCGGTACCGCACCTGTCTTGTTCTCCGGCGGCCCTGCCGGTACGCTCACGCTCCATGTCACTGGAGGCGCCGGTACCGTCACTGTCACGCCCACGTTCCCCACGGGCATCACCACTGCCTCCACGCTGGCCCAGTCACCGGACGCCAGTGGAAATGTCAGTTGGTCCCTGCAAGCCGGCTTCAACGTCGTATCCACCGGCACCATTAACATCCCCGTGCAACTCACTGACACCGGCGTCCCCGCGACAGGCACTCCCGCAGGCAGCGTTCCCGTGCAGATCCCGCTCACCGTCAACGGCCAGGCGAACTTCGTCATTACCAATGTCGCCGTCACCGGGCACGCCGCCCCTTATACCGGCGCCAACGCCTTGCAGACCGGCGAGAACATTTCTCTTGCCGTCACCGTTCAGAACGTCGGCAATGCCACCATCTCCGGCAATCTCCAGTTGCAGTTCGGGTGCAGCTCTTGCGGCACGCCCATCTCCACCGGACCGTATGCCGCGCCCGCTGCTGGCCAGTCGTCCACCTTCACCATGACTCTTGGCAATGTGCCCTTGGCCGCCGCCAGCGGTTACACTGGATCGGTTTCGCTCACCACAACCATCCCGCAGAGTTCCACCTCCGACGACTCGTTCAACTTTGGCTTTGATGTGGCTGACTTCAACGTCTCTCTGCCCAGCACAAACTTCACCATTCAGAACGTCCCCGTCGGCGGCTCCGCGGATGTCCCCGTCACAGTCAGCGAGAGCGGAACTTCCCCCGCATTCAATATCGCCATGACCGCGGCTGTCGGCACCGGCGGCGTCACTGTTACGCCTCCCAACCCGTTCCTTGGCAACCAGACGCAGAACGTCCATATCGTCGTGCCGTCCAGCGGCCCCACCAACACCAACGACACGCTCACCATAACTGGCAGCAATCGTGGCGTCACCAAGCCGTCCGTCACCCAGCAGTTGCACTACTACACGGCTTCCATCGCCCCGTCCACCTTGCTCGCCAACAGCCAGTCGCAGCCTTTGCTCATCCCGGTCTACGACACCAGTACGCCGTCACCCAAGCCCGAGAAGGTCGAACTCACTCTCTCCGGCGACTTCGATACGTCCGCTGGTTCGGCTAGCATCTCCATCCAGCCGCCAGCGGCCGGCATCAATGCCACGCTCATCGGCGGAACCGGACTCACGCCCGGCAACATGTTTGAGGTTGATCTCTGGGGTAATGTCGGCGCATCCACGCAGCCAACCAAGGTCACCATCGTTGCCACCATACCGGGCACCAACCCGTCGGCCACTGTCTCGTACGATCTCTGGGTCAGCCCCACCCTCGTCGAGGATCTTGCCGTTACCAGCGTCACCGTTGATAACGGTGGCATCTCTCTGACCTCGCCCTGGCTTGTCGGTGAAGGCGTTCCGGTCTCCGTCGGAATCCAGAACCTCGGCTCCGTTGCCAGTGCTGGCACCGAGCAGGTCAGCATCACCTTCAACGGTGTGCCCATCTCTTCCACCACCGTCCCCGTCATTAATCCCGGAGCCTCCACCACCGTCAACTTCCCGTCAGTAGTTCTACCGGACGGTTCCACGGTTCCCAGTATGAGTACCGTGAACGCAATAATTTCCGGCGGCATCGACCCCAATTCGCAGAACAATCAGCTCGCCACGCCGCTCTCCCTGGCGACCTCCGACTGGCGCCTTTTCGTCACTGGCGCCGTTGGCCAGTCGGACGCCAGCCCGCTCACGTTGCCTACCGCAACCGGCGGCACCTCGAACTCCACGCAAATCGGCGTAGTGATTGATAACTACCCGTCGGTCATACTGCCCCCCGGGATTTCCATCGGTCTCGCCAATGGAGTGCAGTCCACCGGCTTCACTTCCACCATCTCGCCTACCACCATCAGTGCGAGCAACAACGTGTCTGCCGTGACCATCACCGAGCCAACCACTCCTCCGGCTGCTGGTTCATACTTCTTCCAGTTCGTCGGCTCCATGGTTGTCGGGGGACAGCCCACGGCGAAGCGTCAGGCCACCGTGCACATTTCGCTCACTTCCGGCGCGCCGCAGATCTCCGTCGGCATGACTGGTACCTTTGCCGGAAGCAGCACGCCCAGCTTTGTCGGCACCAGCGCCAATCCTCCGACTGGTTCCGTGCAGTTGAATGGCCCGCTGCCGGAAGCCATTACGCTCACGCCAACCTGTACCTCCTGCACCGGCACCACCGATCTCAGCTTCACCGAGGCGCCTTACGTCGAGGTCTTCAACAGTTCCGCCACTTCGCAGGTGCAGCAGCAAACTGGCGTGTCTTTTGGAACTCCCGTCAATCTCTCGCTCGTCCCCGTGCAGGGCCCTGACGGCACCGTCATGCCCGCACCTGCCACCATTACCGTCAGCTCCACCAACAACCCTGCGATCCTTGCGGGCAATGCCCCCGCTGGCAACATCCGTCAGCCATCGCCTGACGCCACCGGCCAGCAGTTCCTTGTCGCCGCCAACGTCGGCGATCTCTATCTCAACGCTGGTTCCGCGTGTCTCACCGTTGCTCCTGGCAAAAGTGCGTCCATCTCCGTCAGCTTCCTGCCCGTCAATGGCTTCAATGCTTCGTCGATTTCCTTGCAGTGGTTCACCGGCAGCGGAGCCTCCATACCCGGCAACATCCTCACCGTGACCTCGCCGGCCTCCGAGACCTTTGCTGCCGGCTATCCCTCCGCCAACGTCACCTTCACCAACACCAGCACTGGCGTCAATTTCGGTTACGGCATCACGCTCGGCGTCACCTTCAGCAGCCGCACCTTGCCTGGACAATCCATTACCAAGTATTTCCCGATGGAGCTTGACCTCTCCTCCACCGGCCAGTTCTGTGGAGGCTCGGTAAGCGGCAACGCCATGGCTGGCTCTCGCGGTGGTTCCACCGTCATTCACGGTGTCTACGGCAAGGTCAATCTTGTCGGAACTCCCTCGGCCGCCATCGCTGCTCCTGTGGTTTCCGCTGGACTGCCCGATGTGCAGGTCAGCGCCTCTGACATCACTTTCTATCCGTCTATCCCCAAGCCCGGAGACACCGTCGATGTTCGCTTCCGTCTCCGCAACGCCGGTTCCGTCAAGGCCACCGGAGTTCCAGTTGCGCTTCAGTTGGACGGCCGCACCGTTGCGCAAGACACTTTCGATGTTCCAGCCGACGGCTCCGCTCTTGGAGGATTGCACTGGCTGGCCACTTTGCCTTCTCGCCCAGCCGCACGCCCCGTGTCGCGCCCCGTCGGGACGCATACGCGTTCCCACATGGCTCGCACGGAAGAAGACATCCCCACGCCCGGTTCGGAATTCGCTCCGCGGCCCATGCAGCTCGCCATCGTCATCGATCCCTCGCATCTCACGCGACAGAAGACCACCATCGCCAAGTCCGCGCCCGTCGCGCACTTCATGATGCGTCCCGCTGAAACTCCCGCCAGTCCGTTCGGCGCGGCCTCGGGTCGCGAGGATCGTCTCGTGCTGGAATTGGTCGATGGCAGTTGCGTCAGCTTCCGTTTCTCCAGCGGCCCCGGCGATGATTGCGGCGGCAACACCGACTTCGAGGTCTCCGTCGACGACCTTGCCAATGGCCGTTATTCCATCTCGGCCTACAACGGCATCGCCGACGTCGGCTTCGGGCAGAGCGGCAATCTTCAGGGCTTGCAGTTCTCCTCGCGAGCTGCCGCCGTTCCCGGACACACGTACGCCGTCAAGTTGAACGATGGCCGCATCGGACAATTCACCGTCTTCGGCATCATCAGCCCGCAACAGTTGCAGTTGAAGGCCATGCGTGTCTTCCAGGCATCCAACATCCGCAAGGCCGTCAGCTCTCTTGGCGGATCTTCCGGCGTACCCTCCACCGGCGAACTCACCGGAGGAGTTTCCATGAATCAGCCCCACGTTTATCTCAACGTCGGCTACCAGGCTCCGCAATAGCCGTGGTGCCCGTGTACATTGACCACCACAGGGCCGCTTGCCCGCCCGTACCGGCAAGCGGTACCCTTCTCGGAATCGATTCGCCGGCCCGCCTCGCCGGGCTAATTCGTGCGGGATGGAGATTAACCGTGCTAAAACGACTTCGCTGGTTCTCGCTCTCGTTCGCTCTCGTGTTCCTCTTCGGCGTCTCTGCTTGCGCGCAGGACACCACGCAGCCTCAGGAAACCACGCAACCTCCGGCTCAACTCACCAAGCAGGAGAAGAAGGAACTCGAGAAGAAAGAAAAGGAAGCAAAGAAGGAAAAGGAAAAGCAGGCGAAGGAAGCCAAGAAGGCTGCCGAGGCCAAGAAGAAGAATGACAGCGGGCCAACCGACGCCTACGATACCGCGGTCTTCTCCGACCGCGTTGCCAATAACGTCCTCGGCCTCATCCGCGACGGACTCGAAGGCCACGACCAGCGCCTCATGGAGTCCGCCTTCGATGGCGATCAGATGGATGGCTACCTTAGTTTTGAGGACCAGCTCGAATCCTTCTTCAATCGCTATGTCGGCTTCCGCGTCCACATTCGCATCATCCAGACCAGCATCGAAGGCCCGAAGGGAATCGTCACCGCCGAGTTCGAACTGGAGGGCATGCCTCGCGACAACACCAGCCCCGTCCGCCGCAGTGACCAACTCCGCTTCGTCCTCGAACGCGGTCGCAAAGGCTGGCGCATCGTCGACTTCAGCCCCCGCAACTTCTTCTCTTGATTTTTTTGTGCCCTTGTATCTAGGAAACAGCGACAGTTTGTAGGGGAAAATGTGGTCGTGAGGGAGCCGAGGTATGGGCTCCCTCACGCGGCGGGCGGCGCCCGTGTGCCCTCAGGCTGCAACCGTAGGGTAGC
>JAJXZT010000053.1 GCA_021779935.1 Acidobacteriota bacterium
AACTGAAATAGCCCCAGTTCCGCTCGTTTCTTGCGAACGAACATTCGCCACCAAGCCTGCTCAGGAAAACCAAGAACCGCCCCGATCACACCCGCACACGCAGTCGGTTACTCAGACAGGCTCCTAGGGTTGCTTGTGGAAACGGCTGAATAGGAGGCTAAAGTAGCAGGAAAGACACCAAAGGGCACGTGGCGATTCCGCGTGCCCTTTCCGATTGTGTGCTTCCAGGATACAGCGGCGACTAAGACGGAACGCGATTCCATGGAAATAGCACTCTCTGTCGTAGCAACCTTTTCTTGAACAGCGGCCAATATCTGCGCTGCTGTCTGGTGCACGATTTCGAGACTCTCTTGCAATAGTTCCGCGTCACCATGGTAGAGCTGAATGTAATCGACGCTGCTGCTGACGTTCAGTCCGACAGCCTTTCCGACGACAAATGCCACCGCCTCGGCTTCGGTCTCCCGAATCGTCTTCGTCGTGGCAGCACGCCGGTCTGCTTTGTGTAACATTTCGTGCGCCGTCTCGTGCACCAGCGTGGCAAACTCCTCTGCCTTCGTTTGTCCTGGCAACAATGCGATTCTTCCGCCATAGGACATCCCCTGTGCTGGCGCAATCCCTTCGTCATACTCCAACGCGATTCCTTTTCCTGCGATGAACTCCCGCAGCCGGTCCAGAGATTCTCCAACCTCGCCCGTAGCCTCTCCCAACGACGGCAGTGCCTCTCCTTCCGTCTGCGCCACATCCCAGACGTACACCCGCCGAAACCCCACAACGACCGTCTTCTTCTCTTCCCGGGATTCGTCGTTGGTGTTTTCCTTCTTGTCCCGGCGGTTCACGACCATCGGTGCCAGGATCGCAATGCCTTTCACTCCTCGTTTCACCCGTCGTCCGAGCCGGTTCCAGGTGACAATCCCGGCGACGCGCGTAGCCTCGGGCTTTTGCGTTGCGATCATCAGGACGTTCCCGAAGGAGTAGTGCCGGAACAATGCCACGGCGTGAAGGAAAGCCGTGAGAACTTCGCTGTGTCCGGCTTCAAGCTGTTGAATGAGTTGCTGCAAGTGTTCGCGGATGACCTGCTGGGAGCTGAGCTGTCCGTTGGTAGTTGTGCGGTTGTCGCTGTTGTTCTTTCCTTTCATTGTTTTTTCCTCCTGCCGTCCCTGACTGGGGCGTTTTGTTCTTCACCTGAAGCGGCGGACAAAACGCATCCAGAGGGGGGGCAGGAAGGAACGAGCGCGGGCGAGGCGGCAGGAGCGAGAGGCGGGCGCGGACGCTGCCAAGCCCGTCTGTTGGTTTGGCGAGCGGACGCGCAGTCCCGAAGATCCGTCCCGGAGCGATAGCGAAGGGGCCGACGCGCCCGAAGGGAGTGGGGAAATGAAAGCGCAGAGCGCCACCGGCAGACAGGTTCTGTTTGCCCTGGTTTCTCTATTTCATCCGCTGTGCACGAAAGAGGATCGAATCGCGAAGAGTGATGACGGCTGGATGGCGGTTCTCGGCACGCCACGCCAGGGCACAGCCGACTGGAATGGGTTCCGTCAACGATTTGTAGACCACACCTTGGCGCTGGAAACGTGTGGCGGATTCGCGAACAAGACCAACACGATGATCGATGGCCACCTGGTCGAGCAGCTCGGGGATGCCATCGGCTTCACGGATGCGGAATGCCCTTCCTCCGGCGGAGGCGATCTGTCGTTCGATGACGGCACGGTTGGGATCGACCGATTCGCTTAACAACGCCATCGGAGCCTTGAAGAGTTCGGAGAAGGAAACCGTGGACTGCTTGGGACGACCAGCGCGTTCAGGCAGGACAGCCACGAGAGGTTCGGAGAACAACGGCACGAAGCGCAGCCCACGAGCCCTGGCGGGGAGATCCATGACGGCAAGATCTAAGTCACCACGGAGCAGGGCGAGCAGCAGCTCGGGCGTGGTCAAAGTCTGAACGGTAAAAGCTGGGTTCTTTTTTGTTCTCGATTCTGCTTCAAACAAGACATGCAACCGAGGCAGGTCGGCAAGAACCGACATCCCGACTGCGACGGGCCGTTCTTCCCGCCTGGCAAATGCCCGAACGAGAGAAACCGTACGCTGCCCTTGCTGCAAGGTGCGCCTTGCTTCCCGGACAAAGAGACGTCCGGCGGTGGTAATGCTAACGCTGCGCGTGTGCCGCTCGAAGAGTTTGATTCCGAGCGCGGCTTCGACTTCTTTGACCTTACGGGAGAGTGCGGGCTGGGAGATGTGGCAACGCCCAGCCGCCCGGGTGAAGTTGCGCTCCTCGGCCACGGCCACCACGAAGCGCATCCATCGCGACTCGATCTCCGTCTCCACCCCGACAACGTAGAACGGAATCGCAACGCTGATTTATGCCTTTTTGAGCACACTTATTCCATATGTCATAAGTGTCCCCGATAGCACTCGCTGACATGCTCCGATGCCTTCCTATAACTTTTCTGGCACGGGAGGCGGTGTTTTTCGTATCTTCGGAGGACAGCTTTCGGATTTAATGGACGTGTCGGTGCGGGCAAATTAGTCTTTCACCCGCCATAAAGAGATGCATACATCAATATTCGCTCTTGACAAATACTATAGACCTATTGGATTCTATCGATGACGACTTACTCGACATCCCAAGTGGCAAAGCGTCTTGGAATTGGATATGACACTCTACATCGCTGGATACAAGAGAAGAAAATCGAAGCTCCGAAAGCTCAGTTGTTTGGCGGTGTTCGAGTTCGCCTTTGGAATGAGAAAGACGTAGAGGCGGCAAGACAATACAAGCTCTTGCATTATTGGGGAAAAGGGAGTCGCCGGAAAAAACGAAAGAAGTCAAATCCATAAAGAGACGGGACATGCCGGTGTTGAAGCACTGACATGCCCCTAACCAACGTCGCCTACGAGGAGGCAACGATGGCTGCCATTGAAGTTATCTTTTCTCTCCCGCTGGCGCAATCGAAACCGTTGCGCCATCCCAGTCTGCCGTGTGCCAACTTTCCTGACACCCCCTCCGTTCTTCGCTATGGGAGGGGCGTACGATGACCAGCAAGAATCGTTCCCAGGCCCAAACAACAAGAGCAAAGCGTGAACGATCGATTCGCTGCACGCGCGAGGTTCGCGGAAAGCGCGTGCGCTCCGTCTTCGTCAGCGCCGTCGATGAATACAACGTCGTCACCATTGACTTCACCGACGACACGGCTCTGACCGTGCAGATCATCCCCACCGTCAGACTCAAGGCACAACTGAATGATTGGAGCAGCGACAACGCGAAGCTGCTCAAGACGTGGCCGGTTCTCATCACCGGCTGAGAAGGCGAGAGTCTTATGGCCCCAGAAGCTACAGAGAACTACAGCGGCCCCAAGCGCTATGTCGAGTACAGGGAGGCAGAAGGCCACACGGTGCGGTACGTCCGCTACTGGCATTCTCCCTCCAACGGACAGGCCGTGGTCATCCAGTTCACCGACGGCCTTCGCATTTACGTCGGCATCGAGCCGGTGTTGCGCGTGCAGACCGAAATCGCAGTCCTTCGCGACGGCGACCTCCACGATGTCGAACGGCGCCCTCCCATTCTCGGAGCACCTGTGCCATGAGATATACGAAAGCCCCGAACAGTGCCGGAGTGATGGATCGTCCGCTAGAAGCGGATTTATCAACTCCGGTTATGGGTCTGTCGCAGAAAGAATTGCTCCGATACCGTGCGCTTCGTACTGTCGGCGGTATGGATACGCAGAATGACAGACGTATCCAGTTATGTGAGGTATCACGGAGTACCGCCATGACGCAAAGCGAGAGCACACTCCCTCGACGACGTCTCTACCGGCTTAAAGCTGCCGCCGATTACCTAAGCATGAGTCCGTGGAAGCTGCGTCGGCTGATTCAGGAAGGGCACCTGCCGGTCGTGCAGGACGTCGATGGTTCGCCTTTTCTCCTGGACGTACGAGATCTAGATGCCTACGTCGAGCGCAATAAGCACGCGGCTGTCCCGTAGGGCGGGCCAGCCTGTCGCAGAGTTAAAAGGCGCGGGGGAATGCATGACGAAAAGACCGAAGGGAACAGGCTCGGTGTATAAGCGTGCGGATTCTCCGGTTTGGTGGATCAAATACTCGCGGAACGGAAAAGCCTTTCGCGAATCCACCAAGACGACGGACCGGCGCAAGGCAGAGAAAATCCTCCGCCACCGCTTGGCCGAGATTTCGATTGGTTCCTTTATTGGGCCGCAAGCGGAGCGCATCCGGGTCGACGAGCTTGTCGAAGATCTACTTCGCGATTACCGGATCAACTCCCGCAAAAGCTTGGATGACGTGACAGCGAGATGGACGCTGCATCTGCGGCCCTTCTTCGGAATCTTGCGCGCCATTGATGTGACGAGCGAGATGCTGGCCCGCTATGTGGACGCGCGGCAGCAGCAGGGTGCAAAGAACGCCACCATCAACCGTGAACTGGCCGCCTTGAAGCGTATGTTTCGCCTTGGGCAGGAATCGACTCCTCCAAAAGTTCTCCGGCTTCCCCACTTCCCTCACCTGGCGGAAAACAACACCCGCAAGGGATTTCTGGAGGATCATCAGCTTCGCAGTATCGTCGAAAGCGAAGAGGCGTGGTTCCGGGCCCTGGTCGAGTGCGGACGCACTTACGGTTGGCGCGTTTCCGAACTCCTCACGATGCGGGTACGCCAGGTCGATCTGGCCCAGAGGACCATTCGTCTGGAACCGGGTACGACGAAGAATAGCGACGGGCGAGAGGTGGTTTTGACGGACGCCGTGCTGGCCCTGCTGACGATATGTGTACAAGACAAAGAACCCAGCGATTATGTCTTCACTCGTCCCAACGGAACACCAGTTCGTGATTTTCGAACTACGTGGGAAAACGCCTGTGTACGCGCCGAGGTTGGCCGCGTGGTTTGCGCGGAGTGCGATAAGCCGGCAGTTTCAGGACGCCAGTGCAAGCACTGCGGTTCGAAAGCCTCTCACTACTCCGGTTTGATCTTTCACGACCTGCGACGAACGGCGGCGCGCAATCTGCGCCGTGCCGGGATTTCCGAAACGGTGATCATGAGGATCGGAGGCTGGAGAACCCGCAGTGTCTTTGAGCGCTACGCCATCGTCAACCGCTCCGACATTGCCGAGGCCATGGCCAAACTCCAGAAAAGCGAGCAGAAACTGGCGGATAAGTCACGAATTGGTCACGTTGACGATATCGAGCCCATGAAACGTGTGATGCCGCTCTCCGGGCAGCGTAACGAAAATCCAATTCCATGAAAGATTTAGCTGGTGCCGGGAGGGGGAATCGAACCCCCAAGGGCCGAAGCCCGGCGGATTTTGAGTCCGCTGCGTCTGCCAGTTCCGCCATCCCGGCTCTGGGTGGTGGGCGGAAATAGTATCGCACGAGCGGCGGATCGGCTGCCACTCTGCTTCACCCGCACAATTCCGGCATGGCGTAGCTCAGGCCGCGGGTGACGCCGCGTATCTCGGCGAGCCCTTTCAGGCGGCCAACCAGCGAGTAACCGGGATTGGTCTTCTTGTGGATGTCGTCGGCCAGCAGGTGTCCGTGGTCGGGACGCATGGGAATCTCGTGGTCCGGGCGGCCGTCGGCGCGTCGGCGCTTCTCTTCCCTCAGCAATTCCAGGATCACACCCACGATGTCCGAGCTGCCTGCAAGGTGCTCCGCTTCGTGAAAAGATCCGTTGGCTTCGCGCGCGACCTGGCGGAGATGCGCAAAATGAATCCGGCCACAGAACTTTCGAACCATCTCCAGCAGATCGTTGTCGGCGCGTGCACCGAGCGAACCGACGCAGAACGTCAAACCGTTGGCCGGCCGGTCGCAGGAGCGCAGAAGCGCATCCAGATCCTGCGCGGTAGAAACCACGCGCGGCAAGCCAAACAGCGGCAGCGGCGGATCGTCCGGGTGAATTGCGAGAAGCACACCAAGTTCCTCGGCGACGCCCACGACCTCATTGAGAAAGGCCGCTAGGTTGGCGCGAAGATCGGCCGGAGTGACGCCCTCGTATTCGGCGAGCAGCCGGCGAATGGTCTCGCGGTCGTACGCTCCCTCGGCGCCGGGCAGACCGGCGATGATCGTCTGCTCCAATTCCCTTCGGCGCTCCTCCGGCATCGCTTCGAAGCGCGACTGCGCTTCGGCCACGCGACCGGCGCTGTAACCGGCCTCCGCGTTTTTACGCCGCAGGATAAACAGGTCATACGCGGCAAAATCGATGACGTCGAAGCGGAGTGCAAAGCCCGTGCTCGGCAGGCGCCAGCGCAGGTCGGTGCGCACCCAATCCAAGACGGGCATGAAGTTGTAACAGACAACCTTGACGCCGGCCTTCGCCACCGCATGAAGTGAGTCCTTCCAGGCATCGATGTACTGGCGATAGGAGCCCGAACGCAACCGGATGGAATTATGGACAGGAATGCTTTCGACGACAGACCAGGTAAGGCCAGCCGCTTCGATCTCGGCCTTGCGCTTCAGCACTTCCTCCAACGGCCACTTCTCACCGTGATAGAGGTGGTGAAGCGCAGTGACAACTCCGGTTGCGCCCGCCTGCTTAATGTTGTCCAAAGAGACCGGGTCCTGCGGCCCGAACCATCGCCAGGTTTCCTTCATATCTCCTACCCTCAGATCGTCGAGACTTCCCTGTTCATCATAATCTTGCCGGACATCAGCCGTTGTGCAGTTTCCAGAGGATCTGGCGCATCATGCCGAGCCAGAGTTCGGCGTCGCGGGCACTGAGGTCCATGCGGCGGACGAGGCAGCGGAGCTTCTCCTCGGTGGGAGCGGAGGCGCCTGGTTTCAGGTATCCGCTGGCGCGGAGCGCGTCGAGCAACAGGCCGGTGATGCGTTCGACTTCGCCGGAGGTAGCGCGGTCGATCGGTTCGGACGGCATCGCGGCGACTTCGGTGCGGATCAACTCATAAAGACAGACGGCGACGGATTGGCCGAGATTCATCGAGCCGTGCTCGTCGCGCGTCGGGATGCGCACGAGGAACTGACAATGGCTGAGGTCGTGGTTGGAGAGGCCGCGCTTCTCCGACCCGAAGAGCAAAGCCACTCGACCGGAAGCGAGTTGCTGACGAATCAGCGGCGCTCCGTGTTCGAGGCGATGCAAGGGTTGCTGCAATTCGCGCGCAGTGGCCGCAGTGGTTCCGACGACAAGAGCGCAGTCGGCAACGGCTTCGGCAACACTCTTGAACTCCTCGGCCGAGGCCAGTAAATCCGCGGCTCCGACGGCGGAACGCGCTTCACGAAACGCCACATCGTAAGGGTTCACGACGCGCAGATGCGTGAAGCCGAAGTTGCTCATGGCGCGAGCAGCGGCTCCAATGTTGAGCGGATTGCGCGTGGCAACCAGCACAACGCAAAGACGATCAAGAAGATCCGAGGCAGGCACGAAGGCCATTCTACGATGCGCGCGACCAATGGCCGGAGCGGAGACGCGGTTGCCAGTCGGTGACTGATCCCCCCTCCCCCTATTTCGCGATACTTTGTTTTCAAATAGTTACGAACTTTTGGCTCTAAATATTTCAAAATAAAGGGGTTAAAGGTTAAATATTTCAAAAGAAAGCACTTAGTGAAGGTGCTAGGTGCCAGGTATTAGGTACTAGAAAGAACAAAACCCATATTGAGCGGGCGGATTGGGCTTGGCATATCCCCACTGTGAGCAGCTAC
>JAJXZT010000063.1 GCA_021779935.1 Acidobacteriota bacterium
GGCAGATCCATCTCCGTCTCGGGCCACTTGCAGACCGCGAAGAGTTCCAGATCTCCGGAATACCCGGCCACATTCTGATTCACGCAACCTCCCCATCCGCCGCGATGATGGGCGTCAACTGGTATCTGAAATATGTCGCAGGGGTAAGTATCAGCTGGAACGGAAACTGCCTTGACCAGCTTCCCCTGACACTCCCCGCGCCCGCGGCCCCCATCGCGCAGCGGGCGGGCGTCCGCCACCGCTTTGCGCTCAACGACACGAACGACGGCTATACCGGTCCCTACTGGACATGGTCGCAATGGGAGCAACTCATCGATGTCCTCGCTCTGCACGGCATCAATGAAGTGCTGGTCTATATGGGTGCCGAAGCCGTCTACCAGCAGACCTTCAGCGCCTTCGGATACTCCACTGAAGAGTTGCGCAAGTGGTTTCCCACACCCGCGCACCAGCCATGGTGGCTGCTTCAGAATCTCTCCGGCTGGGTCGGTCCATCCGTCTCGCAGCATCTCATCGATTCTCGCCTCGCACTCGCCGCAAAGATCACCCGCCGCCTTCGCGACCTCGGCATGACTCCCGTTCTGCCGGGCTACTATGGCATGGTCCCGGATGAATTTGCGGTAAAGCATCCCGGCGCTCCCGTTGTTCCGCAGGGCACCTGGCAGGGGCTCAAGCGCCCGGACTGGCTCGATCCAACTAGCGCAATCTTCGCCGATGTCGCTCGCGAGTATTACCGGACGCAGCGAGAACTCCTTGGTCCTGCGACCATGTTCAAGATGGACCCGCTGCACGAAGGCGGCCGCGCCGGCAATATCAATATAGGTAAAGCCGCGGTCAGGGTAGAGGCACAGTTGCAGTTGGCGCATCCGGGCGCCATCTGGGCCATTCTTGGCTGGCAGGAGAATCCCAAGCCGGAACTTCTCGCCGGCATTCAGGACAAAAGCAAAGTCCTCATCCTCGATGGACAATCCGACCGCTTTGCCTACGAAGATCGCGATGTCGAATGGAACCATACATCCTATGCCTTCGGAGCCATCTGGAACTTCGGAGGCCACACTACCATCGGCGCAAACATTGGCGTGTGGAACGACCGCTACTTCCGCGAACTGGCAAAGCCGGGCACCAGCTTGAACGGTATCGCCGTCATGCCTGAGGCCAGCTGCAACAACCCCGCCGCGTTCGCCTTCCTTACTGAGATGGCATGGCGGCAGCACCAACTCGATCTGCCATCTTGGTTCACTCAATGGGCCGCTTATCGCTACGGAGCCAAAGACGCCAACGGCGCTCGCGCATGGGACATCCTGCGCAGCACAGCCTACGACGAAAAAAGCGGCAAATGGAGCGAGTCCCACGACAACCTGTTTTCGGCTCAGCCTGACCTTACCGTCGAGTCCGCCTGCAGCTGGAGCCCGCAGCATCCGCGCTACGACCTTGCGGCGTTCAAACCAGCCGTCGAATACCTTTTGAATGTTCGCCCATCGCTGCGCGCAAGCTCTGCCTATCGCTACGATCTCGTAGATGTCGCCCGGCAGACTCTCGCCAATCAGAGCCGCGTTCTTCTGCTCAGGATCAATGCCGCCTATATCGCGAAAGACGCACAAACGTTTCATCAACTCACGCAACAGTGGCTCGACCGCATCTCCGCGCTGGACCGAATTGTCGCGGGTGATCCGGCATTCCTGCTCGGAGCCTGGATTGCCTCCGCGCGGGCCGCCGGCGGGAGCCCCACCGAACAGCACCAGTTGGAGTTCGACGCCCGCAGCCTGTTGCTCGAATGGGGCCCCGAGGCTTCTCGAAACTCCGGCGTGCATGATTACGCCAACCGCGAATGGAACGGTTTGCTGGAGTTCTACCGCCACCGCTGGTCGGTCTATTTCTCCATGCTCAAAGACTCATTACAAAGCAAGGAACCGGTAAAGGAGATCGACTGGTTTACCATCAACCAAAATTTCGCCCGAGAAACCAACGCGTACCCCACTTATCCGGCAGCAGACTTCTACCAGACCATCTGGAACCTACGGCACGAGCTTAAAGAGTGAGGCAGAGGTTCGCGACTCGGATAAGAGAGGCTTTCATAACCGAGGCGCTTTCCTCGCCAATGACAACTATCGGCTGTTCTCAAGAATGGTGCGGATCTTGATTCCACCGACAGAAGTCATGCAAATCTGTTTAATGCAGTACGGCTCAGAAAAGTGATGACGCGGCTCCCGCACCATGCGAGGCAACCACCAGAAGAAGATCTTTACATCACCCCGGAACAACGCCGCTCCCCGGGAGCCGGCTCTTTGCCACCTTTCGGATCCAGTCGCGCACAATGAATCGAGGAGCCTACTCCGTCTATGGAGACTGATCTCCGTTTAGCTCAATGCAGCGCATGGCATCGGGGTAATTCTGGCGCAAGTTGGCCAGTTTGCCCGTGAGGCAGGCAACTGCTCGCCATCTCTTCTACGGATGTTGCTAACTCTGTTACGCGATGAAGCCGGTCATGTTGCAACAACCAACTGTTTGACCGGAATTGAGAGTGATCGGCAAGATAGTCACATCGTGGCAAACAAGCTGGTATATCCGTTACTGATCTGGGCTTGGCTCTGCTCGCTCCGTGTATCTCTGCACAGACCCTCGATTGCAACAAGCCCATCAGCAGCGCAGAGCGAGCCCAATGTGCCGATCAGGAGCTTATGGCAGCAGAAGCTGATCTAAACGATGCGCTGTCTGGCGCTCTTCAGCAGTATTCAGAAGTCAGGGATAAAGAGAACACCCCGCTTCCGAAGAGCGAGGAGCGAGAGCAGCGCTATTACGACAACCTAATGCGAAGGTCGATACTGGCTTCTAAGAGGGCGAGGGTCCAGTATCGGGCGGCAGCTTGCCACTCTGTTGCGGTGATGTACGACGGAGGCACGATCAGCGGATCAGCGCTTCCATCATGCCAAGCGGCGATGACCCGAGATCGCGCTAAAGTCCTGCGTGACTATTTCGGAGAGAAGTAGCGCAAAGAGGGCATCGGCGGTGACGTTCCGACTTAATGCCCGGATTGTCGGCTATAGTCGCCCGAGCGTGGGGAGGGGCCACGGCTCGCGAGTCGGTGCGGCTTGGCGCCTCTGCTAAATCATGGTAAGTACGGGGGTGCGTCCCATGAAGAAGAGGAGATTTTCCAAAAAGAGGTGTAGCGGGAATAAGCCTAAGGCCGTCTTGCGCTTGCCAGATCTTGAACACGCCAAATCAGCGGTTCTCAATAGCCTCACCAGTGTCGAAGCACAGCGCGGCTACAGTCATGCGATTAACGAGTTTGTTGATTGGTATTGCTCCGAACCGCGCCTGGCCCTAAACCGCACCGTAGTGCTCCGTTACCGCAACTACCTCGAAACGAGACAGCTAGCAGCCGGGACAATTAATCTGCGGCTGGGCGCCGTCCGACGGCTGGCATACGAAGCGGCGGATTGCGGGCTGCTCAGTGCCGATCTTGCAGCCGGGATTCGTCGCGTCCAGGTTTACGGAAACTTGGAGTCCTCTTGGCAACTGGTTGACCGCGGATCAGGCGAAGGCGCTCTGGCAGGTTCCGGATGCCACGCACACCAAAGGCAAACGTGACAGAGCGCTGTTGTCGCTGCTGCTGGCTTGCGGGCTGCGACGTCGCGAAGCGGCTACGCTGAGATTGCGCGACCTCGAACAGCGACAAGGTCACTGGGCCATAGTCGATTTGGTCGGTAAGGGCGGCCATATCCGGACAGTCCCAATACCTGACTGGGTTCGCGAACAGCTTGAAGATTGGATCGCGGCTGCAGGCATAAGTGAAGGGAAGATCTTCCGGAAGGTTGACAGGATTGGACGCATCTGGGGAGAGGGGCTTTCGGTAAAGGCCATCTGGCACATCGTAAAGGATTCGGCAAACAAGGCTGGTCTGCCCGATATCGCGCCGCACGATCTACGTCGAAGCTGCGCCCGTTTGTGCCAAAGCGCAGGTGGAGAACTTGAGCAGATTCAGTTCTTGCTGGGGCATGTCTCGATTCAAACTACGGAGCGCTACCTGGGGAGCAAACAGCGAATCCGATGCGCGGTTAACGACCGAATCGGCATCGAGCCGAACCCTTGATGCATGTTGCGCCCGCGCGGCAATTTGCGTAGCCATGGTGCGTCACTACGCCCGGAGACACTGTCGCGATCCGATCACCTAAGGGCACCGATGGCCGGGTAACACGTCCTTTCAACGTACGCTACCCGATGCGCAGTCTTGACGGGTGGTATCATGGCGTTCGATCTCGGAACAAGCATGGGGGGCAGCGGATGCGGTGGTTCGCAGGAGCGATGCTGGGTGTGCTTTGCGCGACTGTATCGGGGCAGAGCGCAAGCGAAGTTCAGATGCAGGCGCGTCTTGATCAGGTTGCTGGTTCCTACACTGCCGACAACGCCTTCATGGGCACTGTATTGGTTTCCGACGGCAACCAGATCCTGCTCGACAAGGGCTATGGGATGGCAGTGCTGGAGTGGAATATCCCGAACAGGCCGGACGTCAAGTTCCGACTGGGTTCTGTAACGAAGCAGTTCACGTCTGCACTCGTTCTTATGATGCAGCAGGATGGCAGGCTCAAGATTGAAGACCCCGTTAGCAAGTACATGCAGAATGCGCCGAAGGCGTGGGAAAAGATCACCATTGCCAACCTTCTGGGGCACACCTCCGGCATTCCGAACTTCACCAACTTCAAAGAATTCCGGGTATGGTCCGCGAGTCCCCACACGTTGCAGGAAGAGCTTGTCTTCTTCGGGGACAAACCGCTAGACTTCGAGCCCGGAAGCAAGTTCGAATACAGCAATTCAAACTACGAAGTGCTCGGCGCAATCCTGGAGAAGGTGAGCGGCAAGGGCTACGGCGATCTGTTGCGTGAGCGTATCTTCGAACCACTCGGCATGAATGATTCCGGGCTGGACAGCGACGACCTGATTTTGGCCAGGCGTGCCGAGGGTTACATGCCGGGGCCGAAAGGATTGATGGTGGCCCGTTCGGAGTCCATGTCCGTGCCCTTTTCGGCGGGGTCAATTTATTCAACTACGGGTGACCTGCTCAAGTGGGAGCAGGGACTATTTGGCGGCAAGCTGCTCTCCGCCGATTCTCTCAAGGCCATGACAGCGCCCGGCAAAGGCAACTACGGTTTAGGCCTGATGATTCGGAACGAGGATGGCCTGAAAATCGTGGAGCACGGCGGCGGCATCGAGGGCTTCAACTCAAACCTGATGTACGCGCCGGACAAAGCCATTTGCGTGGTGGTGCTCTCGAATGTGAACGGAATGGCGCCGGCGCAGATGGGGGGCCAGCTTCTCGACGTTGCGCTGGGCAGAAAAGTTGTGCTGGCGAGCGAGCGAAAGTCTGAGCCGATTGCAAAGGCGGACTTGGCGAAGTTCCTGGGAGTTTACAACCTGACGCCCGCGTTTGCCCTGACCATTGCAGAGGCCGGGGATGGGTTGACGGCTCAGGGCACGGGGCAACCCGCCATCGCCATGATGTATGAGGGCGTAAAGGACGGGCATGCTCGGTTCTTTATCGCGCCTGTGAATGCTGAGATTGAATTTGTGCCGGATTCGGATGGGAAGATTGTTTCTTTGATTCTGCATCAAAACGGAGTGAACGTACCCGCGAAAAAGAACTGACCCAGCATGCCACGGTAATCGAGTCAGCGACGATGTGCCGCATTAAATCTGGTTTCCCGGCAGATGATGTGCGGTGGTAGTTAGGATGACGTTAGGCGGTTATTGGCTCGCAGCCTTACGCTGCCATGGAATCTGGGCTCAATGCGCAGTGTACGCATCGCCGCCGCGCCCTTGCTTTATCGATCTTCCAGCTCCATTTCTAATAGAAGAGGTTTCCGCAACCGGGACAGCGAAATCGATTCAACCATACGCCAGCCGCAATTTGTCCGACGAACCACACTGCGAATGCTAGAAGCAGTGTTCGGCCAGAGGCGTTGAAACGTTCAGAGATTTGTGAGAGGAAGCCAAACAGAACGAGAATCCAAAACGAATTAAGCGCAAGCACGCAGGTCAAGAACCGCCGCTTGCGATCTCTCCACGCTGCCGTATACCACTCTGAATCGCTCACCTGTGTGATGGACATATCGCGCTACCTGCCCTAAGAATTCTATCCGCTGGCGGATGTCGGCAATGATCTGCCAGCGTGAACCGGATCATCCAAGGACGACGTTGGCCGGTTATTCACCCAATAGTCTCTATCGCGACGAGCGGCAGTGCGTAACGCGTTGTTCGGGCGCTGTCATCTGAGATCGCTCTGAAAGGTTTAATCTTCAGCCGCTCTTACGTGCAGGCTAGTTCGAAGTGGCCGTTCGATGGATCGCAAATAACGCTTCCAAAATGCCTTGTACAACGACTTCCGGAGCTTTGTCCGCAACATTGATATCCAGGTGAGCGTGCTTGTTGTAGAGGACTCGCCGCTCCAAGTACCGCTCGAGCGCAATCTCGGTTTTGTGCAGCAGTGGGCGGTAGGTAGCTCCCTCTCCCTGCTCCTGCCGGATGCAGCGGTCGATGAGTGTGTGAAAGGGTGCATCGAGAAATATAACAAAGGTGCCTGCACTCTCTGCGAGAATGCGCTGGTTCTCGGGCTTGTCGATTACTGCACCGCCAGGGGCGATGATCGCTTGGGATTGCTGCAACACAGACGCCCAGAGGTCTGCCTCCAGTTCGCGGAATCCGGACTCACCAAGAGCGTCAAAGAGTTCCCGCGTGCTCTTGCCTGTTGATGTTCCAATGCAGATGTCGAGATCAAGGAAGTCCCATCCGATTCGGTCGGCGATCAGCCGACCAACGGTGGATTTGCCCGCCCCCATAAATCCAGTAAGGACGATGCGTTGGGTTTCGCTATCGAGAGGACTGAAACTGGATGCAGGCAATCGGTTTCCGGGAAGCTTAACCATAATGTCTTTTCCCAAGGATAGAAGATCGCGACACGTTGAAAGCTGCGGACTTCAAGCCACGCAAACTCTTCTGAAACTGACGAAGGCTCTCTGGCTCACCTTCATGTTGCCCCACAAGCAGCAACTGTGAAGTTGGCAACAAAGTGCTCTCAAGGTCAGGATGGCCGGTGATAGGTCCGGAAAGTCCTCGAGAACAAGGATTAATGGCCCTATCGCCGCAAGAAGAGAATCCTATCTGTCCAGTCCCACGCGCATGTTTGCCTCACCAGGAAAGTGAGGGCTTTGACCCGCCCTCCAATATCTGCGGGAGAAATCGTCTTTTCGTCTACGAAGATGACGCCAGCGTGGAGTTGGCCCTCTTCGGCCCACCGTTTCAGCAAAGGAGGGATCGTTCGCAGATCGTACGTGACGAGAGTCAATCCCTGAACAGAAGCCTCCTGCAAGCACATAGCATCTTCCTGTCCGAGAAAGTCCCCGTCTTGCCAATCGGACATGCTACGGACCACGAGCCCTGGAACCCGGCGGCGCAAGCCCGCTGCTACATCCGGTGAAACGTGCTCATCCAGAAGAAGCTTCAACAT
>JAJXZT010000044.1 GCA_021779935.1 Acidobacteriota bacterium
GTTGATTGCACCCAAGGGGAGTAATCTATCTCTATGAGCACCTATTGCGCCGTCGGAACTGCGGAAACAGATCTTTCGCTCAGTGAGTTGAACACATTGCTTGTCCAGAGTCTCGCGAAGCTCGGTGACAGGCAGCGCGTCCTCGCCGTTCCGCCTGACCAGACACGAGCGCACTCCAGGGCAGGTGAACTGACGCAGATGACCTGGAAGTATTTTGGTGACCGTCTGAAGGCAGTCCTCCCGGCCTTGGGCACACATACTGCAATGCCCGAAGCGCAGCTCAAAGGCATGTTCGGAGAGATTCCTCTCGATAAGTTCCGCGTGCACAATTGGCGCACCGATATCGAAACCGTCGGCGAGGTGCCCGCCGAGTTCATTCACAAGCAGTCAGAGGGCAAGCTGAATTTTGCGTGGCCCGCGCAGGTGAACCGCCTCATTTCGCAGGGCGGCTTCGATCTTATCCTTTCCATCGGCCAGGTCGTCCCCCACGAGGTCATCGGCATGGCGAATTACAACAAGAACATCCTGGTGGGCACCGGAGGCCGCGAGGGCATTAATCGCAGCCATTATCTTGGCGCTGTCTATGGCATGGAGCGCATCATGGGCAGGGCCGATAACCCCGTCCGCGCCGTGCTGAACTACGCCTCCGATCACTTCCTAGCCCATCTGCCCATCGTGTACGTGCTCACCGTCGTGGGCCGCCGTGCTGACGGCGAACTCGCCGTGCGTGGGCTGTTCATCGGGGATGATCTGGAGTGCTTCCAGCGCGCGGCTCAGCTCAGCCTCAAGGTGAACTTCGAGATGGTCGAAAAGCCCATCCAAAAGGCCGTCGTCTATCTCGACCCGCACGAATTCCATTCAACATGGCTCGGCAACAAGGCGGTCTATCGCACGAGGATGGCGATGGCGGACGGAGGTGAGCTGATCGTGCTGGCCCCGGCCGTGCGCGAGTTTGGCGAGGACAGAACCATCGACAGCATGATTCGCAAGTACGGCTATCGCGGCACGCCCGCTACTCTCGCCGCAGTGGAGGGTAACGCCGACCTTGCCCATGAACTCAGCGCTGCAGCGCATCTCATTCATGGCTCCTCCGAAGGGCGCTTCCACATCACTTGGTGTCCCGGCCACCTGAGCAAGGACGAGGTGGAGAGCGTCGGCTTTGCCTACGCCGACCTGGCGGCGATGCTGCAGCGCTTCAATCCAGAAAAGCTCAGCCACGGATATAACACCGTGGACGGAGAAGAAGTCTTCTTCATCGCCAATCCGGGGCTCGGCTTGTGGGCGAATCCTGCGCGCTTAGAGTCCACGAAAGTCGAAGAGCCTGCTGCCTCATCAGCGCACAGATAGAGAATCTCGCAAGGCGATGCAACGCCGCCCAATAGAACACCGGATTGGCGCGTGCCCCATACGGAGACAGGATGGATACTACCATTCTGATAGGGGCTTGCAACCCACGAAGTCCCCTCCTTCAGCTTGGCTCCGTAGCTCAGATGGATAGAGCAGCAGTTTCCCGAAACTACTATGTACAAATACTCGAGCGTCATGCCGAGAATCCGTGGGAATCTAAAACCCACGCAGCACAGGGAGAGTACGCTGCTGTGAGGGAAAAAATCTGGGGGACCTTGTATCGAGCCTGATGCAACCTCTGTAGATCGATGCGGTTGATTTAAACGGTCGAGCACAAGAACTTCCGATGCTCGGCAGGGCACTGAAGACAGACGTATCCTGTCGCCCATTAGTTCCGTCTTGCGAGCGAGCAGAAGCGTCAATGAAACCACCAGAGAAATGACGCCCCAACACCCAGGGGCAGACTGTAATGAAATCTTGGCTCGACGAGCTTATGGTGATTTGGCAAGAAGTGACCGTCGCACAGGTACAAGCAGGCGACTATGCAGCAGGGTGGATCGCGGAATCCTGCCCCCGCAATTATTTCTGCGGATCTTGCCTACTTTGTAACGCGACGATAGCCGGTAATACTCCCGCGACGCTCGCCATAGTCTGATTGGGGCGCGTTTTTCGTTATACTGCCGGTTGATGTGTTGGTGGCAAATTCCGCTTGCGCTTGTTGTCGGAGGCATTGGCACTTAGCTTTGGGCCGTGCCTTCCTCAACGTTTCAGAGGCATATGCGTAAGCTCTGGAACAAACTCAAATCTCATTCGACGTAATCCGTGGAACAGTTCCTTGCGGAAAGCATGGCGCCAAGGTCGTGTCCGGATTGGCGGTCATCGGCTCGCGACAGCCAGTTAGCCCGAGACCTATTGGGCGCATATTCTAATCGATGTTAGAATATTCAGTGCGAGGTAACCCAATGCTGAAACTGAAACTGACGACGATTGGAAGCTCTGTGGGAGTGATCCTCCCCAAAGAAGCCTTGTCGCGCCTCAAGGTTGAGAAGGGCGATTCAGTCTTTCTTACCGAAGACCAAGATGGTTTCAGGATTACCCCATTCGACCCAGAGTTCGAAAAGGCCATGGAGTCGGCCCGCAAGGTGATGAAGCGACGCCGGAATGCACTGCGTGAGTTGGCAAAGTGAAGGCCCATCGATGGGTATGGGTTCCTCTGGACGCTGTGCTTGCCATTCATGACGAACAGATTTCGGAACACGGGGGCATTCGCGGTCTTCGTGACCTCGCTGTAATCGCCTCTGCGCTCGCCAAGCCTCGCAACGTCGTTGCGTACGGGAAGCCCGATGCAGCTGCCTTAGCGGCCGCTTATGCATTCGGGCTATGCAACAGTCGTGGGTTTCTCGACGGCAACAAACGCACGGCCTACGTGGTTGCCGAAACATTCCTTGATCTGAACGGTTGCGCAATGAAGGCCACAGACGAGGAAATTGTCAACACGATGCTGGCGGTTGCATCAGGAGTCATGTCAGAAGGCCGCCTGGCGGAGTGGTTCCGGTCACTTATCACAACACCAAAAGAGAAGGGCGAAAGCTGATCCGTCCATGCTTTTCCACGATCAAATTCGCTCCACCCATGCCGTAGTTGCCCCCCGGCGACTTCAGCATGCGATGTGTTTACGAATCTCAAACGCCACCATTGCCGGTGATACGACAAGAATGGAAATCGGTCTATTTTCCGAGTGAATCTCGAATTGGTCTAACGCATAACTTTCAATGTGCGTTTCCACCGCGTATCCGAGAAGAAATGCAGCGCAACGTGGCCCATCCACGCAAACTTCTGGCTGACACCCGTCTTTTCGTACTCCCCTTCAGTAGCCTCAAACGACCAATAATTAAATAGCGGCCGTCCAATGATATTTGCCCTGGGCACGAATCCCCAGAAGCGCGAGTCCAGGCTGTTGTGCCGGTTGTCGCCCATCATGAAGTACATGCCGGGTGGAACCACCAAGTCACCATCGCGCACATAATTTGAGAAGTTCACAGCCCACGACTCTGTGGACCCAGTCGCCTCCGACGGGGGAACTGCGGGAAAATCATCGAGGAATTCGTTGAAGTTATCCGTCGTCGTCGGCTGCGCAAATCCAGCAGGCTGCGCGACGCCATTAACGATCACAATGCCGTTGTGTAGATGGATATGATCGCCCGGTACGCCAATTAATCTCTTCACCAGGGGAGTGTACTGCGGAGTCCCATCGGCGTCAGTCGCGTCAATGCCGGGCTGATAAACGGGCTTGTAGAACACCACTATGTCGCCGCGCCTCGGCTCGCGATACCTTATTAGCGGCATCCAAGAAGTGGATGGCGCCAGCGTGATCTGGTCGACAAGCAGATGATCGCCCACAAGCAACGTATTCTCCATCGAGCCTGACGGAATCACACGGTTCTGAGCTAAGAATGTCAGGATGAATAATCCCACCACCAGAACTGAGCAGATGCTGGCGACTGCCTCAAATGGTGTCTCTTTCCTTTCAATGTCGGTAGAAGCTGGGCGCTCCTCCGAACATCTTTTCTCGTGGTTTGTCTTGTTCATGGCGCATGACAAGATTAGCAAATGTCCGCCGGACTACCGTTCTGAGTGGTTTGTCGGCCAACGTCGCCCGAGCGTGAAAGGGATCACCAAGGGCGACGGTGGGCGGTCAACCACCAACAACTCGGGAATTCGACATCCCTGAGTGGTTCGACGATTATGAACTCTCTGAGAATGGAAACTGCGCAGTTTCCAAGGGTCCTAATGAAGGTGTTGATGGAACGCGATCGCAATACTTTTCAAAGCACCTTCCGTTCCGTTGCAGGTATCGTTCGCAAGGAGCACATAGCCCTGGTGGCTATTAGGAAACAGAACAACTTGGCTCGACATACCAAATGTGCCTCCCCCATGCCACAGCATTTCCGAGCCGTCAATGGTGCCTACGTTCCAGACGAGTGCCTTTCCGTCGTGAGCGTCACCCTGAATCAGCCTATGAGCAATCACGATGACCGGGTCTGTTGCGCTTAACTGCCATCGGACATACTTGGCCATATCCCGAGGGGTTGAATACAAGCCGTAAGCGGCTCCGGCATTACGTAGGTGATACGGCATCAAGTGTCCGGCGGGGCTATAACCTTTGACCAACCGGGAGCGCTCTTTCGCGTTCAGGACAAATCCAGTGGACGCCATCCCGAGCGGCTGCAGTATCTGTTCCATCAGCAATCGCTCGAATGGCAACTTGTAGACGGTTTCCAGTCCCCATCCAATAACTTTGAAGCCAAGATTGGAATAGACTTCTTTGGTACCTGGGTCGCTCCGCAATGAAACATCGTGAAGATCATGTAGATAACGCCCTCGGTCGAAGCCGAATTCGCGCGCGATTAGCTTAAATGGCAGAGTCTCCGGGTCGCGGTGTGCATAAAGATCATCCGTGTCAGGGAGATCACGGGGCAGCCCTGAGGTGTGAGTAGCAAGGGTCCTCAATGTGATGGGGTTTCCCCGCCATGCGAGGTTTGAATAAGCTTCGGGGAGATATTGCCTAAAATCAGCATCGAGTTGCATTCGATGCTGGAACAGGGCCCGCGCAGCCAGGGCGCCAGTGAATGTCTTTGTGACAGAAGCAATCTCATAGACGCTGTCAGGCGTGGGTTTGGCACGCCTGCTTCTTGAAGTGGATCCGAAATCATAGAACTCGATTTGATTATCTAGTACGACGGCGACCGATAACCCAACGTGGCACGTGTTCTTAAGAAACGATGCAACAAGCTGATCAACAATCGCATCGTGGTGGGTATCCTGACCTGCCGCCGCAGTTATCGTCGGCCGTTCGCGGCCCTCAGCAGAAGCCCCAGACAGGATGAGCAGCAGGAGCAGTATTTGAATGAGCGCTGGACGGATTACTGGACGGATTATGTGAGACAGCTCAGGCTGTTGCGACTTCTCCGGCATTGTCGTGCCCCTACGATGATGATAACCGCGCCTTGAGCGAACGATTTTGCCGAGCCAATCTCAGTTCATGCTTACAGGCCATAAGCGGCAATCGGGTCCCGCTTCTCGCTTCGATCCGCCAAGATACTCGGCAGGAAGCGGAGCTCCGCCTTCTGAAGAAATCGCGCCTGAAAGAAAATATAGCTTCTTACTGCCAGCCTTTATGGCACCATCCGCGTTATTGGCCGCGTATCTTCGCCGAGGCACTCATCGAGATGGGATGGCCGGTGAAATCCTCGTTCTGGCCGGTTTGTCGGAAACATCCAAATGCCTCGAAAGCGGCTCCATGGCCAGCCACGCGCTTCGCCCTGGTTCGCACTTCTGAATGTCAAGCCCCGGCGAACCGTTGACCAACATGTAATCTCCGGTTGGCCGGTGATACACCCGGGCAGCCAGATTCTGGCGACAAGCGCGTTTTATGAGGAGGGTTCGGGACCAGTGTGATTTGTTGCCAGCAGTTGCAGTCTGTGGCGATCTGCGGTCCCGAACAGCGAGGGGGACACCCTCATCGTGGTTTGGGGGGCGATATCGTAACCGGACCAACCAGATTGGAAAGGATTCGGCTAGTTTCTCCATCGTTGCCTGACCGCTCGCGATCGCAGGCTACTTCGCCCGCAATTGCCAATACGTGAACCTGCACCCGGGAACGGTTTTAAGAAGCCGAGTTCAGGCCCCTTCCTCAGTACCACTTGAAGTTCACCTCAATCTTGATCGAAACTGCCACAGGCTTTCCTGAAAGCATGGCTGGCCTGAATCGATATTGCTTTACCGCCTTCACCGCTTGCGCATCAAAGTCAGAGCGGAATGACTTCACGACATGAATGTCCTGCGGCATTCCTTTCGCGTCGACCACGAGTCCGAGAACGACGATCCCGTCGAGCTTTTCGTTCTTCTCCCGTACTGCCTTTGGATACTTTGCTGGTACTGTGTGGAAAGGAACGGGTGCGCTCACCCCATGTCCGACGCTGTACACATGCCCATAGGTGTTGGGTTGTGTATTGTCTTGCGACCCCGCCTGAGGCACAACTGGCACTGCCATCGCCGCCATCCCAACCACTGTCGATGATAAGATCGCAGCCGCTGAAATCAGCAGACCATACTTCATGGTCGCTCCCGTCTTCTGACTCTTCATCCTGATTCTCATGATGCGTTTCTCCAGAACGTTGCCATTGAAGATGCCAACCGCATAACTGTCCGGACCCCACGAGCCAACTGCCATCGCTGCTGCCAGTCGCAATAGCGATCGTGCATAACTGCCCGCCTCAACGTGTTCCTTCGTTACCATGCCATCGCAGATCATTTCCCGCGTTTGAGCAATGCCTGATTGAATCACTCGTGTCACTGGATGGAACGCCAGAAAAAGACCGGCAACCTCGTAAAAGAGATTCTTCTGAAAATCCAGCCGCTTCAAGTGGGCGCACTCATGCGCGATTGCGGACAGAAAATCCTGCGGCGTACAGATGGACGCGAAATTTGGGGGCAGTAGCAAAATCGGCGTACGCAATCCCAGCGCCAACGGACCCCGAGCTTTCGCGCAGGCAAGCACACGCACTCTCTTCAACTCAAAAGCACACGCACAAGATTGCCAAATCTCATCTTGCTCCGGCGTAAACGACACCGGGCTTGCGCTCGGCAGTATCCCCACAGCGGCAATGAACTTCACTACCAAGCGCCCGGAAAAATAGATAAGCGTTACGGCATAGCAAGCTAGCAAGCACCACATCCAGGATGCCGGCAAAGCAAATACCCCGCCCGGCGTCATTAAGCCTCCGCTACCTGAGGCGAAAGTGATCGCAGCCTCACCACCGCCCATCCGCGCTCCCGTTACCCCTTCCAGCAGGCTCACAAAAGACGG
>JAJXZT010000001.1 GCA_021779935.1 Acidobacteriota bacterium
AAGAAAATCCTGCTCAGGAAAATACGGACGGAAAACCTTCGCCATGCGTTCAGATTCGCAGTTTCTTTCGCACAACTCAAGCCCATTGTGTATGACCGGAACCATTACTCAGACAGGCTCCTAGTGTAAGAGCCGTTTAGACTTGCTGAATCGACCTTACAAGCACTGACCAGCAGGAGTGGAATGACAACGCTAGTACAGAAGAGCATTCTTAGCCCGGAAGTCATCTTGGAACCTCCTCGTTATGAAGTCTTGGGTACTTCAACGCGAAATGATAGAGTCGTCATTCTCGTGTTCAATAAATTACTGATTGCTGTTCTGACTTTACGAAAACTCGTTCCGAATTGGAAACGTGCGACACTGTTGTCCATGGAGCGGTGAATTACCGAGCCATATCGTATTGCCATACAAACATGGCGGGCGGTATGCCCTCGTATAGGCGGGTTTCCGTGTTTTCCTGTACACTACGAAGCCATCCGTTTGGAGATCGCATGAAGAAAATCTTGATCGCCAGCATGGCCGCGCTCCTGCTCTGTCTTACCGCCGGCGCACAGACGTCGCGCCCTTCCATCAGCCAGCAACCTCACCCAGCTCAGTCGAAAAAGACACGCATGCCAAACTGGAAAGAAATTCAGAACTCCGCCTTAGTGATCGATACACACTCAGATACTCCCGGACGATTTGTGGACGAGAACTTCGATCCGGGCAACGACGCGGGTAGCGGACATTGGGACCTGGCAAAGGCGAAGTCCGCCAATCTGGGCGCGGAATTCTTCTCCATCTGGGTGGACCCGGACGCATTCAAGGCGCACTATGCGCATCGGGCGCTCGACATGATTGACTCGGTGTACGAGACAGTGCGCGCGCATCCCGACGAGATGGTGATGGCGTATTCGTCGAAGGATATCCTGGCGGCGAGGCTCGGGCCGCATAAGCGGATTGCGATCCTGATGGGCCTGGAGGGCGGGCACTCCATTGAGGGCGACGTGCGACTGTTACGCGATTACTACCGGCTGGGCGTTCGCTACATGACGCTGACCTGGGCGAACTCGAATGAGTTGGGACAATCGTCGGGCGATTACAAGACGGATGCGAATGGCAAATGGATCGATCCGGGGCTCACGGATTTCGGCCGCAACATGGTGCGAGAGATGAACCGGCTGGGAATGATCGTGGATGTTTCGCACGTCTCCGACCGCAGCTTTTACAACACGCTTACGGTGAGCCGTGCTCCGGTGATTGCGTCGCACTCGTCGTCGCGAACAATTACGGACGTCCCGCGAAACATGACGGACGAGATGCTGGTGGCGCTGGCGCGCAACGGTGGCGTGGCGCAGGTGAACTTTAATTGCGGATTCATCAGCAACGAATACAACCAGCGCTCAAAGAAGTTCGAGCAAGATCACTCCGAAGAGATGAAACACTACAACCAACTGTACGGAGAATGGGAGAAAACTCACTCGGCCGAGGTGAAGGCCGAACTGGACAAAATGCGGGCCATTTACAAGGAGTCGGTGCCACGGCCGCCGCTGTCAGCACTCATCGATCACATTGACTACATGGTGAAGGTGGCGGGAGTGGATCACGTCGGCATTGGATCTGACTTCGACGGCGTGCCATGCCTTCCGGAAGGAATCGATTCGGTGGGCGACCTGCCAAAGATTACGCAGGAACTGGTGAAACGCGGCTACAGCGAGCAGGACATCCACAAGATACTCGGCGGAAATATGATGCGGGTATTCGCGGAAGTCGAAAAGATTTCGGATGAGATTCAACACGAGCAAAACACGGACACGCGGGAGGAAGTCAAAATTCCGCCGGTGAAGCCAGAGAAACTTTAAGCGAACGAAACAAGCACGAGTAAGCCGCACGATGGAGGAATCATGCGTATTGCCGTAACCACAGCCGCTTGCTGCCTGGCGCTCAGCATCATGGCGCCGGCGCAGACAAAGACCAAGACTACGACAACCAGGACGACTCATCCGGTCGAGAAGAAAGCTCCGGTAACGCCTCACAAACCGGCGGGACCGGTGGAGCCGAAGGCTATCATTGAGACCAGCATGGGCAACATCCACTGCACTCTGTTTCCAGACAAGACTCCGATAGCGGTGGCAAACTTCATCGGACTCGCGACAGGAAGAAAAGTGTGGACCGATCCGAAGACACACCTGAAGCGCGTGGGTGTGCCTCTCTACGACGGGACAACGTTCCATCGCGTGATTCCGGAATTCATGATTCAAGGCGGAGATCCGCTGGGTACAGGGGAAGGCGATCCGGGATATACGTTCAAGGATGAGCTGGTACCGTCCTTAAAGTTTGACGTCGCAGGACGGCTTGCTTACGCGAATTCAGGACCAAACACGAACGGCAGCCAATTCTTCATCACGGAGACGCCACAGCCACACCTCGACGCGTGCTATGACGAAGAGGGGTGCGTTCGCGGAACTCGCATCGTGCGGCCCGGATACGGCTATGTCATCTTTGGACAATGCGAGGACCTGGACGTGGTGAATGCGATTGCGCGCGTGCCTCGGGACACGGCCAACCACAATAAGCCACTGACGCCGGTGGTGATCAAGCATATTGCGATCATTGAACCGCCAAGGGAAGTCAAGAAGAGCGTGATACATCACCCGGTGCGGCGGGTTACGAAGGCTCCGGTGAAGAAATAGTTGATTGAGCGGCGGGGGCGACGGATTGCTGGTGCTTCCCTTCCGCATCGCGACGCGTGATAGCCTATAAGGTCGCCTTCGGGCGAATTTCCATCGAGGAGTCATCCATGGCACGTCAGCCTGGTCTTTATGCCACCTTCCATACATCGGAAGGCGATATAGTTTGCCGGTTGTTTGAAACCGAAGCGCCGAAGACGGTCAAGAACTTCGTCGATCTTGCGGAGGGCAAGCGCGACTGGAAGGATCGCGTCAGCGGCAAGAAGGGCCCCGGACCGCTCTATAGCGGAACAATTTTCCATCGCGTCATTCCGGACTTCATGATCCAGGCCGGCGATCCCAGCGGTACGGGAATGGGCGGACCGGGTTACCAGTTCGAGGACGAAACCAAGGGCTCGCCGCACAAGTTCGATACTCCGGGAAAACTGGCCATGGCCAACTCAGGGCCGAACACGAACGGCAGCCAGATTTTCATCACCGTGGCGCCGACACCGTGGCTCACCGGAAATCACACGATCTTCGGTGAAGTGGTGGAAGGCCAGAAAGTTGTCGACACGATCAGCCTGGTTCCGCGCGGTGCACAGGACCGTCCACGGAAAGAGGTCGTGCTGAACAGTGTGGCCATCGAGCGCGTGTAGGATCGCTGACGAACCATGACCGGATTCCTGATGCTCCCGCCGTGGCTGGATCGCACGGACGTGAGGATTGTGCTTTTCGTCGGATTCGTGGTGGCCCTGCTGATGTTGAGCCGATGGGCCAGCAAATACTCCGACGTTCGCACACAGGAGTCCGGATTTGTTCCCGCAGAACCTGCTGCAATCCGCGTAACGCAAAAGCCCGGACAACCGAGTCCCGATGCTCCGCTGGAACCGCCTGCCGCTTATGGGCAGGTCGTCGTGAAGTCGATGTGGTTCAAGACGTTCGACACGCCAGCAGGACCACCCGATCCCAAGGTTTTCTGTGACGAACTGACGGTTGAAATTTACCACCGCGATACGGGCGAGACGAGCGAGTGGAGCTACACGGTGGGAACACCCGAGGGTTTCGCGAGGCTACTCAATGACAAGAACTGGGCGGTGTTTTTCGCGCCAGAGGTGATCGTGGTGCGTTCGTATGACAAAGAGATTATCCGGCAGACGGTGGTGGATCGCTACATAAGCGACATAGAGGGGGACGAGGCTCTTAGAAAGACAGGCCGAGAAGAGTTGTAATTTTGATTGACCGCAAGCGGCGACCCCGCTAATATCATTTGAGCGCTGGGCAACTTGCCCGGCGCAATTCTTTTGCGCAGAAAACGCCCGTGCTTTCCAAACTGGAGAGCGCGGGCGTTTTCTTTTGGAGGATTTATGACGAACCTGAACCACGCTGAACAGATCACGCGCGACGGCGAATTCGAACTGCCGTGCGCTGCTGACACTGCATATCCTTTCTTCAGCCCCGAGGGCGAGAAACATTGGGTGCCCGGGTGGAGTGCGAAGCCGGTCTTCCCCATCGACAAGATGCCACTGGAACCGGAGACGGTTTTCATGACTGAAGAACCGCACGGACCGGCGGTGTGGATGATTGCAGCAGCCGATAAACGGACACGGCGCACGGAATATGTGGCGTTTGAGCCCAAGACCCACTGCGGACACATCGCGGTGCGAGTAGAGGTAATCGCGGCGGAGCGGTGCCGCGTACATGCGCGTTACACGATCACGGCCTTCGGAGAGCACAAGAAGGAATTCATGCAGGCGTTCAACGAAGAGGCGTTTGGCGAGCGAATGCTGCGGTGGAAGCAATGGATCGAGAAGTATTTACAACCGTAAATAGAAGGACTCGCGCGAAAAAGGAAACCCCGCTCGCAATGGCGGGGTTTCCTGCCCGAGGTGTTATTCCGTGATGCGACGGTTAGACGCCGATGACGCCAACGAGTTCCTTGACGGCTGCGGCGCTGCGATTCACTTCCGCCTGCTCCTCATCCGTCAACTTGATCTGGATGATTTCTTCCACGCCGTTGGCACCGAGCTTCACGGGGACGCCGACAAAGAGGCCGTCGACGCCGTATTCGCCTTCCAGATAAACGGCGCACGGCATGATCTTCTTTTTGTCCTTCAGGATGGCTTCGACCATTTCCACCGTGGAGGCAGAGGGCGCGTAATACGCAGAGCCGGTCTTCAGGTATTTCACGATTTCGGCGCCGCCGTTGCGAGTGCGATCGACGAGGCGCGCGATGGTCTCCTTATCCATCAGTTCAGTGATGGGGATTCCGGCGACAGTTGAGTAACGCGGCAGAGGAACCATGGTGTCGCCGTGTCCGCCGAGCACGAAAGCGGTGACGTTCTCGACGCTGACCTTGAGTTCGTCGGCGATGAAAGTACGGAAGCGAGCGGAGTCAAGCACGCCAGCCATGCCGATGACGCGATTGCGGGAGAAGCCACTCATCTTGTAGGCGGCCTGCGCCATCGCATCGAGCGGGTTGGAAACGACGATGATGATGCAGTTCGGCGAGTACTTGACGACCTTGCTGACGACGTCCTGCATGATCTTGTGATTGGTGTTGAGGAGGTCGTCGCGGCTCATGCCCGGCTTGCGCGGGATGCCGGCAGTGATGACGACGATATCGGAGTTCGCGGTATCGGCATAGTCATTCGTGCCAATAACATTCGAGTCGCGCTTTTCGACGGGCATGGCTTCGCGAAGATCGAGGCCTTTGCCTTGTGGAACACCTTCCATGATGTCGATGAGGACGACGTCCGCCAGCTCCTTGGAAGTGATCCAATGAGCAGCCGTGGCGCCCACGTTTCCGGCGCCTACAATCGATACTTTCTTGCGCATGTAAGTCCTTTCCATCAGGTCACGCCCCACAGCGCGACTTTGTATTAAGCCAATTGATTAAACATAGCATCCGGGCCTGGCGTTACAGAATTTTTGCGCCAAGCCCGGAGCAATTTCAAAACGAATGAAATTAGCGGCGAACAGCGTCCATGTTCTGGATCATGTAAGTCGCAAACTCACTGGTCTTCACTTTAGTGGCGCCTTCCAGCATCCGTTCGAAGTCGTACGTAACCTTTTTCTGCTGAATGGTCGCTTCCATGCTGCTTTCGACGAGATGCGCCGCTTCCTTCCAGCCGAGGAATTCAAACATCATCACGCCGGAGAGCATTACAGAACCGGGATTGATGACGTCCTTATCGGCATACTTGGGAGCGGTGCCGTGCGTCGCCTCAAAGATGGCGTGCTCCGCACCGATGTTGGCACCCGGAGCGATGCCGAGACCGCCAACCTGCGCGGCACAGGCATCGGAAATGTAGTCGCCATTGAGGTTTGGCGTGGCGAGCACGGAGTACTCGTCGGCGCGCGTGATGATCTGCTGGAAGACGGAGTCGGCGATGCGATCATTGACCAGCAACTTCTTTTTCCACTGGCCCTTGCCGTGCGTCGCGTAGAGCGCATCCAGCACCTGTTTAACTTCCTTGTTCACACTTTCGCGGAACTCCGGCGGTGCGAAATCGAGACCAGGTTCGATCATGGCAGCATTCTGCTCGATGGTCAGGCTGGGGTTCGAATCCTTGTTGCCGAGAATCCAGCTCTCGCGCTCGGTAACTGTCTGTGCGCGGAACTCCTGGGTTGCGACTTCGTAGCCCCACTCGCGGAATGCGCCCTCGGTGAACTTCTGGATGTTGCCCTTGTGCACGAGAGTGACGCTCTTCAAGCTATTGTCGAGAGCGTGGCGGATGGCCATGCGGACAAGGCGCTTGGTGCCGGTGATGGAGATGGGCTTGATGCCGATGCCGGAATCGAGGCGAATCTGCTTCTTGCCGCCGCCGAGCATGTCCTTGTTCAGGAACTCGATGAGCTTGGCTGCCTCGGGAGTTCCCTGCTTCCACTCGATACCGGCGTAAACGTCCTCGGTATTCTCGCGGAAGATCATGACATTGAGGCGCTCGGGATGCTTCACGGGAGAAGGGATTCCCTGGTAATACTTCACCGGACGAACGCACGCATAGAGATCGAGAATCTGACGAAGGGCAACGTTCAGCGAGCGGATGCCGCCACCGATAGGAGTGGTAAGCGGGCCCTTGATGCCGACGCGCAGGTCGCGGAAAGCATTGACCGTGTCGTCGGGCAGCCAGGTCTTGAACTGATGCATCGACTTTTCACCGGCGAAAACTTCATACCAGGACACGCGGCGCTTGCCGCCGTATGCCTTTTCGACCGCAGCGTCAAAAACGCGGACGGAAGCCTTCCAGATGTCGCGACCGGTGCCGTCGCCTTCGATGTAGGGGATGATTGGGTTGTCGGGGACCTGGAATTTTCCGTCCACGAATGTGATGGGCTTGCCGTCGGCGGGCAGTGGAGAGCCGTTGTATGAAGCCGCCATGATTACCTCCGAATGGAATGATTCAACTACAGCACATGAATACACAGTGCTGCATGACGGGCGTCACCGGCAGTTGTGACGATCAGATTGGCCTCGAGCTTTTCCGTGCCTGCACGAACAGGAGAAATGAAACCAGAATCGGCTTACTGAGGTCCCCGGATCAAAACGGCGCGCCAGTCGTAACCAACTAAATTACCACTCCGGCGAGAGGCGTTCAATCATTTGACGAGAATGGAATAGCGAGAACGTACGCGGGACATGGTTTCCGCGAGCAACGGCTCCAAGTTTCCAGCAAAACCGGGGGAAATCAGGCTGCGGACGAGGTGTTCGACGCTGGCACGCGCAGCGGCGTTGCGGGGGATGGTTTTGATGGCGCGGCCTTCCACCAGACGGACGGCATGCTCGACGGAACGGAAGAGAGTGGCGGCGTGCGTCAGGTCCATGGTGATCTCCGAGGGAAGGATCAAAGCCTCGCACAGAACATTCAGACGCGTCACCATGTTTGATGGTTTAACCGGGAGCATGTGACGAATCCACAAAAAGCCGGTGATGAAGTCGAGATCATAGGCGCCACCCGCCGAGAGCTTCAAATTAAAAGCGCGGTCCGAGGATTCAAGCCGGGCGCGCATGGCATGGAGATCGTCGGCAAATTTATCGCTGGCGGAGAAGCGCTCGCCGATGCGACTGAGTGCGGCAAGAGCGCGGTCGAGCAAGGCGGAGTCTCCGGCGACGGGGCGCGCCTTGAGGTAGGTGATCGCTTCCCAGGCCTGCGCATCGCGCTCGCAATATGTGGCGAGTTGACGAGGCGTGGCAACGAGATCGCCGCTTCCGCCATGCGGGCGCAAGCGCATATCAACAGGGCAAATGGTGCCGTTGCGCGTGTAGGCCGAAAGCATCTCGACAACTTTTCCGGCGGCGCGAGCGCACGCGTCGGAATCCGTATCTTCGCCGCGTACGAACAGCAGGTCAGCATCGGAAAGTACATCGAATTCGCAGGTCCCCATCCGTCCCAAGGCGAGGACGCCGAAACTCTCTGGTGCTTCGACCGCAGCCATCGCGGCCTGGAGCATGGCATCCGCAGTGCGGCTGTGTTCATCGAGCGTCTGCCACACGGACGGAGTATGCAGAACCGAGCGGCTGGCGGTGTGCAGCAATCGTTGACGAAACTCCGTGCGCATAATGCGCACGGCATCTTCATGCGAAGGAGGATGGGCGGCAAATTCGTCGGCGAGGCAGTAAACGGAATGTTCCGAATTCCACGGAGAATTGCCCTGCTCAAGCGGAATGACGGTAATGTCCTCCGGATGACGCGCCAGGACGTCGGTGAGGAAACTGCTGTGTTCAAAGATCGACTGGATGCGGATCACGGTGCCGGCGTGCTCGATGAGGAGACGGTAGCGGCGAGAGCTGGTGCAGGCGGCGCTGAGGAATCGCGAGAGATTGCGACGCGCCTGACTGCCAAGCGGGAGTCCGGCGGCGAAATCGTAGAGCTCGCGGGAATCGACGGCGAGCCGGGCAAGGATGACGCTGTAAGCGTGTTCGCCAATGACCTCTCCAGCGGAAAGCGAAGTTGAGAGCTCCACCGGCAGGAGTCCCTGCGCCTTCGCCGAGTGCTGTTGATGCACGATCCGGTGATAGATGGAAGCCACCTTCTCCATGTACTTCTGCACGAGGTCAACAATGGCGTCGGGTTCGGGATGATTGCGGTCGCCGGTGACGGAGCGATACAGGGCGCGGAGCTCGCCGGCGTCGGAGGGCAACTTGTGCGTCTGCTGACCGAGGCGAAGCTGGAGGCGGTGTTCCACCGTGCGAAGGAAGGTGTAGCTCTGGGTGAGCTCGTGGAAATCCTTGCCGCTGATGTGGCCCTTGTCGTGAAGCTTGGAGAGGGAGAAGAGCGTACCGCCGGAGCGCAGCCAACGTTCCTGGCCGCCGTAGACGCGCTGCAAGCACTGCACGAGAAATTCAATGTCGCGAATGCCGCCACGATCAAGTTTAACGTCGAGAGGAACGGGAGCGTTGCGCGATGAGACTCCACGGCTGGCGCGAAGCTTGATCTTTTCGAGAGAATTTAGCGCGGTCTCGATGGCAGCGAAGTTGAGTTCACCGCGATAGACGCTGGACTGCACCTGGCGAATGAACGCGCGCGCAAGCGCCTGATCGCCGGCGGAGTGACGGAGCTTGATGAGCGCCTGAAGCTCCCAGTCGTGCGCGGATTCGGCGTAGTAACGCAGCGCATGTCCAAGCGAAACAACGAGCTCGCCCTGACTACCCTGAGGACGCAGGCGGAGGTCGATGCGGAAGACGGGGCCCTCCTGCGTGACGCGGCTGAGGACACCGGTCAACTCCTGCGCGAGGCGGATAAAGAATTCGCGCATGGTGATGGTGGCCGTGCCAGCGTCGGGGCCGTCGCCATAGACGTACAGCAAGTCGACATCGGAGCTGTAATTGAGTTCGTTGCCGCCGAGCTTGCCGACAGAGAGAACGGCGAACGGGACATCGGAGAGCCGGCCTTCGACGTCAACGCGCTGCGGAGTGCCGTAACGGTTGCGCAGATTGGACTCGCAGAGGCGCAAGGCTTCCTGGATGAGGACATCGGAGAGGGCGGAGATCTCGGCGGTGGTTTCCGCGAGTGTGGCCAGGCCGAGAGTGTCGCGCATCATGATGCGGACGTATTCGCGACGCTTGAAGCGGGCGAGGAGCAGGGCGATGTCGGTATCGAAAGAGCGCGAACGGAAACGCGCGAAGCTCTCGCGGAAGTCGTCGACGGAGCGAACGCGCTCGAGGTTGCGCTCGCGGGCGAAGGCGTGAAGGAGATCGGGATTCTGAATGAGAGTCTCACCAAGCCAACGGCTGTTGCTGAAGACGGTGAGCGCGTAGTGGACGAGAAAAAGTTCGCGATCGAGCAGGCTGGCGATTTCGCGGCGCGACGGAACGGCAAGTAGCCGCTCGAACTGGTTCAGCGCGAGGTCGGGATTGGGCAGGTCTCCGAAGAGTGCGGCGAGTGCCTGCTGAATATTTACGGAAACGAGCCTGGAGATGTGTTCAAGATTGGCGCGTGCCTGCTCCGGATGCTCAAAGGGAGCCGAGGCAACGATGGCCGCCAGATCGACGGCATGATCCGTATTCCCACGATCAGCCATTTCGCTTGCGACGAGAATAGCACGCGGAGCATTAAGGAAGCGGGAGCAGCGGAAGCGATTGATTCTGAAGCAAAAAGGGGCCTGGCAACCGCCAGGCCACAGCACACGCACTGCTTCGGAGAATTACTGGGTTAAAGATACCTTGCGAAGCGCAGATTCAGAAATTCAATGTTTTTATCGGAACTATAAGTTCCGTTGATAGATAAACCATCGCTCCTAAATGTCGTAATAGAGCGCGAATTCATAAGGATGCGGACGCAGGCGCATGGCGTTCACTTCCTTTTCGCGCTTGTAATCGATGTAAGTCTGGAGAAGGTCCTCGGTGAAGACGTCGCCCTTGAGGAGGAACTGGTGGTCGGCTTCGAGGGCGTCAAGGGCCGCTTCCAGAGATCCGGGCATCGACGGAACCTTCTTCAACTCCTCGGGGCCGAGATCGTAGATGTCCTTATCGAGCGGCTGGCCGGGGTCAATCTTGTTCTCAATGCCGTCGAGACCGGCCATGAGCATGGCGGCGAAAGCGATATAGGGATTGCAGCTCGGGTCGGGCGGACGGAACTCGACGCGCTTGGCCTTGGGTGACGCGGAATACATGGGAATGCGACAGGCCGCCGAGCGGTTGCGGCGGGAGTACGCGAGGTTCACGGGGGCCTCGAAGCCGGGGACGAGTCGCTTATAGGAGTTGGTGGTGGGGGCGATGATGGCGGAGAGAGCCGGGCCGTGGTGAATCAATCCGCCGATGTACCAGAGGGCGAGTTGCGAAAGGCCGGCATAGCCATCGCCGGCGAAGAGCGGCTTCCCTTCCTTCCAGAGTGACTGGTGGGTATGCATGCCGGAGCCGTTGTCCTGAAAGAGCGGCTTGGGCATGAAGGTCACGGTCTTGTTGTACTGGTTGGCGACGTTGCGAACGATGTACTTGTAGAGCATCATGGCGTCGGCCGACTCCAGCAGCGCGTTGAAGTGGAGGTCGATCTCGGTCTGGCCGCCGGTGGCGACTTCATGATGGTGGCATTCGACCTCAAGGCCGCACTGCTGCATCATCAGCGCCATTTCGGTGCGCAGGTCCTGGTAGTGATCGGTGGGCGGCACCGGGAAGTAGCCTTCCTTGTAGCGCGGACGGTACCCGAGGTTGTTTTCTTCCCTGCCGGAGTTCCAGCGGCCCTCTTCGGCATCGATGAAGTAGAAGCCGCAGTTCTCGCGCTGATCGAAACGAATGTTGTCGAAGATGAAGAACTCGGCTTCGGCGCCGAAGTAGGCGGTGTCGGCGAGTCCAGTGGAGTTCAAGAAAATCTGCGCCTTCTTGGCGATGTAGCGCGGATCGCGATCGTAACGCTGCTTGGTGACCGGATCGATGACGTCGGCAATCATGATCAGCGTGGGGACTTCGGTGAAGGGATCGAGTATGCAGGTGGCGGGGTCGGGGATTAGCAGCATGTCGGACTCGTGGATGGCAGCCCAGCCGCGGATGGACGAGCCGTCCATGCCGAAGCCCTCCTCGAACGAGGCTTCGGTGAGCTGTCCAATGGGATAAGAGACGTGGTGCCAGAGTCCGGGCAGGTCGGTGAATCGCAGGTCGAGCATCTGTACGCCATTCTTCTTGGCAAATTCAAGAACGCTCTTCGGATCGCCTTTGGTGTCAGCCATTCTTGCTCCTCGTAGTTCCCCGCTCGCCGGGGTGCAAATGATTGTCGCGTGTGTAAGCTGCGCCGCAATACGTCGCTGCGCAGTGGGTCGCGTTGGCCAGACTGGATTGCATGAAGGAAAAAGATTTTGCGTTTGCGCGGGAAAGCCGGGAATCCTGATTGGCGTAGTCCCACACACTAAGACAATAGGACCGCGCGCGGCTACAAGGAAATCGATAGTTTTTATGGGGGCATAAAGACGGTTTATCGGGGACGGGAACGAAGCAATTCGCTACACTGGATGCGAGGAAGTGTTTCGGGGACCCACCTGCTACGACGCAATTATGGACTTCGACCAGCTAGAGACCTTTCAGGAAGTCGCGAAGCATCTGAGCTTTTCGCGGGCGGCGGAGAAGCGATTCCGCACGCAGCCGGCGATCTCGGCGCAGATTCGCGCACTGGAGGAGGAGGTTGGAGCCAGGCTGCTGGATCGTACGGGTGGGAAAGTATCGGTCACGGCGGCGGGAAAGATTTTCCTGAAGTACGTGGAAGACACGCTCGAGGCTCGACGTACCATCTTGAGCGCCGTGGCGGAGATGGATCGCGTGCCGCGTGGGGAGATCGTGGTGGCGGCGAATGAAGGCACTTGTCTCTACATCCTGCCGGAAGTGTTTGCGGAATTCAAAAGCCTCTACCCTGACGTGGGCATCACGGTGAAGCGGTCGGAGTCGCGCGAGATACAGGAAAGCGTGATCGACAACTCGGTGGACTTCGGCGTGATCTTTATGCCGGTGAACGACAAGCGCCTGACGACGGTCGTGATCCATAAGGATGAGTTGGTGGTGATCTACCCGCCGAAGCATCCGCTGGCGAAGCTGCGCGAGCTGAAGGTGGCGGATTTGAGCGCGTATCCGCTGCTGGTGCCGAAACTGGGACGTACGCGCGACCTGATCGAAGGTATGTTTGAGACACGGAACCTGAAGCCGAATGTTTCGATGGAACTGGATTCGAGCGAACTAATGAAGCGGTTCGTGGCGGCAGGCGTGGGCGTGGCGTTCATGCCGAATTCCAACGTGGTGCAGGATGTGAAAGACGGGCTGCTGGGAGTGGCGCGAATCGCCGACGAGCAGATCCGGCGCGACCTTGCGCTGGTCTTCCGGAAAGACAAGGCGCTGAGCCGTGCGGCGCTGGCATTCATCGACATCGCGGTCCGACTGAAGGGCTCGGCAAATACCTCCATCCCCCGACAGGGGTAGCTGCGGAAAAATTCAGACCCGGCTTACAAATTCTCACAAAACCACATTGCACCAGCCGCCATTTTCATTTAGTTTTCAAGAGAACTGCCAGATTTGTTTGGTTAGACTCACATGCATTAGCGGAGGACGAATAAGAATTGGCCAAAGACATGGTCCCCAAGCGCATTTTCCTCACGAAAGGTGTAGGAAAACATAAAGAACGGCTGACGTCGTTCGAGTTGGCTCTGCGAGACGCCGGCATTGCAGCCCAGAACCTGGTTCGGGTTTCCTCAATATTCCCACCGAATTGCAAACTTCTTACGCGCGCGCAGGGGTTGACGTATCTCAGTCCGGGTGAAGTAGTATTTGCCGTTGTGGCTGAAAATTCCACGCGGGAACCGCACCGGCTGGTAGCGTCGAGCATCGGACTGGCGATGCCGTCCGACCGCAGCACCTACGGCTACCTGAGCGAACACCACTCCTTTGGCGAGACCGACCAGGTGGCCGGCGACTACGCCGAGGAACTCGCCGCCGAGATGCTGGCGACGACACTGAACGTTGAGTTCGATCCAGATAAGAGCTGGGACGAGAAGAAACAGATTTATCGCATGTCGAACAAGATCGTCCGCACGGCGAACATCACGCAGAGTGCGGTTGGCGACAAAAAAGGCCTCTGGACCACGACGATCGCCGCGGCCATACTGATCTTCGAATAGATTTCGGTTGTCACGAAAGAGCCTCGAAAATTCGAGGCTCTTTTTGCTTTGTCCGTTGACTCGCTCGTGAGCCGCAGGTATGATCGTCCGCACTTTCCCCCGCGTACGACTGACCCCGACAAAAAAATGGAACAGGAGATTGCGATGAGGAGACTTGTCTGTCTGCTGGCGCTATGCGTTTTGATCGCCTCCGGCGCCGCGTTTGCAAACACCATCCAGGTCGTTGCCACCGGCGATTGCGGGCAGGACCTGACGAATGTTCGAAACGCCGTACAAGGCGCAATGTCCGGCGATGTGGTGCAACTGTTGCCGGGCTCCACAAACGTTTTCAACATGGCGTGCGCAGTCAACGACGGCAACCCGGGCGTCTTTATAGGCACTCCGGACATCGCCATTACCGCACCAAACGGGCCGGTGGTGCTGCAGGGCCCGGGCAGTGCCGACCTCAGTCAACTCTCCGGTATCGTGGTGACAGCCGACAGCTTTCGGATGGATGGTGTCACTGTTCGCGGGTGGTATTTCGGGGTTCTGCTGTTTTCCTTGAACGGACAACCGCTTTACAACTCGACAGTCTCCAACAGCCGATTTGAAGACAACATCATCGGCTACCAGGCCAACAATGGCGTGACAGGAAGCTACCTCGTGGGTAACACATTCCTGTTGCCACAGCCGCCCAGCATGGACCCGAGTAGTCCGTTCTTTTTGGTCATCGGGGCGATCATGGTGAATTCAAACCACTCGGTGATGTCCGGCAACACGGTGATTGGCCCGGGGCAGCTCTCCCACTTCACCTCCACGGCGCAGCTTGTGGTGTCACAGTCGGCGACCAAGGTCCCGATCCACACCATCGGAATATGGCAAATCGATTCGACTCCTCCGGCAAGCCGCTACAGCCTGATCTCCAACAACAACATCACAGGGGTGGATCTCGGCATACAGGCGTCGTCGGATTACGGAGTGACCTCCGGCAACATCGTGAAGCATTGCGCTATAGGGATCGCCATTTCGAATGACACCGATGACGGCGTGACCGCCGCGCAGCACCACATCGTCACGCAGAACGTCAGCGTGGATAACAACGTGGGCGTGTGGCTGGCGTCAACGCAGAACAGCACGGTATCGCTGAACGACTTCCGAGACAACAGCCTCGCGGGGATTGTGCTCCTCGCAAATCCCGGCGGCGGCCCAAGCACGGACGACCGCCTGATCCTCAACATGGGAAGCAAGAACGGAGTGGGCGAGGACCACAGCGACGGGATGGGACATCCGTAAAGACGCTAGACGCACAAAAGCCCCGGTGCGTCCGGGGCTTTTATTTTCGAATGTTACATAAACTACTTCGAGTTCTTCTTTAATCGCTCCAATACGGCACCCACAACAAGCGGCAGGCCGACGGTGGCGTCCACGAAGACCTCGGCAAACTTACCACCCTCGGCGGGAGGAACAAACTTGCCCCATGAGATGGCTTCGCTATAAGGCGAGCCGGAGAGTCCGCCCCAGTGAACCGGCTCGGGACAGATGCGCAAGCCGTAGTGGTAGCGCTTCAGCGGAAGATCTTCCCCGCCGCGACGATGGCGAAGCTCGATATAAGGCCCGAACTGCTGTGACCAGTTGCGCGGGACTCCGCCGCCGATAGTGAAGATTCCTAGGCGCGTCTGCTTCAGGTTGGTCTCGGCGAAGTGGTTGAGGTCGAGGAAGGGATCGTACTTGATGACCGGACGGCCTTCCTTGGCGCGCTTGCGGTTATGCAGAGCGAAATCAAGACCCATCTCCGAGTCAGTAAAGGCAGGCACGTAGACGGCAACATTTTTCTCGTAGGCGGACTTCAAGATGCCTCGGCCTTTGACGTTCTCACTCAGGTACTTTCCGATAGCGCGGTTCAACTTGTGGGAACAGGCAACCTCATCGGCATCCCAAGCTTCGAGAATCTTGGCGACGATGCCCTCGACAAAGTTGAGGTTTGTCTCGGGCTCCAGCGTGTCATAAACGCGGTTGTAACCGGCTTCGTAGAGTTCGACGTCGTTGAGCTTCTCATCCCAGACGAAATGCGACTTACCGGCGGCCTCGACCAATCCGTGGGCCATGAGTGCACCGGTGGAGACGAGCGCCTTGACGATACCGTGGTCGACGAGCTCGGCGATGATCATTCCCTGCTTGGCGACGGTCATGGCGCCGGCAAGAGTCATGACGACAAAGCATTCCTTGTCGCGGGCCATGGCCTCCAGCACGTCGGCCGCCTGCCCGACCTGACGCCCGGTAAAGGCAGTCTTCCCCATGGCGCGTACCAGGTCGTCTACGGTGTGGATGTTGCCGAGATCGAGCGGCTCCAGCGGAACCAGCTTGTCGGAAATCGGGTCGTGCAGTTCGCGCTCGATGCCAGCACCTTCGTGCTTATCATTGCCGTGCTTCACTCTATTCACCTCGAAGGCGCATACAAATGCGCCGCAAATTAGTCCCCAAAACTATGAAATTAATTGTTCTAAATGGAGCCGTCAATGGAGATAGGCGGAGTTGAGAGGAAATTGAGCTTTGCCGGACGGTGAAAGAACCCTACAATCTCGGCGTAGATGGCCTCCCAAAGCGTTCCCGCAATCTCTTTGAACTCGGGCAGAACCAGGCGCGTACGGGTCATAGTGCGCATTGCCGCGGCACTTGTTGTCGTGCTCGTACTGCTCGGCACCTTCGGGTACTTCTGGCTGCGCTCGGTGGCGCGAGCCGCACTGCCGCAACTCGATGGAACGCGCGCCGTTCAGGGATTGCAAGCGCCCGTACAAGTGGTTCGCGACAAAGAGGGCGTGCCGCATATTACGGCATCGTCGCTGGATGACCTGTTCTTTGCGCAGGGGTACGTGACCGCGCAGGACCGGCTGTGGCAGATGGATGCATCACGGCGATTTGCCGCTGGAGAGCTGGCAGAGATCCTGGGCTCAAGCATGGTGGAGCAGGACATCGACCAGCGAGTGCTCGGACTGCGACAGGTAGCCGAACGCTCGGCCGCAGCGCTCTCGCCCCGCGATCGCGCGTACTTCGAGGCTTATGCGCGTGGGGTGAATGCATACATCGACAGCCACCGGGGCAGGTTGCCGCTGGAATTCCGCATCCTGGGCTATACACCTCGTCCGTGGAAGGTCGAGGACTCGTTCCTGGTGGGAGCGATGATGTCGGAGTTGCTAAATAACATGTATCGCGACGAACTGCATCGCGAAAAGATCCTTGCGAAGATAGGGCCGCAGCTTACCGCAGATCTTTATGTGAATACGTCGCTACATGAAGTGCCTCCGGGATCGGATGCCTTGGACTTTGAGACTACCGAGCCACCGCAGGTGGAACCGCTGGACCCGGATCCCCGGCACGCGGTGAACGTGTCATCACTGACGAAACAGGAAATGCAGGGAGAGCGACTGGCGCCGGGCTCGAATAACTGGGTGATCTCGGGCAAACATACGGCATCAGGAAGGCCGCTGCTATGCAACGATATGCACCTTCCTTTGCAGATTCCAAACACATGGTATGAGGCACAACTTACGGCGGGAGAGTACGACGTCGCTGGCGTCACACTGCCGGGAGCGCCGTTCGTAATTGTGGGGCACAACCATCGGATTGCGTGGGGATTCACGAATCTCGGTCCAGATGTTGAAGACATCTTCGTCGAGAACTTCAACGCGAAGGGCGAATACCTGACGCCAACAGGCTGGAAAGAACCGGAACATCGGCAAGAGGTGATTGCCGTCAAAGGCAGAGACCCGGTCAACCTGGATGTCGTGGTGACACGGCACGGACCGATCGTGACGCCGCTGATCAAGGGAGAAAAACGTGAACTGGCGCTAGAGTGGACTCTTTACAGTCCGTCGGGTATGACGTTCCCGTTCTTCGACGTGAATAGCGCGCAGAACTGGAAGGACTTTCGCGCGGCGTTCTCGAAGTTCTCGTCGCCGGGACAGAACGTGGTTTATGCCGACATGGACGGCAACATTGGATACCAGGCAACAGGGCTGGTTCCGATTCGCGCATCTGGTGATGGATCGCTGCCGGTAAACGGTTCCGATGACAAACACGAATGGATCGGGTACATCCCGTTCGACAAGATGCCAAGCGTCTATAACCCTCCATCGGGCATCATCGCAACGGCGAACAGCCGCATCACGCCGGACCGGTATCCCTACATGATCGCGACGGAATGGGCTGCGCCTTACAGGGTCGAACGGATTTACAGCGTGCTGCACGAAAATAAGAAGTTCACTGCGGAAGATATGCTGGCGTTGCAGACAGATGTGTATTCGGAGCTCGACTATCTGCTGGCACAGCGGTTTGCATTTGCCGCGGAACATACGCCGGGGGCTTCGGAAAGAGTGAAAACCGCCGGGGACATTCTGCGCGACTGGGACGGGCGCTTCGAACGGGATTCGGCAGGGGCAGCCATCTGCTACAAGGCACGCCACATCCTCACGCGCATGCTGTTGCGAGACAAACTTGGCAACGATGCCCGCGACTACACATGGATGATGAGCCCGGTGTGGCTGGAAAACACCATTCGCTTTGGCCCGCGCCGGTGGCTGCCGCACGGTTACAAGGACTACAACCAGCTACTGGTCGCCGCGCTTTCACAAGCGGTGGAAGACGCCCCAAAAGACCTGGCAAACTGGCAGTACGGCGATATTTTCAAGGTGGATATTTCCCATCCCGTGCTCTCGCGTATTCCGACGTTGGGGCATCTGGCCAGCACGGGCGAGCTACCGCAATCGGGTTCGGGCAATACAGTGAAGCAGGTTGGCCGTTCGTTTGGACCGTCGGAGCGGATGACCGTAGACTTCTCCAATTTCGACAACAGCACGCTGAACATCGTCAATGGACAGTCGGGCAACCTGCTGAGCCCTTACTTCAACGACCAATGGAGTGCCTGGTACAACGGCACAACGTTCCAGTTTCCGTTCTCGGCAGCCGCAGTACAAAAAGACAAAGCACACACTCTCATGCTGATTCCGGTGAAGGTGAAGTAAGAATTGCGCGAAATGAGAAAGGCGGCCATCATGGCCGCCTTCCTGAGCGCAATGATTTGAAGTTATTGCGGAACGTAAGCGATGCCGTATGCGGAGCCGACAATGTCCATCGTTGTCGGAACTTCCTTACCGGACGTATCGTAGACGCGAAGCTCGCCGCCTTCGACGACATACATCTCGTTCTGGAAATCAACCCACGCCATGCCAGTTACATCGCCCTTGCTGTTGGAACCGGACGCAGGGTTGTCGACCATTGCGGTGCTCGTAGCCGGATCGAAGAGCGTCAAGCACCCGCCTCCGCCACAGGAATTTGCACCAATCCAGATCTTGTTACCGGCGGATTGCATGATGTTGTGGTAGCCGCCGCTGATGGTTACTGGAGTACCGGCGGTCATGGCCCCGGTATCCACGGCAGTGACAGTGCCACCGACTCCGCCGGGAGCGCCAGCAACGTAGAGCGTATTGCTAACAAGCAATCCCACCGTGGCGGCCGGAACATTGACGCTGCGTGTTGCTCCGGTCGACATGTTGTACTCGGTGACCATGGCCTGCGTTCCGCCGCACTCGGGACCACAACTCAAGATGTAAGCCTTCGAATCGTCCGTGGTGAACACGGCGCCGACGGGATGATCGAAGCCCGCGACGGTTGTAAGCGTGGGCGTGGTCTGCGTCGGATCGATGATCGTCATGCTGTTCGAGTTATCGCTGAATGCAAGCAACCGGTTTCCCGCATGGTTGATCGCAATCCAGCGAACGTTTGGCACGGGGATGGTTCCCGTCACGTTCTTTGCGCTCGAATAGTCGATGGTGATGATGGCGCCCTGCGGGCCGGTCGAATTCTGGTAATTGCGCACAGCGGCGTAGAGAGTCTTATTGTCGGAACTCAACACGTAGCTCTGGGAGAATCCGCCAATGTATAGACCCGACGTTTCGACCGCTTCCTGTGCGTTGTTGACCGCATCAAACGAGTTGGAACCGCGGTCATAGACCAGGGTGTACTTGCCGTCAGCCGAAACCAGCATGTCAGTCGGAGTACCAAGACCCGATACCGAAAAGGCAGTAATCGAGTCGAGTTGGGCATCGATGATCTGAATGGCACCGGCATAGGTATTCCCGACAAAAAGACGTTTCTTAATGTGGCTGATAGATTTTGAGCTTGAAGAAGAGGAAGATCCGCCACCGCCGCAGCCGATCCACAGTGCCACCGAGAATATGCAGATAATACCGAGGGCCGCTCGTTTCAAAACCGGGCACTCCAGGTCAGTGATTTCAAGTTACTGGGACAACTGAGTATAACAGACTCTCTGCTGGCCACAGGGTGCGCCCAATAACTTATAATATTGTTCATCTGAGTCCTAACCCGTGTTGAAAGAAGGAGTTTCCCTTGTCGAGCAGCTTCCTCTCGCGACTGCAGCGAGGCCCCATTCTTTGTGATGGAGCCATGGGTACCCTGCTGTATGCCAAAGGAATTTTCATCAACCGATGCTACGACGAGCTTAACCTGTCGCAGGCTGACCTGATCCTTGGGATTCACCAGGACTACGTCAAGGCTGGGGCCGAAATCATCGAAACCAACACGTTTGGCGCCAACTCTTTTCGGTTGGCTCGCCATGGTCTGCAGGACCGAGTTGCGGACATCAATCGCCGTGCAGTGGAGATTGCACGCCAGGCAGTTGGTTCCTCCAGTGTGTTTATCGCCGGAAGCGTGGGGCCGCTCGGAATAAGAATTGAACCTCTGGGTAAAGTAAGTCGCGACGAAGCAAGGGCGGCGTTTGCTGAACAGATCAGCGCCCTGTCGGAAGCCGGCGTGGACCTGCTCATCCTGGAAACATTCGGCTTTGTCGATGAATTGCATCAGGCGGTGCTGGCGGCGCGCGACGTGGCGCCAGCGTTGCCGATCGTGGCGCAGGTAACAATTGACGAGGACGGCGATTGCCTGGACGGTTCAGAGCCGGAGAACTTCGCCAAGCGCATTGAAGAGATGGGCGTGGATGTTCTCGGTGCAAATTGTTCCGTCGGGCCGGTGGCCATGCTCGAGACGATCGAGCGGATTCGCCAGGTCACTTCCCTGCCGCTTGCCGCGCAACCGAACGCGGGTATGCCGCGCAACGTGGAGGGACGGAACATCTATTTGTGCTCGCCGGAATACATGGCAAGCTATGCGCGCAAATTTGTGGCCGCCGGCGTGACTCTCGTTGGCGGATGCTGCGGTACGACTCCCGATCACATCAAATCAATGAAGTCGACGCTGCGCGTTGGCGAAGCGAGAACTACTTCCTATCCGGTTGCAGCCGCCCCGGCGCTGAAAACAGTCGAGACGAAGCCGCTTGTGGAACGGTCTGCACTGGGACGGAAACTCGCAAATTCCGAGTTTATTTCGATGATCGAGGTGGTGCCGCCGCGAGGCAGCGATCCGATCAAGGAGATGAACGCGGCGCGCTACTTAAAATCGGTGGGTGTGGATGCGGTGAATATTCCCGACAGTCCGCGCGCATCGGCCCGCATGAGTAACCAGGCACTTTGTACGCTGGTGCAGCATAGCGTGGGCATTGAGACGGTGTTGCACTACACCTGCCGCGACCGTAACGTGCTCAGCATCCAGAGCGATCTGCTCGGTGCATGCGCTATCGGAATTCACAACCTGATTTGCATTACGGGTGATCCGCCGAAGCTCGGCAATTATCCCGATGCTACGGCGGTGTTCGATGTGGATTCCATTGGGCTGGTGAATATCGTTCACAACCTGAATTCGGGTGTGGACATCGGCGGGAATCCGATCGGTACAGCGACCGCGTTCGTAATCGGCGTTGGCGCCAACCCCGGAAGTCCGGACCTGGACGAAGAGATTCATCGCTTCGAATACAAGGTTCAAGCTGGGGCGGAATACGCCGTCACGCAACCGGTGTTTGACGTGGAACTGCTGGAAGAGTTCCTGCAACGCATTGAGCATTGCCGCATACCCGTGCTGGCGGGAATCTGGCCGCTGACAAGCGTTCGCAATGCGGAATTCATGAAGAACGAACTCCGTGTTTCCGTACCGGATGCCATCATTGAACGCATGACAAAAGCGAGCACCAGCCCGGACCATGCGCGTGCCGAGGGCGTGCACATCGCGCGCGAAATGCTCGACCGCGTGAGGCCTCTCGTGCAGGGCGTACAGGTCAGTGCGCCGCTCGGAAAATATTCCGCCGCGGTGGATGTACTGGAAGTGCTGGGCAATTCTCCACGCGCGGCACAGTAAGCGGCCTGAAGACGGCGTGTTACGATAAATTTCTATTTTGTGAAGGAGCTCCGCAGGGTGCGCATCCTGTTTATTGGTGACATATTTGGACGGCCAGGCCGGACGATCGTTCGCGAACGGCTTCGCCAGATTGTGTCCGACCACCAGGTTGAACTCGTCATCGCCAATGCGGAAAACGCGGCGGGGGGATTCGGGCTGACACCGCCGATCGTCGAAGAACTCTTCGAACTTGGCATCGACGTCCTTACAACGGGCAATCACGTGTGGGACAAACGCGACATCATCGACTACTTCAATTCCGCCAACGATGAACCTTATAGCCAAGCACGACGCGTGCTTCGCCCCGCAAATTATCCGGCGGGAACTCCGGGAGTGGGAGTTTATGAGGGAACCACGCGTGGAGGAACTCCCTACGCAGTGGTGAATCTGCAGGGGCGGGTCTTCATGGCAAACATTGAAGATCCTTTCCGCCTGGCCGACAAGATACTGGCGCAGCTCAAGGCGAAGATCATATTTGTCGACATGCACGCCGAAGCAACGTCAGAAAAAATCGCAATGGGATGGTACCTGGATGGACGAGTGACGGCCGTCGTCGGCACGCATACCCATGTTCCCACGGCAGATGAGCGGGTCCTCCCGGGCGGCACGGCATATCAGACGGATGTCGGAATGACGGGCCCATACGATAGCGTCATCGGCGTACAGAAGGAAATGATCCTGCAACGTTTTCTGACCGGGATGCCGGCACGATTCGAAGCTGCAACGAACGATGTCCGTTTGTGCGCAGTAGTAATCGATTGCAACGCAGCCACCGGGCGGTCTCGCGCCGTACAGCGCATCATGCTTCACGAGAAGGGTCTGTAAATCCTCATGGGCGCAACAGAGTCGCACACGAACGGCTTCGACTGGCGCGCCTTTGACGCCTACCTGTTCGATATCGACGGCACACTGCTCAACTCCCGCGACAAGGTACACTACTTCGCCTTCTACCATGCCCTGCAGGACGTTTACGGAGTGCAGCGAAACATCGACGGCGTGCCAGTGCACGGCAATACCGACGTTGGTATTCTGCGCGCGGCCGCGGCGCTGGCCGGAATTGCAAATGACGAGTTCGAGCGCAAATTGCCGGAAGCGCTGGACCGGATGCGGGCTCACGTCACAGAGAACGCCCACGAACTCCACCCGGAACTCTGCCCTTCGATCCTGCGGCTGCTGAAAGACTTGCATGGCAATGGAAAGATGATCGGCGTCACAACGGGTAACCTGGAGGCCGTCGGGTGGGCCAAGCTGCAAGCCGCCGGGATTCGCCAGTATTTCTCGCTTGGCTCGTTCAGCGATCACAATGAATTTCGTGCAGGGATATTTCGGGAAGGTGCTGCCATGGCGCGGCAAGTCACGCGTCCCGATGCGCGAGTATGCTTCCTTGGCGACACTCCAAACGACGTAAACGCGGCCCGCGAAATCGAGATGCCGCTGATTGCCGTGGCGACCGGCAAATTTTCCGTTGAGGAGCTCTCCGCGCTCGGTCCCAATCTGTGCCTTTCCTCTTGCGACATGCTCTGGCAGTAACCCCTGCGATTCGCAGGCTCCACGACGCCAGCTTCTCCGGTAGAATCAGTGGCAATGCGCTCGCCGGTCCTTATCGCGCTGCTCTTCATCCTGATGGCAGGAGTGTGGGCGCAACAGCCCGCGACTGAAGTTTCCGCGACAGCAGTACCACCGGCGGCTGAATTTTGTTCCGATTCGGCGGACCACGTACTGCCGCCCTGCAAGCTTCCACGTAAAGACCGCGAGCAGGCACAGAAAGACTTCCACGATGGAATTGCGCTGCGGGACAAACATAAGCTCAATGAAGCCCTTGTTTACTTCAAGCGTGCCACGGAGATTTCCCCTCGCGACTACAACTACCTGACGGCTCGAGAAGTGACGCGGCAGCAGATTGTGTACGCGGACATAGAGCGCGGAAACAAAGCGCTGGAGGATAACAACAGGATCGTGGCGATGGCGTCATTCCGGGCGGCACTCGAACTCGATCCGTCCAATGAGTTCGCGCGACAACGACTGCGCGATTCCCTTCCCGAGCTGCCGAAGATTTCCACGGATTCGGACGTCAACCTCGCTCCACCGATTGTGCTGCAACCGGCGGCGGGAACCCACAGCATCCACTTTCGCGGCAACACGGCCGATCTCCTTCGCCAGCTCGCGCAGACATATGGATTGACGGCGATCATTGACGACTCGGTCATTAGTCGCAGACAGCGGGTGGACCTTGGCGATGCAACCTGGGATGAGGCAATATCGGCAATTTCACGATTGACGCGGACGATGTGGACGCCGCTGTCTGCCAAGCAGGTGCTATTTGCAGCCGACACTGAGGCCAATCGCCGTGATTTTCAACATGCCGCCCTGCGGACTTTCTACGTTCCCAATGCGCCAACACCGCAGACACTCAACGACCTGACGAGCGCACTGCGCATCCTTTTCGACATCCGCTATGTCACGTTGAACGGGCGCGCCGGGACGATCACGATTCGCGCTCCGCAGGAGACGGTGGAAGCCGCGACGGAATTCATGCGCCAGCTATCGAGCGACCAGCCGCAAGTCATGCTCGACATAAAGGTTTTCGAGGTTGCGGGGACTTTTGCGAAACAACTGGGGTTGAATTATCAATCGCAGATGACGCTCTTCAATGTCCCAACCGAGGCGCAGAGTTTACTGGGAAATCAGAGTATCCAGCAGGTGATCAACCAGTTGATTGCGTCGGGAGCCATTAACCAGGCGAGCAGTTCGGCCATTGCGGCCATCGTCGCGCAAGCTTTGGGCGGACAGAGTTCCCTGCTGACACAACCATTTGCGACATTCGGTAAGGGAACCACGTTGATGGGGCTGACGATTCCGGCTGGCATGCTGAATCTCGGCGTGAACTCTTCGATGGTAAAGACTATTGATCACATTACGCTGCGGGCAACTTCCAATACGCCGGCCGTGTTGAAGATCGGCGAACGATACCCGGTCGTAAATGCTTCGTTCGCGCCGATTTATAACACGCCCGCCATCGCGAACGTGATCAAGAACCAATCGTACCAGGCGCCATTCCCGTCTTTTAATTTTGAAGATCTTGGAATCAATATGAAGTCCACGGCACAAGTGTACCCGACGGGCTACGTCACGCTGGACATCAACTTCCAGTTGAGGGGACTTGGAGCACAGGCGGCAAACGGCGTGCCCATCATCACAAACCGCGAATACACGGGCCAGATCAGCGCACGCGACGGACAGACAGTGGTGCTGGCAGGACTGGTGACGACGAGTGAACAGAACAGCATGCAAGGACTTCCATTGCTCGGCAAACTGCCGGTTCTCGGCAAGGCGTTCAGTTCAGAAAATAAGCAACAAAATCAAAGCGAGTTGCTGATCGTAATGACGCCACACATCCTGAGCGAGGTTGGAAAGACAACACCCGCAATGATTCGAATACCAACCTATTCAACTTCTCCCCGATAAAGCACAAGCCCGACCGAAGCCGGGTTTGTCGAAACCTCCGCGATTTACTTCTTTGCCTGATCAACCTCAAACTGCACGATCGATTTCAGCAGCGAATAGTCGGTCGCTGCGAGATTTGCAATTGGCCGTCCGTTGACGAAAAGAGTGGGTGTCCCGGTGATGTTCAGATCCTTTGCCAACTCCTCACCCTGGGTAATCCTGATGCGGGTGTCGGGAGTGGCGGCACAGGCTGCGATCTTTGCAGGATCAGAGCCCGCGATTTTGGTAAAGCTCGCCAGCTCCTGTGTAAGGTTTGCTTCGGTGACTTCGGCCTGATGGGTGTACATGGTCTGAATGAAAGTCCAGGCGCCCTGATGGTTGGTGCGCTCAATACAGTCGAGATAACTGGCTGCCCTCAGTGCCCACGGGTGCAGAGATTCAAGCGGAAAACTCTGGAAGATAAACTTTACATTTGGGAAATCGGCGTAAAGTTTCTCCATCGTCGGCTCGGCCTGTTTGCAGGCAGGACATTCGAGGTCGGCAAACTCGACGACGGTGATGGGAGCATTGGCTGGACCACGCGTGGCGCCGAACGCACGCTTTGCCAATGTGGCACGAAAGTCCGCAAATGGATCGGCACCGAAGGGGATCATGTCGCCGGTGATGGCATGTTGGCCATCGGGCGTTACGAAAAGGTTCATCACCTGCTGGCCCTGGGGCGTGCTCACCACGGTGCTGACGGCAGCCAGTCCGGTGCCTTCAACCCGCTTGATACTAAGGACGTGAAACACGACGTTCGGATCGTAGCCGAACATGCGCTGGAAAAACGCCATCACGGTAGCTTCTGTGGGAAGCGCCTCGGAGTGCGACTCAGCTTTGACGGCTTCGTTCCCGGTTCTCTTGGGTGGCACCTTGGTGGGACTCTTCGAATGGGTTCTGGTCTGTTGAGCTGCCGCCATCCCGACCAGCAACGCAAAAATCATTCCTGTTCGCAAGAAATTGCGCATGCAATCCTTCCTGAAGCTAAGTGATGGAACTGTTCTACTAAACCTCGAAGCATGCCGCAATCGGGAAACGCCGTCCGACGCCAAATGCTTTCTCGGAAATTTTGATGCCTGGAGCCGCCTGCTGCCGCTTGTATTCGTTGCGGTTGACCATACGAGCCACGGAGCGCACCAGTTCAAGATCAAACCCGCGATCCCTGGCAATGTCTTCCGCGCTCTTCATTTCCTCGACGTAATCTTCAAGGATTGGATCGAGTATCTCGTACGGCGGAAGCGAATCACTGTCCTTCTGATCTGGCCGCAACTCGGCAGAAGGAGGCTTGGTCAGCGAGGACTCAGGAATGATTTCGCGACCGGCGCGCTGATTGACGTAATAGCTGATGCGATAGACCATTGTCTTCATCACGTCAGAAATGACAGCAAGTCCGCCAACCATGTCACCATAGAGCGTGCAGTACCCGACTCCAAGTTCCGACTTATTTCCCGTCGTCAGAACCAGCGCACCGAATTTGTTCGAGAGCGACATGAGAATCACGCCGCGGATACGCGCCTGAATATTTTCCTCTGTGACATCTTCCCTCAATCCCTCGAAAACTTTGGCTAATCCACTACGGAAGCTATCGAATATCTCCTTGATTTGAACCACTTCAAAGCGGATACCGAGGTTCGAAGCGAGGACTTGTGCATCGTTCACAGAACCCCCGGATGAATACATGCTTGGCATGCCGACGCCGATCACGTTCTCCGCGCCGAGCGCGTCGACGGCTATAGCGGCCGTGAGTGCCGAATCGATGCCGCCGCTGAGTCCGATGATTGCTTTCCGGAAGCCGCATTTTCGCACGTAATCGCGAGTCCCAAGAACAAGTGCGGCATAGGCTTGCGCTTCATCTCCCATGACCTGCTCGTGTATGTCTCCTGTCAGCGAGGCGGAATCAAAGACAATCAGGTCCTCTTCGAACGATTTTGCCTGCGCAATGACACGGCCATCGGGGGCGAGCACGAGACTCGATCCGTCGAAGACCAGGCTGTCGTTTCCACCGACCTGGTTGACCATCGCGACAGGCACCTGATGCCTTCGCGCAATCGCCGCGAGCATCTCCCGGCGAAACTCCGGCTTGCCGACATAGAACGGAGAAGCCGAGATGTTCAACACGATCTGGCCGCCGGAGGAAATCAACTCTTCAACGGGATCCACACGGTAGAGGCGGCGGTTCCAGAAGGTCTTGTCGTTCCACGCGTCTTCGCAAATCGTCAGCGCGATTTGTGCGCCTCGTTCGGCAAAGAGAGATTGCCTGGACGCTGGAGCAAAGTTCCGGGCCTCATCGAAGACGTCGTAGGTGGGCAAGAGGCGCTTCGACTGAACGAACTCCACTTTACCGTCGCGAAGAAGCGCCGCGGAGTTCATCACGGATTTTCCGGTATCGGCCTGCGCAGGGGTTACAAAACCGCATATGACGTCGATGCCACGTGTCTCACGGGCAAGTTGTTCCACGACCTCGCGGTTGTGGGCGACAAAGGATGTCTTCTCTACAAGGTCGCGCGGAGGATAGCCGCAAACTGAGAGTTCCGGAAAAAGTACAAGTTCAGCGCCAGCATCTTTTGCACGGCGAGTGAAATCAAGAATTCTGGCAGCGTTTCCGGTGAAATTGCCAACCGTCGGATTGATCTGGGCAAGCGCGATCTTCACGTACTTAGTGTAAAGCCCGTCTGCACTTCTGCACAGGCGGGCTCAAACTCATAATTATAAAAAGCTTAATGCGGCGGCATACCGGGAGGGCCATTGGGAGATGGAATCCCCGGCTGGCTGGCATCGGGAATGCCGGTGCTGGAACCAGGATTGTTGGGCGGCGCTCCGGGCGGCGGGTAGTTCTGCGGCCGAGCGGGAGTGCTGGGGGTCACGTTGATCTGCTGTTCGCCGGGGCGCAGCAATGATGGGGCGCTCGGGTTGGAAGCATCACCGGAATCGCTCTTGGGCTGCTCCTTCTTCGCCATGGCGGAGATGGCGCCGCTCAGATCACCCACTTCGTCCTTGGTGCGCACAACTTTCTGGCCGTCGATACTCATGGTTTCGATGCGCACTACCTTGTCGCCAATGAAGCGTACAAACTGGACGCTCTGCGGCGGAGTACCGTAAATCCACTCTTCGTATTCCCTGCCCTCTTTATCAGTCTCGCGAATCTTGTTGGGCGGACGGCCAAGCGCAAACGTCACCATGTCGCGATCCATCCCGACCAGCGCCTTGTGGTCCTTCACGGCTTCCGCCAGTTTCGGCGGCAGGCTCTTCTCATAGGCCTCGGCAACGGTCGCCGACTTGAAATCAAGCACGGGAGACAGCATCTGCTTGATCTCATCCGTCGTGAGCGCCGGGACGTGGCCCTTGAAGACCAGAGCGACATAGGAGCCCCGTGCGTTCGTGTCGATGTTCATGTTGTCAGGTTGTTGACCAGTGGGAGTGACCGCAATACTGCCGGCTCCAGAGACTTGCAGCCGCTGGTACCACTTCTTCCGTTTCACGGGGCCGCCATTGATCTCAAAGATGATGCCGTTGTCCTTGAAGACGACATTCGTGATTTTGGCGCGATCGCCGGGGCGGCAGGCGGGACCATAATCCGCAGCGAGCTGGCGCACTTGCGCGTCGGTCGGAGTTACAACTCCATCCTCAATCCTGAGCCCGATCTTCCCCATCGGGAACATGCGGTGAACAAACACCTGTTCCGCCATGAAGACACGGATGATGTTTTCGCGATCTATTTCGGTCAGCTTGGTCTCGGGTTTCTTCTCCGGCGTCTTGTCGCGTTCGTTGGCGGCAAATGACACGCCAGCCGTTACAAGGAATACCAATGCGAGCGCGATAACAATCCAACGCGGCTTCATGGCAGCACCCCGCGGGGCACATTATATCCCCGTTTCAGTGAGTACGGATGATGTCCTACCTGATTAGATTCCAAGTCTTGGCGAAGGGTACGTACGATTTACCACAGGTGCTCCCTATTCGGGCTGACGGTTTCGTGTGGCGACAAGCATGATGAGCACGCCTAGAACTACCACGACCGCGCCGGTCAGGCTGGCTTCTACCCCATAAGCGCCGCCAGTGAGCAACGGAGAACCCAGCGCCGATCCGCTGACGATTACGCTGAAACGGTGCAGTCCACTCACGGGAAGTCCGTAGACCATACCCAACGCGAAGTTCCATCCGAAATGAATGCCGAAGGGTAGCCAGAGCGCCCGAGAGCGTATGTAGGCGATAGAAAATAGCACTCCGACGAGAATCGTGTTGAGAAATCCCAAACTCCAGAGGCCGCCTGCGTGGGGATTAAACAAGTGCATGCCAGCAAACACCGCCGACATTGCAAGAATCGCCGCCACCGGCCCCAGAGCATCTATCAGGCGCTGAAAGGGATAACCGCGAAACATCAGTTCTTCAAACATCGCTCCGACAAGCAAGAGGACAAACACGACGGCCCCGGTGAGCAGCGTCGCGGCGTTCAGATGCACTGCCAGCGTGATGTGACCAAAGCTGACAATCGACACCACGGCCAGACTGACCATGGAGGCCCCGATGACAATGCCAAGGAGAATCTCGCGAATCCATCCTGACCGGCGAGGTAGCCCCATGGCGGCAATCGGTGACTGGTCAGTCTCGTCAAGGACGTGCAGCATGAAACTAAAGCCACCGCTGAGTAGCGCGCAGCCTGCCAGGCGATAGAGCAGGTCCGCAAGGAGAGGATGCGAAGGAAAGACGACCGCACCGAAGATCTCCGCCGTCCACTGCGCAGCGCCCACGTACATTGCGGAGATCAGGAATCGCCACAATGGATGCAACGTTGCTCCCTTGTGCGGATGAGGGGCATACGTGCCAGTCGTCAGCACCCCAGGCGGAGCCTCGCTCGGTAATCGATCGGACATTATGCCCGGGCTTTCGCCGCCTCCTGCTTAACTGTCACACCATTGCGCACTACACCGAACGGCAGAACGTGTCCGCCTGCCGCAGTGACGGCTTTCTCAACCCGCTCGCGAGCGCCAGTCTCCACCTGGATCAGCACACAGCCACCGCCGCCGGCTCCGCAGACCTTGGCAGCGCGGCCGCCATTCTTGCGCGCGACTTCAATCAGTCCATCAATAAGAGGCGTGGTGATTCCAGGAGCGTTGGATTTGCGAAGCTTCCACTCCTCGCGCAGAAGCCTGGCAACCTCGTCCCAGTCAGCGGCGGCAACGGCCTGATGCATGGCTTTTGCGATGGCGGCAATTCGGTCGAAGTTGCGATGAACCTTGCGTTCGCCGCCAATGTGAGACTTGAAGACCTCCCAGTTGTTGATGCCGGACTGGCGCGGCGCTCCGGTGTAGACGAGGGCGAAGCGCTTCTCCATCTCACCAGCATTCACGGCGATTTCCTCGCGATGGATTCCATCGACATCGAGATGGATCGCGCTGACCCCGCCGAATAGCGGCGGATAGTAATCCTGGCATCCAGTTGGAACGCGGATGAGTTGAGCCTCGACGTTCTGGGCGATTACCCGGATCTGTTCTTTCGCCAGCTTATTCCCAGTGAAGTTCGCCAAGGCAGCCGTGGTGGCAATCATCAGCGCTGACGATCCCGAAATGCCAGCCCCTGCCGGCGATTCTGAGTTTGTCTCCAGCCGGAAACCACCCCGGGGTTCGAAAAACTTCACGAGGTAAGCTGCCAGCGCATGCGAGTAATCCCTCGCGGCTGCCAGCTCCGCCAGATTCTTGAAACGGTCGGTCCTACCGGTATCGAGAGATTTCAGCTCAATTGCGCTGCCAGTAGTTGGAGTGATACGGCAAGTCGTAAAGACCGGCACGGCGACGTTGACCGTAGTCGCGCCATCGTGAAAGAGATAGAGCGGCCAAATATCCAGGGTGCCGCCCGCGAGATCGCAGCGGCAAGCCGTCCGCGAAACAATTGACTGATGATTTCCTGACTTCTGGGCCATAAATAGTCTTAAACACCGTACCAAGTTATTGCGCGGTGCGGGCCATGATAGCCCGCGCGGCGGCAAGGGTCTCGGTTACCACGGCTTCGACGTCCGACGTGGTGCTCCGATGATTCACGATACAAGCTCGCAAGGAAAATTTCCCCTGAATATTGGCGTTCGAGATGTAGACCTTTCGCTGGTCTATCACCGTTTGGAGCACCTGTTGATTCAGGGCATTCAGGTCAGTTCCGGCGGGAGCATCCACGAACCGGAAGCACACGGCACTTAGAGCGACCGGAGCCAGAAGTTCCAGGGAGTGCTCTTGCGCAATGCGGGTCGCGAGATGCCGCGCAAGGCGCATGTCTTCCCCAATGGACTCCCGAAAAGCCCGCATGCCGTGGTACCGGATGGAGAGCCATAACTTGAGCGCACGGAAGCGCCGGGACAGTTCCATCGACTCTTCAAAGAAAGCAAAGCCCTCAATCGGGTCGCTGATCAGAGACTTGGCATAATCGCCGGAATGCGCAAACACTTGTTGGGCCATGGCAGAGTCGCGGTAAAGCAGACACCCGCAATCGGCTGGCTGATAGAGCCACTTGTGCGGATCGAGCGAAACGGAGTCGGCCCGGCCCATCCCGGCGAACTTCTCCGGCACAGCCATTGCGGCAAGCGCTCCGTACGCGCCATCTACGTGCATCCAGATATTCTGCCGTCGTGCGATCTCCGCGATGGCTTCCATGTCGTCGATACTGCCGGTGGCCGTAGTACCGGCCGATGCCACAATCGCCACGGGAACTTTACCTGCGCGCATATCCGTGTCAATGGCGTGATCGAGCGCGGTCACATCCATCCTAAAAGATTGATCGACAGGTATCAGTTTTATCGCATCGTAGCCAAGGCCGAGAATGGCAGATGCCTTCGCCATCGACATGTGAGCTTCCGCCGAGGTGTAGATAACCGGCTGTCGAATATCACGGGGCATGCCGGTCCGGCTCGCCCCTGGCAAGGCACGCTCCCGGGCCATGCAAAGGGCCATGAGGTTTGCCGACGATCCTCCGCCGGTTAGGCTGCCGGTGAAACCTTTGCAACCGATTGCGTCCGCGAGCCAGCCAACAACGGTGCGCTCTATGGCTACCGCAGACGGTCCCGATCGCCACGCGGTAACATTCTGGTTTAAAACACTTGCCGCCAGATCCGCCAGGGCAGCCACTGGCTCTCCCGATCCAAAGACATAACCGAAAAATCGTGGCCCGGTGACACGTCCGTTTGCAAAAACATCTGGCATCGCCTCCAGTGACGCTTCACCAAGGCCGTCTTCAGGCGAAGAGCCGCCGAATAATTGCTCCGTCTGTTGCCCCGAGCAATGGGGGAAAGACGGCAGCTTATCAATATTTTGCAGGTACTCTGCGGTCAGATCCACAATTCGGTTGGACAGCTTGCGGTACTCCGATGAAGAAACGGGCAATCGACTCATAACGCGACTGAAAGCCTCCAGAACGACAGCCGTCCATCGTAACATTTGATGTTCTAGCACTGTCGTGCGTGAACTCTTCCGAAATAGATCAAAGGCACAAGAGTGGCTGGCAAGTACCCGAGATTTCAGCGAGAATTCATCGGCACATCTCGATGTTTGAAACGACAATCGGAGCAGCGAATCCTGATCGCGAGGGCGATTTGAGAACTGTGTATGGCGAGGCAATCATCGAACCATGGATGTTTGGTGAATCCTCGGAGTGCGGGGATAATTTCAGCCTATCCGCCAAAAGCCTTACCTGGCATCGGTTTTGGAGGTTCTTATATAACTTGGCTATAGAACCTGGCGTGGTCACGAATGTAGGCTTGGAAAACATCACGCGGTAAACGCGACGGGGCACATTGGTGCCATTCGCTACGTTTCTGGATTTACAGGTTTCGATCAAACAAATGTGGTGAGTGTTGATTTCGTGAGTGGCGTCGATGATTCGGAAGGGGACATTCGACGTTCTCTTCAGCTTAGCTTCAACTTTATTGCTGTAGCCTTGTCGACGAGCACAAAGAACGAGATGTGCGAATTTTTATCGAGATTCATAGGACAGAACCGGGTTTACATCAGCTAACGATGTCTCGGATCAACGTCATCCATTAACCACTAACCGACTAAGAGACCAAGATGAAAGCTGCTACTGACAAGCTAAGTCTGGCATTGCGTGCGATCGCCGATCCCACGCGCCGAAAGATCCTCCGCCAACTGCAGAAGACGCAAACCCGGAATGGTAATCCCCCGGGACTCTGCGCCTCCGACATTGAGCAGCGCATCAAGCTGGCTCAGCCCACTATCTCGCACCACATGAAGATTCTGAAGAAGGCTGGCTTGATCGATACCGCAAAGAACGGCACGTGGGTGTGGTATCGGAGAAACGAAGTTGCGCTGCGCGGCCTGCGAAAGAACCTGCAGTCCGAACTATAAACATTGCCCAACGAAATAAGGCGGCCCACGTGGCCGCCTCTTTCCGTTTTTCCTGATAACGATGCTCTACCGCGATATTGAAGAGAACAAATCGGTAGTCAGCAAAGCCTGGAATTTCTGATCGTCAGCCTTGAAATTCAACAACAACTTGCCGCTGTTCGAGTCCACCGTCATGCCGTCGAGGGCGACCTTCTCTGCGGGTGTGGCGTTCAGACGCTTGTACATCATGCCGGCCTGTATCAGGGACGACAGCGTTGCGGCAGTCATGGTGTCAGACGTGAGAACCGTGAGATTGAAACGCACGCCGTTAGAGAAGTCCACGGTGTACTCGGAACCGAGCAAGCGCTTCTTGATGGTGTCGTAGTCGGCGAGAGAAGATGCACTGCCGAGCGCGGACTTCATCATGTTCTGGGTGCCATCCTGATCCAGAACGCTCCATACTGGCCCATCCTGTACGTCGCCAATCATGCCTGAAATCGAGGGATTGCTCCCGACGCCTTCCGCCTGGCTGTCGTAAACATCCAGCGCATTCTTCATAGCGGCCAAGTCCCCGAAGACCATCGTGTTCGGATCGAGGAAGGTCATGAGAAGACCCGAACCCGTCGGATAGATCGCGTTATGCCCGTACATTTCGGGCTTGACCTTCTTGGTGCGCATGCGGGCGACAAAGGATTTTGGCTGGAAATTCCCTTGTGCAATCCCAACGCTGCGCACGGCACTTCCCTGCCGGAATAGCACAAAGACCAGTTGGTCCATGTCCTTGTCCGGGTCTACTCCCATCCCTTTGATAGCTTTTTCGAACTCCTTCAGGTTGTCCGGCATAACGCGGCCCTTCAAGGCCATTCCGCTGGGAGAATCGCGCAATGCGCGATAGTCCACGGAAATGATCTGCTGGACGTTCTTCGGAATTACGTTTCTTGCGTTCGTGCCAAGGGGAGCCGCCAAGGCGGCACCGCTTAGCAGCACCAAGGCTGCGATCGTCAGGAAACACTGTTTCATAATGGCTATTGTACCTCTGTTTCCAAACACTCCGAAGCGCGGAAATACTCGCGGAAATTGGCCGGTGCCTCCCGGCTCTGGGCGAGACCAGGACATTCATCTCCGCAAGGAGGAAATTTTTTCCTTCGTAGCACGTACAAATTCCTCTTTTTGTCCTGCCGCGAAGGATTCCAGGTTGATCTCGACGTTGGCAAGGGCACCGTCTACGGCAGCGCGTGAAAGCGCAGCCGCCACCGTAAGGTCGGATGCCATTCTCGGATTCGTGATTGGCTTAAGCGATTCGACGATCCTGCCAATCTCGTGGGACTTCTCGGCGACACCAAGCGGCACAGTTGCAGCCTGACGAATTGCCGCGTTGACTGCGGCAGCTCCCTCTGGATTGTCCTTTGACGCCTTATATGCGGCCACCATGCCTTTGTAAGACTCGGCATCCGCATCAATCGCGGCCTTCAACTCTTCGCGAAGTTGCGAGAGCCGTGCCAGTGCGTCACTCAACGGTTGCTCATACTGAAGATAGGCCTTCTTGCCACGGGACATTCCGGCAACCATGCCGGCCAGTCCTGCTGCCATCGCTCCCGCCGCGGCGGATGCACTTCCTCCACCTGGCACAGCGTTGGGAGCAGCCAGTTGTTCCACAAACGGCTCCACGCCGGCGCGGAGGCCGCCAACCACGGCCTTTCCACCCATCACGGATGCGAGCCGATTCTCCAGGATCAGCGACGAATCGAAATTCTCGACTTGCAGGAACCATTCAGCAGCATCTTCGAGAGCCTTTTTCGGAATCAGGCCGACGATCTCGCTTGAAAGCGGCATGACGCCATAACGCGCAGCCTCTCGCTTCACGAATTCGAAGACCCGCGCAATCGGCGTCTGGTCGGTGTCCGTCAGGTTCATGGATACCTGCGCCAATCCGCGCACGGGAACGCCCATGCCCTTGACGTAACGCAGGCCACCATTGGAGAAGCGCACGGCCTTGCCGATCTTCTTTGCGATGTCGACATCCGGGGTATTGAGGTAAACGTTGTAAGCGACGAGGAACTTGCGTGCACCGACGACCGTCGCGCCAGCCGTGGGATGGACTGCGGGATCACCGAAGTCGGGCGCGCGATCGGGGTTCTTTGGCAACTCTTCGCGCAAGCCTTCAAATTGGCCCTTGCGAATGTTCTCCAGGTTGGTGCGCTCCGGGCGCTGCGCGGCAGCTTCGTAGAGAAAAACGGGAATTCTGTAGCGCTTCCAGATTTCGGCACCAACGAAACGCGCCATCTGAACACAGTCTTCGAGGGTTACACCGTCGATGGGGATGAATGGAACGACATCGGTTGCGCCCATGCGAGGGTGTGCGCCGGTGTGCTTTGTGAGATCAATTAACTCAGCAGCCTTGCCGACGCCGCGCAACACGGCTTCCATGATGGGAGCGCGATCGCCTACCAGGGTGATGACACAACGGTTATGGTCCGCATCCATCTCGCGGTCCAGTAAATAGACGCCATCCATCTTCATCGCTTCAAGGATGGCATCGACTTTGGCCTTATCACGGCCCTCGGAAAAATTAGGTACGCATTCAATCAGTGCAGGCATAAGTAGAAAGTAGAAAGGACAAAGTTAAAAGTCAAAAGGATACATTACCGCCTTGTACGTGATCTTGCGGCCGTAAAGATCGCAACGAGCTCACCGGCCTCCCGTATCAGACTTGCCAACTTCTGCGGTGAAACAACGCTGCCATCTCGCAGCAACTCAAGCCAAAACTGGCTTTCGTCGGCTTCTTCCACCACTACACATAGCTTCGAGATGAACTCCGCCCGGCTCCGTGCACGCTGTGCGGCGCGATAGTTGGCGGCCACCGACGTCGCAGCTCGTAATAATTGCCGCCCCAACACCTGGGCATCCGCACGCTGCGGTAATGCCTTGTAGAGCCGCATTACGCGTAACGCGAAGTTCTTTGTCCGATCACACAGGTCAGTTCTGGCCCCATTCATCACCGGTTGCGATGCTTCCATCTGCTGGTTTTTCACCTTGTACTTTTCCCTTTACACTTTTTACTTCCTAAACCACGTATAGCCCAATGTGAACTGCACGCTGGCGTTTACACCAGGATTGTGGTTGCCGATGGAGGCATTGGAAATATGGGTGGCGCGGATGTCCAAGGTGATGGCGCGGTTCGGACGGGTGAAGATGTGCATGCCAAATCCGGCTCCGGACTGGAAGTTGATCTGGGCAGTGTCTCCCGGAGGGATATTCTCCGTGGTCCAGAGGAGCCCTCCCACGGCTTCTACGAAAGGAACGACCTTTTTCCCGCTGGTGAAGTTCCACTTCATGACCAGGGGATTGAAGCCGAAGCCGTAGACGCTCTTATAATTTGGCCAGGAAACCACTTCGACGGGCGTCAGTTCGGAGTCGAGTTCAAAGGTTCCGCGAAACAACCCGCTTCCCTTCTGCCCAGTCATCACCCGTCCAATCCGTCCACCGGCCCGAAAGAAATGGACACCCGAACGCAACCCGATGCCGTTTCCACCGCCAGCAAAGACACCAGCATTCCAGTGTTCCTTGTGCAGCAGGACGGCATCGTCAACCTGTGCGGTGGCACTGAGACACCAGAAGAAGCTCAGTACAATCGTTACGAGAAGCGTGATCGTTCTTTTAGGCATTAGTTCTTCCGTCGATGTGGAGTGGAAAAGAGAAAATTAACAGGTTGGAAGCATCCTTGCGAGTCAAAAACCTGATACCCGTGGGGCAATTCCGTTTGGCATAGGGTTTTCGGGCAAGAGAAAGGGCCACTCCGGGGAGCGGCCCAAATTCAATGAATGGCGTCACGCGGCTATCCCGCGACTTCTTCCATTTCTTTCTGGTCGATGTCGAAGTTCGAGTAAACGTGCTGCACGTCGTCCTGGTCTTCCATGGTTTCCATCAGTCGAATCATGGTCGAAGCCTGTTGGCCGGACAGTTTGATATAGTTCTGCGGGATCATCCCAATCTCAGCGACTTCCGGCGTGTAGCCCGCTTTCTTCACCGCTTCAAGGACCGATTCAAACGAGCCAGGATCGGTCAGAATCTCCCAGTTGTCGCCGTCGTCCTTCAGATCCTCGGCACCGCTTTCCAACACCAGGTTCATGAGATCGTCTTCCTTGGCCTGTGCCTTGGGGATGACGATGTCGCCTTTCTTGTGGAACATCCAGGCAACCGAACCGGCTTCGCCCATATTTCCACCGTTCTTACCGAATGCGTGGCGGATTTCGCTGACCGTGCGGTTGCGGTTGTCGGTGGAAACCTCCACTAGGATGGCGACGCCTCCCGGGCCGTAGCCTTCGAAGGTGATCTCTTCGTAGTTCACCCCCGGCAATTCGCCCGTACCGCGCTGAATGGCACGCTTGATGTTGTCGGCAGGCATATTTTCAGCCTTGGCCGCCGTTATCGCTCCGCGCAGTCTGGGGTTCTTTTCAGGATCACCGCCGTTCTTGGCGGCCATGGTGATTTCCCTGATCAGACGGGTGAAGATTTTGCCGCGCTTAGCATCCAGCGCGCCCTTCTTGTGCTTAATTGTGGCCCATTTTGAGTGGCCAGACATGCCAACCTCGTTGAATAGAAGGATTTCGGTTTTGATAAGGCGCGCACGGCCCCGTAAGGGACTCGGGAGCGCACGAATGCCGCTAAACCAGTGCAGGCAACGTGAAATTATAGCACGGTCGTACGTGTGAATTGGTAGACAGCGAGGGGCATCTTACCGAGGTTCACCCCGGTCTTCCGGGGGGAGAATCACACCCTCTCCCTGACCGAACTCCTGGTGCTGTGGAGGGGGCCCTTTCGGCTTTTTGTGGGCGTAGATTACCGCCAGTAGGGGTGGAGCCAGGAGCACTCCCCAGAACGGAATGACCACGCCCGCCAGAATAGGCACGATGATCGATGCCCAGATAGGAACGCGGTTCTGGCGGTGCATCAGGTAGGGCTGCAGAAGGAACGTATCCACAATCACGATGACGGCGTAGAGTGCGAGAACGCCAATGTAGCGATTCCAAGAAGCGCCGGAAGCCAAGAGCGCCATAGACGGACCGGGGACCGACAGCACCGGGCCGTAGATGGGGATGAATTGGAGACCCGCCGCCAGCAGCGCCCAGAAAAGTGCCCACGGCACGTGCAGGTACCACAAGCCGGCGAGCCACATCGCGCCGACGATGGCCGAGACGTAACATTGAGCGACAAACCAACGCTTCAAAGCGTCAAATGTCGTGTTTGTGTAATAGCGAACGTTCATGGCTGGTTACTTACGGTAGCTGTATCCCAAAATAGCGTAACTCAATTTTCTCCGGCTTACCTGTAAACCTGGATGCCAAGTTTCCGTCCATATCACCGACACGCAAGAATGAGCGCAACGCTTCAACCCGCGGTGGTGGCTGGAACGGTGAACGTACAGGGACTCGCCGAAGAAGACTTCGAGTCCATTGTGCTTACCCACCAGCAGCGCATCTATCGGCTGTTGCTTACGCTCCTGCGCGACCCCGATGCTGCCGCTACCTTGACGCAGGACTGCTTCCTGCGCGCTTACGAGAAGCGTCACACCTTCCGTGGCGAAGCTAGCGTCGGAACCTGGCTCACGCACATTGCCGTCAACCTCGTGCGCGATCATGTTCGCAACCGGAGACAGGGATTCTGGAAGAAGATCTTCCAATCCGGCAGCAGCAACGACGAGGCAAGCGAACTGGCCGTCAGCGAGACTGTGGTCGACGCGCACGCTACGCCGGAGCAACAGGTTCTCGCGCGTGAACAGGCCGAGACTGTGTGGCGAGCAGTATCACGCCTCTCCGGGCAGCAACGGGAAGTTTTCGTTCTGCGCTTCTCGGAAGAGATGCCTCTTGAAGAAATTGCGGTTGCCCTGGACGTGAGCGTGGGAACCGTGAAGTCGCACTTATCGCGGGCGGTTGCCGCTGTCCGCAAGCAATTAAAGGAAACATACGGTGAAATCGCACTGCAACGACGCTGAATTCGCAGAAGCTCTCCTCGCGGGTACTCCGCCGGCACATGTTGCCGAATGCGAAGCCTGCCGCGGTGAGTGGGAGGCCCTTGGAGGAGCGATCGGAAGCTTCCGCCAGGCTGCCCACCAGGATGCCGAGCGGCCGACCGTCTTCTGGACGGCACAGCGTGCCAGTATCCGCTCGCGGATGCCCCGACGCACAATGACTGCCGGTCTCCGCTGGGCGTTTGCCTCGGGACTGTTCCTGTGCATTTTTGCCGTGATGCTCTTCCTGCCGGGAGGAACATCCAAGACGCCCGCGCCGATAAACACGGCCACCGTGACCAAGCCGGCACTTGACGACGACGCTTTATTGCGGCAGGTCGATGAGGCTGTAGCCGACGATATCCCCAGCGCCATGGAGCCTACCGCTCTTATGGCAAGCGAAATGAGCCGTGCACTGAATACGAGCACGCAGAACCAATAATCGGAAGGAACAAAAGGAACACACATATGAAACGAACCCTGGCAGCAATACTCGCGACCCTTCTCTTCTCCGTTCTGGGCTTTGCCCAAGCCGGCGCCAGAGCACCCATGGCACGCATGGTCGCAAAACAAAGAGCCGGAATGATGGCAGGAAATCCGCTCGCTCCCGGCATGGGCGCGTGGTGGAAGAACTCCGCTGTCGCCAAGGCACTTAACCTCACTGACGACCAACAGCAACAGCTCGAAAAGAACTTCATGGACTATCGTCTGAAGCTGGTGGACCTGCGCGCCGACCTCGAACGGCAGCAAATCCTGCTGCAGCCGCTGATGGATGCAAACCAGCTTGACGAAGCCGCGATCTCGAAGCAATTGGACGCGGTCATCGCCGCACGCGGTCGCCTGGAAAAGACGAATGGCATGATGAACGTTTCCCTGCGGAAAGTGCTGACGCCGGAGCAGTGGCAGAAACTGAAAGCACACTTCCAGCAGATGGCCCGCCGCCGCATGATGGGCGGAGAGCGCTTCCGGCATCCAGATGGCCGTCGTGGACCTGTCGTTCGCCCGGGTGCGCCCCAAGGACAGAATGCACCGCCTCCGCCTCCACCGCAGCAATAAGACACCAAATTGGATACGACAATCATCTTCCTCGAAGCTTCCAGCCGCTCCCAACGGGGCGGCTATTTTTTGTTTTCCAACAAAGTGCAGTTTCCCGCACCATCCCACAAATGGCGCGCGATGCTACACTGTTGGAGAGCGGATGGCTATGAAATTTGGCGTGATCATCTTCCCCGGATCCAACTGCGACCACGACGCATATTGGGCATTCAAAGAGGTTTTCCAGCAGCCAGCCACGTTTCTCTGGCATGACTCCAGCGACCTGCAGGGGTGCGATGCCGTCATCGTTCCCGGCGGCTTCGCATATGGCGATTACCTCCGGACCGGCGCTATCGCAAGATTTTCGCCAATCATGGAAGCAGTGCGTAAATTTGCGTCCACAGGGGGCCTGGTCATGGGGATCTGCAATGGCTTCCAGATTCTCTGCGAATCCGGCCTGCTCCCTGGCGTGCTCATGCGAAACAAAAATCTGAAATACATTTGCAAGCCAGTTCATATCCGCGTGGAAAGCACGGACTCGCCCTTCACCCACTCACTCCGGCGGGGAGAGGTTCTCGAAGTCCCGATCGGACACATGGAAGGCAACTACTACTGCGACGAAGCCACGCTTCAGCAACTTCAGAAACAAGATCGCATACTCTTCCGTTACTCTACTCCAGAGGGCACGATCACCCCGGAAGCCAATCCAAATGGGGCTATCGACAACATCGCCGGGATCTGCAGCGAAGGCCGCAATGTTCTGGGCATGATGCCGCATCCCGAGCGGGCATCGGAAACGGCTCTCGGCATGACCGACGGCGTGCGGATTCTGCAGGCGCTGGTCACCAGCGGCACGTTGAAGTAGTTTATCGACTTTCGATACTTCAGAGGTCGCAGGTTTCCTCCATTGCTGGGCGACGCTTCGCCACGGCCCTAATTCCTTACATAACTCTTACAGTCATCAACCTCACGCGGCGTTACAAATTAGTTGTAATGGTTACTGCACAATTTCCGACGCATCCTAAAGGAACGCAGGCGCGCGTCCTGCTTTCCAGTGTCTTCGGCCCCTACGCGCAGGACGATGAATTTGGCTCGCGCTCGATCAACCCGATGGAGCTTTATCACAACCAGGTCACCCGCGCGCAGGGCGCATTTTCGTTGAGGATGTTTCATCGTTCCTGGGGCATCATGATGATCCAGCAGAACATCTCCGCCCCCTGCACGGTGCTCGACTTCCCCACCCGCGAGGCATTCGAATCAGAACTCCGGCGGAACTCCTACGACGTCATCGGAATTTCATCGATTATTGTGAATGTAGGAAAAGTGCGCGAGATGTGCCGCATCGCTCGCCGGCTGGCTCCGCAGGCGCAGATTGTCATCGGCGGTCACGTCGCTGCCATACCGGGGCTCGAATACATGATCGATGCCGATCATATTGTCAAAGGAGAAGGCATCTCCTGGATGCGCAGGTATCTTGGTGAAGATCCCGACGCGCCCGTAAAGCATCCGCGAATTATGTCAGGCTTCGGGACGCGCATGATGGGACTCTCCGGACGCGACGAGCCAAGCACGACCGCAGCTACGATTATCCCCTCCGTGGGATGCCCGATGGGGTGCAACTTCTGTACAACGTCGGCGTTCTTCGGGGGTAAAGGCAAGTTCATCGACTTCTACAAAACGGGCGATCAGCTCTTCGAAGTGATGTGTGAGATGGAACGCGAGCTTAGCGCACACTCGTTCTTTATCATGGACGAAAACTTTCTCCTGAACCGTCCTCGCGCCATGCAGTTGCTGGCGAGAATGAAACAGGAAAACAAGTCCTGGTCTTTCTATGTCTTTTCTTCGGCAAACGCCATCCGCCGATACACCGTGGAGGAACTGGTCGAACTCGGGGTCTCGTGGATTTGGATGGGGCTCGAATCGCCGCATTCAAACTACTCCAAGCTCGACGGCACTGACACCATCAGCCTCACTCGCGAACTTCGGCAACATGGCATCAAACTGCTTGGCTCTACCATCGTGGGACTGGAGCACCACACTCCGCAGAACATCCGGGCGGAAATCGATTTTGCCGTCTCGCATGGAACTGATTTTCACCAGTTCATGCTCTACACACCGGTTCCCGGCACGCCGCTCTATCAACAAGTAAAGGAAGAAGGCCGGTTGCTCGACGTTGACCTTGCCGACATACACGGCCAGCACAAGTTCAATTTCGTCCACCCCGCCATCTCGCGCGACGAATCCAAACAGTTTCTCGACGAAGCCTTTGAACGCGACTTCCAGCGCAATGGGCCGAGTCTCTATCGTATCTGCCAGACGACGCTCGCCGGATGGAAACGGTATAAGAACTGTCCAGACCTTCGAGTGCGCCGCCGCTTCGAATTTGAGGTTCGGAACCTGAAAGCTGCCTACGCTGGATTGCTGTGGGCGATGGAACGCGACCTGCGCACGAAGAACTCAGAAATCAGCGCAAGAATTCACTCGCTGCGCCGCGATCTCGCACGCGAATTCGGTGCAATCAAAACGCGGCTCATCTCCGGCATCATCGGCCCCATCGCCCTCTGGAGCGCTCATCGTGAGGAGCGTCAGCTCCAACACGGCAAAACCTACGAGCCACCGACATTCATTGAGCGCCGCAACTGGCACGCGCCGCTGCATACTTCCTGAACGCCGGCCATAGGGAGAAACAGAAACGAATACCCCCGGTCTTATCGCATAGAGACAGAACGGGGGTATTTCTATTTTGCAGAAGATTTTCCGCAGCTGTACTCAATAGCCTTTTTCTTTTTCGACGATTCCTCGTAGCGGCTTGCCGTCTTTATGTCTCCGGATGTTCTCCGACAACAGTTCGTAGTGCAAGTCCCAGAGATTCTCGTTTACGCCAGCCGAGTGCGGAGTCACAAGGATCTCCCGAGTCTTCCAGATCGGCGAATCGGGAGGCAACGGCTCCTCATCGAAAACATCGAGGGCGGCGCCGCCAATCTTTTTTTCGTGAATCGCCGCGAGAAGCGCTTCGGTGTCCACCAGCGACCCGCGCGCCACATTGATCAGATACGCGCCCGGCTTCATCAGTGCAAAGCGCGCCGCATTCATCATGCGATTCGTACGTGCGGTAACAGGTGCGGCAACTACGACGAAATCCGCCTCTCGAAGCGCATCGTCGAGGTTGTCAAGACTGTACATTGTTTCAACTGATGCGTCCGGTATTTCGGGCGCGCCCGTACGCCAAGCACGCGCATTCCCAGGCACTTCGCCAGCTTCGCCGTATTGCTTCCAATCTCACCCATGCCGATCACGGTGATCGTTTCGCCCTTCACCACTCGGCCCAGGGGAATCTCGTCCAACATTGCATCCAGTCCCCATTCGCTTTTGCCCTGGAAGTCTCTCGCCCTGTGCAGCCGCTTCGCCAGCGACAGCATTAAGGCAATCACATGCTCCGCGACAGTGGCCCCGTGCACCTCACTCGAATTTGTAACAACGACATCGCTCGCCACGACTTCCGGAATCACGAGGTTGTGCACGGCAGCCGCAGGACAATGAATCCACTTCAGCCGCTTCGCTTTCACAAACTGTTCCTTGCGGATCGACCATGCCATCAGAACGTCGGCGTTGACGATGGCTTCATCCAATTTGTCGTAACTGGAAAGTTCGACAACCTTGACATCTGGAAATTCGACTTGCAGCCTCGGAGCAAACCACGCGGGAACCTGCCATAGTTTTCGTTTATGAGGAATGCAGAGAACCAATTTCATTTGTCACTCTCTTGGGACGTCCAGCTTATCGCAGGCTTCTACAAAGGCGCGAGCCTAAAGACAAAAGGGACGTGTTTTCCGCGCCCCTTTTCATGAACTATCTAACGCTTCTATTCGTCGCTCTCTTTCAGTTTTGAAATTACCGTCAGGTCCTCAAGCGTTGTCACGTCGCCCTTCACATCGCCGCTGGTCGCAAGTTCGCGAAGCAAACGACGCATGATTTTCCCTGAGCGTGTTTTGGGCAATTGGTCGGTAAAGCGAATGTCATCCGGCTTGGCCATCGCACCGATTTCCTTCGCCACCCACGCACGCAATTCGTCCTTAAGTTCGTTGGAGGGCTGATGTCCGCTTTCCAGCGTGACAAACGCGGACACCGCCTGTCCCTTCAGTTCGTCGGGACGGCCAACAACGGCGGCCTCTGCAACCTTTTCGTGAGCAACCAACGCCGACTCAATCTCCATTGTCGACAACCGGTGGCCGCTGACGTTCAGTACGTCATCGACGCGCCCCATCACCCAGAAATATCCATCCTTGTCGATACGAGCCCCATCGCCAGTGAAATAGACGCCGGGAATGTCCGACCAGTATTGCTTCTTGTAACGCTCCGCATCGCCGTAGATGGTGCGCAGCATGGAGGGCCACGGACGCTTTACGACAAGGTATCCACCAGACCCGAGCGGGACCGGTTCGCCCGTACGCGTCACTACCTCCGCCGCAATTCCCGGCAGCGGCTTGGTCGCCGAACCCGGCTTGGTTGCAATTGCACCGGGCAATGGTGAAATCATGATCGCGCCGGTCTCCGTCTGCCACCACGTATCAACGATCGGACAGCGGTTGCCGCCAATCACGTCGCGATACCACATCCATGCCTCGGGATTGATTGGCTCTCCGACCGAACCCAGCAGTCGCAGACTGCTCAAGTCATTACGCTGAGGCCACTCGTCGCCCCACTTGATGAAAGTGCGAATCGCGGTTGGCGCGGTATAGAAGACCGTCACCTTATGTTTGTCGATGATCTTCCAGAAGCGATCGAGCTCGGGATGATTCGGCGCACCTTCGTACATCACGCAGGTGGCGCCATTTTGCAGTGGGCCGTAAACGATGTAGCTGTGCCCCGTCACCCAGCCGATGTCTGCCGTGCACCAATAGACGTCTTCATCCTTCAGATCGAACACCCATTTCGCGGAAATATACGTTCCCACTGCATACCCCGCGGTGGTATGCACAATGCCCTTCGGCTTCCCCGTGGTACCCGAGGTGTAGAGAATGTATAGCGGGTGTTCCGAGTCGAGTTCTTCCGCGGCGCACTGAGTACTTGCGCTTGCCGCCAAATCGTGCCACCAGTGGTCTCGCCCAGACTCCATCTCGACGGCCGAACCGGTGCGCTTCAACACGACGACATGCTTCACGCTGGGACAACGGTGCAGTGCCTCATCCACTGTGGCCTTCAGCTTCACTTCGCTGCCCCGCCGGAATCCGCCGTCCTGCGTGATCACTGCCACTGCGTGCTGGTCTCTGATGCGATCCACCAGCGCATTTGCGGAGAATCCACCGAAGATGACGGAATGCACGGCGCCGATACGAGCGCACGCAAGCATCGCGATCGGCATCTCGGGAACCATTCCCATGTAGATTGCCACGCGGTCGCCGGTCTTCACGCCGAGTCCTTTCAGGACGTTCGCAAACCGCTGCACCTCCAGCCAGAGTTGCTGGTACGTATATGTGCGCGTGTCTCCCGGCTCGCCTTCCCAGATGATTGCGGCTTTGTTCTTGCGCCAAGTCTGCACGTGGCGGTCGAGACAGTTATAAGAGAGATTGAACCGGCCGCCGACGAACCACTTCGCCCACGGAACATCCCACTCCAGCACTTTGTCCCAAGGCTTGAACCAATGAAGCTCGCTCGCAATCGCAGCCCAGAACTTGTCTGGATCTTCAGCAGCTTCCTTATAAAGCCGGTCGTATTCCGCCGCGCCGTTTACGTGCGCCTGTTGCGAAAATGCCGCCGGTGGCTCGAATACGCGCGTTTCCTGCAGGACTGAGTCGATGTTTACCTGAGACATCCCTGGCGTATTGCCCATGCAGCGATCCTCCGAATTGCAGACACAGATTTGTTATGGTTTTGACCGTAAGACTTGTTATGAACTCTCGGTCGCCCACTCGACCGGGACTTTCATCTTAACGCCGAGTGCCGCTCTTGTTCTAGGGTGGAAATATCGCCAATTTTCTGTCTCGTCTCCTCTGCTCTCAAATACCGCCGCATGGTCTTCCCCTGGCGGGTTTTTGCCAGCGCGGTTGCGAACTCTATCACGGACGGCGTCGCAATTGGCCACGGATCGATATCTGCTCGACATTCACCTCAACCTGGTTAACAACGAGAAAAATGGCGTACGAAAACGTACGCTGTCGACATCCGAATCTCTTAGATGTTTAACTTACCGCGGAAAAAGCATCAGGGGCGCTAGCACTTGTGGGGATGGGTGGTCGGGGTTCCAAGTCCGTAAGCGTTGGACGCCGGCTAAAGCCTGGCATCAGCAATCCGCAGGTTGGGTGGTGTGGAGGGTGAAGACCTGCGGTCTGCACAACGCATCACGTTGGAATGTGACCAGCGCTACGCGCCCCTGTTCAATTGTTGTTATTCTCTCCATACCTTGGCGGGGTGTCTGTAATGGATGTCACAACCTATTTGTGATATAAATCACCTGCGGTCATAGTATAAAGAACTTGCATTGCTGCTCGAAGAATTCACGACACTCAGTGTTTAAGCGGGTTCCGTTGAGGTCTGGGAGCGGTTCTTCGCGTGTGGAGAAAGCAGTCGCCGTGTCGGCATGACCCTAACGGGTGATCCAGGTCACTCGGCCCGCTCGGCCTCTCTCACGCCTCTAAGTGATACCATTTTGGTATCTGGAGGGATCTACCGTGGGTTCGCCATACGGCTTGGAATTGGTAGAAAATTGCCTCATCTGTAAGCTCCGCACAGATAGTTTCTTCTGCGGCCTTCCGAAACAGTCTTTGGAAGCTTTCGAGCGTGTCAAATTTACCGCTGCCTACCCGGCTGGCGCTGTTCTTTTTGTCGAAGGCCAGTCCCCCCGTGGCATTTATATGCTCTGCAAAGGGCGCGTCAAGTTGTCAACCACCTCTGCCGACGGCAAGACATTGATTCTAAAGATCGCGCAACCCGGCGAAGTCCTGGGATTGCACGCGACTGTTTCTGGCACACCGTATGAGATCACGGCAGAAACGGGTCAACCCTGCCAACTTAACTTCATTAAGCGTGATGATTTTCTTCGCTTTCTCCAGCAGCACGGTGACGCCTGCCTGAAGGCGGCGCAGCATCTCAGCCGCGATTGCCAGTCTGCTTACCAGCAGATTCGTTCCCTGGGCCTCTCTCACTCTGCCCCGGAGCGCCTGGCCCGCCTGCTCTTGGAGTGGTCCGCTGGAGACGGCGCAGACGCCGATGGCACGCGCATCAAGATCGCGCTTACCCACGAGGAGATTGCTCAGATCATCGGCACCTCTCGCGAGACCGTCACTCGAACTCTCGCCGACTTCCGAAAGAAACAGATTGCGGTCCTGAAAGGCTCTACATTGCTTATTCGTAACAAGCCCGCCCTCGAGCGACTAGTCGGCGCATAGCAAAATAAATTCCCGTTTCAGGATTGGCCCGTAGCGAAATGCAACGGGCTTTCCTTTTGCTGTCGCATATCTATATGTGCGAATCTTGCGCTTCAACACCAATACCTGTGTACCTTTGCTGAAATTCGCTACAACTTCGATTGGTGTCTGAGTTTTTCTGCTTAGATTCTCAACACTTATGCACATTTTGTTGCGTCTTCCAGCACGTCCTCGCGTGACTCGGGTCACTGCACGCCTTTTTGTCGGGTTCCATAGTTGGCCCGTAGAGAAACAGCGAAGATTCTCTGCGATTCATAGGTTCTTCGCACGAACATTGACAGCCCCCTTTGGTTCGTAGCGGTCAGGAGAAGTCATGAGCACGATTCGGGTTCTTCTCGCCGGACTTACGGCCTTGCTGTTTATTCTTACACTGCCGCGACCAGCAAGTGCGGCAGACGATTCCGCGCAAATATATAAGGTTCGTTGTGCCGCATGTCATGGAGTGGACGGTCACGCCGGCACACCCATGGCGCGCAAACAGAACATCCATTCTTTCGCTTCGGCCGCTGTCCAGAAGAAATCCACAGACGAACTTGCTGACTGCATTCTCAACGGAGGTAAGGAGAGAAGGGCATCGCATACCTTTGCGACGAAAGGATTGAGCGTCGAACAGGGCGCCAGCCTCGCCGCCTACGTCAGGCAACTCGGGAGACGCAAGTAGTCTCCCCCTGGGCCGGACTCGTTCCGGCAGCAGTAACGGGGTTGCTTCAGGCCGGTCGTATTGGTACCAGGTGCGTTTGCATCGCACCGAGTCTGGCCGCTTCCCCGTCACATCCTCGGGAGGTCAACCCGTGCCGAAGTGGAGAGCTCTATGAGCAAGGCCATACTTTATGATGCAACGCTCTGCATCGACTGTAAGCAGTGTGAAGCCGCATGCGCCAAGCAGAACAATCTGCCATATGACGACAAGGTCGCTGCCGAAGAAGTCCAATCCGCCCACAAGTTCACCGTGGTGCTCAACAAGAACGACAAGTACATGCGGCGTCTCTGCATGCACTGTGACGAGCCGGCTTGTGTATCCGTGTGTCCCGTCGGCGCACTCCAAAAGACTGCACTCGGTCCTGTCACTTACGACGCGCACAAGTGCATGGGCTGCCGTTATTGCATGGCAGCTTGTCCGTTTGGACAGCCCAAGTACGAGTGGGGAAGCCTCAATCCCAAGATTCAAAAGTGCATCATGTGTCCCGACCGGGTTGCGGCCGGATTACCGACCGCATGCGCGGAAGCCTGTCCGACCGGAGCGACCAAGTTCGGCGACCGCGATGCATTAATTCAGGAAGCTCGTGATCGGATCCGCCAGAACCCCAACAACTATCTCCCTCATATCTACGGGATAGAGGAAGTTGGCGGCACTTCGACGCTTCTGCTTTCCAGCGTGGCTTTCGAACAGTTCGGACTCCCCAGCCCGAAGTCACTACCCAGCGATCCGTTGCCCATGTACACATATCGCGTTCTTTCGCGTATCCCTGACTTCGTTCCGCTCGGTGGCATTTTCCTTGGCGGTGTCTGGTGGATCACTCATCGCCGCGAAGAAGTTGCTGCCGCTGAAGGCGCTGAAAATGATGCGAAGCACAACGGAGGTGCACGGTGAAGATCAAGCTTACTTTCTGGAGAGTCGTCTTCGTTGTCATCATGATTCTCGGCGCGTGGGGAACGGTCGTCCGCTTTACCCAGGGTCTTGGAGCCGCCACGAATCTCTCCGACCAGTTCCCGTGGGGCATCTGGATCGGTTTTGACGTTCTGTGCGGCGTGATGCTCGCGGCCGGCGGTTTCACGCTCACGGCTGCGGTGTACATCCTCAATATCAAACGCTGGCACGCCATTGTGCGGCCCACCGTGCTGACCGCCTTCCTTGGCTACGTACTCGTGTGTGTTGCGTTGATGTTCGACCTCGGGCGTCCGTACAACATCTGGCATCCGCTCATCATGCGCAATCCGCATTCCGTGATGTTCGAGGTGGCCTATTGCGTCATGTTGTATACGACGGTACTGGCGCTTGAGTTCTCCCAAATCGTTCTTGAAAAATTCAAACTCGAGAAACCGCTTAAGTTCATCCGAGGCGCATTGATTCCGCTGGTTATCGTCGGCGTCATACTCTCCACGCTGCATCAGTCGTCGCTTGGGACGCTCTACCTCATTATGCCGACCAAGCTGCATCCGTTCTGGTATTCACCGCTCCTGCCGGTATTTTTCTTCCTCTCGGCGATTGCTGTCGGCCTTGCCATGACGATCTTCGAATCGTCCATCAGTTCCAAGGTCTTCCATCGCCAACTGGAATTGCCCATTCTGCAGGAACTCGGCCGCGTGCTTTACATCGTTCTCTGGGTTTATTTCGTTCTCCGCCTGGAGGACCTCATCAATCGCGGCGAGATGCACAGCATTTTTGTTCCCGGCTATGAAATGTATTTCTTCTGGCTGGAAATAGTTCTTGCTCTCATTGCGCCAATGATTCTGCTGTCGATTCGCTCGATACGGAACTCACCCGGCGGTCTCTATCTTTCCGCGGTGCTTGTCGTATTAGGCTTCATTACGAATCGTCTTAACGTCAGCATCACGGGCATCGAGAGTTGGTCCGGGCTGCATTATGTGCCCAAGTGGACGGAGTATTCCATAACTGCCGCCATCATCGCGGTCGGTTTTGCGCTCTTCGGGTTGGCGGTCAAATACTTGCCGATCTTCCCGGAAGAGAAAGAGCACGGCACCGTTGCGGCGCACGAATCCGCAACTGCACCTGCGTCCGTATTCGTGGCCAATGCCGGGAATTAATCCAACCCGAATCGCTACAAAGTCCTCACAAGAGGGGCCGGAACTGGGACACCGTCCCGCGACCGGTCCCTCATGGGGGAGATTTATTCCATTTTTTAGAGTGATTGACGACTCCATCAGCGCGAAGTTGATCCTGCTGCTCATCGTCGCCATGGTTCTCACTTTCGCAACGGCTGGTTATATAAATATTCGTCTACACCGCGCACAACTGGAAAACAGCACGCTCGCTTCGGCCGATAGCATGAGCGATGTCATCAAGCGAAGCACTTCTTACTACATGATGCGTAACGACCGTTACGCTCTCTACGAAATGATGAGCACCATGGCAGACGAACCGGGCGTAGTCCGCCTGCGTGTCATCAACCCTGAGGGCCGCATCAGCTTCTCCACCGATCCAAACGAGCTTGACAAGTTCGTCGATAAGGGCGCGGAGCAGTGCTACGGATGCCACAAAGTCACGCAGCCGCTGTCCAAGCTCAACCGTCCCGACCGATTCCGTATCTATCGCTCGAATGGCAAACGCATTCTCGCCATCATTACTCCGATCGATAACAGTCCTGCTTGTTCTAATGCCGCCTGTCACGCCCATCCGGCCAGCCAGCAGGTTCTCGGCGTACTTGATACAAACCTCTCGCTGGCAGCGGCCGACCGGGGACTCGCCGCCAGCACTCGCGCCATGCTGGCATCCACGGTTGGAGCCGTAGTCTTCATTGCACTCGTCAGCTTCTGGTTTGTCTGGCACGTTGTTCATAAACCCCTCAGCATGCTTCAGGCCGGCACAGAGCGTCTCAGTCGCGGCGAACTTGGTTACCAGATAAATGTTCACTCAAATGACGAAACCGGCCGGCTCGCTGTGTCATTCAACCAGATGAGCACCCAGTTGCTCGAAGCCCAGAACGAAATCACTGCATGGACCCGCACCCTGGAAACTCGTGTAGAAGAAAAGACCAGCGAACTAAAGCGTGCCCATGACCAGATGCTTCACGTGGAGCGTATGGTGGCCATCGGCAAGATGTCGGCTGTTGTTGCTCATGAAATCAACAACCCTCTCGCCGGGATACTTACCTACGCTAAGCTCATCAAGAAATGGCTTGGCCGTGGACTCACCACGGATGCGGAGAAGAAGGAAGCCGCCGAGTGCCTCGACTTGATCGCGGCCGAGAGCCGCCGCTGCGGAGATCTCGTAAAAAATCTTCTTCAGTTCTCGCGTACCTCGCCGCTGAACATGGACCGCTCCGATTTAAACATCGTCATCGACCGATGTATTCGTCTCGTGCAACACAAGATCGACCTCCAGGGCATTCAGCTGCAAGTCAGCATCGCCACCGGTCTTCCTCTCGTGTATTGCGATGGCGCCCAGATTGAGCAAGTGATGCTTGCACTGATGATGAACGCGATTGACGCCATGCCTCATGGAGGAAATCTCTGGGTCAGTTCACGGCAGCTATCCCCTGGAGAAGTGGAACTCCAGGTGCGAGACGATGGCATGGGAATTCCGCCCGAACTTCTTTCGCGACTCTTTGAGCCGTTCACTACCACCAAGGAAGTCGGCAAGGGCGTTGGACTCGGTTTAGCTGTCAGCAAGGGCATCGTTGAGCGTCACGGTGGACGCATCGAGCTCCAGTCGGATCTCGGCGTCGGCACCACATTCCGCGTCATTCTTCCGCTCGATGCCCGCATCTCGGACGCGGCAAAAAATGCGCTGGCCGCCGCTCGTACCTAGCGCCGCGCCGGACCTAGGAGTCATACAGTGATCGCAGACAAAGGCAGTCTCCTGATTGTGGACGATGAACTGAGCGTGCGCGACTCGCTCGGCAAGTGGTTTCACGAGGAAGGCTATGACGTTGCTACCGCGGAAAACGCTAATGAAGCCCTCCTCCGCCTCGCCGAAAAGAAGTGGGATGTCGCCTTGCTCGATATCAAGATGCGCGGCACGGACGGTATCGAGCTCCAGAGGAGAATCCATGAAATTGATTCCGACCTGGCGGTCATCATGATGACCGGTTATGCCTCGGTGGAAACCGCCGTCGCTGCGCTGAAGAACGGGGCGTACGACTACGTCACCAAGCCGCTGGACCCGGACGAGATTGCACACCTCGTCCAAAACGCGCTCGCCCATCGACGCACAAAAGAAGAGAACGTGCGCTTGCGCGAGCAGGTCGACGAGGCAGCGCGTCCTGCTGAACTGATCGGCCAGAGCTCGGCCATGAAGCGCGTCTTCGAAGCCATTGAAACCGTTGGCCCCACCGACGCGACTGTGCTCATCACGGGCGAGAGCGGCACCGGGAAGGAACTTGTAGCTCGGGCCGTTCATTACGCCAGCCCGCGCCGCTTCCACCCCCTCGTTGTCATCCACTGCGGCGCACTCACCGAAACACTGCTGGAAAGCGAACTCTTTGGTCACGAAAAAGGCGCATTTACTGGCGCACAATACCGGAAGAAGGGTAAGTTTGAAGTCGCCGAGGGTGGCACCGTCTTTCTTGACGAAATTGCCGACATCAGCCTCAAAACGCAGACGGACCTGTTACGAGTCTTACAGGAACGCGAAATCGTACGCGTCGGCGGCAACCAGCAGATCAAGGTCGATTTTCGTTGCATTGCGGCAACGAACAAGCCGCTTGAACAGCTCATTGACGAAGGTAAATTCCGCCCCGATCTTTTCTATCGCCTTAATGTCTTCCGCATCGAAATTCCCGCGCTTCGCGAGCGCAAGGAAGACATCCCTCAGCTGGTCAACCACTTTGTCCGGAAGTTCTCACGTGAGATGAACAAGCGCATTACCCGCGTTTCCCCCCGCGCTATGGATGTTCTTCAACAGCACACCTGGCCCGGCAACGTTCGCGAATTGGAAAACGCTGTCGAGCGGGCGATGGTCGTCGCCCAGGAACCGGAGATTCACGACACCGATTTTGCGCTCAGCACACGCGGTTTCGTCGCCGAATCCGCTTCTTTGTCCGGTGGACGTACTTTGGATGAGATGGAGAAAGCACACATCCTGCATGTTCTAGATGAATGCGGTGGCAATCAGACACGTGCCGCGGAAATCCTCGACATTGATCGCGTTACCTTGCATCACAAGTTAAAGAAGTACGGCTGGACCAAGGCTGTGTCGATGACGGGAACTGCCGAATAATGAGCAAGCTGCTGCAAATTCTGCCGATCGGGGCACCGGATCGAGAGCTCACCGATTGGCTTTGTGCTCAACTCGCCGAGGGCTTCGACGTCTACGCCGAAGTCCTCGAGACCTCGCTGGACCCAGCGTTCGCGTTCCATCCCGAACGAGGCCAGTATCATTCCAGCGAAATCCTTGCGCGCATGACACCTTTCGTCACCCGCAAGACCTGGCGGCTCATTGCTCTCGCCGAGGTAGATCTCTACATTCCAATTCTCACATTCGTCTTCGGAGAAGCACAGATTGGCGGCCCCAGCGCCGTTGTCTCCTACCATCGCCTTCGACAGGAGTTCTACGGACTTCCCGGGGACCGCGATCTCCTGGCACGTCGCCTGCTTACGGAGTCCATACATGAGCTGGGACATACACTCGATCTCGTTCACTGCTCTGACTATCGCTGCGTCATGGCCTCTTCTCATTCTGTTGAATGGATCGACATCAAGGAATTCAGCTTCTGTCCCGACTGTGCGGCCCGTGCCAATCGGTAGTCTTCGGCTTCACTCATCCGTTCTATTCTTGGAATATCCCACCGATTCCGGTCGACCATCGTCCCTGCTCTCCTTATAATGTTCTCGACGGAGCACTTCATGCGCAATCTTGCTTTCACGGTCCTCTTACTGCTCTGCACCGCATTCGCGCAGGCTCAATTCACGCCCGACCCACAGGCCCTCTATCAAAGCGGCATTAACAAGCTCATCGGCAGTCCACAAACACAATCGGTCAACGGAGCACTTAACGACCTTGAGCAATCCGCACAACTCGGATATGTCCCGGCGCAGATTGCGTTGGGGACGATGTACGACCGCGGCGATTACGTCACCGCAACTCCAGGTTTGGCCGCCTCGTATTATCGAAAAGCTGCCGAGCAGGGCGACCCGCTCGCGGAATGGCTTCTCGGGCGTATGTACTATCTCGGTTCCGGCGTCTCTCGCGATCTCCCGCAGGCCGAGCGCTGGCTTCGCCCAGCTGCCGAGCAGGGCAATCCGTTTGCACAGCAATTACTCGGACTTGTAATGAAAGAACGTGACTACACCAAGGCGGCGCCGTTCTTTCTGGCAGCCGCACGACAAGGGTTGCCGCAAAGTCAGCGTGAGCTTGCCGTCCTCCTTGCGGATGGTCGCGGAGTGGCGCAGAACCGGTCCGACGCCTACGCGTGGCTGATTGTGGCCGCGGACGGAAACCGGCGCGCCGACCCGCTCATGCAGCGCCTGGAAGGAGACCTTGGGGTAAACGGAGTAGAGCTTGCGAAGAGCAGAGCGGAAGAATGGAAACAGACTTTCACGCGCAACATCAATGCCCACGGATGCACCGGTTGGTCAGGAGAATTCGACGACGTGCCCGCGCCGCCGCCACTCGAAACGCAACGATTCTGCCATTGAAATCTGTGAAATATTTAATGCCCGTGTTCGCGGATACGGAAGAATCATCGTTGCATATTCCCTATTGCTTCTGGGCCCCTCCAATCGCTTCGCCCAGCTTTTTCATATCGAAGTCGATATTGAAATACAGGGTCACCTCCTGCTTTCCGTCCGTGACCGTCATTTCGTCCAGAGCATGTCCCTTGGCTTGCACCAGCGCCTGTTTAGTCGGCCTCAGTCCCAGCAATCTTAGTACGCTGTACTCCTCCGGAACCTCTACCACCATCCATGCGTTCTCCGCTGATTTTCCGTCGTGGCCTTGCATGATTGAGTCCATGAGCTTCTTCGTGATTGCCTCATGCAAGGCGGCTTCCTTCTCGTTTCCGAGTTCCCTGTTCGCCATCCATGCCACGGCTTGGGCATCGAGATCGGTAATCTTGTGTTTCAGAATTTCGTTCGCGTTCTTCAGGGCGCCTGCAAAATCGCTCGTTTGTAGCGCCTGATACATCTTCTGTTTTGGAGTGTACGGATCATAGTCGCCGCAGTCTGACCAGTCGAAGCAACTTGCCCTCAGCTGCCAGAAGTCCACCGATGTGTCCCCGGCTTGTACCTTCTGCGCCAGTTCCGGATACTTCGCCGTCGCCGGTTTCTGCTGCCCTGCACAATGTCCTGACACCACCAGTACCGCGACTACGCACGCCAACACGAACGTTTTCGATTTCATGGCACGACAGTGTAACAAACAAAAAGGGCCGCCAGCGAGGCGACCCCAATCTGTTTGCTCCGGCAGGTTCTCCGGAGTGCAAACAATTTCCATGCTGCTATTTCTCGATCACCTTCCGAATGCGATCGAACGCCCAATCGATTTCCTCGCGTTTGATCACCAGCGGCGGAGCGATGCGGATCACTCGATCATGCGTCTCCTTGCACAACACGCCCAGTTTTTTCAGTTCCTCGCAATATGGCCGGGCCGCGCTCTTCATTTCAATCCCGATCCACAGTCCCTTGCCGCGTACTTCCTTAAGATCGGAACTCTTCAGAGTCTTCAATCGGTCCATAAAATATGTTCCGAGTTCGGCTGAACGCTCCACAAGGTTCTCTTCTATCAGCACACGCAGTGCCGTCCGCGCCACCGCGCACCCTAACGGATTTCCACCGAACGTGCTTCCGTGGTCGCCCGGTTGAAATACACCCAAAATTTCTTTCGACGCCAACACCGCCGACACCGGATAGAATCCGCCTGCCAGTGCCTTGCCGACGATCAGCACATCCGGTTTTACGCCCTCGTGCATGTATGCGAACAACTTGCCCGTTCGTCCAAGTCCCGACTGAATTTCGTCCGTCATCAACAGCACGCGGTTCTCGCGGCAGATCTCGGCGGCTTCGCCCAGGAAGCCCTTCGGCGGAATTACAATGCCTGCCTCGCCCTGAATCGGCTCCACGAGGAACGCACAGGTATTCGGCGTAATCGCCGCACGAAGCGCTTTCGCATCGCCAAACGGAATCACTTTGAATCCGGGCGTGAATGGCCCGAAGCCACGGCGATACTGCTCATCGGTCGAGAAACTGACGATCGTTACCGTGCGCCCGTGGAAATTATTCGCGCACACAATAATCTCCGCCCGCCCCTCGGGGATTCCCTTTACGTCGTAGCCCCACTTGCGCGCTGCCTTCACGGCCGTCTCTACCGCTTCCGCGCCGGAGTTCATCGGCAAAGCCATGTCCATACCCGTCAGATCGTGGAGCTCCTTGTACAACAACGGCAGTTGATCGTTGCGGAACGCACGCGACGTCAGTGTCACTTTTGCAGCCTGTTCGACCAGCGTTTTCACGATCGCCGGATGACAATGCCCCTGATTGACCGCCGAATACGCAGCAAGGCAGTCGAGATACTTATTTCCCTCAACGTCGTAAACCCAAACGCCCTTCGCGTGGTCGATCACCACATCCAATGGGTGATAATTGTGGGCGCCGTAACGGCCTTCCATCTCGACATAATCTTTCGTCAACATCTTTTCATCCACGATTGCAGCCACTTCTCACTCTCCCCGTTTTGTCCGATTGTGTTGTTTGTTCCAGCTTCCGCTGCGTTGGACCTACTCTAAAACCATCGTCAGGAGCGCCATCCGTACGAACAGGCCGTTTCTCGCCTGTTGGAAATACCTCGCTCGTGGATCACCATCCACCGTCTTGTCGAGTTCGACCGTGCGGGGAAGTGGGTGCAGGATCAGCGCATTCTTTTTCATCTTCGCCAGGACGGATGAGTCGATACGATATCTTTTCAGCCCCGGCTGATCGGATACGCGGTCTGGCCGGATTCGCGTCTGGTAGACGACGTCCGCCTCGCCAATTACTTTCGATGCATCCGCCTCAATCTCGTAACGGACTCCATGGCGATCCAGGTAGTCGAGGATGTCGCCACGCATTTGCAGTTCAGGAGGACTGACAAAATAGATCTTTACGCGATCGAATTTCGCGAGCAGATACGCTAAAGAGCGCGCCGTACGTCCCTTGTCCATCTCCCCCAGGAACGCAATGCTCAGTCCTTCCAGCGACCGTTCGCGATAGATCGTGTAAAGATCGAGCAGTGCCTGTGTCGGATGTTGACCACCGTTTCCATCTCCTGCATTGATCACCGGCACGGGTGAAACCTGCGCTGCCCGCTTCGCACCGCCCTCCTCGTTATGCCGAATGACAATGACATCCGAGTATCCGCCAATGATTCGGATAGAATCTTCGACCTGCTCGTCTTCCATCTCAGACGAAAAAGCTCGCGCATGTTCTGTCGAAATCACTCTCCCCCCGAGCCGCAACATCGCGGACTCAAAGCAAAGCCGCGTTCGCGTGGAGGGCTCATAGAAGAGTGTCGCCATGATTTTGTTTTGATAATCCAGCGTGCCGCCGCGCCTTACAATCCGTTCCATCTCATGCGAGCGGTCGAACAACTCCATGAGCAGGGGTACCGTGAACTGTTGCGACTCGACCACGTGCCGCAGATGAGTTCGCGTGATCTCTCCGTTCACCGGACGCAGGCCATTGTCACTTCCCATCGTCATGCCACACCTACCGCTTCTGTCCCCTTCGCGTTGGTCTTGCACAACTGCGGTGTCGCATCGGACAACACGTGGGTTCCTGCCCGGCCGGCCACGGCCTCGCAGAGATTCTCGTAGCAAGTGATAACCACTTCCCTGCCGCCGCGCTTCAGAAAGCGTAACGCCGACTCGATCTTCGGGCCCATGTTTCCCGGTGGAAACTGACCGGCGTTGTAATACGTCTCCAGCTCTGACGCCGTTACCCGCGCCAAAGGCTGCTGCCCGGGCTTTTTGTAGTTGAGGTATACGAAATCGGTATCCGTCGATATGGCGAACAAATCAACATCCAGCAGGGATGCCAGCAGAGACGACGCTCTATCCTTGTCCAGAACCGCTTCCACGCCGTGCAGCATTCCATCTGTCCGCACCACGGGGATGCCGCCACCACCCACCGCGATGACTAGTGCGCCAGCTTGCATCAGGTCGCGGATCACTTCCAATTCGACGATGTCCATCGGTTCCGGGGAAGGCACAACGCGCCTGTATCCGCGGGACGCATCTTCGACGATCGTCCATCCCAATTGCCTTCGGCGATCCTCGGCATCGGCACGGGAGTAGAACGGCCCAATCGGCTTCGTTGGATGATTCATCGCCGGATCATCCGCCGAAACCACGACCTGAGTCAGCACCGTCACCACCGGTATCTTTAGCCCTGCGCGCACTAGTTCGTTGTCCAGTGACTGTTGCAGGAAATAGCCGATCTCTCCCTGCGTCGTCGCATCGCACACGTCCAACGTATGCCCATACACCTGGTCAGACGCGCGCTCTGAGCGAAGCAGGGCCGCTCCCACCTGTGGTCCATTGCCATGCGTCACCACCAGTTGGTAGCCCTGCTGGATCATGTTGACAATGGCCGCCGCGGTTTGGCGGGTGTTTGCCAGTTGCTCGTCGACAGTTCCTTTTTCTCCGGCGCGAATCAGCGAGTTGCCGCCTACCGCCACCAGTGCCGTCTTAGGCATCCGTTTTCCTTCGCCGCCAAGGCTGCGGCTATGCGTGCGTCGACTCTCTCGATTCCGTGTGCCGCGCAGAACTGCTTACGTCGCGCATCATCGACAGCAAAATCGCCTTTTGTGCGTGCAGCCGATTCTCAGCTTCCTCGAATACGACCGACCGCGGACAATCGATAACGTCGTCCGTGACTTCGTCGCCACGGTGCGCAGGCAGACAGTGCATGAAGATCGCGTCAGTCTTGGCATGGCCAAACAGTTTTGCGTTTACCTGGTACGGCAGAAAAACCTTCCGCCGCGCTTCCGCCTCCGCTTCCTGCCCCATGCTCGCCCAGACGTCGGTGTACACCACATCCGCCTCAGACGCTGCCTTTACGGCGTCATTCGTAATGGTGCACGACCCTCCGGCTTCCTGCGCGCGATGCTGTGCCCATGCCGTGGCTTCCGCCTTCGGTTCGTATCCTTTCGGTGTAGCCACCCACACGTGGACACCCAGTTGCGCTCCGCAAAACATCAACGAGTGCGCGACATTGTTGCCATCGCCCACGTATGCCAGCTTTACCCCGGCCAATCGCCCCTTCTTCTCCAGCACCGTCAGGTAGTCGGCCATTGCTTGGCATGGGTGGCTGTAATCGGTAAGACCATTGATGATCGGAATGCTCGCGTACTCCGCCATCTTCTCCACGATTTCATGCGCGAACGTCCGGATCATGATGCCCTGCACCATGCGTTCCAGATTCTTTGCCACGTCGTAGACCGATTCCCTCTTACCCAGATTGATCTCCGCCGGCGACAGATAGAGCGAGAACCCGCCCAGTTGCTGGATTCCTACGTCGAACGTCACGCGCGTCCGCAGCGATGGTTTTTCAAAGATCATCGCCAGCGTCTTGCCCTTCAGAGAGCTGCTGTAAACTTCCGGCTCAGCCTTCATCCGTTGAGCCAGACCCAGCAGCTCCCGAATCTCCTGCGGGCTGAAGTCGCGGATCGATAGAAAGTCCCTTGCCCGCATCATTTCCCCGCTTTCTCAAGCACCGGCTTGTACTTCGCCGTGAAATCCGTGAGGATCTCGCGGAATCCCGGCTGGGTCAGCTCTTCCGCCTCGTAGCGTACGCGGAGACTCGGCTTATCAATCTTGATCGTCCTTGCCAGGTCGATCGGAGTCGCCACCAGCACCAGGTCGCACGGCACCCGCTTGATTGTCTCTTCCAGTTCATGCCGCTGGGCTTCGCTGTATCCCATCGCAGGAAGCAGTTTGCCCAGATGCTTGAACTTCTCGAAGACCGCGCGGATCGACCCAATTGCGTATGGCCGCGGGTCCACCATCTCCGCCGCGCCAAATTGCTTGGCGGCAACAACGCCCGCGCCGTACTGCATTTCGCCATGCGTAAGTGTCGGCCCGTCTTCCACCACCAGTACTCGTTTTCCCTTCACGAGTTCCGGATCGGCAACCGAAACACGGCAAGCCGCTTCAATCACGGTGGCCGTGGGATTGAACTTCCGAATGTTGTCACGGACCTTCTGCACGTTATCCAGGGATGCCGTATCGACCTTGTTGATGACCAGCACCTTGCCCGAACGGAAGTTCACTTCGCCGGGATAGTAGGAAAGCTCGTGTCCGGCCCGGTGTGGATCTAAAACAACGATCTCGAGATCAGGACGATAGAACGGAGTGTCATTGTTGCCTCCGTCCCAGAGCACCAGGTCGCCTTCCTGCTCTGCCTGCCGCAGAATTTCTTCGTAATCCACGCCCGCATAGACCGTCGTTCCTACTACGATGTGCGGTTCGTATTCTTCGCGCTCTTCGATCGTGCAGTCGTGACGATCGAGGTCTGCCAGCGTCGCAAACCTCTGCGCATGTTGCGCCGCTAGGTCGCCATACGGCATCGGATGCCGAATCACTACCGGATGCCAGCCCAATCCGCGCAATTCTTCGGCTACGCGCCGCGACACCGGGCTCTTGCCGCATCCAGTGCGTACCGCGCATATCGACACCACCGGTACCTTACTGGCCAGTTGCGTACGCTGCGCTCCAAGAAGCCAGAAGTCTGCTCCGGCCGCAACCACGCGCGACGCGAGATGCATCACCGTCGAGTGTGATACATCCGAATACGAGAACACCGCCACGTCCACTTCTTCGTCGCGGATAATCTTTTCCATTTCGTTCTCGTCGAGAATTGGAATCCCCTGCGGGTACATTTTGCCGGCGAGTTCGGTTGGATAGCGTCGACCTGCAATATCAGGAATCTGTGTGGCGGTGAAAGCCACAACCTGGTAATCAGGGTTATGACGGAAGACAACATTGAAGTTATGGAAGTCTCGTCCGGCAGCGCCAATAATCAGTACGCGTTTCATGATTCCTTTCACGCCTCCCTTCGTTTGAGAGAGAGTGCTCTAGGCGTGAAATGTTCCGTCCGTAACGTATATGCAGTCGGTGAGCTATGTCACGTACTTGAGTGAGGAGGAATTAAAGTGCCATAAGCGACTAATAGACAATGGGTTATTGATTTTCTAATATTTACCCGACACCACGGTCTATAAAATATGCATATCAATTAGAGGAAGTGCATATTCCGCTGGCTTTACTGCTAGGTTTTCTATGTATATGCTACCGTACAATGTATGTAGTAACTATTTAGTAATAATAAGTGATATTTTTGCTTGCCTCCGAGGGGACATTCCTCGGTCGTCGCCACAGGAGACTCTTTCTCAACCGAATTTTCCTGCCTGGATCGCGGATCGAAATCCCGAAATTTCCCACCAACGCGGAAACCGGCGTCGCGGCAAGCCGCTGTTCATCGGCAAGCGCATGGAGTCAGCGGAAGGCTTTCTCCAGCGACTTCAATTTTCCGCGCATGTGACGTTTCATGCTTAGGATGAACTGCTTACGACGGATCGCCCGTTCACCCCTCACACTTCCCTGTGACCAGCATCACTTCCCCCATGGAACATGCGGCCACAGAATGAATGTCATTGACCGCGTGGGGTGTTAGGTCCCCATGCACAGTTCATAGCATTCATGTTCTGGCTTTTTGTGTACCTGCCAGGAGGGAAAGAAGGATTCATGCCACGAGGTTCAGTATCGATTGTGGTGGAACGATGCAAGGCTTGCGGATTCTGTGTAGAGTTTTGTCCGACCAAGGTCCTTGCACTGTCCTCCGCGTTCAATTCCAAGGGATATCATCCGCCCCATGCTGTTGCGCCCGAGAAGTGCAGCGGTTGCGACCTGTGCGGAATGTACTGCCCCGACTTCGCCATCTACGGATATCGCAATGACAAGAATGCCCCGAAGGAGGACGAAGCCGATGCACGCTGACCCGCAAGGAGTTCTCACCGGCGCTCACTTTCTCGACGGCGATCATGCTGCCTGTGAAGGTGCCATTGCCGCCGGTGCCCGCTTCGCCGCCGGATACCCAATTACGCCCTCGACGGAAGTCGTAGAGCGCTTTGCCATGCGCGCTCCCACTGTCGGTGGAACTTTCATCCAGATGGAAGACGAGCTTGCCGCTTCCATCACCATCCAGGGAGCGGTCTGGGGCGGAGTAAAAGCCTTCACCGTGACCTCCGGACCTGGTTTCTCGCTCATGATGGAGCACATCGGTTACGCGGCCATGACGGAGACACCCTGCGTCTTCATCAATGTGCAGCGCGGTGGGCCTTCCACCGGACTTCCGACGCTTCCGGCCCAGGCGGATATGATGCAGGTTCGCTGGGGCTCCCACGGCGACTATGAAATCATCGCTCTCTGCCCTAATTCTCCGCAGGAATGTTTCGATCTGACCATTAAGGCTTTTAACTTTTCCGAGCAGTATCGTGTTCCCGTCTTTGTGATGTTGGATGAAGTCGTTGGTCACATGACGGAGAAGGTGATCATTCCTCCCGCCGAAGAGATTGAGATCGAGCCGCGTCACTTTACCAAGAAGGCCCCCAAGGATTTCCGGCTTTACGAGCCCGAAGCCAACCAGGTTCCTGACATGGTCAAGGCCGGTGACGGCTACAACATCCACGTTACCGGACTGACACATGACCAACGCGGCTATCCCGACATGACTCCTCCCATGCAGGACGTCCTCGTCAAGCGCCTTCAGAGCAAGATCCTCGACAACGCCGACAAGATCTGCCTGTTTGAGAAAGAGAATGTGGAAGGCGCCGATGTTGTCGTGGTCTCTTACGGAATCACCTCTCGCGTAGCACAGCGCGCCGTCGACCAGGCTCGTGAAAAGGGAGTCAAGGTTGGCAAGCTGCGTCTCATCACGGCGTGGCCATTCCCGGAGAGGGTCATCAGCGAAATCGCGCCCACCATCAAGGGCTTCGTCGTTCCTGAGCTCAATCTCGGGCAGATGGTTCGCGAAGTAGAGCGTTGCGCCGGCGGCAAGACTCGCACCGTTCGTGTTTCGCATGCTGGCGGCACCGTCCACAACCCGGAGAGCATCCTCAACGCCATTCTGGAGGTGGCACGATGAGTTCTGTCGCGATCCCGCAAAATCCTGTAGAGCCGTTCCTGCGCTCGGAGCGCATGCCGCACATATGGTGTCCCGGCTGCGGCATCGGAACTACCGTTAACTGCTTCACCCGTGCGCTGCTCGATTCCAAGGCGGATCTCACCAAGCTTGCCATCGTCTCCGGAATCGGCTGCACTGGCCGTGTCGCCGGCTATACGAACCTCGATTCTTTCCACACCACGCATGGACGTGCGATTCCTTTCGCCACCGGCCTTAAGCTGGCGAATCCAGAGCTGAACGTTGTCGTCTATTCCGGTGACGGCGATCTCTTTGCGATCGGCGGCAATCACCTGATCCATGCTGCTCGGCGCAACGTCAACCTCAAGGTCATCTGCGTAAACAACCTGATCTACGCCATGACTGGCGGGCAGACCGCGCCGACTACTCCCGGCGATGTCATCACCTCCACGGCGCCCTACGGCACGTATGACCCGGCCTTCAACCTGCCATACCTGGTGGAAGCCGCCGGAGCCGTCTACGTCGCACGCTGGACCACTTTCCACGTTCGCCAACTTGCCAAGTCCATGGCTGAAATGTTCCAGAAAAAAGGCTTCGGCTTCATCGAAGTTCTGTCTCCCTGCCCAACGCTTTACCAGCGTCGCAACAAGATGGGTGACGGGCTGGATGCGATGAAGTTCTACAAACAGGTCAGCAAGATTAAGCACGGGGCTCCCACCAGCGAAGTTGCACTCTCCAAGTCTGGTGAGATTGTCGTCGGTAAGTTTGTCGACCGTGAGCGCCCCGAGTATATCGGGACCATGAATACGTACCTTGAGCAGCAACTTGGCGAGCGTTACGTCGAGCCCCACACCCTCAGTGACGACGGAGGTTGTTCGGGAGGAGAGTTGGAGGTTATCTCATGCAATCGTTAAATGAAATTCGCGTCGCGGGCTTTGGCGGCCAGGGTGTTATCCTCTCGGCCATTGTCATCGGCAAGGCGGCCTCCATCGTCGAAGGCAACTTCGCCACCATGACACAGAACTTCGGTCCTGAGGCCCGTGGTGGAGCGTGCAGCGCGCAGGTAATCCTCTCCAATTCTCCAGTACTCTACCCATATGTTACGCATCCTGACGTGCTGGTAGTTATGTCCCAGGAAGCGTATCTCCGCTTTGCACCCGAGTTGAAACCAGGCGGAATCCTCCTGATCGAGCAAGACCTTGTGCGCATCAAGGGTCTTTCTCCCGCCGAGACGCGCGTGTACGGCATCCCCGCCACGCGAATTGCCGAGCAGATTGGGAAGCGAATGGTACTCAACGTTGTCATGACCGGATTTTTCGGAGCCATCACCGGGTTGATCAGCCGCGAAGCGCTTCGGAAAGCCGTCGAGGACTCGGTTCCCTCCAGCTTCCGCGAGCTCAACCTGAAGGCGTTTGACAGTGGCTATGACTACGGGCTTCAGCATCTTGAGAGTGGAGCATTGGAAGCCAGTGAATTCGAGGAAGTTACGGTTCGCGAATAACCCTCGCAACAATCTTTGCTTTATTAATCACCCTGTCCCAGTTCTGCTGGGACGGGGTTCTTTCTTTTGAAATGCTTATTTGTGAACGAGCCAGCGCCAACTGACTAAGCATCCTGCTGGGCATCCAATGGCATCATTCGAAGAATAGCGGCGATCAGATCTTCAGCGGCAAATGGCTTGGCAATACTTGGTAAATTATTTGCGGCAAGAAAACTGCGAAGGTCGCCTTCGCCGGATTGCGGTAATGTGAACAGAATTCGCCTCGCCATGTGTGGTTGATTTTCAACGATCCAGCGGTAAATATCAGGTGCCGAGGGCGTCCCGAAAAGCTTGCCGTCGATGACGATTGCCCCGAATTTTTCATCACTCAGCAACTGGATGGCATCGGTTCCATTACACGCCGACGCAGCATCGACACGGGTTTGCTTGAGAGCCGAAATCTCGAATTCCAAAAGGACCTGCTCGTCTTCAATCACCAACACGCGACCGGAGCAATCCTTCTTTCCATTGGCCGGGCTGTTCCACTGAGTCCGCGATTCCGGCTGAGGCGCCAGGGGAAGCCGAATAGTGAACACCGCGCCGCCGTCGGGATGATTCGAGGCAACAATGTCTCCCCCATGTTCTTGAATGATGCCGTAACAGATAGAGAGCCCCAACCCTGTTCCCTTTCCGACCTTCTTGGTGGTATAGAACGGATCAAACACGCGGTTCGGCTCGCGGATGCCATTGCCCGAATCCTTGAATTCCGCAAACGCGTCGGTGTCGTCATTCCAGATTCTGATGCGTAGAGCGCCGCCGCGAGCATTCTCAAGCATGGAGTCCACTGCGTTGTTCACAATATTGAGGAAAACCTGTTCGAGCTGATGTGCGTCGCCGAAAATCATTGGAACTTGCGTATCGCCATTACGCTCGACGGTGATGTTGTTGATCTTCAGGTCGTACTCACGAAGGACCAGCGTGTCGTTAACAATCCGGCAGAGGTCGACGGCCTGCTTGTGGGGCTTGCGCTGACGGGCAAAAGACAGCAGGTTCTGCACTACCCTGTGCGTACGCTGAGTCTGCCGGTAAAGCTTGGCGACGAAATCGCTGGCCCGCTCGCTGAGAGGTTCGGATTCCAGCAACTGTGCATATCCAAGGATCGCAGTGAGCGGATTGTTGAGTTCATGCGCAACACCGGCAATGAGCTGTCCAACAGCCGACATTTTCTCGCTCTGGAGGAGTTGTTCCTGCGTTTGCCGGAGGTTCTCATATGCACGGGACGTCTCTTCGTAGAGGCGCACCTTCTCAATTGTGCTGGCGAGTTGCCGGCCAATCGCACAGATCAGGTTCTCGTCTGTTTTGACGAACTCGCGTTCCAGCCGGCTGCTCACTCCGATAACGCCCAGCGGCCTGTCCTGCGACCACATCACGACCCACATCCACGCGCGCAGTTTCTCCTCTTCCAACAATCGCCGCATGACCGGTGGAAGGCTGGGGCCGTGGACTTCGTTAACGATCTCGGTACGGGTGGCTAGAAGCCTCTCCCAAAAATCTTCCGGAATTTCCATTTCCAGAACGGACGGGCCGGCAGACGAAATAACTCCAAACGATGCACGGGGATGCAGCACCCGTGAATTCGGTTCAGCAACCAGGATCGCCCCCATGTCCGCGGCGAACAGATCCACAACCTGGCGCAGTGTAACGTTGAGAATTTCGTCGAGATCAAACGATTGCGTTGCAACCACGGCGATCGCATTCAGCGCATAGAGTTCGTGATTGCGGCGTTGGATGTCTTCTTCGGCGCGTTTCTTTTCCGTGATGTCAACAAGAAACCCCTGATAGCGGTCAACACGACCGTCCTCGTGCCGGGTAGCAAAGCTGTTTTCCAGCAGGGTAATAGTAGTGCCGTCCTTCCGCCGCACGGTGACTTCGTGATTCCGTACATATCCGTTGGCCCGCATCTCCCTCATGAACCGCGTCCGGTCCTCGGGATGCTTATAGAGTTGGGTCGCGATATCCATCGTGAGGACCTCGGCACGGGAATCGTAGCCAAGCAGACGGACAAACGCGGCGTTGCAGTCCAACAGCCTTCCTTCTGGCGTCGAAACAAAAACTCCTTCCTGTGCCTCTTCAAACAAGAGGCGATAACGTTCCTCGGCGGCCCGGCGATCCGTGGTGTCGGCAATGATGTGGACAGTACCGATGGTATTCCCGAGCTCCTCGGTATATGAGGACGTGGAGACCATGGAAAACCCGCCAAAGCATGCGTCGGGACCTTCCCCGCCTCCTTCCTGTGAGCGATGACAGTATGGGCATCCACCCCCGGCGTTCGGCAGAACGGCTGCGCAGGTTTTTCCGACAACCTCTGAATGCGGCCGGCCCAGCCGCTGAAGCAATGCACGATTGACATTGAGGACCCGCTGCTCGCAATCGTGCACCAGGACAAGATCGTCGATGGAATCGAAGGTTCGAACCCATTGCCGCTGCGAACGGACAATCTGCTCAACCATGCCAAGGTTCTCGGCAGCCATTCCCAACTGGTTTGCGGTGGTGGCGAGAAAGCGCATCTCGTCCGGTGTGTAGGAACGAGCCCGAGGCATTCCGAGACACAACATACCCAAGGCGGACGATTTCCCCGATACAGGAATCAGCAACAAGTGCTCAAAACCGGCTTCCGCAGCGTCGTTTGCATGCTCCGCTTCGAGCGTGGTAACCCTGACTTTGGCGGCAATCTTGTCGCGCATCAATCGGGCGCTGTAGGCAGTGGCGAGTGGAATTTCCTGGTATTTGCGGACGTACTCGTCCGGCATGTCGATATGCTGACTGAGAACCAGCGTATCCCCCTCCAGGGATCGAAACCAGGCAGCACGGGCCCCAAGCAGATTTTTAAGTTGGGTAAGCCCCGTCTTCATCATCGTTCCGTTGTCCTGCGCCTCGGCAATCGCCGTCGTCAGTGCGTTCACTACGGCCAGCCGCCGTACATTTGCCCGTGAATCATCAAGGACAAGGAACAACATCCCAAGTCCGAGGAGCACAATAATCGCGGTATCGACCCCGGGAAGGCCCCAGTGGATGGTTCCAGGCGATTCGTCGAGGTGAAGGAGAAGCAACATCACCGTCAACATCCACGGCCCCAGCTCCCTTCGGCCACGGCTGAAGAGCGCCATGCGGACTGCCCCGATTGCGGCAATCACGTGGTAGACGGCGTGCATCGCGTACATGAAGCCCAAGGATGAGGGAAACCACAAAGTACGCAACAGCGAGATGTCGATGCCAACAGCGGAAAGAAGTCCAACCAGCAGCAAATATTTGCGCGAGTTCGAGTACAGCAGGACGGCGACTACAAAAAAAGTGACGGCAAGCAGGAAGGCGACGTAAGCAATCGCGTTTGCAAGGCGGGGATCACCTGTGAACGGCCCAGCCGCTAGAGCCTCAAGGGAAACAAAGTACAACAGCCAGCCTGCGATCCATATCAGAAGGTAACGTTCACGGAAAGTGCGATAGACGAGAATCGCCGCCGCCAGGAGCGCAAGCGTACCCGCACCTTCGACCATCGACTCGGTCGGGAGAAATCTCAGCAACTGGAGCCAAAAAACTGCCGGGGACAAAATCATCAGGGTCCGAAACACTCGAAGGTGCTGTATACCACAAATCGAAACAGATGCCAGTGAATTTCAATTCCTTTTCGCCAAACGAACACGCTCAAGCCGTGTACAATTGCGCCACAGACAGAGGAGTACTCCCTTAAGTCATGTTGTCAGAACGCATCTTGGTGGTGGATGACGAAGAGCCGATCCGCGAGATCGTCTCTTCCATGTTGTGCAACGCAGGGTTCCACTGCGAACAGGCCTGCTCTGGAGTCGACGCGCTTGCCATTCTTGATTCGGGCCAGAAGTTCGAGTTGATGCTATCAGACTTGATGATGCCTGAACTGGATGGAATCGGCTTGCTGGAGCGCGCCAAGGAAAAGTTCCCTGACATGCCGGTCGTAATGGTTACGGCCGTTCATGACATCTCCGTAGCACTCGCCGCCATACGCAATGGAGCTTACGATTACCTGCTCAAGCCCTTCGAACGTGAACAACTGGTCGCCATGGTGCGCCGGGCGCTCGAAAATCGCCGGCTGAAGCTGGAAAACCGCGCATATCAGACAAATCTGGAATCGCTGGTAAGCGCGCGCACGGAGCAACTGCGCCAGGCGATGGGTGACCTCCGGCAGGCGATGTCCGATCTCGAACGGTCTTACGACATCACTCTGGAAGCACTTGGCGACGCCCTCGATCTCAAGGACGCTGAGACGGAAGGTCACTCGAAGCGAGTCACCGCTTTCACCATTGCCATGGCTCGATCCATGGGGCTTACCGACGACAAGATACGCGTCATAGCGCGCGGGGCCTTCCTGCATGACATTGGCAAGATGGCGATTCCCGACGCAATCCTGCGGAAACCCGGCGCCCTTACGGAAGAAGAAAAGGAATTGATGAAGGAGCACTGCTACCGCGGATACCAGATGCTCCGCAAAATTCCGTTCCTCGAAGAAGCCGCGGAGATTGTCTACGCACACCAGGAGCGCTATGACGGAACTGGCTATCCACGCGGATTGACAGGTGAAGAAATTCCGCTGGGAGCAAGGATTTTCTCCATCGCAGACGCTCTCGACGCGATTACATCCGACCGCCCATATCGTGCTGCCCAGAGTATTGATGCCGCGCGTGACGAGATATCGCAATGGTCTGGCCGCCAATTCGATCCCATGATCGTTGAAGTCTTTCTCGGCATGCCTCAGACCACGTGGCGCGATTTGCGGCGAGAGATTGATTCGCAGGTCTACCGGTTCTCGACCCCACCGAAATCAACCGGCAGAGCAAACGCCTGAAGACACGTTCTCAGGCTTAAGGGATTTCGCGTCGCACTATCAAGAAGACTGGAGGGCTGAATGGGTAATCCCATGCAGAATTCAGACGTACAAAAAGCGTTGGTCTCGCTCCCAGGCTGGGCTCAGAACGGGCCGGCGATCGAAAAACTCTACGAATTTCCCAACTTCGTGGATGCCATGGTCTTTGTGAACAAGGTAGCGGAACTCGCCGAGGAGGCGAACCACCACCCGGACATTAAGATCGTCTACAACAAAGTCACGTTGCAGTTGCTCTCACATGATTCTGGCGGGGTCACGCAGCGCGATTTGCGAATGGCTGGACGGATCAACGAACTTGGCCGGTAGGTTTTAAAGGCAGATTTCGGATGCGGCGCCGGCAACAGGCGCGCCGCGTGTACGATTGAGCTCTGGCTAGCGTTGTACGGTCTTCACTTGCAGAGACTCCGACAAGTCGTTCAGCGCGTTTTGAATGCTTTGAATTTCCTGCTGTGCCGTCTCGTTCCACCCGGCAATCTGGTCTGGGGCTTCCTGCAACCGGGCAAAGATCCACCCGATCGCCTTGCGCCCTCGCTCGGATAACAACAGCGCTCCTACACTTCCCACTCCCAGGACTGTTAACGGCAGCGCCCATTTACGCATGGCAATTCTCCCTGAAATATCTCATAGCACCATTGGACGTTTGCACGAAGAGAAAGTTTCAATCTGTCCCATTTCTTTAGTAACAAATTCGATTCCACGGGAAATTCCATTTCCGGCGAATTAAGCCCGCGGTATCTCCAGCGCTCGACCAAGAGTAATATGAACCCACGGTTCGTCAAGCCATGAGGAAACGAAGATGAAACGCAATTACCTTATTCTCGGACTGCTCCTCTTCACCGGCATCACCGTAATCGCCCAACAACCTCCTGTTACCCAGCACCCAGACAGCGTGACGGTCAGTGCCGATGGTAAGTTCGAGGTGGCCCCGGATACTGCCCTGATCCAGTTCAACATCTCGGCGCAGGAACCCCTGCTCAAGGCCGCTTACGCTCGCGCACAACAGGCCGCTGAACAGGTACGGCAGGTTCTCCGCAGCAACGGCATTGATCCGCACCAAGCCGAGATTGGGACCTTGCAGGTCAGCCCGGTTTATGACTATCGCAACCCGAAGCGCAAGCTGGTCGGTTATCAGGTAAATAGCGCCATTTCCGTCAAGGTCAAGGACTTCAGCAAAGTCGGCCCTCTGGCGGACGCCTTCTCCGGCATGGATGTCACCGCCAATCAATCGATCTCGTACACGCTCGAGGACATGGATGCCGCTCGAGTGAAGGCTGCGGAAGATGCGATGCGGAAAGCTCGTGAGTTGGCATCTGCTTTGGCCCGCAGCGCCGGACGAACCCTTGGCGAAGCCCGACAAATCAATCTCGACGCCTACAGCGTCCCCGGTCCCCGCCCAGTTATGTACGCTCGCGCTATGGCCACCGAAGCTGCCCCGCCGCCGACGGCTGAGTTCAGTCCCGCGAAAACTACAGTCACGGCCCACGTAACGGTTGAATATGCGCTGAAATAATCGGTTTTGGGCACAAAAAAGCCCCGCGTCAAGGCGGGGCTCATTTTTGTCTGCATGTCGAGATTCCTCAGGGCTTGGCCAGCGCCCGATCCCGGTTGATCTCCACCGGCCGTTCCAGCACCATTTCAAGCGTGGTGCCGGTATCAAATCTAAGATCAGGACCACGCGAGAGCAGCACGGTGGCTAGCCCAACCAGTCCACCTCCGAGAGCGCCGACCCCAGCCCCTTTGGCATCGCGTCCGACCAGGCCTCCAATGGCCGTCCCAGCCATCGTCGTATTGGCGACCGTCGCAGCGTCTTTGCCCTTGCTACCCGAACCCTCAACCGTTCCCTCATCACCCTTCATCTTGGAATTCTCCGCGCCCGGCACATGGTCGAGCGATCCCGGCAGCAGCACCGTGTAGCCGCTGGGAAAGATCATCGAAGTGAAGTGGATGAGAATCTGGGCACGGCCTTTGACCCGTCCGGGCCGCTCCACCCGCGAGACCACACCTTGGACGTAGGTTCCCGGGGGTACAACGACTTTGCCGCTTACGACGACCGGAAAATTCGTCTCCGCATAGACGGGATCACCGCTGCGGGCGCTCTTGGTGGAAATAGCCTGTTTCAGGACCAGTGGAATCTTGGTTCCCTCGGGCAGCGTCACTCGGATGGCGGAGGCTTCGTCCCCGGAACCTTCTCGTAAGACCGTCGGCTGATTACTCTGGCCGCCGGATGGCTCCTGCTGGGCAAATGAAACCTGTGCCAGTGTGATCGCGGCGGTCAGGAAACAAAACAGAATTGGCTTGCGCATCGTTCCTCCAAACCTGTGTACGAGAATGAACCCCGATCACGGCGTCTGGTTGCGCTTCCTAGTGGCTGCTGACTTCGCCTCCCCAGGCGCCGACGATCTCTTTTGCCATATGGCCGATGAGGATTTCAGCCTTATTCTCAGGAGTCCAGCTCTGGTCCTTGTTGTCGTAGGTGAAGGCCGAAATGATGAACGTGCCTTTCTTGGTGATAATAAAGGCCACATCGTTTCGAACCGCATCCAGCGCACCGATCTTGTCGCCGATTGCCGACAGCCCCTCCGACGTGTCTGCCACTTCGAGATATCGAGGGATCATTGCGCGGTATTGCTGATTCCGCAAGATGAATTGCATATCGTCGCAGAGCTTCGGATCTCCCAGTTTGCATTGGTAGATCGCTTGCATGACTTCCGCCATTTCGCGCGCGGTGGTTTTCCCCAGTCCGAATTGCTTGAAGTCCGGAGGCAGGGGTTCTGTCGCTTTCACGTATACCTTTTTGTAGAAATACGTGTTCTTTAGACCCATTGCGGCCGTCATTTCATTCGTCGGCTTCAGCCCCACCTTGTCGATGACCAGGTTCGTCGCCGTGTTGTCACTCAGAACCACCATCAAGACCAACGCATCGTGCAGTGTCAAATTCAGGCCGGGGTGGAGGAACCCGAGCACCCCTGAACCCTGTACTTGATTCTCTTTCGTCAACGGCACCGGGTCGTCCAGTTTGAGCTTCCCTTCCTTGACCTGTGTATACGCCTCCAGCAGCAGCGGCAGCTTAATGACCGACGCGGTTTGGACGGGGCGGTCTGCATCTATGGCGACCGTCTCTCCAGTGGCCAGATTTTTGGCGAATAACGCTACCTTGCCCTCATGCTTCGCAGCCAGAGCCTCAAGGTCCTTCTGCAACTGTGCGGTCCTGTCAGTCGCGAATACCGATGCGACCAGCATCAACACCACAACGGTCACTTTTCGTATCATCGGATTCCTCAGTAGAGCAGATACTTCGCTCGAATCATCTCGAATGCCGACAGTGCGTCTTGCCCGTCAGCCTCAATGCGTCGTGGATCTTCTCCTGCCTTCAAGGCTTCAAACGCCGCTTCGTTCACCAGCAAGTGCGGCATACGCTCCGGCTTGTACTGGTCGGGATAGAGCTTCATCAACGCCGATGCCAGTTCCAACCCCAGTTCCGGAGAATCAAGCGCATTCCGGTCAATGACGATCATGCTCACGCCGTGGCAGAGTTCGTGGTTGTACGGAATCCACGAGTCAGGCGAGTTGGGGGTGAAATCCGTGGGCATGAACCGTATACCCGCAAGTTTCCGCGCATTGAGATATGCGGACAATAGCCGAGCATCGATCCATGGCGCTCCCATCAGTTCGAACGGCGTGTCCGTGCCGCGTCCAACTGAAACGTTCGTCCCTTCCACCAGTGCAACACCGGGATACAGAGTCGCTTCCGTCAAGCTGCGAAGGTTTGGCGAAGGATTCGTCCACGTCAATCCGGTCGAGTCGAACCAGTCGCCGCGCAACCATCCTTCCACGGGCACAACCGTCAGTTGTGCGTGAATGCCGCGCTCTTCATTGAACATCTTCGCCAGTTCGCCCACGGTCATTCCGTGCCTTACCGGAACGCTCGAATAATTAACGAACGACTCTTTGCCAGGATCGGAGACCAGACCCTGCACGAACGATCCGGTGATAGGATTCGGTCGGTCGAGCACGGTCATCGGGACATTCACCTTGGCACAGGCTTCCAGAAAATAGCCAAGCGTAGTCTCGTAGGTGTACCAGCGCACCCCCGCATCCTGCATATCGAACACGACACGGTCGAGAGTCTTCAACACATCGAGCGAAGGCCGTCTCTGGTCTTCCTTGGCTCCATAAACGCTGTACACCGGGACACCGGTAGCGGCATCACGTGTGTTGCCAATCTCCGTTGTGTCCAACTTGCCTGCGATCCCGTGCTCCGGACTGAAGATGGCCACGAGTTTGACGCCGTCCAGATGGGCCAGTACGTCAATCGTGCGCCTTCCCTCGCTATCCAACCCGGTCTGATTTGTCACAAGCCCCACACGACAGGGATGATCGTCACACGACGCATTACTTCCCGGTCCGAAGAGGTTGCCCCACTCTTCCACCCGGTCGATTCCGGTCTTTACCTGGCCGTTGCGGGCCTGCAACCGCCGCTCGCCCACCATTGCTTCGTTGTAGCCCGTCAACGAGAGCATCCGCCGTTTTTCAGACTCGCTCACCGTGAGGCGGAGATCCGCAGCAACGGCGCTGGAGACTTTCGTCCTAAGCGCGACCGCTGGTGCCCCTGGCCGCAGGTTCGGATGCACTGCATTGATCAGCAGAACGATATACGTATCGGTTGTAGGATCTACCCAGATGGATGTTCCGGTGAATCCTGTGTGCCCAAAACCGCCTACGGGCAAGAGTTCGCCGCGATTGCTTGCGAACGGCGAATCGATATCCCATCCAATACCCCGCAGCGAGGTTCCCGTTGGCGGCTGTTCGGGAGTCGTCATTTTCTCCAGGCCTGCCGTCGAGATTACGAACTCCTTCGCCACATTGTTCGGGTCGGCCAGTTGATCCAACATCGCCTGCGCAAAGTGTGCGACATCGTCGCCTGTCGAGAACAATCCCGCGTGACCGGCGACGCCGCCCATACGGCGTGCGGTCGGGTCGTGAACAACGCCGCGCAGCATGTTGTGGTTCTCGTCATATTCCGTCGGAGCGATTCGCGGTAGCCAGTCGGCGGGTGGCAGGAACCGTGTGTCCTTCATCCCGAGAGGCCCGAATATCTTCTCCTGCGCGTACTCTTCCAGTGGCATCCCGGAGACGCGCTCAACCAGTTCGCCCAGCACAATGTAGTTGATGTCCGAGTAAACAAAGCTCGTGCCTGGAGGCGAGACAGGCGTCTCGTCGTCGGCCATCTGATAGGCCGTATCTTTGCCCGTCCACGGCTGCTTCAAGTCGAGGTCTGGCGCCAGACCCGAGTAATGGGTGGCGAGCTGGCGAATGGTGATGTCCTGCTTCCCATTTTTCGCGAACTCGGGAATGTACTTCGCCACCGTGTCATTGAGACGAATCTTCCCCTCTTCCACCAGTTGCATCACGGCATTCGCCGTCACCATGCATTTGGTGATTGAAGCCATATCGAAGACCGTATCAATCGTCATCGGCTCGCGTGTTGGCTCCAGCGAACGCTCGCCGTAGGCCTTGCGATACACGACCTTCCCGTCGTGCCCAATCACCAGCACAGCCCCGGGAATCTGATTGTCCTGGATCGCCTGATTGATCGCGGCGTCGACGTTCGCAAACTGGGTGGAAGAGTTCTGGGCAGCAGCGGCGCCGGCAAGAAAAACGATGAGAAAGACGGCCGCCAGGGCAGAGAGGATGGATTTGTGTCGATAAAAGTTGTACATGGCAGAATCGCGTCCGACTCTACCATGTCGCTTTCGCCAATGCGACAGTTTCATGCAACAGAAAACGCCGGAGCCTGAGCCCCGGCGCCGGTTCGGAATCTGTTTACTCTTCGGGGTCGGCTAGCGGCTCAGCGGGAGTTTCCTTCTTCTCCGCTTGCTTCAACCTCACTATCGTCACCTTCGCGAAGCCCTCGTCAAATTTCGGAGGACGCAGCTTATTCGCCATCCGGACCATGATCTCGTCGGGAACATTACGAGAGCGCTTCCGGTTCCGTTCCATGCAGACGTCGGTCGGCACGTCAAAGAACACGGCGTGGGCCTCGTATCCGAAGTCGCGGGCCATCTTGATCCAGCTATGGCGCTCCTTCGGCGAAAGGTTCGTTGCGTCGATGTAATTCATCGGACGCCCTGCTATAAGACGCGCCCGTAACAGTGACCGAAGCGACGAGAACACAAGGTCCTGATAACGCTGCTCGGTCGGGTCGTCGAATAACAGCCCGCGGACCAAATCGCTCGAAAGCGGAATGATATTGTGTCGCCGGAACCACGAACTCTTGCCCGAACCTGGCAGTCCAATCGCCAGCACTACCGCTCCACGGGGCTTGCCTTTCTTGGGAGGGGGTACCGCGGCTGCCGCTTCCGCGGACGGACTTTCGGCCGGAGCAATCGGTTCCAGCTCCGAGGCTTCTCCGGTCGCCTGTCCCGGATTAATCGGAAGACCTGGTGCACTCGCGCCTGCTGGCCTTTGTTCGCCGCGCTGGCGGTTCCGTCCCCGTCCGCCACGGCCCCGGCGGCGGGAGCGATCCCGGCGCATCGGCTTGTCGGCTTCAGAAGACTCCTGTGAGCTATCCACTTCAGTCGGATCTGCTTCAGGCTGGGCCTCATATTCCGGCTGCCGAACAGGGGCGACTGCGGGTGCAGTTACAGGGGTTATGATCTCGTCGCTCGGTACGGCAGCTTCGCGATCAAGAAATGTCGGTTGCAGCGGTGCTTCCTGCTGCGTATCGGGCTGTTGTCCCGGCTTCACCGGTTTGTTGCGCCGCTTAAGGCGGTCGCGCATCCACTTGCGCATACGGGACTTATAACACGTTTGCCCCGGCTTGAGCGAGAGCCACGAAAGGAAAGTTGAGTACGCCGATGGTTCCGGTTACTTTGTGCGGTCAGCCGACTCCGTCGGGTCATAGTCGCAAAGTCCCCGTATCGTCTTGGAAAGCGGGGCCAACGGCAGGCAATATATGTAGGGCCGCGGCTCCTTCCCCATCCCTGTTCGGTACACCTCGTAGAGCGATCCTTCGTATCGAATCGTCAGGGACGAGTTCCAGTCCTCTTTCTGGCGACAACTGGCAACCACAATCTGGTACTCATCGTTCTCAGGGTTCTTCTGCACGAGGTCGGGAATTCGCGGGCCCAGTTTCTTTTCAGTCCAATAGTCGTTAAAGGCGACTGTCGCCCTGTGCAGGAGAAAGAACGGCAGCGTTCCAACCACTTCTCCGGTCGCGACGGCTGCCGACATACGAAACGCACCCTCCAGCGTGAAGTAGATGAGCAGGATGGTGAGAGGCTGCAGCAGGAACTCCATGTAGGCACTGATACCTGCCCCAAAAACCGCGTGCATATCCCCCAGCACTCCCCCTTTCTCCATGAGGGCGGCTGTCAATCCGCTCAACCGATACGTCATGAACGAGTAATAGCGAACGAAAAGCAGGGAGATCATCAGCAGAAACTCAATGGCGCCAGAGATGACCGTCGCCGCCGAACTCTCGGATGGAACTGCATGCAGCCACTTCCGCCGGACTTCTTCGGGGCATAGCGTCGCCAGCACCTGCATGGTGAAGACAAAGGGCATCGCCGAGGATTGTAGTGCAGAAAAATGGCATTTGGAGCCTATTGGGAGAGGAGACAAGCGATATTGTCCCGTATGGGGCGTCAGATGTTTGCCTCAGGTCCGTGTGGGTGCTAGCATTTTTCTGACGACTCTATAAGGTGCACTGCAGTTGGCTGGGTGCTCCACTTTTGCCGGGAGGCAATAATGGCAATCAAGGTAGGCATCAATGGGTTCGGCCGCATCGGCCGGAACGTGTTTCGCGCCGCTCTCAATGACAGCAACGTCGAGATCGTCGCGGTGAACGACTTGACAGATCCGAAGACGCTTGCGCATCTTCTCAAATACGATTCGATTCTCGGCAATCTTCATCACGATATCTCAGCCACGGCGGACAGCATCAAGGTCGACAAGCGCACGATCAAGGTGTTTGCACAGAGGGACCCGGCTCAGCTCGACTGGTCTTCCATGGGTGTCCAGGTCGTGGTTGAATCCACCGGTCACTTCACCAATGCAGACGACGCAAAGAAGCACCTGCGCGGCACGGTGAAGAAAGTCATCATCTCGGCTCCGGCCAAGAACGAAGACATCACCATCGTCATGGGCGTCAATGACGACAAGTACGACCCGGCGAAGCATAACGTCATTTCCAACGCATCGTGTACCACGAACTGCCTTGCCCCAGTGGCCAAGGTGCTGGTCGATAATTTCGGGATCGTCAATGGCACGATGACAACGATCCACAGCTACACCAACGACCAGGTCATTCTGGACTTCCCGCACAAAGACCTTCGGCGTGCTCGCGCGGCCGCTCTCTCGATGATTCCGACTTCCACCGGCGCCGCCAAGGCCATCTATCTTGCGATACCCGAACTGAAGGGCAAACTCGACGGATTCGCAATTCGTGTCCCGACCCCGAATGTCTCCGTGGTGGATCTCGTCGCGGTAACGGAGAAGAACACGACGGTGGAAGAAATCAACGCCGCCATGAAGAAGGCCAGTGAAGCCGGCCCACTGAAAGGCTACCTGGGCTACGACGACAACGAACTCGTCTCCATGGACTTCCGCGGAGATTCGCGTTCGTCGATTTTCGACGCTCCTCTTACCCGCGTGGTTGGCGGAAACCTCGTCAAGGTCATCTCGTGGTACGACAATGAGTGGGGCTACAGCTGCCGCGTACGTGACCTGATTTCATTCCTTGGAAAGAAGGGCCTCTAAGAGAGTACGGGCGGCCGCGCTGGAAACGGTACGGCATACCGCATGCAGTTCAATGGACGAAGGGGAGCGCACCCCGTTCCCCTTCGCGCGATGCACGGCAGGCAGTTCCCTGCTACGGCCCGTCCGAGTGAGACACTGCTATGGCGAAACTGTCGATTCGAGACCTTTCCCTCAACAACCACCGCGTATTTATGCGCGTCGATTTCAACGTCCCTCTCGACGGCGGTCGCGTCTCGGACGACACGCGTATACGCGAAACTCTTCCCACCATTGAGTACGCTCTGCGCCACGGCGCCAAGCTGGTGCTCGCTTCCCACCTCGGTCGCCCCAAGGGCAAACCGAACCCGCAGATGAGCCTCAAGCCGGTCGCGGAGCGCCTTCGCATTCTGCTGGATGAAAAGATTGGGCGCGGCCAGAACGTTGGATTCTCGCCTGACTGTATCGGCATCCAGGCCGAAGAGATGGCCGGCAAGCTCGAGCGGGGCCAGGCACTCCTTCTGGAAAATCTGCGCTTCCATCCGGAAGAAGAGGCCAACGCCCCGGAGTTCGCCAGGCAACTGGCCAAAGTAGCGGACTTCTACGTCAACGACGCCTTCGGCTCTGCGCATCGCGCACACGCTTCCACGGAGGGCATCACCCACTTCGTGCAGAAGTCAGCCGCAGGCCTTCTCATGGAACGTGAGTTGGAGTACCTCGGCAAGGCTACGCAGCATCCGGCCAAGCCATTTGTCGCGATTCTCGGAGGCGCCAAGGTCAGTGATAAGATCGGCGTTATCAGGAATCTTCTTCCCAAGGTAAATGCGCTGATCATTGGCGGCGGCATGGCCTACACGTTCCTCAAGTCGCGAGGAGAAGAGGTAGGCAAGTCGCTCGTGGAGACCGACAAACTCGAACTTGCGAAGGAGCTTCTCAACGAGGCGCACACCCATAACGTCAAGCTGCTGTTGCCGGTGGACCACGTAGTGGCCGACAAGTTTGACGCGAACTCCACGCCGATCCTCGTCGCAAAGGGTGCACCGATTCCCGCCGATAAAATGGCGCTGGACATTGGTCCCGAAACCATTGCGATGTTTGCAGAAGAGATCGGACGCGCGCGGACCATCATCTGGAACGGACCGATGGGCGTCTTCGAGTTCGATCATTTCGCGAATGGGACGATGAAAATCGCCGAAGCAGTCGCGGACAATGCCGGCGCTACCTCCATCGTTGGCGGCGGCGACAGCGTTGCGGCTGTCAAGAAGGCTGGTGTCGCCGACCGAATCTCGCACATCTCGACCGGCGGTGGCGCATCTCTTGAATTCCTGGAAGGCAAGAAGCTCCCAGGAGTTGAGGCCCTCACCGACAAATAAGCCCCGGGGCGGCTTTGAGCCGCCCTTTTTCTGAGTCACCCATGGGTGAAGTCTTCGAGCTGAAACTGCCGGGTGCCGTTGTCACCGCTCTGGTCGGAAACATCGTCCAGCAGGATACCGACGCGATCGTAAACGCCGCCAATTCCTCTCTCATGGGCGGCGGCGGAGTTGATGGTGCCATTCATCGTGAGGGTGGGCCCGCGATTCTCGAAGATTGCAAGCGCGTCGTTACGCAGATTGGCCGCTTGCCAGCCGGTCAGGCTGTTGCAACTACTGGCGGCAATCTCAAGGCGCGTTATGTCATCCATACCGTCGGCCCCGTCTGGAGCGGCGGCTACTACGGCGAGCCTGATCTGCTGGCAAGCTGCTACCGCGAGTGCCTCAGCCGAGCGGACGAACTTCGCATCCACTCTGTCGCTTTTCCTGCCATCTCCACTGGAGCTTTCGGCTATCCGTTGTATCTCGCCGCCGAAATCGCGGTCGCGACAACAATTGAAGCGCTCCAACAAGCCTCCCATGTTCACCAAGTCAGATTCGTGCTCTTCGACGACAAAGCATGTGAGATCTACAGGAAATTGCTGGCCGAAATCCACGTGAGTTCCCATGAACTCGGAACCAATATTCTTCGATTTAAACCTGAACAAGAGTGAAAGGTCCCATGCGAAAGAAAATTATTGCCGCAAACTGGAAGATGTATAAATCTCCCGCTGAAACAAAAACTTTCATGGAAGCGTTTCTTCCCCTGGTAAAGGGACACGCACGCGACGAGATCGTCATCTGCCCGCCCTTCATCGATATCGCGATTCTCCTCGAGACTGCCAGGGGATCAAACGTGCACGTCGGAGCGCAGAACATGTACTGGGAAACGGAAGGGGCCTTCACCGGCGAAATCTCCGGCAAGATGCTGGCGGCAGCTGGTTGCGAGTTCGTCATCATCGGACACTCCGAGCGTCGTCAGTATTTCGGTGAAACCGATGACACCGTCAACCGCAGGCTCGAAGTCGCCCTTGAAGCCGGGCTCGCGCCAATCTGCTGCGTCGGCGAGGTGATCGAAGAACGTGAAGCGGGCATCACGGAAGAAGTACTAAGCCGGCAGTGCTCGCGCGCCTTTCGTGGCATTTCAGCACGGAAAGCTGCCAAATTGGCGATCGCTTACGAACCCGTGTGGGCTATTGGCACCGGCAAAACTGCCACGGCGCAGATTGCTGCGCAAGCGCACGAGGTCATCCGCCATGAGGCCGCGAAGGCCTTCGGCAAAGACTTTGCCCAGCAGCTTCGGATTCTCTACGGCGGCAGCGTGAAACCGGAGAACGCAAAGGAAATGATGTCGCAGCCGGAAATCGACGGCGCTTTGGTTGGCGGCGCAAGCCTTAAGCCCGACTCGTTCGCCGCGATTGTGAAGTACTGATATTTCGCTTCACTGTCGGGTTGTCACCTCTCACCTGTGGCAGCCCGACAGCCCGAAATTCTGTCTCTTCAGTCATTTCCACAGTCGAACCCTTCCTGAGGGTGCACCGTCTTTGGTATAATTCAGTCGCTGCTGTACACGTTCTTTGGAACCAGAGTTGCCCTCCGCCGCAGCATTTCCGCGGCGTGCAGGTCGATGTGCGGAAATGGCGAAATTGGCAGACGCACCAGCTTGAGGGGCTGGCGGAGAGAAATCTCCATGGGGGTTCAAGTCCCCCTTTCCGCACCATAACACTCACATCGGTTTCCGGAACCTTTCAAGCAGGCGAAGTTAGCACCTTGTAGCGCTCGTTGCTGCCGAACTATCCTGGTAGTTGCGGGCTGGAGAGTAGAGTAACTATGCTGATTTTGATCACCATCATCCACGTCATCGTTTGCCTCTTCCTCATCGTGGTTGTGCTGCTGCAGAGCGGCCAGAGCGGCGATATTGCCGCAGCCTTTGGCGGCATGGGAAGCCAGACGACGTTCGGACCGCGCTCGGCGGCCAATGCACTTACCAAGGCGACTGCGTGGGCGACCGTGATCTTCATTATCACTTCGTTCACTCTCGCCATCATGGCGACTCGCCGTGCCGGCAACGCCGGTTCGGTTCTGAATAGCACGCAGACAACGAAGAGCGCCCCGGCAAAATCCAAGTAACACCGCTGCTTATCGAATTCAAAAAGCCTCGCGTCGCTGCGAGGCTTTTGCTTTCCCCAGAATCTCCCACCTTATTTCTGCAAAAACGGGTTTGCCAGCCGCTCATCGCCGATGGTTGTTGCCGGTCCATGCCCCGGAATTACCAGCGTCTCATCCGGCAGTGCCAGCACATGCTCATGGAGCGACCTCATGATGCTGTCATACGACCCGCCCGGCAAATCCGTCCGTCCAATCGAACCTGCAAACAGCGTATCGCCAGCAATCAACATCTCCTGCGGCGCGAAATACAGGCATACCGAACCTTCCGTATGCCCGGGTGTATGAATCACTTGCGCTTCCAGGGCTCCTGCCTTGACCAGGTCACCGCTCGCGATTCCTCTATCGATCTCGACGTCTTCGGGAGGCTTCATCCCCAGCCAACTAGCCTGCACGCCCAGCATCTTCAGCAGCGCGTTGTCATTTTCGTTCAGCAGAATAGGCGCGCCCGTCAATTGCTTCAGCCTGGTAGCGCCTCCAACGTGGTCAATGTGAGCATGTGTGATGACGATCTGCTTCACCGTCAAGCGATGCTTGCGGACCGCCTGCATGACCATCTCGATGTCGTCGCCCGGATCGATCACCATCGCTTCGCGTGTGGATTCGTCGCCAATTACCGAGCAGTTGCATTGCAGTGGCCCAACCGCAATGATTTCGTGAATCATCGTGTCGCGTCTCCACCCATGTGCATGGCAAGGAACTCCAGCGAAAGTTTCCATGCAAGCCTTGCCGCCTGCGGCTGATAGGCAGCCCGCACATCGCAGAAAAACCCGTGGTCGGCATCTGAAAATTCAACGTTCGTGTATTGCTTGCCGCTGGTCTTCATCGCCTGCAATACCTGCTGCCGCTGATCGAGCCCGATGTGCTTGTCCAGCTCTCCCCAGAAGAAAAGCATCGGCGCATGCAACCCGGCCACTCGGTCGAGCAGTGTAGGAATATTGCCTCCGTAGAAAGAGATGGCTGCGCACAGCGGAAGGCATGAGTTCGCGAGGAACGCAAGGCGTCCTCCCATGCAGAACCCAATCGCCGCGATCCGGGAGCCATCGACGTAAGACTTCGACTTTAGCCATTCATGTGCGGCGCGCAAGTCCATTTCAGCTCCCTTGTGCGTCACCGACTGCATGTGCGGCATCACGCCCGCAAAATCCGTATAACTCCCCTCGAAGCCCGGTTCCGCCGTGCGATGAAATATCTCCGGCGCAATCGCGACATATCCCTGCTGCGCTAAGCGGTCCGCCACATTGCGGATATGCACGTTGACGCCAAACGCCTCTTGAATCACAATCACGCCGGGCTGAGTCGCGTCATCGTCGGGATGCGCAACGTACGTTTGCATCGTCGCCCCGTCGCTCACATTGAGGCTGTAGAAATCCGTCACAATATTTAAATCGCTCATCTTCTCACCCAGGTTTCCGGTATCCGTGTCTTTCATCATAAATCTCAATTAGCGTTGCAAGTAACGCACAATGCGCTTGACGCCCGCGCAAAACTCCTCTGTTGGTGTGATCAGGCTGACCACCAGGTATCCGTCTCCAGCGAAGTTAAAGAAGTGTCCGGGATGCACGAGCACTGACTCGTGTTCCAGCAGCTCAATTGCGAGATCTTCATCCGTACGCGTTACCGGAACCCTCAGCACCGCATACCACCCGCCTTCCACCCGCAGCCTCTCCAATAGGTGCTGCTTGGCAAGTTGCCGGTCCAATTCCGTCAGATTGCTCCTGGTACGTTCATTCAATTGACCTTGCACTCCCCGGCGCGAGCCAAGCAACGCCGGCAACGCCCACTGGACTGGCGCATTCGGTGAGAGGTACGTGTCGGCAATCACCTCCAGACGGCCCAGTGCCTCGTGAGCGACTGCTTCCGGCCCCGACACCAGGATCCACGCAGCTTTCATCTGCGGCAATCCGCTGATCTTCGACAACCCGCTTAGCGTGAAAGTCAGGGCGCCGCGATTTTCCGCAAAACTGACCCTTGATCCCGCTTCCAGCGCGTAATCGAGGAAGACTTCATCCGCGACGATTGCCATTTCATTTTCTGAGCAGAGAGCGTTCAGTCGCTCGACTTCCCACGCCTTCGTGTAATGTCCTGTAGGGTTGTTCGGATGGACCACCATCACCGCCCGGCTCCGCGGCGTGATCGCATGCTGAAGCGATTCGAATTCGATTTGCCAGCCGTGGTCGTAGACCAGTTCGTACGGGACGAGATTGACGTCCTGGATGTCCGCCAGAAATTCGAACAGCGGGTAACTCGGAGCCGGAACCAGCACCTCGTCTCCGGGATCGCAGAGCAGCCGGAAGCAGTAGCTGTACGCCTCGCTCGTACTCACCGTCAGCACCAGATTCTCTGGATTACACGCGATTCCCTGCTCCGCGTAATAAGACGCGACTGCTTCACGACCCACCCTCATCCCCTTGGATGCCGGTTCGTAGCCTAAGCCGCGTGGGTCAGCCAACGCTTTTAGAATTCCGTCTGTGTCGTACGTCAGTCCAACCGCCGTCGGATTCGATGCCGTCAGATCAAGCAACTCCGCACCGTGCTGGCGAGCTGCCTCTATTGCATCGGCGAAACGGTTCCGTGAAAGGTTCCAGTTTGTTCTTTGGGAAAACATGCTCCACTTACCTTAGTTCGTCGCCCATTCGTTCGCAATTGTCCTGTACACCTTCGACAGTGTACTTGGTGGGTCATTTATGATGTTGGACGGAGTTGTAATACACCCACAGGATTCCGAGGTCGCACCCATGGCCGCAAACAGACAGCACGCTCATTCGCAAGTCAAAACGGCCCGGTTGTTCATCGAGCAGCCGGGTTACATGGAAGTGTGTATTGCGGCCCTCGCATTCGTCGCCTACATGGGCAGCCTGACTTTCGGGTTCGTGACCGATGATCGCAGCCAGATCCTGAACAATCCGGAGATACATAGCTGGGCATCGCTGCCGGGATATTTCACCCATGCCGTTTGGTCCGTCATCGCACCATATACTCCCGCCAACTACTATCGCCCCATTTTCTTCGTTTGGTTGCGCGCGAACTACATGCTGTTCGGAACAAGTTCGGTTGGATGGCACGCGTCAGCGGTTCTTCTCCATGTCATCGTGTGCGTATTGATGTTCCGCTACGTATGGCGTCTGTTGGGAAGCCGATCCATCGCCGCGGTGGCGACTCTACTGTTTGTTCTGCATCCAGTACACGTCGAATCCGTTGCCTGGATCTCCGGGGCAACCGATCCATTAATGGCGGTGCTGATGCTGATCTCGGCCCTGGCGTTTTTGCAATGGTCCGCAAACAAGGGACTGGGGTGGTATGCCCTCTCGCTTGTCGCAGGATTCCTTGCGATGTTCACCAAGGAAACCGCTCTACTTCTGCCGATATTGCTTGTCGCAACGGCTCTTACCTCCCAGCTTCCACAGGCCACTCGAGCGCGACGCGCGATTTTCCTTGGATCACTTCCTTTCGTTGCACTGGTCGGGCTCTACCTCGGAGCCCGGGAATGGGCACTGCATGCCTTTGCACATAACGTAAAGGGTATTGGCATTGCCACAATGGTAGAGAGTTGGCCGGCCGTTATGGCCTTCTATATCCGGCAACTGATTTTCCCGGTCACTCTCAGCCCCTACTACAACCTTGATTTTGTCCATACCTGGCGCAGTGGTCAGTTTTGGCTTCCGCTTCTGTTCGTCGTCCCGGTTCTCGCACTTACTGTCTATCTGATCCAGAAGGCTCCCGCGCGCCGGCAACTCTGGACTGCGACGCTCTGGCTCGTCCTTCCCCTCCTGCCGGTGCTATATCTGCGAGTATTCAGCCAACGCGAACTCGTCCATGATCGCTACCTGTACCTTCCATCCCTGGGACTATGCATCCTCGTCGCAGTTGGATTCGAGAAGACCGCGAGCTGGTTTTCGCGAATGCCCAGTGGCAAGGTAATTGTGCGAGCGTCTTACGCCATCATCTTTGTTTTGCTTGGCATCGCTACCGTCGTCTACCAGACGTACTGGGTCAACGACCTCGTGCTATACACGCGCGGAATCAAGATCGCTCCTCTGAACGATACGGCAGTCGTAAACCTCGGCGTCATATACATCGAGCACGGTCAACTCCAGCAGGGCATGTCCATGTTCGAAGAGGAAATTGCCCGGAATCCGGATAACGCCACCGCCCTGTTTAATCTTGGCCGTGCGGAATACGGCCTCGGTCACTACCAGAGTGCCGAGACCTTGGTCGGTCGCGCCATCGTGCTCGCTCCTGGCCGTGCGGATTGGTGGCTGATGTATGCCGGCATAGAAATCAAAGTCGGCAAGTATGAGCAAGCTGAGGCTGCTGCCCGTCGTGCGCTCGCGATCGACCCGAACGGCAACGATTACCACGTCGCATTGGGCGCGGTCCTGCTCACAAGAGGCGACCGGGAAGGTGCCGCTGCCGAATTCCGCAAGGAGTTGGAGCTCCATCCCGGTGACCCACGCGCCCTGCAGGGACTGGCACAGTTACAGTCGCAATAGGGCCGAACTGCCGATCATGAAAATCACGATTTTTGTTTGACGGATATGCACACGACCGCTTAGCCTTTCGCCACCGGCGCTTTCTCATATCTCACATGTGCGAGACAACAGCGTGACGAACAAGCTGAACGCGATTTTCCACATCAAAGAACATGGCTCAACCATAGGCCGCGAAGTTGTGGCCGGGATCACTACGTTCACCACCATGTCCTACATCATCGTGGTGAACCCGGCGATTCTGAAAGCCGCGGGCATCCCTGCCGACGCCTCCATGGTGGCCACCATTCTTGCTGCTGTTTTCGGATGCGTCCTGATGGCCTTCTACGCCAATCGGCCATTTGCCATTGCGCCGTATATGGGAGAGAACGCTTTCATCGCTTTCACCGTTTGTACCGTGCTCGGATTCCACTGGCAAACGGCGCTCGCTGCAATCTTTATCTCCGGCATCGCCTTTGTGTTGCTTACCGTCTTGCGCCTTCGCACGTGGATCGTGAACTCCATACCTGCCTCCCTGCGCTATAGCTTCGCCGTCGGCATAGGCCTCTTTCTCACATTCATCGGTCTCAATGAAGCGGGCATCGTGAGCCTCGGGGTTGCTGGTGCCCCTGTGAAAGCTGGCGCACTGACTTCACCCTCTGTCCTTGTCGCCATCTTCGGATTTCTGTTGATCTCCGTCCTGGTTATTCGCAAAGTGCCCGGCGCGATCCTCATCGGGATCGTGGCGACGGCGTTCGTCGCCTTTGCCACACAAATTGCTCCCTCCCCTCGGCACTTCGTCAGCATGCCTCCGAGCATTCGTCCCAGTCTGTGGCAGCTTGATTTCCGCGGTGCTCTCACATGGAAAGCTTTCCCCGTCGTCCTCACAATGTTTGTCATGGCTTTCCTCGACACCATGGGTACGCTCATCGGACTCTCCGCCAGGGCTGGCTTCCTCGATGACAAAGGAAACCTGCCACGGATTGAGCGGCCAATGCTGGTTGACGCACTCGCCACCACCTTCGCTCCCATAGTCGGCACTTCCACCAGTGGCGCCTTTATCGAATCCGCCACCGGCATCGAGTCCGGTGGTCGCACAGGATTGACAACACTCGTCGTCGCCGCCGCGTTTTCGCTCGCTCTCTTTTTTGCCCCGTTTGTTGCGGCTGTCCCGGCCCAGGCGTACGCTCCCGCGCTGATCGTTGTTGGACTCTTTATGCTCGCCCCCATCGTCCGCATCAACTTTGAAGATTTCACGGAGTCCATTCCGGCCTTCGCCGTCGTGGCATTGATGTGCTTCACCTACAACATCGCGATAGGGATGACGGCGGGATTTGTGCTTTATCCCTTTTGCAAGCTCGTATCAGGAAGACAGCGGGAAATACAGAGTGGATTGTGGGTACTCACTGCCCTGTCGCTTCTGTTCTTTGTCTTCTATCCCTACGGGTAATTACGCCTCAAACAAAACTGCGGCCGGTTGGCCGCAGTTGTATGTATCTGAATCCGCGGGCTAGTCGCTCATGATGGATTCTTCTCGTTCAAGTTCAGCGATCCGCGCCGCAGGCCGCACGGAATCCACTCGTCTGACCGCCGTGGCGACAGTCACGCCCTCGGCTTGACGCCGCTGGAGAACGACCACCATTGTCTTGAGGATAATTCGGAGGTCCATCAAGAACGAGTGGTTGCTGATGTAATACAGGTCGAACCGCAGTTTATCGTGAGCGTTCGTTGCATAGCGCCCAAGAACCTGCGCCAGGCCAGTGATTCCTGGTTTCACGATCGCCCGAAGGGCATACATCGGGTCCTGCTTCTCGAACTGGCGAACGAAGAACTCGCGCTCCGGTCGAGGCCCCACCATGCTCATCTCACCCTTCAAGACGTTGAAGAACTGCGGCAGTTCATCCATTCGGGTCGATCGCAGAAACTCTCCGAGCGACGTAATTCTCGGGTCCTGATGCAACGCCAATACCGGCCCCGTCGCGCTCTCCGCGCCATCGACCATTGTCCTGAACTTGTAAATCATGTACGGAGCCCCGTCTTTGCCTACGCGCTCCTGCCGGAAGATTGCTGGTCCTTTGGATGTCCAACGCACGGCAAGAGCGATAGCCACCATCACCGGGGCCGACACCGCAATCGCAATGGATGAAAACACAATATCGAATAGCCGTTTGGCAAACGCCTGTACCGGAGCAAACGCGCAGGAGTGAACGGCAATCGTCAGAAAGTCGCCCATCCGTCCCGGAATACCTCGCATGGAGAGCAGGTCGGTAGGATCCGGCACAATGAATGCGTCTTTCCGGAACATTGCACAACAGCGAATGATGTCGTCCCGCTCCCTGATCCCGGGGCCCAGCAAAACCATGTCGGCCGACCGAATCCGGTAGTCGTATTCCTCGAGCTCTCCCGCCACCACCAACTCATATTGCTCAAACGTTCGGCTTTGGTCTTCTTCGGCGGCCTTCGCGAGATGTTCAGCCGACTTTTCGTCTGCAGCCACGATTAGCAACGTGCGACTCGTCGAATTCCCCGAGATAAAAAATTTGATTACGCACCGTGCACCGGCCACCAGCAATACCTGGGCAGCAATAATCAAGAGTATCCACGGCCACATTGTCCGCGTTTCTTCGAAGAAGGAGGCCATCAACAGCCCACACAAGTCCGTTCCTGCTACGACAAACGTCACGGCAATCACGATGTCAGTAACGGACTGCCCCACCCAGTCTCCGTAAAGATCGAACAGGTAAAACAGGGCGAAAGCGACGACCGTTGCCAACGCGATCGCAGCGATGTGCGTCTCTGCCAATCCGATTGGCGTAATAAGTGAGAACGTCGAAAGTGCCTGCACGGTCGCCCAAAAACCAGTGTGCAGAAGGAGTAAATCAAGTATTCCAATGAGGGTTGTCGAACCGAATGGACCGAGATGTCTTTTCATCAATTTGCCCCTAAGAAATAGCAAACGATCACACACGCTCAAGGCTCTACGGCCGTAGCGTAATTTCGTGCACTGGCATTATCTTCACTCGAAGCAATTACCACAGTCCTGCAAAAATCAAGAGATCGAAGGCACTTCCTTAAGCGACACCGTCGAGGTGCACTCAGATACGCAGTAGAAGAGCGTACGCGACACACCCGTCACGACTTTACCGATCGGTCGAACGTCACCGTTAAGACCGACGCCTGCAACGAACACAACACGGGGAGAATAAATCTGAACTCAACCACCAAGAATCTAAACAAATATAACGGGTTATTATAGCGCTATTTCACACAGAAAGCCTCTGATCTGTCTACTTTCTACTTTCCATCGGTAGTAGTTCCATTTTCAGAACGCCTCGGGCCGAAATCATACGCAGAATTTACACATACCGTCATCGCAGCCCGATATCTCTCACAATTCAAATTTGATAATATTTCTTCGCTCAGTACCACGGAATCAGAACTATACCCCTGTTTTCCTCGAAAACAACCTTACCCGTACTGTGAAAGTAAACTCTTATCACAGCCTAAATCCAATTTAACGCAAAAGTTTGTTCTGTTCGGAATTTGAAACAAAGGACGGATCGCCCTGGTAAATGGGGAATTCAGGCCAGAATACGTTACTAGCTGGACAGTTCGGCTCAGCGAGCCTCCCTGAGTCGCAGTCTCATCTTGACCTGCTCCCCTGAATCCGCACATAACCGAGTATGATTTCGGATTCCGGATAAACCGGGAAAGGGCGGAAGCATGTCACGAGGCAGACACACGGAAGCGGAGATGATTGGGGCGCTGAAGCAGATGGAAGCGGGGCGCAAGGCGGAAGACGTGGCGTGGGAGATAGGCGTCAGTAAGCACACGATCTACGCCTGGTACGCCTGAAAGGCGAAGTACGGCGGGCTGGAAGTGAACGAAGCGCGCCGGTTGCGTGAGCTCGAGGACGAGAACCAGCGGCTGAAGAAGATCGTCGCGGATCTGAGCCAGGACCGGGAGATGCTGAAAGCGGTGATCGCAAAAAACGGCTGGAGCTCGTAGACCAGAGGACGGATGCGCGCTGGCTGCGCGAACAGTACGCGGCCAGCGAGCGCCGGGTCTGCGGGCTGCTGTCGGTGGCAGTCAGCAGTTATCGCTATGAAGCACGAGGAACGGATGATGCGCTGCGCACGAAGCTGGTCGAGATCGCCCGCGAGAAGCCGCGGTTCGGCTATCGGCGTTTGCATGTGTTGTTGCAGCGAAGTGGTGAGACCGTGAACTACAAGCTTGTGTATCGGGAAGCGGGGCTGTGCTTGCGGCGAAAGAAGTGCAAACACTGCATGCGAGTGAGTGCACCATTGCGGCAGTGCACGGCGGCCAACCAGGAATGGACGCTGGACTTTGTGCATGATGCAATCGCCGCCGGTCGTACGATCCGCGTGCTGAGCGTGGTCGATGCGTACACGCGCGAGTGCCTGGCGCTGGAAGTGGATACGAGCTTCGCCAGCCGGCGGGTGACGCGGGTACTGGACGAGATCATCGAGCGACGTGGCAGACCGCTAGCGATTCGCTGTGACAACGGGCCCGAACTGATCAGCCGGCACTTCCGGGCGTGGTCAATTGAGCAGAAGATCGAGCTGGTGCACATCTATCCGGGAAAGCCGATGCGGAACGGGCGCTGCGAAAGCTTCAACGGTCGATTGCGGGAAGAATGCCTGCGGGTCAGTTGGTTTGAGAACTTGTTTGACACACGGAGGAAGATCGCAAACTGGCGGCAGGTCACGGGCGGGAGCCCTCCCATTACGCGCAGGCTTGAGATTCATGCTGGAGTAACCTTCAGAATCGAACGTGAATTCTGCCCGCAAAGTGAGCCAAACATATGTGAGAGAATGACTTACAGAATCCCTTCAGGGATTTCGCTGAGGGAAAACAATAGCACCTGACAACACAATTCCAATCCGTCGAGCAACCGTCTCCAATAGATAGCTCCTTCGCCCGTTCATGACAAACACCGACGGATGCTCCGGAGGCAACATTAACTTACGCCTATTGGAAATGTCGCTTCCAATCTCAACCAGTTCCCGTCGCAATCGCTGCCGATAGGAACGCGAAAGACTCCATAGCATTTTGGCAGAACGTAGGAACAAAAGTGCCCGCTGCAGAAGGATATCCGATGTCCGAGCCACTGAAACGAAAGAAGTTCGCAAGAAAAGGCGAGTGTTGCGCTCGTTGAGGAAATAGATATATTCCGACAATGCCTGACTCGACCCGCCACGGACGTGAAGCGTGACTGCATCGGGAATGTACAGCGTTCTCCATCCTCTCGTGCTGGCACGAAACGAAAGCTCGGCATCTTCCATGAATGCAAAAAAATGCTCGTCATAGAATTCTTCGCCGATGCGAATGTCCTTAAGCATCGCTCGACTGTACATCGCAGCTGCACCACAAGCGCCGTCCACGAATTCCCGCTTCTCGTATTGTCCGCGATCTTTCTCTCCGAAACCGCGATCAATGGCGACTCCCTCCCGGTAAAAGTAAATGCCCGTAGAGTCGATGATAGAGGTGTCCGCAGCAGACACTAATTTTCCGATAACCGCTCCAACTCGATCATCGCGGAATGCGGCGACACATTTCTCAATATAATCGGGGCGCGGAAACGCATCCGCATTAAGTATCAGTACGAACTCGCCGGAACTCTCGCGAATTCCAAGATTATTCGCTTTCGCAAATCCCACGTTTGTACCAGTGAATAGCCGCAGCCGAGCTTCACTCGCCATTCGCTGTACAAGTGCTAGTGACCCGTCCGTCGATCCGTTGTCGATTACGAGAATCTCTATCTGTGGATAGCTCTGAGCCTCAATTGCCTGGATACAGCGCTCAATATGGACGCCACTGCTGAAGTTAATAATGATGACTGTAACCAGGCCTGATTGAATCTTCAATGGAGTATGCCTCGTGAGTTCAGTTCGTCGAGAGAACGTACATAATCATCAACGCCAGCCTGCTGCGACTGTACGAATATATGCTTTAGCTCAGCCCGCACTTTTTTCCCGGGAGCGTGTGACATTCTTGTCGCGTAGTAGCGTGCTTCCGCACAAATATGCTCGGACCTTTTATTGCAAGCGCCGTCTTTCGCAGTCTTCGAACCGGGTAATCAATTTCCCGAGAGATTTATTCCCTCTATATTCGATGCAAGAAGAATGTCGCTTGATCGCCCTCGTGTTGTTGGTTGAGTTCTGCGGCGCGACGGCAAAACTCGTTCATACGATCCTTCGAAAAATAATCGGAAAGGTGTGGGCGGCCATCCTCCAGAGGCACGTCGAGACGATATAGCTCCGAGCCCCAAAACATGAAATCAAACGAGTCATACACGATATCAGAGACGGCAAATCCGCTTTTCTCCGCTGCCAATCGAAAGCTTTTCTCAGAATGCACGCAGAGATGCCGAGGAGCATCCAATTGCACCCAATCAACTCCGTATTCCTTCCACGCCCAACTAGCGAGAGGGATGCGTACGATACAAGTACCGCCGGTACGCAGTTTGGAAAGTACCAATTGCAGGGTCCCAACTTGGTCAGCGATGTGTTCGATCGAATGATTGAAGAGGACACAGTCGAACTGCTCGGAGACGGCCTGGAGTTCACATTGCCTGATGACTACGCCCTGGGCGTCGGAATTTCCAGGAGCGAAACGATCAATGCCCATAGCAGTAAATCCGGCCGCCCGGAGATCCTTTACAAGCAAACCAGCGCCACAACCGACATCGAGAATGCGCATTTCGGGTTTGAGTCGCAGAGCATGAGCCAACTCGGCAGTCGTGAACCGATGGAACGGAGTCGCAGCGTTCAAGAACAACCGGCTCTTGATAGCGCAAGAAACCAATGACTGCCTTACCCGCGCTTTGATCGCGTGATTGGATGCGGCGGCGTGCGGATTATAAGTGTGAGGATAGTATTGCCCAAGATCCGCCGGGATATCGGAGATTCGCAAGATACCGCAGCCCGAACATTCGAAATAGGTGAACTGTTCCCGAGTGCCGAACATCATTTCACGGGCGACATACGTCTTCACTTCTTGTTGTGTTCCACAAAGTTCACACGCCATAAATTCAAATATACTATATGCCTTCGGCAACACTCTGTTCATGCTTTGGGCGTCGTGGATTCTTGTTTTACTCCGAGTCGCCGCCAGCAATTAGAGCCGTAAGCTCAGCGTAGTCCTTGCACAAATTTGGAAAAAACTGCGTGATTAAAAGTTTCGAAAAAACGCGAACCGCCGGCGTGTTGCCTTGCAGGCTTAAACAATTCTTCGCGCAGTTCCCGGCCAGTAAAAAACAGATGAACATCGGGCCGCGAGAAAAGGTCCTGATGCGACACGTAGCCGCCCTTTCGCAAGATGTGCACCGGGACTCCGTGGTCCAGAGCTTCATACGCGGCTGTTGACTGCACTACGATGACATCCGACGCATCTGCCATAAGCTCGCGAATACTCTTCTCCATGCCTACAACGGCAAGATTTGGAATTCCTCGGTAATCCGTCTCGATCTTTGCGCGATCCGGCAATTGAGCGGGATGAAGTTTCATGATGAAGGCTTGGTTCGGCATCGATTGCGCAAGTTCCACCGCGAGTGGAGATAAGAATTTATGGAAGATTTCTGCACTCACGAACACCGCTGGCCCCGTTCGCGTTGAACGCGCACCCGCACTGGTAAACCGATTATTCCCGACGGCTACCATTTGGGTTCCAGGCATACGGCATTGATGTTTCCAGTACTCTGAAAACAACAACAACGCATCTGGAACAAGAACGGTCTCTCCCGCAGACAGGTCCGGAGGATAGGAATAAGCTGGATGCATCAAGTTGATGACGCCATGTTGGCACTCTATGACTGGGATATGGCGCTTCCGAGCCTCACTAATCAGGCCCTTCTGTATTCCATTTTGCGTCATCAGGACGAGGCGAGGCCGTGATCGGTCAAGAACTTCTCGCCAAACCCGCTGTTGAACCAATTGGATACTATAGGTACTGCGAACAATTTCGAGTAGATGAAGCGCTTCCACGGCAAAGTACTTCCGCGCTGCATCCGCGATCACGTTCCCCATATCGCGAAGATAGTGCTGATATGTGGCAGGGGGGCGATATACGCGCGACGCAATACCAATGAGCGTATTGATATTAAGGTCGTACAACAGGTTCTGCTGTGATTCGATTCTCAGGATGGAGCCAACCTGCGACAGTGTGCGGACAGCATCATCGGACGCAAAATCAATCGCGCCACCATCAGAATCGTTGTACCGGCTGCAAACATAGACGGCGAAATCGGCTGGCCGAATACGCTTTAAACGGACCCACTGATTCGCCATCGAGCTGACTTTAGACAACGCGCCGTAAAACTTCCTCACCGGATTTAACGGAATTCGATTTACGTTCACACTCGGGAGCTGGTCAGATTTGTTTACCTCGTCGAAAAGCGAGAGGAATATCTCGAATCGCACAAAATCCCAGAAAGGATCTCCATTCGGCGCGCGAAGTGCAAAAAAGCGCTCCTTTATCTCCATCTGGAAAAACATGTGGGCGAACTCATCGATCTGCATCAATCCATCTCAACCGGTGTGATATCAGGTGCCTGCTCATTCCTCCCGTTTCGGCGCCGGTCATGTGACAAACATGCTTTCCTGCTCACCAGCGCGGAAGTTGCCGCCATGATGAATGTGGCAATCAGCATTGATACCGAAGAAGCAACAGCCAAGGAGACATGCATGAGCCTGGCAAGAAAATACCAGACCGATACAAACGACAAACAGCCGACACACCAATTGATGACGTAAAGATCCTGCCGTTTGATCACGTTGTAGATGTTATCAAACAGATACAACCCCATTGCAAGCCCAAGGAACGCCGATAATTGACCTGCGCGAATTCCCGGCGCGTATTTGGGGAGCACAATATGCACGAATGGCGGCACAAGGAACCAGCCACACACACCTGCAAAAAGTCCTACCATGGAAGCACCAAATGCACCCTTCTTCGCGAGTCGCCAGACGTCCATTGCACAGTGAGTTTCGCCATACCGATGCGCCATTTGCGGGTACAAGACCGTGGTGAAGGCAATCGGAATCGAGCGCGCCAACGTACCGGCCTGGATCGCCAGCGTGAAGTAGCCGAGTATTTGAGTAGACCTGACTAGCATTAACCGGTCCAGGGACATGAAGAACGTGCCCAACTGTCCAACAAGCCAGATTGGAATGCCAACCTTGGCAAGTTGCACAAGCCGACGCGTTCCCCACTGCGGTTTTACCGGCATTGGTCGCCGGATGTAAAAAACTACAACACCTAGGATGCTCAGCAACGAAGCGCGCAGGAGAAGTCCATGAAAATGGGCCCTCCACACCAGCAGTACAAGTGCCGCGCCAATTAGCGCAACTACAACAGCATTCCTTGCGAGCCGGTGAAACTCGCCATGCGTCCTATAGGTCGCAGCCAAGTAAAATGTCGGCCAAGAACAAATCACAGCCACCGAAACAGCGAGTGAAGTGAAGCACAATTCCGGTTGGCCCGTCGTCCAGAACCAGATCGCGATAAGCACACCACATATGGTCGAAATTCCAACTAGGACCCATACCCACGCGTATGCCGCCTCCGCCATGTGCAATGCGCCATCCTTGTCACCGGTGCCAATCAGGTAAGGGAGTTCGCGGTTCAGGCCATTGAACACGCCCAATTGCAGGGTTGGAGTGTACAAACTGACCAGCAAGGCGGCATTCCAGACACCCATATCCCGAGGGTTTGTCCACCGGGCCACCAATACGCTGGCCACCATGGTAACCAAGCTCGCAAGAAAGTTCCCGCTGATGAGTTTGGCAACGGACTTGAGCGTAGTCGTGAGTGCAAATTGGCTTTTGAAGCGTTGCGTCAGCGAGTCGGGGATAGCCATGTGTAAGTCCGTTGATGGTTCCGTTGGATTCGGTGCATCACTTTCATAACGTCAGAGGCGCCTTCAGTCGCTCAGGTGGAAGCAGCTCACTTCGAGGCGACGGAAAACCGCTTCGGTATCGATATCCAGCGATCGCCCTTCGGGCATTTCAAAGCCGACCGTCTCGTCCAATAAGAATATTTGGGAATTCTTTTGAGTTGCCACATGCCGAGGCCGCTCTTGCTATAGCCTACAAGTAATCATTGGAACTTCGCATCGAACTCGGCCTTTGCGATATTCAGATCCGAATGCCGGCCAATATCAACCCAATACTCCCGGATGGGAAATACTGCATGCGGAAACTTCGCATCTATTGCTTTCTCGAACACATCCGTCATGTCGATTTCTTCCTCGTCCTGGACAAGGTCAATCATTTCTGGATCAAGGACGTAGATGCCCGCATTCACAAAGAACTTTTGCGTGGGCTTTTCTTGAATCTCAAGAATGTGATAACCGTCGACTTTCACCACGCCGTATGGAACCTGAAATTCATAATCGCGGACACACATCGTAGCTTTGGAGTTTTGAGTGGCGTGAAACTCGAGAAGATGGTTGAAGTTTACCTTCGTAAGAATGTCCCCATTCATGAGAACAAAAGGTAGCGTCGGCTTCTCCTCCAACAGGCACAATGCCCCAGCCGTCCCCAGCGGCTTCGACTCGCGGAGGTATTCAATGTTGGTGCCCCAACGCGAACCATTGCCAAAATAATCAATGATCATGTCGGCCTTATAGTTGACAGCTATGGAGAAGTTACGGAACCCATACTCGACAAGGTTAAGCAACACGGTCTCAAGAATTGGGCGTCCTCCGACCGGAAGCATCGGTTTTGGGCAATCGTCAGTTAAAGGAGACAATCGCCTTCCAAAACCTCCTGCCATGAGAACCACGCGGTTCATCAGGATCGGCGGAGCAAGTATGTCATCGATAATCTCCAACCCGGCGAGAGTGCCGTCAAGCGTAAGGATTGGCATCTGCCGGACGTGCAGTTGCCGCATTCGAGCAACAATCGCTTCGCGACTGTCGCCCAAGATCGCCGTCTTCGGGTTCGGGTTCATGACCGTCGATACGGGATCACTTAGAGGGATGCTATGGAGCATGGCGCGACGAATGTCTCCGTCCGTCAAGGTTCCGCACAGGTTGCCGCCATCCACGACTAGCGCGATTTGAAGTGAACTTTCGTCAATTGTCCTTATGGCCTCGGCAATCGAGGAGGCCCGAGAGATGCAGGCTCGTTTCCAATTGTGCGGCATCGTTGTTATCAGTTTCGGTCAGCCTTTTGGGCGATAACAATCCACTCAATAATGTTGGCGCTGCGATTTCCGTCAGATCGAGATACGCGATCGATCGAATTAACCTCGAGCGGACTTAATAAATCTTTGATTTCACTTTCATCGGTGAATCTGGAAACTCCCTTGCCTCTGAGGGGTCCCTCCGATGCCAGCCAGGCATTATGGCCAATTTTAGAACCGATACCATCGCCCGAAGATCCGCTGGCAAACATCTTACTGAAAAGCTTGCCACTTGGTTTCAGCACCCGATGGGCTTCCTGGTATATCCGTCTCGCGTCATCATAAAGATTCGCGTAGATACACTCATTGTCAACGACAGCGTCAAAAAAGTCGTCACCATACGGCAAGCTGGAAACATCTCCCACCGATAACTCCCCGTGTCATCCTGACACTTCGGCGGCCATCCGCTGCCTGCAAATTGTGATCGCGGTCGTTGAGCCATCGATTCCGTACGCGGAAAATCCTTCCTTTGCAATGTACCAAACGTTCGCCCCTGGTCCGCAGCCAACTTCAAGAATTCGAATGGCATCACGTTCAGGTACCGTGTAGAAATTGCGCGCAACAAAGCGTATGACGTCCTCGCTAGGATATTTCCCCCAAGCCTGACTGCGAAATATATCTTCCCATGTGCGGTCCCACGGCATATTCAAACTCCTAACGATAAAATAGAACTCGACCGGGCCGAGCTTTGTACTGTGCGGAAAATTGCTGCTTCAACTGCTCATATTGCGCAGACAAGTATATCCGCGCTCCGTACTTGAACTCCGCCCGATGATCGGAAAATCCTGATTTAAAGAATAACAATGGATTTTGAGGCTGACGATCGGTACCTCCTCCAAGATAAAACCTGGACAATCCCGCGGCTTTGCCGCGAATCGCAGCCTGATGCAATATCAGCGTATTCGCGCCGTATTTTCTGCCTTCCAGGTCACAACCCGAAAGGTGATACTCCAGCAATCCGCCATCGCAAAGAAATATGGCGCCACCGATAACATGGTCGTTGTACCTGCACAACGCTAGTTCTGCCTTTTCCCAAGCAATCAGTTCTTCGAAGTATTCTGGAGGAAACAGATAAAATTCATCTGCACCCACGGCACGCATGGCATCGCAATAAAGCCGTCTGAATTGCAGTGCGCTTTCCCTGCCCCGCGCCCAGTCCACTGCAAGTCCAAGCTTTTCTGCCTTACGAATCGCAGTACGAACGCGCGTCTCGTATTCGGAGAACAAATCGTTGCTCTCCAGATCGACCCACACCGTCAATCGATCTTCAGTGACCTGGCCGCGGAAAAACCGCCAGTTCCGTAACATCGGATGGAAGCGGACGAATTCCACCACAATCGAATGGTCACGACACCACTCACCGAACGCTGTATTCGCTCGCTCAATAAAGTCCTGCTCCTCCGTATTGCAGATCGGACCGCCGTATGGATAAGGCGATTCAATGTCGTAGTAGTTGGTCCCGGGAATTTTCTTCCGATGAAAGAACACCAGGAACTTCCGCTCACCTTCGCCGTACAACCAGTTCATCGACTCTGCCTCGTCGATTCGCTTCGCATCGACGAGCAGGAACTCTGGCGAGACGGTAGCGGCTCTGCTCTGGGCAGCAAAGGTATCAAGGACCGCCGCTGCCTCATTCGCGCTAACCAACATCTGAGACCTCGATTAGATCGTCGATCTCATAGTCGCGTAAGGCAGATTTACCCGGATATTTCCGGTACTGCGTCGCCGAAATTCCTTTTTCTGTCGGATTTACGGCGAGAGTTTCCGGGCCATGGCACAGCGTGTGATCGGAAATCTTCATCGCCAGCTCGAATGCATCCCCTGGCGTGGCTGTTGCTCTGTGGAATTTCACGCAACTCGCCCCTGCGGCAGCCACACCATGGACACACAGCAATACCCGATCCAGCGATCTGCTATTAGTCACTTCAGCCTCGATTGCAGTATGTATCGGGTTCATGACTATCTTAAACGTGCAAACGCGGCAATCTTTTCAACCATGTATGCCAATTCAGCTTCTTCCAGTCGTTGATCGATCGGAAGCGTCAAGATTGTCCGACTTAAAGATATATCCGCTTCCATGCCCGAGTTTTCACGACCGCCGATTATAGGCCAATGCACGGGACAGTACACGCGATGTTCCTTCAGGTACGCCCGTAAATCATCACGAAGCCCGTTAAGTATCCTGACCGGATAACCCAATGGCACCTCGCCGTCACGTAGGCGCATGAGCGGCTGTAATAGACCGCCAATGTCAGCCCGCTGAATATGCCTCTCAAGAATGCACCAGTTCTCGCGGCGTGCATTCGCAACTTTTACGAAATCGGTCCGTTGCATCAAGTATTTTGAAAGCCACGACATCTTCCTCGAACCATTCATGAGATCCAGCCGTTGCTCTGATTCTTCAAGCAACGAAATAAACAGTTGGTCCTGATCGCTATCGGCTCGCAATAATTTGCCGACGAGCTTTGCTGAGACAAATTCCTCATCCGCGTCCTCAAGATGGCATTGTATGGCGTCGTCGGAACCCAACAGCGCCCCATCCATCTGCGGAACAAATTTTCGATAGCTCGTTACCGCAAAATCTCCCGCCTGTCCAATTCCCAACGTAAGCCCCGCCTGAACACAATCCTCGATAATGAAGAACTGAGATTTTCGGCGAACATCTTTGAGCCACTGGCCAACGGCATCGTTACGCAAGCCAAAATAGTGGATGTAGAGAAACGTCGAGCCCTCCAGGTCGACCGGCAGCGCTGCCGGCGTCGCCAGGTCACCGCCCATCGAGTAATAGCGCACCTCAAATCCGAGGGACTCAAAAGGAGCAATCACTGATTCACAACAAAACGTCGGAAGGTAGGCAAGCAGCCTTCCACCGCGTTGCAGTATCGTTTCTAGAGCTACGCGAATCGCGGATCGTCCGCTATCTACCCATAAAAGATGCGATTTTGCGAAGGACGGAACCGAGTTGACGATATCCGCCTCGAACATCGAGGATCGAATTTCTAACTCCCCGCCCACTCGCAATGCCACCGTGGGCTTCGGCGGCTCGTCGTAGAAGCTCTTCGGTGTTCCAATATTTGCAGTCTTTAAAAATCGGACGATTTGCCGCGATGCGTCACAATTGCCATACGCGGAAACAGTTGACGGCAATTTCTTCCGGAATGGCTCGGACAAGGCAGTTCGTATCGCTTCGATTATTGGTCCTGTCTCTTCCGGACAGTCAATCACTGATGACGCCCGCAGCCTTCCTTTCTGTCGGTTTCCGATGTTTACAGTCGCCGTCTTCAGTGCCGGTGCCTCCACTATGCCGCTCGAGGAATTGCCAATCACCACGTCGCAATACTTCATCATGCTCAAGTAACGGCGTTGTCCCAGGGATGTCACTACGGTTACGCGATCGCGGCGGGTAGAAGCATACTCGTCGATCATTTTTGCAATCACTTGTCCGCCAGTGTCTGCGTTCGGCTTCGTAAATACGATCGAAGCCTCGGGAAACTGGTCCAACGCATCGATCAAGGCTTTGGTGGAGTGTTCCGGTGGGATATCGCTCAGGGTTGCCGGATGATATGTAACAAGAAAAGTGGGTCGTCTCAATTCAAAGTTGAGATCGCGAGCCAATTCGTCGCGTACCATGAACTTCAGTCGCACGATGTTGTCGAGCCCGGGATCCCCAAAATTCAGCACGCGGGCTGGTTCCTCGCCCATCCGGATTACCCGCTCACGGTAGGGCTCCGCAGCCACAAAGTGGTAACTCGACATTTTCGTAATCGCATGACGGATACTATCGTCAATTGCACCTTCCGTGACTTCTCCACCGGAAATATGTGCAATGGGGATTCTCGCCATCATTGCGGCTGTGGCCGCCACAAGTATTTCGAACCGGTCACCAAGCACGACGACCAGATCGGGAGAGCTTTTGTGAAAGATCCCGGCGAAATCGATAAGGCCTGCTCCCATCGACTTCGTTATAGCTTCGGGTGTGTCAGAGTTTAGATCAATATTGGCGCGTGCATCGATCTTGAAACCATCTTCCTCGATGCATTTGTAGGTGTTTCCGTAGGCCGGCGATAAGTGCATTCCGGTCACAACCACCTGCAAAATAAGATCCGGATCGTTCTGGATTTCTTTCATGATCCAGAACAGCAGGCCGTATTCCGCCCTGCTACCAGTCACGACGCAGATCTTCCGTCTAGCCACGAGTCACTTCTCCGACGCACTGCTTGGTATGTTTACGATTCTCTTCTCCAGGCTCTCCGCGACCGGCAGCTCCATGCGAGGACAGTTCTCGTACATGGGCAGCCGCGACATCAACGTCCAAACCGGCCGGGTCATAATTCCATCCTTGATGGTAGCGTCGAGCAGGGCGTCACGCTGCGTGGCAAACTCTTCGTCCAGCAGCAAGGCGTTGAGCCAGTAGTTGCTCTGCGTCAACGGTGGTTCCGCGATGAGTTGGACTCCGGGCACCGAGGCGAACGCAACCCGGTAGCACTCGTGGAGCAAGCGCTTGGCAACAATAAATTTTGGGAGCTGCTCTAGCTGCGCACAGCCGAGTGCCGCATTCAAATTCGGCATTCTGAAGTTGTAACCGACCTGGTCGTGGAAGTATCGCCACGGATGGGGCTGGCGCGCCGTTGTGGTGATGTGCTTGGCAACTCTTCCCTCTTCTTCATTTTGGAAGAGCAGTGCGCCGCCGCCGCCTGTTGTGATGATCTTGTTCCCGTTAAAGCTCAGGACTCCGATTCGGCCCAGTGTTCCCACGTGACGGCCTTTGTAATAGGAACCGAGTCCTTCTGCGGCATCCTCGACGACTTCGATCTTCCACCGAGAGGCCACCTCGAGCAGTGGATCCATGTCCACTGGGTGCCCGAAGGTATGCATCGGCACTACCGCCCGGATCGGCCGGCCAGTGACACGGTTTATGCAGCCGCAGGACGAAGTTTCCGCGATTTCGTCGAGGTACTCGACGAGCCGCCCCGAGTCGATGCCCAGTGTCTGTTGGCTGCTGTCCACGAAATGAGGAAATGCTCCCAAGTAGGCTACTGCGTTGGCTGTGGCGACAAAGGTTAGCGCGGGAATAAGGACTTCGTCGCCCGGTTGCACACCGCTCAGCTTCAGAGCTATTTGCAGAGCTGCAGTGCCGTTCACCACCGCAACGACGCGTTTTGACCCTGTAAATTCCGCCAATTCCTGTTCAAACCGGTCAACATAAGCGCCTACGGAAGACACCCAGCCCGTATCAATGCAGTCGACTAGATATTCACGCTCTCTGCCGGCGAAGCGAGGCTGGTGGAGCGTATGCGGAACCTGCTGTGAGTCCAAGACGGAACGCAGGGTCCGGACGATCGTTTCAATGGAAAATCCCTGATTAGAGGTTGTACGAACTGGACTTATAGCCATGCAGCTTTCCTGACTCCGTAAACCAACGGATAGTTTCCGCAAGACCGCGGCGGAATCCTTCCACACCTTTGTACTCCGGCTGCCAGCCTAGGAGATGTCGCGCTTTGCTGTTATTGGAAAGTAGCCGGTTCACTTCGCTGTTCAAAGGACGGACCCGGACCTCGTCTTCAACCGGCTCGACCGTGGCTCCCATCAGCTCAGCAATCATCTTGAGAGTGTCGCCAATGGAAACCTCAAATCCACTACCGAGGTTGATCGTTTGCCCCACTCCCTGTTCTGACTCGAGTGCCGCTACAAAGCCCTTAGCCGTGTCGGTGACGAAGCTGAAGTCGCGCGTAGGGTGCAGCGATCCCAGGTGGATCTTTCGCGCACCACTCGCGATTTGGGTGATGATCGTCGGTATCACCGCTCGCGCCGACTGTCGCGGGCCGTAGGTGTTAAAGGGACGCACGACTATCACCGGCGTCTCAAACGAGTAGTAGAAGGAAAGCGCAATCTGATCGGCGCCGATCTTGCTCGCAGAATAAGGTGACTGGCCAACCAATGGGTGTTCCTCTGTAATAGGAACAAACTGCGCCGTACCGTATACCTCGCTGGTGGAGGCGTGTATGACGCGCTGGATACCGAGCTGCCTCGCCGCCTGAACCACATTCAGCGTGCCCTTCACATTCGTATCCACATAGGTATCCGGAGAATGGTACGAGTACGGGATCGCGATCAGCGCCGCCAGATGGAGCACGGCATCACAGTCTTCCATCGCCTTATGGACCCCGTGGGGGTCGCGGATATCCCCAGCAAATACATCCAGTTCCCGGCGCGTCGCCTCGGGAAGGTCGTCAAGCCATCCCCACCGATTAAATGAGTTGTACTGCACGAAAGCTCGCGTGGCGTAACCCTGTTTGAGCAGGTACTCCACCAGGTGTGAGCCTATAAAACCACCTGCTCCTGTTACGAGAACCCTCTTGTACGTAGGTTTCAAAGTGAATTCACCCGAAAAGCAATTAGTCGGCAGTATGCCGGCATGTGCAAGTGAAGTTAAACAATTCTTGCAGTGCTCAAGCCATGCCAAAAGCGGCGGCTACTGAATCCGAGATGTTTCGCCTTCCACAGTAGCAACCGAAGATTGAGATGCAGGCCGCCGTCTGAAAGCGAAGCGGAAATGCAACGTTACCGATCCCGAAAACCGCGTCAACTTCATCCGCAGATGCCTGCCGTGGCGGGAAACACTCCACAAATCGGACGCCAAATGGCACTAACTATCTGAAAACATTACCGCGTCAATACCATGTCACAAGAGAATTTGCCCCGTCAAGTCCGAACTATTCGGCAGATCACGCGAATCCTCGTGGTTTCGAATCGTTTCAAATTGCAATGCAAATCGCAACCTGTAATTTGTCACGCCGGCCAGGCGCCGATAGGCAAGTTCACCTCATCAACGGCGATCGCGCTCGATCATTCAACCATCGCTTTGCTCGCAAGCTCCGATGCTCTCGATGCTCCGGCCCTCCGCTCCAGATAATCCGACAGTTTCCCGATGAAGCAAAACAGTTCTCGCAATCCCATAAAAACCAACTACTTTCCGCGGAGATCCAAATTATGCAGTCTAGCGCTGGAAGTTTTCCGGACAGCAATGGATTATTGTATATTGCAGCTACGACAGCGACATCTCTGTGTCGTTCCGTAAGCGAAGCAGGAAAACGTTCGAATTGAACTGGATATGACAACAGACACAAACATTGAGGGCGTAGGCGAGCCGAGAGAAAGCCAGGAAACAACCCCACAGGCCCCGACCGGAGCGAATTCCGAGATCGACTTGCTGGACGTGCTGCTGACACTCGCGCGGCGCAAATGGTTCATCATCACGTTCTGCGGAATCTTCGGAGTGGCGGCGGTGGTAATGACCTTGCGGTCGCCGAACGTGTACACCGCGAAAACAACAATTTTGCCGCCGCAACAGGGTTCCTCGATGTCGTCTCTGTTATCCGGCCAGATGGGACTATTGGCTGGGCTGGCTGGCAAGGACGTTGGACTAAAGAGTCCGTCCGATGTTTATATCGCGATGCTGCGCAGCGACACAGCTGCTGACGACTTAATCAAGCAGTTTGACCTGGAGAAGGTCTACAAAACTAAATACCTCGTGGACGCGCGGCAGCGGTTGCGTGCGCAAAGCGTGATCAATACGACGGCAGAGGGACTTCTCAGCGTCGCTTTTACGGACAAGAACCCGAAGCTTGCCGCGGAAATCGCCAACGCATACGTCGACGAATTACACTCGATGAATGCTCGGCTGGCGACGACGGAAGCTGCTCAACGTCGTGTGTTCTTTGAAGGGCAGCTCAAGACCGCCAAGGACAATCTCGCTGATGCGGAAGTTGCCCTGAAGCAAACGCAGTTAAAGACCGGGATGCTTGACCTGGACGCGCAGTCGAAATTGATTCTGACGTCGGTCGCAACGCTCAAGGCGGAGATTTCGGCAAAGGAAGTACAGATCCAGGGCATGCGCTCCTTCGCAACGGCAGATAATCCCGACCTGCAGGTTGCCGAGACGGAACTGGCTGCACTCCGCGGCCAACTCTCCAAACTAGTGCGCGACAATAACGTTCCCGAAGGTGACATCGATATTCCGACAACGAAGATTCCGCAAGCTGGACTTGAATACGTTCGGCGCTTGCGTGACGTGAAGTACTACGAAACCTTATACGAGCTTATGGCCAAACAATACGAAGCCGCCAAGCTCGACGAAGCGAGGAGCGTTCCGCTGATACAGGTTGTCGATCCAGCATTGACGCCAGAGAGAAAGTCCGGTCCGCCGCGGACGATTATCGTGCTGCTGACGGGAATCGCAGCATTCGTAATTTCGTGCTTCTGGGTATTGATCTCGGAAGAGTATCGCCAGCGCACAGCAAACGATCATACACACTCCAAGATCGAACTTCTCAAGCGGCAATTATTTAGCAGATAAGTTTTGGTGAGATAAGACGTTGTGGCCCCAAGGATCTACAGCGTTTGTTGCCGGGGAGGATGGTTGACTCAACATCCAGCGTAATGATTTTGCCAAGGTGGGCAGGAACACAATAATGCGGGTGGATTTGTCAACCAAAAGACGAGGTACGACCAACTAGCTTGACACGATTACTCAATTTCTCTTTATTCGCGTTGCTATTTGTCATTGTGTTTGACCCGGGCGATAAGGTCACACATTTGAAAGTACCTGTATTCGTGCTAGCCTTTGTATTTTGGATTGCAGGAATGATTCTGCGAAAAAGAATACCGCGGATTCGCCCCGAGCTTTTGTTGTACGTGCTTGCGCTTGGCATTATTCTGCCGCTCCTGTCCGTCCTCGTGTATTTCATCCGGGGAGGACTCTTCAATGAACTGTTCTACGGCTTCAACTTCCTGAAATCATATCTATTCCTCGGTCTGGCTTTACTTCTCAGCGCAGAGAAGATTGACCTTCAGAAGCCGTTATCCGTTGTTCTGAGTCTGCTCTCAATTGCTATCATTGTGATAGGGAAAATTGCCTCCTCAAGCAGCGCGGCGTATTTTTTCTTATGGGAGTTTGGCCATAAGTATCAGGTGCTATACCTCGGCCAGCGGCAATACGGCAACTTTCGGTACATGTATACGTACTTTATCAGTTCTCCAATCCTGGTCATGGCGCTAGCGTATTTCTCTTACCAAGTTCTTCACACTAAGGCCCGTGCACGATTTTGGAACATTTGTCTCCTTGTGCTCAACATGGTCGGCATGTTTCGCGCGGGAACACGCAATGACATGATTGCGTCCGCTGCGGTGCCTATGGTCGTTTTCTTCTGGTATTCGACCAAAAAAATAAAGTTCGCAGCCGTTGCATTTATTGCTATCGGGATCATGATCGGACTATATCCCAAGGTGATTGTGGACCTATTTTCAACAAAGGATATATCCAACTCGGTGCGTGTTCACCTGGTAAGCGACTATAAGACTATACTGTCAAACCCAACAGACTTTCTTGCGGGCCAAGGAGTGGGATCCTACTTTATTTCATCGACCCGAACAGACTATATTTCGATCTCTGAAGTCAGTTATCTTGAACTGTTGCGCGAATACGGCTTGCTATTGTATATTCCATTTCTTTTGCTTTTGATGCTTCCGCTTGTCCGGTTGCTGAACTCTCAATACCGCTCCTACCATTATTTGTTTCTTGCATTCGGATTCTATTTACTAATGGGCGTGTCTGACCCGATGCTCGTATCATCCGACGGGATGTGTATTCTTTCCATCATAGCGTGCTGTGCATTTGGGAAAAACATCAAGCGGTTCTCTCAAGGGGATACCTCGGAGACTGTTCTCGCCTCATCCGGCAGTTGAGTACTTTGACGCATTCGCCTTACATCGACCTATGAAGCCTTTGGTCAGTATCGTCCTCTTAAACTGGAATGGCGATAAGCATGTACATCGCTGTCTTGAGCATGTCCGCAAACAGACCTATCCTTCTATTGAAGTAATTGTGGTGGACAACGGTTCGAGCGATGAATCGCTGTCAAAGATCAAGGCGAATTATCCCTCCTACACATACATTGAGAACGGCACGAACCGCGGATTCGCGCCGGGAATGAACCAGGGGATTGAGGCATCCAAGGGCGACTTTGTCATTCCGCTCAATCAGGATGTTTGCATGCATGAACGGTTCGTGGAGGAGTGTGTATCCCGAGCAGCGGAGGATGAACGCATTGGCGCTATTGGTGGCCGGGTCTATCGCTGGATTGGGAACGAATTGACGGACATACTGCGATCTGGTGAAGGCGAGCTTTCGGTCGTGCGCAAACGTTTTCAAGGAGACTGCGGCAATTACTCCGAGCACGAAAAGTGGACGTGGGCCCCTGCGGGGTCCTTCCCTTTCTTCCGGAAGAAGATGCTCGATGATTTGCGCGCTGTTTCTGGTGATTATTACGACGAGATGTTCGTGACCGGATGGGAAGATACAGACTTATTCTTCCGGATGCACCTGCGCGGCTGGAAATGCCTGTTTTTTCCCAAGGCATTCGGGTGGCACGTTGGCTCGGGATCAGTAGGCGGGAATGATAAGTTCTTTACAAAGCAACTGGACTATCAGGTCCGAATCTTACGCAACCGCTATTTCGTATTGGCAAAAGACATTCCGACGCCAACGCTACGGTTTATTGCTCCGTATGTTCTTATTACGGAGATTGGCCTCATTCCAATGTTCCTGTTGCGATCACCGAAGAGCATTGTTGCCCTGACCCGGGCCTGGAAAGCAGTGCTGGATTCTTGGCCGGAATTGATGCATAAGCGCGCGAAAATCATCGGATCGATGTCAGTACCTCCGACCTATCTCAACCAATTCTTCGAACGATTCTGACTTACAGCTTCAACAGAACACGGTAGTCTGGAAACCCGGTTTTACCGCGGATGGCATCCAAAGTGCCCAATAGTACCGCAAACAACTTCCGCGCAGTGTTTTGTTTTTCCAGAGGAATTCTTATCAGCGGGTCCACGAGGAAGATTCCACTGAGGTGGCGCACGAACCAGCGAACGTGCTGGAAGAAATAACAGCGTGCAGTCAGAAGTGCGTTGCGCGCAACAAAATACCGACGCAACGGTCCGGCATGGCGCAAAACCAACCTCTGCGAACCTAAACCATTGACTATAGTTGCCGCTCCGAGGGTATGTTCAAGAAGTGGCGCAGAGCTCTGTAAGACATCGAATCCGTACCTTTGGAGACGAAAGCAGAACTCATGATCCACGAAGTCGATGAAAAAGTCGTCGCGAAAAACTCCTGCTTTTTTGATAGCGCGGACAGGAAAAATGGATCCGGACGTAATGACTGCCTCGGCCTTGCGCCATAGCGTTCCCGGTGAATGCGCGACGGCGTTCATGCCAGTCCGGCTGTCACGGAAGTTGCAACCAATCACTCCGATTTTTTCCGGTTCGGGATAAGAGTCATAGATGACAGCAAAGGCATCCAGCAGGTAGGGCACTGGCACTGAATCCTGGTCAAACGTGACGATCCATTGCCCGCCAAGTTCCAGCGCTCGGCGGATTCCCTGGTTCAGTGCTGTTGCAATTCCAAGGTTCCGCACGTTGAAGGCCGACTCGACGGTCGATAGTGCACGGCAGACGTTGCCGATAGATTCGATCTCCGTCGGGGACGATCCGTTGTCGATAATTACAGTATGTCGGACCTGCGACGAAATGCGAGCAACTCGCTCTTCGAAATTCCCCTCGGGATGATACGTGACGATTACAGCAACGGTATTATCAGCGTTTGGCCGCATCAGACTGATCGCCAGAGTTCAAAATCGCTCTTTCTCTGAGATTCGCTGCAACAGTGTATCGCAGTGGTGCAGTTCAACGGGAAGACAATACAGGGGTTGCAGTCGGAATGTCGGTTGATGCCAGTATCCTGCGCGACAATCTCGGTTTCTTCTTGTCGTGTATCCCGAATTCTGCAGTTGAGGATCCTGAGCGTCTACCACGTGTTCTGAACTCAGAGTTCTTCTTTGTGTGGCACCAGTTTGAGTGGAATTCGCGCAATTCTGGCACTATAGTTGATGGGCCATATAGTCAGGTAGCTAGAATCGAGAATGAGGCAAATCCTCCAGTCAAATCAGGGTGCTCAGGTTGAATCGGTTGAAGTCCGGGTGGCTAAGCTAATCTGCAACAACGTAATGGTCCCAAACGTCACCTCCCTGATCAGTGTCGAAACGGAAAATTGCACGCTTGAATTTGCCACGGAGGCCTATCGACAGGCAAAGGACCGTCTGGATATTCCGTTACCTCTGGGTATGCGGATGTGGCATCGTCATGGAAGTGGGCGAAGAGGTGATGGATTTTGCCGTTGGCGATGCAGCCGCTTGCAGCGGATCAGGATATGCGAGTCACGCCAGGTATGTTTCCGTGCCGCAGAATACGTGCATGAAATGGAATCTGGTTTGATAGTGGAGAAGGAATCACTATTGCCCACCGCCGATTGTCCATCCTCGACCTCTCGCCTGCTACGGCGCAGCCTGTGTACGGCGATGATGTAACCGTGATGCTAGCCTTTAACGGAGAACTCTATTACTTCCGCGGACTGCAGACGGAACTGAAGGCAGCAGGCCGTCGCTTTCGCAGATATTCAGACACTGAGGTATTGCAATCGTGAAAATTCTTGTTTTATCTCAATACTTCTGGCCAGAGAATTTTCGTATCAACGACTTGGTACTGGCTTTGGTCGAACGTGGCATGGAAGTAGATGTACTTACTGGCAAGCCGAATTACCCAGAAGGGAAGTATTATTCCGGATACGGTGGGTTCGGATGCCACCAGGAGTCATGGTCCGGGGCAACGATTTTTAGAGTGCCTCTGATCGCACGGGGTTCGGGGGGCGCTGTGCGGCTTCTGTTAAATTACTTGTCTTTTATTGTGGCAGGTTTAGTGTTCGCACCCTGGATCTTGCGGCGCCGGAAATATGATGTCATTTTTGTTTACGGCCTGTCACCGATATTGCAGGCGATTCCGGCACTACTGCTGGGGCGCATGAAGCAGTGTCCGGTTATAATTTCCATCCAGGATTTGTGGCCGGAGAGTTTGTCTGCTACTGGTTATATACGTAATAAATATGTCATTTCTGTAGTACGAAGTGTCGTTCGATTTATTTACCGGCACGCTGATCTCTTGCTGGTTCAGTCCCGTGCATTTGAGTCGCCGGTGGCAACGTTGGCGCCAGGCAAGCAGATTGAGTATTACCCCACTTCCGTCGAAGCGGTTTTTTATGCACTCCCGTCGAAAGATGTGCCAGCTATACCGGGATTGGAGGATGGGTTTTCGGTGGTGTTCGCCGGCAACGTTGGCACTGCACAGGCTGTGGAGACGATTCTTGAGGCGGCGACGAAGTTACGTGAGTATTCCGATATTCATTTTGTGGTTGTGGGGGTCGGCAGCCGGTGGGAATGGCTGCGCCAGCAGGTTGAGACGCGGAAGTTGACCAATCTGCATCTTCCGGGTAGATACCCAGTCGATACGATGCCCGGTTTGTTAGCAAAGGCTGATGTTCTGCTGGTTACGCTTGCCGATAATCCGATTTTTGCCGCAACCGTACCAAGCAAGGTGCAGGCCTATATGGCGGTTGGCAAGCCGATTCTGGCCTGCTTGCGTGGAGAAGGTGCGCGCTTGGTGGTGGAGGCACACGCTGGATTAGCGGTGCAGGCTGAAGATGCCGGTGCACTGGCGGATGCTGTGGTGCAATTATTCAGGATGACACCTGTCGAGCGAGAAGAGTTCGGACGCAATGGTCGGCGTTATTTTGAAGAACACTTCGATCGTGATCTGTTGGTTGATCGCTTGATCGGTTATTTTAGGTCAGTATTGCCGTCAAAAGGGGACGATAGGTGAGGGTTCTTGTGCTTGGCGCAAGCGGTATGCACGGAAACACGATGGTCTGTGTACTCCGTAGACAAGAAGATGAGAGTTTTACGGAACAGTCCTCTCTGCCCAGCCCCGCTTTTCGGCACCACACGGAACCAGAGATTCTTGGCATCCCCCGGATCCTCTGAGGCCATTACTTTGGTCTTCACCTTACGGTTGGGACGGAGTCATATATGCACGTGAAGAATGCCGTTAACACCGAGAGGACCATAGTTGTCCACGGTACCGGGTCTATAGGCATGCGCCACCTCCGGGTCTTCCGGGATCTAGCTAGCGAACTCGTGATAGCTGTCCCGAAGCGTCCGGAGCGTTGCGAGGACCTGCGCCACGAAGGTTTTTCCAGCGTTGCGTCCATGTCGGACGCGGCCGTCCCTGATGCACTCCTTGTAATCGCCAGTGATACCGGCCGACACATCCGGGACGCCGTCGATGCCATGGCCCTCGGCTTTGCCGGCCTGCTGATCGAAAAGCCACTAGCACCGTCTGTCCAGGGGCTTCGCGAACTGGAGATGGCCTGCTCACGCATTCCCAATAAGATATTCGTTGCCTGTAACCTTCGCTTTGCCGCGTCCATGAGTGTCTTTCGGAACCGTCTTGCCGAAATTGGCAGAATTCACCATGTCAGGATTGAAGCTCAGTCTTATCTCCCCGAGTGGCGCCCCGAGCGGGATTATCGTCAGAGTTATTCGGCCGACGCCGCGCAAGGCGGAGTTCTTCGGGACCTTATTCACGAGATCGACTACGCCGTGTGGCTCTTCGGCAGACCGGGAAACGTCTACGCCATGCTTTCCAACACGGGAAGGCTCGGCATTGCCAGTGAAGAATCCGCTGATTTGCTCTGGCAGGTTCCTTCTGGCCCAACTGTTTCCATGCGCCTCGATTACCTGACCAGGCAGTATCGCCGTATCATGACCGCAACCGGAAAACTTGGCGAGATTATCTGGGACTTCCCCACCCAGACTGTGACCCTCCGGAAAGTTGGATGCCCTCCGGAAGTCATCGTTACCCCCCAGGCGCGTGATGAAATGATGCATTCGCAGGCTGTCGCGTTCTTGTCCGCATGTCAAACTGGAGCGCAATCCCAGTTGGCTACCTTGGAGGAAGGCGCCTTTGCGGTTGCTCTTTGCGATGCCGCGAGAACCTCGTCTGAAACTGGAAAAAGACAGACTATCCCTGACTGGAGAAAGCAATGAGTGTCCGGCCCGTGCTGGCAGTCATACCCTGCCGTGGTGGATCCAAAGGTTTGCCCGGCAAAAACATCCGGCCCCTGGCCGGTCTACCGCTGCTTGCACACTCTATTCGAATGGCCAAGATGTCCCCGGCCATCCAGCACTGCATCGTATCCACGGACAGCGAGCAAATCGCCGCCGTCGCTCGCGAACATCAAGGCGACGTTCCTTTCCTGCGTCCTCCCGAACTCGCACAGGACGACACTCCGATGTGGCCCGTTCTGCAACATGCACTGCGGGAAATGGAAGCCCGGGATGGAATTCGCTATGGCAGCGTCCTTTTACTGGATCCAACCAGTCCCGGCCGTTTGCCGGAAGACGTCGACAAGGCTATTGCGATGCTCGAGAGTGATCCCAAGGCGTTTGGCGTCGTCGCCGCTTCGGAACCTCATTTCAATCCTCGCTGGGTGTGCATTGAGATAGAGACTGATGGCTACATGCGCCAGAGCTACAGCAATAAGCAGATTTACACCCGCCGCCAGGAAGTCCCCTCCGTCTATCGGATTAACGGCTCTCTCTACCTCTGGCGCAGGGATCACGTTGCCCTGTCGGATGCTCCGAAATTCTACGAAGTGCCGCACCTTATGTTAGAGATTCCGGAGGATCGGGCGATTCACATTGACGAGCTTCACGATTTCCAGTTGGCCGAGGTACTCATTCGCGAAGGCCTCGTACAATTCCCTTGGTTGCAACTAGGAAGGTGACCCGATGAGAAGTGTGCACGAACTCATGTCTTTGCAGGGACGCGTAGCCGCCATCACCGGAGGCGCAGGTCACATCGGGCGTGCGTTCGCCCAGTCTCTTGCGGAGCTTGGATGCAATATCTGCATCCTGGATGTGGCAAAGGACCGCGCCGAAGAAGTCGCGTCCTCCTTGCGAGATACCTACCGGGTCAAAGCGTCAAGCTTTGTGGCTGACATCACCGACGAGCGTCAGGTCGCGGAGATGGCTCAACACATCGTCAAGGCACACCAACGGTTGGACATCCTGATTAACAACGCGGCTTATCCTTCGCTTTCCGTCGCCGAAGACGGAAAGAAGCTCGAAGATCAAACACTTGAACAATGGGAACCAAACGTAAACGTCTGCCTGCGGGGAACCTTTCTCACAACCCGCGCCGTGACGCCTCTTCTCCGGCAGTCCAAGAACGCCAGCATCGTCAACATCGCTTCAATTTATGGCGTCGTGGGACCAGACATGCGGCTTTATGATGGGCTGGAGATGGGAAACTCCGCGTGGTACGCGGCTGCAAAGGGTGGCATTGTCCAGCTTACCCGCTATCTCGCTTCCACCCTGGCGCCCTCTATCCGCGTCAACTGCATTGCGCCCGGAGGAGTCTGGCGTAACCAACCTGAGAGTTTTCACGTTCGGTACGTGGCAAGAACCCCCTTACAAAGAATGGCCGTCGAGGAGGATCTGTGTGGCGCGGCGGTATTTTTCACCAGCGACCTTTCCTCTTACGTGACGGGACAAGTTCTGCTGGTTGATGGAGGCTGGACTTCATGGTAAACGCGGTTAACATTTCGCAGAGAACCATCGCTCCCGGACAACCTTGTTTCATTATTGGGGAGGCAGGGGTCAACCATAACGGCCATTACGATATGGCACTGCAGCTCATCGACGCAGCAGCAGCGGCTGGCGTCGACGCCGTCAAGTTCCAGACCTTCAAATCCGAAGAGGTCATCTCTCCGGCAGCGCCCAAGGCCGCTTATCAGGTGCGCAACACCGGAGAAGAAGAGTCGCAACTGGAGATGGTGAAGAAGCTCGAGTTGCCCCCGCAGGCATTTCGCGATCTCTCCGCCTATTGCCACCGGAAGGGCATCCTTTTCCTCTCGACGCCCTTTGATTTCTCCAGTGTCGATCTCCTGGATGATATCGGCGTGCCTGCCTTTAAAATCGCATCCGGCGAGATCACCAACTTTCCTTTTCTCCGTCACATTGCCCGGACAGGCAAACCCATCATTCTCTCCACCGGCATGTCCACCATGCTGGAGGTATCCGTAGCGGTCAATTTATTGGCTGAATCCGGCGTGCGCGAATTGGTGCTTCTCCACTGCACCAGCAACTATCCGGCCTCTCCGGAAAGCGTGAACCTGCGTGCCATGCGCGCCATGGAAGACACCTTTCATGTGCCCATCGGTTATTCCGATCACACGGAAGGCATTGCGATTCCGATAGCCGCTGCAGCGCTGGGAGCGTGTGTCCTCGAGAAGCACTTTACCCTGGATCGCAATTTACCTGGTCCTGATCACCGCGCATCGCTCGAACCCTCTGAATTGAAGGAGATGGTGCTGTCGGTTCGTAAGGTGGAAGCGGCTCTCGGCACCGGCGAGAAGAAACCGACCAGCGAGGAGCTGAATACGGCAGCCGTGGCCCGTCGAAGTTTGGTTGCCGCCCGCAGCCTGACTGCCGGTACGGTCATCAGCGAAGACATGATTGTCATCCGGCGGCCCGGCACTGGCCTGCCTCCGTCGATGCTGCCCTCCGTCCTCGGGCGGCGCCTTAAGACCGGCATCGATGCCGGAACGCTTCTGACCCTGGAGATGCTCGATTGAGAAGCATTGGCGTTGTCACAACCTCCCGCGCCGATTACGGCATTTACCTGCTTCGTTGCGTGCTCTCGATTCCGATCCGGATATCGCGCTTTCGCTCTACGTCTCCGGGATGCATCTTTCTCCTGAATTCGGACTCACCGTGCAAGAGATCGAGCGGGACGGTTTCGAAATCGCGGAACGTTCCGAATGCGGCTGGCGTGAATAGTAGGCAATCTGCCTGAATTACTTCAACCGCAAGGATGGCATTTGTTACCGAAGTACGTGCATCGACATTTCTCGATTTAATGACGACCCAGCGCGCATCGAACTGGAGTTAGGCGCCCCAAGCCGGCCCCACCGCTACACGGTTTTCTATGTGAATTGCTTCGTAAGCGTGTGGCCAAATACAAGGTCGACGGATGCGGGCAATCCGTCGTTTCAAAGCGTCCAGAGGTCTATCAGTCTGATACTTCGCTGGATTTTGCCTATTTCAGATATCCCAACTCGTTCATCACCAGCACGAGGCATTCGTCCCACCGCGGCATCATCACGTGGAATACCTGCATGAGCTTCTCGTTGCTGAGTAACGAATTCATCGGACGACGCGCCGGAGTCGGATATTCCGCCGTCGGTATCGCTACCACTTGCGGCGCGTGAACCTTACCATCTAATGGGAGGTAAGAAAATATCTCGCGTGCAAATCCGCACCAGCTTACTTCTCCGCCCGCCGTCAGGTTGTAGATTCCGCTAAATTTCCTCGCGGCTTCGGCCGCCGTCGTTTGTCCCGTCATTCGATCCGGCGACAGCAACTGCGAGAGCACAAGTGCCGTCGACTCAGCAATCGCACGGCTCCATGTCGGCGCGCCGGTCTGGTCCTCAATCACTCGCAACAACTCCCGTTCCGACGCGAGCTTCAACATCGTAAGCAGGAAGTTCTTTCCTCTCGGACCGTACACCCACGACGTACGAAAGATCAGGTAGCTTCCATCCACCGCTCGCACACCCTCGTCTCCCGCCAGTTTCGTCCGCCCGTAAACATTCAGCGGGGAGGGAATGTCGTCTTCCGTATATGGTACGTTCTTGGCGCCATCGAACACGTAATCAGTCGAGTAAGTCACGAACAAAGCGCCCAGCTTCTTGCACTCCTCCGCCATCGCAATTGGCGCTTCAGCATTGATCCGCATCGCCACGTCCGACTCGCTCTCGGCCAGATCAACTGCCGTATATGCCGCCGCGTTCACGACCACTTCTGGCCGTGCGTCTCTCACCATCCGCCGGATTGAATCGATATTTGTCAATTCAATCTCTGGCCGGTCGATGGACATTACATCTCCCAGGCACGCCAGCGTACGGCACAACTCCCAGCCAACTTGTCCGAGCTTTCCGACAACCAGAATCCGTCGACGATTCACGATTCAAACACCTCTGCATCTCGGAACCTGACCCCATTCTGATCCTTCGAGGAAACAATTGGATGTCCATTTATTGGCCATTCGATCCCGATATCAGGATCGTCCCATCGGATCGTACGTTCTTCTGCCGGAGCGTAATAAGCCGTCGCCTTGTACAAGAAATCGGCGGATTTCGAGGTAACCACAAATCCATGCGCGAACCCAGGCGGTATCCATAACATCTGCTTATTCTCTTCGTTTAGATGAACTCCGACCCACTTACCGAAGTTTGGCGAGTTCCTTCGCAAGTCCGCCGCCACATCAAACACCGCGCCCGAAACAACTCGTACCAGTTTCCCCTGGGTCTGCCGTATCTGGTAGTGCAAGCCACGCAACACATTCAGATTTGAGCGCGAGTGGTTGTCCTGCACGAATTCGTAATCGAGGCCAGCTTTCGCCAATTCCGCCGCGTTATAACTCTCAAAGAAGAACCCGCGTCCGTCGGAAAAAACTCGGGGCTCGAGGATGACTACTCCCGGAAGTGATGTCTGCTTGATGTTCATGGCGCCTGTCGCGGAAGAGACCGCATTCTGCAAAGGTGTGCGGATCGAACTCGGACTACGCCAGAAAGCGAGCTGCAGTGGCTGATTGCTATCCGATTTCGACACATTTTATTAACTTCGATAGTTGTCTGTCTCAGCCATCCACGGAAGAATTTGCTGGCTGTTCGGTTTCCACAAGTCTCAGCAAGTACTGTCCATATCCGTTCTGGCGATTGGCCGAAGCCAGGAGATTTAGCGCGGCAGAATCGATATACCCCAGTCGCCACGCGATTTCTTCCGGACATGCAATTTTTAAACCCTGCCGCTTCTCTACCGTGTGGACGAACATCGCCGCGTCCAACAGCGACTCATGCGTTCCGGTATCGAGCCACGCAAATCCTCGTCCCAATATCTCTACCTGCAGGGAACCTCTCTCCAGATAAGTACGGTTGAGATCCGTGATTTCCAATTCACCGCGAGCAGACGGTTTGATCCCCTTGGCGAGTTCTACTACATCAGCATCGTAGAAATACAGTCCCGTTACGGCAAATCGTGAGCGGGGACTCTTCGGCTTTTCTTCGAGACTCTTGGCTCGACGTTGGGCGTCGAATTCAACCACGCCGTAGCGCTCCGGATCGTTCACCTCGTAAGCGAATACTGTCGCCCCCGTCTGCCGCGCCGCCGCATTTCCCAGCATCACAGAGAGACCCTGTCCAAAGAAAATGTTGTCTCCCAGGACCAGCGCACAGCGGTCATCGCCAATAAATTTCTCGCCGATTAAGAATGCCTGTGCCAACCCTTCCGGTCGTGGTTGCACTGCATACGACAGCCGAATACCCCACTTCGACCCGTCCTCGAGTAATTCCCTGAATCGAGGCGTATCTTCCGGGGTCGAAATAATCAGTATGTCGCGTATTCCCGCCAGCATTAACGTGCTGAGCGGGTAATAAATCATTGGTTTGTCATAGATTGGAAGCAGCTGTTTGGAAATGGTTTTCGTCACGGGGAACAATCGAGTTCCCGCGCCTCCAGCCAGTATGATGCCTTTCAACGCGCGATTATCCATCAGATCCTTTGCTTTCGGTTTGCGCACTTAGTCACGCGCTCCACCATACTGCAGGTCAACCCAGTGTTGATATTCCCCGCTGACCACGTCACGAACCCACGCTTCGTTCTCCAAATACCAAAGCACGGTTCTGCGGATTCCATCTTCAAATCTCGTTTTCGGCACCCATCCCAGTTCCGCGCGAAGCTTTTCCGCGGAGATTGCATAACGCCGGTCGTGCCCAGGGCGATCCTTCACATACGTAATCAGTTGACCATGTGGCACACCCGGCGACGAAGCAACAACTTCATCGAGGATTTCACAGATGGTCCGCACCACATCGATATTCTTTCGCTCACTGTTCCCGCCAACGTTGTAAGTCTCTCCCGGGCGGCCCTTCGCCAGCACCTCGCGAATCGCGTCGCAGTGATCTTCGACGTAAAGCCAGTCACGCACATTCTGGCCATCGCCATAAACTGGCAACGGATTTCCCTGTAAAGCGTTGTGGATCATCAAGGGAATCAGCTTCTCGGGAAACTGGAATGGTCCGTAATTATTTGAACAGTTGGTAGTGAGCGTCGGCAAACCATAGGTGTGATGGTATGCACGGACCAAGTGGTCCGACGCCGCTTTGGACGCTGAATACGGGCTATTCGGCGCGTACGCGGTCGTCTCACTAAACGGCGGCTCTGTGGGCGTCAGCGTTCCGTAGACTTCGTCAGTTGAAATGTGCAGAAACCGAAATCGTTCTCGATCGGCAGGCGACAGATTGCCCCAATAAGCCCGCACGCACTCCAGCAATCCGAAGGTCCCTTCAATGTTCGTTCGAATGAATTCCGCAGGGCCTTTGATGGAACGGTCTACATGGCTTTCCGCCGCAAAATGGACGATTGCTCGCGGACGATGTTGGTCTAAAACGTCGCTGATTAAAGCCGCATCGCAGATATCGCCGCGCACAAAGACATATCGCGGATGCCGCTCCACCGAAGACAAGTTCCGTGGATTACCCGCGTAAGTCAATTTATCGAGGTTTACAACAGACGCGGCCTCTGAGCGCAACCATTGCAGTATGAAGTTTGAACCAATAAATCCAGCGCCGCCAGTGATCAGGATTGTGTCATTCATCGGGTAATCGTCGCGTTAGCTATCCCTACCCGATATCTTTCGATCATGGGCGGAACATGCACAAAATCTCAGCCTTTATCTTCTACCGGGGGAGGCAGAAGTTACTATTATTCTTCCAGCGATGAGCACAAATAACGAGTAACTATAGCACAATCGTGGCCCTTGTGATCGGGCGCATGCATCCTCGTTTTAATCTCTATTTTAGTTAGACGCAACGTCAAGGTGGGACACGTAGTGCGACCCCAACCCTCTCGGATTCACGCGCGCATGTGAGCCCTTGCTCAAGGTAAAGCGCCTACATTTGTATAGCGCTTTTGGTTGCTCCGTCAACTAACAGTCGCCGCTACTTTCCGATAATCGCAATCGACGCCGCCGAAATTGCCAGTTGCGATGCAATCTGCGTCCAGTCGCGCAGGTTTCGTTGCATCGTGCCCGACTCAAGTTTGGTCGGAACCACAACCGTGTCTCCAGGCATCAAATGCAACTTGTCATACGCGTTTCCTGCCCACAGCGAGTTGCCCTGGTCCTTGCTCACCACCGTGCCGTCGGCCCTCAGCACAAACATATGTTTGGTGTCCGCCATGGGGGTTCCCTTGCCCGCCAGATCGAAGTAGTAATTCGGGCGACGTCCTGGTGTGTAGAGCAGCGCGCTTTGGTTGTACACGGCGCCCACCACGTTCACCGTCGCCGGCTTGGTTGGAATCATTACCTGGTCGCCATCTTCCAGTGCAATCGGAGGCAGGTCTGACACCGAGGAAGCAGACGGCCCCAGTTGCAGAACCACGCGCCCCAGTGCTTGCAGCTGCCGCAGTTGATTTACCAATTGCTCCTGCGATTGCGCCTTTGCCTGGATCGCTGCCGCATCTTGAGGATTTGCGTTTGCCTCTCCTGCGTTCGACTGCCGGAGTTGGATCTCCATCATTCTCACAAGTTCGTCAACGCTCTTCTGTTGCTGCTTGCGAACCGACTCGCGTGTCAATTGTGTGCCGAAAAGGTAGGCGCCTTTTGTCAGGCCGCCCGCTCGCTCCACAATCGATTGCAGGGTATCCGTCGGCTCAATCTTGTAAATACCCGGCGCGTGGACTTCCCCTTCTACCTTCACAAACCTGGTCTGCCTGTCCTGCGGAACCGAGACATCTTTTTGCGAGAAAATCGTAACGATGTCGCCCGGCTGCAACTCGACGTTCTGGCTCTGATCGTGGTCGATCATCACCTTGCCAAGATTGAATGGGATCAGGCTCGTCGTCAGGTCCACGGGATTCGTGCGCTGCACAACTGCGTAATCCCAGTTCACCTCTGGCGCAACCTCCCGCACATCCGTCGTCAAAGTGTTCTCGTTTGACCGCATCCGGGGCATTGTGCCTGACTCTTGCGGCATCGTCCCTCCGGTACTTGCGGGCTGATTGTACCCGGGATAATTCTCCACTTGCGAAGGAGTACCCCCCGGCGTAACTGTTGCCCCCGGCGTAACTGTTGCCCCCGGCGTAACTGTTGCCCCCGGCGTAACTGGCTGCGGCCTCGGATATTCCGTCTGTCTCCCGTTGACCAGCCGCGATTGATTTAACCAGTACTGCCGCGTCAGCAGCATTTCTTTGTTCGGGATCAGGTCCGTGATGCGCATTCCGGGATGCCACGGATACCGGCCCGGGTTCACCACGTTGCCCCGCAGCGTCACCGTGTCATTGAAGCTCGGCACCACTGAGAGCACACTCACCATGTCGCCGTTCTGCACGTCGAAACTCTTCGCCTCGTCCAACGGAATTTCCTTCACGACACGCGTCGTCCGGTCTTCAATTCTCTCCACCGTGACGCGTCCGCCGCTGGCTACCGTGGAAAGCCCGCCCGCATCCTTCAGCACGCTGGCCAGGCTCGTCTTCCCCTTCAATTCATAGATGGCAGGTACGTTGACGCTGCCCGAAACCGCCACCAGTGGCCCGACCGGTGGTATATAAATCACATCGCCCGACTGCAGCGTCGCGTCCTTCGACTTGTCGCCACGAAGCAGCAAGTCGTAAAGATCGAAATCCGTCACCACTTTGGATCCCCGCTTCAATTGGATATCGCGAAGCGATCCTTCCGGCGACGGACCGCCAGAGGCGAAGAGAGCATTCACCAGCGTGCTCAGAGAACTGACCGTGTACCGGCCCGGAAATTCCGCGTACCCCACCACAAACACTTCAATCGTTCGCAGCTGTCCCATGCTGGCCGTCAGATCGAAGTTCTTGTAGATCCGGCCAATCTCGGTTTTCAGCTTGTCCTGTAATTGCGCATAGCGCACGCCGGCCAGGCTGATTGCTCCCACTTTAGGCAGGTAAATATCGCCGTTGCGGTCCACCGTCACGCGTGCATTCAGGTTGATCTGGCCCCAAACCCGGATCAGCACTTCATCACCCGGGCCCAGAACGTAGTCGGCCGGCACCGGCGCGTGATCGACCGGAGCAAAGGTGCTTGGCGGGTTATAGAAAAGCGATTGTCCATAGATGGGAATTCGCCTCCCAACAGAGTCCGCCACCATCTGTTCGAACTCCGTCGGCCGCTGTTCTTTTCGTATGCGCATACGGCGCATCTGTTCCTGCAGGCCCAGATACTGCGTCTGCAGGTTCGCCGCTTCCGGAGATGCGCCAGGCTGCGCCAGCGTTTCCTGCTGCCCCTGCCCTGGAGCCGCCGTATTCATGCCAAGTGCCGCACGAACCTTCTGGCAGTCACTTGGCGACAGGTTCGCGCACGGATCCTGCTGCGTACCCGTCATGCCCGATTGCTCGGTCTGGGCGATTGCCATCCCCATCAGAGATATCAATAAAAAAATTGAGAGTGCTATCTTCGAAAACTTCGCCATTTTCATAAACCGTCTGAAAACCGTGAATGATTATCCGTGCAATGTGATGAAATGCAAATGTCCGTAGCCCGATTCGCCGTGCGCTTTTTGGCGCGTATCCAGTCTGATTCAGATTCCTGCCAGCTCTCGCAAAAATTCTTCACAAGCATACAACATCAACTCTTTCGTGTGGGTCCGTAGTGCTTCCTATTTTGAAGCATGGGGCTTGTATGTGAATTGAAGTGAAAAAATGAAGTTCTTGTCCGGCTGATTCGCAAGCACCGGAAAATTCCAGCGCTCATATTGCACCATCGAAGAAACCTGGACTGAATCCTTCATCGGGAAATCATACTGAGCGCTGAAATCCGAGAGATTGCCGCCACCCACGTAATCGCGATTCACCACTTGCCGCCGGTACCCCACCTGAATTTTCTTCTGTCCGGTGAACCAATAGGTGGATTTCGCCGCAATCCCTCGCGCCTCCGGCCCAATCCAGCTTCCCATGATTTGACCGTAGTTCCGGTACCCGTCCGCGTAGTGCACATTCCGGTAAACAATGGCTGCCTGCGGAGTGCTTGGCAAGTCTGTGTATGCGCTTTCCACCCGCAGATCAAGTTTATTGAACTTTGGAATCTTCGGCAGGTAGATACCTGGATTCCACGCCGATCTCCGCGGATATGCAATTGGGTTTGGCTGGTCCTCCGCTAGCGAACCGCTGTAAAACACCAGCCAGTTTCGTAGTCCCGGCACTTTGTACCGGAAGTCGAATCCGGTCCTCCGGTCACCGGGCTCCAGCGGTTGTAGATTACCGCTCGTAGAAAACGTATGGAAGAAAGTCCCAAACGTCATAGGCCGCCCGAGTCCCGCAAACACAGTCGTAATGGAGAATCCAAACTCCAGGTTCGGAGTCGGTTTAAAGTTGAATTTCTCCCCCCAGATAAACGGTTGCGGATTGATCGCCTGGTTGTACGAGCCCGTCAGTTGGAATCCCTGTCCCAGCCGCAGGAAGTGATATCCCTGCAATTGTCCAAGGAATGTATCCGTCTGGATCGGGCCCATGTAACTTGCCAGCCCCGGCAGCCGGAACGGAACCACCCTCGTCAGCCGCAACATGTAGACCGGTTCCGCGTTGTCGCTCATCATCAGGTCACTTGAGAATCCCGGCCCCCACCACAAGCTCTGTTTGCCAAACGACATTTGCCAGCCCTCGACGTTCAGAGCCACATATGCATCCAGCAACCGGAAACGGTCGATCGAGTGACTTGGAACTCCCGGCGCAACCGGGAATCCATCCGCGTTCGCAACCGCTGTCCTTGCGCTCGTCGACAGCTCCGGCATTCCCGCCGAGTGTTGGTATTCGCCGCGCACGTACACCAAAAATGGTCCGGCCTGCGCGTGTCCTGAGATGCCGGTCACGTTATTGAAACCTTCTCCATACAACCGTCCATAGTCGTTCGTAATCGTCTGGCCGAAGTGGTAGCTGTCCGTCAGCGGAGTTCCTCCAATTCCCATGAATCGCGTATATACCGAGTCCACCTGTGCGCGCTCCGGTGCGCCTCCATTCAGAACCCGCAAATCATCCTTGAATTCCGCCTTCAGCGATTGGTAAAGCCCTTCCGCGTCGGGATTGGGTGTCCCTTCTTGTTTCAGCGACTCGCCTGCCTCCTCCACCAACTTCGCGCACTGATAGCGTGTCCACGGCTTCAACCCGTCGACGTCGTGCGCAATATACCCCAGCGCATTCAGACGGTCGAACGCCTCATACACCCAGCTATCCATCGGCACGTAGGGAGATGGCAAGTTCTCCGGATACGTTTCTTCCTTCTCCTTCGGCGTCCGCTCAAATATCCCAATCGACTGGTTTGGGAGGTTGTCTTTCGAATGCAACTTGTAAGTCTCGTAGCCTACATACCAGCCCAGCGCCGCCCCAATCAGTACGTCCGACGTAAAGTGCTTCTGCCCCGCAACTCTCGCCGCTCCCACCGCCGCCGCGCCGCCGTACGCCAATAACTTCGTCAGGATTCCCGGGTACTCATGCGCCACCACTGTCGCAATCGAAAACGCTGCCGCCGTATGCTCTGACGGAAACGACGTGCCTCCCTGGAAGAAGTCTCCTCTTCCGTTCCCTGCGTCTGGACGCTGCCTGCCTGCGATTGTCTTCGTCACTTCCGCAATTGCCAACGCGTTCAGCGCCGCTTGACCGCTCAACATTCCGGTCTCCCGCATGCGATCGTTGTGCGTATGGAGACCCCAAAAGTACATCCCTGCGCCCATACCGCCAAACGCCGCCGCGCCCAGGTTCGATACGTTCGTGGCGCGGTTAATAAAGCTTGGTGACTGGTTCAGGTCCGCTTTCACTTTCCTGTCTGCCGCAAACGCTCCAATCGAGGCTGCCGCCAGCGGCAATGCCCACCGGAAGTCCCGGCTCTGGAAACGCGCAGGACTTGTCCACAGAAATTTCTGGTCAAACAGCAGGTTCCGTCCCAGGTTCCGCATCGTGGCTGACCGTAACCCCTGCTCCGTGCTCGTCGTCGTTTTGCTCTTGCTCTCTCCTGACTTCGATGCCTCCGCCTTCGCTGCCTGCTTTTGCGCCGGCGCAGCACTTGGCTCTTTGCTCTGCCCCAAAGAAGAAGCCTGCGCCATGCACGCCATGGACAGGCAACAGATGACAGATAGGACCAGTGCCTTCGTGTGATACGGCCTCATTGCTCTCCTGTGATGCTGTTCAATTGACGATATCAGGTAACGATCGTCGCGGCTTCCATGGAGTATAGAGACTCAACGAATTCCCGCGCAAATTACGGATCGGCCACCTACTTTCGTATCCCGCCGCCACTCCCTATTTCTCGCGCAACTGATGAAATCTCCATGAATTCCCAAATCGACACCTTAGTACCATCTTTGCAACATAGCTCACAGCTAATTTCTCCATGGATGTGCATTATGGCTGCGCAGTCTTATCGCAAACGAATTCTGCAGTCATGCCGTCGAACGCTCCCCAGCGAAAGGGCCTCTTCCTCTATGCGTAAATGTTATGCTGCGGTTGTTTTCCTCTGCTTTGTCCTCGCACCTTGGGTCTCTTCGGCTGACACTACGTCTGCAACCGTTCCCCGGCTCATTCGCGTTTCTGGCATCCTTACTGACCTCAACCACGCACCCAGGGTCGGTACATTTTCTGTTCGTTTCTACATTTATCAATTGCAAGACGGCGGGACTCCGCTCTGGAGTGAACTCCAATCGGTCACTACTGGTACAGATGGCAGTTATTCCATTCTCCTTGGAAACACGCTTCCCGATGGCCTTCCCGCCGGCGTTTTCAGGACCGGAGAAGCACGCTGGCTCGCCATACAGGTGGAAGGTGAAGCGGAGCTTCCGAGGACTCAGCTCGTAAGTGTTCCTTACGCGCTCACTGCCGGCGACGCCCAGACTCTTGGAGGCGTACCTGCCAGTGCATTCGCTCTTGCTTCCAGCATTCCTGCCGTTCCGATCGAGTGTTACGGCAACATCATCAGCGGCACTTCGGCGCCCATCGATCAGCCCTCCCCCGGCACGCCAAACTATGTCGCAAAATATCGCGACAGTCAGTTACTTACCACGTCCAGCATTATCGACCTCACCACAGGTGTCGGTATTGCTGTAAGTAATCCATCCGAGCGTCTGGACCTGCTCGGCCGTCTGAAACTTCGCTCGCAGGATACCGCCACCGGCATTTCCTTTTCCGATGCCAACGGCAACGGCTCTCTTTTCGTCGGACAGCTCACGAACGACCCCGCCTCACCTTTCGGAATCCTCCACGGGGGAAAGTGGCGCCTCACCGTCACCCAGAGCGGAAACATCGGCATTGGCACTGAGCAGCCCACGACCGCCCTCGAGGTCGCCGGTTCTCTCAAGCTCTCCGCTTCCGGCGGCATCATCTTTCCCGACAACACCGTGCAATCCACCGCCGCTGCGGGAACCCAGATCACGGCCGCCGACAGCTCTATCCTGGTGGCCTACTCCGGTTCTATCGCTACGCTGCGGGTAAATGACAAAGGGATTGGCACATCGTCGTTGGAAGATGCTGCCGTGTCTTCCGCCAAGGTTGCCGACGGCGCTATCTCAACGTCGAAGATTGCCGATGGTGCCGTAACACCCACCAAGCTCGCGCCATCGGCTGTTTCCTCTCAGGCAATCTCCGATGGTGCAATCTCCACCTCAAAACTGTCCGATGCAGCCATCACCGCCTCCAAGCTCGCTGCCTCTTCCGTCACCACCGCTGCTCTGGCTGACGCCGCCGTCACCACCGGCAAGATTCTCGACGGCAGCATCACCGCCGCCAAGTTTGCTCCGGGAGCCATCGCTATCACCGGAAATGTCGCCGGCTTAGTCGGCAACTCCTTCACCGGAACCCAGGTTGTTGACGTCGCTACGCCTGACACATCGGCCGTCCGCGCTCACAATGCTTCCACAACCGGCACTGCGTACGGCCTGAGGGGTGAGAGTGATAGCACTGCCGGCACGGCAGTCTCGGGCTTCGCCACTGCAACGACAGGCACGGCGGTCGGCGTATCTGGTCAGACGCAGGCTGCGGCCGGCCGGGGACTCTACGGCGAGGCGTCAGCCACGAACGGTACGGGAATGGGCGTCAACGGACTCGCCCGTGGAAATTGGGGCATCGGTGTTCAGGGGGAGGCCGTCGGCGCCACCGGCTCTTCGGGAAGCACGACCTACGGCGTCTATGGCAAGACAAATGGCGACAACTACAGCGCAGGCGTTTACGGGATCAACACTCTAGCCACATCCTTCGGCACAACCTATGGTGTTTACGGGAAGTCCGCAGGTTCCGGAGGCGTGGGCATACTCGGCTATGCCACTTCACTGTCGGGAGTGACTGTGGGAGTTTTTGGCCGTTCCGACTCGCCCAGCGGTCACGGAGGAATGTTCACCAACGCTGCCGCCAATGGCATTGTAATTTCAGGCTACAACGCCACAAAGCGCGTCTTCCGGCTTGATACCAGTGGCAACATCTTCATCACCGGAACCGTTACCACCGGCGGAGCGGACTTTGCTGAAACTCTGCGCGCCGCTGGCAATCCTGCCGATTTCTCCCCCGGCGATGTCCTCGTTATCGACGAACTTCATGATCGCCAGGTGCGCAAGGCCAGTTCTCCGTATTCCTCCAGCGTCATTGGCGTCTACTCCACCCAGCCCGGTGTACTCGGTACACCACACGCCATGGACGCTCCACACGCCGGCGAATTGCCCGTCGCCATGATCGGCATTGTCCCCTGCAAAGTCAGTGCGGAAAACGGTCCCATTCGCCGCGGAGATCTGCTTACAACTTCCAGCACTCCCGGCTTTGCCATGAAGGCCACCGACCCGGCACAAATGATTGGCGCGATCGTGGGCAAGGCATTGCAGGCGCTCGACTCCGGCACCGGCATCATCGAGATTGCGGTGACACTCCGTTAAATTTGCTCACGCCGCTGCACTTGCGCGGAAGTCACGTTTTTTCCTTCAGAGAAAGCCATTTTGCTGCGTCTCTTTCGTCCGGCGTTCGCTTCATGTATATAGATAAATGAAGCCTTTGTGGTGTTCTGCACCTGCTCACACACGCCATTGGCCAAGCGATCAACAATCAAATAGAGGGTTGAAAGTTATGCCCGCTAACTACACTTACGTGCCGGATTTACTCAAGGAAGCTCGCATCCCTGAAACGGGATGTCTCAGCCGTACTCTCCACAACGATGATGAACTCCGTATCCTCATATATGGGTTCGCCACTGGAGAAGAACTCGCTGATCATTTCTCCCCCACTGCTGCCGTACTCCACTTTTTAGAGGGCGAGGCCGAGGTCACCATCAACGGCGACCAAATGTCCGCCAAGGCTGGCACTCTCATCCACATGAGTCCCAACCTTTCTCACGGGATCATCGCCCGGACGCCTCTTATCATGGTGCAAACCCTGCTCAAGTTGACGCGGGTTGCCATGGATAACGCGGATATGACGTAAAACCGCGACGGCCGGGTACTGGTCAAGCGGTTGTGATGCGTACGCGTGGGGAATTGCTGCGTCACTCTGGCGCGTTCAGGCGTTTTCTTCCAGGAACTGCGAAACCTCTTCCCACTCCGCCATCAGTGCTGTCACTTGCCTGCGTTTCGTGTCCAGCAGTTCTGAGAGACGTTGTGTTTCCTCGGCGCTGACAAAGATCGTCAATGCCTGTTCGGCGTTGGCGATCTCTGACTCAGTGCGCGCAATGGATACTTCCAGTTCCCGGTTACGTTCCGTCATCTGCCGCAGTTTGATCGGATTGACGCGCTTCTTCGATTCTGTCTTTCCATTGTCTTCCGTCGCGGCTGTGCTTTCGGATGTCTTGTTCGCCAGAATCCCGCGCGCGCTGACGCCCGTCAGCGACGTATCCACCGGGCTTCCCTGCTTGCGCCACAAATAGTCTTCGTAGTTGCCCGGATATACGCTGACTCCCCCGTCGGCCACTTCGAAGATTCTCGTCGCCAGCTTGTCGATAAAGTAGCGATCGTGGCTCACGAACACCACCGTCCCGCTGAATTTCTCCAGGGCCTCCAGCAGCACGTCTTTTGCTCTCAGATCCAGGTGGTTTGTCGGCTCGTCCAGCAGTAGAAAATTCGACGGTTGCAGCAGCATTCTCGCCAGCGCGTACCGATTGCGCTCGCCGCCGCTCAGCACGCCAATCTTCTTGAACACATCGTCTTCGCTGAACAGGAAGCTTCCCAGGATGCTGCGCAACTCCGTCTGGGTTGTGCGCGGCGCCACTGTTTCCAGATCTTCCAGGATGCGGGCCTCCGTGTCTAATTCCTTGTACTGATCCTGCGCGAAGTAGTCGACTTCCGCGTTGTGTCCCAGCCTGAATTCGCCGGCCGTCACTGGCTCCGTTCCCGCCAGCACTTTAATCAGTGTCGACTTTCCCGCTCCGTTCACTCCCACCAGCGCCACGCGGTCTCCACGTTCAATGATGAACTCCACGTTGCGCAGCACTTGCTTCTCGCCGTAGCTCTTCGCCATCCCTTTGCACTCGGCGACCACGCGCCCGCTCGGCTTTGGCTGCGGAAACTTGAAGTGGATTGTCTTCTCCTCGTTCGGGACCTGGATTCGCTCGATCTTCTCCAGTTCCTTGATGCGGCTCTGCACCTGCTTCGCCTTCGTCGCCTGGTAACGGAAACGGCTGATGAACGCCTCGAGTTGCTCGATGCGCTCCCGCTGATTCCTGTAGGCCGCCTCCAGCGACTCCCGTCGCTGTTGTTTTTCGCGCAGGTACTTTTCGTAATTTCCGCTGTAGAAATGAACGCCCTTGTTCCAGATTTCGACGATCTTCTTCACCGTCACGTCGAGGAAGTAGCGGTCGTGCGAGATCAGCAGACAGGCGTAAGGATATTGGTTCAGGTATCCCTCAAGCCAATTCCGCGTCTCCAGGTCAAGATGGTTCGTCGGTTCGTCCAGCAATAGCAGGTTTGGCTTTTCCAGCAGCAGTTTTGCCAGCGCAATCCGCATCTGCCATCCGCCGCTGAATTCGCCTGTGTCGCGTGTCCAGTCTTCTTTGCGGAATCCCAGCCCTGTCAACACTGCGCCCACTTGCGCTTCCAGCGCGTACCCGTCGCGTGTGTGGAATTCGCTGTCGATCCGGTGATAGCGGTCCGCCACTTGCGCATACTCCGCGCTTGTCGTGTCCAGTTCTCCCATGCGATGAGTCAGTCCTTCCAGTTCGCGCTCCATCGCATGAAGCTCTTCAAACACCGACATGCACTCGTCGAATACCGTCCGCCCTTCCAGGCGCAGGCCGTCCTGCGGCAGATATCCCGCGCTCACTCCCTTGCCAACGCTCAACGTGCCGTAGTCCAGCGATTCAAGTCCGGCCAGCATCTTCATCAGCGTGGACTTCCCCGTCCCGTTGGCGCCTACAAGCCCAACGCGATCTTGCGGAGTAATCATCCAGTCCAGGTTTTCGAATAGGAGTTTGTGGCCAAAACGCTTTCCGGCCGCGGACAACTGGATCATCGTGCGTACGCCCTGTGTTTCCTTGCTTCGAGAATATAACTCACTTTTATTCTCTCACGCCGGGCCCCTGCACACGTCCCATGTCGCTGTTCTATTGCGATTGGAAGTTATCGATTCGCCGCTCGATTGCGCGCGCCTGTTTCGCTTCCTCATGGCGCCCAAGTTTGTCCAGCGCCAGCGCCAGCGACGTGTGGAATCCTCCCGACTTCGGGCGCATCCCGATCGCCAGCGTGTACCACCGCACTGCGTCCTCGTAGTGCCCCGTGTCGTAGGCAATCATCCCCAGGTAATAGATCGACATCGTCTTGTTCAGCTCGTCCGTCGGCTTTTTCAGGCTTTCCAGCAACGTCACTTTCGCATCCTTGATATCTCCGTTCAGGTACTCCTGAATTCCCAGTGCCTCCCACGCGCGCTGCGAATCCGGAAACTGCTGCACCGTTTCGTGCAGGATCGCCATCGCTTTGCCCATCTCACCGTTTTCCGAGTACGCGCCCGCCAGGATCACGCGCGCCGGTATGTGGTTCGGAGCGATCTCAACCGCACGCTTCATCAGCGCGAGATCGTTGTCCCACCACCGGAATTGCACCACTGTTCCCGCGATGAAGACCGCCACCAGTGCCGTCACCACGCCTACGCGCAGTGCACCGCTCGTTCTCTCGTCGCGCCAGCGCAGCTTGCAGATCATCGTTGCCGCCAGCACTGCCGCCGGATACGTCGGCACATACAGGTATCGGTCATGTGGCTGGATCAGCAGCACCGTGGCAATCACCGGCGCCAGTGACAGTACGTACATCGTCGCCAGCAGCGCCCACTCCGGCGACCGCCTTGCGTATCGCCATCCAATCCATCCCAGTGCAATCAACGGAATCGCTGGCAGCAGCGTGTACTTCACCGAGAAATTCCACTCGATCATCAGCGGGTAGTACTCGCTAAGCCGGAACGGCCATACCGTGTGGAGGATGTAGAACCAGCACGCCTCCGGCAGTGTCCATATGGTTTTGGGAATCGAAAGCATGTACGACATCTCCGACAGCCCGTGCATCACGTGCCACCGGATTGCCCAATAAACCCCGCTCAGCGCGAAATACGGAATTGCCGGCCTTATCGCTGCCCACAGCCTCCGGTATCTTTTTTCACTGGATGCGTAGAACTCGTACACCGCCATCATCAGCGGTACCAGGATTGCCGTTTCTTTCGCGAACAGCGCGCCCAGGAAAAACACGATTGCGCCTGCCATCCACGCCTTTCGCCGCACGCCCTCGCGTGCATGCAGGTAGCAGATCAGCGTGCCGAACAGGAACATCGCCTCCAGCGGTTCGCTCCCGCCGGAAATCCACGCTACCGTCTCTACTTTTGTCGGATGCAATCCAAACAGCAGCGCCGCAATGCCCGCCACCGTCTCGTTCTTCATCAACAATCGCGTCAGCGCGTAGACCTGATATACCACCACCAGGTGCAGTCCGATCGTGCATAGATGGAACCACCCCGGCGCTCCTCCCGTTACCTGTTGCACAAGAAATAGCCACAGCATGAACACTGGGCGGTAGTAATTCGCCGTCGTATAGTACGCCGTGAATCCCCACAACTGTTTGTGAAAGAAAATCGGAACGTACTTCCATGAACTCAACCACGGGTTCAGGGAAATTTGCAGGTGATCGTCGAACACAAAGTCGAAACCAACGGTCTTGAGATACACGACAAACACCAGTACAGCCGCTACCCGCAACAACACCGGACCAGACAATATCCATGAAGTCAGTCCACGTTGCGCTACCGGCAGTTCTGGCGCAACCTTCGTGTCATCGCCTGCGTCCTCTTTTACCATCGGCTTCCTGGCCCTGCTTCGCTGGATTCGTGTCACAAATTCGTCTTGCCCTGCCGTCTCGTTCGTCTATCTCTGGATTCCGTTCAGCATCATCGTTTCCTGCGTCCTGTCGCCTCTATAACCTACCTAGCAGATTCCCCCGCTGCCAGCGGAAACTCACTTCGAGAGGTAACCAAAGTGTGCTACAGGAGCCATCTTGGTGGTTTCTCTCTCGCTCCTTGCGGACTCCGAGCGGCTCAAGGGGTAAAATAACTTTGCCCATCCAAAACCTTCTTCTATTCACAGGAGACCACAGGTGAGATTTTTCATCGCCGTGCTTGCAGTGATCGGAATGGCGCTCGCCACTGCCGCTCTTCGCGAGCACTACAACACCAAGCCTTCCCCCTGCGACATCAACACCAAATGGGACTGCGGTATCGTGAACAAAAGCCAGTTCGCCATGATCCACGGAATCCCCGTGGCAGCCATCGGCATTGTCGGCTACCTCGCCATGGCTGCACTTGCTTTATCGCGCTCGCGCCGGCTTCTGTTGGCCACTGCTCTTATCGGCCTCGGCTTCTCGCTTTACCTTACCCACATCGAGGCGTCGGTACTTGAGGTCTGGTGTATCTACTGCGTCGGTTCGCTGATCACCATTTCTCTCATCAATCTTTCTTCTATCGGTTGGTTCGCCTACTGGTGGCGACACCGCGAACAGGAATAGCCGCTGGTTCCCCACATCTGCCGCGGTCCGCAGATGTGGGTTTACTCATTCCTTACATCCCAGCCTTCGTCAGCAGGATGATCCACGCCGGAGCCTTGGCCTTCGAGGTTCGCGACATGCTCTTGTAAACCTGCGCATATCCTTTGTCCACCGCCGTCACCATTGCATACACGGTCACACTCGTCGCCGGGTCCCACCGGCCCGAGAATCCTTTTTCACCCGCTGCCGCTCTCTCCGCATCAAAACGCACCAGCGAGCGCACAAACTCATCGTGCGTCTTCGCCCCCGTCGCATAAGGTGTCAACCAGTTGACCGCTTGCGCCACGGACGCTCCCTCGCGCGGCTGGTAGTGGAACCAGTCTTCCCCGTGCGCCTTTGCGGCCAGTGAAGCCGTCACCAGTGGTTCCAGGTCATACGTTACGTAATGCAGCGCGTCGCGCTTGTAGAAATCCACCACGGATCCATCCGGCCTTATGTTGACTTCCACTTGTCTCTGAAACGCCTTGCGAGCGCGACCAATCAGCCCTTCGTCTCCCGTTTCAAACGCGGCCAGTGTGATCAGCTTCACCCGATGGCTCTGCCAGTTCGCATTGTCTTCCACTCTCTGTTTCGCAATTCTGTCCAGATACCCTTCCGCCATCGCACGTAGAAATCCATCCATCTTCTGCTGCAACTTCACAGGCAGACTGGCGCGCGTCAGGTCATACCCTATAATCACCGCGTCGAACCGTGTCTCGTCGATCGGATTGAAACTGATCTGGTACGTCGACAGCCACGCCGACAGATACCGGGCTTCGCCATTCAGGTAGCGCCTCTCTCCGGTCAACCGGTACGCCAAACCCAGGTCGCGCATTGTCTCGAAATCCTTGGCGGCCTTCAGGCTCTCGTCCCGTATCCCCTGGTGCGGCAGCGTTCCCTCCGTATGAATCCGCGGCAGCGCTCCGGGCTTCCTCGCCAAACCCTTATCGGCCTCGCGAATCACCGCCTTCGCCTGCGACGTTTCCACCTGCGACTTCAATCGAGCCGCAACCCTTGGCGACACCAGCGCAAATGGCTGACTGTTGCCCTTCGTCGCCCCGGTCGTCACGGCCGGCACCCCCAACAACAGTAGAAACATCAGCCACGCAACGGCAGCATTCACTCCACAGACTCGCTTCCGCACACACCCTCCCGATCGCCGCAAAATCCACAGCGCACCAGTGTATGAACGAAGCGTCCACTTGTATAGCAAACGAGATCCCACCGTACTCAACTAGCGCCGTTGCGATCAATTTGCAGGACCACGCTGGAAAAAGCGACGCGGCCCTCATGACCGGAGGTGCCATTGCCAATGCAAAGACCGTCAGCCCCGCAGGAACCCTTCACTCTCACAAATGTGAGTATGCGCTTACGACGGTTCCCGACTCCGGATCAAGGTCATACACTCTTCCCTCAACATCAAACAGCCTCACAAAGTTCCCTGCGTTCCGGACGCGAACAAAATGTCTCCTGTTCAGCAGATGTCCTGTCGATTGCATACGCCATAAAAATCGTCCTTCGCAGTCCACTGCGCACACGTTCTCGTTGAGGGTGCGGTCCGTGGGAGCTTTCATGCGCACCACAATGACATTCCCTGCTTCGATTACCTCGCAAATTTGCGAATCGAATGCCACGCTCTTCCCGGATGGCAATTCCATCGTGTTCCCTTGTACTTTGAATTCCATGGCTCGGTCCCCTTTTCTACAAATCATCTGGGTAACTTCTCGGGACCTTCTAGCGGCTTCACGTCGGGTCCAGGAACGGCATGTACCTGTCTGCCATCGTGGCGCCGCACGCATTCGGTCATTCGACGAAGGTCACATTTTCTTTCCGCAAATCAGATGGCATTTCCCCCGCAGTGAGGTATCCGTACCCCGCACAGACCCCGAAGTCGGGCATGCCCAGGGCCTTGATCAGAGCCAGGTGCTGCTCAAAGGCAAACACGTATTCCTTCCTGCCGCGCAGAATGTTCTCAATTTCCTCTGCGGCGGCATTCGCTGACATCGTCGATGCAAGCAGCGCCGCATTTCCGCCGGCCGGCGGCAGATCCGTCCCGTCGAAGTACCCCGGCCGCGAATCGTATTCATCGACCATCCTCACCGGTGTATGCAGCGAATACCACAGCATGTCGTCATCGTGATTGAGCACCGCCCATGCAGGCACATCCAGACCGGATGACAGAAGCTGTGCCAACGCTCCCAGTACGTTTACGTCCTGCTCATCGCACTCTGCGTCCCAGATCACTGTGTAGTCGTTCACCGTGGGAGAAATCGCTGCTCTTCTCCCTCGCATCGCTTCAACTATCTTGTCGTGGTCCGGTCCGTAGACTGTGATGTTCGTATAAAAGTTCCCCATGTTCGCTCTTTCCTTCTCGGCCAATCTCTGAGCCGAACTTCTTCGCTGGCATTGGCGTCAGTTGCCGCTTCCCCGCGCACGATGAATTGTCGGACCATTTGCTCGTCACCGTTGCTAATGTCGCCATATGTTCGGACTCTGGAACACTCTTTGGTAACCACCGGAAATGGGTATGGCGGAAACTGCTGAGGCGGAATTTAGAGGATGAAACAACGCCGTCGCCGGATGAAGAACGAGGCTTGAACTTCTTTCGTAAGGAGCGTAATGACGATCACTCGCAGGCAAAATCCTGATACCGGCCTTCGCGGGATGTCAGAACCCTCTCCACTTGAAACTCGAAACTGTCCTATGCGCTTCGCAGAAGAATCACCGTAGCATCGTCGCCTTGCGCGCGCCCACCGCGGAATTCGCGGATTGCTTCAATCAGTTTGGGCACGCTGCAATCGTGCGTCCCCACGAATTCCACCAGTCGCGCAGCCCCGAATTCCTCGTCTTCCCGGTTCAGTTCTTCCGAGATTCCGTCCGTGTACAGCAGCAGCCGGAAATTGTGGCACAGCGTCACCGTGTGTTCCGTGAACCCGCCGGGCAACAATCCAAGCGGCATCCCCGCATCCGCATGCAGCGGACGGACATCCGTTCCATGGCACAGCAGCGGCCACGGGTGCCCGGCACTGGCAAACGTCAGTGTCCTCCGCGCCGGGTCGAGAACCGCGTAAATCATCGTGACATAGCGGCCGGTCGCGAAATCGGAGAGTAGCATCTGGTTCACCCGCGCCAGCATCTCCCCCGGACCGCTGACCAGCGGCGCCAGCGAGCGCACGATGCCGCGCGTCGCCGACATTAGCAGCGCTGCCGGCATCCCCTTGCCTGAAACGTCCGCCAGCACAATTCCCCACCGCCCGTCGCCGAGCGGAAGGTAGTCATACCAGTCGCCACCCACCGCGTCCGCGGGCACGCATTCGGCTTCCAGCTTGAAGCCTGGCAGTTCCGGAGCGGAATGCGGCAGCAGGTTCTGCTGGATGCGCTGACTCTCTTCGCGCTCTTCCTGCAGGCGATGCGCTTGTTGTCTTTCGTGCCGCACACGCTGCGCGTTGTCGATCGCAACGCCAATGTGTTCGGCGAGTGCTTTCAGGATTTCGATTTGCGCCCGCGGGAATGCGTCGAGCTCATGGTGCGAGGCGTTAAAGACCCCGAGTATGCGATTCCCCGACTTGAGCGGCAGTGCGATTTCCGAACGCGTCTCCGGTTCGCACGCCTTGTACAGCAGTTCCTGCGACACGTCCGGCGCATAGTAGGCCCTCCCGCTGGCCACCACTTGGGCTGACAGGCCTTCGTGCACCGGCCACCGGTCACCCTTCGTCGAGCTTGTGCAACCGTGCACCGCCGCCACCTGGAACTGCTCGCCCTCCACCAGCAGGATCATCGATTCGATGCACCCGAAATCCACCGCGATGCGATGCACCACTGTTTCCAGAAGCTCGTCCAGTTCCAGGATTGACCCTATTTGTTGTGCCGCTTTTTGTACCGCCATCAGGGCGTCTACGCGCCGCTGTTCAAAGATCGCCACTTGCGCCGGCTGAGGAACTCGGCTGGAGATTGTGGACATGATCGAGCCCTCCTGGTTTTTATTGGATTTGTAAGTGGCACGGCCGGATGCGGAATTGATTACCGCCGCGCTGCTATTGCGGCCCAATTCCCTCTCTGCAACTTCCCGCGCAGGGCTGACCGCCGGGCGCCCCACGTTCGCGGCCCGCAGTTGGCCGATAACGTGGGTTCGTTCCTTCTCGAAACTGCCGAAACCTTCGAAACTGCTTTTTGGTGCCGGGAGGGGGAATCGAACCCCCACAGTCCTTTCGGACCTGCGGATTTTAAGTCCGCTGCGTCTGCCAGTTTCGCCATCCCGGCTCACCGCTATTGTAACTTGCCGCACGATTGCGCACGTTTTCAAACGCCAGTCATGGTCGTCTTCATTCTGAATTCTGATTACGGGTTTTGCAGTCGGGCGTTCCCGTACTATACTTTTGCTCCGTTGAGGACTAATTGCCGCCTCATCAGGATGTACTGGTTCTCTCATGTCCTTTCCCGGCTTCTCCATTCTCAATTCCAAGCGCGCTCGATGCCCGGCGTGTGGCCGCCCGATTCCCATCGAAGCCATTCGCGTTGCCGCTCCGTTCTCTTGCATCGGCTGTCGAACCCATCTCAGTGTGAAGCCTTTGTACAGACGGCTGATTCTGCTCCTTGCCGCCGCCATCAGTTTCTGGGCCGCACTCATTGTCTCTTCCGGAGCTCTTTTCATACTTTGCTGGCCCGTATTCTGCTTCTTTGCGCTCATCTTTATCCCTAATATCCTTAAGGTCTTTCTTCCGCCCGGGCTCATCCTCGCCGCCGACTACGATCCGCACAATCGCGGTTTTTTCCGCCGCAACCTCTCTTACTTTCTGACCATCTGGTTAACCATCGGCTTCAGCATGATCATCACGGGTGCTTTCTTTGGACTCGGAGGCATCGCCGTGGGGGCCTCCTCTTCTGATCTCCACTTTCTTCTCGATGTGCTGACGTCCCCGGTCCACGACTTCGGTCCTGCCTTTGTCCTCACTACTCGCAGCAGCTTTCTCACGGTCTGCTCCGTCATCTTTGCCAATGCATTTTTCTGGACACTCCTTATTGGTCCAGTCACTCAATTCGTGCACGCCATGCTTCACAGAAGTCGCGTCACCGAACTGGGACTCAGCGGTTCCACCGTTCTCCAGGATGATGATGATCAAATCGAGGATCGATATGTTGACCGATGACAGCCGTCGACAGCCTGTTCCGCACCGAGCATATCGTTGGTAACAACATCTCTCCCTTCGCATTCCTCCCCGTTCCCGGTAAAATAGCCAAGTCGCTTTCCACGTCATCATCGCAACCATTGGGGATGCACCCACTTTGAATAACACACGCCAGAAGACTGCCGTCATCATCGGAGCGGGTCCCGCCGGACTCACGGCCGCTTACGAACTTCTCACCCGTTCCGACGTCAAGCCCATCGTGCTCGAGAAGAGCTCCTACATGGGCGGCATCTCCCGCACCGTCAATTACAAGGGCAACCGCATCGACATCGGCGGCCATCGCTTCTTCTCCAAAAGCGACCGCGTCATGGACTGGTGGCTCCAGCACATGCCGCCTGCCGACCCTTCCGCCGCCGGACAAACCATTGCCTATCAGAATCGTCAGCGCGAAGTTCCCGCCGCAGCCACACCGGCGAATGCCGATGCCGTCATGCTGCTTCGCGAGCGCAAGTCGCGCATCTATTTCCTGCGTAAGTTCTTCGAGTACCCCATCACTCTCAGCGCGCAGACGCTCCGCAACCTCGGCCTCGTCCGCACCATAAAAATCGGCTTCAGCTATCTTTGGACCGCGCTCTTTCCGCCGCGTCACGTCGACAACCTTGAGCAGTTTTTCATCAGCCGCTTCGGCAATGAGCTCTATCTCACCTTCTTCAAGTCCTACACCGAGAAGGTCTGGGGCGTTCCCTGTCACGAGATCAGCGCCGAGTGGGGCGCGCAACGCATCAAGGGTCTTTCCATCACCAAGACCGTGATGCACATGCTCAAAAAAACCTTCTCCCGCGCCCGGGACATCCGCCAGAAGGACACCGAGACTTCGCTCATCGAGCAGTTCCTCTATCCCAAGCTCGGCCCCGGACAGCTCTGGGAAGTTGTTGCGGAAAAAATCAAGGCGCTTGGCGGCGAGATCATCACCGAGTTCGATGTCGACAAACTCCACGCCGATGGCAACCGCCTCGTCTCTCTCTCCGGACGCGACAAAGCCGGCAATCGCCGCGACTTCGCCGGTGATTACTTCTTCTCCACCATGCCCGTACAGGAGTTAATCAACTCCCTCGATGCCCCCGTGCCCGTCGACGTTCGCGAGGTCAGCGACGGCCTCCAGTATCGCGACTTCATCACCGTCGGCCTCCTCCTCAACCGCCTTACCGTCGTCGATAAGGACAACCCCAAGACGCTCATCAAGGACAACTGGATTTACATCCAGGAACCCGACGTCACCGCTGGTCGTCTTCAGATCTTCAACAACTGGAGTCCCTACCTCGTCCGCGATCCCAACACTGTCTGGATCGGCGTCGAGTACTTCTGCTATGAAACCGATGCCATGTGGAAACTCTCCGACGCCGACATGGCTGCCCTCGCCAAGCAGGAGCTTGAGCGGATCGGCATCATCCGCCAGTCCGATGTCCTCGATTCCACCGTCATCCGCGTCCCCAAAACCTATCCCGCATACTTCGGCACCTATACGCGTTTTGACGAAATTCGCGCCTTCGTTGATCGCTTCGAGAACCTCTTCCTCGTCGGTCGCAACGGCATGCACAAGTACAACAATCAGGATCACTCCATGCTCACCGCCATGACCTCCGTCGACAACATCATCGCCGGACGCACCGACAAGTCCAACATCTGGGCCGTGAACACTGAGATGGAATACCACGAGGAAAAGGAAGGCGCCGAGAAACAGCCCGCCTCCTGATGCCGTTCAGTATCTCAAGCATTACATTAACTAATGTCTGGAATTAATTGTGAAATATGTCGCGTGCCTTTCGCGACAGGGTGGGGTTTTTGTTTTTCTCGAAACTCGAAACTTGAAACTCGAAACTTCTTTCGCCCCGCTCTACGACGGAATCCTCTCGTTCCCCGTCCGCCGCCCTACCATTTCCACCGGCTTCCTCGTTCGTTCCGTCAGCAGCTTCTGGAACTCTTCCGGGCCTTCGTATATCCCCGAGTGCCGGATGGTTCTCCCCGCGCCTTTCACCGTCGTCACTCCGTCGCTCACCGCCACCGAATCAACCGCGTCATACGGAATCCTCTTCGTCCCGCACAGCCGCGTCCGTTGCGTGATTCCACCTGCATCGCAGCGAATCGCATGGGGCCACAGGTAGAACGCCAGGAACGCTACCGCCGCCGTTAACAGTTGAATCCAGTGGGGATAATGTTGCCGCTCGAAGTCGACCGCTGCTGGAAGATTCTCGCGCCGGAAAACCCACGTCAGCCCCAGCGAGAATCCTGCCGCCACAATCAGCAGAATCTGCACCGGCTTGATGGCCGCAAACACGCGCGCCCCGCCAACCGCTTCCGCTCCATGCCGCTGCAGGTCGGTTCGCGTCGACAGAAACACTGCCCAGTACCACACCGCCGCCAGCACGCTTCCGAACTCCAGCGGCACCTGCCAGTTCACATCCCACGCCCCGTGCAGCAGACGATTCAGTACCGCCGCCGACGCCACCATCGCGCACACGCTCGCCAGCAGAATCGCCGACGACCGCGCCGCCACCTGCGAACTCACCCGGAATTTGCTCCAGCCTGTGGAAGTTGAAGAGGTCATTTCGATCACCAGCGGCCCTCGCAGCGATACGATTTTATCCCGAACCGCCCCCGCTCGCCGAGGAACAACCAATTCCTTCTCCGTGTTGATCCTTGTTTTTGCCTTTCGAAACCTCCGAAACGTCCGAAACCTTTGAAACCTCTTCTCCCCCCTGTTACACTGCCCTATTCAAACTGCATCCGTGCGAGGCACTATATGGCGAAGAGCGTTAACAAGGTCATTCTCATCGGCAATCTTGGCAAGGACCCCGAACTCAAGTACACCGGCGGTGGAACGGCGGTCGCAAAGTTCACGATCGCAACCAACGAGCGCTTCAAGGACAAGGAAGGCAACTGGCAGGACCGCACCGAATGGCACAACATCACCTGTTGGCAGCGGTTGGCGGAAATCGCCAGCGAATACCTCAAGAAAGGCCGCACCGTCTACATCGAAGGCAGCCTCCGCACTGACAGTTGGGATGACAAGCAGAGCGGCCAGAAGCGCTATTCCACCTACGTCGTCGCCAACGATCTCGTCCTCCTCGGTGGACGCGGCGAACCCGGCGAAGGCGGCGGCTCTGGCGGTGGACGCTCGCGCGGTGCAGCTGCTTCCAACGACTTCGATCAGCGCGGCCCCGACACCGAATCCGCTCCCGCCAACCACACCGAAATCACCGACGACGACATCCCGTTCTAGCACTGCAGGGGATATTCACGATCTGAAAGGGTGCCCCGTCCTAGCTCAGCTAGGGCGGGCTCTTTGCTTGCGCCTTGTCCCTCTGACCTGCCCCCGCAATCTCCGCCGCCAACGCCGGCATCCTCGTCCATGCGACTTCCCCGACGCACCCGCTCCCAGCCACGTAACCGCGCCTCAAGCCGCGTGTTGATATCTCCCCGAAATGGTAATCGAGGCCAATCGTAATCTGGAATTTCCAGCGCAATCAGGGTAAGGTGCTATTGCCCCTTGATGTGCTGTTGTCCGAAATCAAAGCTATGGGCATACAGGCGCGGTTTCCAGTCTCCACTTGGGTTGTTAGAAAGCTCACCGGGCGATGGGCACGCCGGGCTCTCGCCGTCCTCGTCCTTGCGCTGCTTTGCTTCGCCGTTGCGTCGCACATCCGTTCTTATCTCATGGTGCGCCGAATCCAGGCTGTGTTGCGCGGCCTCTCTGAGCTTCGCATCGATCAGACCAGCGAATCGGAGTTGCAGCGGACTGTGCCCTACTTGGTCCGGAGCACGTTTGATCGGACTGCCGGCGGCAGCGTGCGGCGCTGGTATTACGCCGGCATCACCAACGCGTCAGATCGGCTCATGTCTCGGATCATCTCCTCTTATCCATGGGGCGAACAGGTCGCAAATTGGCTTGGGTACCGTTTCATCGCGTTCGACGCGGGCGTGATCGTCCAGGATGGGAAGGTGCGGAGAATCTCGTACGGCGTGTCGAAGCATTTTGTACTGCCACTTCAGCCCGGATACATTGTTTCGGCAAATAGTTTTCATGGCATTTGGGCTCCTTACTCGAGTGGCTTTTCTGTGAGTAGCCAGGACGATTTCAGCCCGCAATTCCGCATTGGAGAGTATAGAGAAGATCCTTGGGTGGGTCACGGGAAGGTCCTGCGCGTCACGTTCTCAAACGATGCACCACCAGATCAGGTTCGCCAGGTCTTTCAACTGAAGCTTGGCTGTTTCTGGAAGCTTCTACCGTGTGGGGATGCCCGGGACATCGCTCCTCAGTTGTGGCGCGCAAAACAGGCGATTGATAATGCCACCACCCAGCAGTTGAACTCTGGAAAGTGCCCAGATTCCATCATTCGAGGACGAATCCGGTACTTGCCCGATGTATCGGTCGTATTGCTGGAAGTGACGGGCTCGCGGCGGCTCAAAGTAAATGAAGAAGGAGAAACAGTCCAGGATTTGTTTACGGATTATCGATTGAAGGAGGTCATTCGCGGCCGCCCGGAAGCGCAATCCTGGGACCATGTGCGATTTCAGCAGTTGATCCCATCGCCCTCAGACCCCACGCGCACGATGGCGAACCCTATATGGCCCCCGACTAAGGTAGGAACTCAAGTACTGTTCTTCGGCACGCACCATTTCTATACTTGTCGCTTTATTCCCGCGACTCCTTCCGCATTGGAGATCATTCGCAACACCCCGACACCGCCCAAACGTTCGGAAGATGAAGTCGGGTTGGGAATTCAGTGAACCCTCGCAGCGGCTCACCCCACGTTCGCGGCCCTTTGTTGGCCGATAACGTGGGTCGCGGCGTGAGAATAGCCCGGCGCTTCAGCACCGCGCGCCTCGCGTTATAATCCCATCCCAATGTTCTCAGAAGACGCCCAACCGCTCACAATCAGGAACCGAGCAGCCGCCATCTTCGTCGCTGCCTTTGCGGCTCTTGCCTTCGCCGGTGACGCTACGTCCGTCCTGTATCCCGCTCCCGTTCAATTCCACTGGATACTCCCCCTCGATTGGTTGTTGCCTCATCCGGCAGTGATTTTGGCGAACATCTTTTTCTATGCCTATTTATGGTGGTTGGTCCTCTTCTTCTTCCGGAGAACACGAGAGAAGGAACGCATCATCGTCGTTTGCTGGTCGATTGATATGGTCGAGGGACAACTCAACCCCTTCGTACCCCGCGTTGTCGCCGTCCTTCTCCAGTACCTCACAACCGCCGCCATGACCGTTGCGCTCTTCATTGCCTTACTGATTCTTCTCCGCATTCTTCGCGATCGCGGCGAGCATTCCGCAGCTACACCATCCGAATAGCCTCTGTCTTACCTCTGTGTCCCTCCGTGGCATCTTGTCTTCCCTCCGTGTCCTTCGTGACCTTCGTGGTTAGCCTTGTCTTCCGGAACCTGTTTTCTTGTCAAGCCCCTTCAAGACATAACTCGTAGCAAACAAAGCAAATCGAGTTGGTCTGTTTCCCCGCGCAATCTGCTATCCTAAAAGTAGAGGGACTTGTCATTCGACAAGTCCCTGTTCTTTTGAAATCAATATGAGAGGCCTCGGACAGCGCTGCTTCCAGATATCTGAAAACAAACAACTTTAACTCGTTTATTTTCAGATATCTGCGGACGAATTCACCTAAATATTTGATTCGCCAATATTTAAAAACAGGGGGGTGGGGGTATCGACTACTACTTCTTCCCTGCGGCTTCACCCAGCGATGTCATCATGTATTGCAGCATCGCTTCCGTCAGTCCTGGGTACACGCCGATCCAGAAGACATTGTTCATCACGTAATCGGCGTTGGTCAGTTCCCCTGCAATGCGGAACTCGCAGTCCTTGTAGGCAGGTTGGCGCGTGAGATTTCCGCCAAACAGTAGTCGCGTGCCGATCTCGCGCAATTCCAGGTGATGGATCACTCGCTCGCGCGTCACGCCCGACTCAGGCTTCACCGCGATTGGGAATCCGAACCAGCTCGGATCACTCCCCGGTGTGGCTTCCGGCAGGAGATAGCGGTCCTGTAACGGCTCGAGCCCTTTGTGCAGCGTCGCAAAGTTCCGTTTGCGCGCCGCAATAAAGCCATCGAGTTTGTCCAGTTGCGACAAGCCAACGGCCGCTTGCATATCTGTGATCTTCAGGTTGTAACCGATGTGCGAGTACGTATATTTGTGATCGTATCCGTGAGGAAGCGATCCCAGTTGCCAATCGAACCGCTTGCCGCAAGTGTTCTCTTTACCCGGAGCGCACCAGCAATCGCGCCCCCAGTCGCGGAACGACTCGATCAGCTTCGCCATTTGCGGCTTGTCGGTCAGAACGCATCCGCCTTCGCCCATCGTAATGTGATGCGCCGGATAGAAGCTCACCGTCGCCAGGTCACCGAACGTGCCCGCGTTCTGGCCCTTGAAGGTTGCGCCCAGCGCGTCGCAGCAATCTTCGATCAGCCAGAGACCATGCTTGCGGGCAAACGCCGCAACGGTCTTCACGTCGAATGGATTGCCCAGCGTATGCGCAAAGATGATGGCGCGCGAGCGTGGGCTGAGCGCCGCTTCCAGCTTGCTGACATCGGCGTTATACGTACCGAGTTCCACGTCGATGAACACCGGCACCGCGCGATTCTGGAAGATCGGATTCACCGTCGTCGGAAATCCCGCCGCAACCGTGATCACTTCATCGCCCGGCTTCAGTTGCCGTTCGCCCAGCGTTGGCGACGTCAGTACTGACATCGCAATCAGGTTCGCCGACGAGCCCGAGTTCACCAGCCGCGCACACCGAACCCCAACGCGATTTGCAAACTTCCGCTCAAACTCCTCCGCAAACCGTCCCGTTGTCAGCCAGAAATCCAGCGACGAATCGACGAGCGTCGCCACGTCCTTCCCGTCGAAAACTCGGCCTGACACCGGCACTGGCGTCTCACCCGGCACAAACGGCTTCTTCGAAAAAGCCTCCCGCGAGTATTCGCCTACCAACTCCAGTATCTGTTTCCGTATCTCTTCCGCGCGGCTCATTTCTGCTCACTCTCGCCGGATGGCCCTTCGCCCACCAGCGCCCTATACTGTTCGATCTGCCGGCACGTGAGCGCCCGCATCTCTTCCTTATCCTGAAATGCCCTGTACCACTGCGAAGTCAATTGCAGCGCAGCCTCCAGCCGCAACTCTGGCCGCCATCCGAGTCCCTCGGACGCCTTCGTCCAGTCCAGCTTCAGCGTTCTTGCCTCGTGCGGATGCTCTGCTCCATCCACTTCCCATCGCGCCTCCGGTCCCCACGCTTTCGCCAGCTTCTCCACAATCCATTCCACTGTCTTCGTGTCTGAATATTCCGGTCCAAAGTTCCACGCCTCTGCAAACCGAGCTCCCTCTCGATGGAGTCGCTCCGCCAGCAGCAGATATCCTCGCAGTGGCTCCATCACGTGCTGCCACGGTCGCACGGCCTTCGGATTACGAATCTTCAACACCTGCCCTGCCGTAAAGGCGCGCATAATGTCCGGAACCAGGCGGTCCTGCCCCCAGTCTCCTCCGCCAATCACGTTCCCGGCGCGTGCGGACGCCAGCGCCACTCCGTGCTGCTGGTACCGCTGTGCCGAAAAGAACGCGCTGCGATACGACGCCACAACCAGCTCTGCGCACGCCTTACTGCTGCTGTAAGGATCGTAGCCGCCAAGCCGGTCGTTTTCCCGGTACGCCCAGGTCCACTCCTTGTTTTCGTAGCATTTATCTGATGTGATCACCACCACGGCGCGCACCGACTCGCACCCGCGAACCGCTTCCAGCACATTCGCCGTGCCGGTCACATTCGTCTCAAAGGTTCCCGCCGGATCTTCATATGACTGCCGTACCAGTGGTTGGGCCGCCAGGTGAAAAACAATCTCGGGGCGAAAAGCTTTCACTTCTTGCTGCAATCGCGCCAGGTCGCGGATGTCACCGATGGCCGACTTCATCCCGCGTCCCACCGACGCCGCCTCAAACAGGTTTGGGTTCGTAGGCGGATCGAGGGCGTAGCCGCACACCTCCGCGCCCACCTGCTGCAACCAAAGCGCAAGCCAGCTTCCTTTGAAGCCCGTGTGTCCCGTGACTAGGACTCTTTTTCCCTTCCAGAACATTCCGTCTCTCCACTCACCGATTCAGGTACCGCATCACCTTCGTCGCCAGTTCTTTCGGCAGGTCAGGAGACATCAGGTGCAACGGGGTGGAAACCATGCTGCCGTTCTCGGTAATCCTACTCGTGATCTTCGGAAAGTAAGTCTGTTTCGGATCGATTTTCACCAGGAATCCCGCGGCTCCCGTCGCGTTGAAGCGCCGCAGAAACTCTGCGTCCCGCTCGAAACCCGGGCCAACCGCCATTACCGGAATCCCATACGCGGCAAACAGGTGATCCCACTGCGGAATACCCAGCCCCGTCTCCGTATCGCAGCCCACATAGCGTCCGCCGAAGTAGTTACTCTGCGTCATGCGTATCGAAGCGTACCCATTGTCGTTGAAGAGGAATATCTTCAGGTTGAGCTTATTCGCGGAAACCGTTCCCAGTTCCTGCAGGTTCTGCATGAACCCGCCATCCCCCTCCACCAGCACCGTGCGCTTCCCCGGTGACGCAATCGCCGCACCAATGGCTCCACTCAACCCATAGCCCATGGAAGCCATTCCTTTGTCGTTGACCATCACCTGTCCGCGCTTCTGCTCGAAGGTCTGCATCAGGACGGTTTCGGCTCCGCCGCTGCTGCACGGAATCACCACATCTTCTCCGGTGCACAACTTCGATAGCTCCTGCATGAAGGCATACGGAGACAGATATCCTTCACCCGTGTGGTTCACAGGCTCCACCAGCGGAATCGCCTCTCGGACCATTTGGCAAAACTCGACCCACTCCCGGTAGTTCCCTGCGTCGTTCGCTGCAATGTGCTTCAGCACTACGTTCGCATCGCCGCAGATCGGCAAATCTACCCGTGGATGTCCTTTGTGCAGTTCCGACGGGTCGCACTCAACTTGAATCACTTCGCCTACCGGCATAAATTCCTGCCAGTTGAATCCCGTCTGCTGCAAGCCCAGCCTCGTCCCCAGTGCCACCAGCAGGTCAGCCTGCTGCAGCAGAATGTTTGAAGACCGCTGTCCCCACGTATTTGGCCGTCCGAAATACAATGGATTCTCCGACGGCACGCGATCGATACCATTCCACGTTGTCATCAGTGGGATCCCGAGTTCCGTCAACCGGTCGAGCACCGCTGCCGACGTCTCCCGGGTTACTCCTCCACCCAGCAGCAACACTGGCCGTTTCGACTCGCGCAGCTTTCGCACCACCTGGTTCAGCGTATCTTTCTCTATCGGTGTAAAAGGCGAGCGCGTTGGACGTATCTTCGTATTGACCTTCACTTCGTCCACTTCGCGTCCCTGAATATCCAGTGGAATTTCAATAAACACCGGCCCTTTGCGCCCGTGCGCCGTCGTTGCCACCATCTCGGCAAACGTCGCCCGATCCACTGTCTCTCTCAGCAGCGTCGCCAGCACCGTTACCGGACGCACGATTGAGACCCCATCTACTTCCTGAATGCCGCGCTGCCGCACTTCTCCATTCGCCAGATCTGCCAGTTTTGCTTGTCCCCCGAGCACCAGCAGTTCGCGGCTCTCCATGTACGCCCCGGCCATCGCGGTCACGATGTTCGTCAATCCCGGCCCCGCCGTCACCAGCGCGAATGCCTTGCCCGTCCGCGAAATCTCCGTGAAGTACTCTGACGCAATTCCCGCGCACGTTTCATGTACCACCGGAATGCACTTGAAGCGCCGGCTGCAACTCTCCAGCAGATGCATGATGTTGCCGCCTGCCAGGAAAAAGCAGTGCGTGTATCCAAGCTCTACAAGCCATTCCGCCATCTGATCGCTATACTTCATCGATTCGAACCCTGTCTCGCGAAGTTACACCGAACCCGCGAATGTTGTTGTTGACTCAATGATTCCTGGAGATTATCGAAAGCGCCTCGCCTGTTGCTCACCGGCTCGGACCTTCCGGGATTGGCCCCAGCATTTCGAGAAGCTGTTCAAATTCGCCTATCTTTTCGATCTCTGACTCGTGCAGCTCTCCATAGCCGTAGGCAGCATGAATAAACGGAAGACGCGCGGCCCGCGCAGCCATCCAGTCTTCCGCCGTATCGCCAATCATCCGTGCCCGCACCGGATCCACGTCGTGACGATCCAGCAATTCCCGCAGCATCTCGCTTTTTGCGCCGTAAACAGGCGTTCGCGAGTCGCGGCTCACGACTTCCGTGAATAATTCCGTCAAGCCGAATTTTCCCAGCACGTTCCCAGTAGCCACCTTTGGTTTGTTCGTTACGATAAACAACCGCAGATCGCGCTTGACCAGTTCGCGCAGTGTCTCTTCCACGCCCGGATAGAGAACGCTTTGCAGGCAGCCAACATGATCGTAGCTTTGCCGGTAACAGCGCTCCATCACATCTACTTCGGAGTCCAGAAGTTCGCTGTCGAGGTTTCTCAGGATCGTCCGTATGCTGGGGCCGATGAATGCGCGCACGTCATCCACCGGCAGCAATTTGCCGACTGCGGCAAAGGCCTCATGGAGCGAAAAACTGATACCCGGCACCGAGTCCACGATCGTTCCGTCCAGGTCCAGAAAAACCCAGTACGCCCTGTCCGTCAGTGCGGCTTTTCGCTCCATTCCTCCGCTTCCCTTGTCGTTTGGAGCCCTGTTGCTACTTCCCGCCATTCAGAATTTTCCAGCGTTTCTCCAGCATGTCGATGCGCTTCGCGTCTTCGCGCTCGATATGCCCGTAATAGTCGCGCTTGTTGAGCAGCCACAGCAACTCGAAGTGCACCGCATTCAGCAGACCCTGCTCCATGTTGGGAGCGTTCAGTGAGTTTGCGTCGAAGATCACCTTACGTGTCTCGAATCGGGTTAGATGGATGCTCTTGATTTTGCGCAGGGCCGGCAGCGCGTCCATTGATACTCCACCACCAACCACCAGGTCCAGCTTCCTTGCCTTCGCCGCCGCTGCCGTCTTCAGTACATATTCCGTAACCACGTCCTCGTTGATCGCGTCCCGCGAGAGTCCATTCGACAACGAGAAGTCCACTCGCCCGAATACGATGCCGGACAACTGCGGCGACCGTGCCGTCAGGTCCGCCAGTGCGTCGAGCGCCTGAAACGCCTGGATCGTTTCCAGGTTGAAGAGAAACTGCGTCTCCGCCTGTTCTTCCTTTAGATAAACCTTGTCAATCGCTTCAGCAAACTTCGAAAGGGCGTACGCGCTCTCGACCATCGGCGCGATGATGTAGTCCACTCCGATCTGTTTGCTCTCAATCAGGTCGCGCATCGCTTCACAGCCGCCGATCTTCAGCCCAAGCTTCAGATCCGCCTTCCGCCCGATCTCCACCAACCGGAGCAACTCTTCAACCCGTGTGCCTTCCGCCTCAAACTCCGCCTTCACGGCTGTATAACCGAACTCACTCTTGCCCTTTTTCAAAATATCGAGCATCTGACGTTCGTGTGTATTCATACCAATCCTTGCAATCAGTACTGCGATTGAACTCTGTCCGGCGCTCTTTTTCGATCCGCCTGCGCACTCCGGCGATCTTACACGCCTTGCATCGCCGATCCCATTATCGATAGTGCATTTGTACATAATGGACTTTCGGACGGACGTAAATATACGACACGCAAATTATCCGCCGCAAAACACGTTCTCTTTCTTTCGCGATCTGTCTCCGCAAAGGCGACGCTCGAGTTTGCACCAACCGCGTTTGGGATCATCCCTCTCCGCAGGCCTTGCGCGTCCCAATCGAAACACCCTCAACCTGTTTCCGCCAATCACTCTGTATCCGCCCGATTGCCTCCAGGCCAAAATTAGGTGACAATGACCTCCGTGAGGTCTTCGCTCCTATCAACCGTATCTGCCGGACTCCTTGCTTTCGTGCTGGGCGGAAGCCTCAGTTATTTTGGGGCCGAGAGGCTTACTCTTCTTTATATGGGGCCCTCGTTCAGCGAACTTGGGCATAAGGAAGGTCACAAGCTCAGTCGAGTCACTCAATCGCTTTATGGGTTGGAACTCTCGCGCCTCCTCACCCAGAGCACTCCGGTGTCTTTGCAGCGTAGCGTGGGATGCCTCCGTCACATTCGTGCCGGATCTCCTCCCGAAGTTGCCCACGCCATCGACCTCCAGCTTGCCACCGATTATTCCGCGCTCGCCCTGCTGGAACAGCAAGCCAATGATCCCTCGGCAGCCGCGAGTCACCGCCAGATCGCCGCAAGTCTTCTTCAATCCATTGGCTGGAAGGATACCTCCGAAGGAGCGCTCGACAATCTGGCTGTCCATTACATGCATAAGGGAACCAAGCCATGAGCGCGCAATTGAGAAGTACGATCGTTGTCGCTGCCTTGGCCGGTATCCTCACCGGTGGCACGCTTGGCGCTTATATGGCCCGCAAGAATGACGGGATCGTCGAGTCGGCCAGAGTCATTGCTGCGTCGTCGGCAACGGCTGCATTCGCCGCCGAGCAATTTCGCCACGCCGACCCTCAACACGCCCGCGAAGCCGTCATGCTCCAGATTGACCTTCTGCAACAGTTCGAGCGCATCGCCCCCTCTTCGGTTCATGAAAGAAACCTTGGTTTCGCCTATACCCGTCTGGCGATGGTCGACGAAGCCGCCGGCCAGAAAGCCGACTCGGAAGTCGCATTCCAACATGCAAAGGATTGGTTTCAGAAGGTCCATCCGGAAAATCGGCTGACCGATGTCCAGATGGAAAGCTTTGTCCGGCACCTGGAAAAGCCTCCTGCGGACCGTCCCCCGCTCCCCTGAGTGCCCCTGCGGTCGTATTCCCATTCCCGACCCTGATCTACGCGGCTGATCTGATTCTCAATATCCTTTTCCTTTGCCGCTCGTCCGTGTTACAAGCGCATGTTCACACCATGCACGCTGCAACAAGCCGTTTTCCAATCTCCAGGAGACCTCATGAAGCGTCTTTCACGGCTCTCAATTCTCGTCGTTCTTCTCCTCTCCGGCGTCCTTGCATTTGCGCAGGAAAAATCCATTCCTCCCAACGAGAATCTCGCTGTTCAGGGCATTCCACCCATACCTGCTTCGCTCGCCGAACGTGCGGACCGCTACACAAACTCCCGTTCCGCGGCGATCATGTCCTGGCACCCGACTCGCCGCGAGATGCTCATTTCGACCCGCTTTGCCGATACCGTCCAGATCCACCTCGTCAAGTTTCCGGGCGGAGCCCGTACTCAGCTCACCTTCTTTCCTGATCGTGTCCTTGGCGCTATTTTCCAGCCGAAACTCGGCAATTACTTCCTCTTCATGAAAGACGTGGGCGGTGGCGAATGGTATCAGCTCTTCCGCTATGACATGGCTGACGGCAACATCACCATGCTGACCGACGGCAAGTCGCGCAATCTCCCCGGTCGATGGAACAACAAGGGAGATCTTTTTTCTTGCGCATCCACCCGCCGTGACGGTCGCGACGTAGATTTCTGGGTGATGAATCCCGCTGATCCCTCCACCAATCGAATGATCACTGAAAATACCGGCGGCGGCTGGGGAATGCTCGACTGGTCTCCGGACGACAAGACGATTCTCGCCACCGAATACATCTCCGTGAACGAGAGCCGGCTCTGGCTCGTCGATGCGGCGACCGGAAAGAAGACGCTTGCCACCCCGGAGACCAGTGAAAAAGTTGCATACCAGGGCATCGGATTCAGCGCTGACGGCAGGGGAATATACCTCACCACCGACAAGGACAACGAGTTTCAGCGACTCGCGCTTCTGGACATAGCGACCAGGAAACTTACATACCTCACCCACTACTCATGGGATATCGAGCAAACGCTCCTCTCCCCCAATCGCAAACTCGTCGCCTACACCGTCAATGAAAACGGAACCAGCGTCCTTCACGTCCTCAATCTCGTATCCAACAAGGAAGTTGCGCTTCCTCGCCTTCCCGCCGGCATCATCGCAGGTTTTGACTGGCGCGATAACAACGAGGAACTGGGCATCTCACTCAACTCCGCGCGATCGCCCTCCGACGTTTATTCCGTCGATCTCCGCACCGGCAAAGTTGACCGCTGGACTTACAGCGAATCAGGCGGCCTGAACACTCAGGCCTTCGTCGAACCGGAATTGATCAAGTGGAAGAGTTTCGATGGACTGGAGATTTCAGGTTGGCTCTACAAGCCGCCCGCCAGGTTCACTGGCAAGCGCCCGGTGATTATCGACATTCACGGCGGTCCGGAGGGCGAAGCGCGCCCCTACTTCCTCGCCCGGGACAACTACTTCCTCAACGAACTCGGTGTTGCTCTCATCTTTCCAAATGTTCGCGGATCGACCGGCTTCGGTAAAACTTTCGTCGCCCTCGACAACGGTTACAAGCGCGTCGACTCCTATAAGGACATTGAGGCGCTTCTTGACTGGATTAAGACTCAACCGGAACTTGATGCCAACAAGATCATGGTGACCGGCGGCAGCTATGGCGGCCACATGACTCTCGCCATCGCCACCCGCGACAACGATCGCATCGCTTGTTCGCTCGATGTCGTCGGAATGTCCAACCTCGTCACGTTCCTTGAACACACCGAACCGTACCGTCGCGACCTCCGCCGTGCCGAATACGGCGACGAGCGCGACCCGAAGATGCGCGCATTCCTGGAGAGCATTGCTCCCATGAATCACGTGCAGAACATTACCAAGCCCATCTTCATCGTCGCCGGCGCCAACGATCCTCGCGTCCCCAAGAGCGAGGCCGACCAGATAGTTGCCGCTCTTCAAAAAGAAGGCACGCCGGTCTGGTACCTGGTAGGCAAAAACGAAGGCCACGGCTTCTCAAAAAAAGCCAATGCCGATTACCAGTTCTACGCGACGATTCTCTTCATTGAAAAGTACCTGCTTGGCAAGGATGTTGGCGAGTCCGTGGGAGCCAGGTAGCTCCACCGGTCGACACATTTTCACTTCTACGATCAGGGCCGCCTTCCCCGCGGCCCTTTTTATGTAACGGTTCTGCGCTGTTTTTTGATAGTCCCTGTCGCCTCTGGCTCGCCACTCTTTATAATCCCCTCATGGACGACCAGACATTTCAGACCCGCGCCGACACAGCCCTCGAGTCTCTCAAGCACTCCCTCTACGATGCCGAAGAGGATGGCGGCTTCGAAGTCGACGAATCCGGCGGAGCCTTGCAGATCGCTTTCGACGATCCTCCGGGAAAATTCATCGTCTCCCCTAATTCACCTGTACGCCAGATATGGATCTCCGCCCTCTCCACCAGTTTCAAGCTCGACTGGTCCGAGGCCGCCAATGGGTTCGTACTCCCAAAAACCGGTGAAGCCCTCAAGCCGCTCGTCGCGCGCCTCATCTCCGAACAGACCGGTAGTCCTGTCAGCCTCAGTTAACATTCGTCTCCGGAGACACGAATGGCGGAAGCTATTGCTTCCGCCACGCGTTTCTTCCTGATTCTTCACTTACTCTTTGTTTCGCAACTCGGTTGGCACCGCGACCGGGTTCGAAGCCTCGCCCAGCAATTTCGACTTCAGGTCCTCGGCAATCTGCTTCCCGTGGAATCGTCCGTTCTCGATGAAAATCTCCCCCGTCTTCATGCCGCCGATGATCACTCCTGCCAGGTAGACCCCGGGCACGTTGCTCTCCAGCGTCTTTGAGTTCACCTTCGGACGCGAATCTTTGTCCGTGATCTCCACTCCCACCGATTTCAGAAATGTAAAATCCGGCTTGTATCCTGTCATCGCCAGCACAAAGTCGTTTTTCAGTCGCACCTCTCCGTCGGGTGTCGCCAGCGTGACCGAATCCGGCGCAATCTCCGTCACGGTTGTGTTGAAGTACGCTTTAATTTCTCCATTCTTGATTCGATTCTCGATGTCCGGCTTGATCCAGTACTTCACGTGCGCGTGAATTCCTGCGCCGCGATGCACCAGTGTCACTCGCGCTCCGTGTCTCCAGAGCTCCAGCGCCGCGATGGCCGCCGAGTTTTTCGCACCTATCACCAGCACGTCGCTGTTGTAATACGGATGCGGTTCTCTGTAATAGTGCGTGACTTTCGGCAGGTCTTCTCCCGGAATGTTCAACTCGTTCGGCAGATCGTAGTATCCCGTGGAGAGAATCAGCTTCTTCGCTCCATACTCGTACTCGCGTCCCATCAGGTCTTCCGTCGTCACACGGAATTGCCCATCGTGTCCGGTCACGCCTCGTACTGCTTGATATTGCCGAACGTCGCACCCATGAAACTCCGCGACTTTCCGGTAATACTCCAGCGCCTCCAGTCGAGTCGGTTTCTGGTTCGCACTGGAGAACGGGATGTCGCCAATCTCCAACAGCTCCGGAGTCGTAAAAAACGTCATGTTCGTCGGATAGTTGTAGAGCGAGTTCACCAGGCAGCCCTTGTCGATGTTGACCGCCTTCAGTCCGATCTTTTTGGCCTCAATGGCGCAAGCCAGCCCCGTTGGCCCTGCGCCTATCACAATGACGTCAAACTCTTCTCTGTTCATGATGACTAGAAGACTACACGCTTCCCTGCCAACGAAAAAGGCCGGCATTTTCGCCGGCCCCCGTTCGACTTGCGCGTATGCCTACTTGATGTTGACCATCTCCGCGATCTTCGCCTGCCATTCTTTCGGACCGCTCTGGTGCACGGCGTTTCCGTTTACGTCCACCGCCACTGTCACCGGCATGTCCTTCACGTCGAACTCGTATATTGCTTCCATCCCCAGGTCAGCGAAAGCAACCACGCGTGAGGACTTGATTGCCTTCGATACCAGGTAGGCTGCTCCGCCAACCGCCATCAGGTAGATAGCCTTGTTGTCGCGGATTGCCTCGATCGCCGCCGGGCCGCGTTCCGCCTTGCCCACCATGCCCAGCAACCCTGTGGCCTCCAGCATCTGCCGTGTGAACTTATCCATACGGGTCGATGTCGTCGGCCCCGCCGGCCCAACAACCTCATCCCTGACTGGATCGACTGGTCCCACGTAATAGATGAAGCGATTGGTGAAGTCTACCGGCAGCTTTTCGCCACGATTCAGCATTTCTGTCAGCCGCTTGTGTGCCGCGTCGCGTCCCGTCAGCAGCTTGCCATTCAGCAGGATTACTTCGCCCGGCTTCCAGCTCGCAACATCCGCCCTCGTCACTGTGTCCAGATTGACCCTGCGCGCCCCCGTGGGATCGTATGTCAGCTCCGGCCAATCGCTAAGCGACGGTGGCTCCAACGCTACCGGCCCTGACCCGTCCAGCACGAAGTGTGCGTGCCGTGTTGCCGCGCAGTTCGGAATCATCGCGATCGGCAGGTTTGCCGCGTGTGTCGGATAGTCTTTCACTTTCACGTCGAGGACCGTCGTCAACCCGCCGAGTCCCTGTGCGCCGATGCCTAGTGCGTTCACTTTCTGATAAAGCTCAATCCGCAGCTCTTCCGCGCGAGTCGACGGTCCCCGTGCGATCAACTCCTGGATGTCGATCGGGTCCATCAGCGCTTCTTTTGCCAGCAGCATTGCCTTGTCGGCCGTGCCGCCAATTCCTATCCCCAGCAATCCCGGAGGGCACCAGCCCGCGCCCATCGTCGGAACCGTCTTCAGCACCCAATCCACTATCGAGTCCGAGGGATTCAGCATGGCGAACTTCGACTTCGCCTCCGAGCCTCCGCCCTTCGCCGCCACGGTCACGTCAACCTTGTCGCCCGAAACGATCGACACGCACGTCACCGCCGGAGTGTTGTCGCGCGTATTCTTGCGCTGTCCGGCCGGATCGGCCAGCACGCTTGCGCGCAGCTTGTTGTCGGGATTCAGATACGCCCGGCGCACGCCTTCGTTGACCATCTCTTCCGGCGTCATTGTTGCCTGCCATTGCACGTTCATCCCGACCTTCAGGAACACCGTCACGATCCCTGTGTCCTGGCAGATTGGCCGATGCCCTTCCGCGCACATGCGCGAGTTGATCAGCAGTTGCGCAATCGCATCGCGCGCCGCCGGAGACTGCTCCTTTTCGTATGCGATTGCGAGGCTTTTGATGAAATCGACCGGGTGATAGTAGGAGATGTATTGCAGTGCATCCGCAACACTTTGGATAAGGTCTTCCTGCTTGATGATTGTCATTGCCGCCTGATAAGGGATTCCCGGGAGTATGGGGTACGAAGGAATCCTCTTCAAGCTTACAAAACATTGGGACAGAACTGGTAAACAAATTCGGTGGAGCTCCGGCAGTGTCAGGAAAAGGACACAGGCGCGCTGCTCGATCATGGCGCAGCCGCCTGCTCGTTATTGCTTTAAGCTGGTTTGCCGTACACCGTGTCAAAGTGCAACTGCACTTCGCCGCAGGTACGCTTCTCCGCCGAGTACACCAGGCAATGGTCGAACGGCCGCGAGTAGATATGCAAACTCACCGCCCTCTCCCCGAACTCTTTTGGATTGGTGACTTCGTGAACTGGCTCCGCCGGATCCACGCCTGCCGGGTTCTCGCTGCTCATTTCGAACAGGCTGGTCGGGGCCAACTCGCAGCATCCCTCCGCGCAGTCGGCAATCACGCGATAGTTCTGCACCATCAGCCGCCCAATTGGAGTTGCCATCCAACACTTCTGGCCTTCGTGGTTGTGAATCGAACTTCCCTGGCCGACCTCCCAGCAGATCGCTATCAGGTCGTACATATCCGTGTGGTCCACAAGGTTGCGCGTGTAGTGCTGGGTGTTCCACGTTAAGTAATTCTTCAAGCTCTGCGGCTCCACCGGATGCTTCCGCAAGAACTCCGTCACCTGCGGCACGTCATCGAAGGTTACCGCGGGCAGTGCCCGCAGTTGCCCCACAAACTCCCCGATGGTGTACAGCTTCTTGGTTGATTGGACAGTGTTGGCCATCTTTCCTCGGTCATTTCGGCCAATGGGCAGGCGTTGAGTGAAGAGCGCCCGATATCGTCACATGAACCTGTGACGAATGCAAGCGTCTATCGCCTGCCATTCACCGTTGCCGCCAATTCCACTTTCCAGCAATTTCCTCTGTCTTTCCGCTTCCCAATCGCGGTTCTTCGCATCTGCTTAGTGTGCTGTCATACTTCCTGGCAGGAGGCGATGATGACCGCCATGCGTACTGAAAAAGACTCTCTTGGTACAAAGGAAATCCCCGCTGGCGTTTACTACGGCATCCAAACCGCGCGTGCCATGGAGAACTTCCCCATCAGCGGCCTGAGAGCCCATCCCTCTCTTATCCGCTCCGTTGCCATGGTGAAGCAGGCCGCCGCCGACGCCAATCGCGCACTCGGCCTCGTGGACAACGCCCGCGCCGGGGCTATCATTACCGCCGCCAAGGAAGTCCAGGAAGGCCGATGGAACGACCAGTTTATGGTCGATGTCTTTCAGGCTGGGGCCGGCGTCAGCTTTCACATGAACGCCAACGAGGTCATCGCCAACCGCGCCACCGAGCTTCTTGGCGGCAGGCTCGGCGAATATCTGGTCCATCCCAACGACCACGTCAACTACGGCCAGTCCACCAACGACGTCTTCCCCACATCCATGCGTCTTGCGGCGCTGCTTGAGTTGGAGAATCTCTATCTCGTCCTCGATTCTCTGTCCGCGTCGTTTTCCGCCAAGGCAGCCGAATTTCACGACATTCTGAAGTCCGGCCGTACCCACATGCAGGACGCCGTACCCATTCGCCTTGGACAGGAATTCGCCGCCTATTCTGGGGCCATTCGCCGTTGCCGCCTTCAAATCGAGCACCAGTCGGAATTGCTCCGTGAAATCGGTCTCGGGGGCTCTGCCGTTGGCACCGGCATCAACACTCATCCCAACTACCGCGCACAGGCCGTCACCAACCTCGCGCACATTTCTGGCCAGCGCCTGCTCCCGGTTGACGATATGCGTTACGCCATGCAGTCCAACCTTGCGATGTCGTCGCTTTCCGCGGCCCTGCGCAATCTGGCGCTTGAAGTGATACGTATTTCCAACGACTTACGCCTGCTTTCCTCCGGGCCCAACACCGGTTTGGGCGAGCTGGGCCTCCCGGCGCTCCAGCCCGGGTCTTCCATCATGCCCGGCAAGATCAACCCCGTTATGCCGGAACTCGCCGCCATGGTCTCGTTTCAGGTAATTGGCAATGACACCGCGGTTGCCTTCGCGGTACAGGCCGGCCAGCTCGAACTCAACGTCATGATGCCCACCATGGCGTACTCGGTGCTCCAGTCCATCACAATCATGACCAACATGCTCCGGCAGTTCACCGGTCTATGTGTCGCCGGAATCACCGCCAACCCTGACCGTTGCGAATATTACTTACACCGCACCGTCGCGCTCGCAACCGCCCTGAACCCCTACATCGGCTACGCCGAGGCTGCGGAGATTGCCAAGGAATCAATTAGAACCGGCCGTTCGATTATTGATATATCTCGGTCTTCTGGATATCTGACAGAGGAGCAGATTAGCCAGATTCTTGATCCGCAAGGCATGGTAGATCCGGCTCCTCCCGTCGGCGCCCACGGGCCCCGGGACACTCCTCGTAACGCGCGTAAGTAGTACACCAGACCTCCTGATCTCGCTTGCTGGGATACTAAACGCCAATCAGTGGCAGCAGCCCGTTTCTGTCCATTGAATTCTTTTATTTCACATGGAAAACCCGAAAGCGCGAAGATACATCTAAAGTCAAGGACTTAGTTTCTTTACTGGTACCCCGGTATCGAATCGGACGAAACCCGCGTTAAGGTACTTGTTATCTTGTTCTAATAAGGTAAAATTTTCGTCAAGGATGGAGTGTTGTCGCTCCGCACACCTTGGGTCAAATGTGAAAGTCACATGTTTTTGTGTTCAGGTTGCGCTCTGCCGCTGGACTTTTGGAGGATTTCTGCATGTCGTTACGTAGGATGGTTACAACAACTCGCAAGGTGTTGATGGGCCTGCTACTCGGCGCTGTCGTCATGATTCCCATGATGGCAAATGCGCAAGATCAGCCCACACCGAAGGCTGAATTCTTTGGCGGGTATTCCTGGTTTACTCCAGGTGCACAAGCCGGTGCATTTCCCACGTACCCTGCTCTCCCTGACTCGAAGAAAGGCTGGGCGGGCTCTGCGACTTGGAATTTCAATCGGTGGGTGGGGGCCACGGCTGATTTCGGCGGGCACTACGGACCTGATTACAATCTGCACACACTGCAGTTTGGTCCGCAATTCAGGTATCGGACTGATCAAGTGTCGCCGTTTTTCCACGTGCTGTTCGGCATGACCCACGCATCGCCTAAGGGGCTCCCGTCGTTTACATCCCCATCGTTCTCATTCGGTGGTGGTTTTGATTTGTCGGCCGGACGGTATCTCTCCGTCCGTATCTTCGAAGCTGACTATCAGATGGTCCGCTACAAGAATATGACGTACCCTGGCCCAGCTGGCCGCTGGGACGGTATACGTGTTCAAGGTGGATTGGTCTTCAATCTCGTACCTAAGGAAAACAAGGTACCACCATCGGCCTCTTGTTCTCTCGACCCGACAGAGATCATGGCGGGAGACCCCGTGAAGGCTTCTGTCTCGACCACTAACTTTAACCCCAAGCGCACTCTTTCCTATGAGTGGACCACGTCTGGCGGAAAGGTAGAAGGCTCCGGTACTGCTATCACCGTGGATACGGCCGGCTTGGCTCCCGGAAGCTACACGGTCGGAGTCCGAGTCAACGACAACGGCAAAGGCAAGCACCAGATGTCAGCAGGTTGCGACTCCAAATTCACTGTGAAGGAGCCGCCGAAGCATCCTCCACTGATGTCCTGTTCCGCCATGCCTACCACCGTTCGTGCCGGCGATCCGGTCACTGTTTCGGCCCAGGCAAGCAGCCCTGATAACCGTCCGTTGAGCTACTCCTGGACGACCAGCGCAGGCCGCATCAGCGGCAGCGGCGCCACCGTTACTCTTGACACTGCTGGCCTTTCCGCTGGCCCTGTCACCGTTAACGGCACCGTCACCGACGACCGTGGTCTCTCCGCTTCTTGCTCCACCGGCGCGACTGTCGAAGTTCCGCCGCCGCCGCCGGAAGCCAGCAAGATCAACACCATCGCCTTCCCCGACAAGCGCCGTCCGGCTCGTGTCGACAACACTGCCAAGGCAATCCTCGACGAAGTTGCGCTGCGCTTGCAGCGTGATGCCGATTCGACTGCCGTGGTTGTGGGCTACGCAAGTGCTGACGAAGTGAAGCCGAAGTACAAGCGCATGAAGGCAAAGATGACAGCCGAGGAGCTTGCCGCTCAACGTGCCGTCAATACCAAGGAATACTTGACGAAGGAAAAGGGCATTGATCCCAGCCGCATCAAGGTCGCAACCGGAACCGGTGACGAGGCCAAGGCGGATATCTGGATCGTGCCGCAAGGTGCAACTTTCAACGAGCCCGGGACGACCACGGTTGATGAGTCCGTGGTAAAACCGACCTCGGAGAAGCGCGTTGTTTACCACAAGCGCGTCGTCAAGAAGGCACCTGCAAAGAAGTAGTCAGCGCACGTCTTTACCCTGGCCGGCGATATTTTCGCCGGCCTTTTCTATCTCTGCGCGTGTCCATGAGCAAAAAAACACGCCCCGAACGCAGGGCGTGTTTCGTTTCCATCGATTGCAGTGCAACTACCTGCGCTGTTTCCTCAGAAAGCCCACTTCAGGATCGACGCACCGCTCGTAAACCCGGCGCCTACCGACGCAATCAGTAGCGTGTCGCCCTTTTTCAGCTTCCCTTCTTCCAGCGCCGTCATCATCGCCAGCGGAATTGTCCCCGCGGTTGTATTGCCGTAGCGATCGATATTCACGATCACTTTTTCGTGCGGCATCTTCAACCGGTCCGCCGTGGCCATAATGATCCGCTTGTTCGCCTGGTGCGCGATAAAGCAGTCCACGTCTTGCCCCGTAAGGCCGTTCTTGTGCAGGACGCGCTCAGTCATTTCCGCCATTTTTTTCACTGCGTACTTAAAGACCTGCTGTCCGTCCTGATGCACCACGTGCATGTTCTGTTCAACCGTCTCTTTCGATGCCGGGTTCAGGCTTCCGCCTCCCGGCATGCACAGGTATTCACCGCCAAAACCTTCCACTTGATGCACGAAGTCAATGAGCCCGACGTCCTCGCCTTCGGCCGCCGGTTCCAACAGCACTGCTCCAGCGCCATCGCCAAAAATGATGCATGTTGACCTGTCGGAGTAGTCGATCATCGAAGAGTTCACATCCGCGCCGATTACCAGGACCTTTTTGTGCGCGCCGCTCTCCACCAGCTTCGCTCCCGTCGTCAGCGCAAATACAAATCCTGAGCATCCGGCCGATACATCGAATCCCCATACATTCTTCAATCCCAGTTTGTGCTGCACCAGGCAGGCCGTCGAGGGATACATCATGTCCGGAGTCACCGTCCCGAGCACGATCGCCTCCACCTCGTTCAGGTCCACTCCGTGGCGCTCCACAAGGTTCCTGACCGCGCCCACCGCAAGATCGCTCGCGGCCATCCCCTTCTCTACCAGGTGCCGCTCGCGAATCCCAGTGCGTTCCAGAATCCACTCATTGGTCGTGTCGACCATCTTCTCAAGGTCGAAATTTGAAAGGATTTTCGGTGGGACGTAGGTACCCAGTGCGCTGATCTTCGCGCGTATGCCAGTTTTCAACGTTAGTTCTCCGTCTAAAAATCTAATTGTCCCTTATGGCGCGCGCGATGGCAATCTGCCATTTCACTTTCGCCCGTAACGCGGGACGTCCTCACGACCTCAAATCCCTTGTCTGTTGCGAAATTCCGTGGATCGTCAGCTATTCCGGGCGCGTCTATTTAAAACGGTGAAACTCGCAACGTCGTCCAAAAAATATTCATTTCCTGGTACCGGAGGTAATCCATGAAGTCACGTCTCAACTATATCGTCGCCGCGCCCAATGGCTACTCCGCGATGGTTGCCCTTGAACGGTACGTTCAAAATTGCGGCCTTGAACATTCTCTGCTTGATCTCGTCAAGTTGCGAGCTTCCCAGGTCAACGGCTGCGCTTTCTGTATTGACATGCACTGGAAAGATGCCCGCGATGCCGGTGAATCCGAAGAGCGTCTTTATATGCTCAACGCCTGGCCCGAGTCCCCGCTCTACTCTGACCGCGAGCGGGCTGCTCTTGCGCTGACCGAAGCCGTCACACTCGTCAGCCAGACTCACGTCCCGGACGAAGTCTTTGCCCAGGCACGTTCTCACTTTTCGGAATCGGAGGTTGTAAACCTCACTCTGGCCATCGCCACCATCAACTCGTGGAACCGCCTCGCCATTACTTTCCGCGCCGAACCGGGAAAGTACCAACCCGTCAGGCGTAACGCTGTCGCAACCACATGATTCCCAGCGTTAAGGCGTCGGCTGATTCTTCAGTTTTGTCCACAAAAAAGCCGGACACCGGCGACCCACTGCGCACGAAACTACCCGTTACCGTTGCTTCCTTCCGGACCTGGCGGGATTGGCGGGGTTACGTCGCGTAGGACCGATGTCCGACCCGCTTGATTCTACCAAACTTTTGCCGTTCGCACCGCCCCGTATCCATGAACTTTCTGCCGGGAATTTCGTCTTCCGCTCTACAATGACCTCGTGGCGGCCTCTGCGACAACTCAACCCCGGCCCCTGGCTCCTCCCGAGATCGAGGACTTTTTCCAGGGATGCCTTTTTCTGCTCATCGTCACTGGATTTGTCACTCTCACTGCCACCGGCAAGCTCGATTTCCTGAGCATTGTCTTTGTCTCTCTTGCGCTTCTCTTGCGCGGCTACACCCTTATCCGCCGCCGCCATCTCAACATTCCTGAGCGCTGGACTTCCTATCTCGGCGTCGCCTACGTCGTCGTCTACCTCGTCGATTTCTTCCTTATATCGCAGAACTTCGTTGCCGCCACTGTCCACCTCGTCCTCTTTGGAATGGTGGTCAAGATCTTCTCCGTGCAGCGCGATCGCGATCACATTTATCTTTCCGTGCTCGCATTCCTCGAAGTTCTCTCTGCCGCCATACTCACCGTCGACAGTGTCTTTCTTGCGGCCTTCTGCACCTTCGCCCTCATCGCCGTGCTCACCTTCATCTCCATGGAGATGCGCCGTTCCGCCATTTCCGCCACCAACGCCGGCCACCTCCGCATTCCCGGCCTGCGGACACGCGCCCGTGCCGTTTCTCCATTCCAGCGCCTTGCGTTGTCTCTCGCCCGCACGGGACTGGTGCTCGTCGCCGGCATGCTGCTCGCCGGATCAGTCATCTTCTTCGCTCTCCCGCGCCTCTCCTACGGATACCTCAGCAAGCTTGCACAGCAAAACACGCTCGTCAGCGGATTCAGTGACAATGTGAATCTTGGCGAGATTGGACGAATTCAGCAGTCCAGCCAGATCATGATGCACATCCGCGTCGAGGGCGATCAGACTGGCGGATACGATCTCCTGCTGCGCGGTGGCGTGCTCACCCACTTCGACGGCCATCGCTGGACCAATCCTCCCCACGATATTGAGTCTCTCGTGCCGTCCTACGGTGGACGCTTCGCCATCGCCGGTCGTTCCTCCGACCTTCCCGTGGACATGGTGCGTTTTGCCCGCAGCCCCATTCACACCATCATTCGCTACCGTGTCACCATGGAGCCCATTGGGACGAACATCATCTTCCTCGTTCCCACCGCTCGTTTTCTCTCTGGACGCTTCCGCGAACTCGCCGCCGACATCGACGATGTCGTCCAGAACGTCGACCGAGATCGCTCCACGTCAACCTACAACGGCATCTCGGACATCGCGCGTCCCACTCCTGCCGAACTCAACGCGGCTACAGGCGCCGTTCCCGAAGACCTGCGCGAGCGCTATCTTCAGGTGCCTTCGCTCGATCCGCGTATCGCCCAACTCGCCCGTCAGGTCACGCGCACCGAACGCACCCCGTATGCCAAGGCCGCCGCCATCGATCGCTATCTCACCACTCAATACGGCTATACGCTCGAACTCCCCAGCGAAGACCATAAGGACCCGCTTGCCTACTTCCTCTTCGTGCGCCGCCGGGGACACTGCGAATACTTCGCGTCTTCCATGGCCATCATGCTGCGCGAGATCGGCATTCCCAGCCGCATCGTCACCGGCTTCCGTGGCGGCGAGTACAACAACCTCACCGGCAGTTACATTGTCCGCGCTCGCGATGCGCACTCCTGGGTAGAGGCGTTCATTCCCGGCGCAGGCTGGGTCACGTTCGATCCCACTCCCGCTGGCGGTCCCTCTGTCGTTACCTTCTGGACGCGCCTTCAGCTCTATACCGATGCCATGCGGGAGTTCTGGCGCGAGTGGATCATCAACTACGACTTCGGCCACCAGCAGACGTTGACCAATACAACCGTGGCTCGCTCGCGTCACAGTGTTGATCGCTTCCGTCACTGGGCGCGCGAACGTTATCTATACCTGCTCAACCTCGCGCGACGCACCAACCAGGAGGTCAGCAATCAGCCGCGTCTCTACTCCGAGCGAGCAGTCGTGCTGGTTGCGGCGATCATCCTGCTGTTCAGCCTGCCGCGCATCATCCGCACATTGCGGCGCAACGCGCTGGCGCGCAACCCGGCCAGCGCTCCTCAGGCGGCGGCAACCTTGTGGTATCGGCGCATGACCAGGCTTGCGTCGCGGCGAGGATGGCATCGCGAGCCGTCGCAAACTCCGACAGAGTTCACCGCGAGCATCACCGATGACGAACTTCGCCAACTCATCCAGGAGTTTACTGACCGCTACGAGCGCGCACGCTTCGGCAACTCCGCTGACGATGCTTCGTCACTGCCGGAGATCTATCACTCCATCGAGACATTCGGCAGGAAGTAGTTCTAGAGCGTGCTTCCGCGCGTGAACCAGCGGCCGTCGATCCTCATCGGAACGCCTTCGCCGTCCAACATCGACTCCGCGTTTCCGCCGCGCTTGGCGTGGATGTGGAGATGCGGTTCCGTCGTGTTGCCGGAGTTGCCCACGCAAGCGATCCGCTCGCCTGTCTTCATGGTCTGTCCAGATTGGACAACGATGCTGCCTTGCATCAGGTGTGCAAGGCCAACGTAAACGCCGGGAGAATCCGCGCAGCGGATGACGACGTGATTGCCTGCGGGATTCGCGCGATCCATCTCGCCGAGCGGCAGATCAGGATGACCATCGACAACAGCGGTGATGGTTCCATCGCACGGAGCAACCACGGGACAACTGAAGATGCAGTAAGAACGAAGGTCTTTGGGATAGATGCCGCGAGCGCGGACGCCGAGGAAGTTCAGCTTTGAAATGTCGAGCGCGTAGCGCTGCGAGCGCGAGCGGCGATGATGGTTGAGGAGCTTGGAGTTTCCGCCCTGCGCGACGAAGAAGCTTCCTGACTCGAAGGGCGAACGCAGCGCGACAAACTGCTCACCGCGCGGCGCGCGGCGCGGGAACCAGTAGACGACAATGATGGCAAGAAGCGTAAGCGCCGCTGGAATCCAACCGAATTTATAAAACGTCAGCGCGACGTAAGCGGCCGAGAAAACAAACGGCAAGTATCGACTCGTAACGTCCCAACGTGCGACGGCGATGAACCAGACAAAGATGAGCGTGGTAAAGAGAAACGCTCCGCTCGTCGCGGAGTCGCTCATCCAAACGCTCGACATCGCCGAGAGCGGCCAGAGAATGTAAATCGCGGCGCTGAAGTAAATGAGCCATTTCATCGTTCAGAAATTCTAAACGACAGAGGTTGCGACACCCCCACCCCCTATTTTTAAATTACTTGTTTTCAAATATTTACGAATATTCCCGCGTAAATATTTGAAAACAAAGGGGAAAAATTCCAAATATTACAAAAGAAAGCTGTTCGCTCTTGGCCCTTGGCCAACAACGACAAAGGCCCGCGCGGGGCGGGCTCGGATGTTTGGTCTCTACATCTAGTGTGACACAGCAGAGGGGGAAAAGGTGACATCGATTTGGAAACTATATTTCCTTGAGAATCAGATAGCTGGAGGAAATGTGTGATCTGCGTCCTCTTGACAGGTGATCGAGAAGTCGCGAGTCACGAGTCACGAACAGCAACGGATCACCACCGAGGAATTTTCGAATTGCCGGATTTTCGAATTTGAAAGGCCAAAAAGAGACGAACCACGAAGGACACAAAGGAACACGAAGAAAGAAACAATTTCCATGAGTGAGCGGCGCGGTTCTCCCACGTTATCGCCCAACAGCGGGGCGCGAACGCGGGGCACCCGGCTAACGGATATGACGCACCCTCAAGTGATTGTTACGGGTGAGAAATGGGCCACCAGCTGGTGAATTGTGCGTTGCCCTGCCCCACGACTCTTGTTCATTTTCCTGAGCGAAGTTTTGTGCTACTCTGTGCGACCATCAACTTCTTATGTGCAGCAGCGACGGATGCTACTGCGGCCACCCGCCACGCGCAGATACGAGTGGCTCGTAGTATGACGGTGATCTCGTGCGGGAATTGATTCAATTGCTTGGAGAGCTTCCGGATGCATATTAGATTCAGCAGGCTTGCCTTAGTCGCGTGCATTGGGATCGTGTCCTCAATTGCACGCGGCCAGACAACGATATGTGAGGATCCGCATTATCGAAACCATCCGCTCTACAGCAAATACTGTTCCGGCGGCAGCTCAGGCGGTACCGACTATGCTCCTGGTGTGAGCGTCTTCAATCCGAAAGGCAGCCTCGGGGAGCAGACCTACGTTGGGCTCCCCTTCTGGATCCTATATAAGATCGGCACCATGGGGCACACCCACAAGGTGTCCAATCCGGCGAACTCGGCAGAGCAGCAGGCATACGCTCTCAACGAGCAAGGAGTGAACGCTTATGCCTCGCTGGATTTTGCCGGTGCAGCAAACTACTTCCAGCAGGCGCTGGACAAGTCTCCGAATGATGCCGTAATTCGCGACAACCTGCAAAAGGCCAATTTGGCAGTGGAGACAAAGCGTGCCTCCGAAGCGCGCCGTGAGGAGCTGGCGCGCAGCCTCGACCGGCTTGCCGAGGCGGTCCGCGACCCCAAGGTGGTCGAGAACAGTTCCGAGCTTGCCTTCATTGGTTCAGGAAACAGCAATCCAAATGGAAAGAGCGACGAACTGCAATTCATGCCCGCGCGGCCCTCGACAACCGGCGTGAGTAGTGACCCGAACGTCGTCGATGCGCGGAACATTCCGTCCAGGCTGCCGAAGTCTGTCGATGACACGCTGGCGCGGGTGTTCCGTGATCTTTCCCCGGATGCCATGTTGCGTCTGCGCATCGGGTGGGAAGCGGTGATGGTGCGCGATTGGAAGGTTGCGGACGCACTGTTTGAGGATGCGCTCAACCACGATCCAACCAATCCACAGCTTAATCAGTTCCTGAAGTCCTTCCGTACGGCGATGCAGAATCCGCCGGCGCCGCCTTCGCCGAAGCTGGAAGCAGAAGCAAGAGCTGCGGTGAATAGCAGCAAAGAAGACGAAGAATTGAAGCAGTGGTGGGTGCCAACCCGTCCGGGGCAGACGATCGATTCAGACCCGGACTGGCGAGAGCAGGCAAGGTTTTTCCGGCAGGAGAGCAATGAGATGTTCGATAAGCTCCTTAAGGAGAACCCGGTGCCAGCGGCAGTCCCCAGCAAGCCGGCTGGAAGGCTACAAAAGCCTCGATCCTCCGACGTCCAATTTCTCATGGATGTCCCGTCGGGTGAGACGCTCAAGTCTTCTGCACAACAGCGGAAGACCCGATCCGGCGCGGATATACACAACTGAGAATCGATGCGAACTCGCCGGGGGAACTAAATGACTCTGACATATTCAGGTATTTTGCGAGCTTTGATGTTTTGGGCCTGCCTGCTTGCACCCATCGCTTGCCTCGCGCAAGCCGCACCCCTTGCGCCGCACACTCCGCCCACACCTGCGGCTACTGCGCCAGCTCACGAGCTGAATGATGCGGCGAAGGAGCCATTCCAAAAGGGCATGCTGGCCGCCCAGCAGCAGGACTATAAGGCGGCAACTCGCTATTTTCTCGAAGCACAAAAAGCCGATCCGAACGCGTCGCAGATTTGGTACAACCTGGGACTCGCCGAATCAAAGTTGCCAGGCCATGAGCTGCGCGCAATATCGTGGTTTCAAGCCTATCTTCTAGCCGAACCGCATGCGGTCAATGCCGATGCGGTGAAGCGTTATATTCTGCCGCTGGAAATGGCGTTCGAAACTAGATTGAGCAAGCTGCTGGACCGAGTCGAAGAACTTCTTGCTGCGATCACCAAGCAGAATCCACTGCCAAGCACCGGCGACTTCGATCGCGACGTTGCCGTGCGTGACCTGGCTACTGCCCGAAACCTGCTCGGCGACCAGCAGGCTGCCATCCGAATTCTGGACAATAATTGCGGGGATCTAAGCAGTTGTAGCAAGAAGTTTGCGGCGGGCTCGCTGGTTGCCTCCTTCGCAAGCGCCGGTGAATTCGACGTAATAGAGAAATTCTGGCCACGAGGAAACACGGCTGCAGCAAGTTATGCCATTGAGCAAGGCAACTTCGAGCAAGCTTGGCGAATGTTGGACATCCGGGAGAACAACGGTTTCAATTCCGCGACTTGGGATTTGCTGGCGTGTTCGGCCGTGGATCGACACGACGAACAAATGCTTGCCCGCCTGATTGAACTCGGCCGACAGACGCCTCTTGAGTCCGATCGGGTTCATCTTGTTGGCCTCCTTGTCCTCCTCGGAAGGCAAAATGATGCCGAAAAGACCGCCGCCACAATTGCCGAGCCTGAGATGAAGAAGCGGGCCGACAACTTCTTGTCCGGACTAAACTCGTTTCCGTCCTGGGCGTGCAAGTACGTGGTTTCGTTTGAGGTCTCTAGCTGGCGCCGCAGGTTCCTGGTTACCACGGCGAGAGACGGAGTTGATCTGAGCCAAGGCTGGCAGCAAGGCGCTCCTCATTTCCTGGATACGCAGCTGCCGGAGTACTTGGAATTTCGACGGCAGTACGAAAACCCGCCTACTTATGCTTCCGTGAGAGTCCTGGCTACCAGTTTTATGCACCTGGCAGAAAGCTACCGGCAGGTGCATGGTCCTTTCAATCATTGATGGACGATTGAGTGGAGTAAAACTGCGGGCCATGACTCACTACGTGAGGTGTGCTGCGTAGAGGTTCAAAAGACCCACTTCTGCCAACAGAAGGTAGATATGGGCACCCTCGGGATACTGGGCGGTTCTCCATCCCATGCTAAACTCAAGAGATAGCATGATGCAGAAGAGTCTCACCGTAGTGTCTCCGGCAGAAAGCAGTGCCGCAAAGAAACCCGCTGAAGCGCCGCTTCCCGTACATCCGAAGGTTGGTTTTGTCAGCCTTGGGTGTCCGAAGAACCTGGTGGACAGCGAGGTGATGATGGGCATGTTGTCGTCGGCCGGGGCGACGATCACTCCGAGCGCGGAAGACGCGGACATCATCGTCGTCAACACCTGTTCGTTCATCAACAGCGCCAAGCAGGAGTCGGTCGATACCATCCTGGAGATGGCCAACTACAAGACCGAAGGCCGCGCGAAGAAGCTGATCGTCGCCGGATGCCTCGTCGAGCGCTATCGCAACGAAATCCAGAAGAACATTCCCCAAGTGGACGCCGTCGTCGGTACCGGCGAGTTGGAGGCGATTCTCGCTGCGGCGGGGATTGCTCCGCAGGCCCACGCGCAGGGCGACGCGAACTCTCCATTCACCATTCTTAATTCGACGTCGGCATCGCAGTCGCTGAAGTCGGGCGTGTATGAAGACGGCAAGGCCGCTCACGCTCATGCGCGGGCGGAGGGCGAGGCGCGGGAGCAGGCGGGCCGCTTCTCACGCAGCGAGTGGGACGGCGCGATTGCCGATTTGCCGAACTATCTCTACGACGAAAACACGCCGCGGATTCTGGCGACGGCGAAGCACTCGGCCTATATCAAGATAGCCGAAGGATGCGATCATCCGTGCGCGTTCTGCATCATTCCACAGTTGCGCGGCAAGTTCCGCTCGCGGCGGTTTGAGTCGGTGATTACGGAAGCCGAACGGCTGGCGCGGCAGGGCGTGAAAGAAGTTGTGCTGATTGGGCAGGACACAACCTGCTACGGCGAAGACCTCGGGCTGAAAGACGGGCTGGCGCTGCTGCTGGAAGGGCTGGCGAAAATCGACGGCCTGCGATGGGTGCGGTTCCTCTACGCGTATCCCAACAAGATCACAGGACGGCTGCTGGAGACGATTGCGGCGAACGAAAAGATTTGCCCGTACATCGACGTGCCGCTGCAACACGCGTCGCCGTCGGTACTGAAGCGGATGAAGCGCGGAGCCGGGGCGGAGATTTTCCTGAAGTCGATTGCGAAGATGCGCAAGGCGATCCCGAACCTGACGCTGCGGACATCGTTCATCGTCGGATTCCCGGGCGAGACAGCGGAAGACTTCGAGGCGCTGTGTGAGTTTGTGAAAGCCGCAGAGTTCGACTGGCTGGGAGTGTTCAGCTACTCGGACGAGGAAGGCTCGCCGGCATTCGACCTCGACGCAAAGGTTCCGGAGCGCGAGATTGAACGGCGCAGGAAAAAGCTGATGCAGTTGCAGAAGGCGATCAGCAAGCGCAAGCGCAAGGCGACCGTGGGACGCGAGATCGAAGTGATGCTGGAAGGGCCGAGCGAAGAGACGGAGCTGCTATGGGAAGCGCGCTCGCCGGCACACGCGCCGGAGATCGACGGCAAAGTGTTCGTCAACGACTTCGGGGACTATGAAGACGTCCAGCCGGGAGAGTTCTACCGCGCGGAAGTTGTGGAAGCTCACGACTACGACATTGTGGTGAGACTGCTCTAGCGACGGCGGAAGTTCCGGTATGATGTGGAGGGCTTTCGCCCTGAGAGGTCCCGTTCAGCACCATGGCGCGTAAGAAAGTCCGCAGCCTGCAATGTCCTACCTGTAGGAAGATCGTTCTGGCGAGCGATCCGGAATTCCCCTTCTGTAGCGAACGGTGTCGCACCATCGACCTGGGAAGGTGGGCGAGCGGCGGATACGTGATTTCCACGCCGATCAACGACCCGGAGTCGGGCGGAGAGGCCGAGTATACGGACGGCAAGACGCACGCAGGGAGCCAGAAAAAAGGTTCGGACGAGATCGGAGAGGGCTTCCATGGCAGCCGAAGACCGCAGTAAATCCACGGCTCCGACAAAACCGCTGTGGGCGTGGCTGGTGGCGACATTCTTCGGCGCGGGGACGATGCGGCCCGGTCCGGGGACATGGGGATCGGCGGCCGCGATGCTGTCGTGGGCAGCCGTTGGACACTTTCTGCCGAAAGAATGGCTGATCCCGGGCGCGATCCTCTACGCGGCTCTGGCCACCGCCGTTGGGATTCCGGCGGCGACACGTGTGGCACGTGCGTGCGGGAGGAAAGATCCTCAGCATGTGGTGATCGACGAAGTGGCCGGACAGATGGTGACGCTGATAGGCGCGCCCATGCATTGGATTGCGCTGTTGGCGGGCTTTATACTCTTCCGTGCATTCGACATCACCAAACCGCCTCCGATACGGCAACTGGAAAAGTTGCCGGAGGGGACGGGAATCGTGGTGGACGACCTCGGCGCAGGCGTTTATGGGCTGATTGTGATGCAGTGCCTGCTGCATTTCGGCATCATCAGGTAGTTGAACGCGGACAGTACAATGACTGATCCAACATCCAGCACTTCTCGAACGCCACACATCGAAAAGATCGAGCCGCGCTTCGCCCTGTCAGGCAGCGAGATTCGCATCGTGGGAAAAAACCTTACCCCGGCGGGATTTCAGCGGCCCATCGTCTACTGCAACGGATATGAAGCGTCGCTCAGCTTTGCCACGGACACGGCGATCACGGCGAGGGTTCCGGATGGCGCCACCTCCGGGCCGCTGACGGTGCTGACCGAGCTACCGAGCAACAGCGTGGAACTGACCGTGGCACGGATGATTGCGGAAGAACTGCATCCCGTGGCGAACCCCGCGGTGGACCTCGCGGGAAATATCTACGCGACGTTTTCAGGCTCGCGCGGACAGAGCGTTCCGGTATCGATTTACAAGATCGACGGCGAAGACACCGTGCAGCCGTTCGTGACGGACCTGATGAACGCAACCGGGCTGGCGCTCGACAGCGAAGGCTACCTCTACGTCTCTTCGCGCTACGACGGGACCGTCTATCGCGTGACAGCCAGTGGCACCATGTCCACCTATGCCAAGGGCATGGGCGTTGCCACCGGGATCGCGTTCGACAACGACCGGAACCTCTATGTTGGCGACCGCAACGGGACGATTTTCAAGATTGGGCGCGACCGCCAGATTTACGTATTTGCGACGCTTGAGCCGAGTGTTGCGGCCTATCACCTGGCGTTTGGGCCGAATGGAAATCTCTACGTCACCGGGCCCACAACTTCCAGCAATGACTGCGTCTACGAGGTCGATCCCCATGGCACTGTAAACGTGTTTTGCCGTGGGCTCGGACGTCCGCAGGGCTTGGCATTCGACCTGGAAGGAAACCTGTACGTGGCCGCTTCCTACAAGGGCGAACGGGGAATTCTGCGGGTGACGCCGGCGGGCGAAGTCTCGCTGGCTGTCGCCGGAAACGGCATTGTCGGGATGGCGTTCGCCCCCGGCAATTCCCTGATTGTGGCGACCACGGACGCCGTGCACCACTTGGCCTGGGGCATCGCCGGCCGGGTGCTGGTGGCCGGCTAGCGCCGCCAAAAAGCCCGCCCCGAGCGGGTGATTTGCCGGCAAGTCACTGCCGGACAAGCGGAAGTCATTTACACTGTCACTGTGAATGCTGAGATTATCGCGGTCGGCTCGGAGCTCTTGACGCCGTATCGCAAGGACACCAATTCCCTTTACCTCACGCAGAAGCTCAACGAGCTCGGCGTCGAGGTCATCTTCAAGAGCATCGTTGGAGATCATCGCGAACACCTCACCCAGGCGACGCGACAGGCGCTCTCGCGCGTGGATATTGTGATCTTCTCCGGCGGTTTGGGACCGACGGAAGACGACCTCACTCGCGACTGCGTTGCCGAAGCACTCGGCATCGAGTTGAAACGCAATCCCGAACTGATCGCCGCGCTGTACGCCCGCTTTGCTTCCCGCCGGCTGAAAATGCCCACGAACAACGAACGGCAGGCAGACATTCTTGCGGACGCGGAGATTCTGAAGAATGACCGTGGCACGGCTCCGGGACAGTGGCTGGAGGCTGAATACGACGGGAACAACAAGATCGTAATCCTGCTGCCGGGTCCGCCAAGTGAACTCGAAGCGATGTTCGAAAACGAGTGCCTGCCAAGGCTCGAAGCGGCGCTGCCGGTGGAATACATCGCCACACGTCAATTGAAGATTGCGATGGTGCCGGAGTCGACGGCGGATCAGCGCGCGGCGGCAATTTACAAGAAGTTTTCCGATGTGCAGACGACCATCCTCGCGGCCGGGCCGGGAGAGGTGCAGTTCCACCTGAAGACCCATGCCAAGTCGCAGGAGGCTGCGGAGGAGCGCGTCGACGAACTGTCTTCCCTGCTGGAGGAGGAGTTCGCGGAGGAGTGTTTTGCCACATCCGGCGAGACGATGGAGCAGATTGTGGGCTACTACCTCCAGATGCGCAACGCTACCATCGCCGTAGCGGAATCCTGCACGGGCGGACTGCTGGCGGAGCGGCTGACGCGCGTCAGCGGAAGCTCGCGCTATTTCCTCGGCGGAGCCATCGTTTATTCCAACGACATGAAGACACACTTTGCCGATGTGCCGCCGCTGATGATCGTGGAACATGGAGCGGTCAGCAAGCAGGTGGCCACGGCGCTGGCAGAGGGAATCCGCAAGCGGTGCCGGGCAACCTACGGCGTCGGGGTAACGGGCATCGCGGGACCCACGGGCGGCACCGAGGAGAAACCGGTCGGTCTGGTGTATATCGCTCTGGCTGATGGAAAGAAGACAGAAGTAGTCGAGCGCAAGTTTCTCGGAGATCGCGAACGGATTCGGCTCTGGGCAACTCAGCAGGCGCTCGACATGGTGCGTCGCCGGCTGGTCTAGGGTCTGGTTCCTGAATCATCCCAGCGCGCCCGAAACAATTTGTTTTTCACACGCGAATAGCCGGACCATTTCCACCCGGCTCAGACAAGGCCACAGGAACTCCTGGCGAACTATCATGCGGCTTTTTGTTGCGCTGGACATCGACGAAGAGATCCGCACCCGGCTGGAGCGGTTCGTGCGCGAGGTCAAGCCTCTCGCACCGGACATCCGTTTCGTCGGCACGGAGACCTTTCACGTCACACTGAAGTTCCTTGGCGAGACCGGAAAACTTGAGTCGCTTCAGAGGACTCTGCGCGGGGTCCGTGCCTCGCAATTCAAGCTATCGTTTCGCGATACCGGATTCTTTCCAAACCAGCGGGCGCCGCGGGTTTTCTGGGCCGGAATTCACGCAGGGCCCGGGTTGGAATCGCTTGCGAATCTCATCGGATGGGCAGTGGCTCCGTTGGGATTTCCGACTGAACCCGGTCCCTACCACCCGCATCTCACGCTGGCCCGGTCGGGCTCGGGAAATCCGCGCATGCGCTCGCACGAGCGGCCGAACTCAAAGTTTCAACAGCTCCAGGAGCGATTGGCATCGATGCCGCAACCCGACTTCGGTACAATGACGGCGCGCGAGTTCTTCCTCTATGAAAGCAGGTTGTCGCCAAGAGGCGCCAGCTACCACAAGCTCGAACGCTATGCGCTTGAGCCGTAACCCTCGACGGAGTCGCGCACAACAATCGTGAGTATATCCACCTACATCACCGTCGCCGTCATCTCCTATCTCTTCGGCTCCATCCCATTTGGCTACATCCTTGTGCGACTGTTCACCGGGTCCGATGTCCGCGACCAGGGGAGCGGCAATATCGGCGCAACCAATGTCGCTCGAACCGGGCGCAAGGGACTGGCCATCACCACGCTTCTGCTGGATGCGCTGAAGGGATTCATTCCCATCTACCTGATTCACCATGCCGCGACGTCGATCTTCAGTCGTGGCCCGTCCGGATATTTGCTCACGGCCGGTGACGTTCGTCTTCTGGCGGCGCTGGCGGCTCTCTGCGCAATTACCGGACACATGTACCCGGTGTGGCTGAAGTTCAAGGGCGGCAAGGGCGTGGCCACGGGGCTGGGCGTATTCGTGGCGCTGGCTCCGAAAGCGGTGCTGGTGGTGCTGGCCGTCTTTGTCGTAATTGTGGCCATCACGCGATACGTATCGCTTGGCTCGATTGTCGCGGCCCTGCTGTTTCCGGTGAGTTTCTTTCTCCTCGACCGGCGCCAGGCGACTCCACTGGTGATGATGATGATTTCCGCCGTCTCGCTGCTCATCGTGTGGAAGCACAGGCAAAATATTCGTCGGCTGGTTGCCGGCAACGAAAATAAATTCGGCGCAAAGAAAACTTAGGAGAGAACGTCGTGGCGAAGATCGCGGTCATCGGCGCTGGAGCATGGGGCACGGCAATTGCCATTGCACTTGGACGCAAGGGCACGCACGATGTGAAGTTGTGGGCCTTTGAGTCACACGTATGTGAATCGATTCAATTGCGCCGCACAAATGATGTCTTCCTGCCGGGTGCGGAGATTCCTTCCGCGGTAAAGGCGACGAATTCCCTTCCCGAGGCACTGGCCGGCGCAGGGGTCGTAGTGAGCGTGATGCCGTCGCACCACGCCCGCAAGCTCTATACGCAGATGAAGCCGCAGCTCCGCCCGGAGATGCTCTTTGTCTCGGCGACGAAAGGCATCGAAAACGATACCCTGCTCCGCATGAGCGAGGTGATCGGTGAAGTGCTGTCGCATGGAGAGGGTGGGTTTAACCCGCGCCTTGGGGCGCTGAGCGGCCCTTCGTTCGCGAAAGAAGTCGCCATCGGCGATCCCACGGCGATTACCGTGGCGTCGAGCGATCGCGAACTGGCCGAGACGATCCAGACGGAATTCAGCGACCCCATGTTCCGCGTCTATCGTAATGACGACATTGTGGGTGTCGAGTTGGGCGGCTCGCTCAAGAACATCATCGCCATTGCAGCCGGAGTGGTGGACGGCCTTGGCCTTGGACACAACACGGCGGCTGCGCTCATCACCCGCGGATTGGCGGAAATGACTCGCCTGGTAACGGCCTGTGGCGGGCGTCCACAGACGATGGCCGGCCTGGCTGGCCTTGGGGACCTGGTGCTCACCTGTACAGGCGGCCTGTCGCGCAATCGTACCGTGGGAGTGGAATTGGGAAAGGGCCGCAGGCTCGATGACATCATCGCCGGGATGCATGGCATGGTGGCTGAAGGCGTTCTGACAACCAACGCCGCAGTCGGTTTGGCGCGCAAGATGGGCGTCGAGATGCCGATCACCGAACAAATGCACGCCATTCTCCACCAGGGAAAATTGCCGAAAGACGCTATCCGTGCGCTGATGACGCGGCCGATGTCGTCAGAAATTGCCCTCACCTAGAAGCCGCAGGAAATCGCCCCTGTAGTTACTGACGTTACGTGCGCGATGGGAGAAGTAGCGCTAAGCTTCCCTCCACATCGCCCTCCCCTAACTGAGCGGCGACGCCGGTCTTGTCCTTTCGTGCAGATGCCCCTAACCGTCTCGGCACCTTTGAGGCACGGACCGGCGTTGTTTTGGGCTAGAATATCGGCCAGCAAAACACAAACTATGTCGATCCTCCCATCTCGCGTTCCGATTCTTTACATACTGCTCGGCGTTCTCCTGCTGGTGAGCGTCGTGCCGATGTATTTCTATTCGGATCGAGTTGTCAGCATCAATCGCGAGCGCCTGAAGGTGAACGAAATGCTCCTTCAGAACACGGTGACGCGCTCGCTTGCCGACGACCTGGGACAGCGCCAGACAACACTGAGGATGTTGCTGGAAAATATGGCCTCTGCCGTACAGGTCTCGAGCGGCGGAAACCTGGCGGGCGCTCATGTCAGCACTCCGGAACTGCGGGCCCTGTTGGAGAAGTTCGTCAGCTCCTATGGCGACCTGGCCTACGCAACCATTCTCAACTCCGACGCTAAGGGCATCTCCGCCGGAAAAATTCAACCTGATCCGTTTCTGCAACGTGAGCTTGAACGCGGCTTCAATGCCGCACAGGAGGGCCGCGCCTACACCGGCCAGCCGCTTTCCATTGGCAGCGGGAAGAACGCACATACGGTCGTGCTCGTCTGCCAGCCGCTGTCGGCCGGTGGACGTTTCCTGGGAATGATCGGCGCGGTGCTCGACCTCCAGTTCCTGATCGAGCGGCTTGACCAGGTCAGCAAGGGTGGCCTGAGTATCTACGTGGTGGATCACGAGGGCAGGCTTGTCGCAGGAACCGTGCCCTCCTATGCCACCGGGCAGGACATGAAGCGTTTCGAGATCGTGCGCAAGTTCGTGGAAGAGAGCGGAAACGCGCCGTTTACCGAAACAACCGAATTTACATATGACGATTCACGCGGACAGGTGGGAATGCTGGGGACGTTCAGCCCGGTCCCCCTGTTCGGATGGGCCGTAGTGGCGCAGAAGGACCAGCGCCAGGCGTATGCCAGCGTCTACGAGATGCAGACGTATTCGCGCGTGCTCGCTCTCCTGACCATTCTGCTGAGCGTGGGATTGAGCGTGCTCGCCGCCCGGCGCATCACGACTCCGTTGCAGGTGCTCACTGAATCCAGCCGGGCGATTGCACGCGGCGACTTCACGCAGCGCGTCCATCTCAAGTCGCGAACGGAAATCGGAGAGCTGGCGACCACGTTTAACCTGATGTCCGAGGACCTGGAACGCTTCGTCGAGGACCTGAAGCGCGCGGCGGAGGAAAATCGCCAGCTGTTCTTGAACTCGATACAGATGCTGGCCGGCGCAGTCGACGAAAAAGATCCGTATACGCGAGGCCACTCTGACCGCGTCACGCGGTACTCGGTTCTGCTGGCGACGGAGATGGGCCTGCCGGAGAGCGATATTGACAAGATCCGTATCGCGGCGCAGTTGCACGACGTTGGCAAGATCGGCATCGAAGACGCCATCCTGAAGAAGCCGGGGGCGCTCACGCCGGAAGAGTTCGAAATCATGAAGACGCACACCATCAAGGGCGCCAATATCCTGCGTCCGATTGAACAGCTTAAGGACATGCTGCCGGGGATCGAGTTGCACCACGAGTCTCTCGATGGACGCGGCTACCCCTATGGTTTGAAGGGAGACGGCCTTCCCTTCATGCCGCGGCTGATTGCGGTGGCCGATACGTTCGATGCCATGACGACGAACCGTCCGTATCAGGCCGCGATGGAAACCGGATACGTCGTCAATATCATCAATTCCATGGCCGGCCGCAAGTTCGATCCCACGGTGGTTGCAGCCCTTACGTCGGCATTTGAAAAGGGCAAACTCAATATTCGTCGCGCGGCCGTGGTGGAACCCGTGGAAGACGCGCCGATCATGGTACCCGCACCCGGCGACGACACGGCAAAACTCACCGAGCGCATGTAAGCCACCCTTCCCGCCATCACCGATATAATTGACATGCAATGATTCAGACCCTGTTCGGAAGCTCTGACGAGAAACCGGAGAAGGAAAAACGATCCTTCTTTGACCGGATGAAGCAGGCCGTCACGCGCACGCGCGAGAACCTGGCCGAGCGCATCGACGAAGTTGTCAGTTTTCACAAGGAAATTGACCGGGACACCCTGGACGACCTGGAGGCGACACTGATCGCCGCCGACCTCGGCACCACGACCACCCGCGAAGTGCTGCAAAAGATGCGCGAGAAGGTGGACCGGAAACAGATTGGCGACGTCGGCGAATTAAAGCGCGTCCTCAAGGATGAACTGCTCGCGATTCTTACCACGGCGGCGGAAAAGCCCGTAAAGAGCGTGGACGGCGAGCCGGAAGTGATCCTCGTGGTGGGCGTCAACGGCACGGGAAAAACCACGACCATCGGCAAGCTGGCGAACCACTTCCGCGCTCAGGGAAAAACGGTTCTCTTGGCGGCGGCTGATACGTTCCGCGCGGCGGCCATTGAGCAACTGGAAATTTGGGGAAGCCGGACCGGCACGGAGGTCATCAAGACAAAGGCAGGTGGCGATCCCTCGGCGGTACTCTTCGATGCCTTGCAAGCCGCGAAGGCGCGCAAGATGGACTACGTGATCGTCGACACCGCCGGGCGTCTGCACAACAAGGCGAACCTGATGGCCGAGCTGGAAAAGATGTATCGCACCGCCCAGCGCATCATTCCGGGGGCTCCGCACGAAACGCTGCTGGTGATGGACGCGACGACGGGACAGAATGGATTGCAGCAGGCGCGTGTCTTTACCGAGGCCGCCGGGGTCACGGGCATCGTACTGACGAAACTCGATGGCACGGCAAAGGGCGGCGTGGTGGTCGCAATCTCGCGCGAGCTCGGGCTGCCTGTCCGCTTTGTGGGAGTCGGCGAAAAACAGGGCGACCTGTTGCCGTTCAACCCCAATGATTTCGTGGAATCGCTGTTCGCGTGAGGTGACAAATGTTGATCAAGCTCGGCGCATTGATGGTGGTTTTTATCGCGCTATGGATTGCGGCGCGACTGATGAGGCGTGACCGGGCCGTTCCACCTCCGGCGGAAGAATTGCTCGTAGGCGTTCGAAACAAGCGTCCTCCAACAGCTGGCTCGGGAGCCGTGGCACTGAAGGAACCGGAAGACAATTAACGATGGCTAAAACCGCCGACGAACTTTTTCTCGCACAAGCACTCGAACTGGCGCGCCAGGGCATTGGGCTCGCATCGCCCAACCCGTGCGTCGGAGCGGTGATTGTCGATGAACGCGGGAGGATCGTGGGACGCGGCTTCCACACCTATGCGGGCGTCAAGCACGCAGAGGTGCTGGCGCTGGAAGAGGCGGGAGAGAAGGCGCGTGGGAACACTCTCTATCTGAACCTGGAGCCCTGTTCGCACACCGGACGCACGGGCCCCTGCGCCGACGCCATCGTAGCTGCCGGAATTGGCCGCGTGGTTTGCAGCATGGCCGACCCGAATCCGATGGTGGCTGGCAAAGGCTTCGAGAAGCTTCGCGCCGCCGGAATCGAAGTCGAGGTTGGATTGCTGGAGGACGAAGCCCGCAAGCTCAACGAATCGTTTGCACGGTTCATTCGCACACGGCTGCCGCTGGTCACGCTGAAGTCGGCCATGACGCTGGATGGAAAGATTGCGCAAGCATCGGGGGTTTCGCGCAATCCTACAGCGCTCGGCTCTGCGCAGGCATCCACCAACTACATTACCGGCGAGGCATCGCTGAAAAAAGTTCACGAGATGCGTCACGCCTCCGATGCAATTCTTGCCGGCGTCGGAACCGTGATTGCCGACGACCCGCTGCTCACGGACCGTTCGGGGCTTCCGCGGCGAAGGCCCCTGGTGCGCGTCATTCTCGATTCGCGTCTGCGCATCCCGCTGGAGTCGCGCGTGGTTCGCAGCGCCCAGGACGACGTGCTGGTGCTCTGCTCATTTGCCGAGGAACACAAGCTCCGGGAGCTGGAGCAGCGCGGCATCCGCGTGGAACACGTGCCGCTGACGGGATTGCCCCACGAGTTTTCCGCGCCCGCAGGTCACGATGGACGCCCGGACCTGCGCAGCGTCTTTGACCTTCTCGGCAACCTCGACATCACAAGCGTGCTGGTGGAGGGCGGTGCGATGGTCAACTCGGCTTGCCTGGCGGCCGGAGTCGTCGACAAGATTTTCCTCTTCTTCGCGCCAAAGATTTTTGGCGGCGAAACCGCCGTGCCCTGGCTCTCCAGCGGACGGAGCATGAGCGAGACGCTTTCCGTCAAGAAGCTTGCAATCCATCGCTACGGCGATGACTTTGCCGTTGAGGGCTACCTGCGCGATCCCTATGGCGATCCGCTGCAGATCGTCAGCAGTAATTAGCGTGTCCGCCCCCTCGCGCCACTGTGCCGGACATCACTGTCCGCGCTTCCGCTCAGGGTATGATGGAGAGGAAAGCGGGCTGCTCCGCGCCCTCCACGTGGCGCCGATCCTTTCATTCGCAGCCTGCGCCTGTTACGGAGCTATTACATGTTTACTGGAATTGTTGAAGAAGTGGGCCGCATCGCCCGGATTGAGCAGAAGGGCGAAAACCGGCGAATTGTGATTGAGGCCCGCAACACGCCCGCACAGTTGAAGACCGGCGATAGCTGCGCGGTCAGCGGCGTCTGCCTGACGGCGCTCGACATCAAGCCGAATTCGTTCTGCGCCGACCTTGCGCCTGAAACCTGGGTGCGCACTTCCCTTTCGCGCATCACGGAAGGCGCGCTGGTAAACCTGGAACTCCCTATGAAGGCCGACGGACGCTTCGGCGGGCACATCGTGCAGGGACACGTCGATGGCGTTGGCAAACTGATGGAGTTCGAACACATCCCCAACTCGGACGATTACTGGCTTCACATCGAACTGCCCGTCGAACTGGAAAAGTATCTCGTCTACAAAGGCTCCATCACCATCGAAGGCATCAGCCTTACGGTTGCCAAGCTCGATGGCCTGAAGTGCTCGGTCGCAATCATCCCGCATACGGTGGAGATGACAAACCTGAAGACGCTGAAGCCGGGTGACCCGGTGAACCTCGAAGCCGACATCGTCGCAAAGTACCTGGAAAAGTGGTTCCACCGTGGCGAAGAAAAGTCCGGCGGACTGACCGTGGAGACGCTGGTGGCGAAGGGCTTCTAAACGGTTTCTCGAAGAACCAGAAAGGCACGGCTCGCACCGTGCCTTTTGCATTGTCCTCGGGCGTCTAAACGGAAAGGCCCGCCTGCCCAGCGCCCGTCCGCCATGTGTCCAGCCGAAGTTCGTCGAGGTCCAGAAATTGCCGGACGATTGGCTCCTCGGACTTCTCCATCTCGGCGGGAGTCCCGTAGAAGGCGACACGGCCTTCGTGGAGGAAGACGACACGGTCGGCAACCTTCTTGGCCAGCCGCATATCGTGCGTCACCACGATGCTCGTCAGCTTCAACTGATACTTTAGCTTTTTGATCAAATCGCCTAAAAGTTGGGCCATTAGAGGATCGACCATGGTGGTCGGTTCGTCGTACATAACGGCCTCTGGCTGGGCTGCCAGGGCGCGGGCAATGGCCACCGAGCGCTTCATTCCTGTAGAAAGATCGGACGGAAGCTGGTCCCTGTATTGCCCCACGCCGACCATCTCCAGCAGGCCGTCTACGATCTGGTAGATCTGCTCCTCCGTGAGGTCGCCGCGCTCGCGAAGTGGAAATGCCACGTTTTCTCCGACGGAAAGCGAGTCGAACAGCGCGCCGTTCTGGAAGACCATGGTGACTTTTTTCCGTATGCGCTCCAGGTCGCGTTCGCCGTAGTCGGTGATGTCTTCGAAGGCGACCCAGATGCGGCCAGAATCCGGCTTGAGAAATCCCATGATGTGATGCAAGGCCACGGACTTCCCCACGCCGCTGCGACCGAGAATGCAGACGGTTTCGCCCGGCATCACGGCGAAGCTGACGTCCTCGAGCACGACGTTGTCTCCGAACGCCTTGCAGACCTTTTGGAACTCGATGTAAGGCTTGTGCTCTTCGCTTATCTCGCCGTGGTTTGCCATGGTCTTAGTTTTTCAAACTCCTCGGGAGTATTCACGTTTGCAAATAGTTCGCCGCCAAACCCGGCCGCGTGCAATTCTTCATCCGTCAGCATCCGCAAACTCGCGCGTTCTATCGCCCGGTGGACGGCATTCTCGCCGCTTGCCAGCACTTCCCCGGCAACGGCCGCGAACTCCCGCCGATAGACCGCGCACAAGGGTTGCAGTTTGCCGTCGATCCTCGCCACCATAACCAGCGCATTGGACGCCCTTGCCTGGTCAACAAGATACTCGATCAGCGCCCGCGTCACATGCGGCAAATCGACGGCTAGCACAAAATTCAGCTCGCTCGTGCTATGGCGCAACGCCGCGTGAATCCCGCCCAGCGGTCCGCGTTCGGCGTAAACATCTTCGACAATTTCTCCACGCCACAGCCCGGAATACTCCTTCGCGGGTCCAACCAGCAGGACGCTATCGGCCACCGCTCGCAAGGTGGCCACGGCGCGGTCGAGCAATGTTTCGCCGGTTGCCAGTCGCAACAGGGCCTTGTCGCTCCCCATGCGCAGGCTTTTTCCGCCCATCAGCACGAATCCCGTCACCTGCCGCCCTGTGCGCTCCTGCATCGGCCCCATGTTACACCCCATCGGCATGCTACAATCCGCCAACTCACTACTCCGGCAATGCTATGAATCTACGACGCAGGCTCCTGACGGCTGTCGCGCTCTTTGTAGTGGTAGCGGCCTTTGCGGTGGCAGGATACAGGCTGCTTGGCGGTTCTGGAGTCACCCTTCTACAGGCCGTCTACATGGCGGTCATTACCCTCTGCGGTGTCGGCTACGAAGAAGTCGTCAACACCAGTCATCATCCCGCCCTGCGTCTTTTCAACATGTTTGTCGTACTTATCGGGGTGGCCATCACCGTCTATGTTTTTTCGGCCGTCACGGCATTCCTGGTCGACGGCGAAATCCGGCACTTGTTCTGGAGACGGAAAATGCAGAAAAGAATCGGAATGCTCAGCAATCATTACGTCGTCTGCGGACTGGGCGATACGGGCCGCTACGCCATCGAGGAGTTGCACAAGACTGGCACTCCCTACGTCGTCATAGAGTCCAGCGAGGAAAACCTGCGGCGGTCCCAGGAGCATGAGGGCGGATTGCTCGCCAATCTGCCGTACGTGATCGGTGACGCCACCGAGGACGACATCCTCGCCCAGGCTGGAATCGACCGTGCCGCCGGATTGATAGCCGCCGTCCCCACCGACAAGGACAATCTCGTCATTACGTTTATGGCCCGGCAAAGGAACCCGAACCTGCGCATTGTGGCCCGCTGCAACGATTTAAAGTTCACCGAGCGCATGATGCGCGCCGGCGCCAACTCCACGGTTTCGCCCGATCACATTGGCGGACTGCGCATGGCCAGCGAAGTGCTCCGTCCCCACGTCACCAGTTTTCTGGACATGATGCTGAAGGAACAGACGAAAACGATCCGGGTGGACGAGATCGTGATCCAGGAGGGGTCGCCGTGGATTGGCCGCTCGCTGGAGTCGCTGGATCTGCGCGGGCGCTATAACATCCTGCCGCTGGCGGTGAAGAATACGGATGTGCCCAGCGCGCAGAGCTACTGGGTCAATCCGCCAGACACGCTGACCATTTCAGCCAATGCAGTCGTCATCGTCGTTGGAGATGTAGTCGAAGTTCGCCGCGCTCGCACGGATGCCGGAAGCAAGAAAGGCGTATAGGCCGCAGCGTCACGCTGAACCCATGACATCTCCGGGGCGCCATTGTATTTCCATCCCGACGATGCGACCGGCAAGATCGACGTCGAGTTTTGCGGGAGCGTTGATTACGGCGTCGCCGTTAGATCCAGGAATGGCGATGAATACGCGCGGCTCGATGTAGTCGGCCACCGGCTCCTTCCTAATGAACGTGAGCGCCTGGTCGTTGCGGCACTGCTTGGGCAATACAAAGCTGAGATCCGCGAGCTCGCCCGTTTCGGAGACCGACACCGCCGCCTCGATTGGCATGCGCGCCTGTATCTCTTCCTTGCCAACTTCCAGGTTTGGCTTGAAACACACGTAGTAGAGGAACCCGTCTTCGGGATCATAATCCGAGCGTTCCACCCGCATTGACATGTCCACGGCAGCTCCCAAGGCGTGCGGCGACTTTGTATCACATCGACGGCCGGTTCTCAATAATAGTTGTTGCGAATCCTGCCCACTTTCCCCGGCGTCTAATCATTTAACAGTGAGTCACGCGATAAAGTTGCGGGTTTATACCGATAGTCGATGCCCCTTCTGCGTATGGAGCAGGGGCCTGGTGGAGCCGTACGACACCGCGCATCGGCTGGAGTTCCGGGATTACAACGATCCGTCGATTGCCTCCGAGACGCCGTTCAGCGTCGCCGAGCTGGCGCGAGAGATGCACGTTGCCACTCCCGAGGGGCGCTGGCTCGCCGGCTTTGACGCGTGGGTTGAAGTGCTGAAGGCAGTTCCGAAGCGACACAGGTGGGCAGCGTGGTTAACCACTCCGGCACTTCGCTGGGCGGGCCCAAGGGTGTACCGTTGGATTGCAGCACACCGTTACCGGATGCCGGGCTGGGCATTGAGATGTGTGGATATACCGCCGCCCTGCGATGAGTTCTGTGCGAGAAAACCGGGCCAGGGCGCCAGGGATTCTGTATCGAAGTAGGGATATTTCAACAGGAGCAATGTATGAAGCCGAAGATGCAACTATTCACTATTGCCGCGGTAATGATTCTGATTGCCGGGCTGTCCGTTGGCTGCAACAAGGCTACGCCTGCCCGGACCGATGCGCAGGTCGCCAGCGACGTCCAGAGCAAGATCATGAGCGACCCTGCCGTCCAGAGCCGCGACATCAGCGTGAACGCCGCGAACGGAGTAGTTACCCTCTCCGGTACCGTGTCCTCTGACGCGGAGCGCAACGCCTCCAGCAACGACGCCGGCGCAGTCAATGGCGTCAAGACTGTCATCAATAACCTCACTATCCAGCAGGCGCAGACCACGCCCGCTCCCGCGGAGCAGGCCCAGGCTGCTCCACCGCCGGCGCCTGAGCCGCGCCGCGAGACTCGACGCGACGAACGGCGCGCTGCGCAATCGCGCAGGGACGAAAGAGCGGCAAGGAACCGCGAGACGGCTAATAATATGGCTGCGTCGCAAACGCCGCCACCTCCTCCTGCGCAGCCCGCACAAATGCCCGTTGCCAGAATGCAACCCGCACCGCCGCCAGCGCCAAAGAACGTGACCATTCCTGATGGAACGACGTTGTCGGTCCGTCTGATTGACAGCCTCGATTCCGACTCGGCGCACATCGGCGATAGTTTCCGCGCCACGCTGGATTCGCCCATTGTCGTCAACGGCGAGGAAATTGTGCCGTCGAACTCCGACGTGCAGGGCCGCGTCGTCGACGTGAAGAGTGCCGGACGTTTCGCCGGACAGTCACTATTGACGATTGAACTCACGAAAATCACCGTCCACGGACGCTCGTATCCCCTCCACACCAATCAATGGTCCAGGGAGGCTTCGTCGCGCGGAAAGAGCACGGCGAAGAAGGTCGGCGCCGGTGCGGTGATTGGCGGCATCATTGGCGCCATCGCCGGCGGCGGCAAGGGAGCGGCCATTGGCGCGACGGTGGGAGCCGGAGCTGGCGGCGGCGTACAGGCGGCAACCCACGGCGAGCAGATCAAGCTTGGCTCTGAGGCTCTGCTCAACTTCCAGATGCAGACGCCGCTCACGGTTGTCGTGCATCCGAACCAGAAGTCCAACGGGAACCATCGCCAGCCGATGGAGTAATTGGCCGGCAACTCATGCAGGCGCGGGGCCTTCGCTCCGCGCCGTTGTTTTTGCGGAATCAAAACACTCACAGGTGCATGGCACTCCGGTACCCGGGGCTATTGCGGTGTTCACCGGCTATAATGGCGTCGCTTCTACCTCAACCTGGCGGACACCCTTTGGACCTGTACGGCTTCTTCGCGGCGGCTGCATTTCTTTTCGGGCTTCTTTTCGGCAGCTTCCTCAACGTGTGCATCTACCGGTTGCCACGCGGCCTGTCGATCGTGAGTCCGCGCTCGGCCTGCCCGCAGTGCCACGCGCTGATCGCCGCCTATGACAACATTCCCATATTGAGCTGGCTGCTGCTCCGCGGGCACTGCCGCCACTGCAAGGCTCCCATTTCGTCCCGCTACGCGGCGGTAGAACTGCTCACCGGGGCAATGTTTCTTGCCAGTTATCTTGGCTTCGGAGGTCCAACCCTCGCTTCGCTCAAGGCGATTGTCTTCTCGTTCCTGGTGATCGGGCTGGTCTTTACCGACGCCGAGACGCATCTCCTTCCGGACGCGCTCACACTGCCAGGAATCGTGCTTGGGCTCGGCTTCAGCATATTCGTCCCGCTCGGCAGCATCCTTGAGCAGCACTTCACGTCGAGTTCCGTCCTGGCTGGTGGATTCTCGTGGCAGTTCCTCTCATTCGCCGATTCCCTTCTCGGAACAGCCATCGGCGCCGGCCTGATCTACGGAGTCGGAGAGGCATACTTCCGGCTGCGCGGCATTGAGGGCATGGGGTTTGGCGATGTCAAACTGATGGCGATGGTGGGAGCGTTTCTTGGCGCGGGTCAGAGCCTCTTTGTTCTCTTTGGCGCATCAACCGTCGGGGCCGTCTACGGCATCGCGGTCCTGATGCAGGTTCGCGGCAAGCGCCTGCGCCGCTACGCTCGTGTGCAACGCCCGGACGCTGCGGCACGTGCATGGCAGTCGGCTTCGCTGGCGATGCAGTACATGGAAATTCCCTTTGGAGTGTTCCTTGGCGGCATGGCGCTGGTCGCAATGTTTTTTGGTACTTCGGTCCTCCACTGGTACCTGGGGTTGTTCCGCTAGCCATCGCCCGGCAGTCCAACCACTGACGTTTGAGGTTCCGGGAAGTTCTTCGCTGGGGTAGACCTTCAAACGGAGCTAGAATTGTCGATAGCAAGAGGTGACGTTCGCGAGACACCGTCATGGGACTTGGGAGGTGTGTATGAAGAGCGGAATTCGAATCCTGGCTATCCTCGTGGCGCTCGCCGCGGCGGCCTGTGCGCAGACGCCGTCGATTGCAGATCTCGCACGTCAGCAGCGCGCCAAACCCAAGCCAAAGAACGTGAAAGTGTGGACCAACGCGGATTTCCCCGACACTTCCCCAGCGAAAAAGGCGGAAACGGAAAAGCCGGGGGAGGCAGCCAAGACGCCGGAAGAGAAAAAGGACGCCGCCGCGGAAAAGGAAAAAGCGCTCGCCGAATTGCAGAAGCACATCACCGATCAGCAGGCGGAAATTGCCAAGTTGGAGAAAGAGATATCCACCCTGGAAACGCAGCAACAGGATCGCGCTACCGCCTACTACGCCGACGTGGGAACTCGCCTGAGAGACAACACGAAGTGGATGGAAGCCCAGCAGAAGAACGATAAGGAATTGGCGGACAAGAAAAAGGCGCTGGCCGACGCCCAAAATAAACTCTCCGACATGCAGGAGCAGGCTCGCAAGGCGGGCATACGAACCCCTTGAAGCTACCCCGCTTCATTTACATATATCAATTATTGTCTACTTGCGCCGAGGGCGTATTTCGCCGCTCGCGTATCTGCCGGACGTGATGGCGCGCGTGAACGAAGTGGAATTTCCTCCACTGCGCGGCGGTCATCGGCCCCAGGATCGGATGCGTTGCAACTAATCCGCTCCCCCAGTGGGCTTCGGTATCCGCAAGCGCCTTGTCCATGCGAGTAAGGGCCTCGCGTAATTTTGCCAGCGCCGTCGGGCCATCGAGTCCGGTGGGACGTGTAGCTTCGGGTGCGCTATATCCGCTGGGCAAATGCCCAAGAGTCACCACCACGAACACTGCCATCCGGTCTTTGAGGCTGCGTAAACGAAGCGCAGGCGACGCACCGCTCGCCAACTGAAGCTCCAGCATTTTCGCGGTTGAGCCGAATGTGCGACCGAGATGCTCCAGGATTTGCGCCGTGTTCCATTTCCCTTCCGGGCATCGGAGAAAATCTTCCGGGCGCATGCCTTCCACCGCCATGTCTATCTCCTGCCTGGCATTGGCAATCCACGGCTCCATTCGTATATCCTCCGTTGTGGATGGTAGTATCCGCAAGATTGGATGACTCAAAATCTTCCGACGGTGTAAAACGATGAAGAGACTAACGACTGTACTTCTAGCCACAGTGGCGCTGCTATTCGTTGCGTCGTGCAACTCTACCCCAAGTTCGCCGCAGGGAGCAAAGTCCGCCGCTACCGCGCAGAAAACCGAATACCTGACTGGCCGCGGAGCCTTCCAGCAGCTCTTTGTCGCCGCACGGGCCTTCTCTCCTGACGTCAAACCCTACCGCCTGGTTTCGAACTACACCAAGGACGCGCCGGTGAACGAAGGAAAAGCTGCTCTGTGGCGGCTGGAAGTAGCGTCCGCTGCGCGGCGCGCCGTCAAGGCTTTCTCGTGGTCGGGAATCGCAGGCTCCTCGGATCGCGGCATCTCGCACGGCACGGAAGACACGTATAACCCATCCAACACATCGACCCAGGTCTTCGAGCTCCCCTTCCTCAAGATCGACTCGGACCAGGCGTTCGATGTGGCGGAAAAGCATGGCGGCGCGGAACTCATGAAGAAAGACCCCGGGCAGCCGGTAACCTTCTCGCTGACGTTTAACTCGCGCAAGAGCCAGCTTGTCTGGTCGGTCATGTACGGCAGCATGCCGAGCGACGCCAAGCTGACCGTCTACGTTGATGCCACCACCGGAGACTTCCTCCGCTCCGAAGGCTGATCTTCCTTCAAGACGACAAAACCCGCGCCTCTTCGCGCGGGTTTTTCTCTGTTGTTGTGTTTCGAATTTACTTCCGCTTTTTCGCTTCCTTGTCTTCGCGCCTTACCTGCTCCGCTTGTTCCTTGGGGAGCCGTTCCAGCGCCTTCTTGCAATCCGCCGCCTTGTCGCCTTCGGGCAGAATCTTTAAATACTCCTCGTAGTTGGTGCGGGCCTCGTCGAGGTCTCCTTTTTTTTCCAGTGCCAGCGCGAGCTTGAAAGTCGCAAAGGCGTCTTTCGGCTTCCATCGGAGTGCCGAGCGATAGCGGCTTACAGCGGCCTTGTAATTCTTGTCGTTGAAATAATAGTCTCCTACTTCCACGTCCTTCGCGGCGCGGTGCGGATCGTAGGTATACATCTCCAGCACTTCGTCGGCGACACCGCTGTTCGGATGCTCTTTTGCATCGCCCCTCGGCGGGGCCAGATTGATCCTCGTCGAATTACTGGAACTCACACCGTCATCCGACGAACGCGGAGGAGGAGGATTGTCGCGAGGCTGCTGAGACTGGGCCACAGCACTGCCCATCAACACCGAGGCCAGCAGGCAGGAAAACAGGATTCTCATGGGGATATTTTACTCTTGAACGGGCACTCGCGGGGGCAGCCGCTGCTCAGCGCTGGATGCTGAGTGCGTCTTCCACGCAGCCGTCGCGAGCCGCTTCCACAACCCAGCGATGCTGCGCCTTCAGCAGGTCCTGAATATGCTGCTCCGAATAGTCGGGCTGCGCCATACTCGCGGAATAGGATACCGCCCGCTTTCCGATGCAGCGTCCCTGCACAAAGACCATGGTCTGAAGGACAAGTTCGGCGCCACGTGCCTCGCTCTGCACGTGGTAGACAACATTTCCGAACTTCACATCCGTGTTATAGCCAAAGATCATCAGATCGCCGTGTCCGGAATCATGCTTTCGCCAGCCGCCAAACTCGCACCCCGGACAGCGCAGAGGCGATGAGGCATTCTCAGTTACTTTTCGCTTTCATGCAACTATATAGAAAGGGGCAAAAACTGGATTCTTCCCGTTAGTTTCTTGGCTTGGCATGTTTTCTTCCAAAAACTTTCGCTATCGGGAGTTACGCGTGCTTGACGGCAGACGCTCACGAAATCTAAACTCGAATGTTCACGCATTAACCTCCGCGCATTCATGTTGGTACGCACTTTATGGCAGAGAATTATTTCGCCCGTTATTTGCCCCTGCTGATCCACTTCGTGGTAGTGGCCGGCATTGCTGCCGCTATCGTGGTGCTTTCGACATTGGTCGGACACCATAAGAAGAACGCCGCCAAGATGTCGCCGTATGAGTGCGGCATGCAGCCCATCGGAGACATCAAGGGCCGGTTCTCGGTCAAGTTCTACCTAGTTGCCATGCTGTTCATCCTGTTCGACGTGGAAGCCGTGTTCATGTATCCCTGGGCTATCCTCCTGAAAGAACTGAAGATGTTCGGGTTCTGGGAGATGCTGGTATACATCGGTATCGTCCTCGTCGGTTTCTTCTACGTCTGGAAGAAGGGCGTCCTCGATTGGAACAAGCCCACCCGCAACGAGGTGATCTAACCCATGCCACTCGAACCCGCCGTCAACGATATCGAACAGTTAAAGGACAAACCGGCCCTGGCGCTGCTTCTGGAGTGGCGTCCAGAGGCCATTGAGCGCGCCAAATGGGACCGCAACGAGCTTACGATCTGGGTCGACCGTCACTCGCTTCGGGAAGCCTGCATCGCCCTTCGCGATGGCGCCTCCACCCGATTCAATTTCCTGGCAGACATCACCTGCGTGGACTGGTTCCCCTCCGAACCCCGTTTCGAGGTCGTCTATTCCCTGTTGTCCCACTCACGCAAGGAGCGCATCCGCCTCAAGGTTCGCCTTCCCGGCGAGGACCCTAACGTGGAATCGCTGACCGCACAATGGCCGGGAGCAGACCCCTTCGAGCGCGAAGTATTCGACCTGTTTGGCGTCCGCTTCCAGGGACACCCCAATCTCCGCCGCATCATGATGCCGGACGACTGGGAAGGTCATCCGCTGCGCAAAGATTATCCGGTTGAGGGCTATCGCTAATGTCGTTACCTTTCAGCGCAAACCCGGTTGTCGAACAGCTTGGCGATGACAGGACCATGGTCCTTAACATGGGACCGCAGCACCCGTCCACCCACGGCGTGCTCCGCCTCCTGTTGGAGATTGACGGTGAGACAATCGTCCGCATCCGCCCCGATATTGGTTACCTGCACACGGGAATCGAAAAGACCTGCGAAGCCAAGTTCTATCAACAGGTAGTGCCGCTTACCGACCGCGTCGATTATCTGTGCCCCATGACCAACAACCTTGCGTACGTGTTGGCCGTGGAGAAGCTGCTGGGACTTGAGATCCCGCAGCGCGCCCAGTGGATTCGCGTCATGCTCAATGAAATGACGCGCATCAACTCGCACCTGGTCTGGCTTGGCACGCACGCCATGGACATCGGCGCCATGACCGTCTTCCTCTACTGCTTCCGCGAGCGTGAGGAACTGCTGAAGATGTTCGAGATGGTCAGCGGCCAGCGCATGATGACCTCCTACTTCCGTATTGGCGGTCTCGCACTTGATGTTCCTCTCGGCTTCTTCGATCGCGTCAGCAAATTCGCGGACACCTTTGAAGAAAAAGTCGACGAGTACGAGAACCTGCTGACCGCAAATCCGATCTGGAAAGACCGCACCATCGGCGTCGCCAAGATTACCTACGATGATGCGATCTCGCTCATGCTCAGCGGGCCAACGGCACGCGGCAGCGGAGTCGATTGGGATTTGCGCCGCGACATGCCTTACTCGGGCTATGAGAACTTCAAGTTCAGCGTGCCGGTGGCGTCCGAAGGCGATGTCTATGCCCGGTACCGCATTCGCGTGCAGGAGTTGCGCGAGTCGATCGGCATCGTCAAGCAAGCCCTGGCTGGAATGCCGGAAGGCCCCGTCAAGGCCGATGCGCCCAAGGTTGTGCTTCCCGACCGCGAGAAGATGAAGACCCAGATGGAGTCGCTCATCTATCACTTCAAGATCGTGAGCGAAGGCTTCACCGTTCCGGAAGGCGAGGTCTATCACGCGGTGGAGTCTCCGCGTGGCGAGATGGGCTACTACGTGACCAGCGATGGCACGGCCAAGCCGTACCGCGTGCACATGCGCAGCGCATCGTTTGCAAACCTCAGTTCCGTTCCGGCAATGTGCGAGCATCAGTTGATTGCGGACGTGGTCGCGGCGGTTGGCAGCATCGATATCATTTTGGGAGATGTGGATAGATAGGCGTTAGGTACCAGGTATTAGGCGCTAGGTCTTCGATTCATGATCCATAGGGCGACCTGCTCTCTAGTACCAAATATCTAGTACCTAGCACCCAGTACCTACTTATGAACTTTTCTGACCAACTGGAAGCTCGCTTTGCCGACATGCTCGGGCATTACCCGACGAAGCGCTCCGTCCTGGTGCCGTTTCTGCTGTACACCCAGGACGAACTCGGCTACTTGACTGACGAGGCCATCGAAGAAATTGCGCAGCGCCTCGACTTGACGGCGCTCGAAGTGCGCAACGTCATCAGCTACTACTCGATGCTTCGCACCAGGCCCGCCGGCAAGTACAACGTGCAGGTTTGCACCAACATCTGTTGCCTGCTTCGCGGCGGCGAAGAAATTCTCGAACACGCTCGCAAGAAGCTCGGTGTTGCCGTCAACAAGGGCATCTCGGAAGATGGCGTCTTCTCTGTCGAAGAGGTTGAGTGCATCGGCGCATGCAGTTGGGCTCCAGCCATGCAGGTCAACTACGACTTCCATGAGAATCTCACCGAAGCGAAGGTCGACGAGATTCTTGAGTCGTATCGCAAAAAAGCACAGCAGTAAATCGAAGATCCGGAAATCCAATGGCTTATTTGGTTTCACATCCCGACGAGGTAAAGGTCATCTCCAGCCGCTTTGGCAAAGGTGCGGCCGATATCGACCGATACCTTGAACTGGACGGATATAAGGCCGTCCAGATGGCTTTGCAGATGGGTTCAGAGGCGGTCATCAACGAGGTCAAGGCCTCCAACCTCCGCGGCCGTGGCGGTGCTGGCTTCCCCACCGGCATGAAGTGGTCTTTCGTGCCCAAGGAATCGGCCAAGCCGAAGTACGTCCTCTGCAACGGCGACGAATCCGAGCCGGGCACCTGCAAGGACCGGCTCATCTTCGAGCATGACCCGCATGCGGTGATTGAAGGCGCCATGATTGCCGCCATCGCCGTCAACGCCCACAAGGCTTACATCTACATTCGCGGCGAATATCGTTACCTGCTGGAGATCATGCAGAAGTCGATTGCCGACGTGTATGCCCGGGGCTTCGCAGGCAAGAACATTTTCGGCAGCGGGTATGACCTCGACGTCTACTGGCACGGCGGCGCGGGAGCGTATGAGGTCGGCGAAGAGTCGGCGCTGATGGAATCGCTGGAAGGCAAACGCGGAGTGCCGCGCATTCGTCCGCCGTTCCCAGCCGTCGTCGGACTCTGGGGTGGCCCCACGGTCATCAACAACGCCGAGACGCTGGCTAGCGTTCCGCACATCATCATGATGGGCGGCCAGAAATACGCCGACATCGGAACCCCCAAGAACGGCGGCACTCGCCTCTTCTGCCTCAGCGGACACCTTGAGAAGCCGGGCGTCTACGAACTGCCGATGGGCTACAACCTCAAGAAGATGATCTACGAGGTTGGCGGCGGCATTTCGAACGGACGCAAGTTGAAGGCAGTTGTTCCCGGCGGGTCGTCCACCCCGGTTCTTACCGCCGATGAAATCGACATTGCAATGGATTTCGATTCCGTGGCGAAGGCCGGCTCGATGCTGGGCTCGGGCGGCGTGGTAGTGATCGACGACGCCACCTGCATCGTCAAGTTCGCGCTTCGCACCATGCAGTTTTACCGGCATGAGAGTTGCGGCTGGTGCATTCCCTGCCGCGAAGGTACGGACTGGCTCAACAAGACCCTCACGCGCTTCCACGCAGGCGGCGGTCTTGCCAAGGACATCGACAACATCCGTTACCTCGCCGAGAACATGCTGGGACGCACATTCTGTCCCCTCGGCGATGCAGCGGCCATGCCAACGATTGGATTCGTGAAAAAGTTCCGTGAGGAATTTGAAGCGCACCTGGAAGGCAAACCGTGTCCGTTTGAAAAGCACGGTGCGATTTCGCAGCTTCCGGTCATGAGCCATTGAGGCAGCTACTAAAAAGTTCCATAACAGCCGGCGCGTAATCAGAATCGCCGCTTGCAGGTCGAAAAAGAATTCATGGCTGACGCACCAAAGCTCGTAAACATCACCGTCAACGGCAAGAAGACTACGGCCCCGGCGGGCACGCTTCTTATCGAAGCCTGCAAGCAGATCGGCATCGAAGTCCCATCCTTCTGTTATTACCCCGGCCTCTCTTTGCAGGGCGCCTGCCGCATGTGCCTGGTCGAAATCGAAAAGATGCCCAAGCTCCAGACCGCCTGCACCACTCCGGTCGCCGAGGGCATGGTGGTCAACACCGAGAGCGAAAAGGTCGTCCAGTCGCGCAAGGCCATGTTGGAAATTGTCCTCGCGAACCATCCGCTCGATTGCCCCGTTTGCGACGCCGGTGGCGAGTGCGAGCTCCAGGACATGACGTACACCTACGGCGCGGCGGAGTCGAAGTTCATCGATATCAAGAGCCATCGCGACGAGCAACAGTGGTCGCCGGTCGTCTTCTTTGACCGCCCCCGTTGCATCCTCTGCTACCGCTGCGTACGCGTCTGCGGAGAAGGCATGGATGTCTGGGCGCTCGGCGTGCAGAACCGCGGACAGGGTTCGGTCATCGCTCCCAACAAGCAGGACCACCTTGAGTGCGAAGAGTGCGGCATGTGTATCGACATCTGCCCGGTTGGCGCACTCACCAGCGGCTCCTATCGCTACAAGACACGCCCGTGGGAGATGAACCACGTTGGCACCGTCTGCACCCACTGCGGCGACGGCTGTCTCACCACCGTCGGTGTCCGCCGCAGCGATACGGGCATGGAAATTGTGCGCTGTGACAATCGCGACAAGAGCGGCATCAACGGCGACTTCCTCTGCGTCAAGGGCCGCTACGCGTTCGACTTCGCCGCCAATCAGGAGCGCATCACGCAACCGCTCATCAAGCGCGATGGCAAGTTTGTTCCGGCCACCTGGACCCAGGCCATCGAACTTGTCGCGGACAAATTCAAGCAGGTTGTCCAGAAGGATGGGCCGCAGGCCATCGGAGTCATTGGCTCCAACCGTACAACCAACGAGGAAAATTACCTCCTTCAGAAGTTTGCGCGCCTCGTCCTCGGCACCAACAATATCGACCATCACCGCACGGCCGACTTCCCTGCTTTTGCCAAGGCGATTTCGGAGAACAAGGCGCGGACAGCTTCCATGCGCGATGTCTTCGAGGCGCCGGCCGTTCTGCTCATCGGCAACGACCCCACCGAGCAACATCCGCTGCTCGCCTGGCAGATTCGCAACAACGTTCGCCTGCACCGCAGCAAGTTCTACATCGTCAACTCGCAGGCCATCAAGTTGCGTCGTCAGGCCACGCAGTTTGTGCAGATACCCACCGGCGCGGAAGCGCGATTTGTCGACTTCCTCTCGGGAAATGATGCCGCCGCGGGTACCCTGACTCAGGCCGGTGCGTCCAACGAAAACCTCAGCCAGTTGCGGGATGCGCTCAAGGGCGAGCAGAACCTCGTCGTCATCTTCGGTTCCGAGCTTCGCGGTGCGGATATTTCCGCTCTTGTGAAATTTGCCGCTCCGCAGAATGCAAAATTCATCTGTCTCGGCGACTACGCAAACTCGCGCGGCGCTGCCGACATGGGACTCTTCCCCGATCTGCTGCCCGGCTACGCTACCTTTGCGGGCGCGGCCCGCTACCAGCAGGAATGGGGTGCGGACGTTCCAGCCCTGGTCGGCATGGATCTCAAGCAGATGTTCGGCGCGGCCAGGGATGGCAAGCTGAAAGCGCTGTACGTCGTTGGTTCGAATCCGGTATCGCGCTACGCTCTTGACCCCTTCGTTCTGCAGGCGCCGTTCGTCGTTGTCCAGGACATGTTCATGACCGAGACGGCAATCGCGGCCGACGTGATTCTGCCCGCCGCATTTGCCTACGAAAAGTCCGGCACGTTCACCAGCACCTGCGGAGATTTGCAGATGTTGCGCAAGGCCGGTGACGTTGTCTCCGTCAAGTCCGACTTCGAAATCGTCGTGCGCATCGCCGAGAAGATGGGTTATGACGTGCGGAAACTGGTGCCCTTCGGCAAGGGTCTTCGCGCCGACATGGGCCAGAGTCGTGGCGCGCAGTCCGGCGAGGCCGATCGTCACTCCGTCTGGCTACAGGCTCGCGGCCTCGAACCCAAAGTTTCGCCCTTCGATCCGCTGGCAACGCTCGATGAGATTCAGCGGCTGATTCCGGGCTACGACGTTTCGCAGATCAATCTCGTCTCCGGAAACGACGAACACACGCAGCTCGTGCAGATTCAGAACGCCAGTATCCCCAGTCATCCGGAGCTGGTCGTTCCGTCCAACGATACGTTGTTTACCTCCGGAACTCTTGGCCGCTACTCCACCGTGCTGAATTCGGTGATGGAGCGCCGGGCAACAGGCAAGGAAGTGGCCGCCGACTAGGCGGCAGTGAAAGTTTGGCCGCGATTTGCGGCGCATGGTTTTACAACGCAAGTTTAGGAAACAGGGTGAGCGATGACGTACTGATTACATCGTGACACGATGTAATCGTCATTCAACACTCGTCAATCATCGATGCCAATGAACGCCGGTACATTCATCCTCGTCGCTGTCGTAAAGATCGTCATCGCGGTGTTCGTCCTGCTGACCGCTTGCGCCTACACCGTCTGGCTTGAGCGCAAGGTCGTGGGCCACATCCAGAACCGCTGGGGCCCCACGCGCGTCGGCCCCTTCGGGCTTCTGCAACCGCTCGCGGACGGACTCAAGTTCATCCTCAAGGAAGACTTGACGCCGCCCTACGTCAATCGGACGATCTACATTCTCGCGCCCATGCTGGCGCTCACCATGGCGCTCACCTCCATCGCGCTCATTCCGGTGGGCCCGGTGATTCACGCCTTTGGCATCTCGACTCCCATCCAGATCACTGGAGTCGTCAACTCCGCCACCGGACGCGGTGCCGACATCAACATCGGCCTGCTGATTATTCTCGGCATCACCTCGCTCGGTGTTTACGGCATTGCGCTCGCCGGTTGGTCGTCGAACTCCAAGTATTCCCTGCTCGGCGCGCTGCGCGCTTCCGCGCAGATGGTGAGCTACGAAATTGCGCTCGGTCTTTCGCTTGTCGGCGTGCTGATTCTTTCCGGCACGTTCAGCCTTCACGCCATCGTGGAAATGCAGCAGGGCACGTGGTTCGGATTCATTCCCAAGTGGAATATTTTCCGCGGCCAGATCTTCGCCTTCTTCATTTACCTGATGGCCGCGTTCGCCGAAACCAACCGCGTGCCGTTCGACCTGCCGGAAGCGGAAAGCGAACTCGTCGCCGGATACCACACCGAATACAGCGCAATGAAGTTCGCCATGTTCTTCGTGGCCGAATACGCCAACATGATCACCGTCGCCTGCCTCGCCTCCATCCTCTTTCTCGGTGGATGGAGCGGCCCGGTCTTTGGTCCGGCGATTCTCCAGGCGCTGCTGCCCGTATTCTGGTTCGCGCTTCGCATTGTCTTCTTTATGTTTGTCTACATCTGGGTTCGCGGAACGTTGCCGCGTTTCCGTTATGACCAGTTGATGGGTTTCGGCTGGAAGTTTCTCTTCCCGCTCGCGCTGGCGAATATCCTGATCACTGCGTTGGTGGTCGCCTGGCGGGCTTAACAAGTTGCTGTGAACCCGGCTGCCTGTGCCGCCGGAGATGATAAACAATGCTGGAAACTGTCCTGTTCTTAATCTTTGCGGCCATCTGCGTCGGCGGAGCCATTAACCTCCTCGCGCAGAAACACCCGATTTCAAGCGCCCTGTCGCTCATCGTGGTGATGGGTTCGCTTGCCATGGTGTATCTGCTGCTCGGCGCCGAGTTTGTTGCCGCCGTCCAGATCATCATTTATGCCGGCGCCATCATGGTGCTCTTCGTCTTCGTCATCATGCTGCTCAATGCCGGCGAAGAAGAACGCTCCGCCACCGGCAGCCGCGTTGCCATGGTGCTTGGCGTCCCCGGACTGCTTGCCGCCGCCGTAACCACCGGCTGGGTTCTCACCAGGCATGGTCCTGCCAGCACCCCGGTGGTGCTTGGAGAGTTCCATGGCTCGGCACATGCCATCGGCCGCCTGCTGTTCCACGAATTCCTGCTGCCCTTTGAAGTCACGTCCGTGCTCATTCTTGTCGCCATCATGGGCGCGGTAGTACTGGCGCGGAGGGGAGAGTAACCATGGTTCCTCTGTCCTGGTATCTGTTGTTGAGCGCGTTCCTGTTCGCCAGCGGCGTCGCCGGTTTTCTCATTCGGCGCAACATCATCACGATCTTCATGTCGATCGAGTTGATGCTCAACGGAGTGAACCTTGCGTTTATCGCGTTCGCAACCGTTCGTCATTCGCTCAATGGAAATGTCTTCGTCTTTTTCGTCATGGTCGTGGCCGCCGCCGAAGCCGCCGTTGGCCTTGCCATCATCATTGCTGTCTACCGCACGCGCGAGACTCTGAACGTGGACCGCGTGAACTTATTGAAGCTATAGCCTTATGACACTTTGGCTCATTCCGCTGTTGCCGCTCGCCGGGGCCGCCATCAACGGCCTCTTCGGCCGGCGCTTCTCGCGCAAACTCGTCGCCACCGTCGCGCTTGCCTTCACGGCCGCCTCGTTCCTTTGGGCGCTCGTCATCGCCAGCCGCTTCCTTTCCGGTGGACAGGTCCCCATCGCCGACCATGTCGCCACGTGGCTTCAGATTGGTGACTTCCGCATCGAGTACGGGTTCCTCGTGGATCAACTCTCGATGGTCATGATGCTGGTTGTCACCGGCGTGGGCTTCCTCATCCACATTTACTCGGTGGCGTACATGGAGCATGAGGGCGGCTACTATCGCTACTTCAGCTACCTCAACCTCTTCATGTTCTTCATGCTCACCCTTGTCCTGGCGAACAACTACCTGTTGATGTTCGTCGGATGGGAGGGTGTGGGCCTGGCGTCGTACCTGCTGATCGGCTTCTTCTTCCGCCGCGACTCCGCCGCGGATGCCGGCAAGAAGGCCTTCATCACCAACCGTATCGGCGACTTCGGATTCCTCATCGCGCTCTTCCTCCTCGTCAAGAACTTCGGCACGCTCCAGTTCGCCGATCTCTTCGATAAGGTTGCGAAGTATTCGCCCGGCGCCGAAGTCGGTGTTGGCGTGCTGACCGCAATCGCCCTCCTCATGCTCATGGGCGCCACCGGAAAATCCGCGCAGATTCCGCTTTATGTCTGGTTGCCGGACGCGATGGAAGGTCCCACGCCTGTGTCGGCACTCATCCACGCCGCCACCATGGTCACCGCCGGCGTCTACATGATCTGCCGCTCCAACGCGATCTTCAGCCGCGCACCAATCGCCCTGACGGTCGTCGCCATCATCGGCACGCTGACCGCGTTCTTCGCCGCCACCATCGGCATCACCCAGACCGACATCAAGCGCGTCCTCGCTTACTCCACGGTTTCGCAGCTCGGCTACATGTTCATGGCCGCCGGAGTCGCTGCATACTCCGCCGCCATCTTCCATCTCATGACGCACGCCTTCTTCAAGGGCCTGCTCTTCCTCGGCGCCGGTTCGGTCATTCACGGCGTCGGCGGCGAACAGGACATGCGCAAGATGGGTGGCCTCAAGAAGTACATGCCGTGGACCTTCTGGACAATGTTCGCCGCCACCTGTGCCATCTCCGGCATCCCGTTCTTCGCGGGCTTCTACTCGAAGGATGAGATTCTCTGGCAGGCCTACTCCAGCCCGCACGGCAGTTGGATCTTCTGGCTTGTCGGCGTCATCACCGCCTACATGACCAGCTTCTACATGTTCCGCCTGCTTTTCATGACCTTCACCGGCGAATATCGTGGCGCCATCGAACCTGCGCACGGCCACGGCGCGCATGACGACCACGGCCACCACGGCACTCCGCACGAGAGTCCCTGGATGATGCTTGGCCCACTGGTCATTCTCGGCATTCTCTCGGTTGTCGGCGGATACGTCGGAGTTGGACATCGCTTCGAAAACTTCCTCGCTCCGGTAACGCCGTCGGTGCTGTCTGAGCCGCAGACTGCGGCCTTGGCCGCCCCGGAAAGCGCTGCTCTTCCTGCGCAGCAATCTGAACCCGCTTCCGAGAATTCGGGCCTTGAAGACGAACTCATGGCCATCTCGATTCTCTGCGCGTTCAGCGGCCTCGGCCTGGCGTGGTTCCTTTACGTCAAGCGCCGCGACCTGCCGGACAAGATTGCCGATTCGCTTGGCGGTCTCTACACAACGGTTTTGAACAAGTACTACGTGGATCAAATCTATGGTGCCGCCATCATTCGCCCGCTCATCAACGGGTCGCGCGCGATCCTCTGGCGAGGAATCGATGCGGGCGCCATTGACGGCACCCTCAACGCCAGCGCCAAGGGCGCGCAGGAGACCGGTGGAGCATTCCGCCGCCTGCAGTCCGGCAACATCCGCTCTTATGCCGGATGGGTCGCCGCCGGCGCGGCTGTCGTGGTCATCTACATGGTCTGGATGGGGACGCGATGAACGCAGCCAGTCTTAACCCGATGATTCTCACCCTGGTCACGTTCCTGCCGGCACTCGGCGCCGTGCTCCTGATGCTCTTCCCGCGTCGCGCGCGCGACATTCGCTGGTTCGCGCTTGGCATCTCGATCGCGACGTTCGTCCTGTCGCTGCATCTGCCGTGGCATTTCGTCAATGGTCATCCTGGCTTTCAGTTCCAGGTCGATCGCCAGTGGATCACCACGCCGAACATTCACTACCACATCGGCGTGGACGGAATCTCCCTCTGGCTCGTCGTACTCACCACTTTCCTCACGCCTTTCTGCGTATTGATCTCCTGGAAATCGGTGAACGACCGCGTCAAGGAATTCTTCATCCTCCTGCTGCTGCTGGAGACGGCGATGATCGGCGTCTTTATCGCGCTCGATCTTTTCCTCTTCTACTTCTTCTGGGAAGCCACTCTCATCCCGATGGCGCTGATCATCGGCATGTTTGGCCACGAGCGCCGCATCTACGCTGCCGTCAAGTTCTTCCTCTACACGATGGTCGCATCGGTCTTCATGCTCATCGCCATCATCTGGCTCTACGCTCACACCGGCAGCTTTGACTTCGTCGTCATCCAGGGAATGCTCGCCAGCGGCCAACTCGTCATTCCCGCCCACATCGCACAGTGGCTCTTCCTCGGATTCTTCATCGCGTTTGCCGTCAAGGTGCCGCTCTTCCCGTTGCACACCTGGCTGCCTGACGCCCACGTCGAGGCCCCTGCCGCCGGTTCCGTGCTGCTCGCGGGCGTGCTCCTCAAGATGGGCACTTACGGCCTGCTGCGCTTCAACCTCGGACTCTTCCCCGAACTCGCGCGGCGCAACGCTCCGTGGATCATCGTGCTCGCCATCATCGGCATCATCTATGGCGCGCTCGTCGCCATGGTTCAGCCGAACCTCAAGAAGTTGATCGCGTACTCCTCCGTGAGCCACCTTGGCTTCGTCGTCCTCGGCATCTTCAGCTTCACCCAGGCCGGACTCAACGGCGCCATGTTCATCATGCTCAGCCACGGCGTCACCACCGGCGCGCTCTTCCTGCTCGCCGGAATGCTCTACGAGCGCCGCCACACCTACGACATCACCGAGTACGGCGGGCTCGCAACGCCCATGCCGATTTACGCCAGCTTCTTCCTCATCATCACTCTTGCCTCCATTGGCCTGCCGCTGCTGAACGGTTTCATCGGCGAATACCTGGTGCTCACCGGATCGTTCCAGGCCCGCGCGCGCTGGGGAATCCTAGCGGCCTCCGGTGTCATCTGGAGCGCCTGTTACATGCTCTGGCTCTACCAGCGCGTCTTCTACGGAGAGGTCAAGCGCGAGGTCAACAACACGCTGGCTGATGTCAACGCCCGCGAGCGCACGTGCCTCTGGCCGCTCGCCGCTGCGGCGCTCATCATGGGCGTGCTTCCCATGGTGTGGCTGCGGCCCGTCGAACCGGCGGTCTCCCGCGTCCTTGCCTTCAGTACCGCGCAGGTGCAGTCTGCCGCGCCGTCAACGATGTCTAACGTGAATGCTGCCGCTCCGGTCGCTGCCCCTGTCGCCGCGGCCGTTCCAACGCATACTGAACAGGAAAACGGCCGATGATTCCGTCCGGTGATTACATTCGCATTTTGCCCGAGATCGTGCTGAGCATCTTCGGCATGCTCGTCATGGTCATTGATCCGCTGCTCGGCGAGAACGACGATCGCAAGTCCATCGGCGTCGTCTCGGCGATTGGGGCGCTGCTGGCGCTCGGCGCCACGTTCATCATGGCCGGCCATCCCGGAGAAGCTTTTTACAACATTCTTCGGGTCGACGATTTTGCCGTCTTCTTCCACGTCGTCGTCATCCTCATCGCGCTCGCCTGCATCCTCATGTCGTTCGAGTACCTCAAGGTGCAGGAGATCCGCCAGGGCGAATATTACGGACTCATCCTCTTCGGCACCGTCGGCATGTGCCTCATGTCCTCGGCCATCGAACTGGTGATGCTCTTCGTCGCCATTGAGATCTCGTCGATCTCCACTTACATTCTTGCCGGCTTCCGTCGCCGCGCCGCCGAGAGCGCCGAGTCGTCCCTGAAGTACTTCCTGCTCGGATCGTTTGCCACCGCGTTCTTCCTCTACGGAATCGCTTTGATGTATGGCGCAACTGGATCGACCAATGTCGATGCGATTGCCGCTGCGCTTCGCCAGGGCACGCCGGTAATGGCATATCTTGCGATTGCGTTGATGATGGTGGGATTGGGATTCAAGGTGGCCGCCGCTCCCTTCCAGGTGTGGACCCCGGATGTCTACGAGGGTGCGCCCGCTCCGGTCGTGGCCCTTATGTCCACGGGCCCCAAGGCTGCGGCCTTCGCCGTCCTGCTGCGCGTCCTGTTCGGCACCGCCGCTCCGGGATGGTTCTGGGCCGTCTGGATCGCTGCCGCGCTGTCGATGACAATCGGCAACTTCGGTGCGTTGGTGCAAACGAACGTAAAGCGCATGCTGGCCTACTCGTCCATTGCCCACGCCGGATACCTGCTGGTGGCATTCATCGCCGTCCGCAACATGGAGCAGGGTGTCTCGGCCGCAATGTTTTACACGGCGGCCTACGCGGCAATGAATGTTGGCGCCTTCGCCGTCGTCAGCCACTTCGCCAGCGCCGGCGAAAAGTACGTCTCCATCGAGGACTACGCCGGCCTCGGACGCCGTTCCCCCGTGCTGGCCGCTGTGCTCACGGTTTTCCTGCTCTCGCTGATCGGCATCCCCATCACCGGCGGATTCTTCGCTAAGTTTTACGTCTTCCGGGCGGCCGTCAGCTCGAACCTGATCTGGCTGACAGTCATCGGACTGGTGAACTCGGCCATCGGTTCCTACTACTACCTGCGGCTCCTCGTCATGATGTACATGAAGGAACCACAGTCGGAAGAATCGGTTCCGTCGGTTCCCTTTGCAGCAGGATTCGCCATGGCAGGCTGCGTGGTTGCGACGCTCTATCTCGGCGTCTTCCCCAACCGCGTCCTGCAATTCGCCATTGAGTCCGCCAGGACGCTGGTGCACTGACGCACACACAAAGATTCAACGATTGAAGCCCAGCGCGATGCTGGGCTTCTCTTTTGCTCACGAACCATCTTTTCGGTGGGTTTATTGCATCGTTGGGACCGCCATAAACACAACAGAGTCCCCGCTCACTGCGGGGACTCTGTCAGTAATCTGCGGGGACATTCCATCCTCCCCTTCAAGCTTGTTTCGACTTACTTCTTTTCTTCGGTCGTGTTCGAACTCGGTGTCACTGGGTCCTTCAACGCGCTGCGGAAGTGCCGTATGCCATCGCCCAGCCCCTTGCCGAGATCGCCGAGCTTGCTCGGCCCAAAGATGAGAAGTGCAAGACCGAAGATGAACAGCAGCTCCGGTACGCCAAGATCGAACATAATACCCCTCCGTCAGAAACGGTCACTTAGAGTAGATCATACTTTCGCCACTAAGTTGCAATAAATCAATGACATAGCCTCTTTGTGCCATGTTCTTTCGGGGGACTCCCGCCGGCTATTCCCACTCAAGCCGCCGCCCTCTTCTGCCGAAATATCTCATGGATAGATAGGTATCGATTTAACTTCGCGAAGGCGAAACGGCGCAGAACCAGGGGATACGGCGGACGCCCCGGCGTCTCCTCTTCGGGCCCAAATGCGTCTCTGCGCCGTTCTCGTTGCCCGTTTCCAGCACTGCTTCCTGATATCTTGTGCTTTACGTTTATCCGCAGAATTGTCTTTCCGCTGTTTGCCTCTGGCCAATCACGGCGCGGTTGCCAAGAGCTAAGAGCCAAACGCTAAGAGCATCTCTCTAGCACCTAACACCAGGTACCTGGTAACTTCCCTACGTTGAATAATCCGCATTGATGTGTACGTATTCCGTCGTCAGGTCGCACGTCAGGAACGTTAGCTTCGTTTTCCCTCGTCCCAGTTCCACGCGAATGTCATACTCGCGCTGCTTCAGGTACGCGTGCGCTGACTGTTCGTCGAATGGATACGCCATCCCGCCCTTGCACACCTGTTGCTCGCCAATGTGGACGTTGATCTTTGCCGGGTCCACCGCCACGCCCGACTTCCCCACGGAAGACAGGATGCGTCCCCAGTTCGGGTCCGCCCCCGCCCACGCCGTCTTCACCAGCGGAGAATTCGCAATCGACCGCGCAATCGTCCTCGCCTCGGTCACGTTCTTTGCCTGCTCAATATGCAGCCTCACCAGGTGCTGCGCGCCTTCGCCGTCTCTCACAATCTGTTCCGCCAGTGACGCGCATACCTCTTGCAGTGCCGCCGCGAAAGCCTTTTCCGCTCCCCGCTGCCCATGCTTCACGCCGCTCGCGCCGCTCGCCAGCAACAGAACCGTGTCGTTCGTCGACGTGTCGCCGTCCACTGAAATGCAGTTGAACGACTGGTCCACCGCCTGCTTCAGCGCGCCCTGTAGTTCCACGGGAGATGCATCGATATCTGTAAATACATACACCAGCATCGTCGCCAGGTTCGGATGAATCATCCCCGACCCCTTGGCCACGCCCATCACCGCCACTGTCTTCTTCCCGACCGCAAATTCCGCCGACGCCGTCTTCTGCTGCGTGTCGGTCGTCATAATCGCCTTCGCGAACTCCCGCACCGCCGTCTCGCCGCTCGCCCTTGCCGCCACCAGTGCCGGTAGCGCCGTCACCAGCTTCTCCGTCGGGAACGGCACTCCAATAATTCCCGTCGATGACGGAATCACGAACTCTGGAGCCACTTCCAGCGCGCCGCCCAGCGCCTTGCAGCTCGTCTTTGAGGCTTCCAGCCCCTGCGCGCCCGTCGCACAGTTTGCGTTACCGGCATTCACCAGCACCGCACGCACCCGTCCCTTCGTCCTTCGCAGGTTTGCCCGTCCCACCGTCACCGGAGCGGCCACCACGCGGTTCTTCGTAAACACCGCTGCCGCCGAGGCTCCCAGCGGAGCTTCAACCAGCGCCAGGTCCGCGCGCCCGCTCGCCTTGATCCCCGCCGTCGTCGACGCGAACCGGAACCCTTGTGGAATGTGCAATGGATTTTCTTCGTTGGGCCCTTGCGTGCTCATATCTGCAGCTTGACCATTCCTCTCTCCGGCCGCGCCAGGATCGCAAAGTGTGGCAGCTCGCCGCGCACCATGGCCACCTCGTCGCATGCGTGCAGCCTTGGACAGTTCATGCAGTCCTTGTAGATCTTGTCCGGCAGTTCTTCCCTTTGCGCCGCCTTGAAGCCCATGTGCGCAAAAAAGTCCGGAATGCGCGTGAACAGGCAAACCCCCGTCACGTGATGCTCGTCCGCTTCTCCCAGCAAGGCTTCGATCAGCAGCCGCCCAGCACCTTTCTTTTTCAGCGCCGGCCACACCGCAATCGACCGTATCTCCGCCAGGTGCGTACCATACAGGTGCAGCGCCCCGCACCCCAGGATTCCCGTCTCGTCCTCCACCACCGTGAAGTCACGTATGTTCTCGCACAGCTCCGCCAGCGAACGAGGCAGCAGCGTACCGTCCTTCGAGTACACCGCAATCAGTTCGTGGATGCCTTCCGCATCCGGCAGTATCGCCTTACGCACGCGCATGGCACTCCCTCCCAAGCGCCTCAATCCGCAGCTTCGCGTCCTTCAGCGCCTCGGCCACGCGGGTACGTGCCGTTCCGCCCATCACGTCGTGGCAGTCCAGCACCGCTTCCAGCGCAACACTCTTGTAGAAATCTTCTTCGAATTCCGGGTTGATCGTCTTCAACTCCGCCAGCGGCAACTCGCCCAGTTCGCACTCCCGCTCCACGCACACTCGCACCGCATTCGCCACCACTTCATGCGCCTTGCGGAACGGCACTCCCTTGCCCACCAGGTATGTCGCCGCCGCCATCGCGTTCATAAATCCCGTGCTCGACGCATCGTGCATCCGCTCGAAATGGAATCCCACTTCGTGCATGAAGCCCGTCGCCACCTTCAGCATCATCGGCACCGTCGCGGCCAGCTCAAACACCGGCTCCTGCGTCTCCTGCATGTCTTTGTTGTAGGCCAGCGGCAAGCCCTTCGTCGTGATCGTCAACTGCTGTGCCGCGCCAATCACCCGTCCCGCTTTTCCGCGGATCAGTTCCAGCGCGTCCGGATTCTGTTTCTGCGGCATCGCGCTCGAACCCGTCGCGTAACTCTCCGGCAGCTTCACGAATCCGTATTCCTGCGTCGCGAACAAGATGAACTCTTCCGCCCACCGGCTCAGGTGCACCGCGATCATCGACAGTACCTGCGCATATTCAATCGCGAAATCCCTGTCGCTCGTCGCGTCCATGCTGTTCTTCGTCGGCCCGTCGAACTCTAGTTCCTTTGCAATCGCCGCACGATCCAGCTTCAGCGTCGCTCCGGCCACCGCGCCCGAGCCCAGCGGGCACACGTTCAGCCGCTTCCGGCAATCCGCCACCCGTGACGCATCCCGCAGCATCATTTCCACGTACGCCAGCAGCCAATGCGCCACCAGCACAGGTTCGGCCCTTTGCAGATGCGTATAGGACGGCATCGCTGCCGCTCCCGCCTTTTCCGCCTGCTCCACCACCGCCGCTGCCATTGCCTGTAGCAATGACACAATCTCGTCGCACGACGCACGCACATATAGCCGCAGGTCCGTTGCAATCTGTTCGTTGCGGCTTCGTCCCGTGTGCAACTTCAGGCCCGTCTGCCCAATCTTCTCCGCCAGTTGTTTCTCGACGAAGTGATGCACGTCTTCCGCCTCCTGCTCGTCCTTCAGCAGGCTCGCGGCATTCGCGCCAATGTATTCCAGCCCTTGCAGAATCTCTTGCAACTCCGCCTGGCTCAGCACGCCCGCGACGCACAATGCTTTCGCATGTGCGCCGCTGGCTGCCAGTTCTTCCCCGAGCAAACGCTGGTCAAACGGAAATGACCGTTGCCACCGTTCGAACTCCGGGTTGAGCGCTTGGCGGAATCGCCCTGACCACATCTTCATCTCGCCGCCTCTGCCTTGGCCTTCGCCGTCTCTGCAAAGTCGCTCTCTGGCACTTTCTTTTCGAACTGCTTCGCCGCCGCTGCTCTCACTCTCGCCGGCAACGCCAGTATCTTGATGAACCCTGCCGCGTCCTTCTGGTCGTAGCTCGAGCCCATCGTGAACGACGACAGGTCCGTGCTATACAGCGAGTACGGCGATGTCCGGCTCAGCACTTCCACGTTGCCCTTGTAGAGCCCCATCTTCACCGTGCCCGTCATCGTCTGCTGCGTCGAATTCACAAACGCATTCAGCGACTCGCGCAGCGGCGTGAACCACAGCCCGTAATACACCAGTTCCGCATACTTCAGCGCGATCTGCTGCTTGAAGTGTTCCAGGTCGCGTTCGATGCACAGCGCCTCCAGTTCCGCGTGCGCCGACATCAGCAGCGTTCCTCCCGGAGTTTCATACGCGCCCCGCGACTTCATTCCCACGAACCGGTTCTCCACCAGGTCGATTCTTCCAATCGCGTTCCGTCCGCCGATTTCGTTCAGCTTCTCCAGCAGTTCCACCGCTGATAGCTTCTGCCCGTTCACCGACACTGGCACGCCCTGCTCGAATCCAATCTCCACTTCCTCCACCTTGTCCGGGGCCGTCTGCGGAGAATTCGAAATCTGCCACGTGGTCGCCAGCGGTGCGTTCGCCGGGTCTTCCAGTTCGCCGCCTTCGTGCGAAATATGCCACAGGTTGCGGTCGCGGGAATGGATCTTCGTCTTGCTCGCCGTGATGGGAATGTTGCGCTGTTCTGCGTAATCGATGCAGTCTTCGCGCGAAACCAGGTCCCACTCGCGCCACGGAGCGATAATCTCCAACTCCGGCGCCAGCGCCTGGAATGCGTGTTCGAAGCGTACCTGGTCGTTGCCCTTACCCGTGCATCCGTGCGCCACTGCGTCCGCGCCTTCCGCCAGCGCCACTTCCACCTGGTACTTCGCAATAATAGGACGCGCCATCGACGTCCCCAGCAGGTACTTCCCTTCGTACACCGCGCCAGCCTTCACGCATGGCCACACGTAGTCCGTCAGGAACTCTTCGCGCAGGTCCTTCACAATCACCTTCGAAGCGCCTGTCTTCATCGCCTTCTCGGCGACCGCCTCCATGTCGTCTCCCTGGCCCACGTCGGCCACGAACGCAATGACTTCGCAGCCGTAATTCTCTTTCAGCCACGGAATGATAATGGAGGTGTCGAGACCTCCCGAGTAAGCAAGTACGACCTTCTTAGACATGTGCACCTCTGAGTGGGAAGCGGCGCATTCCGCCTCCTAAAAGTAAAAGCATGATGGCCTTCTGCACGTGCAGCCGATTCTCCGCTTCGTCGAAAACCACCGATACTGCCGAATCGATCACCTGTGCCGTCACTTCGTCTCCGCGATGCGCCGGCAGGCAATGCATGAACACCGCGCCGTCCTCGGTGTGCGCAAACAATTTCTCGTTCACCTGGTACGGAGCGAAAATCTTTTTCCGTTCCGCCGCCTCTTCTTCCTGTCCCATGCTCGCCCACACATCCGTGTAGACGGCGTTCGCGCCCTTCGCGGCTGCCACCGGGTCAGTCATCGTTTCGATCTTTGCACCCGTCTTCGCGGCGATCTTCTTTGCCTGCGCTGTCACTTTCGCGTCCGGCTCGTAACCCTTTGGCGTTGCCACCGCGATATGGCTTCCCGTCGATGCTGCCGCCAGCATCAGCGAATGCGCCACGTTATTTCCGTCGCCCACGTATGCCAGCTTCACTTTCTTCAGATCGCCAAACCGTTCGCGCAGCGTGAAGAAATCCGCCAGCGCCTGGCACGGATGTTCGAAATCGCTCAGCGCGTTGATCACCGGAATCGCCGCGTATTCCGCCATCTTCACGACTGTCTCGTGCGCAAACGTCCGCAGAACGATTCCGTCCACCCAGCGCTCCAGGTTGTGCGCCACGTCGCTCAGGCTCTCCCTCACTCCCAGCCGTTCATGTTTCTGGTCGACGAAGAAAGAAACTCCGCCCAGCGAATGAATTCCCGCCTCAAACGTCAGTCGCGTGCGCAGTGACGGCTTTTCGAAAAACAATACAATCTGTTTTCCCGCCAGTGCTCCCCGGAAATCCGCCGGCCGCTCTTTCAGCAATGCCGTCAGGTCCAGAACGCTCTCCACTTCCGCCGGAGTAAAATCGCAAATCGAAATCAGGTCGCGCGACGTCATCGGCGCTGCATGTGCGCCCGTCGCATGATCTTCAATTGGCTTTGTGGCCATCTCCTTTTCCTCCTTCAACTGATTCCGCTCAGTGTCCCGCGCCTTTTTGGAGCCTCCGGCGATGGCCGCCCGTGGCCGTCTTCTTGGCCACCACAGCGGCGTCACCGGCTGACGCACAGGAGGAAAGGACTTTATCGAGCGACTTTACAACTTGATCTACTTGTTGCCGCGTCACGATAAACGGCGGCAGGAACCGCAGCGTTGTCTCGTGCGTGCGGTTGATGATGATTTTTTTCGACAGCAGCATCTGCTTCGTCACTTCTTTCGCGACATCCGCCGAGTCGAGTTCCACGCCCACCATCAGCCCTGCGCCGCGTACGTCCGCAATGCATGCGTGCTTCGCGTCCAGCTTCCGCAGTTGCGCCAGGAAGTACTCTCCCGTCTTCTGCACATGCGCCAGCAGTTTTTCGCGTTCCATCGTGTCGAGCACTTCCATCGCCACCGCGCACGACAGCGGCCCGCCGCCAAATGTCGTCCCGTGCATTCCCGGATGAATAACTTTTGCCACCGAGTTCGTCGTCAGAATCGCGCCCAGCGGCAGCCCGTTCGCAATCGGCTTTGCCAGTGTCACCACGTCCGGCTTCACGCCGTAGTGCTGGAACGCGAACATTTTTCCCGTCCGTCCCAGTCCGCATTGGATCTCGTCCACCAGCAGCAGCGCTCCATGCTTCTTCGCCAGCGCCTTCGCCGCTTTCATAAACGCGACCGTCGCCGGATTGATGCCGCCCTCGCCCTGCACTGGCTCAATGCACACTGCGCAAATCGTGTCGTCGAACTTCGCTTTCAAATCTTCCACGTCGTTGAACTTCACGAACTTCACGCCCGGCAGCACCGGCTCAAACGGCTTGCGATACTTCTCCGTATAAGTCGTCGCCACTGCCCCCATCGTGCGTCCGTGGAACGAATTCTCCATCGCCAGGAACTGCCACTTCCCGTTTTTCTTTTCGGTTGCGTACGCGCGTGCAATTTTCAGCGCGCCTTCCCACGCTTCCGTTCCGCTGTTGCTGAAGAACGCGCGATCCATCCCCGCGTACTTCGTCAGCTTTTCCGCCAACTGCCACTGGTATTCGTTGTAGAAAAGGTTCGAGCAGTGGATCAGCTTCCCCGCCTGTTCCTTGATCTTCTTCGTCACCGCCGGATGCGCGTGTCCCAGCGCCGTCACGCCGATGCCGCTCAGGAAGTCGAGGTACTTGTTTCCCTCCGAGTCAAAAACGTGTGCGCCCTTACCGTGCGTCAGCAGCACCGGCAGCCGATCGTACGTCTGTATCAACAGCTTCGCTTCCGCGGCCTTCACCGTTGTCAGCTTCACGATGCCATGACCTCCGTGCCGAATTCGTTTTTGCTGTGATAGAACTCCGGCAGCGATCCCGCCTCCGACGCCGGCAGAATCCGCACCCGTCCCACTCCCGACCGCAACGCCTCCTGGCACGCTTGCAACTTCGGCAGCATTCCGCCCCGCACCACCGCGTCCTTCACCAGCGTCGCAATGTCTTTCATGTGCAGCCACCGGATCACCGTGCCGTCCGCACCCTTCACTCCTGCCACATCCGTCAGGAAGATCAGCGCATCTGCGCCGCAACCCGCCGCGCATGCCGCCGCCATCTGGTCCGCGTTCACGTTGTAATACTCGCCATCGGAACCCAGCGCCAGGCTTGAAATCACCGGGATGCCGCCGTTCGTCCAGATCGCCTTGATCCACCGCGCATCCACCGCGCAAATTTCGCCAACGAATCCCAGGTCGTAATCCTTCGACTTTTTTTTGCGCGCCAGGAAGGCGAATCCATCGCCGCCGCACAGTCCCACCGCCGGCTCTCCCTCCGCGCCAATCGCCGCCACCAGTTGCTTGTTCACGCGTCCGGCCAGAACCATCAGTGCAACGTCTCGTGTTTCCGAATCGGTGACTCGCAGCCCGTTGATGAACTGCGATTCCTTGCCAAGCTGCTTCAACGTCCGCGTCAAAGCAGCACCGCCGCCGTGAACCACGGCGACACTATGACCTTCCGCCTTCAACTCTGCGACGGCATGCGCGCACTTCTTCAGCAGCGCTTTGTCGTCCAGTGCGGCCCCACCGATTTTCACCACGAGTTTCAATTCAGCCCCTCCTGCTCGCTCCAGCCATACATCACGTTCATGTTCTGGAGCGCCTGTCCCGCAGCGCCTTTCACCAGGTTGTCGAGACACGAAACTACAATCAACCGCTTGCCATCGTCCGCAAGCGAAAAACCTACATCGCAAAAATTCGTATGCACCGAGTACTGAATCTGCGGCAGCGTCCCGGCCTTAAATACCCGCACAAACTTTTCGCCCTTGTAGAACTCCCGCAGAACACTCTCTATCTCCGTCGCCGTCGAACTCTTCTTCAACCGCAGATACATCGTCGAAAGAATTCCCCGCGGAATCGGCAGCAGGTGCGGCGTAAAGATCAACTCCTCCGCCCGCAATCCCACCTGCTCCAGAATCTCGCCCGTGTGCCTGTGCCCAAACACCGAGTACGCCGACAAGTTGTCGGCTGCTTCTACAAAGTGCGTCTTCTGCGTCGGCTTCTTTCCCGCCCCGCTCACGCCCGACTTCGCGTCGCACACAATCCCGTGCTCCGTATCCACCAGCCCGGCCTTCACCAGCGGAGCCAGCGCCACAATCACTGACGTCGCGTAGCAACCGGGATTCGCCACCAGTTGCGCCGTTGCAATCTCTTTTCTATGCAGTTCCGGCAGACCGTACACCGCCGCCGCGTCCCACTTCGCAGCCTGCGCCGGATGTTCGTCTTCAAACTTGTAGACCGCGCGGTTCTCCGCGTTCTTCAGCCTCCACGCGCCGCTCAGGTCAACGACCCGCACTCCATGCTTCAACGCTTCCGGAATCATCTGCCGCGACAGCTCATGCTGCGTCGCCATGAACAGCAGTTCGACTCCCTTGTCTTTCAGCACTTCGAAGCGGAAGGTCTCCAGCGGAAAATTCCCCTCGCCATAAATCTGCGGATAAATCTCGTCCAGCGTAATCGGCTCGCGCTCCCGCGAAAGAAACAGCGGTTGTTCCACCTTTGAATGGCGCAGCAGCAACCGTGCCAGTTCAAACCCGGCATATCCAGTTGCTCCCACAATCGCCACCTGCAACTTCTTACTCATCCCTCGTCTCAGCCCTTCCCGCTCTTCCTTTGTGATCCTTCGTGCCCTTCGTGGTTTCGCTTTTCTCGAAACCGTCCTTACAACTGGCCTGGAAATCAATTCGACAATCCCACTTCACCGTCGCCTTTACTCTCTCTTCCGATCCGTGTTCATCCGTGTAAATCCGTGGCCATTCTTTTTCTCTGTGTTCCCCTCTGACCTCTGTCTTGATTCCCGTTTTTCTCGCGACTCGCAACTGCCTTACGACAGCATCCCCTTGATCCGGAACGCCAGCTTATGCGCGCTTCGCCGGTTCGGTGCAATCACCAATATCGTGTCGTCGCCGCCAACCGTGCCCACAATCTCAGGCCAGCCTTCCGCGTCCAGCGCCGCCGCCACCGGTTGCGCCGAACCCGCCGCCGTCCTTATCACCAGCAGGTTTTGCGCCTCGCGAACCTCCGTCACAAACTCCCTCACCAGCCGCATCGCCGGAGGCAGCGCCACTTCTCCCTGCGGATCGCCTTGCGCTACCGCATATCCGTCCGCCGTCTTTACCAGCCCCAGTTCGTGGATGTCGCGCGACAGCGTCGCCTGCGTCACATTGAACGCTTGACGCACCAGTAGCTTTCGTAGCTGTTCCTGGTTCGCAATCGATTCCTTCTGCACCAGTTCCAGAATCAGGTTTTGCCGTGACAGTTTCGACATAATTCCTATCGCATGAATATGCAGAATCTTTATTCAACTGACTGTATAATTATGCAGTCTTAAACCCCCATCCGTCAACGGATTTTCTATCCCTTCCATAAATAATTCTTTTGAGCAATCACTCCGGAAACCCCTTGCAGCCAAAGGAAAAGGCGGCCACCCGGCCGCCTCGCTCTTTACTCCTGCCGATGCCTCTAAATGGTCATCTCTCCCGCTCCCGCCGCGCCTTGCATTTTCCTGTATTTCGCCAGCTTCCACAGCATCACCGCCACCGTGGCCAGCCCTCCCACGAACAGCACAAAGAAAATCACGATTGCGCTCGTCTGCGGCTTCACCACCACCGCTCCCGGATCAAGGTATGGCGCAAGGTACGCCTGTCGCAGCAGGTGTCGCATCCCTGTCATCAGGAATACCGTTACCACCACCATCGCCACTCCCGCATACACCAGCGAGTTTGGCTGCTCCGCCATCGATCCCAGCACCATCAACATCACCGCCGCAATCACCGCCATCAGTGCCAGGCCAAACACCGTGCCCGCCACCGGATCGCGCAGAAACACCATCGCAACGTCCCTTGGCACCGCCAGCAGCAGCCACAGTCCGTCCAGGAATTGAATGCCGGTCGTGATTGCGAACACCGCCGCCGCCCTCCGCACCAGCCATGCGCCATACTCCGGGTCTTTCTTCAGCTTCAGCATCCCCAGGTGCGCCAGCAGCGCCGACGCCACTGCCACCGCGCCAATCATCATGTGCAGATACCGCGGCCATAGCTCCCAGTCATGCAGGTTCAGGTTGAATCCATTCGGGTGCGCGCGATACATCTTCAGCCACACTTCCGGCCGCAGCATCAGCGTCATGTTGTTTGAGAAGATGAATCCAATCGCCAGCAGGCACAGCACTGAAAGTGCCGCCACCAGCCCCGTCCGGCTCTTTCCCCTCACCGCCGTATAGGAAACGTAGTAATACCCGTAGTACGCCAGCATCACCAGCGGGATCACCATGATCCAGTACCCGCCGATCAATATCGAGCTCGAGTACAGGAAGCGTCCATACAGCACTTGCACGAACAGTAGCGCCGCCACTCCCAGCGTAATCGTGTATGCCAGGAATATCGGCAGCATCTTCGCCAGCTCTTCCGCCAGTCTGCGCGAGTTCGGATGTTCCGGTTTTTTCCCGCGCACGTAATTCCACAGCGTCCACATTCCCCCGCCCAGCGCGGCGTTCATCGCCAGCACGTGCAGCGTAAACACCAGCAGCAGCAGTCCGGTCATCAGCCACACCGGCCCCGGCAGCGGCATCGGATCCATCGACGGCACTTGCACGTTGATCGTCATTACTTCACCCCCGGAGGCGGTCCCGGCTGATTGCTCGCCGGTGGATTCGGCAATGACTTGTTTGCTTCCGTCGAAATGTAGACCGCCAGCGCTTGTGCCTGGTCCGCCGGAGCGTCAAAGTGTGGCATGTTTGTGCTCATGGTATCCAGCATCGGCAGCAGCCCCTCCACCTGGTCCGGCGTCGAGTTCGTAAACGCATCGCGCAGCGGACGGAAGTTTCCGTTCACCGTGTGGCAATTTCCGCAGTGCACCGCGAACACCTGCGCTCCCACCGCCACCCGGTTCGCGTCCGTAATCGTTCCGTAGTCCACCGGAGGATTCAGCGATGCCAGGTATTTTCCCAGCGCCTCTCTATCCGCCTCGTTCCCCGCAAACTCCGGCATCGGCCCCTTCGTCATCGGCAAATGCGCCACCATCTGCGTCGCGAATGCCGCGTCCCAGCCTTTCACTCTCTGCCGCATCGACCGGTATCCATCCACCGCGTGGCAGCTCCCGCATTCCAGCGTGAACAGGTTCTCCCCATACTCCATCGACTTCGTATCCGTCGTCAGCAGGAAGTTCGCCTTTGCTGCCACGCCGTCCTGTTGCAACACCGGAACCTCAGCCAGCGCAATGTCATTCGCGTACATGTATCCGTTCACCACCCACGGCTTGCGCGAAAACTCCCGTACGTACTCGCCCGATCCCATCAACCCCAGCGACGCCACCACCAGCAGCACCACCACCGGAACCCGCATCCAACGCGGCTTCCACAGTGCAAACACCAGTGTCACTGCGCCAATCAACGCCGCGCACGCGTATCCGCTGTTCAGCGCGTGCGTCACGTAGATCATTCGCTCGCTGATGTATGTCTTTGAAAACTTCGGCAGCTTCAGGAAGTACCAGTAGATAAACGCCGGCAGCAGGATCGATCCCGCCAGCATCCACATGCCCGACCATCGCACCAGCCGCTCCCGCGCCTCGCCGTCTTTTTTCCCGATCGTCACCAGCCCGAACACGCCCGCCAGCAGCACGCACAGCGCCGTCCTCGCAAACAGTGACGGCCAATACGTCGGATTAAACAGCCCGTCCCAGATGTTGTGCGTCTGGAGCCATTTCCCCGGCGTCAGCATGAACGTGATGATCCCGTTGATCACCGCCAGGCTCATCCACGCTGCCACAAAATAGATCCATCCCACCAGCATATGGCTCTTGCGATCCAGCCGGTCCCACGACGTTGCATAGATAATTGCCGATGTAATCTCGACGAAGAAGAACACCCATTCAATCGCCCACGCCCACACGAACGAATGAATCAGCGCCGACGTCGCCTCTGGCGTCACCAGTCCAATCGTGAACCAGATGCCCACGCCCGTCACTGCGCCGAAAACCACCGTCAGCAGCGCGAAAAACTTCGAGTGCCGCCGCACATATGCCAGCGCCGCCGTGTCGTTCTTTCCGTACGCGCGTTTCTCTGTCACCACCAGGAACGCTCCGCCGCCGATCGCGAAGTGCGACACCGTCACGTGCACAATCGCTATCAGTGCGATCAGCATTCCGCCCGGGAATCCCAGTATCCAATCCGGATAGTTCAACTCGATCCCTCCCGCCTGTTCTCCCCTACCCCACGCAACCTCTCATCCTACAACTTCTCTTCTTCTAAAGTGCAGATAGCTGACTGCTGGTTTCTCGCGACTCTTGTCTCGAGACTCGCGACTTTCCCCACCTTCATTCCGCCAATCTTTCCGCCTGCAAACCTTCAATTTTCGCACTCCTGCCCCGTTCTACTCACCCCCTCCGGTGACACTTATCACCGCACCCGCGTGCATTCTGCGCGACCCTAGTCTGTAAGTCCATGCCGCGGACAGGTGGCATCCCTCCGGAGCTGCACCGCCCCAGCAGGGAGTACCCGTCGCATCGCAACCGTACCTCTCAGGAGAATGTCGATGTCCACTCCCTGGTCTCATCGTTTCGCGCAACGCACGCAAACCATCAAGAGTTCCGCCATTCGCGAACTTCTCAAGCTCACCCAGCGTCCTGAAGTCATCTCTTTTGCCGGCGGCCTGCCCGCCGCCGAGCTTTTTCCTGTCGACCATTTTCGCGACGCCTGCCAGCGCGTCCTTGCCGATCACGCCACAGCCGCGCTTCAATACGGCCCCACCGAGGGCTACTTGCCCTTACGTGAAATGATCGTCGAGAATCTTCGCCGCTACGGCATCATGGCCTCGCCGGAAAACGTGCTCATCACTTCCGGTTCGCAGCAGGCGCTCGATCTCATCGCCAAGCTGCTCATCAATCCCGGTGATCGAATCCTTGTCGAAGCGCCGTCCTACCTTGGCGCGCTCCAAGCCTTCAACGTCTTCGGCGCCGAATACGTCACCGTCCCCATCGATAATGATGGCATCCGCACCGATCTTCTCGAAGGCGCGCTCCGCTCCGGTCCGAAGTTCATGTACATCCTTCCCAACTTCCAGAACCCCGGCGGCGTCACCATGTCCGTCGAGCGCCGTCGCGAACTCGTCTTCCTCTCCAACAAGTACGGTGTACCCATCATTGAGGATGATCCTTACGGGCAGCTGCGTTTTGAAGGCGAGCACCTTCCTCCGCTCGTCGTGCTCGACCGCGACAACATGCGCGGCGACAGCACCTACCAGCTCGGCAACGTCATCTATCTCAGCACTTTTTCCAAGACTCTTGCTCCCGGCCTCCGTCTCGGTTGGATCGTTGCGCCGCCCGAAGTCATTGCCAAGCTCGTGCAGCTCAAGCAGGGCGCGGATCTTCACACCAGTACCTTCAACCAGATCGTCGCCTACGAAGTCGCGCGCGGCGGATTTCTCGAAGAGCACATCAAGACCATCCGCGCCGTCTACGGCGAACGCCGCCGCGTCATGATCAAGGCGCTCGAAGAATTCTTCCCGCCCGAGGTTTCCTGGACGCATCCCCAGGGCGGACTCTTCCTCTGGGTCACATTGCCGGAAGGAATGGATTGCCAGAAACTCTTCCGCGCCGCCGTCGAGCAGAATGTCGCATTCGTCCCCGGCGATTGCTTCTATACGCAGGAAGGCGAAGGTCTCCGCAACTTCCGCCTCAACTTCTCCGCGTCTTCACCGGAACGCATCCGCGAGGGCATCCGGCGCCTCTCCATCGCTGTCCGCCAGCAGATGGAGGAGCTCCACATCGTCCCCGCTCTCGTCTGATAATTCTTCGTGTCTTTGACTTGTGCCCTACCCTTGTCGCCCGTTGTTGGCGACAGGGTGGGGCTTTCTTTTTTGAAGTTGCCATCCAGGATCGTGCTTTTACGGCTCCGGATCGACATATTTCCTCGTGTCTCCGTGCCCCCTGTGGCGAATTCTCCATTTCCAAAACTGTTGTTTGTAATTTCCGGCCAACGTAATATCGGTTGCTGTCATCCAATTCGGGCATAAGCTTATGGAAGGCCCGTTTGCCGCACTGTGGGCCGGTGGGGACTCAATGCTGCCGTCAGGTACTTTCACCGATGGAAGGCCGGGCGCGCGATATCGAGGACAACGCCATGTCGAGTGCAACCGTTTCTGCCAGCGATTCCGCCGTACAATCTGCTCTGCATTTGTTTGACGAGCTCTTCGCCGGGTACACCGACCGCAACTTCGAGATCCGGCTTTGGGATGGCGCGCTGTGGAGCCATGCGCCCCGGCCCCGCTTCACCCTTGTCTTCCATCACCCTGCGGCCCTCCGCGCGATGTTTTCCTCCATGAGCGAGCTCGCCTTCGCCGAAGCATTTATATATGGCGATATTGATTTCGAGGGCGATCTCCAGGCGGTTTTCTCCGTCTCGGACTTTCTTCTGGCCCGCGACTATTCTCTCGCGGATAAGCTCCAGCTCCGCAGGCTGCTCGCGCAACTCCCGGCATCGTCTTCCTCGCGAGACGCGCAGCACGACCCCGATCTCCGCGGCTCTCTGCACTCCCGCGATCGCGACCGCCGTGCCGTCACTTACCATTACGATCTCTCGAACAGCTTCTACTCGCTTTGGCTTGACCCGCGCATGATCTACTCCTGCGCATATTTCGCCTCGCCCGCCTCCAGCCTCGACGCCGCGCAGGTCGCCAAGCTCGACCACATCTGTCGAAAATTGCGCCTCCGTCCCGGCGACCGTTTTCTCGACGTAGGTTGCGGCTGGGGAGGATTGATTCTTCACGCCGCCGCCAATTATGGCGTCACTGCCCTTGGCGTCACCTTGAGCCAGCAGCAGGCGGTACTGGCGCGCGATCGCATTCGCGAGGCAGGCTTGTCCGATCGTTGCCGCGTGGAGATCTGCGACTATCGCGATCTCGACACCGCGCAACCTTTCGACAAGATCGCCAGCGTGGGAATGGTGGAACATGTCGGCGAGTCCCGTCTCCCGGAATATTTCCAGCATGCCTGGAATCTTCTGCGCGCGGGCGGAACGTTTCTCAATCACGGCATCGCCGTCTCCGCCGGATTTCGCCGCCGAGGCGCGTCATTCATTGACAAGTATGTATTTCCCGATGGAGAGCTCGTTCCCATCCACACCACCGTTCGTATCGCGCAGTCCGTCGGCTTTGAAGTTCGCGACCTCGAGAACTTGCGCGAACACTATGCCCTCACCTTGCAGGAGTGGGTGCGACGCCTCGAAGCCAACGCCGGGAGAGCCCTGCAAGCCGTCTCCGAAACAACCTACAGAATCTGGCGACTCTACATGTCCGGCTCCGCCCACGGCTTCCGCACCGGACGCCTCGAACTCCATCAACTCCTCCTCGCCAAACCCGACTCCGGCCGCACCGGCCTCCCCCTCACCCGCGCCGACTGGTACGCCTAGTGGAGACTCTTCGGGTGGCCCATGCGAGCTTCGTTTGCTCGCATGGGGAGAAGTCGAACAGATCTAGCAAGTTTGTGCCCTATCCTTGTCGCCTTCGGTCAGCGACAGGGTGGGGCTTTGCTTTTTCTCGAAACTTGAAACTGTTCCGCGGGTGCCACACGTTCGCGTCCCGTTGTTGGACTATAACGTGGCAACATGCGCGACCCGTCTCTCATCCGCTCCCATCCTCGGACGCAGTTGTTTTTCGTCCCAGCTTATCCGTACAAATACGTGCTCATCCGTGGCGAATTCTTGCCTTCCACTTCCAAAATCTCTGTGCCTCTGCGTCTCTGTGGTGATCCTTCTCTCGCGACTCGTGACTCGCGGCCAAAACAAAACCGGGGCCGCGTGGCATCTTTCACCACGTGGCCCCGGTCCTATGAACTTATGATTCCGTCAGCTTCTACTTCGTGAAGTAGGCCGCGTTCTTTGCCACGAACTCCGCCTTGTCTTCCGGCAGCTCTTCCGCTGGATAGATCGAGTTTGTCGGGCACACCGAAATGCATGCGCCGCAGTCGATGCATTCTTCCGGATTGATGTACATTTGCGGTTCGTTTTCGAACCCGGCATCATCGCTCGTCGGATGAATGCTGCCATTCGGGCACGCGTCGACGCAAAGCTGGTCTTTCGTGCAGGTATCTACAATTACGTGGGCCATGAGTTGGTCTCCCTCCCTGTTTGTCTTCCAGAACGTCGGCCCTCGCCGCAGCTGCTGCCGTGTTCTATGCCTTTCCAGAGTAGAGCCCTATGAGCATGCAGGCGGTGATTTCCGTCACAGCCCTGTCGTGACGCCACGCACTTCTCGCGGATTTCGTCCCACCGACCGCAGCGCCCGCAAACTCAGCGCATCGTGGCGCTTCGCCAGCCGCATTCCCGCCTCGTCCGTCACCAGCAGACAGTGGTAATACCCCGGAATAGTCACTCCAAGCGCCCTTGCCACCAGGATCTGCCGTGCCGTTGAGCGCAGCAGGTCTTCCCCGCGCACCACTTCCGTGATCTTCATCGCCGCGTCGTCCACCACAACCGCCAGTTGGTACGCCGGCACATCGTCGCGACGCCACACCACGAAGTCGCCGAAGTCTTTCCCCGCCACATATCGCTGCCGACCCATCCGTCCGTCTGCGAACTCGATCACCTCTCCGTCAGGCACGCGGAATCGCCAGTTCACTCCTGCCGGCTCCCTCGCCTCCAACTTCTTTCCCCTGCACGTTCCCGGATAGATCGGTTCGTCATCCGCGTCATGCGGAGCCTGTGCCGCCATCGCCAGGTCCTTCCGTGAACAGGTGCATGGATAGATGAATCCCCCGTCCACCAGTTTTCGCCACGCACGCAGGTAGTACTCCCTCCGCTCGCTCTGCGCGTAAGGTCCGAAGTCTCCTCCAACGTCCGGCCCTTCCTGCCACTCGATCCCGAGCCACCGCAAGTCCTCGAACATCGCCCCCACGAACTCCGCCTTCGAGCGATACGGATCGAGGTCTTCATTCCGAAAGACAAGTGTCCCTCCCCGTTCGCGCGCTCGCTCGAACGCCGTCCAGAAAGTTCTCGCATGTCCCATGTGAAGCAGCCCGGTCGGTGAAGGAGCCAGTCGTCCACGATAGAAGGTCGTCATAACAAGGTGCGTCCGTAAACGACAATTCTAAGTGCTTCCTGGCGCCCGCCGCTGTCAAGTAACTTTTCCCGCAACATCGTTGGCTCCCATCGCACCTGGCAGTAACCAATCCGTTAACGGTACAATGTACTCTTCGGCTACTCGTTACCACTTGGTAATTCAGGCTTTTTTCTGCCTTTTCGAGTTGCTGCGACTTTTGTCATCGCGCCTTCACCGTTCCTGTCGGACAATAGTTTTATGTCGAATTCCGAGCCCCTGCAAACCAACTCAGAACCCCGCGCCGACTGGAACAGTTTCTCGCGCGCGAACGCCAGCCAGCGCTGGCGCCAGCAGTCCGCCTTCATGGGCCACCACGTTACCCAGGCCATCGTGGAAGCCGCGCAAATAGCGGCTGAAATGCACATTCTCGATGTCGCCAGCGGCACCGGCGAACCCGCCATTTCGCTCGCTCGCCTGCTCAACGGAACCGGCCGTGTCATCTCCACCGACATCAGTCCGCAGCCTCTCGAAATCGCCCGCCAGCGAGCTCAGCATCGTTCCTTGACGAACATCGATTTCCAGGTCGCCGACGTCCATTTCCTCCCATTTCCAGACGCTTCCTTCGACCGCGTCACCAGTCGGCTGGGCGTCATGTTCTTCTCCAATCCCTCCCGCGCATTCCGCGAAATTCACCGCGTTCTCAAACCCGGTGCTCGTGCATCTCTGCTTGCTTGGGGCTCCATGCAGCAGCCATATTTCGAATCGACCATCGGCACCGTACTACGCGCCAACCCCGCATTAACACTGCCTGCGAGCGGTGCTGCTATGTTCAAGTTCGGCGCGCCCGGAGCTTTCTCCAGCGCTCTTCGCGATGCAGGTTTCGCGCACGTGGAAGAACAAATTCAAACTGTCAATTGGACATGGAACGGCACTCCGGAAGAGGTCTGGGAGTACTTCCAGGAAGTCACGGTTCCCTTCAAACCGCTGTTCAATTCGATTCCACTGGAAGCGCGCAAACCCACGACTGACGCGGTTCTCGACGCTATTCGCAGTTTCCAGAGCGACGGCGCCATTCACTTCGGAGCAACCGTTGTCATCGCCAATGCCACCGCCTGAGTATCTGTTTTTGCGCAAAATAAAAAAGGGCAGCAAGCTTGCGGCCCTTTAAATATGCGGGTTTCCTGACGTTTAGTCGGGGCGGCGCTTCAGTGTTGGACGGCCGTCATTCGTCTTGTCGTTCCCTTCCGCACGCCGCAGCGTCGGACGATTCTTGTTCTTTTCGTCAAGCACCTTGTGACGGTTTTCCAACTCGGCAAGCCGAGCTTTTACTGCCTCAAACTCCGATGTGTCTTCCACGTACTCCGATCGCGGGGGAAGAATCGTGGCAATTTCCTGTTCCGTTTTTTCCACGCGATCCGGAGTCTGCGGATGCGTGTCAAACGCCTTTGCAATTGTCCCCGGCTTCTTCTTCTCCATCGCTTCAATCTTCTCGAAGAAGCTTATGAACGCGTCCGGATCGTAACCCGCCTTGTACATATATTGCACGCCGAGGTAGTCAGCTTCTGCTTCGAAGTTGCGCGAAAACTTCAGGAACGTCAGCGGCAGGCCGATGGAAGCGGCGTTGTAAAGCCCATAGCCAAGACCACCGCCCATAAAGATGAGAGGGATGGATGCGAGGTTTGCAATCTGTCCGCGCGTTTGCTCGCGAGCCGCATGGCAGGCGGCTACGTGCGCAATCTCATGTGCCATCACGCCCGCAAGTTCGGCTTCGCTGTCCGCCGCAAGAATCAATCCTGAGTCGACGTAGAAGAAGCCACCTGGCAGGGCAAATGCATTGACGTCGTCCGAGTCGATCACTTTGATAGTAAACGGAACTTGTGCGTCCGAATTGCGCACCAGGTTCTGTCCGATTCGATTGATGTACTCGGTGATCACGGGGTCGGTGATCATCTTGCTGGACTGGTCAACCTGATCGGCGTATCCCTTCCCCATCGCAACCTGTTTCTCAATCGAGTACCAGTTGCCTACGCCGCGACCACATCCAACATTGCGATTTCCAATGGCATTAACGTCGTTGATGCCGCCATCGTGAATTTCGTGTCCACTCGGGAGAGCTGGCTTGGTGTTCTTTGTGTCGGCCGCAAAACCAAGCGTTCCGAACATCAATACGACGACGAACAGAGCCAGAGTTTTTGTACGCATGGAGTTCTCCCTCTATCAAACTATAGACGCATTTCGTCGTTTGAAGTTGCGTCAATCATGGGAGTTATCGAGATTTTTACGGTCGAATCCAGAGTGAGGATTTCGCGCGCATCCGCCACCTAAGTACCATTCACATTCCCCTCGTCGGCCACCAGCGGCACTGGGAGCGGACTTCCGCTACTGTGCAACGTGCGCCGATGGCCTTAGCAGTAACTGGTCCGCCTCGGAAAACACATTCTGCCGGACAAGGCTCGTGCTCACCAGGCACGTAAGGCTTGACGACGAGAAGATCATCGCGATCACCACAAACTGGTAAACCGCAGCATAGACGGGAGGTGAACCGGAAAGCACCATGCCTGCCATCAGGCCGGGAATCCATACGATCCCAAGCGAGCGAAGATTATCGATGGCTGGAATAATGCTCGCCCGGAACGACGCCTGCGCGTAGGGAAACACCGACACCTGCGAAACAGCTCCAAGCGCCAGCGCAGCTTCAATCTGCCCCACGTGCGCCTGCACATCGGAACGGAAGCGCTCAAGGGCAAGCGAGTTTGCATTCATCGCATTGGCAATCAGCATGCTCCCAACCGGGACAAGCGCTGTGATTGCCGAGTCAATCACCCCGGCCAGCGACATGAGTGCAATCACCGAACCCGCGCCTGCAAGAATGCCATAGAGCGACACTTTCCAAGCGTGTGGAATTGTTCGTACGCGTCGCGCGGAAATCATTGCCGCAGTAAAGATCATCGCCAGCAGGATCAATCCCCCCGTCCAGCGTGGTCCACGAAGGAGCAATACAAGTACCGTCCCAACTGCGGTAATCTGCACGATTCCACGAATCAGGGCGAGAGAGATATCCTTCTCAAGGTGAATGCTTCTCCGCCGCGCAATGAACATCACCACGAGTGCAACTGATGCCGCAAGCGCGGCCTGCGCCAATCCAAGCGCGAGATGACCAGCGAACCAATGCTTAAGCACCAAGCACCTCCGCAACCGTACCGATTTTCCGCATACGTCCGGCTTCCATGACCATCACCCTGTCAGCCATGCGTGCCGCCTGCGCACGATCATGGGTAACGACGACGCAGGTCAAGTGGCTGGCATGAACTATTTCCAGCAGAAGTTGTTCAACGCCCATTTTTGCCTCCTCGTTCAGTGCGGATGTCGGCTCATCCAGCAGCAACAGAACAGGATCATTTGCGAGTGCGCGCGCAACAGACACGCGTTGTGCCTCACCACCGGAAAGAGTGGTAACGTCGCGGCGCTCATACCCAAGCAGACCAACACGTTCTAACAACGAGTTAATCTCTTGCGGGCCCAGGGCCCGTCCGCGCTGTGCCGGACCGAACTGGAGATTTGTTTCAACGGTACCTGGAAACAGAAATGGTGTTTGCATCACCAACCCAACACTCTGGCGCAACTCGCGAGGGAGGAACTCTTTGTAGTCGCGCCCTTCGATGGAGAACGATCCACTTGTCGGCTCGTCCAGGCGATTGAGCATGCGCAGGAATGAACTCTTCCCCGCTCCGCTCGGCCCCACCACGGCGAGCACTTCGCCTCTCGGCACTTCAATCGTCACGTCAGACACAAGCAAACTTTGCCCGATAGAACGGCCAAGTCGCTCGGTGCGAAGAACGGGCAATTCAGTTGTCATCTTTTTCCGGATCTCATTAAACTTTCTGTTTTCCGAATAACTTACAGTCTGAATGTGAGTGTACCAATGGACTTGACTATGCAAGGTCGAAGACTACCTTGCCACCGGCGCTTCCGTCGGTTACCTTGCCGTATGCTTCTCGCGCCTCTTCGAGTCGATAAGTTTTCGAAATCGGCCGCGCCCGAAGTTCGCCGCTCTCGAAACCCGCACGAAGTTTGTCGAGTATTTCAGCGCAATTCACAGTGTCCAAGGCACGCGTGTCGATACCTCGCAGCGAAAGACGACGGTGATAGAAATCGAGCAGGTCAAACGACACTCTCCGCGAACCCTCCGATGTAAGCACAACCTGGCGACCGAGTTGTCCTAGGGTCGACAAACACACCTCAAACAATTCACCTCCCACGCAGTCCATCGCGACATTCGCGCCGGCGCTACCGGTGAACTCCAGCACACGTTCCGCAATATCATCCTGTCCCGTCACAAGAGCGAGGGATACACCGTTCCGCTTGATCCATTCCTTGCTGGGTAATGTCCTCCCGATGATGAGGATGGTCGCTCCGACGGAGCGCGCGAGTTGCGCCGAAGCCGTTCCGACGCCGCCAGTTGCACCAGAGATCACGATCACCTCACCACGCCGCAAGCCAGCGGCATCGACAACTCCCGAGTATGCAGTGACAAAGTTCACGCCGAGTGTCGCGGCCTCCGTCATCGATAAATTCGACGGCATTGTTGCAATTCCACTTTGCGGAAGAACAATGTACTCCGCATGTGAACCATCGCGAGTAAACCCGATATCGCCACCGCATCCGTAGACACGCTTATCGACGAGTTGCGATGGACCGCGCTCAACCACGCCAGCGAAATCGCGTCCCGGCGTGCGCGGCAGTGTCGTGCCGTCCATTTTTCCAAGAACGTTCTTCGCGTCGCTCGGATTGATCGCACTGGCAAGTACACGGACGAGGACTTCCCCTGGCGCGGGAGTTGGAATCGGAAGGTCCGCGATCTCAAGATTTGAAAGGTCGCCGAAGCACTGAAACCGTAGGGACTTCATCAGTGATCCATGGTGATTTGTCGTAATACTTCTTGTCCAGACCAGGCTCTATTAGCCTAACTTTTCGGCAAGGAACTGGAAGCGCTCTCGAACTTGAACTGAGTACTCGCTTCATTGGAATGCGCACCGACTCTCGGTTATTCATATCCTATCCGCGCCACGAACATTTCCGGCGTGTTTTGTGCAATCTTCTGAGCGAAGACATGCAGCGCGGAAAGCGCCCAACGACATGTCGATGATCGGTGGAATCATTTGGGATATTTGCTGCACAAATGCAAATCGTTATTTTGGTTTGAATTTCGATTAGCGATTTAGCGGCGACATTCCAGGATGACAGCATTCGCCGTTGAACCGGCCTCGGTCGCCATCTGTTCTCGTCGGAGAAATTCAGACGATTGTTCTTGCAACGGCACAAGCGTGGTTTCCATCGAGACAGGTTTCCACCCTTGTTGCCGTCGGGCGGACGCCAACATGATCTGCACAAAGAAAACCGCTAAGAAGATCACTGCGGCGAGGCAGACCAGCGCAAGTGAGTCGCTAACAAGCATATTGAGGCTCTGTGCGGAGGAGTAAAGCACTGCGCACATTTATATTGAACTGCGTCGCAAAACAAAGCGGGATAAGAAGTTCATAAGGATTCTGCAAAGGGGAAGATGGTTGTGCGGAACGCAAGTGCCCGGAGCCGCATAAAGACTGGGCTCCGCAGCCTTTCTTTCATTGGCGGCGGAGCCCGATAACCCAAACCAGTTGCCCTGTTGATCAGAACTTCTGGTGGTAGTCCGGATACGCGGGCACTGGATATTTCGGCAGCGGATGCTGCTTCAATTGCTCCATGAGTATTTCAACGGTTTTCTCAAGCTGAGGATCATGGCCTTCGCGAACAAGTTTCGGATCGAGTTCAACTTGGACATCCGGAGAGATACCTTGGTTCTCGACCTCCCACTTGCCCTCGGTTCCGTAGATGGCCCAGCGTGGCGCCGTGACGAATCCGCCATCCATCAGTTGCGGATATCCACCGATACCGACCAGGCCGCCCCACGTCCTCATGCCGACGAGAGGGCCGACGCCCGCCTTGCGGAAGTACCACGGCATGGCATCGCCACCTGAACCGGCGAATTCGTTGATGATCATCGCCTTGGGTCCGTAGATGGCCTCTTGCGGCTCTTTATAGGTTTCTCCTTCACGAGTCATGACGAGGCTGGTTACCGGACGGCGCAGGTAGTCGATGATGTAATCGGCGATATCGCCCCCTCCGTTGAAGCGTTCGTCGAGCACGGCCCCCTCTTTGCCGACCTGCGCAAAGTAGTAGCGGTTGAAGTTGGTATATCCGGCCCCGGCGGTATTCGGCAGGTAGACATACGCCAACTTGCCGTCGCTCAGTTTGTCCACCAGGCGGCGATTGTGCTCGATCCACGCGTAGTTGCGGAGTGCCGTTTCATTCCCTACCGGCACAACCGTAACCTCGCGCGAGCCAGTTCCATCAGGATTGGGACCGACCTTCAAAACAACCTGCTTCCCCGCAGTCTCCTGGAAAAAGCTGTAGACGTTGTCCGTGCCATGGAGTTCTCGTCCATTGACTGCGAGCAGGTACTCACCAACCTTGACATTGACGCCGGGCTGAGTGAGCGGAGCGTGCAGTTGCGGGTTCCAGTTTTCGCCGTTAAAGATCTTCGTAAAACGATACCGGCCGTTTTCAACCGCGTAATCAGCTCCAAGCAGACCTACATTGACCGGCTTCACCTCGGGCATGGTACCGCCGCCCACGTACATGTGAAGCACTGTCAAGTTGCCAAGCATGTCCGAAAAGAGATAGTCGAGGTCCGACCTGCTTGCAACAGAAGCGAGGAACGGCTTGTAAGCCTTCTCGGCAGCCGCCAAGTTGAGCCCGTTAAAATGCGGGTTGTAGAAGAAGTCGCGCTCGATGCGCCAAACCTCGCGATACATCTGGTCCCACTCGGCGCGAGGAACGACATAAACCTCCATGTCGGCCGTTTTGAGCAGGCCTTCGCCGGGCTTGGGCGGCTTATCGGCGGCACCAATGAACCACTTGTCGCCTTGCCGGTAGAGCATCTTTTCGCCATTGAAGGAGAGCGCGAAGGAACGAACATCATCCAACAGCTTTTCTGTCTTACGCTTCTTCAAGTCGAAACGCTGGACAGTGAGTGCCGGTGGGCCATTGTCAGGATCGAGCCGCGGTCCTTCCAGCAGATAGACGTCACCTTCTTTGCCCGTATAGAGGCCCTTGAAATTCTTCGGCGGAATTGGAAGGGCGAGGATGCGCTGGCCGATATTGTCGAAGTCGATGGTGACTTTGACCGGCTCCTTCGGCTCCTTTTCTTTCTCTTTGTCCTTAGCTTGATCGGCGGAAGCCGCGGGCTTGGTCTCCTTCGCCGCATCAATCTTCTCTTCATCGCTCTCTGGAGCGAGCGGCGAAGGCAGGTCCTTACGCAGGACGGTGATGTAGACGCCTCGCGTGACGGGACGGTCAATGCTGCTCATGTCGAGCCAGCCCGTCGAGAGGCCCATGTCGGTGCTGGCGGTGAAGTACAGATATTTACCGCCCTTGTCGAAGCTGGGATACAACGCATCGCTCATGCCGTCGGTGAGCTGAGTGGCCTTGTGATCTTCGAGCGAATAGACGAAGACAGCATGCTGGTGATTGACCAGTTGCTTCGTGTATGCGAGCCAGCGGTTGTCCGGCGACCACACTACGTCGTACTCATAGGCGGGCGTGTCAAACATGTCGGTGTCGACTTTGACTGGCGTCGGGTGATCGAGATCGACATACCAGAGATTCAGACGCTTGTCGCTATAGGCAATCTTCTTGCTGTCGGGCGACCAGGTCGGCGTGTAGAAGAATGATGGAGGCTGTCCAAGATCAATCTTCTTCGGAGTTCCCATGCCATCCTGATTGCTGATGTACAGCGCATACTCACCCGATTCGTCCGAGAAGTAAGCAATGGATTTCCCGTCTGGCGACCATGCAGGCTCGCGGTCGGCAGCACCAGGGCTGTGCGTGATGTTGCGGATGTCCCCCTTCTCCGCAGGCACGGTGAGGACTTCCCCGTGAGCTTCAAAGACCGCGCGCTGTCCCGTGGGGGAAATGCCGAAGTTGAGGATTTGTTTTTCTACTTTCTCAAAATGCGGCGCCACCTGCGGCATGTCACCGGCAACACGAACGTGCACTTCTTTGGTCGCGCCGGTGCCCAGGTCATAGAGGTGGAGCGACCCAAGCTGTTCATAGATGATGACGCCAGGCCCGGCGGAAGCAGACTTGAAGTCGAAGCCGTCATTCTTGATGAGCTGCTTCACTTCCTTCGTCTTTGTGTCATAGGAAAAGAGCGTGACCGGACCGTTACGATCGGAGAGGAAATAAATCTTGTCGCCGATCCACATCGGATTGAAGTCATTCGAATTGTCGCGCGGAACATCGACGACACTGGAGTCGGCGAGATTCGCGATCCAGATGGGCGATGTCAGGCCGCCGCGATAATGCTTAATAGCGATGTAATTCGGGCCGGCGCCCAAACGGCGGTTCCAGCGTGGAACGTATGCGAGATGCGAGCCATCTGGAGAGTAGGAAGCTTCGACTCCCATCGGAAGCGGGATTTCGGTGGGGAATCCGCCAGTGACGGGGACAGTGAACAGCTTTTCAAATCGCGAGTAGCTATTGCTGGTTGAGCGGAAGAGAACGCTCTTGCCGTCGAGTGTCCAGCCAAGAGCAACGTCCGTGCCGGGATGGTACGTAAGGCGGCGCGGCTCTCCACCCTGCGATGAGACAACGTAAACATCCTGGTTTCCGTCATAGTCGCCTGTATAGGCAACCATCGATCCATCGGGTGAGAAGACCGGACCGCTTTCCAGGCCGGTGCCGGCCACCAGGCGACGGGCATCGCCGCCATTGCGGTCAACAATCCATATCTCACCACCATAGTTGAAAGCGATTTGTGTTTTGCTGACGGTTGGGTTCTGCATCAGGAGGGGTTTCGATTCCTGTCCGAGGCAGGCGGCAGCAAAGAGCAGGAAAAACGCAAACAAGACGAAGCGTATCTTCATGGGCACATGTCTCCCTGAACGTTGCACTGATGTGAAGGATGGAAACGGGCAGAAAAGGTTAAAGCAATTTTCAGACACTGAAAAGGTGAAAAGGGACACTGGGCAAAACTCCCGGAACACTGCTTTCGTCTCTCGCCGAAGAAACGAAGCAGCAGCATACATCTTGGTTCATCGATGTCACCACGCACCCGCGTGGCCGAGGAAAGACGACAGCCCCGTCATAAACAACTGGCAATATCCGAATTCTGGAACGATAGGACAGTCGTGATGAGATGCCAAGTCGAAAATTCAAAGCAACTCTGGCAGGCTCAGCACCAAGATTCCGGCACAAACCGGCCCATGTTGATATTGACTCGCGTGAAAGCACAAAGGTAAGCATCAAATTTCAAGACATCAACGCAATGGTTGCAGTAGCATATATCTACTTGCGAATCCATGTGCTTGGGTTTGCCCATTCCCGATAATTCGACCGGCAGTGCGAATACGCTTCGCATCTGCGAGTAAACCAGCTTTTTCTCACATGCTTAGGAGTGTCTGAATGCGCAAAGCAGCGGTTGTAATGCTGGCCGTACTGACGTTGACTGGTCTGTCGCTTGCCGATGGCGGGCAGAAGTCGGTTGCCGGCAAGAAACAGGCTGGCAATCAAACTTCCGGATGGGAATATCCGGTCATCAAGGCTGCAGGCCCGGCCTGGCCCATGCCCCATGCGGCCGTGCAACCGGCAAAGGGAAAAATATACAAAGTGCTTGTCGACCTGACACAGATGCCGAAGGATCCCAAGCAGCCTTTGCTCGGCCTGTTTCATGCCTCCAGGACACTGAACGTCTTTTCCACGCTTGGCGTTCCCCCGAAAAACATTCGAATGGTGGCAGTCTTCCATGGCCCCGCGAGCATCGCGGCAATGGACAACGAAGTCTACAAGGCCAAGTTCGGAGTGGATAACCCGAACATAAAGATCATTGAGGAACTAAAGGCAGCTGGAGTTCACCTCTTCCTCTGCGGGCAGGCGTTACATCAACTTCATTTCGATGAAAAAGACGTACAGCTTCCGGTGCAGGTGGCTACCTCGGCGGTTGTGGTGATGGTGGTGTACCAGAACGACGGCTACGCGCTGATGCCTTTTTAGTACGCAGTCGCCTGAACTTGCTCGATAAGGAGGGCGGATGCTTCGAAGACTAGTGGTTTGCTCTCTCGCGTTGGTCGCATTGGGATTGATGACAGCTCAAGCGCAAGTCACGGGAAAAATAGAGCGCGATGCGCCGAAGTTATGGCCACCCTGGAGTCAATCCCCCTCCAACGGATTCAACTTCACGGTCCCCCAGATCGATAACGTTCCCGATCTGCACGGCGATATCGTTGACCCGCAACTTGTCGTGTTTTTCGCCGGGAACCAGTTCATGGCGACGGCAGAGCTCATGGATGCTTTTCGTCTGGAACACCCAGACGTGCAGCGTATCTACTGGGAGACACTGCCGCCCGGGATTCTTGCCAGGCAGATCGAGGAGGGCGCGGTAGTCATCGGCAACCTGCGAATCGCCATCACGCCGGACATTTACACGGCTGGCGGAAAGCGCATTCGTCAGTTCGAAGAACAAAAACGATTCGACCGGGTAGAGCAATACGCACAAAATCGACTGGCCATCATGGTGCGAAAAGGTAATCCGAAGAAAGTCCTTTCGCTCAACGACCTGGGACGTGATGAGGTGCGCGTCTCCATGCCGAACCCAGCGTGGGAAGGGGTTGCGGCTCTCATCACGGATTCATACAAAAATGCGGGCGGCGAACAACTGGTCGACCGTATCATGCAGAAAAAGGTGAAAGACGGAACCACCTTCCTCACACATATCCATCATCGGCAAACTCCGCTGCGCATCATGATGGGGGAATCCGACGCGGGAGTCGTGTGGTACACGGAAGCAAAGTTCCAGAAGATGATTGGCAATCCGATCGATCTCGTGGAGATTCCGGCCAAGCAGAACGTAACCGGAATGTATTTCGCGGGACTTTTCAAGAACGCGCCTCACGCGCAGGCTGCACGTGAGTTCATGGATTTCCTGATGAGCGAAAAAGCCCAGGCGATCTTCCGGAAGTACGGCTTTTTACCGCCGGCGAAGTAAACTCCTTGCCGGCACTCGGTCCGGGAACGAACGCATGAGAAAGCTCAACGTTGTATTTGGTGTGGTCGCAGCGACAGGCGCCGCCGGTTGGTTGATGACGCTGTTTCTCGCCATGTATTGGATGCCGCGCCCAGCGAAGGGTCCGGTGACGGGTCAGGTACCAGTGGCGACGTTTGCGCCCCCCACTCCTCAATCCGCCCCTCCCGACATACGTGACGCCGTCATGCTCGGCTACAACATCATGAAGCATACGGACAAGTACGCGCCGAAATATGTGGGCAATAAGCTGAGCTGCACGAATTGCCACTTCGACGGAGGGTTGTCAATGCGAAGCATCTCTCTCGTCGGTGTCGCGGCATCGTACCCGAAATTCCGGACGCGTACGAACTATGCGACCGACCTCGTGTCACGCACCAATGAGTGTTTCGAGCGCAGCATGAACGGCCACGCGCTGCCCGTCGACAGTCACGAGATGCAGGCGCTGATGACCTATTTTGCATGGATATCCAAGGACATTCCCATCTATAGCAAGATGCCTTGGCTTGGTCAGAAGAAAATCAAGAGCGGGCACACGCCTGATGCCGTTGCGGGAGAAACGGTGTACCTCGGCCGATGCGCAGCATGCCACGGTGGCGATGGTCAGGGGACGGGCCAGGGACCGGCGGTATGGGGAGCGCAGTCGTACAACGACGGCGCGGGCATGGCGAAGGTCGACAACCTTGCATCTTTCGTTCGAGGCAACATGCCGTGGCTCACCGCCAATCTCTCCGACGAACAGTCGCTTGACGTGGCTGCATACGTGGAGGCCCAGCCCCGTCCTCACTTCCAAAAGAAACGGTGACGCAACGGTTGTAGACGCGCGTCACCGATCAACATCGAATTGTGTTGCCGCTAGATTCGCTCAAGAACGGCCTTGAGGTACGTCCAGAATGTTTCGACCGACGGTAGCTCCACACGTTCATTGGGGCTGTGAGGATCTACAATCTGTGGACCAAACGATGCCATCTGCATGCCGGGATACTTTTCGCCGATCACGCCGCACTCCAAGCCAGCGTGCATGGCAACCAGCCTGGTCGGCTCGCCGAAGACATCCTGATACACGGCCTGTAGCTTTTTGACGATTTCACTCGTCGGCTCCGGCTTCCATCCGGGATATCCGCCAGAGTGATTCACATCGAATCCGCCCAGGCGGCAGACGGTTGCAACCATGCAAGCAGCGGACTGTTTGCTGCTCTCAATGGCGCTGCGCTGGCTCGATCCGATTTCGACTTCATCGCCCTTCACAGATATCGTCGCAAGGTTCGTGGACGTCTGCACAAGGCCCGGAATGTCGGGACTCATAGCGAGTACGCCATGATGTAGGCTCGCAAGCACATCAACCACCTTTACAGCATCCGCAGCATCGAGCACCTGCGCCGGTCGCTCCACACTGTCCACCGCAATCTGCAATCCAGGATCGAATCCGCCGAGGTCAACACGATTCTCAGTCTCCAGCGTGGCGACCAGCGACTTCAACTCCTTCTCTTTCACGCCATCGACAAGAACCACGGCTGTCGCTTCGCGAGGAATTACGTTGCGCGCGCTTCCGCCCTTGATGTCGGCGACTTCCATCGGAACGCGATTCAGCAGCGTTTGCAGCACGCGGGCAAGAATGCGAATGGCGTTGCCGCGACCCTGGTGAATGTCGACGCCGGAGTGTCCGCCCTTCAAGCCGGACACCTTGATTCGAAAAGCAACGCCGTATTTTGGAGCGCGCAGTGTCACTTTCCGGTGCGCGGTCGTATTGAGACCGCCGGAACATCCGATGCAGATAGTTCCCTTCTCCTCTCCGTCGAGATTGAGGAAGTATTTTGACTTCAGTATCCCCGGAGGAAATTCTGCCGCCCCAGTGAGGCCGGTTTCCTCATCGATCGTGAATACAAACTCCAGGGGACCGTGGGCGATATCCGTGCTCTCCATTACGGCGAGTCCTGCGGCAACGCCAACACCGTTATCGGCGCCCAGCGTCGTTCCATCGGCCTTGAGCCAGTCGCCATCGCGCACGAGGCGAATCGGGTCCGTGTCAAAGTTGTGAGCCGTGCCCTCGTTCTTTTCGCACACCATGTCAAGGTGGCCCTGCAACAGAGCCATTGGCGCATTTTCGCGGCCGGGATGTGCTGGCTTGCGAATCACAATGTTGCCGACGGCATCCGAGGTTGCCGGAAGGCCGAGGCGCGCGGCTTGCGCGAGTACATACTCGCGCGCTTTCGCCTCCTTGGTGGAGGCCCGTGGAATGGATGCCAACCTATCAAAGTGCTTCCACAGCGTTTTAGGCTCAAGATTTTCCAGTGCTGGGTTCATCGAACGCTCCGTGACGAATGAAATAGACAGACCATCCTACAGCGCAGAAGCGAATCACGCGACTACCTCGCACAGCAAATCGCAGCCGGCATCTACTCCCGGGAACGAAGGCCGCGACGCAGCGCAAAGGCGTAGTGCAAGCTCACAAGGGCAAACTCCGTCACACGCCGCCACGGAACTGGATGATCTTGCGGCGGTCTCGTTTCGATGGCCTGCCTTGCGGCGCCGGGGTGAAATTCATCATCGTTCTGCGCTCTTCGGCCACCTTCAGCCGCAATTCGCGGCTCGCTTCGGTTTCGCGGTAGAGCGTTTGGGCAACCGATGCCGGACCGCGCACCTCGCTGAGCAGCAGGACCTCCACCTGAAAGTCGCCACCCTCATTCGTGACCTGTAGCATTTCACCAACCCGAACTTCGCGGGCAGGCTTCACCGGCTGATGATTGACTTGAACCCTGCCGAGTTCACAGGCTCGCGCCGCCAAGGATCGTGTCTTAAAGAACCTGGCGGCCCAGAGCCATTTATCCATTCGCACGCTGGTCATGATCCGTCTACCTAACAAGTGCAGGAATTGCGATGCACATCGCTGTCGCAACATTAATCGGGCGCCAGCCCGAATGCAAAATCTCTGGTGCCGGTCTCCCCTGTTTTAAGTTCTTGTAAATCCACACGAAGTAGAAGAATGGCTCCTCGGCAGGACCCGAACTTACAGCCCTCCGGTCAACATCGGAGTGAATAACAACAGACTCGACAACCTGGTGACGCAGGTTGATCCACGTCTGCGGCAATGATCTTCCGGCAAAGCCGGAGATCTCTCGTTTGTACGAGCGCACAATCCACACGCATCTCAATTGAAGTTCCAGCCCAGTTCCGCAAGGAATACCCGGTTGCCGCTGGACGCGCCATGGTTGCCGATTTCGTAGCAGCCATACCAGGTCAGCTTGGGCGTGAGCTTCAGGACGACGCCGGGAGTGAAGTATCCCAGGGCATGATTGCCCGTATACCAGTCAGCGGCAACGGAAAGGCGGCTGCCAACCGGCTGCTCGATGGCGAACTGTCCGCCGGCTCGTTGCGCGTTGGCAACAACGTTGCGGCTGAAATGATATGCGCCGAAGGTAGCACGCGTACCGGTGCGCCACGTCTTCGTGAACTCGGCATAGAGGTAGTTCCCGGCGTTGTACGTGCGGTTCTGCACCGGCAGGAACAGGTTGTCACCGACGAGAAATGCCCAGCCATTCTTTCCGCCGTCGTAGGCTTTCCACTTGATTGTGGGCGTCAGCGTAGTTTGCAAATCACCGGGAGTTCCCATGCCGTTGATGTTCAGTCCGGCTTCCACCCGTTTGCCAAGGCCGACAACCACGCGCGGAGTGTAGGACGCAAGGCCGCCGGAGTACTGATACGCGAGGTCCAGTTCGCCGTAGGTTTTTCCGTGGGCGAGGATGTCGCCGCTGGGAACATTAAAGACGGTTTCCTGGGCGAAGGCCGATCCGAGAAGGAAGAAAGCGGTGGCAAGCACCGTTAGAAAACGAACACGCATATTGTTTAGTTGTGCACCGGGTAGAGCCGGTCGAGTGCAAGATTGAGTTCGAGGACGTTGACATGGCTGGCCCCGAGGAAGCCGAGTTGACGGCGCTGGGTGTGGCGTTCGATCAGGCTTTGCACGGCACTCTCCGGGATGCCACGGCTGTGCGCCACTCGCGCCATCTGGTAGTAGGCGGCGGCGGGAGAGATATCCGGATCGAGTCCCGAGGCGGAGGCAGTCACGAGATCAATCGGCACGGGATTCGAGCCAACCTGTTCGGCCTTGACGCGCTTCTCCACGTCTTCGACAAGGATGTGATTGGTCGGGCTGAGATTCGAGCCTCCGGATTGTGCGGCATCGTAACCGTCACCCGCAGCGGAGGGGCGAGAGTGGAAATATTCCGGCCCGGTAAACGGCTGCCCGATAATCCGCGAGCCAATGGCCTGGCCGTTGCGGTAGATGATTTGACCGTCAGCCTTGCTACGGAACAACACCTGCGCAATTGCGGTGACTGCCAGCGGATAGACGATGCCGAGCAGAACCGTTGTCACGACGGTCATCAGAACGGCGTTGACGAAATGTTTCTTCATGCGAACCTCACGCGAGATGGCTGGCGGTGAGCAGTACGTCGATGAGCTTGATGCCGATAAACGGCGCGATCAGCCCGCCAAGGCCGTAAAGGAACAGGTTGCGCCGCAGCAACGCCTCGGCACTGAGCGCGCGATAGGAAACTCCGCGCAGGGCCAGCGGAATCAGCGCGACGATGATCAGCGCGTTGAAGATGACGGCCGAGAGCACCGCCGATTGCGGTGTGCGCAAGTGCATGACGTTGAGCGCGTTCAGCACCGGGAACGTTCCGGAAAACATCGCCGGGATGATCGCGAAATATTTCGCCACGTCGTTGGAGATGGAAAACGTGGTCAGCGCGCCGCGGGTCATCAGCAACTGTTTGCCGATCTCGACGACTTCAATCAGCTTGGTGGGATTGGAGTCAAGGTCGACCATGTTGCCGGCCTCCTTGGCGGCCTGCGTGCCGGTATTCATGGCCATGCCAACGTCGGCCTGTGCCAGCGCCGGAGCGTCGTTCGTGCCGTCGCCGGTCATGGCAACCAGCTTGCCTTGGCTCTGCTCGTGCTTGATCAGCCTCATTTTGTCTTCAGGCGTGGCTTCGGCAAGGAAGTCGTCCACTCCGGCTTCGCGGGCAATGGCCGCCGCGGTGAGCGGGTTGTCGCCGGTGATCATCACGGTGCGGATGCCCATGGCGCGAAGCTGTGCGAAGCGTTCGCGTATGCCGCCCTTCACGATGTCCTTCAGATGCACGACGCCGGCCGCACGACCGTTCTCCGCCACCACCAGCGGAGTGCCGCCGGTGTTGGCGATCTTTTCGACCGCTGCGCGCACATCGGCGGGCAGCGCGTTGCCGTTCTGCTCAAGGTAACGGGCGACAGCATCCACGGCGCCTTTGCGAATCTCGCGTCCGTCGAGATTGATGCCGGACATGCGCGTCTGCGCAGTGAAGGGGATGAAATGCGCTTCGTGAGTGGCCAGGTCGCGACCGCGCAGCCCGTACTTTTCTTTCGCCAGCACAACGATGGATCGGCCCTCCGGCGTCTCGTCCGCCAGTGACGAGAGCTGCGCGGCGTCGGCTACCTGTTCGCCGGTGAAGCCCGGCGCGGGAACAAACTCGGTTGCCTGCCGGTTGCCGAAAGTGATGGTGCCGGTCTTGTCGAGCAGCAGTGTATTGACATCGCCGGCAGCTTCCACCGCGCGTCCGGACATCGCCAGCACGTTGTGTTGAATCAGGCGATCCATTCCCGCGATGCCGATGGCCGATAGCAATCCGCCAATCGTAGTGGGGATGAGGCAGACGAGCAGCGAGACCAGCACGAAGACCGTCTGCGGCGCGCCCGAGTAAATGGCAAACGGCTGGAGCGTGACCACCGCAAGCAGAAAGATGATCGTCAGTCCGGCAAGCAGGATGTTGAGCGCGATTTCGTTCGGGGTCTTCTGGCGCGATGCGCCCTCGACGAGAGAAATCATGCGGTCGAGAAAAGTCTCGCCGGGGTTCGACGTGATGCGCACCTTGATCTGGTCGCTGAGGACGCGCGTGCCTCCGGTTACGGCCGAGCGGTCGCCGCCCGCTTCGCGAATGACCGGAGCAGACTCGCCGGTGATTGCCGATTCATCCACGGAGGCAACGCCCTCGATGATCTCTCCATCGCCGGGAATAAACTCACCGGCTGAGGCCACCACCACGTCGCCGGTGCGGAGTTTTGCACTGGCGACCTGCTCGATGTGGCCGTCACGCAGGAGGTTGGCAATGGTTTCCGACTTCGCCTTGCGTAGCGTGTCGGCCTGCGCCTTGCCGCGCCCTTCCGCCATGGCCTCGGCGAAGTTGGCGAACAACACGGTGAACCACAGCCACACGGTGATTTGCAGGCTGAATCCGGAATGCAAGAGTCCGTGGCGATATCCGCGCACCAGCAGGACGGTGGTGAGCACGCTGCCGATCTCGACGACGAACATGACCGGATTGCGCATCATGGTCTGCGGATTGAGTTTCCAGATCGCATCCACTGCGGCGCGGCGGACAATCTTCAGGTCCCACACCGCGCGTTTCGATTTGCCTCGCTTCGTCATCTTAGAAAACCTTGCCTGCGGCCATCAGCAGATGCTCCAGCACCGGCCCCAGGCTGAGTACGGGAAAGTATGTGAGCGCACCAACCACCAGGATGACGGACATGAGAAGCACGGCAAACGTCGGCGTAGCCACCGGAAATGTTCCCGGCGACGCAGGCACGGTCTTTTTGCGCGCCAGGTTACCGGCGATTGCCAGCATCGGGATGATCATGAGGAAGCGCCCGAAGAGCATGTCCACGCCGAGGGTCGTGTTGTACCAGAGAGTGTTGGCGTTCAATCCGGCAAACGCCGAACCGTTGTTTCCGGCCCCGGAGGCGAAGGCGTAGAAGATTTCCGATAATCCGTGCGGCCCGGGATTGGCGATGCTGGCAAGGAAGCTGGGCCACACCACCGAAATCGCGGTGAAGACAAGGATAAGCAGAGGGAGAATCAATATGGCGAGCATTGCCATCTTGACGTCGTACGCCTCGATCTTCTTGCCCAGGTATTCCGGCGTTCGGCCCACCATCAGACCGGCGATGAACACGGTCAGGATGATGAAGATGAGAATGCCGTACATGCCTGCGCCGACTCCGCCGAACACGACCTCACCGAGAAGTATGTTGACGAGCAGTACCATTCCGCCGAGCGGCATATAGGAGTCGTGCATCGAGTTCACCGCGCCGCAACTGGCGTCGGTAGTGGCGGTGGCAAAGAGCGCGGAGCCGGCGATGCCGAAGCGGACCTCCTTGCCTTCCATGTTGCCGCCCGACTGCGACGCCGTATGTTGCTCGTCCACGCCGTGGAGCAGCGGATTGCCGTGCGACTCGGCCCAGTAGACGGTGGTGCCCCCCACAAGGAAGAGAACGGCCATGGCGCTCCACACCGCCCAACCGTGACGCTGCGATCCGGTCATGCGTCCCAGCGTGTAAGTGAGTCCGGACGGAATCGCAAAGATCGCCAGCATCTCCAGGAAGTTTGAGAGCGGCGTGGGATTTTCGAACGGATGCGCGCTGTTGGCGTTGAAGAAGCCGCCGCCATTTGTGCCGAACATCTTGATCGCTTCCTGCGACGCGACAGGTCCCATGGCAAGCGTCTGCGTACTTGTCACCTTTCCGTCGGCGGAGCGCTGCGGTTGCACAAGCTTCACGGTCTGGTAGGGCTTCAGGTTTTGCAGTACTCCCTGCGAGACGAGAACGATGGAGAACCCGATGCAAACCGGCAACAGCAACCATAGGGTTGCACGCGTCATGTCTACCCAGAAGTTGCCGATTGTCTCGCGCTCGTGCCGCGCAATGCCGCGAATGAAAGCGATGGCCAACGCAATGCCAACCGCCGCCGAGACAAAGTTGTGATAAGCAAGGCCGGCCATCTGCGTCAGGTAGCTGACGGTTGTCTCCGGAACATAAGCCTGCCAGTTTGTGTTCGTCGTGAAGGATGCGGCTGTATTGAATGAAAGATCTGGCGCCGCTCCCGGAAATCCCTGCGGATTGAGTGGAAGAAAATGCTGCAATCGCAGGAAGACGTAGAGCAGCAGCATCGACACCACGCTGAACATCAGCATGGCAGCGCCGTACTCGGTCCAGCGCATTTCGTGCTGCTCATCCACGCGGGTGAGCTTGTAAATAATTCGTTCCACGGGCCGCGCGACCGGGTCGAAGAACGTCCGCTCGTGCTCGAAGAAGCGGGCCATATAGATGCCGAGTGGCTTGGCGAGCGCCAGCACGGCGAGGAAGAAGACGGAGATCTGAAACCACCCCTGCGCCGTCATCTCAGAACTTCTCCGGACACAGCAGTGCGTATGTGAGGTAGACCAGCAACAGTGCGCAGAGAATGAGAATTACGATCGATCCGGCAGACATGTCCTTAGCGGAGCCTCTCGCACGCGTGGATGTATGCAAACATCAGAAGGAACAACACGACCGTGAATCCAACGAACGCAATGTCCTGCATTCTCTTACCCTCGCCGCTGCGGATGATGAAATTTCACCGCGCGTTCTTGTGTCTTTGCAAAGCGCGCCGATGATTAGCGGCGGAGCCGTGTGAGGCGGGGAACCTGCGTTTCCGCGGAATCAATGCGGCTGATGATTTGCGAGCGCCGGAGTGGGCGGCAGTCGCGTGTGAATGCCGTGGCAGCCCACAACAGGAACGCAACACCCGCAATATTCAGTATCTCCAGAAGACCGATCGCCACAAACACCTCGTCGCTTTGCGTGACGATCCTATTGAACGGCGGCGGCGCTAAGGTTTGGGTAAAGCGAAAATAAAGAGTTGATAAAGATGCTATTCGCCGGGTTCGAAGCGGTAGCCGACCCAGCGTTCGGTGAGCAGGTATTTTGGTTCGGAAGGATCGGGCTCGATCTTTTTGCGCAGTTGCCCGACAAAGACGCGCAGGTACTCGGGTTGCTCGGTGCTGGTGTCTCCCCAGATGGCCGCCAGCAACGTGCGGTGCGCAACGACGCGCCTGGGATGCTCGGCGAGGTAGACCAACAGGTCAAACTCCTTTGGGGTAAGTTTGACCTCCTTGCCCGCCACCGTGACTTCACGGGTTGCAATATCAATGCGAAAGTCGCCGAGTTCCAGTACTTCGCAAGGCTGCACAGTCTCTTTCGGGGCCCGCCGCAGGTTTGCCCGAATGCGCGCCAGCAGTTCGTTCATATTGAACGGCTTGGTCACGTAGTCATCAGCGCCGGCATCCAGAGCGGCCACTTTCTGCTGCTCCTGGCCGCGCACGGAGAGCACGATGATGGGTACGGTGGAAAAGGCCCGCACCCGGTGGCACAACTCCACGCCGTTGAGGTTTGGCATGACCAGGTCGGTGATGATCAGATGGGGGGACCAGTCCTTCATGATCTCCAGCGCCATCTCGCCGTCATTGGCTACGCGAATGTCGTAGTGTTGCGCGGTGAGCGTAGTCCGCAGCACACGCGTGATCTGCGGCTCATCGTCGACGACAAGAATGTGCGCACGTTCCGGGCTCATCGAACCTCTTGCGTGATGATATGCACATCGACACCGGGTGCATTTTGCAGAAAGCGCTGAATGGCCGACAGGTAGAGAAGCTTCTGCATGCCTGTTCGCGCCGAGCGGCCAAAAATCACCTGCGTAATGTGGTTGCCGCGGACAAACTTTGCGACTTCCGCGGCGACGCTGTTTCCCGCAACACGCTCGACCTTTGCACCGAGGTTCTCCGCGAAGCGTATGTTTTCCGCCAGTGTTTTCTGGTCCTCCGGACGCGTGTCGCGGCCGGTATCCACGTAAAGGACATACAACTCGCCGCGAATTCCTTCGGCCATTCGCGAGCCACGCGCGATCAGGGACTGCGCCGCCGGGTTCGAACTGATGCAGACGGCGAGTCGCTCGCGCACTGCCGGAGCCTGCTGAATTCCGTCCTTGGCAAGAAAGGCATCGAGGCTGCGATCCACCACCTGCGTCACCTGGCGCAGAGCCAGTTCGCGCAGCGCGATCAAATTGCCCGGCCGGAAAAAGTGCGACAGCGCGCGCTCGGCCCGCTCCACGGGATAGATGTCGCCGCGTTTCATGCGCGTCTGGAGCGCCTGTGGCGTTACGTCGGCCAGCACAATCTCCTCCACGCGCTGCATCACCCAGTCCGGCACGGTTTCGCGTACCTGGACTCCGGTGATCTGTGCAACCGTCGGGCCCAAGCTCTCGATATGCTGCACGTTCATCGTCGAGAGCACATCGATGTTGTGGTCCAGCAGTTCAAGAACGTCTTCGTAGCGCTTGTGGTGGCGGCTGCCATCGATGTTCGTGTGCGCCAGCTCATCGACCAGCGCAACCTGCGGAGCACGTGCGAGGATGGCGTCCACGTCCATCTCCTCAAACGTCGTGCCTTTATATTCGAGCTGCCGCCGTGACACCGTCTCGATTCTTGCGGCCAGCTCGACAATCGAGGCGCGGCCATGCGTTTCCACCACGCCGGTCACCACGTCTTCTCCGCGGCTCGAACGGCGCAGCGCTTCGCTCAGCATCGAGTAGGTCTTCCCCACGCCCGGCGCGTAGCCCAGGAAGAGCTTGAATACGCCCCGGGTTTTCTTCGGGGCAACTTCCTCCAGCCATTGTTCGGGAGTCTTCGGCATCGTCGCTATTGTAAGCTGTCGCCGAAAACGTCCAGCGTACAATTCTTCCGTGAACCATCGCGTGCAAACCGTCCTGGTCAAATACGCTGTCAGCCTCGGTATGCTGGCGGCGATTGTCGTGTTCTACAAGCGTGTGTTCACCACGAACCCGACGACCGTCGCCCTGACGTTGCTGGTGGCCGTACTGCTCGTTTCGGCCTATTGGGGCCTGCGGATTGCCCTGTTCCTCTCGTTCGCCGCAGCGGCTGCATTCAACTATTTCTTTCTGCCTCCCTTCGGAACCTTCACCATCGCCGACCCTCAGAACTGGGTCGCGCTCATTAGCTTCCTGGTGACCGCCGTGGTTGCCAGCAACCTGGCGGAACGAGCGCGTCGCGAAGCCGAGCAGGCCAAACGACGGCGCCGGGAAGTGGAGCGCCTCTACGCCCTGAGCCAGCAGTTGCTTACATCCGACAATGCCGCCCGCCTGCTCAATAGCGTGGCTTCATATATTGCCGATACTTTTGCCCTGCGCGGCGCCGGATTGCTGGTGGCCGGAAAGGAAACGGTCTATCGGTCCAGCCCTGCCGCTTCCATCGATGGCGAACTGTTGAAGGACACGATTGCTCGTGGCGAACCGATCACTGCGGACGACATGTCCTACGTTCCGCTTCGCATAGGAGTTCGCACCACGGGAGCCCTGGCCGTAGTCGGCGGAGAGCTGCCGCGCGAAACCCTGGAGGCCATCGGCAGCCTGGTGGGGATTGCCATCGAACGTGCGCGTGCCGTAGAGGAGTTGACCAAGAACCAGGCCTTGCAGGAAAACGAACGTCTCCGTTCGGCATTGCTCGACTCTGTGACCCATGAATTCCGCACGCCGCTGACGGGCATCAAGGCCAGCATCACCAGCCTGCTCTCGGACTACGAACTGGACAACGAACAGCGTCGCGAACTGTTGACCGTCATCGATGAAGAAGCGGATCGCCTCAACCGGCTGGTGGGCGAGGCGGCGGAGATGGCCCAGCTCGACTCGCAGATGTTCAAACTCGATCTGCACTCTTATGCAATCCGCGACGTAGTGGACGCGGCGCTTCAGGGAATACGCCTCGGCCTCCAGCAGCACGTTCTCGAAGTCGACGTGCCTGACACACTGCCCGAAATACGATTCGATTTTGACCGCGTCCGCGAGGTGTTGCTGCACCTGCTGGAAAACGCCGCGAAGTACTCACTGCCGGGAACGCCCATCCGGTTGAGTGCTGAGCTGAAGAGTGGAGAGATTGTAGTCAGCGTCGCCGACCGCGGCCCCGGCATCGATCCGCTTGAGCAATCTCTTATCTTTGACAAGTTTTATCGTGGCCGCGATCAGCGATTCACGGCACACGGCACCGGCATGGGGCTCGCAATCGCCAAGGTGATCGTCGAAGCCCACGGTGGCCACATCGACGTTGTGAGCCAGCTTGGCAAGGGGGCGGTGTTTTCATTCACTCTGCCGGTATCGTGAATGCGGGAGAAGGCGGGGACGTACGAAAAACCCAATAAAATGGCTCCTCAGGTAGGACTCGAACCTACAACCCTCCGGTTAACAGCCGGATGCTCTGCCATTGAGCTACTGAGGAGTATGTGGCGCGCCGATCACTCGACGCGTTTTAGTTGTCGAAGACAATTGTAAAGGCACTCCGTAAATCCGTCAAAGGGGCTCGGCGGCGATTCCCGTGCCCAGACTTGATATCCTAGGCTCCGCCACAATGACGACTCATGCCTCCATACGGTCCCTGTTTCTTCCCGGTCGCGCCGGGCGGATTGAAGCGCTTCTCAACCTTGGCAGCGACGCGGCCCAATATGCCGCCGTCGTCGCACACCCGCATCCTTTATACGGCGGGACCATGCATAACAAGGTTGTTTTTCATACCATGAAGGCGCTGAACGGCTTCGGCTTCCCTGTCCTGCGCTTCAATTTTCGCGGTGCCGGAACCAGCCAGGGCGAGCACGATTACGGTCGCGGTGAGATTGACGACGTGCGCACGGCGCTGGAGTGGATGAAGGACGAGTACCATCTTCCGCTCGTCTTCGCCGGATTCTCGTTCGGCGCAGCAACGGGATTGCGCGCTGCGTGTCCCGACAACCACGTCGACGCGCTCATCTCGCTTGGCACTCCGCTCAACGCCGATGGTCGCCTCTACACTTATGCCTTGCTCGGCGAATGTCCGAAACCAAAACTTTTTCTCAGCGGAGACCGCGACGAGTTTGCATCGAAAGAGAAACTTGCAGAACTGGTGGGAACGGCGTCCGACCCGAAGCGCTTTGTCCTCGTGCCGGACGCGGATCATTTTTTCACCGGCCATCTCGATGAAATGCGCGCCGCCATACAGGTCTGGGTGCAGGACGTTCTGCATCCATCCTCTATTTAGCCCGGCTTACGCGCTCGCCTGGTTCAGCAGTTCGATGCTGGCCGGGTCGAGCTTCAACTCCACAGCCCGCGTCAGGTCGGCCCACTGTTCGAGGTTGGTTGCGCTGGCGATGGGAGCGGTGACGCCCGGACGCGCGATGAGCCATGCAAGCGAGACTCGCGCCGGAGTCGAGTTGTGCCGCCTGGCAACCTGGTCAATCGCAGCCAATATTCGCAGACCGCGCTCGTTGAGGTATTTCGCGGCAAATTGCGCGCGCGCCTTTCCGGCGAAATCTTCCTTCGTCCGGTACTTGCCGGTCAGGAAGCCGCTGGCCAGCGAGAAGTATCCAATCACTCCCACGTTCTTCTGCCGGCAGAGCGGTTCCAGTTCCGCTTCGTAACCCGCCCGCTCGTAGAGGTTGTACTGCGGCTGCAAACTCTCATAGCGCGGCAATCCATTCTGCTCGCTCACACGCAGCGCCTCCGCCAGCCGCGCGGCGCCGTAGTTGGAGGCTCCGATGGCGCGAACCTTGCCCTGCTGGATCAATTCGGCAAACGCCGCCAGGGTCTCTTCCAGCGGAGTCCCCGCGTCGTCTTCATGAGATTGATATAAGTCGATGTAATCGGTTTGCAGGCGCTGCAATGAGGCTTCCACCGCCTGCCTGATGTAGCCGCGCGAAAGTCCCTTCTTGTCGTCGGCCATCGGCTTGCCGACCTTGGTCGCCAGCACAATTTTCCCGCGCTTTCCGCTGCTCTTCAGCCATTTGCCAATGATCGTCTCCGACTCTCCACCCACGTGTCCGGGCACCCAGCGCGAATATACGTCGGCCGTGTCCAGCAGGTTGAAGCCCGTATCCACCATGGCGTCCAGCAACCGGAACGACATCGCCTCGTCGGCGGTCCAGCCGAACACGTTGCCGCCAAACGCTATGGGCGCGACTTTGATTCCAGATTTTCCCAGCTCTCGATTTGTCATCAATCCATTTCTCCCGTATGAAAACTCATTCGTACAGAAAGTATTCACTGGCGTATTTGATTCCATTGCGGCCAGCCATGATGCAACCGGCTGCATCGCTCATCGCGTCCCGGGGCCGTCCGGGACATGCACGCTGCATCTTAAACCTCCGGCGCGGACTTGCGAACCTCGCATTGCCGTATAATTTTGCCGATGGATCGCGACGGTTTTTCACGCCCTGCTTCCCTCGACTCCGCCGAACTGCACGAGATGCGCCAGTTGGCTCGTGGCGCGTTTCTCCACGCCCTGGAGCGTTCGACCATCGAAAGCGCCTTTGACCGTCATCTTCACTACGAACGTGGAATTCTGCAAGTGGGAGAAGACCTCTACGATCTGCCGGCGTTCTCGCGCATCTTTGTAGTCTCCATCGGAAAAGCCGCGAACACCGCCGTCGATTCACTGATGAAGCGTCTCGGCGGGGGACTCGGGGTCACCGGCATAGTTTGTGGGCCTACCGACCCGGGTACGCAGGTGGCGGGCTTTCGCTATTACACCGGTGGGCACCCGGTTCCGAATTCCGAATCCGTGAAATCGGCCGAGGCCATTTTGCGTTCGCTGGATGCGCTGCAGGATACGGCGCTCGCAATTTTCCTCATCAGCGGTGGCGGATCGTCGCTGGTGGAGAAACCGATCGACGATGCGATTTCGTTTGAAGATTTGCTCCAGACTTATCGCGCACTGGTTCATTCAGGCGCTCCCATCGCCGAGATCAATGCGGTTCGCAAGCATCTATCCGCCGTCAAGGGTGGACGGATGGCGCTTGCCGCCGCCCCCGCGCATCAACTCTCCGTACTGATTTCCGACGTTCCGGATAACACGCCCGACTCGCTCGCCAGCGGCCCCACCATGCCCGATCACAGCACCATCGAACAGTGCTATGAAGTCGTTTCGAAATACAAGTTGATGACCGCGCTTCCGCAAAGCGTGCGGGAACTGTTCGAACATCACGCGATTCTGGAAACTCCCAAGGAAGACGAGCCGGCTTTTGCGCGCTCGCGCTGGTGGACTGTTCTCTCGAATTCTTCCGCGCGGAAGTCCGCAGAGGAATGGGCTGCCGCTGCCGGTTTCCACGTGGTGATCGACAATCGTTGCGATGACTGGGATTATCGTGATGCCGCCGACTACCTGCTCGGGCGGGTGCGGGATTTGCGCCAGAGCGATGGTCGCGTATGTCTCATCTCGGGCGGCGAGGTCACGGTCACGGTCAACGGCCAGGCCGGAATCGGCGGTCGCAACCAGCAATTTGCACTTTACTGCGTGACAAAGATTTCCGGCGAGAACATCACGGTGTTGAGCGCAGGCACCGACGGTATCGACGGCAACAGTCCTGCCGCGGGAGCGGTTGTGGATGGCACTACGATGGAACGCGCCGCCGGCCAGTCGCTGGATGTCTCCGCCGCACTCTCCGGCTTCAACGCGTTTCCGCTCCTCCAGTCGCTCGATGATGCGATTGTCACGGGGCCAACGGGAAACAACGTGCGCGACCTGCGCGTGTTGCTGGCGTACTGATTTCTTCCAGGCCGGCTACGAAAAGAATTTCGTGACGCCCTCTTCCACCACCGCCATGCGATTCGCTATTTCTCTGCGGTTCGCTTCCGCCGCCAGCCTCGCCAGCGGTTCCTCCATCGGTTCCTGCGAGAGTTTGAACGTCCCATAGTGCATTGGGACCATGAACGATGCATTCATATCCATGAATGCTTGCACCGCATCTTCCGGGCTGGTGTGTACGCGGCGAAACGATGGCGGATCATAGGCTCCAATGGGCAGCATTGCCACCCGCGGATGAAGCCGCTTGCCAATTTCGTGGAAGCCGTCGAAATACGCCGTGTCGCCTGAGTGATAGAGCGACTGTTCGCCCGCGCGCAGAACGAATCCGCAGAAGCCGCGATGAACGTCGCGAATCACGCGCGCACCCCAATGGTTCGCCGGAGTCGCCGTAATCTCCACCGGTCCCACGCGCACGCTCGCCCACCATTCCAGTTCGGTCACGCTCGAATAACCGAGGTCGAAAACCAGGTCGCGTAAATTCTTTGGCACGATCAGCAACGGCCGCTTTCCACTCTTGCGCAGCGTGTTGCGCGCAATCGCCCGCAGTGAAGGCCGGTGCAAATGGTCGAAATGAGCGTGCGTCACCAGCACGGCATCAATCGGCGGAAGATCGGCAATGCGCACTCCCGGACGTCGCAGCCGCTTCAGTACAAACAGCCAGCGTGCGAAGTTCGGATCGATGACAAAATTCTTGCCGCCAATCTGCAAAAGGAAGCTGGAATGGCCGATGAACGTGATCCCCACCTGGCCGGAAGTGGCAAGCACCGGTTTGCGCGTGACTCCAGTCCGGCGCGTCAGCGCCGAGTGCCCGACAATCCGTCCAAACGAACGCGCTTTACGGCGTATGGCAGTATTCAACATGAGACAGTTTATTAGACGGCAAAAAGCACCCGGAAGATTCGCGAAACCGCCACGAAACTCTCATATCGGGAACCCAACGGCGCTCCCAATCCGCTAAACTGCGGGGCGTAGTTTATATCGTATTACGATGTATCTGTATTATAGCCGCCTCTTGCATCCTCGCCGCTCCTGTTTTCTAATCGGGAGTACCGCCGATCTGGTTAACTTTATCTCTCAACCGCGAGGACACGCTGATGAAGATTGCATTCCTGGGACTGGGCATCATGGGCCGCCCGATGGCCGCGAATCTTGTGAAGGCAGGACACGAAGTATCCGTCTGGAACCGAACCCCGAAGAACGTTGAAGGAGCGCGCACAGCGGCCACTCCCGCCGACGCCGCCAAGGGCGTGGACGTGGTGTGGATGTGCGTGGCCGACACCAGTGCTGTCGAGCATGTACTGTTCGGGCCGAACGGTATCGAAGGCTCCTTGCGGCCCGGCATGATTGTCGTCGACTCCAGCACCATTGCTCCCTCTGCCACTCTCAAGTTCACGCAGCGGGTTCGCGCCAAGGGAGCGGATTTCGTGGATGCTCCTGTCACCGGTTCCAAGATCGGCGCTGAAGCCGGCCAGTTGCTCTTCATCGTTGGCGGCAGCGAAAAGTCGCTCGCCACGCTTGATCCGCTCTTCGCCGCCATGGGCAAGAAGTACATTCGCGTTGGCGAAACCGGAGCCGGCGAGTCGGCCAAGATCGGCATGAATCTCATCATCGCCCTGATGTTCGAGGGGCTCGCCGAAGGACTGACCCTGACGAAGAAACTCGGCGTGCCCTCTGAGATTCTGTTCGATCTCGTTCAGAACTCCATGCTCCGTTCTGGCGTCAGCGATTACAAGGGGCCGTTCCTGCTCAAGCGCGATTTCTCGCCCAACTTCCCGCTGCGCCTCATGCACAAGGACATTCGCCTCATGCTGGAGTCCGCCGGCGAAAACGGCGTCAAACTCCCTGCCCTGGAAAAGGTGGAAGAGATTTATCGCCAGTCCGCGGAAGGCGGCCTTCGCGATGAAGACTACATCGCCACCATCAAGACCCTGGAAAAACTCTCCGGCATCTCTTAACCGGATTTTCCCGCATCATGCAGACTTCGCCCGGACATTGTTCCGGGCGACTTTTTGCGCCCGATATTTTCAGCAATTCTGACTCCAATGTCCGCGCCGGAACATCCAATGGTTCCGGTGTCATTTCCTGGGAGAGCTCATGCATTGGATTGCCGCGGTTGCCGGAGTTGCGCTCATCATCGTCGTCCTGCGTGACACCTTTGAAACCATCATCCTGCCGCGTCGCGCCACGCGCCGTTATCGCCTCACACGGCTTTTCTATGTTGTGGTCTGGACGCCCTGGCGCGCCCTCGCCCGGCGGCTCTCCGCCCGTGAGCGCGAACGCGTGTTGAGCGTTTTTGGTCCGCTCTCGCTTCTTCTGCTCCTCGGCGTATGGGCGGTCGTGATGACCTTTGGCTTCGCGCTCTTGCAGTTCGGGCTGCAACTTCATCTCTCCACAAACTCCGCCACTACTTTTTCGACCTATCTCTATTTCAGCGGCACAAACATCGTCACGCTGGGCCTTGGCGACATTCTTCCCATCGGCGGACTTGCCCGCGCGCTTACGGTTGCGGAAGGTTTTCTTGGCTTGGGATTTTTAGCGCTCGTAATTGGTTATTTCCCGGTGCTCTACCAGGCATTTTCGCGGCGAGAAGTGGAAATCTCGCTGCTCGACGCCCGAGCCGGTTCTCCGCCGAGCGCCCATGAACTGCTTGCTCGCAACCTCCACGACAACGGCCAGATACTGGCCAACCTGCTTGCCGACTGGGAACGCTGGTCGGCCGAATTGATGGAGAGTCATCTCTCCTACCCGCAGCTCTGTTATTTCCGCTCGCAGCACGATAACGAATCCTGGCTTGCCTCGTTGACCGTTCTGCTCGACACCTGCGCGCTCCTCATGGCAAACGTGGAAAGCGGATGCAGCCGGCAGGCGGAGATGACCTTTGCCATCGCGCGCCATGCCGTTGTCGATCTTTCGCAGGTCTTCCTTACTCCGCCCCAGCCACCCAGCCGCGACCGCATCTCCGGCGAGACATTTCACGAGCTCCGTGGACTGATCGCAAAACGCGGATTGTCCCTGCGCGACGAGCGAGCCGCCCGCAACCGTCTCGACGAATTGAGGAAGATGTACGAGCCTTACGTGACGGGACTATCGCAATTTCTGCTGATGAGTTTGCCCGCCTTCTCGCGCGCGCAGCATCCCGACAACTGGCAAACCAGCGCCTGGGGACGCATCACCAACGGCGGCGCAAAGCCGGAAGAACTCCTGCATGACGATCACGCGTGAGCGAAGCGATCTCTGGATATGCACAAACCCCGGCGTGATTGCCGGGGTTCTTCTTGATCGTTGTCGTTTCCCTTTAGAGTCCCTTGTAGCTTCCGTTGTCCACCAGGATGGTTTGTCCGGTAATCGCCGCCGCGCGTTCCGACGCGAGGAAGACGATCGCGTCCGCCACCTCTTCCGGCTCCGCAATCCGCCCGGTCGCGGTATCGGCTGCCCACTTCTGGAACATCTCTTCTTCCGTCGCACTGGCCGATGCCGCGCGGCTTGCCGCCAACTGCTTCAAGCGGTCGGTGCGCGTATATCCCGGCCCTACGTTGTTGAAGGTGATTCCGTCGCGGCCAAAACGGTTGGCCAGGCTGCGCATCAACCCAACCACTCCCACGCGAATCGTGTTCGACAGAATCAGGTCGCCGATCGGCTGCTTTACGCTCACCGACGTAATCGCCACCACTCTTCCCCACTTGTTCTTCTGCATATGAGGAACGGCAGCGTGCGCGAACGTGATCGTGCTTAGCAGGTTCAGGTCAAAAGCGCGCCGCCAGTCCTCCGGGGTCAGCGCCAGGAAATCCTTCGCCGGAGGTCCGCCCGCATTCGTCACGCAGACGTCGATACGCCCGAACTTCCGCGCCACGTCTTCCACGAACGACTGCACGGACGCCGTATCGGTTACGTCGAAGGCGCGTGTAAAGACCTCGACCTTATGTTTTGCGGTAATCTCCGCCGCCAGAGATTCCAGCGCCTGCTGATTACGCGCACAGAGCGCGAGATTCGCGCCCTCGGCGGCGAGAGCTTGAGCGGTGGCCTTTCCAAGCCCCTGGCTGGATGCGGCGACGATGGCGGTACGGCCCTTCAGTCCTGTGTTCATGGAATTAGTTTCGAATTTCAACTCGCAACTTGCAAGAGGCAACACCCCGGTTCTGCTACTTTTCTTGCGGAGGCTCCGCTTCGTCCACCACGTAGACGCGATTCCGTCCACCTGGCGCAATGCCTTGCTGCTCGAAGGTCTGCTTGATCCTCCGGCGAAGTTCTCGCGCCACTCCGTATTGCTGTCCGGGCCAGGTCTTCACCAGCACCAGAAATTCAACTGCGTTCGCGGTCACGCGTTCGATGCCGGGAACTTGCGGCTCCGAGACGATCAGTTCCTTGAACGCTTCCTCGGCACGAACCTCCGCTGCAATCTGCTTCAGCAGCTCCACCACGCGATCGCTGTCTGCGCGGTAATCGACCTCGACATGCAATATCAGTTGTGTCCAGTCGCGCGTCGTGTTGGAAACGACCGTGATCGTGCTGTTCGGAATCGTGTGTACCGTGCCATCGCCGTCGCGCAGAACCGTCCGCCGCAGCGTCATCAATTCCACCGTACCCTGCACGGATCCGATCTTTACCCAGTCGCCGATATCGAAATGATTTTCAACGAGGATGAAGAATCCGTTAATCACATCCTTCACCAGCGTTTGCGCGCCGAAGCCGATGGCCAACCCGACAATTCCGGCGCTCGCCAGCAGCGGCCCTATGTTGACATCGAGCTGCTGCAGAATCTGCATCCCCGCCAGGAAGACGACGATGAAAAATCCAATGCTGTAGATGACGCTGGCCAGGGTGCGCAACTGTTGCGCGCGCAGTCCGGAAGGCAACTCCTGCCGCTGGCTCAAGCGCGTCAATCTCTGGCTCACCAGCTTCACCAGTCGCGTCAGGATGAACGCCACCACCAGGATGGTGATGATTTTGGGCAGCCGGTCGTGGACGAACGTGACCATGTCCTCGCCCCACTGGTCCACCACCACTTGCCAGAACTGTCGCCATGAATGAATCGGGATCATCAGGTTCACAACCGGGATTATAGCGTCCGGAGGCAGCCACGAACCATTCCGGGCGAGGTATAATCGGGCCAACTTCCGAGGTGATAATGCGCTCCGCGAAATCGATTTTCGTCCTTGGCGTTCTAATCCTTTTCATGTTCCCGGTGTCCCCCAGGTGTTTCGCCGTTGCAATTCCTGTAGCGGGCGCCAACTCCGCCTCCGGCCAGCAGGACGACTCGCAACTTGGTGACCAGCACCAGGAGAAAGACCGATTTGAAATTGAGCGCGAGAAAGAGATGGCACGGACCCGTCAGCAAGAGCGCTACAAACAGCTCAAGCGCGACTCCGAGCATCTGCTGGAACTCTCCACTGAATTGAAGCAATACGTCGACAAGGCCAACTCCGATATCCTGTCGCTCCAGGTGATTGAGAAAGCCGAGCAGATCGAGAAGCTTGCAAAGAAAGTCAAAAACAACATGCGCGGACAATAGCGCAAAACTCACACCTTGCAGCGAGGGCCACACCCGCGATCTGTCCCTTGCTTGGCGCCTCCCCCTTTGTGCCTTTCCGTCCCAAATAACAAAATTCTCATTTCATAAACTGTCACGCTAACAGACAAGTTTGACCGTTCCGTTTCAACGTGTTATAACCTTTCGTTCTCGCCGTGTGATCCCGTTGTATGGGGATTCCGGTGACCCAACGCGGCCAAACCTCAACATTCCGTCTTGAAGTGGAAGCGCGTTCCGGGAGTCCGTACGACCCAGAACTCGGCTAGCTCCGGCAACGGGGCCGGTCCTGTTTTGTGTCGCAACTGTTGAGATAGAACCGGTTATCCCAACGAACTTCGGCCCGCGAACGAGCCGAAGTCCCGCAACGAGTTTTTGACTGTCTGGGAGGAAATGTATGAATACGTGGCTCGAATCGAGCCGTAATTTGGCAATGGCTGTTGGGCAGCGGTGCGTGTCCGTGGCCGGAACCTTGCGCCGCTCGGCTCTGCGAATCGCCGGGGTGGCTTCCGTTGTAGCTCTCTCCGCCAGCGCGCTTGCGCAACCCGTTCAGGAAGCGGGCGGTGAAGCCAGCCTCAAGTTGCCTGATCTCAGGACCGTCGCCTTCTTGAACGGCGCCATCAACGGCCACAGGCTGCTGATGATCGGCATTCTCTTCTGCATCTTTGGACTGCTCTTCGGGCTGACCATTTACAGCAAGCTCAAGAACCTTCCGGTGCATCGCGCCATGCGCGAAATCTCCGAGCTGATCTATGAGACCTGCAAGACTTACCTGCTGACACAAGGCAAGTTCCTGCTGGTCCTTTGGGCTTTTATCGCCGTCGTCATCGTGCTCTACTTCGGCGTGCTGGCGCCCATTCCCGGCAAACCTCTGGGCGTGACCGTGCCGATCATTCTGCTCTTCAGCCTGGTGGGCATGGCTGGCAGTTACGGCGTGGCGTGGTTTGGCATTCGCGTCAACACTTTTGCCAACTCCCGCACCGCTTTCGCGGGTCTGCGCGGCAAGCCTTACTCGATCTATGAGATTCCCCTCAAGGCCGGCATGAGCATCGGCATGATGCTGATCAGCGTCGAGTTGCTGATGATGTTGATCATCCTGCTCTTCATCCCCGGCGACTACGCCGGGCCATGCTTCATCGGCTTCGCCATCGGTGAATCCCTCGGCGCGGCCGCGCTCCGAATCGCCGGCGGAATCTTTACCAAGATCGCCGACATTGGCAGCGACCTGATGAAGATCGTCTTCAAGATCAAGGAAGACGACGCTCGCAACCCCGGCGTCATTGCCGACTGCACCGGCGACAACGCCGGCGACTCGGTTGGCCCCTCCGCCGACGGCTTTGAAACCTACGGCGTCACCGGCGTAGCGCTTATCACCTTCATCCTGTTGGCGATCCCCGCCAAGATCTTCCTGCCCGTCGGCATCGATCTTGCGCACGCCACGGCCAGCCAGTTGGCGGCTGCTCATGCCGCTGCCTCCGAGGTACAGGTCCAGTTGCTCGTCTGGATCTTTGTCATGCGCGTCATGATGCTTGTGGCCGCCGCCGCCGCGTACTTCTTCAACGGTTTCATTCAGAAAGCCAAGTACGCCGACGCCGACAACATGAACTTCGAGGCGCCGCTCACCTCCCTGGTCTGGATCACCTCGATCGTCTCGATCATCCTCACCTACATCGTCTCCAGGCTCATCATCCCGACGATCGGCGGCAACGACACACTCTGGTGGAAGCTCTCCACCATCATCACCTGCGGCACGCTTGCCGGTGCGGTCATTCCTGAGTTCGTGAAGGTCTTCACCTCCACTCAGTCCCGCCACGTCAAGGAAGTCGTTACCTCTTCCGAGGAAGGTGGAGCTTCTCTCAACATCCTTTCAGGCCTCGTCGCCGGCAACTTCTCCGGCTACTATCTTGGCCTGACCATGGTTGCGCTGATGGGAGCCGGATTCCTTGTCAGCCTGCACGGGCTCGGTGACTTGATGCTCGCCCCCGCCGTGTTTGCCTTCGGCCTCATCGCCTTCGGATTCCTCGGCATGGGCCCTGTCACCATCGCCGTCGACTCCTACGGCCCGGTCACGGACAACGCGCAGTCCGTCTACGAGTTGTCGCTCATCGAGCAGGTTCCCAACATCGCCGCCGAAATCAAAAAGGACTTCGGTTTCGACGCCAACTTCGAGCGCGCCAAGGACCTTCTCGAAGAGAACGACGGCGCGGGCAACACCTTCAAGGCCACAGCCAAGCCCGTGCTGATCGGAACCGCCGTCGTCGGCGCCACCACCATGATCTTCTCCATCATCATGGCGCTCACCGACGGTCTCACGCACAACATCCAGAGCCTGTCTCTGCTGCACGCTCCCTTTGTCCTCGGTCTCGTCACCGGCGGCGCCATGATCTACTGGTTCACCGGCGCATCCATCCAGGCCGTCAGCACCGGAGCCTATCGCGCGGTCGAGTTCATCAAGGCAAACATCAAGCTCGAAGGTGTTGAGAAAGCCTCCGTGCACGACAGCAAGAAGGTCGTCGAGATTTGTACCAAGTATGCCCAGAAGGGCATGTGGAACATCTTCCTCGCCGTCTTCTTCGGAACGCTTTCGTTTGCCTTTATCGAGCCGTTCTTCTTCATCGGATACCTCATCTCCATCGCCATCTTCGGTCTCTACCAGGCCATCTTCATGGCCAACGCCGGTGGAGCCTGGGACAACGCGAAGAAAATCGTGGAAACCGAGATGAAGGCCAAGGGCACTCCGCTGCATGACGCCACCGTCGTTGGTGACACCGTGGGCGATCCGTTCAAGGACACCTCTTCCGTGGCCATGAACCCGGTCATCAAGTTCACCACTCTCTTCGGATTGCTTGCCGTCGAGCTCGCCGTCAGCATGGCCCACAAGAGCCCGCGTATGACCCACGTGCTCGCTGTGGTTTTCTTCATCGTGTCGTTTACCTTCGTATGGCGTTCGTTCTACTCCATGCGAATCGGCAACATCACGGCGACCAAGCCCGCCAACGGCAACTAGCACAGCCTCTGTTCAACCGGACGCCGCCCCACTCGGGCGGCGTCACTTTTTGCGCAAGCGTAATTCCCTCGCCACGAAATAGCGCCTCGCTGTTATCCTTCCGCCATGGACGTCGTCGCACTTACCCGGCAACTTATCGACATTGAATCCATCACCGGCAACGAAGCGCCGGTCGCAGAATTCCTCGCCCGTCATCTTGAAAGCCTCGGCTACACCGTGGAGCGCATGCCTGTCTCCGGGACGCGGTTCAACGTCTACGCCGCTCCGCCGAAGCATCCCGCGCCGCCCCTCGTCTTCTCCACCCATCTCGACGTGGTTCCGCCATGGTTTGCTTCTCGGGAAGATGCCGACAACGTCTATGGCCGCGGGGCCTGCGACGCCAAGGGGATCATCGCCGCGCAAGTCACCGCCGCGCAGAAGTTGCTCGCCGCTGGAGTTCCCACCGGCCTGCTTTTTGTCGCCGGAGAAGAGCGCGACTCGCTCGGCGCACAGGTTGCCAACCAGCACGCCCGCGAATCAAAGTTTCTCGTCAACGGCGAGCCCACGGACAATCGCATGGCTGTAGCCTCCAAGGGCGTGCTTCGCGTGGAAGTCACCAGCCACGGACGCATGGCCCACTCCGCTTATCCGGAGCTGGGCGAATCCGCCATCGACAAGCTGCTCGATGCCCTCTCGGCTCTCCGCGCCATGCCGCTCCCCACCAATCCCGAGATCGGTCCCAGCACGCTCAACATCGGCATCATTGAAGGTGGACGCGCCACCAACGTCATCCCCGACTTTGCCAAGGCACAGTTGCTCTACCGTCTGGTTGGCCCGTCGGACGAATTGCGGCGCCGCATCGCGCAGGCCGTCGGCGGCAACGGACAGGTCGATTACGTCCTCGAAATTGCCTACATGAAATTCCGCACCATTCCCGGCATTCCGACCATGACCGCCGCTTTCACCACCGACATTCCCAAGCTCGACAACTGGGGTGAGCCTGTTCTCTTTGGTCCCGGCTCCATCCATGTGGCACACACCGAGCGCGAATTCGTCAGTAAGCAGGAACTGCACCAGGCCGTCGATCTCTATATTCGGATCGCTCGCGAATTACTGTCCTGAAAGGAACACCCCTCGATTACCCTGCTACCCAGCGAATCCGGGAATCCCCTAAAGTGCCTCCAGCATCAAACTACCGGAGATAAAAGATGACGACAGCAACCAAGACTCACACTTTTGCCACCGGCGTCAACCTTTCTGAAAGCACCCGCGAGAAACTCATCGCGATTCTCAACGCTCGCCTCGCCGACACCGTTGACCTCAAGACCCAGACCAAGCACGCTCACTGGAACGTCAAAGGCAAGCAGTTCTACCAGCTCCATCTGCTCTTCGACTCCGTTGCTTCGCATCTTGACGACCAGGCTGACATGATCGCCGAGCGCATCACCGCTCTCGGCGGCATCGCCAATGGCACCGCCCGTCAGGCCGCCGCCTCTTCGGCCATTCCTGAATACGATCTCCATGCCGTAACCGGCGAGGAACACGTCAAGGCGCTCTCCCAGCGGCTCTCCAAGCTGGTGAACCAGGCGCGCGCGGAGATCGACGGCACCGACGCGCTCGGCGACAAGGGCACAGCGGATCTCTTTACCGAGATCGTGCGCGACGGCGACAAGGACCTCTGGTTCCTCGAAGCGCACCTGCAAGGTTGATCTTCGCACTCCGACTTTCTTGCGACAGGGGCTTCGGCCCCTGTTTTGCTGATTCCGCCGTGCCCGCACACGTTATTCCGATACACTAAACAGGTATGAGCTTGAGTCAGACCAACTCTCTTGCCGGTGCTTCCTCCGCATATCTTCGTTCCGCCATGCATCAGCCCATCCTGTGGCATGAGTGGAGCGAGGAGGCATTTGCCAAAGCGCGCAGCGAGAACAAGCCCATCCTGCTCGATATCGGCGCCGTCTGGTGCCACTGGTGCCACGTCATGGACCGCGAGTCCTACGAGTCGCCCGAGGTCGCGCAGATCATCAACGAGAAATACATCGCCATCAAGGTCGACCGCGACGAGCGTCCCGATGTCGACGCACGCCACCAGACCGCCGTCGCCGCCATCACTGGACAGGGCGGGTGGCCGCTCACCGTTTTTCTCACGCCCGAGGGCGACCCCTTCTACGGCGGTACCTACTTTCCTCCCACGGATTCCTACGGACGCCCCAGCTTCAAGCGAATCCTGCTCGCCGTCCATGACGGTTTCATCGAGCGTCGCGACGAGGTCAACAAGGAAGCCGCGAATCTCATGAATGCCCTCTCGCATGCCGAGGGAATGCTTGGCCGTTCCGCCGATTTCTCGCCGCGCATCGTCGAGCAGATGGTGCAGTCTGGCCTCGGCGTCTATGACCGCGAAAATGGCGGCTTCGGCACCGCTCCGAAATTTCCTCATCCCGCCGCCATCGATCTGCTGCTCGACTGGTATGTGCGCAGCGGCGAGGAGCAGGTCGGCACCGTCGTCACCACCACGCTCAACAAGATGGCTCGCGGCGGAGTCTACGACCAGATCGCCGGCGGCTTCCATCGCTACTCCGTCGATGAGCGCTGGTGCGTGCCTCACTTCGAGAAGATGTCGTATGACAACTCTGAACTGCTGAAGAACTACGTTCACGCCTTCCAGGCCACGGGCAATTCGTTCTTCGCCAGCATCTCGCGCGACATCGTCCGCTGGATGGACAACTGGCTCAGCGACCGCCAGCATGGCGGCTTCTACTCATCGCAAGACGCTGACATCAACCTCGACGACGATGGCGACCACTTCACATGGACGCGCGACGAAGCCCGCGATGCGCTCGACGATGCCGAGTTCCAGGTCGCGGCGCTCCATTACGACATCAACGAAGTTGGCGAAATGCAGCACAACCACGCGAAGAACGTCCTCTGGGTGAGGACACCGGTCGAGGAGATTGCCTCGCGCACCGGCGTATCGCGTGAAGACGTCGAGGCCGTGCTTGCCTCCGCCAAGCGCAAACTCTACCGGACGCGCCTCTCGCGGCCAATTCCATATATCGACAAAACTCTATATACGAGCTGGAATGCGCTCTGCATCTCTGCCTGGCTCCAGGCCGCTCGTGTTCTCGGATCACCTTCGGATTCCGCGATGGACGAAACCCGTCGCTTCGCCCTGCGCTCCCTGGATCGAATTCTTTCCGAGGCCTGGCATCCGGACGCCGGCTTGAGCCACGTCATCAGCTATTCGGACGGCAACTCCGCGCGCGCCATTCCCGGCGTGCTCGACGACTATGCTTTCGCCGTCATCGCCTGTCTCGAAGCCCACGAATCCACTGGCGAGATGAAATACTTCGACTCCGCCCGCAAGCTCACCGCGCTCATGATCGACCGCTTCCACGACAAAACTTCCGGCGGCTTCTTTGACACTCCCACCGGCGGCGGCAGCGATGCTCTTGGCGCCTTGCGCGCACCCAGAAAGCCTTTCCAGGATTCTCCCACTCCCGCCGGCAACCCATCAGCGGCCATCGCGCTGCTGCGCCTTCATGCGCTTACCAACGACGCCTCTTATCGCGACATCGCGAAGGACACTCTCGAAGTTTTTGCTGGAGTCGCCGAGCAGTTTGGCATCTATGCGGGAACTTACGGCATCGCATCCGTATGGATGGGGCGTCCACACATACAGGTCGTGGTTACCGGCAGCGATTCGCTGGCTGACGAACTCTACACCGCCGCGCTGAAGCCTTTCGCCCTGAACAAGATTGTTCTGCGCGCTTCCGCCGCTGCGCCTCTTCCGCCGGCTCTCGCGGAGACGGTTCCGCATCTTCCGGGCGTGGGCGAAGGAATATCCATGGCCGTCATCTGCAGCAACTTCACCTGCCAGCCACCCATCGCCAGCGTCTCCGAACTCACGCACGCGCTGACGGCGGCAATTCGCCAACGTTGATATGAAAACTCTGCGCGAATTCGTGGAAGGAACTCCGGCATGAAGCGCCTTTTACTGCATTCGCCGTTTGTCCTGCTATGTATTTTTATTGCGATGGCAGCCGCCGCACAGACCACTGTCACCTATCGCGTCAACGGACGCAACGGGGCCATCAAGGGGACCGAGCAGGACACTATCGCGAAGTCGGACACGCAGTACAAACTGATAACCACGAGCGACCTCGACACTCCCAACGGCCCTTTGCATCTCTTCACGCAGGTCTACTACAGCCCCGACCTTTCATTCCAGCGATACGTCGGCAAGGCCAGCGTCGGCCAGGATTCGCAGACTCTGGAAGCCCAGCGCCTTGAAGACAATATCGTCATGACGGTGCGCGCCGGCAGTCAGGCGCCCTCGCGCACCGTCGCCGCGCAGGCGCATCCGTTTCTGCTCGATAACGCCATCGTTGGCCACATGCAGCCGCTCGTCGACTGGCTGGCGAAAACTCCTTTAGCCATCGGTGCCGCCGTCCCCATCCAGATGCTCGTCCCGCAGCGTCTCGCCACTGTGTCCGCGGAAGTTCGCCGCGTTGACACCCGGGACTCCGGCACGCTCGATGGCGCGCGCGTGCAACTCGCCGAATACACGCTACAGGCTGGTCTGCTGACTGAAGAGTTGTGGGTGGACACGCAGCAGAACCGTCTCTTGCGTCTCTTCGTCCCGTCGCAGGACTTCGAACTGATCCGCGACGACTTCACATTTCTTCCCGCGCCCACAGCCGTCAATTGCGTTGAGCGCGACGGTAGCTTCCCCAGCGCGGGCCTGGTCATCCCCGGCACCATCTGCCTGCCCCACGACGCCAGCGCGACGCACAAGGTCCCGCTCGTTGTGCTCGTCGCCGGCTCCGGTCCGCAGAATCGCGATGAGGAGATTGGCCCTAACAAACCGTTTTTCGACATTGCCGAGGGACTCGCCGCCAACGGTATCGCAACTTTGCGCTTCGATAAGCGCACCATGGCGTTCCCCCAGTGGTTCACGCCGCAGAACACAACCGTCGAAAACGAATTCGTTCTCGACTCTGTCAACGCGCTCAAGTTCGCCGCCACTCTCCCCGAGGTCGACCCGAACCAGGTTTTCCTCCTCGGGCATTCGCTCGGCGGTTCGCTTGCTCCGGCCATTGCCGAGCGAGCCGGAAACGTGCGCGGTGTTGTCGTCCTCGCCGGCTCCATCCGTCCCATGGACGAGCTGATCTATCGTCAGACATCTGAAGCCATGCAGCGCGCCGGAAAGACCCAGGCCGAAATCGACAGCACCGTCGCGCAGCTCAAGGCCGCGTTCGCCTCCATTCGTGGCGGAACCGCCAAGGACACCGATACACTGATGGGAGCCGTTTCCGGATACTGGCGCGATCTTCTCGCGCGTGATCTCGCCGGCGACTATCGCAAGCTCGCCGTTCCGGTGCTGGTGTTGCAGGGCGGAAAAGACATCCAAATCAACCGCGACGATTTTGATCAGATCTTGCAGGTTCTCAACGGCAAACCGAAGGGAACCGTGGAATCACACTATTTCCCTGACTTGAATCACTTTTTCATTCCAGTCGTTGGAACGCCGACGGGTGCGGAATATTTGCAACCGGGCCACGTATCGCAGGATGTCATCAAGGCAATCGCCGATTGGGTTCACGCAACGGATGCGGCAGCGCCCGCTCCAGCGGCATCGCCGAAATAATTCGCTATTTTCATCGAGGGTAGATCTTGGCAAATCACACAACTGCTCCTTCGCGCAAACGGAACGCCGCGCCGAAGAAATCACCGGCGCGCCGCGCGTCAAAACTAACTCACCCGGCAACTCGTCAGATCGGCACCTACACCGTGCCGCGCGGACACGTCAGCATCGGCGTACCTGCCTTCTGGACGCTGCGCCAGACAAACGACGATCTCGAAGTGGAAGCGCCCAGCGGCAACACGTCGGTGATCGTCACCGCCTTCCAGCGCACCTCTGACGCGAGCTCGCTCGACGCCCGCGACTACCTCAAGCACTTCCTTGAGACAGCCCCGCGCAACGGACGCGTCACCGTCGATCCCGCGTCAAAGGCGCGGGCAGCTGCGCGCTACCGCGACCCGGAGGGCGACCGCTGGGAAATTCTCTTCATCACCAACGGGAAAACTCTCCTGCTCGCCACCTGCAACACGAACGGCTCCAAGCCGTCCAAGGAAGCTCGCATCGGCGTGGAGGTACTTCGCTCCATGAAACTGAAAAAGGAATAGAACGCAAAGGGTGGAACTTCCCACTAGAAACTGCACGCAGGTTTCCCCACGTTCGCGTCCGCTTCCGGGCGATAACGTGGGGGATTACCTCTTAACTTCACGCATGCGATTTCCCTACTCCGCGCCTGCCGCCATATACGCGCGCATCATCTTCACTTCCACTTCCTTCTCGTCGAGATCATGCAGCAGCAGGTCGCGCATGGAGAGGAACCCGATCAATTCCGCGCCGTGGCAAACCGGCAGGTGACGGAAGCCGTGTTGCTTCATCATCACCATGCACCGCTCCACCGAGTCCTCCGGGCCCACGATCCGCGGATCGCACGTCATCACGTCGCGCACCTGTGTCGTGTGAGGGTCTCGCCTCTCCACCACCACGCGCAGCAGAATGTCGCGTTCGGAAAAAACTCCAATGAGGTTTGTGCCGTGCAGCACCGGGACTGCGCCTATGTTCCTGCGTCCCATCTCGTGCGCGGCGTCAAACACGGTCTGGTCGGCCTGCACCGTCCAGACTTCTCTTCCCTGCAGCAGTTCACGAATCGTTGCCATCGTCTCCCCCCAGTGTTCTCAGGGTTCACCCCGGGCCCTTGGCGGCAGAACTGGCTTAACCGCCACTTTGGTCGGAAGTATAGACCGGCTTTCTCCTTTCGCAACGGAAATTCCGTAATATTTCCGGCAACCGGAAGAAAAACTTTCACTCGGAGAAAAAAACGAAGTACGAACTTTGCCAAAGCTCGGTGGGAATTGTTCCTCGCGGACGTGCCGTGAAGACCAGGTTGTAATCGCCGGTGACCGCCAGCGAGTCCAGCACGGACGCGCCGGTCGCCGGTTGTACCAGCGCAAGGTATTGCAGAAATTCGAAAATATCCGAGCCCGCCGCCAGGCTACTCGCCGCGAATCCCAGGTCGGCATTCTCGCCCGCAAAATGCCACGCCAGCGACGCCGCCAGCGCGATGCCATGTTCGTAGCGGTCTCCATTCGCCAACCCCGGCGCTGGATTGTCGAACACAATTCGCAGCTTCCGTTCGTCTTCGCGCGTGAACTCCCTCACCTTCAGCGACCCCGATTTCGCCGTCGACTTCCAGTCCACGTGGCGCGCCGAGTCTTCCGGTGCGTAGTCGCGAATCCGGTAGAGATCGTAACCGCGTCCGCGCACGTAGCTCTCGAACTCGCCGGTAATCATTGGCAGAATCTCGAAGAACTCGTCCGCCGGTTCCACCGGCGGGTAGACAATCACCTCGCGCCCAAGTTGTACCGTCCTTGTCTTCAGCAGGAACGAAAACGGAAATCGCGTGGAGACTCCCAGCCCCTTCTGCTGATACCGTCCGCGCCGCTCGAATCGTAGATCGATTTCCGTCGCTATATTGTGGCGCGCCGGAATATACGGAAAATACACCCGGTCGCGAAAAACGTCCGAAACCTCCTTCACCGTGCGGATGCGCGACAGGCTGTAATCCGGCCAGCGTACCCATGGCTTCCGTTCCGGAGTTTCCCTGGGGAAGACGAACGCCGAGCGCTTCCATGTCCACTTCACTTCCACCGAGCGCCGCTCTGGAGGGGGAACCACCGTCACCGAGAATGCCGGCAGAAACCGGCGCCGGTTGCGCACGGTGAGCATCGCCGCGTAATCCTGCCCGGCAAAAACATGCATGGGGAGTTCGAGTTGCGCTTCCAGGCTGCGCAGCACCATCGCCGACGCAACTCCGCTGACGATGATTGCGCCGAGCATGGCGGAAACCACCAGGAACAAAAGGTTGTTGCCGGTATTCAAGGCGGCCACGGCGATGATCAGGCAGAACGCAAGGTAGACCGCGCCTTCTTTCGTGACTTCGTAGTTCAGCGCCTCTTTCACGCGCTCCACGGCCACGCGACGCGCCAGGTACGGCACCGTCAACACGCCCACCGCACCCGCCAGCAGCAACGCCGACGACGCAAGGATGGCCATCGCCAGCAGGTTTCCCGCCTCTCGTGACGCCGTCGATAGCAATGCCGCGGCAAATGCCAGCGCCAACCCGACAATCGCGAGCAGGAATTGTACCCACGCCTCGCGGTCAATCGCGTTGATTGCCCTGTTTAGCCACCCGCGCATGGGGGAACTTTAGCAGAAATCCGGGGTCCTGCGTGGATCACCGTTTCTCGTGGTGAAGATGCCGTGCCACCCACGTCTCGGCGTCCACAATCACTTTGGCAATCCTGGGAAAGCGTGTTTTGAAGTGATTCAGCAGGTGATGTGCCCAGACGTATTCCGTTGAGAGAATCACCAGGCCTATGCAGAGAAACAAAATGCCCTGCAATACAGGCAGAAACAAGCCCGCAATGCCCAGCACGATGAACGACCAACCGGCGATCAGCACCGCGACTTTTTTCACGTGCCGGTTCATCAGGCGTGTCCCATGGCTAAACGGAGTCTCCGGCCCTCGTTGTGCGGCAATGTCCGGCTTCTTCTCCATTCAATTCGGAGTCGAGGAATCCAAGAACTTCCCGGTTGAACTCTTCCGGCGATTCCTCGTAGGGCAGATGTCCCGATCCTTGCACCACAACCAGCCGCGAGTCCGGCAGGTGTTTCTGCAGCTCAACTGCGCTTGCGACCGGTACCGTCCGATCCGCGCTTCCCCACAGCAGGAGCGTGGGCATCCCGTCCATGCGCGCAAAGTGTCCGCGCAGATATTCCATGTCGCTCTTCCAGTTCGCGATAATTCCCAGCGCATAGTTGGCCGTGTTTGGTTCGGTCAGGATGCCCGCGTAGCCGTCCAGGGTTTCCCGTGTCACTCGCGACGGATCACCGTACATGCGGCGAATGCCAAGCCACCGGGATGCGGCGTGCAATACCATTCCGTGCCGCAACAGCCATGCGCCGAATGGCCGGCTGAAAAACCGTATGCGCCCGCTTCCTGCGTTGGAAAATGGATTCGCTGCCGCCACCAGGACCAGCCGCCGCAACAGAGAAGCGCCTGCCGTCCGGTTCATCATCGCCATTCGCATTGCCAATGCGCCGCCGTGCGACGTCGCCACCACGTCCGCCGAGTACAGTCCGAGCGAGCGCATCCACGCCGTCATTCTTTCGGCCGTGTCGTTCAGCGAATACGAGACGTCTCCCGGTTCCGGACGGTCCGAATATCCCATCCCCAGCAGGTCCACCGCGTAAACCGTGCGGTTACGCGCGAACACTTCCAGGTTGTGCCGCCAGGAGAATGAGTAGCCGAGCAGTCCGTGCAGGAACACCACCGGCGCATGCGTGTTTTCTTCCTGCTGGCTTGGTTGCAGCCGGAGATAGCGCATCCGGTATTGCCCGAATGGCCACCACAACTCCTCTCCCGCCACAAACCTGTTCTCGCGCTGCTTTCTTATCACTCTCAACCCTGTGTCATCGGGCGGTCTACGTGCCTGACTGCCGAGATATTGGAATCTGCCCTCAGAACAAATGCGCTCCACCAATGACTATTACACACTTCCATGCCATTCCTATGCGTCGTCTGGATGCCCCTGACTTTCCTTGTCTCCTGCCCGTTTCATCGCACGGCGCCACATTCTGACTCAACGTGTCTGGCCGGAACATGCCATCCCAGAGGTGAAGTTCGGTGATTGTAGCCTTTCTCGTCCCAAAACTTCAACCTACGTGCCATTGAAATCTGGAATGAATATGCATTCCGAAATATGGAATACCGCTGTTTGTGAAGGAGTTAGAAGATACAAGAAACAACAGCACCATTCCAAAAACAGGATCATCGCCATGGCAAGCGGCTTTGCATTGAAGTAAACTAGAAGTCTGTCAATCACTTAGCCGGATATATGAACTTTAGCGTAGTGGCAAACGACTTGCACAGAGAAACCGTGGAGAGGCCTACGCGGAGCGCGTCACGTCCGCGAGGAACTGAGCCGCGTGGTTTCATGACTAAGGATTTCCAAGTCCGTTTTGCTGCCGTCCTGCTGGCGTTGCTGACCGTCACGGCAGTGGTTTTCGCCTGGATCAACTTCCAGAAAGAGCGCGAATTCCAGCCACCCACTGACGGTATCTGGTGGATCGAAAAGGACGGCCACATTGAAGCCCAGCGTGTGGACGTCAATAGCCCCGGTGAAAAAGCAGGCATAAAGACCGGCGATATTCTCGCCGCCATCAACGGCGTAAAGATCATCGATACCGCGACCCGCGTGCAGCAGATGTATCGCACCGGCGTCTGGTCCAAGGCAAGCTACTCTCTCGTCCGCGGCGGCGTTCCGCTCGATGTCCCGATCATCCTTGTTCCGGTCGACTTGTCTCTCCACCAGGGATTGCGGCTGATTGCCCTTGTCTACCTCGGAATCGGCATTTATGTATTGCTCAGGCGCTGGACTGCGCCCAAATCCACGCACTTTTATATCTTCTGTCTCGTCTCTTTTATCTTCTATTCGTTCCATTACACCGGAAAGCTCAACCAGTTCGACTGGACTATTTACTGGGCCAATGTAGTGGCATGGCTGTTGCAGCCGGCACTCTTTCTCCACTTCTCGCTGACCTTCCCCACCGAGCGTGAAATCCTCAAGCGCCACAAGTGGCTCGTCGGAATGGTCTACTTACCCGGCGCGCTCCTGCTCGCCACCCACGCTCTCGTCCTGCGCCAGACCGTTGCCAGCGAGTTGCTGCGCTGGAATCTCGACCGTCTGCACCTTTTCTACCAGGCCACGTATTTCGTCTGGTCGGCCATCATCCTCTGGCAGAGCTACGAGCGCGCCAGCACGCCCCTGTTGCGCCAGCAGATGAAGTGGGTAACGCGTGGCACCACCCTTGCCATTGCGCCCTTCACGCTCTTTTACGTCATCCCGTATCTCACCGGCAGCACCATCGGCATGGGGATGAAGATCTCCGCGCTCTCGCTCGTCTTTCTGCCGCTGACCTTCGGTTACGCCATCTTCCGTTACCGGCTGATGGACGTGGATGTTATCTTCAAGCGCGGCATGGCTTACACCATCGCCGCGGGCGCGGTCGCCGGACTTTACTTTGCCGCCATTGGCGCCGCCGCTGAAGTCTTCCACAAGAGTTTTCCCAGCGCCGGCCCCGCCGGACTGGTCGCCGCCATTGCGATCACCGCCGTCCTCTTCGGCCCCATCAAGAACTGGATTCAGGACCGTCTCGACAAGGTCTTCTATCGCAAGCGCTACGACTACCGCAAAACTCTCATCGAGTTCGGACGTGACCTCAACTCCGAGACCGACCTCGACAAGATGCTCGCCGCCATCGTCGACCGCATCTCCCGCACCCTGGGTGTCGACCGCATAGCGGTCTTTCTGCGCGATCCTCACTTCACTGAGAGTTTCGCCCTGGCCAAGTCCTCTGGAATCGCCCAGACCGCCGAGCTTGATCTTCGATTCCTCGGCAGCGAACGCCCCGAGTATGAAGCCGGGCATCTTTTCTTCGACAACACGCACCAGGCGATCCGCGAATCTCCCAGTGCGCAGGAAACCATTCGCAAGCTCGATCTGAACTACTACATCCCGTGTACGGTCCTCAACCACACCATCGCCATGCTTGGTGTCGGCAAGACCTCCGACGGCGACTTCCTCTCCAGCGAGGACGTCGAGTTGCTGGAAACTCTCTCCGGATACATCGGCATTGCCTTGCAGAATGCGCGTCTCTACGCGTCGCTTGAGCAGAAGGTGCAGGAGTATGAGCGCCTCAAGGAGTTCAACGAGAACATTGTCGAATCCATCAGCGTGGGCGTTTTCGCCGTCGATCTCCACGATCACATCGAGTCCTGGAACTCGCAGATGGAAGTGATGTACGCCCTGCCGCGCCAGCAGGCTCTCGGACGGCCGCTTACCGACGTCATGCCGCCCGCCTTCTGCGAGGAGTTCTACCGCGTTCGCGACGAGGCCGGCATCCACAACCTTTACAAGTTCCGGCTCGCCACCACCGCCGGCGACACTCGCGTGGCCAACATCGCCATCGCGCCCCTCGTCAGCAAGGACTTCAGCGTCATCGGGCGCCTCGTCATCGTCGACGACATCACCGAGCGCATCGACCTTGAAACCCAGCTTACGCAGGCCGAGAAAATGTCGTCCATCGGGCTTCTCGCCGCTGGCGTCGCCCACGAGGTCAACACTCCCCTGGCCGTCATCTCGTCTTACGCGCAGATGCTCGCCAAGCAATTGCAGGGCGACGAGCCCCGCTCAGCCTTGCTTGAGAAGATCACCCGGCAGACTTTCCGCGCCTCGGAGATCGTCAACAACCTGCTGAATTTCTCCCGCACCAGCGGCACTGAGTTCAAGCCGGTCGACATCAACAAGATCATCCACGACACCCTTGCTCTCCTCGAACACCAGTTCAAGACCGCGCGCATCACGGTCGTCGGCGACCTCACTCCCGGACTTCCCGAGGTGCAGGGCAATGGAGGAAAGCTACAGCAGGTCTTCCTCAATCTTTTCCTCAACGCCAAGGATGCCATGCCCAACGGCGGCACCCTGTCGGTGAAAACTTTCAACAAACATGGCGTCCACGTTCTGGTCACCGATACCGGCTCTGGCATCGCTCCCGAACATATTCAGCGAATCTACGACCCGTTCTTCACCACCAAGAACCGCCCGCGTCAGGGCGGCAGTGGAGGCACCGGACTGGGTCTCTCCGTCACCTACGGCATCATTCAGGAACATGCCGGAAAGATCCGCGTCGAAAGCCGTGCCGGAGAAGGCACCGAGTTTCATTTGGAATTCCCGATGATAAGGAAGGCAGTACATGTCTGACGTCGCAGTATTACGGCACGCCCCCAACGTGTCCGAGCCCTCCGCCAATGGCGCAGTGCTTATCGTTGACGACGAAGCAGCGATCCGTGAATCGTTGCAGACTCTGCTTGAGCTGGATGGTTACTCCGTGGAGGTCGCCGTGGACGGCGAGGACGGCCTCAATCACATGGCCGCCCGTCCCTTCGACCTCGTGTTGCTCGACTTCGCGCTCCCCGACCGCAACGGTCTGGAGATTCTCGCCGACATTCGCGAGCGCGATCCCCAGATGGCGGTCATCATGATCACCGCATACGGCACCGTGGAAAATGCCGTGCGCGCCATGCAGGGTGGAGCCGCCAACTTCATCCAGAAGCCCTGGGACAACGAGAAACTTCTCGCCGACGTTCGCGCCATCATCTCCCGCCGCCGCGCCGAAGAGGAGAACATTCACCTCAAGCGCGCCCTCAAGCAGCGCTACAACTTTGAAAACATCGTGGGCAAGAGCGACCCCATGCTGCGCATCTTCGACCTCGTGCAGCAGGTCGCGCCCTCGCGTTCCACCATTCTGCTCCAGGGTGAAAGCGGCACCGGCAAGGAGTTGATCGCCAAGGCCATCCACATGAACTCGCCGCGCAGGGACCGGCCGTTCATCCCCGTCAACTCCGGTTCCATGCCCACCGATCTGCTGGAGTCCACCCTCTTCGGCCACGTCAAGGGAGCCTTCACCAGCGCCGTCGCCAGCAAGAAGGGACTCTTCGAAGTCGCCGATCGCGGCACCATCTTCCTCGACGAAATCGGCAACATGTCCATGGAGACCCAGGCTAAAATCCTGCGCGTCCTCCAGGACCGCAAATTCATGCACCTTGGCGGCGTGCAGGAAATTCAGGTCGATGTCCGCGTCATCGCTGCCACTAACGTCGACCTCCGCCATGCCGTCAAGGAAGGCCGCTTCCGCGAAGACCTCTTCTATCGTCTCAACGTCATCACCATCGACCTGCCGCCGCTGCGCAACCGCAAGGAAGACATCCCGCTTCTCGCCGAGTTCTTTCTGCAGAGGTACTGCAAGGAGAATGAGCGGTCGCCTCTCGCCATGACGCCGGATGCGCTCCGCCCGCTCATGGACTACAACTGGCCCGGAAACGTACGCGAGCTTGAAAACGTCATGGAACGCGCCGTGGTCCTCTCCTCCGGTACGTCCGTCACGGCAGACCTGCTGCCCGATAACCTCACAGGCCGGAACTCGTCGCTTCCCATGGTCAACCTCGACCCCAACGCCTCCCTCTTCGATATCGTTGAGGACTGCGAGCGGCGCATCATCATCGACATGCTGGAGCGCTCCGGTTGGAACCAGACGGATGCCGCGGAACGCTTCCACATCCCGCTCTCCACGCTCAACCAGAAGATCAAGCGCCTGAATATTGAGATCAACAAGAAGAAGGCGAACCGGGATTAGCTGTTCAGGGTCGAACGTAGAAAATGAAAAGGGAGGGACGAAATTTCACTCTGTTTCGTCCCTCCCTTTATTGAGCCCTGAAACTCCCTACTTCTTCACCGGCTTGAAGTCGAAATCCTGGTAGTCGAAGCTGAAGTCCGCCAGGTCCGACGTGTGCACCATCTTCATCCGCTCAATCGTCCCATCCGGATTCAGGTCAAATGTCACGAACGCATCCGGAATCGTATTCTCCCGGAAGATCGCGTGGAACGTGTCGTACTGGAAGTGTTCCAGGTCCGCGATGCCGCCACTCGTGCGCGTCAGGTTCAGCACCAGCTTGCCGTTCTGCTCCGTGATCGTCGCCAGCCCGTACCACGGATCCTTGTATTCGCCCACGTACTTTTCCAGAGGCAGTGATGGCTTCGATTGCGCATCTCGGGCATCGAACAGCTTCTTCTCCGCCGCATTCGCCTTCTCGATTTCATTCACCCGTTGCGCCTTGAATGCATCGATCCAGTCGACTGGCTTTAGATTGAAGTAATAGTCGAGGATATGGTAGTAAATTGCTGAAAATGCTCCACCTTCCTCCTGGTTTGTCAGAACCGCAATTCCCAGGTGTTCTGACGGCACCAGCACCACTGTCGAAACCATCCCCGTCAATCCGCCTGTGTGCGAAACAATCTTCCGTCCCTCGTAATCGCGAACTCCCCATCCCATCGCGTACCCGAGGAAGTTCGGCTTCGTCTGCTTCAGCGCCGGGAACGGATCGCGAATTGGAATATTGATATTCGGCGACCACTCTTCGTTGCTCCGCGCCGCCTTCCACAACTCTGTTCCATCCGGAAGCGTTCCCTGGTTCAGTTGCACCATCATCCACTTTGCCAGGTCATCCGCGTTCGACTTGATGCCTGCTGCCGGAGCCCACACTTCGTCTTTCGTCCACGCAATCGGTTGCAGCTCTCCCGCCAGCCGCCATCCTCTCGAATGCGGCACCGCGAAGTTCACTCCCGGCTTGAAGCCGTCCGAGGTGATCTCCGTCGTTGTCATCCCAATCGGCCCAAAGATCCGCTCCTTGATGAACTCCGACCACGGCTTCCCCGTCACCGCCGCAACAATCTGTCCCGCCACAATGAAGCACAGATTGTTGTATTGATACTTGCTCCGGAAGCTCGCGACTTCCTTTAAGTACTGCGCGGAATTCAATACTTCTGCACGGGTAAAGTCCGTGTTCGGATAGAACATCAAGTCTCCCGCGCCCAGCCCCAACCCTGTCCGGTGCGAGATCAGGTCACGGATCGTCATCTCCCGCGTCACGTAAGGATCAGCCACCTTGAACGCCGGCAGATACTTGATCACCGGGTCGTCCCACTTGATCTTTCCTTCGTCCACCAGCATCCCCAGCGCCGCCACCGTAAACGCCTTCGTATTGGAGGCGATTCCGAACAGCGTCTTATCGTCCACCGGCGCCGGGTCGCCCAGCTTGCGCACGCCATAGCCCTTCGCCAGAACCACCTTGCCGTCCTTCACGATCGCCACCGAAACTCCTGGCACGTCGAATGTTTTCATCGTGCGCGCGACCCACGCGTCCATGTCGGGCGGTGGTGCAACCTGTGCAAAAACCGTGAAGGCAGTGGTGAACAGAATCAGCAGAACGAATATTGACCGGCAGCGCCGTAACATAATCTTTCTCCTTGGCCTCGGACTACGGGCTCCTGCGGGAGCGAATTTTGAAAGCGGATATTTGTATCATGCCGTCCGCCTGTCCCGCATCACCGCCCGTAATCGTCCGCCCGGTGCATTCTCTTCTGCCTGCAATTGCCAATGCGGGCGTGCCGTCTGATATAGTTCGAGTGATTGCCGCTGCGCCCTCGCATCCGCGGTATCCGCGAGCAGCGCCCAGGGGACACTACCGGACTCCGACCGCATGCGACTGTTCTCGCCAATCGAGTGGGCCAAGGAAAGCGTAATGGCCGTGCAGGACTACTCCCTGCTCGCCTGGCGCTCCCTGACGAATCTATTTCGCCATCCCCGTTACTGGGCAGACATTCTCCAGCAGGCCGACCTTATCGGCGTCGGATCGCTTCCCATCGTCGTTCTCACCGGCTTTTTCACCGGCGCCGTGCTCGCCCTCCAGAGCGCCAATTCTCTGGCACGTTTCGGCGCGCTCTCTTTCACCGGACAACTCGTTTCCCTGTCGATGGTGCGCGAACTCGGCCCCGTCCTCACCGGCCTCATGGTCGCCGGACGCAACGCCAGCGGCATGGCCAGCGAACTCGGCTCCATGAAAGTGACCGAGCAGATCGACGCCATGCGAGCGCTCGGCACCGATCCCAGCAAGAAGCTCGTCACCCCCCGCGTTGTTTCTTCCGTCGTCATGTTGTTTTTCCTCACCATCATCTCCGACCTCGTCGGACTCGCCGGCGGATCGATGGTCAGCACCCTCATGCTGCGCCTCGACCTCAACCAGTACTGGACCTCCGCCTGGCAGTCGCTTGCGTTTGAAGATGTATTCATGGGATTGATCAAGCCGGTCTTTTTCGGATTCATCATCGCCACCATCGGCTGCCACTACGGCCTGCGCGCCAAGGGCGGAACCCAGGGCGTCGGCCGTGCGACTACCCAGGCCGTCGTCGCCGCCAGCGTGATCATCCTCGTCGTCAATTTCTTCATCACGCGCTTCCTGATGGCCTTCTTCCCGATGCAATAGCCATGACTACGAGCCTCGCCAGTCCGCAACCCGGTACGCTCCCCGAGCCTCCGCGGAAGACTGTCGTCTTCGAGGATGTCAGCATTGCATACGACAATCGCCCGGTGCTGGACGGAGTCTCTTTCACTCTTGAGCGTGGCGAAACCAAGGCGCTTTTCGGCGTCGCCGGGTCGGGCAAGACCGTCATCCTCAAGCTCGCCCTCGGACTCATCAAGCCCGACAGTGGCCGCATCTTCGTCCTTGGCACGGAAGTCTCCGCCACCCGCGAGCGCAACCTTTTTGAGGTCCGCCGCAAAATTGGAATGGTCTTCCAGGAAAGTGCGCTCTTCGATTCTCTTACCGTGGAAGGAAATGTCGGCTTCCGCCTCTTCGAGGAGCACTGTCCCATCGAAGAAATCCACGAGCGCGTCGTCGAGGCTCTGCGCTTCGTCGAGCTCGAACACACCGTCGACCTCTTTCCCGCCGAACTCTCCGGCGGCATGAGGCGGCGCGTCGCCATTGCGCGAGCCATTATCACCAAGCCCGAAGTCCTCCTCTACGATTCGCCCACCGGAGGCCTCGACCCGGTCACTTCCACCACCATCATCGAGCTACTGGTAAAACAGCGCGACGTCTACAAAACCAGCGCCCTGCTCGTCACCCACCGGCTTCAGGACGCCTTCACCATGGCCGACCATCGCTTCGACCGTGAACTCAATCGCATGGTTCCCGTCACCGGCGGCGCCGCCAGCAACCTCCACACTCGCTTCCTGGTCCTGCGCGACGCCAAAAAAATCTTCGAAGGAACTGCCGCCGAACTCGTGGCCTCCAACGACGAGTACATCAAGGAATACCTCAGCTAACACTCGCAAGTGGATATCACGTGGGTGCCCCATCGTTCGCGCCCGTCTGTTGGCCGATAACGTGGGACTGTCGCGCGTGTGCCCTCGCCCGCGATTTTTCCCTTTTGCTTGTTGCTTGCCGCTCTCCCAAAAAAACGGCGACCCTCAGGCCGCCGCTCGTTCGATCTCCTGGGCTTGCGCTTACTTCCCCGCCTGCGCCATCCGCTCCGCAATCTTCTTCTGACGTTCAATCATCGCCTGCAAGCGCGCTTGCGACTCCGGCGTGCGCGTGATGAACGCCTCGCACTTCCCCAGGAACTCCGCACTTCCGAGCTTCGACCGAAGCTCAGCCAGGTACGGCGCAAACTTCGCATACGTAAAGAACATTTCGCCCGCGTTGTCGAGGAACAGCCCTTCGTGCACCGCTCCGTGCAGCGCCAGCGAAGCGGCCATCTCCCAGTATCCGACCACTTGCCGGAAGTACGCATTTTCCGCAGTCCCATACGCGTATGCGAGCTTCATCACGTCGTCCGCGGACTTCGGCATGAAGCTTGCCATGAAGGCCCTTGCCTGGCGCATCACAGGCTCGCGACGAAGGTCATAGAGTTTCAGGATCAGCTTTGCATCCGCTGGTGTTGCATTCATTTGGTCCATCTTCGACTCCAGAAAGAAATACCCGCCGAGGGATTCGGCGGGTTTGATTATCTCACTAAGCGTTGTGATCTTGCTTTTCTCGAAACTTGAAACCTTGAAACTCGAAACTTCCTTACGACGCCACTTCCGCCGGCGGTGCAATCTGTTTGGAGAAATCGCATGTCTTCTCCTCAACCGCCACTTTCTTCTTACTTTTGCCTTTGCCTTTGGCCTTGCTCGCGCTGCTCCGGTTGTTCGGACACACCAGGAACGTTCCGTCCTTCGTGGTCTTCTCCGTCAGGTATTCGCTGCCGCACTCTGGGCACTTTTCCGCCACCGGCTTATACGCCGATGTGAATTCGCACTCCGGATACCGCGAGCATCCGTAGAAGTTATTGCCACGCCGCGCCTTCTTTTCGACGATCTCTCCCGTCTTGCAATCCGGGCACTTCACGCCGATAAAGTTCTGCTTTACCCACTTGCACTCCGGGTATCCCGAGCACGACGTGAACTCGCCGTAGCGTCCATGCCTTAGCACCAGCATCCGTCCGCACTGCGGACACTTTTCGTCCAGCGGAACGTCCGGCACTTTCTTCTGCTGATCGAGCCGTCGCGTCGTCTTGCACTCCGGGTATCCCGTGCACGCCATGAACTGCCCGAACCGTCCGCGCTTCAGCACCATCGGACGCCCGCAGTTCTCGCAGTACTCTTCTTCCTGCTCTGACGGCATCTCGGCGTTGTCCAGGTCCGTCAGGTTGATCGGGTTTTCCTTCGTGAAGGTACACGAGTTCGGATCTTTCTTGTCGTAGGTGGAGCACGCGAAGAACGATCCGTGCTTGCCCCACTTCAACACCAGCGGAGCCCCGCACTTTTCGCACTTCTCGTCCGTGGGCTTCTCCATACGCTTGATGTTTTCCATATGCTTCCCGGCGTATGCGAGGTCCTTCTCGAACTTGTCGTAGAACTCGCGAAGAGCCTCGGTCCACTTCTTCTGCCCGCCTTCGATCTCGTCGAGTTCCTCTTCCATGCGTGCCGTGAACTGCATGTCGAAAACGTCTTTCAGGTTCTCGACCAGCAGGTCCGTCACCACCATTCCAATCTCTGTCGGGAAAAACTTCCCACCGCGTCCCGGCGTCTTCTGCACATATCCCCTGTCCTGGATCGTGCTGATAATCGCCGCGTACGTGGACGGACGCCCGATGCCACGCTCTTCCAGTTCCTTCACCAGCGACGCTTCGTTGAAGCGCGGTGGAGGTTCCGTGAAGTGCTGTTCCGGCTTCAGTTCCTTCAGCGTCAGCTTCTGGCCTTCCACCAGCACCGGCAGTTTGTGCTTCAGCGCCTCGTCTTCTTCGTCCTTCGCGTCCTTCGCTTCCTCGTAGACCTTCAGGAAGCCGTCGAACTTCAGCACCGACCCCGTCACGCGGAACTGGTACTTGTCCGCGCCGTTCTGCGCGTCGATGTCGATGGTCGTCTGGTCGAACACCGCCGGCATCATTTGCGACGCCACGAAGCGCTGCCAGATCAGCTTGTAGACCTTGTATTCGTCGTCGTGCAGGTATTGCTTCACCGAGTCCGGTGTTTTCAGCGCCGACGTTGGACGGATCGCTTCGTGCGCATCCTGCGCGTTCTGCTGTTTCGATTTGTAGACGTTCGCCTGCTCCGGCAAATACTCCTTGCCGAACTCGTTCGGGATCATCTCGCGAACTTCCGCCAGTGCCTCGTTCGAGACGCGCACCGAATCGGTACGCATGTAGGTAATCAGGCCGACCGTTCCTTCTTCGCCCAGCTCCACGCCTTCATAGAGTCGCTGCGCCACCATCATCGCGCGCTTCACGCTCATGCCCAGCTTGCGTGAGGCGTCCTGCTGGAACTTGCTCGTCGTAAATGGAGCCACCGCGTTGCGTCGCCGCTCGCGTTTCTCCACCGAGCGGACGGTCCACTCCGCGCTTTCCACCGCCGACGTAATCTGCTTGGTCTCTTCCTCGGTCGCCGGTTCAATCTTCTCGCCGTTCTTGCCCAGGAATCGCGCGTCGAATGCCGGGGGCTTCGGTCCGTGCAGATGCGCGTCGATCGTCCAGTATTCGCGTTTTTCGAACTTCTGGATTTCGCGCTCGCGGTCGACAATCAGCCGCAGCGCCACGGTCTGCACGCGTCCCGCCGAGAGTCCTCGCCGCACCTTGTCCCACAGCAGCGGCGACACCTGGAAGCCGACGATCCGGTCCAGCACGCGCCGTGTCTGCTGCGCGTCCACCAGGTTCCAGTCGATTTCGCGCGGATGCTTGAAAGCCTCCTGCACGGCCTTCTTCGTGATTTCGTTAAAGGTGACGCGGTAAATCTGGCGCTCGCCCTTCTTCTTGCCCTTGCCGGTGTCGCCCAGTTCCTGCGCCAGATGTGCGGCAATGGCTTCGCCTTCGCGGTCAGGATCGGGCGCCAGGTAGACGGCATCCGCTTCCTTCGCCATCTTCTTCAGCTTGGCGACGACCTTTTCCTTGCCGGGGATTACCACGTATTCGGTTTCGAACTCGTTCTCGAGATCGACGCCGAGACCTTTCTTAGGCAGGTCTTTTATGTGGCCCAACGAGGCTTCCACCTCGTAGCCTTTTCCGAGATATTTTTGAATCGTCTTGGCCTTTGCCGGCGACTCAACGATGACTAAACCTTTCGACAATGTACCCTCTTGTTCCCTTTATTCTGCAATTGAAGCTAGCACGATTGCCCTAAAATGCCAAAACCAGCTCTTGGCCATTGGCCTTCAGCCCTTGGCAGAAACCGTGGCTCCATGAACCGTAGGTTCCTTTATACGTTGATACAACGCCGTCAGCATTTTGCGAAGTTCTACAGTCTCCAGTGAAAGCTTCCCATACATTGAAGAGTCAAGCAGTCCGATGTCGTGCGCGAGAAGTAGGTGATAATCGAGTTCACTGGCAGATCCCATCGCAATTGCAACGAACCGCCCGAAATCTCCATCTCCCCATCGCCCGCAACCCTCTGCAAGATTGGCCCCAATCGACGCACTTGCTCTTCTAATCTGTCCAGTCAAACCAAATATCTCCGTGCGAGGAAACCCGGCGGTTACGCCGTACAGTGCAACGGTCAAACTGTGTGCACGTTGCCATACTTTTAGTTCGCGATAGTCTCTCATGCAGGTCCCCGCCGGTCCGTATCGGCTTACTAATAGCTAATCGCCAACAGCTAAAAACTTCTTACATAATTCTTCCCCGCCAGCTGCCGTATCTTTCCCGCCATCTCCAGTTCAAACAACGCGGCAAATATCTCCGACGATGACAGTTGCCCCTCCAATTTCTCCACCAGCGTATCGATGTGGACCGACTCATCCGCCCGTATTAACGCAAAGATCTTACGTTCGTGTGGTTTCAAATCCGTTACTGGCTGATCGAATAAGGATGCCGTCGTGGACTCCTGCGTTGCAACGCCGTGTTCCGCCTCCACCCGCAGACGTATGTCTGTTGGCAGCTCTTCCCACACGTCTTCCCAAGTCGCCACCAGCTTTGCGCCCTGCTTGATCAGCGTGTTCGGCCCCCACGCCAGTTTGTTCGTCACGTTTCCCGGAACCGCATACACCTCGCGTCCTTGTTCCAGCGCGCATCGCGCCGTGATGCGTGTGCCGCTGTACTCGCCGGCCTCCACCACCAGGACGCCGTATGCCAGTCCGCTGATGATTCGATTGCGAATCGGGAAATTGTGTGGCGCCGGGCTTGTTCCCATCGGAAACTCGCTCACCAGCGCACCGCCATTGGCAAGAATCTGTTCGGCCAGCTTGGCGTTCTCGCGTGGATAGATCACATCCACTCCGGTGCCGAAAACCGCCACCGTCTGGCCCTTCACGTTGACCGTTCCGCGATGCGCGGCTGAGTCCACGCCCCGGGCCATCCCACTGAATATGATGAGCCCACGGGCCGCAAGGTCGCAGGCCAGCCGTTCCGCCATGCCCAATCCATAGGGGGTCGGATGCCGTGTTCCGATTACGGCAACCCCTGTTTTTCCAACCACTTCCAGTGATCCCTTCACGTAAAGAACCATGGGCGGATCATAAATTTCCAGCAGTTGCTGCGGATACTCTTCCGATGCCGGGCTCAGCAGTTGCACTCCCGCCGCGGTGCACTTTTCCACCTCCGCTTCGGCCAGTTCCAGCGACTTCCCCAGCGCAATCGACTGCGCCGCAGCCGCCGGCAATCCCGCCGCTTCCAACTCCGTTAGCGAAGCGCGAAAGATGTGCTCCGTGTCGCCAAAGTGCTGCAATAACTTCTTCGCCCTTGAAGGTCCAAGCGACGGCGTTTGTGACAACGCCATCCACTGGCGCGTTCCTTCGGACACACTCTTCAGCAAGGTGGTTTCCATAACAGTCCCAAAAGCACGCGACGATACGCGCCCGCTACACCCCTGTCAAGGAACTGTGTACCAAGGGGCCGTACGCCGGTAATCTCCACACCTCCTCCCTCGGGCATCAACCGCTTGTTCTTGCTACAATCCCCTGTTCCGCTTCTTCCTGCCGGACATTACTTATGCGCCCTCTTCGGATTTCTGCTATCTCGTTTCTCAACACCGCTCCGCTCATGTGGGACTTCGAACATCAACCCTCCGCGGAGATCGCTGAAAACTTCACCATCGAGTACACCGTCCCATCCAGTTGCGCCCAGGCCCTTCGCGAGGGCTCGGCCGACATCGGCATCATTCCCGTCATCACCACGGCCACCATTCCCGATCTCGTCGCCATCCCCGGCGTCGCCATCGCTGCCCTTGGCCCGGTCGCGTCCATCTCGCTCATCAGCAAGGTGCCCATCGAACAGATTCACTCCGTCGCCATGGACACTTCTTCGCGCACTTCCGTGGGACTCACCACCGTCCTCCTCAATAAGTTCTTCTCGGGTCTCCGCGAGTCCGTTCCCATGGCGCCGCAACTCGACCCCATGCTTGAACGTTGCGAAGCCGCCCTGCTCATCGGCGACTCCGCCCTCACTGCCGACACAAAGGGTTACTACGTCTACGATCTCGCCGAAGTCTGGCGCGAAAAGACTGGCCTCCCCTTTGTCTTCGCCGTCTGGGCCGTTCGTCGCCAGGCGCTTGCGGAGATGAAGCCCGGCCTTCCGCTCGCACAAATCTTCCAGCGCTCGCGCGACCACGGCCTTGAGCCCGACAACATGGCAACCCTCTGCCGCGACTGGACAGCAAAGATCAACATGAGCGAGCCGCACATCCAGCACTACCTGCGTCACAACATCCATTACTTCCTTGACGACGAATGCCGCCGCGGCCTGTCGCTCTACTTTCGTTACGCAGCCGAGTGTGGCGTCATCCCGCGCGCCACCGATCTCGAATTTCTCTAGCACCTATGGGTATATTCAGGGCAAAAAGCACTTTTGAGCCCGCTACAAGCGCGCCGGACTTCGTTACTATTTCCCTTGCTTTCAGCGAATAGCTGGTGGCTAACAGCTTCAATGAATCAAGGAGATTTCTGTATGTCACTCAGAAAGGCCCTGCTCGCAAGTCTGCTCTCCCTGGCGATGTTCTCGATTCCGGCGATGGCCATGCCCGTAGGTCACGCCAGCGGCGCCGCCAAAACCGCCACTACCAAAAAGCACGCGAAAAAGACGATGAAGAAAAACATGAAGAAGGAAAAGAAAGCCAAGAAGCAGGTCAAGAAATCGAAGTAGCAAGCGGTTGCGCATCGGGGCAGCCTCCGGGCTGCCCCTTCTGTTTCTGTGCACCCAATCGGAGGCCCCATGCAAACCGCTTCTGCTTGAGTTTGGTGGAGTGGGACAGCTGCTTTTGCGTGCCGGCTTCCCTCTTGCTCTTGTTTTTCCTTGCTACCTCCCGCCTGCCGCCTGTAGCTTTTCCAGTTGTTTTTCCAACGGCTAATAGCTCCTGGCTAACAGCTACTCCCAAGGAGACGTCATGTCATTCAAGAAGGTTTTGTTCACATTTTTCCTGACTCTTGCTTTGTTCTCCATCCCCGTCATGGCCGCTGCTCCCGCGCCTCACTCTGACAGTGCGAAGAAATCCGCGGTCGCAAACGAGGACAAACTCGACATCAACACCGCCTCCCGGGACGCGCTCATGAAGCTCCCCGGCATCACCGACCCTTATGCGGCGAGGATCATCGCAGGCCGTCCTTATCGCATGAAGACCGATCTTGTCCGTCGCGAAGTCCTCCCCAAGTCCGTCTACGATGGCATTCGCGAACTCATCATTGCCCGGCAACCCAAGAAGAAGCAGTAGCGTGTGCAATTTCGCGCGAGGGCGGCCTTCGGGCTGCCCTTTCGTGTTTTCTCTCCAAGGGGGTTGGCCGCCGGCCCCGTTCCCCGTAGAATGACATCACGTGGATTTGTGACGATGAGTCTGACTAAAGAACAAGCGCTTGATATGTTCCGTTCCGACGATCTTGTCGGGATCGGTATGGAAGCCGACGCCATTCGCCGCCAGAAACATCCTGACGGCGTCGTCAGCTACATCATTGACCGGAACATTAATTACACCAACTTCTGCACCGAGTACTGCACCTTCTGCGCCTTCTACCGGCCGCTCAAGGGCAAGCTCGCCTCTGAGGGCTACATCCTCGACTTCGACACCATCTACGAAAAAATCCGCGAGACCGTCGAACTTGGCGGCACTGGCGTCCTCATGCAGGGCGGTCTCCATCCCGACCTCAAGATTGATTACTTCGAGAAAATGATGTCGGGCATCAAGCAGCGCTTTCCGCAGATTCACCTGCACTGCTTCTCCGCCTCGGAAATCCTTGCCATCGCCGAGTACAGCGAACTCTCGCTGGAAGACACCATCCGTCGCCTGCGCGACGCTGGTCTGGACTCGATCCCCGGCGGCGGCGCGGAAATTCTCGACGATGAAGTTCGCTTCAAGATTGCGCGCCTCAAGTGCCGCACCGAGGAGTGGCTTGCCGTCCACCGCACCGCCCACAAACTAGGCATGAGAACCACTGCCACCATGATGTTTGGCGTCGGAGAAACCGTCGAGCACCGCATCAACCACCTCCAGCACGTCTATGACTTGCAGGAGGAGACAGGCGGCTTCACGGCCTTCATCCCCTGGACCTTCCAACCGCAGAACACCGCTCTCGGCGGACGCGGCTGGGACGAAGCTACCGCCGTCGAATACCTCAAGACGCTCGCCATCTCGCGCATCTTCCTCACCAACTTCCTCAACGTGCAATCCAGTTGGGTCACCCAGGGCCTCAAGGTCTGCCAGATGGGCCTGCGCTTTGGTGGCAACGATGTTGGATCGGTAATGATCGAGGAGAACGTCGTCAAATCGGCGGGCGTCACCAATTGCACTACGGAAGAGGAACTCCGCCGCATGATCCGCGACGCCGGCTTCCGCCCCGTCCAGCGCGATACGCTCTACCGCACTTACTTCTTGAATTAGCGGGGCGAAGTTTTTAGCTCTTAGCCATGAGCTGTTGGCTAAGAGCTAAGAGCCAACGGCTAAAAGCTTACTGCTTCCCAAACACCACCTTTGACTCTTCCCGTATCGTTCGCAGGTCCGCGTCGTTTTCCGCAAGCATGTACCACACCAGCAGGTAGTGTCTTTGGCGCATCACAAATGCCGCATTCGATAACCTTCGTACCAGCGGATCTTTTTCTTTCTCGAACGAGATTACCCCGCGCAGTTCAATGAACAGCCGCCCCCGGATCTCCCCTACGTCGGCTTTCCGGATTCCTGGCATCTGCGACAGCCCTGCAAACAGGTTGGCAAACTCCGACGCTCCTGCTGCATCTTTCGGATCGCTCGGAAACGGCAACTCCGGCAGGCACGCCGTATCGAACGCCTCCACGATCACCATCGGATGCAGCAGGCTCACCATCGTCTTGCGCGGATCGTTCACCCTTACCAACACCTTCGAGCATGCGTTCCAGAACTGGTGCATCCTCAGATCGCCCGGCGTGCTGTCCTCTCCCCGCAGCAGCAGGTTGTCCAGCTTTTCGTTGCCGTTCTTGTCGATCTTCCATCCCCTCGGAAGTTCGTATGCGAATCCAATTCCGTTATTCCTGTAAATATTCCCTTCGAGCGATCCTCCATCGATCTTCGCGCTCGGAGGATCGGCCAGCTTCGCGTCCACCAGGTCCGTCGGCAGCGCCGGTCCATAGTAGGGACGCGCCCCATCTCCCGCCATCTCTCCCGCCAGCGACGGCTCAAAGAATTCGATCTTCTCGATCGCCTTCGTCAGCACTTTCATGTAGTCGTCGTCCAGCGACCGCACCCTTATGATGACGACGTATCCCTTCATCGCCGTGAAGTACGCGGTCTCTGTGTATGGGTTCTGGAACGACGATGCCACCGAAATCTCGTAGAACTTGTGACCGCCTATCGTGCGCGCCTTCGGCCCCCATACTGCGCGCTCCTGTTTCTTGCGCAGCAGTTCCACCACATCGTGCGCCGCCGTCTTGCCGTCCACGTCCGCCGATTTGTGCGCCGTAATCGTCAGGTCCGTCGGTCGCCCAATATTCAGCATTTCCACCGAGAGCAGCCTGTAATTGCCGCTCTCCTCCAGCGCCGCGCCCAGCGGAACCACCTTCGACGTTGGTGGAATATTGACGGCAAATCCGAAGAACGCATTCGTATAGCGAGACTCCGACAGGTACCCGCTCTCCGGATACGCGCCCCCCGCACCGGCACACACTCCCGCCTGGGCGCACAGCACCAGTGTCACCAGCCAAAGAATTGCTCTCAATCTCGCCACGGCGTTCCAGTTTACTCGCATCACCCTTTTGGTGCGTGTACTCGTCTTATTCCTTGCAACGATGCTTCCCGCCGTCAGGTACAATCTCTACGCTGGCGTCTGCCGGTCGGGAATATATTCGGATGTCCCCCTTATTCGCGAACCTTGCATCATTTTTTGCTTTCCTTCAGCCGCATCAGAACGCCTTGGTGCAGTTCATCAGGAAGCAGACCAACCCCACTTTTAAGGGGCTATACCAGGTCAACGCATTCGATCTCTGTCTTCTCATTCCTTACTTCGTAGTCCTCGTCATCCTCGCCGGTTACGGTTTCCATCGTTATCAGCTCGTGTGGATGTACTACCGCAACAAGAAGAACAAGACCACCGCGCCCAAGTCACATTTCGTCGAACTGCCTCTCGTCACCATTCAGTTGCCCATTTTCAACGAGCAGTTCGTCATTGATCGCCTCGTCGACTCCATCTGCAAGCTTGAATATCCCAGGGAAAAGCTCGACATCCAGGTGCTTGACGACTCTACCGACGAAACCGTAGAAGTTGCCCGCGCCGTCGTCGAGCGTTATGCCGCCATGGGCCATCCCATCACCTATATCCATCGCACCGACCGCCACGGCTTCAAGGCCGGAGCTCTCGACCATGGACTCAAGGTGGCCCGTGGTGAATTCGTCGCTATTTTCGATGCCGATTTCACGCCTCCGGCTGACTGGCTCATGAAAGTTATTCACCATTTCGCCGAGCCTGACATCGGCATGGTGCAGACGCGCTGGACGCACCTCAATCGCAACTACTCGTTCCTCACCCAGGTCGAGGCCATCCTTCTCGACGGACACTTCATCCTCGAGCATGGCGGCCGTTCGCGCTCCGGAGTCTTCTTCAATTTCAACGGAACCGCCGGAATGTGGCGCATCAAGGCCATTGAAGATGCTGGCGGATGGCAGCACGACACTCTCACCGAAGACACCGATCTCAGCTACCGTTGCCAGTTGAAGGGCTGGAAATTCCTCTACCTTCAGGACGTCGAGTGTCCCGCCGAATTGCCCATCGAGATGACCGCCTTCAAGACCCAGCAGGTCCGCTGGGCCAAGGGACTCATCCAGTGCGCCGTCAAGGACCTGCCGCGTATTTTCCGTTCGAAGGACATCGACCTCCGCGAGAAGATCGAGGCCTGGTATCACCTCACGGCCAATATCAGCTATCCCCTGATGATCGTGCTCTCCGTGCTCCTGCTTCCGGCCATGATCATCCGCTTCTACCAGGGCTGGTTCCAGATGCTCTACATCGACGTGCCCTTGTTCCTCGCCTCCACGTTTTCCATTTCGAGTTTCTATCTCGTCTCGCAGAAGGAACTCTATCCCGGCAAGTGGTACAAGAGCATCCTTTACCTGCCGTGCCTCATGGCGCTTGGCATTGGATTGACAATTACGAATTCAAAGGGCGTCATCGAGGCGCTCATCGGACACCAGACGGCCTTCGCGCGCACGCCGAAATACAGGGTTCAGCAGAAGGGCGAGCGCTCGAAGGCGGCGAGAAAATATCGCAAGCGGCTCGGCATCGTTCCCTGGATCGAGCTCGCCGTCGGTTCCTACTTCGCGCTCACCGTCTGGTACGCCATCGTGAATGAGAACTACATTACGATTCCGTTCCTCATTCTTTTTGTTTACGGCTATTGGTACACCGGCCTCATGTCGCTCCTCCAGGGACGCTTCGATTCCCTGCTGCGTGCCCGTCACGACGAAGGTGCCGAGGAACACATCAAACCCTTCCCTGTCGGGGTTTAATCAGGTAATGGGTGCCAGGCACTCGGCGCTAGATAAATCTCTGGTTTTGCGTGAGTCGGGAGTTCTGTTTGGGTGCCCCATTCAAGCCGCTTTTGCTTGAGTGGGGTAGTTGCTTTTGATTTTGTTTTGCTTGCGGCTTGTTGCTGTTTCTTGTGGCTTGCGGCTTGCCGTCTAACACCTAGTACCTAACGCCTGGTACCTTTTATGAAACTTCTTCGCGCATTTATCGCTCTCATCGTCGGAACCCTCTTCACGCTGATCGTCATTGGCAACAGCCCATATCACCCGGTTCGCGAACTGTTCACTGTCGTCGAAATCAGTGCACCGCCCGCCAAGGTCTGGAATAATTTCGCGGCTTTCCAAACTTACCCGCAGTGGAATCCATTCATCACCAGCATCGTTGGAGACCCGCGCCCCGGCTCCACTCTCAAGGTCCACATCGCTCCGCCGGGCGCCATGTCCTGGACATTTCATCCCACCGTCCTCACCTACAATCCCAACCACGAGCTCACCTGGCTCGGACGCTTCCTCATCCCCGGCCTCTTCGACGGACAGCACACCTTCTCCGTCGAATCCAACGGCACCGGCGGCACGCGCTTCATCCAGCGCGAACGCTTTACCGGCGTGCTTGTTCCTTTTATGTGGGATTCCCTGAAGATCCACACCGCGCAGGGCTTCAAGGACATGAACCAGGCCCTCAAGAAGCGCTGCGAACAACCCTGATCTCTTCGCCGGGTGCCCCATGCAAGCCGCTTTTGCTTGAGTGGGGTAGTTGTTTTTGCTGTTGCTTGTTGCTTGCCGCTTATCGCTTGCAGCTTTCCTTCCGAAGGATGGGCTCCGCAGTAGTTCAGCAGCTCAGTAGCTGAGCAGCTATTTCTTCATCCTCACATCCGTCGTCAAAAACTTATACGACTTCACCAGTTCCACGTACTTCGCATAATCTGCCGCGAACGTCTTGTCATCCTTCGACGACATTGCAATCATCACGATGACCTTGGGCGTATCGATATACGCCACGGCTTCCGTGCGGTCGTACGCGCTATGTTCGAACTTCTGTACCAGCGCCTTGCCGTCTTTCGTTTCGATCGGCTCTCCCGGCTGCACCTCGACCCCTTCCGCCGTCACTCGCGTCTGCTCCGCGTCGGTCTTCATCAGCGCTTCGACGCTTTCCATCCCCTTGTGTTTCCCCACCGTATTCACGTACATCACGCTGCCGGCATCTTTCGCCTTCGTCCACGACGATCCTTTCGGGTAAAACGCCGCATAGATTCCTTCATCGTGCATGATGCCGTTATCCAGCACCCACCCTTTTGGTGCGCAGATCGTGAACGCGTGTCCCTTGCCATAAACGATCCCGCAATTTGCATCCTCGGTGGATTTCCCGCCTCCACTCTGTGCTCCTGCCGCGCAGCACATCATTGCCATCAATCCAACCATCGACATCCGTCGAATCAGGCCCATTTCTATTCTCCCCATTCTGGAAAAAAGTCATTCTGCTTGCCCAAGCCCGCACCGTCCATGAAATTCGTACTTACTTTGCCCTGGCCGGACCCTCTTTGCCCCTGCTGCTGCTTTTTCTACCCCCGCAACCTGCCCTTCGTTTGGTATCCTAACCATCTGTGATGATCAAGGCTCTATTCGTGCTGCTGGTCGTGTCGACCGTGGTGCTGGTGGGGGTATCAATTGCCGCGTACGTCAGAATACGAAGGCATATGTCTGCCCCGCTGGACCGTCAGCACGGTACAGCCGTGACAGATCACAAGGTTGATCCAAAATCACAGTTCTAGAGCTGTATCCTGCCGCGAACCGCTTCTTGCCCTGTTTCGCGGTTGTAGATTGGTGTGTTTTTTCGACACACGTTTTTGCGGGTGCGTGGCGTCTTCACCCCGCGGATTTTCGCCTGAGGATTGCCTCGGCCAGACAATGCACCCCCCGGGCCATTGAGCTCGTGCTGGTGCGGAAACAGGAATTATGAGCAGCAGTTCAGAAGTGCAGGAAATCAAGATCGCGCACAGTCCCGATTCGGACGACGCATTTATGTTTTACGGCCTCGCCACCAACAAGGTCCGCGTTCCGGGTCTCAAGTTCACCCATGTCCTCTGCGACATCGAGACTCTCAACCACAAGGCCATTAACGAGGCTTTCTACGACGTCACCGCCATCTCCTTCCACGCCTACCCCTACTTGCAGGACAAGTACGCGCTCATGCCAAGCGGTGGCAGCGTAGGCGAGGGCTACGGCCCCATGATCGTCGCCGTCAAGCCGTTTTCCCACGACGAGATCAAGAAGGTTCGCATCGCCATCCCCGGCACATTGACCACTGCCTATCTTGCTCTCAAGCTCTTCGCTCCCGGAATCGAAACCGAAGTCGTTCCCTTCGACCAGATCATTCCTCAGGTGCTCGAAGGCAAGTTCGAAGCCGGCCTCATCATCCATGAAGGTCAGCTCACTTACGCCAAGTCCGGCCTCAACAAGGTCGTCGATCTCGGCAAGTGGTGGCGCGATATGACCGGCCTCCCGCTGCCCCTCGGCGGCAACGCCATCAAGCGCGAACTCGGCCCCGAAGTCATGGCCAAGGTCTGCAGGGCCCTGCGTGACAGCATTCAGCACGCCCTCGATCATCGCGAGCAGGCGCTGCAATACGCCATGCAGTTCGCCCGCGACCTCGACACTCATCTCGCCGACCAGTTCGTCGGCATGTACGTCAACGAGCGCACTCTCGACTATGGCGACGATGGCCGTCGCGCCGTCGAAAAGCTCCTCGACATGGGTTATCGCGCCGGTGTCATTCCGCATCCCGCCAAGGTCGAGTGGGTCAGCGACTCCCTCGCGACTCGCGAATAGCGCTTCCATCAAATCAGTCTGATCAAGTTATTCGGGTGCCCCATTCAAGTCGCTTTTACTTGAGTGGGGTATTTGCTTTTGCCCTGCTCGAAACTCGAAACTGGAAACTCGAAACTCTCCCTTGTATCCTTCTTTCCAAGCTCCCGTTTCCCGGCACCGTTCGTCCAACGCATCACCCACGGAGGACCTATGAAAAAACTTTCGCTCACCGTTCTGCTCTTTGCTCTGTCGACTCTTGCTCTTGCTCAGCAACAGCCGGCCAAGCCTCCCGCTCCGCCTGCCGCGCCTGCGCCTCCGGCAGCCACCGAAACCAAGCCTGCCGCGCGGCCCGACGACGTCCAGTCCATCTCCGCCATCGTCAACGCCGTTTACGACGTCATCTCCGGCCCTGCTGGAGAGCGCGACTGGAATCGTTTCCGCTCGCTCTTCATCCCCGAGGCGCGCCTCATCTTCAACATCGCCACTCCCAAGGGGGATGTTGTCCGCCGCGTCATGAGCACCGGCGATTATGCCCAGCGCACGGTACCGATTTTCATGAAGGAAGCATTTTTTGAGCGCGGCATTGCCAATCGCGTAGACCGCTTCGGCCACATCGCTCAGGTCTTCAGCACTTACGAGTCGCGTCACGAGAAGGACGGTGCGCCCTTCGCCCGCGGCATCAACAGCATCCAGCTCGTCTATGATGGCCAGCGCTGGTACATCGTCACCATCCTGTGGGACCAGGAGTCCCCCGGCAACAAGATCCCCGAACAATATCTCACCGGCACTTCCGCCGACTGATCGGCCAAACCTCTTCGGCCTTGAGTAATCGCACCGGTACCCCATTCAAGCCGCTTTTGCTTGAGTGGGGGCGTTGCTTTTGGTTTTGTTTATGATTTTGATTCTGATTTGTTTCGCGTTGAATACGTCTCTGTTTTTACAAGCGTCTCCCGCGCATGGCTGTGATTTCTAATACCTAACGCCTAGCACCTAGTCCCTGTAGAACCTTCCCAGCAGCACTCCCACTTCCACTGCCGCGTCCGCCTCCAACCGCTCGAACTCGCAGCCCAGACCCTCTTCGGACAAGTATCGAACCACGGCCTGCACTTCTCTCAGGATTCCTTCCCGCTCATCGCTGATCTTCAGCGTCAGTTTTGTTCCGATCGCGAATGGCTTGCGTGTATCCACCAGCAGGCCTCCGCGACCAATCTGGCGGATGGCTCCCAGCTTCACTCCCGCGTGATCCAGCGCATACACGCGCGCCTGCGGTGGAACCTCTGCACGGTCAAACCTGCGGCGATCTGAATTCTCAGCCGGCGGAAAACTCATTGCACTTTCTCCGGAAACGAAAAGATTGGGTAAATATCCACTGGTACGTTGCGCAGCGACTCCAGCGCAACACTGAGCTCGCCCGGCATCTTACCGTATTTCGCGAACCATTGCTCCGCTTCCGTGCGATTTCCCGTCGCTTCTATTCCCAATAATTCCTTCGTCAGCGACGCAATTGCTCCCGGCATTTTCTCGTAATTCATTTCATAGCGCAGCGGAACCGTGCGCAACGTCACTTTTCCCGTCTTGCGATCCCGTATTTTTTCCTCGCTCACCGGCTGAATTGCGCCCTGTTCCAGCAGGTAGTTGAACTCCATCATCTCCGCCTGTCCGTGCGCCTCTGCCACGCCAAATCGCGCCGACCGGAACAGGTCCGCCACATACGATGCATAGTATCCGTCCAGTTCTTTTTCCGGCAGCACGCCTTTGTCTACCAGCCACTTCAGCGCAAACATCCCCGTCACGTCCGCCTTGGCTTCTTCCAGGGGACTGTATAGCGGCCCAATCGCCTCGTTGATGTCCATCTTCCCCGTCGCCGTCCTCGCGAACGCCGGTCCCAGTCCGTGGGAGATCTCGTGCGCGATCGTGCCCAGCATGTATCCCTCGCCCGACACCAGCCTCGCCTGCTCCGGCGCCATCAACTGCTTCGCCAGCGGCAGAATCACGTAATTCACCCGCGCATCCATGAAGTTCTTGAAGAACATTTTCTTCGTGCCCTTCGCCTGGTGAATCCGCGGATCGTTCGGCAGGTTATCCGCCACCGCCTGGTATCCGTGCAGCAGGTCTCCCGCGCGATAAGGTGCGTCCACCACTTCCATCGGCGTCGGCTGGCCATGCTTATCCGGCTTGTCCGCCGCATCCAGCGGCAACGCTTCCTGTATATCCGGAATGTATTGCTGGAACTCTTCCAGCTTCTTGCTCTCCGCATCGTTGCGGATCATCACCGCCGCGCCATACGACGTCTTCACTCCCAGCACATCGTCCAGGTAAACCTCGTACGGGGCAAAGATAATGTCGATCTTCGGGTTCTTCAGGTCGAGCCACTGCAAGTCGCTCGCATAGTAGTGGTCTGAGAGCAGCGCATCCGCTCGCGCCCTCAGAAACGCCGCAAACTCCGGGTCATCGCTCAGCTTCGCCGCCGCCCTCAGGTCCGCCGCCGCCGGCCCCAGGAATGCGCGAAACACCTCGTGATACGGAAGCCCAACCAGTTCGCTCCCGTTCCACCGCACAATCGTGTATGGACTGTACAGTTCCGCCTTCGCCTCCGGATGCGCCTTCACATACGCTTCAATCTGTTCCCGTGTCACGCCCCTCGGATACAGTCCTCTATCCGGCGAATACTTCTCATTGCCCACGAACGCCGTATTGTTGTCCACCAGGTCGAATCGTCCGCCGTTGATGAACAGGTACCGCAGAATCTCCTGATCGCGGGGATTCCTGCTTCCCTCCAGTTGCTGATAAAACTTTAGCCCCTGCGGGTCGCTCTGCCGCCAGAAGATCGACTCCAGGTATTGCGACGCGTCCACCAGTTTCTCCACCATCGCCACTTGCTTCGCCGTCAATCCCGCGCGATTGAATGGCATCCGCACGGCCTTGAACTTCGCCAGCCGCAGCGACAGGTCCGGCACCGCCTTCAGCTTCGCGCCGCTCGGGTACGATCCGCCAATCGGATATTTCTTCGTCACGGTTTCTTTAGGACTGGTTTGCGCCTGGAGTGTCAGCGCGAGACAGGACATCGCCAAAAGTGCGACGTATCGCTTCATTCTTCCTAACCTCAGCATGGCTTCAGTGCTTTGCATTCTACCAGCCGGTGCCCTCGCCGTGCCGCTCGGTTACACTGGTATGGGACACACTTTAGAACCATGACGCAGCCCGATTTCGACTTCAAAAACGCGCACCAGAACTTGCTCATCGACGCCGACGATACGCTCTGGGAAAACAATATCTACTTCGAGCGTGCCATCGCCGACTTCATCTCGTTCCTCAACCATCGCCAGTACACGCCGCAGCAGGTCCGCGCCGTCCTCAACGAAGTCGAGGCGGAAAACGTCGTCAAGCACGGGTACGGACTCCACAGCTTCGCCAGCGCCCTCGTCGACACCTTTGAGCGCATCTCCGTCGAGCCCATCACACCGTCGCTGCATGAAACCATCCATGGCTTTGCCCACACCATCGCCGAGCAGCCCATCGAGCTCATCGCCGGCGTCGAGAACACCCTGCGTTACCTGCGCCCGCGTCACCAGCTCATCCTCGTCACCAAGGGCAACTTCATCGAACAGTCCGGCAAGATCGAGCGCTCCGCCATCAAGCACTACTTCGTCGCCACGGAAGTCGTGCCCGAGAAGGACGAAGCCGTCTACCGCTCCGTCATCGACAAGTACTCCCTCGACCGCGCCACTACATGGATGATCGGCAACAGTCCCAAGTCCGACATCAATCCCGCGCTCGCCGCCGGCATCCACGCCATCTTCGTCCCCCACGCCGACACCTGGATTCTCGAGCACGAAGACCTCTGCACCGCCGTCCCGCCCCAGCACATGATCCGCCTCACCCGCTTCTCCGACCTCCAGACCCTTTTCTAGACGCTGTGATTGACCTGACTCTGCATCGCCATTGACCGGCAATCCGCTCTCCCGCTATGCTTAACTCCGTTGATGACTGCCTCTATCTAATCCGCCTGACTGCGCCCTGCCGCGATGTTTCGCATCTGCGGAGGCGTGTCCCGTGGCCCTCAACCTTCGGGAGATTAGAAATGCAGCTCGCCTTGCTGGGCTGGGACCAGACGTTCTCGGCCGATTTCGCCTCTTATTCCTGTGCCGGTCTCACTGCCGGACGCGTCATCCTGCAGCACAATCACATCTTCACCGTTGTTACGGAAGCCGGGGAGATTAACGCGCAAGTTTCCGGTCGCCTGCGCCATGAATCCATGTCGGCTGACAAACTGCCCGCGGTTGGCGACTGGGTCGCGCTCCACTTGTCCCCGGGAGGCGGCAACGCGCTGATTCATGCGGTACTGCCGCGGCGCAGCAAGTTCTCGCGCAAGCAGGCCGGTCGTGCCACGCGCGAACAGGTTGTAGCCGCCAATGTCGACACAGTGTTTCTCGTCGTCGGCATGGACAACGATTTCAGCCCTCGGCGCGTGGAACGTTACCTGGCCGCCGCGTGGGAAAGCGGCGCCGCGCCCGTGGTCATTCTCAACAAACTTGATCTTTGTGCCGACCCCATCGCTCGCGTGGCAGCCATCGAGGAAGTCGCCCCAGCGGTTCCGGTTCACGCCATCAGCGCCCTGCGTGGCGACAACCTGGATGCGGCTGCCGCGTATTGTGTTTCGCGCCGCACCGTGGCGCTGCTGGGGTCGTCCGGCGTGGGAAAGTCCACGCTGATCAACACTCTGCTCGGCGGCGATCTCCTCGCTACAGCGGCCGTCCGCCAGAAGGACAGCCGGGGACGCCATACCACTACGCACCGCGAACTCATCTTTCTGCCCGATGGTGGCATGGTGATCGACACTCCCGGATTGCGCGAATTGCAGTTGTGGGAAGCCGATGAAGGAATCCAGGTTACATTTGACGAAATCGAGACTCTGGCCCGGGGATGCCGCTTCCGCGACTGCCGTCATCAGAACGAGCCCGGCTGCGCTGTGCGTGCCGCCGTCGAAGCCGGTGAACTTCCACCGGATCGTCTCGCCAGCATGCACAAACTGCAGAAGGAACTCGCGTGGTTCGATCGCCAGCACGATCAGCTCGCAGCCATCGAGGAGAAGCGCCGCTGGAAGGCAATCCACAAGTCGGCAAAGCGGTTCTATCAGGATGATGGCGGGAGCTGAGAGCGGAGATGTAACAGGGCTTCCACCAGCTTTTTTCCCAATCGGGAACTCTCTGCCTCTGCCTAGCCCACATTTTCCTCTTTTTAATGTCACTTTCGTGACTCAATAGTCATCAAAGTGTCATATTGACTCAAGCTTCGCTTCGAGTCTCGCCATGGCCACTGCCGCCACGGTAAAAACCTTTTTGATAGGAGACTTACAATGTCCCGTTTCTTGCGTTCCGCAGTCCTCTCGCTGCTGGCAATTTTTGTTGCATCCAGCGCCTTTGCCGCCGGGTCGGCCACCACTCTCAAGAACCTCCAGACCGCCTTCAACGGCGAGAGCAACGCCCACGCCCGTTACCTTGCCTTCGCCAAGCAGGCCGACAAGGAAGGCTACGGCCAGGTTGCCAGCCTCTTCCGCGCCGCTGCCCGTGCCGAGGCTGTCCACGCCGCCAACCATGCCGTCGTCATCAAGAAGCTTGGCGGCACCCCGGAAGCCAAAATCGAGACGCCTGACGTCAAGACCACCCGCGAGAACCTCCAGGCCGCCATCAAGGGTGAAACCTACGAGCGCGACCAGATGTATCCCGAATTCCTCAAGCAAGCTCGCGCCGTCGCCAACAAGGACGCCATCCAGACATTCAACTACGCCAAGTCGGCTGAGACCGAGCACGCGCGCCTCTACACCGAGGCCCTCAACAATCTGGATACTCTAAAGGGCTCAAAGAACCGCGCCTATTTCGTCTGTCCCACTTGCGGCAACACCGTCGTCAAAATTGACTTTGCCAAGTGCCCCGTCTGCTTCACCGAGAAGGAAAAATACGAGACCGTGTCGTAGCCGCACCAGTTCCGCCATCGCCGGTCACACGCCGGCGATGGCATACTTGATCTCTATATATTGAGAGGTGTCTATGTTTCATTTTCCGCCGATGCCATCGTGGGACGGACTCCACCCGTTAATTGTGCACTTCCCCATCGCACTGCTTCTTGTCGTGCCCATCTTCCTTCTCATCGCCATCTTCCTTAAGCAGGATCGCGGCCGCGCGTTTCTTATCTCCGCTTTTCTACTCCTCGCCATTGGGACGTTCTCTGTCTTCATGGCCGTCCGCACCGGCGAAGCCGCCGGCAAACTCGCCGACCGAACGCCGCAAATCAACGCCGTCCTCGAGAATCACGAAAAGCTGGCTGAAAATACGCGCACCCTCTTCGGATCGCTCACCCTGTTGCTCGCCATCGTCCTCGTCGTGCCCAATTTCCTTGGACGCCCCGAGCCCCGCCCTGCCTATGTCGGCTCGCTCATCGTCTATCTGCTGCTGTATTCCATGGGCATCATGGCGTTGGTCAACACGGCTCATAATGGCGGTCGCCTCGTCCATGAATTCGGCGTTCATTCGCTCATCGCCCCAACCACCACTGGCCCCGCGCCCACCGATACCGGCGACGGCGAATAGCCCAGGCTGTTTAGGGTGGGGGATAGATAACTCCGTCTCTTCGTGCCCTACCCTTCTCGTGTGCTTTCCGCGAGAGGGTGGGGGCGTTGATTTTGCTTTTCGCTCAGCAGCTCAGCAGCTTCTTTTTCCTTCCCACTTCGAAACCGCCGCTTCACATTTCTGTGCAATCTCTCTCGTCACGTGTCACGTTACGCTAGACGATTGGCACAATGCCCATAGGAGGGATCTTATGAAGCGCTTTTCTCTTTGCGTCGCCCTCGTTCTTCTCGTCGCGTTTCTTACGACGCCCGTCGCGGCCGCCGCTCCCACCGACACCCTGCGCAATCTCGCCGGAGCCTACAATCGCGAGCTCAACGCCAACGCCCAGTTCACTGCCTGGGCCCTGCAGGCCGACAAGGAGGGCTATGGTGAAGTCGCCAGCCTCTTCCGCGCTCTCGCCCGCGCCGAGCAGATCCACGCCGACTCGCTTCAGGTTCTTCTGAAGAAAGCCGCCGCCAAGCCCATGGTCAAGATTCTCAAGCCCGTCGTTGGCAGCACCCAGAACAATGTCCGCTCCGCCGTCTTCGTTGAGAATGAGCTTCGTGATGTCATCTACCCGCGCGCCGTCAAGCAGGCCGCGATCGACAAGGACACGACGGCTCTTGACCTCCTCACCCGCCTCAAAAATGTCGAGGCCACGCACGCGCGCCTGCTCGCCTTCACCTCTGCGCACCTCACCAGTCTTAGCGGCTCCCGTGGCCGCGCCTACTACGTCTGCCCCGACTGCGGCTATGTCAGCGACAAGCCGGACTTCGCCAAGTGCGCCATCTGTCCCGCACCCCGAGGAAAATTCATCACCGTCTCTTAACCGCTCTGCGTGAAGACGCAAAGTACCCCATTCAAGCCGCCTCGCTTGAGTGGGGTTTTTTGTTTTGATTTTGTGTTGATTTTGCTTCTTGCGCGAGTGTCCCATCCAGAGCATAGCGAAGGGTGGGATAGATAACTCCGTCGCTTCGTGCCCTACTCTTCTCGCGCACCGTTCGCCAGGGGGTAGGATTGTTGATGTTGCTTTTCGCTCAGCAACTCAGCAGCTTGAGTAGCTCGGCAGCTCCTTCACTCCACCGGTTCCACCACCACCCGCATCCCTTTGTTCAGGTTGATCGGTTTATCTTTCGACACAAAGAAGGCCGCGCCGCTCGGAGCACGCACCAGCAACACTCCCTTCAAACGCGGTATCGGTTGCGGAACAATCGTCTGGTCTTCCTGCCGACAGTTCCCGGAATCTCCCATCATGTCACTCATCGGGGAACCGTCTCGCCATCCACCGAGTGCCACTCGTCCCCACGGCCTCCTCGCGAAACATCCCAGTGAGGTGCCTCTCTCGTGCACCCTCAGCACCGTCACCACCTCTCCCACCACGTATCCGCGCATCGCCACGCTTCCGCCTCGCCACCGCGCGCGGTTCACCGTCACCCCCAGGATTGACGGCTTTCCCTTCGTCCCCTTTTCCGACACGAACACCTTTCCCAGCAGCGTCGCGCCTCTCGGCACCACTTTCCCCTGCTCCAGGAACGCTTCGTGCAGCTTCAGGCGCACTTTCTGTCCCGGCAATGCCTTGCCTGAACGCACGCCTCCGCGCATCTCAGCTACAATGCCCGGTTTCGGCGTTTGCAGTTGAGACGGAGTAATCCCCTGCGCTCCGCAGGCCGTCGCGCACAGCAATATCGATGGAAGTAGTCTGGCCGCCATTCCACGCTCCTGTATCCATACTTATGAATCCAGAGTGGAGCGAAATGAATATCCCCAGTTCGGCGGATTGTGCCCCGGATGCATTCGCAAATCAACCCGCGCTTACGTGGCGCGGCATTTCCGTGCATGGCGCGCAAGTGCCCGTCTGCAATCGCATATGTCGATGTATTTGTAAGGTGGGTTTACTTCTCTTCGTTCACTGCCCTGCGGACAATGCCCTGCGCATCGCTTCCCGTCTCCGTGACGGCAGCTTTTTCAGCGCGTATTTCGCCAGTGCTTCATACACTTCCTTTTCCGCCGGAGTCCTTTTCAGCGCCCGTGCATGCCTTGCAATTGTCTCCACGTCGCCGCGCACCAGTGGCCCGCTGAATGCCGCCGCTCCGCCCCGTTCCAGGTAGTTCTCCACCGTCCGCAGCACGATCGGGCCCATCACCTTCCGCAGGTCCCGGCGTTTCAACCCCGCGGTCGCGCCCACTTCTTCCGCCGCCGTCAACTCCGCCACCAGCATCGGCGAGAGCAGCGCTCCGAACGCGTGATACAGCGCTTTCTCTTCCTTGCGAATCCGCGACACATGCCCGTCCAGGCTCTTCACCAACTGTGAAACCGCTGCCGCGGCCTTCGCATTGCCCTCCACCGTAAACCACACTCCACGCAGCTCCGGAGCCTCCCCCGCCACAAACGTCATCATCGGATGCACGCTCGCCGTCGCCGCGCCGCGTCTTCGCAGAGCATCCAGCGCATCGCTCGCCAGTGCTCCGCTCGAATGCACAACAATCTTTCCTTCCCACTTCCGCGTCTCGGCCAGTTCCTTTGCACAACGCGCAATTTCTCCGTCCGGAACCGCCAGCCAGATCACGTCTGCATCCAGCTTTGCCTGCGCCATGGTGCGCGACATCGCACCCGACTTCCGTGCCAGCCGTCTTCCTCGCCCACGCGAACTCCCACTCGCCCGCGTTACGATCTCTCGTATCTCATACCCTGCGCGTTGCAGCATTGCGGCCATGCCATTGGCCAGCGCACCCGCTCCTACAAAGCTGATTGTCATCCTTGCTTTCACCCGCGCAGTCTACCACCCGCTCTCCTCTCGCGGCCAATCGCGCGAATCCCTCATTTTCCCGTTTCGCCGTTTCCTCTATAGTGTCTTCATGGCCGACAAAAAATCCGCGTCTCCATCCGATGCTCGCATTCTCAGTTCCCGCGTCGTCTACCGCTCGCGGGTTTTCAACGTGACCTCTTCGCAGGTCGTCGAACCCGGTGGCGTTCGCGCCCGTCGCGACATCATTCGTCATCCCGGTTCCGTCGTCATTCTTCCCCTCGATGAAACCCGCGCCGAGCCGCGTGTCCTTCTCATTCGGCAATACCGTTTCGCCGCCGGCAAATCTCTCTGGGAAATTCCCGCCGGACGCATCGATGCCGGCGAAACTCCTCTTGCTGCCGCTCGTCGCGAGCTCATCGAAGAGACCGGCTTCTCCGCCAGCGAATGGAAACGCGTCCTCTTCTACTACCCCAGCCCCGGCTTCCTCGACGAAACCATGTCCATCTTTCTCGCTCGCGGACTGCAACGCGGCAAGGCTCATCCCGAGGAAGATGAACGCATCTCCAGCCGCTTCTTCCCCCTCTCTCGTGCCATACAACTTGTCATGGAAAATAAAATTCAGGACGGCAAGGCAATTTCCGGCATCTTATGGCTGTCTCGGAAATTTCGTCGGGATGCGATATAGTTATTGCTCCCAGACGTGATCGTCGTGTCGGGACAATTTGATAACGTGCGTATCGCAGTAACGCGATTCATTCGCAATGAATTGCTCGCAAACCGGCTCCCAGAGCGGGTTTACGCTGCGTGCCGCGTTGACAAGCGCCATCGTTGGGAGGACAATCCTCGGGTCAGGCCGCCGCGGATTCCCTCAGCCCAGGTTCAGCGACCCAGCAAGGCAACTGATCCAACGGCATCGGGCACCACGTTTCAGCCGGCCTGCTGGCACTTTATTGCCGGTAGCAAGTTGCACGGAGGAACTGCAAGTGTCTCGTCTAATCGGAACCGTCAAGTGGTTTAACAACGCTAAAGGATTCGGGTTCATCGGCCGTGAAGACGGCCCCGACGTTTTCGTTCATTACACCGCCATCACTTCTGAAGGCTACAAGAGTCTCCAGGAAGGCGACCGCGTGGAATTCGAAATCGTGGAAGGTCAGAAGGGTCCACAAGCAGGCAACGTAATGAAGTTGCAGTAATCGAATTCCTCCGCTGGAATTCTCACTCTGTTGAGCGGAAACCCCGGCCCACTCGCGGCTGGGGTTCCTTTCTTCTCCTCGCGCCAGTCTGCCCCTGCTCTTCCCGCTTTTTCTGTCGCCTCAATCCCGCTACACTCTCCCTGTGGACAACAAAACCATCGCAACCGTCCTCTATGAGACTGCCGCTCTCCTTGAGATCGCCGGCGAAGATGTCTTCCGCATCCGTTCTTACCGTAACGCCGCCGAAGCCATTGAGGGCTGGACCCAGCCCATCTCCGAGATCGTCGCCGACACCAAGGCGCTGCTCGCCATCCCCGGCATCGGTAAAGGAATGGTCGCCCATCTTCAGGAGCTCCTTCGCGAAGGCCATCTCAAGATCCATCAGCAGTTGCTCGAAAAGTACCACCCCACCATGCTCGATCTCTTCAAAATCCAGGGGCTCGGTCCCAAGACCATCGCGCTCATCTGGGACGCCTTCCATGTCTCCGATCCCGACGCCGTCGCCCAGCTCGCCCGCGAGGGCAAGCTTCGCTCCCTTCCCCGCATGAGCGAAAAGACCGAGCAGAAAATTCTCAAATCCATCGAGACATATCGATCTATTGCCGGACGCTTCCTCATCGACGAAGCCGACCGCACCGCGCAGCGCCTCATCGAGCATCTCGATGGACTCGCCGGCATCGAGAAGATAACGCCCGCCGGTTCCTTCCGCCGGGGCCGCGAAACCGTCGGCGATCTCGACATGCTCATCACCGGCAAATGCGCCGCCAACGAGAAACAGCGCGCCGCCGTCATCGAGCGCATCCTCGCCTTCCCCGGCATCATGGACGTCCTCGCCAAGGGCGAAAACAAGGTTTCCTTCAAGCTCCGCAACGGCATGCAGGTCGATATCCGCATCCTGCCGCCCGCTTCCTTCGGAGCCGCGCTTCTTTATTTCACCGGATCGAAATCACACAACGTCTCGCTCCGCCAGCGCGCCTTGAAAATGGGCTTCACTCTGAACGAATACGGCCTCTCGGAGTTGGACACCGAGAAGATCGTCGCCAGCAAAACCGAAGAGGACATCTACGAAAAGCTCGGCCTCGCATGGATTCCTCCCGAGATGCGCGAGAACCTTGGCGAAATCGAACTCGCCGCCGCGCACAAGATTCCTCATCTCATCAAGCTTGAGGACATTAAGGGCGAAGTCCACATGCACACCGTCGAGACCGACGGTAAAAACACCATTGAGGAGATGGCTCTCGCCGCTCGCGAGCGTGGCTACCAGTACATCGCCATCACCGACCACTCGCAGAACCTCGCCTTCGCCAACGGGCTCGACGAAGCGCGCGCCGAGGCTCACATCAAGCGCATCCACCGCTGCAACGAGCAGATCGACGGCATCACCATCCTCGCCGGCATTGAGGTCGACATCCTCGCCGATGGTGAACTCGACCTTGAAGATTCCGTCCTCGCGCAAATGGATGTCGTCATCGCCAGCGTCCACTCCCACTTCAACCAGCCCGCCGAGAAAATGACCGAGCGCATTGTCCGCGCTGTCAGCAATCCCCACGTCACCGCCCTCGGCCATCCCACCGGGCGCCTGCTTCTTCGCCGTGAACCCTTCCAGTTCGATATGACCGCCGTCCTCGACGCCGCCGCAAAAAACAACGTCGCCATGGAACTCAACGCCTACCCCGACCGCCTCGACCTCAACGACGTCCACCTCCGCATGGCCAAGGAGCGCGGACTGAAAATCCTCATCAACACCGACGCTCACCACACCACGCACTTCGAAAAACTCAAGTACGGAATCCTCCAGGCACGCCGCGCCTGGCTCACCCCTTCGGATGTCCTCAACACTCTCCCCCGCGAAAAATTCCTCAAAGCCATCGTCCGGCGATGATGCTTCTCCTTTCCTCGAAACTTGAAACCTGAAACTCGAAACTGCCTTCGTGTGCCCTATCCTTCTCTCGCGCATTCCGTGAGAGAGGGTGGAACACTCGACCTCTCCGACGGGTGGCCTGTTCAAGTCCTCTTTCGACTTGAGCGGGGCAGTTCTCTGATGTCGCACGAAAGCTCCTCTGATACAGTTCTCAACGTGCTTTGGGAATTGAACCGGTTTCACGAATCCGGTTACGACGCTTCCGGCAATCTGCTGAGCGGAGGCTACGGCTACGATGCCGAGGAACGCATGTCGTCGGCAGCGGGCATCACCTACACCTACGACGGAGACGGCGGGCGCGTACGGAAGTCGAACGGCAAGCTTTACTGGACGGGGCCGGGCAGCGAGCCGCTGCTGGAGAGCGACGCGGCTGGCAACTTCACGGCCGAGTACATCTTCTTCAACGGCAAGCGAGTGGCGCGACGCGACCTGCCGGGCGGCGCGGTGCACTACTACTTCTCCGACCACCTGGGCACGGCCAGCGTGATTACCAGCAACACGGGGGTTGTGCAGAAGGAATCTGACTACTATCCGTACGGCGGCGAGCGCCGCATCCTCGACGCCGACTCGAACAGCTACAAGTTCACCGGCAAAGAACGCGACTCCGAAACCGGCCTCGACTACTTCGGAGCGCGGTACTACGGCTCGAACATGGGGCGGTTCCTCAGCCCTGACCCAAAGATGCTCAGCTCACAACGGTTGTACGACCCGCAGCAATGGAACATGTATCAGTACGGTCGAAACAACCCCATCACTATGATTGACCCTGACGGTCGCGAAGTGAAGATTGCGACTCAGGAGCTTCAAAAGTCATTCGACCGCCTGATGAAATCGGAGAAGTTCCGAAATGCCGTCGCTCCGTATCAAGGCAAGAACAACCCTGACCTGATAATCGGACGGGGGAAGCTCGGCTTTGACCCGATGGAGCCCACTCGAAAGGAACTGGGTGTCACCAAGCCGTCCATCGTACCCGTTATCCACAATTGTTCGTCGGCCACCAATTGCACAGACATACCGGCGAAGTTGAAAAGCACCACAATCACCATCGCCGACAGCGTGAAGGAGGGCAAAGGCAAGGAGCAACTCGATGGCGTTCTCGGCCACGAGGTGAGCCATGGCAGTGATGCTGCCAAAGACCCACAAGGGTATTTGGACGAATCCCAGAGTGAGCAGAACAAGCTCCACGATGACCGAACACAGGAGAAACGCGCCGACCAGTTCTCGGACGACGTGCGAAAAGAGGTGAAGCAGGAAGAGAAGCGCGAGAAGAAGGAGAAGAAAGATGAGTAAACGAAGCGCGTTCGTTCTCCTCCTTTTGCTCACTGCCGCTCAGTATGTGCTCGGGCAGGCGACCATTTCAGATGAACAGGTTCGAGCCGCCGCTGAAGACAAAGTTTCTAAGGCGATGGAAATTCCCCGTTCGGCGCTAACTACACGACGGCGCGAGGACTTGGACGATTCGTTGTTCTCGTTCCAGAGAAAAATCGCTGGGCATATCCACCGGGGTGGATTCTTCGTGGAGGTCGTTGATGGGGGATATCAAGTAACTCCAGCCGAAGCGACGTTTACACCACCGACCCGGAAGTGGCTGGTAGCGGTCTCGCCCGATGGGAAACCGTATGGTCTATACGGCTTTCCTGATGCTCTCGCAGCTTTCAACGAGCTTGTTTCGTCAGTCGGCGTTGACGTGCGTAATGAAAGCCAGGCGGAGAGCTTCGGCAGATTCTGCCTTGCCGCCGTTGAAGCGAGCGATTCGAGCATCCTTTATGACAAGCTACGTTTGCGACACAAGGCGGAGGAGCAGTTCCTAGGCTACATGGATTCGCACACACCCACTTCGGTTAAGGAACAACAGTTCCTGAAATGGTGGCGCGGCTTTGCCGCTCTGAATGTGCGGAATATCGCTCCTCAGGTGGTGAAGACCGATAGCTCTTACACCGTCCGGTTCAACTTGTTGCAACTTACAACGGGCAGGACGCCGAGCATTGCGGCATGGGTAATTGGGATTTCGGCTGGCGGCACGTGCAAAGTACAGTCGAGGCAAACGGTTTACCCCATCGAAGGGAAGCAGCCCCATGTCCAGCGATGAGGGATTGATGTACGACGCCGTGTCCAATTGTGCGCCACGGTTCACCGGCAAAGAACGCGACTCCGAAACCGGCCTCGACTACTTCGGAGCTAGATACTACGGCTCCAACATGGGGCGGTGGATGAGCCCGGATTGGAGTGCCGCTCCCGTACCTGTTCCGTATGCTGACCTCACCGACCCCCAAACTCTGAACCTCTACGGCTACGTTCGGAATAATCCACTGAGCCATGCCGATGCGGATGGGCACTGCTGTTCGGCTGAGTGGAACTTCTTCAAGGCGGAAGTCAGAGGCGTTTGGAATGCGACCGGTGGAGGTGTCGTCGCTCTCGGTCGCTCAGTCGTTTCTGGCGAAGCAGGTCGCAACATCGCAACAACTGCCAATCTGGCCGTGCACAGCCCCGGCGCAATCGGCGAAGCGGGAAAGCAGTTTGGTTCCCAGATGGTCTCCACCGTCAAGGCTGCTGCACAGGGAAATCCTGAGGCCATCGGAGAAACCGTCGGCACTGCGGCCCTTTTTGCTGCGCCCTATGCGAAAGGGATACTTCCATCCAAAACCACAACGATGTTTCGTGCTGTTGACGGCGCAGAACTTGGCGACATCAACGCTTCGGGGGCTTTTAAAGCATCCCCAAATGGGACCGAGTACAAGGGATTCTTCAATAACGCAAGTGACGCGCAGCAATTCGGCAACAACATGCAAAAGCTGACGGGAGACCAACACAGCGTTGTGTCAGGAGATGTTCCCAATTCGGTGTTGAAGAACTCGCCTAACCACACTGCCGCTGGCGAAGGCCCGGGAAAGCTAATTCGTACCGAAGACTTGTCGAAGATTAAGAACGTGAAGGAGCAATGATATGCCACTTGTAATCTTTGACAGCGACGAAACCACTGTGCAGTTGATTAGGAAATCGCTTGGAGATGCCAAGCAGATTCATGTGTTTCTTGGAAACGGGCCGACTGCAACTTCCGCGTGTGCTCTAGATGCGCTTTGGGTAACAGCAATGCAGGGCGAACGATTCGGCTTGTCGGTGAACCTAGCACCCGGTGAATGCGTTATTGGTCAGAATTCCCCCGAGATGGTCGCCAAAGGTCTCCCAAGGCACATCGTCGCATGTGGAACCGATAATCACTCCAACTGGCTTCAGGTTGCTGTTAGGGCTGTGGTGCGTACGATTTCAGACTTCAATACGAAACATGAAACCTCTGACGCAATTTGCAGGGTTGGCACCATTCCAGAAAACCTCGGCCTCACACACAGGAACGTGGATTCCGTTATGACGGTGCTGAAGGGCGAGTGGGATGTTTGAGGCTGCTTGTACGATGCCCTCGCCAGCAGAATCAACTGGCGACCCTCACCGTGCCTTCGAAACGACGCATGAGTTCTTCACGTACGACTTCTGCTCTCTGCAAGCGGAGCGGATGCGCGTTTCGATTCATTACAAGTTCACCGGCAAAGAACGGGATACCGAAACCGGGCTGGATTACTTCGGAGCGAGATACTACGGCAGCAGCATGGGAAGGTTCGTTTCCCCTGACGAGTTCCCCGACGGACCAGTAGATTTGTTCGATGAGGACGAGCCACCGTCCAAAGCACTGCCGTATGCCGATATCAACGAGCCACAGTCGTTGAATAAGTACGCATATACGTACGACAACCCGCTTCGCTATGTTGATCCAGATGGACACAAGATCATATACGCAAATGGGATAGAACCTCCGACTGACCAGCGGGTGCTCAACATTCTGAATAGTATCGACAAGCAGAATGGATCAAAGGACGTGATTGTAACGTCGGGGTACAGAGATCCCGAGCGAAATGCTGCCGCTGGCGGAGCTAAGGACAGTCTGCATCTGCAGGGAAAGGCAGCCGACATAAGGGTCCCGGGGCAAACTCCAGACCAGACAGCTGCACAAGCCGTCAAAGCTGGGGCAACAGGCGTCAGCACGTATGACAAGTCTAAAGGCACCCCGCGCGTGCACGTTGATGTGAGGAAGGGTGAATGGAATGGACATAATGGGAAAACAATGACGGGCAGGCCACAATGGCGAACCAACCCGGACAAAGTACTAGGGACGAATAGGAGCACCCCGACCGGTACAGCGCAGAGCGCACCGAGCTTCTGGCAAAGGGCAGTCGACAAAATAAGGGAGTACATACATTGATGCAACCCAATTGGATTAGAGAAGCGACATTCGATCCAGTTCACAGAACTCAGATCGGCTCACAAGAACGACAGACGCGTTCGCTGCTCGTAGGTGTTTGGTGCTTGGTGATTATGCTTCTTACTTTGACGAGTATCACGGCATCGTGTGCGAGAAAGCCATCGCCAGATCAGCAATCTGGTACACGAGTTCAGGACAACTCCAATCGTCGGCCGGACGCAAACGCAAATGAACCTTCTGCGGTTCTTAAGTTGTATTGCGAGTTCGAGCAAAAACAAGAGTATGCCAAGATGTATGCGCTCCTTTCTGATCGACGCAAAAAGTACCTTGAGAAGTTCAATGTGCGGAACTCTGAACAGTATCGTGATCTGCGAGAGAGTTCGGAAGCTGCTTGGAGCGATTTTGTTATTGAAGGCAGTTCAGATCAACCAGATGGTAGGGTCTCATTCGTTGGACACGCCCGAGTTGAGGAAACTGGAGAAGCGCGGCAGCTGCCGTTTGAGGCGATCCTCAGCAAGGAACGTGGAAAATGGAAGGTCGATGACTGGAAGTATTAAGCGACATGCGGGTAATCCTCGATAAGGCGGGTAACCCACTCAAGCGCGGTGTTCGCTTGTGTGGCAAGTGGCCCGGGTTACCGAACTGAAACCACTGACGGTGGCCTGTTCAAGTCCTCTTTCGACTTGAGCGGGGCAGTTCTCTGATGTCGCACGAAAGCTCCTCTGATACAGTTCTCAACGTGCTTTGGGAATTGAACCGGTTTCACGAATCCGGTTACGACGCTTCCGGCAATCTGCTGAGCGGAGGCTACGGCTACGATGCCGAGGAACGCATGTCGTCGGCAGCGGGCATCACCTACACCTACGACGGAGACGGCAGGCGAGTACGGAAGTCGAACGGCAAGCTCTATTGGACAGGGCTGGGCAGCGAGCCGCTGCTGGAGAGCGACGCGGCGGGCAACTTCACGGCCGAGTACATTTTCTTCAGCGGCAAGCGAGTGGCGCGGCGGGACCTGCCGGGCGGCGCGGTGCACTACTACTTCTCCGACCACCTCGGCACGGCCAGCGTGATTACCAGCAACACGGGAGTTGTGCAGAAGGAATCCGACCACTACCCGTACGGCGGCGAGCGACGCATCCTCGACGCCGACTCGAACAACTACCACTTCACCGGCAAAGAACGCGACCAAGAAACCGGTCTCGACTACTTCGGGGCTAGAACCTGTCTCATAAACATGTGGAGACTGAAAATGGTGCATTCTAGGGATGCTCTGTGTGTCTCCGCAAGCGCCGATGGCAGGACGCTGGGAGTTAAC